>NZ_CP080999.1:2659929-3989894 GCF_019645855.1 Mycobacterium malmoense
GCTCGCCCAAGATCTCGATGGACAAACGTGTGCGGCCAGGCCACTGACCGCCGACGAGCTCGCCGAGGTCGACAGCGCCGTGCTGGCCGATCTGGAACCGACCTGGAGCCGCCCGGGATGGCGGCACCTCAAGCACTTCAACGGGTTCGCGACCAGCTTCTGGTTGACACCGTCGGACATCACCACCGAGACCTTCGAGGAGCTGTTGCTGCCGGACGTCGGGGCTACCGTGATCACGATCCGGCTCGCCTCTGGCGACGGCGTGCCCCAGCTGTCGGCCTGGGTGCGCTACCACAGCGACGGCCGGCTGCCGAGGCAAATATCGTCGGGACTCAACCGGCTCACCGGCCGCCAGCTGGCGGCGGTGCGCGCCAGCTTGCCCGCCCCGACGGCTCGCCCGCTCCTGGTCATACCCGGCCGAGGGTTGCTCGACGACGATGATGTGGTGCTGTCGGTCGGCCAGGTGCGGGAGAGCTCAGCGAGCGTGCCCGCGGCGCAATGACGCGCTCGCAATCGACCGCCGAAGACGCCCGTAACGCGATGGTCGCCGGCCTGTTGGCATCGGGGATCTCGGTCAACGGGCTACAGCCCAGCCACAATCCGCAGGTGGCGTCGCAAATGTTCAACACGGCGACCACCCTTGATCCCGGCATGTGCGATGCCTGGCTCGCGCGGGTGTTGGCGGGCGAGCAGAGCCTCGACGTGCTCGGCGGCGCGTGGGCGGCGGTCAGGACGTTCGGTTGGGAAACCCGCCGCCTCGGGGTCACCGATCTGCAGTTCCGGCCCGAGGTCTCCGATGGGCTCTTTCTGCGGCTGGCAATCACCAGCGTGGAATCGCTGGCGTGCGCTTACGCCGCCGTGCTCGCCGAGGCGAAACGCTACGAGGAAGCGGCGAAACTGCTCGAGGGCATCGATCCCCGCCACCCTTTCGACGAGGAGGTGGTCAACTACGTGCGGGGCGTGCTGTACTTCCGCACCGGACGCTGGCCCGACGTGCTCGCCCAATTTCCCGAGGGAACGACGTGGCGACACCCCGAACTGAAGGCCGCGGGCGCGGCGATGGCGACCACCGCGCTGGCGTCACTGGGGGTCTTCGAAGAGGCCTTCCGGCGCGGCCAGGACGCCGTCGAGGGTGACCGGGTGCCGGGGGCGGCCAACATCGCCCTGTACACCCAGGGCATGTGCCTGCGGCACGTCGGCCGCGAGGAGGAGGCCGTCGAGCTGTTGCGCCGGGTGTATTCGCGGGATCCGAAGTTCACCCCGGCCCGGGAAGCGCTGGACAACCCCAACTATCGGCTGGTGCTGACCGACCCGGAAACGATCGAGGCCCGCACCGACCCGTGGGATCCGGACAGCGCCCCGACCCGCGCGCAGACGGAGGCCGCCCGGCACGCCCAGGAGGCCGCCAAATATCTGGCCGAAGGGGACGCCGAGCTCAACGCGATGCTGGGCATGGAACGAGCCAAACGGGAAATCAAGCTCATCAAGTCGACGACGAAGGTGAACCTTGCCCGCGCCAAGATGGGTCTCCCGGTGCCGGTGACATCGCGCCACACGTTGCTGCTGGGGCCGCCCGGAACCGGCAAGACGTCGGTGGCGCGGGCCTTCACCAAACAGCTGTGCGGGTTGACCGTGCTGCGCAAGCCGTTGGTGGTGGAGACCAGCCGCACCAAGCTGTTGGGCCGGTACATGGCCGACGCCGAGAAGAACACCGAGGAGATGCTCGAGGGAGCGTTGGGCGGGGCCGTCTTCTTCGATGAGATGCACACCCTGCACGAGAAGGGCTACTCCCAGGGCGACCCCTACGGCAACGCGATCATCAACACGCTGCTGCTGTATATGGAAAACCATCGCGACGAGCTGGTGGTCTTCGGTGCCGGTTACGCCAAGGCCATGGACAAGATGCTCGAGGTGAATCAGGGCCTGCGACGGCGGTTTTCGACCGTGATCGAGTTCTTCAGCTACACCCCGGAGGAGCTCGTCGCACTCACCAAACTGATGGGACAGGAGAACGAGGACGTCATCACCGACGAATCGGCCGAGGTGTTGTTGCCGTCGTACACCAAGTTCTACCTCGACGAGAGCTATTCCGAAGACGGCGACCTGATCCGCGGCATCGACACGCTCGGCAACGCCGGTTTCGTTCGCAACGTGGTCGAAAAGGCCCGCGATCACCGTAGTTTCCGCCTGGACGACGAAGACCTCGATGCGGTGCTGGCCAGCGATCTCACGGAATTCAGCGAGGTCCAACTGCGCCGGTTCAAGGAGTTGACCGGCGACGACCTGGCCGAAGGCCTGCAGGCGGCGGTGGCCGAGAAGAAGACGACGTAAGCCTCCGCGGCCGCTGGCCGATCGCCCTGCAGGAAAACGGGCCCCTCACATCGAATGTCCACAGCCGCCCAGAGCCGGAATGGCTCGTCTTTCGCGAGTTGGTTCAGGTCGCTTCCCGCGACGCGTCATCCACATGCGCTTTTTCGGTGCCGAAACTCTGACGAGAGGGGTGCGGCGTCCGGGCTTCGAGCCTGGGTCCCTCTCCCCATGTGCAAGGTATGGCATCCCCGTGTGCCCTGGCCGTGAGGAGGTGAGAGCGAAATGAGTCCCGGCGATAGTCCGTATTCCAGATCGACGACCATTTCGTTGCGATCCGACCCCGGCCCCTTTCGCACAGTCTGAATCGGCCTGCCCGACGGACGCCGTCCGCACGTCTGCGCTTCGCGGGTTCGCCAGGGGAGTGCGCGCAAAGTAGCCGCGCCCGGGTCGGTCTCTTTCCGTGAGGAGAAGTCCGATGTCGTTTGTCATTGCGCATCCGGAAGCGTTGGCCGCGGCAGCCAGTCGGTTGACCGGGGTCGGATCGGCGCTGGCCGCGCAGAATGCGGGAGGCCCACGATGACCGCAGCACTGGACTTCGCGATGCTTCCGCCCGAAGTCAACTCCAGTCGCATGTATTCCGGGGCGGGTTCGGGCCCGATGCTGGCTGCCGCATCGGCCTGGAATGGGCTGGCCGCGGAGTTGCATTCCACCGCGCTGTCCTACGGCGCGGTGCTTTCGACGCTGACCGGCGAAGAATGGCACGGCCCGGCCTCGGCGGCGATGGCAGCTGCGGCCACGCCCTACGTGGCGTGGTTGAGCACCACCGCCGAGCGGGCCGAGGCCGCCGTGGCGGCCTACGAGACCGCGTTCGCCGCCACGGTTCCCCCGCCGGTGATCGCGGCCAACCGTGCCCAGCTGATGACGCTGATCGCCACTAACCGTCTTGGGTCAAAACACCCCGGCGATCGCGGCCACCGAGGCTCAGTACGCGCAAATGTGGGCGCAGGACGCCGCAGCGATGTACGGTTACGCCGCCTCCTCGGCAGGAGCCACCCAGCTAAGCCAGTTCGGTGAGCCGCCGCAGGCCACCAGCTCGAGCGGGCTCACCGCCCAGTCCGCCGCGGTGGTGCAAGCCGCCGCGACCCCGGCCGGGACCCAGCAGGGCACGCTGTCCCAGCTGATGTCCGCGCTGCCCACCACGCTGCAGGGGCTGACGTCGCCGTCGACGTGCGGCGGGCTTGACGGGATTGGCGATCTGCTGCTGACCGGGTCCACGTCTGAGTCGCCGACCCTGGCCGGCATCTGGAATGAGTGGGGCCCCAACGCAAACCTTTGGAACACCATCTTCTCGTCCGGGTTCTACATGCCGAGCAACACGATGGCCCCGTTCTTGGGGCTGTTGGGTGCGCAAGCCGCGGGGGACGCGGTGGGCAACGCCGCGGGCCAGGCCGCCACGGGTGCGCTCGGTGAGACCCTCACAGGCCCCGCCGGCGGCCTCGGTGGTCTCGGCGGCGCGGTCTCGGCGGGCCTGGGGCACGCACCGGCGATCGGCGCGTTGTCGGTACCGCCCAGCTGGACGGCGCCCGCACCACTGGCCGGCCCACTAGCCTCCGCGCTGGGCGGCACACCCATGGTGCCGCCGCCGGCGATGGCGGCCGGAATGCCCGGGATGCCGGTCGGAGCCGTGGGCGGACAAGCGTATGGGCGCGCCATCCCGCAGTATGGCTTCCGTCCTACCTTCGTCGCACGCCCGCCGGCCGCCGGATAACGTGCGGCCGCACGCACAATTAGGCCCGGCGAAAATAGGTATCCCGCAACATCATGAACGTGCCCCACCGGCCGCGCAACCAGCCGGTTCACGCCACTAACCACGACGAACAGGAACCCCTAGCCTTACAGTGAACTCACAGCAGCTAATCAGCCTCAGCGCAGTGATGGATGCGTACTCTAGGTGAGATTTAGGAGAGCATAGAATGACGATCAATTACCAGTTCGGCGATGTGGACGCCCATGGCGCCACCATTCGTGCCCAGGCGGCTTCGTTGGAGGCCGAGCACCAGGCCATCGTTCGTGATGTGCTGGCCGCTGGGGACTTTTGGGGTGGCTCCGGGTCGGTGGCCTGCCAGGAGTTCATCACCCAGTTGGGCCGCAACTTTCAGGTGATCTACGAGCAGGCCAACGCCCACGGGCAAAAGGTGCAGTCCGCCGGCAGCAACATGGCCAGCACCGACAGCGCCGTCGGCTCCAGCTGGGCTTAAAACTAATGGCGTCCGGCAACAATGCGCGCGCCAATTCACCGGGATCCGGTGCCATTGCCGTGCTGCTGGATAGTCAGAAATTCGATTACTTGACAATGGCATAATAGGAGGTCGAGACATTCACCATCGACGAGGTGAGAAATAGCTTCAATCACAGTTAATAAGATCGCCGATGGCGCTCGGGCTTCGGGCCACTTTCTGCCGAACGGGAGGCGGCGCAGATCAGTTTCAGCACGATTGCTGTATATATGACTGCGCACGGGTTGATGCCGCTATTTGATGCAGTGATGCATTAACTAGCACGCATGGGTCTGCCCTAAGCGCCGGACGTTGATGAAATCTAATTTTTACATTGCGATTACCGCGCGGGAACGCGTCGCGAGCCGTTTTCATCCCGATGATTGCTATATTGGATAGTGAGTCTTGAACCCGGGCCAGAGGCCGACAGAGTATGGGAGTGTGTCGATTGCAAAGAGTGGATTCGATGGATTCCATTAGCGCTACGGCGCGTTTGCGGGCTGGACTGCGTAACCGAGCCCACCAAGATGGCGACGTGAGAGACCGGAGGTATTAGGTGTTGGATTTTGGGGCGTTGCCGCCGGAGATCAATTCGGGCCGGATGTACGTGGGTGCGGGATCCGGACCGTTGTTGGCGGCCGCGGCGGCGTGGGATGATTTGGCTGGAGAATTGCAGTCCACGGCGGCGTCGTATGGGTCGACGATTCAGACGTTGGCGGCGGGACCGTGGACCGGTCCGTCGTCGATAGCAATGGCAGCGGCGGCGGCGCCCTATGTGGCGTGGATAAACGTGACGGGCGCTCAGGCCGAGCAGGCGGCCACCCAAGCCAAGGTCGCGGCGGGCGCCTATGAGACGGCGTTTGCGGCCACGGTGCCGCCACCGGTGATCGCGGCCAATCGTGCCTTGTTGATGGCGCTGATCGCCACCAACTTCTTGGGCCAAAACACGCCGGTGATCGCGGCCACCGAGGCCCAGTACATGGAGATGTGGGCCCAGGATGCCGCCGCGATGTACACCTATGCGGCGTCGTCGGCGACGGCGTCGGCGCTGACACCGTTCAGCGAGCCACCGCAGACGACGAACGCGACGGCCGCGCCGACGCAGGCGGCTGCAGTTTCGGAGACTTCCAGCGCGTCTGGCTCGAACGTAGGTACGCAGCTGTCCCAGCTGATCTCCTCGGTGCCGACGACGCTGCAAAGCCTGGCGACGACCAGCCCAACGTCCGTATCGGGCTTGAGCTTGCCGCCCCTGCCAGCGGGGCTCACGACTGACTTGACAAACTGGAACACCATCAACTCGGCCCTCACGTCGATCTACTCGCCTTTCTTCGGGGATAGTTCCCTGGGCGGTGGCCCGTTCCTGTCGTTCGGGCAGACGTACGCCTACGCCCAAAACGGGCAGGGTCTCGCCGCCTTTGGGGTCGCGAAACCCATCACGGGGGCCTTGGCCCCGTTGACTAGCGGAGCGGCAGTAAACCTGAGTTCCGCGGCCTCCGGCGCGGCGCCGGTATCGGGAGCGATGGGAAAGGCCGCCCTGGTCGGGAGTATGTCGGTGCCCCAGGGCTGGACCGAAGCCGCGCCGGCGATCAGAACGCTCGCCTCCGTTTTGCCCACCAACCTGGCGGCCGCCCCCACCGCCTCGCTGGCCGGCGAGGGCGGCGTCTTTGGCCAGATGGCCCTGTCGAGCCTGGCCGGACGCGCCGTGGCCGCCGGTGCGACCTACTCCCCAGCCGCCGGTGCTGCGGCAGGGACACTTGGCGGCGTGGTCGCCGAGGCCGACCCGGCCGCGGCCACCATCATCGTGATCCCCGCCCTGGAGGAGTGACTGCTATGACCGCTACGACCGCTACGACGACGAAAAGTGGCCCGGCACAGGCCTCCCAGGTACGCCCGACAGGTAAGGGGTAGAACATGTTTTACGCAGCGTTCCCGCCGGAGTTCAACTCGGGCAGGATGTACACGGGCCCGGGATCGGGGTCATTGCGGTCCGCTGCGGTGGCCTGGGAAGGCCTGGCCACCGAATTGCAGTCCACAGCGTCTTCCTATTCATCGGTGATCTCGACCCTGACCAGCGGGCCATGGACGGGTCCGTCGTCGCTGGCCGCGGCGGCCGCAGTCGCACCCTACTTGACCTGGATGCAGGGCACCGCCGCCCAGGCCGCCGAAGCCGCGACCCAGGCCACCGCGGCCGCAGGCGCCTACGAGACGGCATTTGCCGCGCATGTGCCACCGGTGGAGATTGCCGCCAACCGCAGCCAACTGGCCTCGCTGGTGGCGACCAACATTTTCGGGCAGAACACCCCGGCAATCGCGGCCACCGAGACCCAATACTCCGAAATGTGGGCCCAAGACGCCCTGGCGATGGACAGCTACGTCGCCTCGTCGGCGTCCGCCACCCAGGTGACGCCATTTACCGCGGCACCGCAAATCACCAACGCCGGCGGGCTGGCCGGCCAGGCGGCAGCAGTGGCCCAAGCCGCTGCCACCCCGGCCGGCAGTGTGGCATCACTTGCCGCAGCGGCATCCGAACCCCTAACAACGGGCAACCCGCTGCTGCAACTGGGCGCAAACATTGCCACCGGCTACACAGATTTCTTCAACAACATCATAAACACCCTCGTGGGACCGACCTGGGCCTCGACCATTAGCGAGATGTACACGGCCTTAAGGACTCCGCTGGGCTATACCACGCAGTACAACTGGATCGGACTGGCCATCAACCTTCCCGTGTCCCAGTTCCTCAAGTTCGCCCCTCACCCGAGTGCGCTTGGCGCGATCCCGAGAGACTTGCTAGGAGGCGGGCTTGCGGCGCCACACTTTGGCCGGGGCACGCTGTTCAACGAGGTATCGGGCGGCATGGGAAATGCCGGCACATTGGTCGGAAAATTGTCAGTCCCGCCGAGCTGGGCGACGGCCACTCCGGCCATCAGGACGGTCGCTGCCGCATTGTCGGCAGCAGGGCCGGAGGCCGTGCCGGCCGCCGCGCTCGGCGAGGGCGGGCTGCTCAGTTCGATGTCTTTGGCAGGGATGCTCGGCAGCGCCGTCGGTGCGGGTGCTCCTACCGTGGTGAGCGCCGGCGCCCGAAGCCGTCTCAAGCCGATCAAAGAACTCAAAGACAGCACTTCGCCAGAGAAGCTGAAGCAGCTGGTGGCACAAATATCGGAGAAACCCGAAAGCGTGCAGCACCACACCGTCGACCAGGAGGGCCTCGATGGCCTGCTCGAGCAACTGGCCAAAAAACCCGGCATCCACGCGGTGCACCTGTCCAAAGGCGGCAAGCAAAAAGTCGTGTCGTCGGATGCGCAGTTGGGTTAGTGGGAAACCTAATTGAAAGGATGATGAGTTATGAAACAGCTACTAGCGGTGCTCGGCGTTTTCGCCATGATCGGTCTGGCCGCGCCCGCGTACGCCGATCCTGACGACGGCGTCGCTGACGACGCAGGCTTCCTCGCCGCTCTGGACAAAGTCGGCATTAGCTACCCTAGTCCAGGCCAAGCTATTGGGGCTGCCCATGCGGTATGCACGTGCTTGAGTAACGGCGAATCGGGCCTGGAGCTAGTTCACGACGTGAAAACCCACAACAGCGGATTCGACATGGAAAGCGCATCCAATTTCGCAATGATTTCAGCGAAATTCTATTGCCCCCAACAACTCCACAAGAGCTGATACCGAAAGCGAGTTTCTCTAGTCACGGTTGAGTCGACGGCGGTCTCCGCCGCCCGGCGTAGCTAGTAGGTAGCTTGTGGCTGCTCATTAGCTCAAGACGTCTGCTTCACCGCGCGGCGATGTCGCGAGCATGACCACAGCGCAACAGGTTTGGCTGGGGTCTACCTGCTGTTCACCTCGAAGTGATTAGCTGCGGCCCGACTAGCACCGCGCCCGGGATCGGCGTCAAATGCCGTCTGGGCTGGCGCCCGAGCACGATTCGCTGTCGGGGGAAGGAACGTGCCGTCATGCAGACGCTGAGCGTCGCCGACTTCGCGCTCCGGCTAGCCGCAGGCGTGGGTTGCGGCGCCCTCATCGGCCTGGAGCGGCAATGGCGGGCCCGGAGGGCTGGCCTGCGCACCAACGCACTAGTCGCAGGCGGCGCGACCTTATTCGTGCTGTACGCGGCCGCCACCGCGGACAGCAGCCCCACCCGCGTCGCGTCGTATGTGGTATCCGGCATCGGGTTTCTGGGCGGCGGGGTGATCCTGCGTGAGGGCGTCAACGTCCGTGGCCTCAATACCGCGGCCACCCTGTGGTGCTCGGCGGCGATAGGTGTGCTGGCCGCGTCCGGACACTTGGTATTCACGTTGATTGGCACCGGCACCGTCATCGCCATCCACGTGTTCGGGCGTCCACTAGGCCGAATAATCGACCGCGACAACGCCGCCGACGAAGACGAAAGCCTGCAGCCCTACCTGGTGCAGGTCCTTTGTCGCCCCAAATTCGAAAAATACGCACGCGCCCAGATCGTGCAACACGCCAGTAGCAACGATATGACGCTGCGCGGTATCCATACCGGGCAGGCCAGCGGAGACGAGATCACCTTGAGCGCGCATTTGCTCATGGACGGCCACACCCCAGCCCGGCTGGAGCGATTGGTGGCGGAGCTGTCCCTGCAACCGGGGGTTCGCGCGGTGCAGTGGCACGCCGGTGATACAGCGCAGTCAGACGATCGTCGCTAAGGGCCGGCCCGTAGAGGGCGCCTTGCCGTTCGCCGCTCCTCCCTTATCTGTGCTGGGGAATCCGTGGACCGCGGGTTCAAGGCCGAGCGCTCACAGCGCGGCGACGACGAACGACCTTGATAGCCAAGAAAACCCGCCACATATTCGTCGCGGCAGAGACGTTGTAGCGCGTGCCGGCGCACGGCCTCGTCTGGGTCCATGGACGAGTAATCCGGCGACATCATGATCGGTGGGTGGCCCGATGTTCGAGCTGGCGAGAGGAGCAGTCGCTCATCCTTTCCGGGAGGTCCGGGGAGGTCCACCCGGTACGGGGTCGCCTCGGGAAGCTTGGGGGAGCTGGCCGCGGGCTTCAGCTGATTTGTGGGCAGGGCATGCGCACGAAATCCTGGGTGAACCCAACGGCTTCCCAGTACCGAATGGGGTCAGGCAAAGCAGTGGCCCGGCTTTGGGCGGCTGCCCGGATGGCTAAAACATCGAGGCAAGCATGCTTTTGCCGTCGGGTACTGCCGCTTGAAAGTCCTGCGGGCTGTAACCGAAAAGTTCCACGAAGCCTGCTATTTGGGTTGAGGGATTGAACAGCGTCGCCCATGTCCCGTATTCCTGCTGCGTGCCCAAGTCGGTTTGGACACTGGCCGTGTAGGAAATCTGAAGCACCTGCTGGAAGTTCTTGCCCTGCACCGTCTGTGCTGACCCTAGGGGATTCTGCTGCACATTGGTCATTCCCCCCTTTTGGATGGCAGCATTGATCAACTGGGTTGCTTCCTGATTGATCTCCGGCGTCTTTGCCTTACCGACATCGACGTACATCGTCGCGTCTTCACCGTCACTGAGAAGGACCGCCCACCCCGGGCCTTGCTGGAAGATTGTCCAGCGGGGAGCCGGCGTCAGCGTGACTCCGTTTCCCAAGTCGATGGCGGTGGCGGGCCCGACCGCCAGCGATGTGGTGGTCGACGCCAAATCCACATTGCCCAAAGGGCTACCGTCGCGCTGGCTCATGGTGGGGTGGATCGCGGCGGCTGCGCCAGAAACGATGCCGCCGCTGCGCCCGGGTGGAGATGGCGTGGGATGCGTTGAGGCGCCGCCCCATACCACCGCCACGGTCACCGCCGCAGCGATCAGCACCACCACGGCGATGATCGCGGCCACCACCGCAGCATGCAATCGGTGATCAACAGGACCGGCCCCTTCCGTGTTGCCTGCATCTGGGCCGCCCTGCCCGTCGGCGAGCATCGCGGCGTGCAACCCGTCGCGGGCCGCCATCAACCCCGCCCCCGCCAGCACAAACGCCACCAGCGTGGTCAACACAATCCCCCGGGCGCCATACGGCTGCAACAACGTGGTGGCCAACTCGTAGGCGACCAACAGCGCTAGGCCCTCCATCACACCCGCCACCGGGTTAATCCCCCAGCGGCGTAACCCCAACACCGCCACCGTCGCCGCGGTGGCCAACACGATCGGTTGCAAGAACCCCAACGTCAACGCAATGAACGCCACGTGCGCCGGATCCCCCGCCGTAGCCTGCACATGAGCAAACGCCCCACGCTCGATAACCACGCTGAGACCAAACGACAACGCGGCACCGCTAAGCGAACACGCCACCACCGCATCCATCGGATGACGAAACGCGGGCCGCGCGCTGACCAACAACGGGGCAACCATCACGGCCACTAAAGCCACCACCGGCACGAACACACCCAACTCAAGAATCCGAGAAACCGGCGGCAGGTGATACCCGGTAGGGGCCGCCGCCACCAGGCGAATGAAATGCGTTTCCAGCAGTCCCACGCCAACACCGAGCAGCAGCGAGAGCCCAAACGTCACGACGATGACGGTAAGCGGCTCATCACGCCATAGCCGGTGATCATGGACGTAGATCAACACCATCGCCGGCAACGCCACCGCCGTCAACACCAACGCCACCGACAATGACCCCAACCCGGCCGCCACCAACGCCGCCAGCAACGCCAGCGCGGTCCCATTGCGATACACATGATGACGGCCCGCCGCCATATGCGGCATCAACGTCGCGATCACCGTCGCCGGCCGGCGCGAGCCCTCATGCGTCGGGCTACTCGGGCTAACCATCTTTCATACCTCCTGGATTGTCACCGAGCCAATCACCACAAAATCCCCGCAACCAATCTCTCACCGTGACCACCGCCCGCATTCGGGCCACGCCCCACCCGCACAGACATGACCAAACCTGGCCGGCTATGTCTGGCCGTGTCACATAAGCAACCTCCAGAGACGAGATTTGCGCGATGAAGCTTACGACCAACCTAATTCACACATAGCCAATTCACGCCATTAACCAAATCGTTACCAACCAACCATTGCGTCACCGTGCCTGGTGTCGTTGACGGGAAAATGCCCACGGTGATTGGGCGGGCGACAGCAGCAGGTGGAACTTGGGGAACCGACGACCGCCGCGCCGACCGTCGTAATCTGTCTGTGTGAACGCCGTCACCGGGTTCTTGACCGCGCTGCCCCCGCCAATGCGCGACCCCGTGCTGTTCGCCATTCCATTTTTCCTGTTGCTGTTGATCCTCGAGTGGACGGCGGCCCGCAAGCTGGAACACATCGAGGGCCGGCCCGCCTCCGGTGAGCACCTCACCCGCGATTCGCTGGCAAGCATCTCGATGGGGCTGGTTTCGGTGGCCACCACGGCCGGCTGGAAGGCGCTGGCCCTGTTCGGCTATGCCGGGATCTACGCCTACCTGGCGCCGTGGCATCTTCCGGCGACGCGGTGGTACACGTGGGTCATCGCGATCCTCGGCGTCGACCTGCTGTACTACAGCTATCACCGCATCGCCCACCGGGTGCGGCTGATCTGGGCGACGCACCAGGCCCATCACTCCAGCGAGTACTACAACTTCGCCACCGCGCTACGTCAGAAGTGGAACAACAGCGGCGAGATCGTGATGTGGATTCCGTTGCCGCTGTTGGGGATTCCGCCGTGGATGGTGTTCTTCAGCTTTTCGGTGAACTTGATCTACCAGTTCTGGATACACACCGAGCGCATCGACAGGCTGCCGCGGCCGGTCGAATTCGTCTTCAACACCCCGTCGCACCACCGGGTGCACCACGGGATGGACAAGGTGTATCTCGACAAGAACTATGGCGGCATCCTGATCGTTTGGGACCGGCTGTTCGGCAGCTTCCAGCCGGAGCTGTTCCGCCCGCACTATGGCCTCACCAAGCGGGTGGACACGTTCAACATCTGGAATCTGCAGACTCGCGAATACGTCGCGATCGCCCGCGACTGGCGGTCGGCGAGCCGCCTGCGCGACCGGCTGGGGTACGTCTTCGGGCCGCCGGGTTGGACGCCGCGCTTCGCGGGCCGGTCCGCCGACGCCGCCCCGTTGGTCACGCCGGGGTAACGCCAGCGCCGTCAAGTGCGAAAAGATCAACGAGGGGTGAGATCAAGTCGTAACGTCACCCTTCGGGTCAGCATTTTCCCCGACGGATCGGAGCTCATGGTGCACCGCCTGGTAATGCGCGCATTCGCAGCGTCGGTTTCCGTCGTGGTGCTCGCCTCCTGGCTGCCACCTGTGGCGAAAGCGGACCCGCCGCTGGTTTTCCCGGGCATGGAGATCCACCAGGACAACCTCGTCTGCACGCTGGGCTACGTCGACCCGGCCCTGAAAATCGCGTTCACCGCCGGGCACTGCCGGGGCGGGGGACCCGTTTACGACAGGGAGCACAACGTCATCGGCCGGCTCGCGACGTTCCGGGACAACACCCCCAGCGGCACCACCGTGGCCACCGACCAGTTGATCGCCGACTACGAGGCCATAGTGCTGGACGACGGCGTCACCGCGAGCAACATCCTGCCGGGCGGACGGCGACTGGAGTCGAACCCGTCCGTGGCGCTGCAGCCCGGCGAGGCGGTCTGCCATTTCGGCGTCATCACGGGTGAGACCTGCGGAACCGTGGAGAGCGTCAACAACGGGTGGTTCACCATGTCGCACGGCGTCCAGAGCGGCAGGGGCGATTCCGGGGGACCGGTGTACCTGGCGCCCAATGGCGGCCCGGGGCAGATCGTCGGGATTTTCAACAGCGTCTGGGGCGATCTGCCCGCGGCGGTGTCGTGGCGGGCCGCCTCCGACCAGGTCCGCCAGGACCTCGGGGCGACGACCAACCCTGGGTGACGACGCTCACCGGGTGAGCGCGAACACCGGGATCGTGGGCGCCGCGGCCAGTAGCTGCTCATCGCTGGAGTCGGGCGTCAACCCGCCCACGTAGTCCTTGACCTGCCAGTACCACCTGGCCAAATACCGCCTCAACAGCTCCGGTTTGGCCGCCTCGTCCACCTCGCTCACGTGAGCGCGTCGACGGTGCCAGCGCGGACCCAGCTCGACGACGCCCGCCGCCCTGACGTTGCGCGCCCACTGGGTGTTACCGCGCGGGGAGACGAGATAGTCCACGCCGTCGACGGTCAGCAGGTTGACCACCACCGCGCGCTGCCTTCCGGTCTTGCGGCCGCGGACGCGCAGCGCCCGGGTGCCCGCGATGCTGATCCCCAGCTCGGCGAGCCAACGGATCGCCGTGTTGGCGGCCCGGGCCGCCCGGTTGGGTCGTTCGTAGCGCGCGGCCATGGTGCGTCCTCCCGGATATTTGAGAGCGGTGCTCTCTTCAGCCGCCACGCTCCCACAGCGCCCACCAAAAAGCAAGAGCGGTGATCTCGGTTGTGTCAGACTGGCCGCGTGGGCAAACGCCAGGAGTCGCGGGAGCAGGTCGAGGCGCGAATCGTCGAACTCGGCCGCCGCCAGCTGGCGGAGCGTGGTGCCGCCGGGTTGTCGGTGCGTGCGATCGCCCGAGACCTGGGCATGGTGTCCTCGGCCGTGTACCGGTACGTGTCCAGCCGCGACGAGCTGCTGACCTTGTTGCTGGTCGACGCCTATTCCGAGCTGGCCGACGTCGTGGACCGGGCCAGGGAGACCCTGGGTGACCAGTGGAGTGACGACGTCACCGCCATCGCGCGGGCGACGCGGCGGTGGGCCATCGCCCACCCGGCCCTCTGGGCCCTGCTGTACGGCAGCCCCGTTCCCGGCTATCACGCACCGCCCGAGCGCACGGTCGCGGTCGGCACCCGTGTCGTGGGGGCCCTCTTCGACGCCGTGGCCGCCGGGATTGCCACCGGAGACATCCGCTTGACCAACGACGTTGCCCCGCAACCGATGTCGTCCGACTTCGAACGTATTCGCCAGGAATTCGGCTTTCCCGGCGACGATCAGGTCATCACCAAGTGCTTCGTGCTGTGGGCGGGGGTGCTGGGCGCCATCAGCCTCGAGGTGTTCGGGCAATACGGCGCCGACACCCTGACCGACCCCGGGGCGGTGTTCGACGCGCAGCTCCGCCTGCTGGTAGACGTGCTGAGCCAGCACTGACCCGCCGGAATTAGAACGTGTTCATCGCGCTTTTCCGGGCTTCAAGCGCCCGATTGCGGCAAAGCCTTTCGGGCCCTTTCTGGCGACCGGCGGACTGGGCTATCCTGCGAGACGATGAGCCTTCCCGTTCAATCGCCGACGCAGATCGCATGGGTTACCCCGGACCTGGATGCCACGGAAACGGCCCTCACCGGCCTGTTAGGCGTTCGGAAGTGGGTGCGGATACCCGACGTGCACTTTGCTCCGGAAACCTGCAGCTACCGTGGCAAGCCGGCCGATTTCGTCGCCAGCATCTCCCTGAGCTATCTCGGCGACATGCAGTTGGAGCTGATCTCGCCGGTCCGCGGACAGAACATCTATAGTGACTTTTTGCGGGAATCGGGGCCGGGTTTGCACCACATCTGCATCGAGGCGCACAGCCCGGAGCGATTCGACGCGGCGTTGTCCGAGGCCGCTGGCCAAGGCGCCGCGGTCGTGCAGCAGGGCGTGATGCCCGGCGGAATTCACTTCGCCTACGTGTCAGCGCCGCAGGCGGGAGTGCCTTTCGTGGAGATCGCGTATATCTCGCCTGAGATGAGGGCGTTTTACGACTACATCAAACAGGAGCAGCGGTGAGCACCGAGATACCAGCAACGGTCGATGCGGACGCGGTGACGTCCTGGTCGGACGACGTCGACGTGGTCGTGATCGGTTTCGGCATCGGCGGTGGCTGCGCGGCGGTCAGCGCGGCGGCCGCGGGCGCGCGGGTGCTGGTGCTCGAGCGCGCCGCCGCGGCGGGCGGCACCACTTCGCTTGCCGGGGGCCACTTCTACCTCGGCGGCGGAACCGCCGTCCAGCAGGCGACCGGTCAGTCCGACTCGCCCGAGGAGATGTACAAGTACCTGGTCGCGGTGTCGCGGCAGCCAGACGACGCCAAGATACGTGCCTACTGCGACGGCAGCGTTGAGCATTTCGATTGGCTGGAAGACTTGGGTTTTCAGTTCGAGCGCAGCTACTTCCCGGGCAAGGCGGTGATCCAGCCCAACACCGAGGGATTGATGTTCACCGGCAACGAGAAGGTGTGGCCCTTCTTGGAGCAAGCCGTGCCCGCGCCGCGCGGCCACAAGGTGCCCGTACCCGGCGACACCGGCGGCGCCAGCATGGTGATCGACCTGCTCCTCAAGCGTGCCGCAAGCCTGGGCGTGCAGGTCCGGTACGAGACGGGCGCCACCCAGCTCATCGTGGACGGCTCGGGTGCGGTGACGGGCGTGATGTGGAAGCGCTTCTCCGAAACCGGTGCGATCAAGGCAAAGTCCGTCATCATCGCCGCCGGGGGATTCGTGATGAATCCGGACATGGTAGCCAAGTACACGCCGAAACTCGCCGAGAAGCCGTTCGTGCTCGGCAACACGTATGACGACGGCCTGGGCATCCGGATGGGCGTATCGGCCGGCGGTGCCACCCAGCACATGGACCAGATCTTCATCACGGCCCCGCCCTACCCGCCGTCGATCCTGCTCACCGGGATCATCGTCAACAAGCTCGGGAAGCGGTTCGTCGCCGAAGACTCCTACCATTCCCGGACCGCCGGTTTCATCATGGATCAGCCGGACAGCGCGGCGTTCCTGATCGTCGACGAGGCTCACCTCGAGCACCCCAAGATGCCGCTGGTCCCGCTGATCGACGGCTGGGAGACCGTGCCCGAGATGGAAGCCGCGCTCGGCATTCCGGAGGGCAACCTGGTGGCGACGCTGGACCGCTACAACACCTACGCCGCGCGCGGTGAGGACCCCGATTTTCACAAGCAGCCGGAATTCCTTGCGCCGCAAGACAAAGGGCCGTGGGGCGCGTTCGACATGTCGCTGGGCAAGGCGATGTATGCCGGGTTCACGGTCGGCGGGCTGGCCACGTCCGTGGACGGGCAGGTGCTGCGCGAAGACGGCACGGCGGTGCCCGGCCTGTATGCGGTGGGGGCGTGCGCGTCCAACATCGCCCAGGACGGCAAGGGCTACGCCAGCGGCACGCAGCTTGGGGAAGGCTCGTTCTTCGGCCGCCGCGCCGGAGCGCACGCGGCCCGACGGGCCGGGGGCGCGCAGACGCGCTAGAACACAGTGCCGGAGCGCTAAGGCGATCGCCTGAACGCCACGACCGACTCCAAAAGTTCACGATAGTGTTCAAGCGGCGGGACGAGCCGGTTTGGGACTTTTGCCGAGTCATCCCAGCGGCGCAGGCGGCAGGCCTTGTCTGCGTAACGTAGCCGGCGGAATCTGGCGACTTCCTCGGCATTCATCGGTCCGCCCTGTACCCGCAGACTTTGCACGGAGGCACGGGAAAGACCGGCAGCATAGGAGGGGTCGGTCGCGACCAGGTAGCGCTTTGCGGCGACGTGCAGTGCGATAGGCGCAGTCACGGCCGGGGGGAACCAGCGGCCGAGGATGGTCGCGGCGACGACTTGGTGTTTCTCGTCGTCGTCCAGGAAGTCGTGGTTGCCGTTGTGCTCATCGACCACGAGATGGCCGATGTCATGCAGCAGGGCCGCGATCGTCATTGTGGCGTCGGCATTTTCGGCATCGGCGAGGGCGGCGGATTGGGTTGCATGCTCGGTCTGGGTTACCGGGTCGTCATAGTTGCTGCCGCCGCGCTCGGCGAAGAGGGCGAAGATGCTGTCGGCTACTTCGGTGACCGTCGTAGGGCTCGTCAGCGGCCACCGAAATCTGGTGCTCATTTGTCGTGCACGGTGGGGGAGATGCCGCGAAAGTGACCGATGAGGCTAATTCGCTGCGTGTTGCCGGTCGCGGCCGCGGAGAGGGTGGCCCGTTTGTCGCGGTAGTAGACCTCGTGCAGGTCACCTAGTGACGCGGCGTTGTAAGTGAGGTATAAAGCGCGGCGCGAGGTGGGCGATGTATTGGGACTGCTGCGGTGTGGCGTGTGGCTGTGAAACCACACCAGGGAACCGGCCCGCACCGGAAGGGGTTGCCATTGCAGCGCTTTGGCGATATCGGGGCGAATGCAGCCGTCCCCATCGGTGGCAAGTAGTTCGTGGTGCCTACCGCTGACGAATTCGAGGCATCCATTCTCGGCTGTGGAATCATCCACGGCGAGAAGGCAACTGACGCTTACGGTGACGTGGGGATAGGCGGGAGCATCCTGGTGGGCGGCAAACCCCGCCCCGCCGGGATTTTTGTAGTTGATCTTCTCCTTGTAGAGGACCACGGGTTCCCCGAGGAGCTGGCTGGCCATCGCCGGAATAGCGCCCGTCGTCAGCAGAGCCCGCAGACCATCGTGGAAGGGTGAGAAGTTCTCCGTGCGAGCCCGCCGCACTCCACAGCTCGTCTGCTCATCATGCTGTAGCCAGCCAGCCCCGCGCCCGTCTGGCCATCGCTCCACATCACAAACCCACCGGCGCACGCGGTTCACGTCCTCAGTGGACAGGAAGCCGGCTACCGCCACGTAGCCATCACATCTGAATGCGTCGATCTCGCCCGGTGAAAGGCCGCGTTCCAGTGCGGGAGTCCCGGTGGTGCTTCTGCTCGTTGTCGACATGGCTCCCTTCCAGCCGTTCACATCCTGCCCGGAACGTTACAGTCGCTGAAATTCAGTTTCAATCTGTTCTGGCTTGAAGGAGAAAATATCCATCCGCTATTAATGCAGAGTTTGGAAGATTGTTTCATCGGCTCCGTATGGTCGCCGCATGACGCAGACCCAAAGCCACCCCGCCGACGCACCAGGAGTGATCGACGTCCTGGATCGATCGCGATTTCAACGCTTTCACTACAAGGCAATCGTCGTCTCCGGGGCGGGGTTTTTCACCGACGCCTACGACCTGACGGTGATCGGTACCGCCTTGCTGCTGATCAAACCGGAATGGGGACTGACCACCGGCCAGGTAGCGCTGGTGGGCAGCACCGCATTGATCGCCTCGGCGATCGGGGCGATGTTGTGGGGCAGGATGGCCGACCTAGTCGGCCGCAAGAGTATGTACGGGCTGGCTGCCTGGTTGATGACCGTCGCGGCGATCGCATCGGGATTGTCGCCAAGTTATCTCTGGCTCCTGGTGTTCCGATTCATCCTCGGGCTAGCCATCGGTGGGGACTATCCGGTGTCGGGCGTCATCATGACCGAGTTTGCGAACGTCCGCGATCGTGGCCGGATGGTTGCGCTGATGTTCTTCAGCTACGTGCTGGGCGCCATCGCCGGCCCCACGGTCGCTTTGCTTCTTCTGGCCGCCGGGCTAGAGCATTCATTGACCTGGCGGTTATTGCTTGGGCTGGGCGCCATCCCGTCACTGCTGGCGCTCTATGCGCGCAGCAAAGCGCCGGAGTCGCTACGGTTCCTCGTGGACATCGACGAGGCGCAGGCCGCCGCGGATTTGACGACGTTCACCGGAACCGCAGCGGTCGCCACCGGCAGGCCCCCCATCCGGAAGAGTATGCGGCAATGCCTGGCGGCCCCCGGCGTGTGGCGAGCCGTGCTCATGACAGCCGGCGTGTGGTTTCTGTTCGACGTCGCCTATTACGGCAACACGATTAGCGCGCCGCTGTTGGTCAAAAGCGTTGCGCCCCATTCCTCGACGACCGCCACGGTCGCGACCAATCTCGTTTTGTATGCGGCCTTTACGGTCCCTGCCTTCGGCGCCGCGATCTGGGCGATCGACAAGATCGGCCACATCAGACTGCAGGTGGTCGGGTTGGTCGGCATGGCAACGGGATTCGCCGCGATTGCGTTGGTGCCGGAGATCAGAAACAGCGTCGGCCTATTCATCGCCGCATACGGTGTCAGTAGCTTCTTCATGTGGTTCGGGCCAGGTGTAACAACGATGTTGCTCGCCGCCGAGCTGTTTCAGACATCCATTCGCGCCACTGCGCATGGATTCGCCGCCGGCACAGCCAAGCTCGGGGCGTTCGTGGGGGCGATCACGTTCCCACCAATGCTCGCGGCTTGGGGCTTGCACGGCACCGAACTCGTCGCCGCGGCGTGCTGCCTGGCAGGCGTCGCACTGTCATTGTTAGTGCGCGAACCTCGCGGGCGATCACTCGAGGACATCACCTCAACGCAGCCGGTCGAACGCCATCGGGACGCCCTTGGCATGACGGTAGCTCCATCCGAGATGCCCGCCGTGCCATGATTCAATTCATGACGAGCGCCGATTCCCGTCCTCCAACAGGATCGGTGGTCGCCCACATCCGCGCAGCGCTGCCCAACCTGACCCCGCGTGCCCGGACAATTGGGCAAGCGGTCCTTGATGATCCGCGCGCGGTCGTCCACTTGACGGTCAGCGACCTGGCGGAGCGCACCGCCACCTCGGTGGCCTCGGTGGTCCGATTCTGTCAGGATGTCGGCCTGCGTGGTTATGCAGACCTGAAGATTCGGCTGGCCGCCGACACCCTTCCCGCCGTAGAAACCCTGCATGACGGGATCAGCCCGACCGACGACGCATCCACAGTCTTAAAGAAGGTGCTGGCCGACTCGCAGGCGGCTGTCGCCGGAGCCGCCGAAACCATCGATAGCGAAAGGTTCGAATCCGCGGTCGCCGCCCTTGTCGAGACATCTCATGTGCTCTGCGTCGGCGTCGGGACGTCCGCGCCGTTGGCCCAGGATGCCGGATATCGCTTGCGCACAATCGGTTTAAGCGCCGAAGCGCCTGCAGATGGGCACGTTCAGCACGTTGCGGCGCGATTGCTCAGCCCCAGCGCGGTGTGCCTGTGCTTCAGCCACACCGGCCAAACCAGCGAATCGCTGATGGCGGTGGAAGCGGCCAAGGATGCCGGCGCGACCACGATTGCGATTACCAGTTTCTACCGCTCGCCGCTGAGCGCACTCTGCGACATCGTCCTGGTGGCCGGGGCCAAAGAGACCGACTTCCGCATCGAAGCCGTCACCAGCCGGATTGCTCACATCGCGGTGTTCGATGCCCTGCACGCCGCGGTGTTCCTGAAGACATTGCAACGAGCGGGTGACGCACAGCGTCTCAGCGCGGAAGCCCTAACGCGGCACCGTATTTAGGCATTTCTAGACCTGCGCGGGCTCGTTCTGCACCGGGCCCAGCCGCCATTGGCCGCGGCCCAGCAATTCGAGCTCTTGTTCGTGGTGCTGCTCGACGGTGTGTCGATGGCTGACGCTGACCACCACGCAATCCGGCAGTTCGGCACGGAGCAGTTGGTAGAGCGCGAATTCCAGCCCCTCGTCGAGCGCCGAGGTGGATTCGTCGAGGAAGACCGCCTGCGGTTTGGTGAGCAGGATGCGCGCAAACGCGACACGTTGCTGCTCTCCCGGCGAGAGCACCTTGGCCCAGTCCGCCTCCTCGTCGAGCCGCTCGATCAGCGGCGCCAACGCAACCTTGGTGAGCACGTCCCGCAGTTGACCATCGGAGACATTGTCCGGCGAGCTCGGGTAGCACACCACGGTGCGCAGACTGCCCAGCGGCACATACGGCAACTGCGACAAGAACATCGTCGCGTTGTCGCCGTCGGGTCGGCACAGGGTTCCCGAAGCGTACGGCCACAATTCGGCCAGGCTGCGCAGCAACGTGGTCTTGCCGGCCCCCGAGTGCCCGGTGATCACCAGCGAGTCGCCGACGTCCAGCTTCACGTCGAGCGGATCGACCAGCCGGTCTCCGTCCGGCGTGCGGACCTCGACGTCGCGAAGCTCAACCGCCGCCTCCTCGCTCGGCTTGATCAGCACCGTCGGCAGCGCGCGGCCCTGGGCGTTGGCGTCGACCAGCCCGTGCAACCGGATGATCGCCGCCCGGAACGCCGCGAACGCGTCGTAGTTATTGCGGAAGAACGACAGCGATTCCTCGATGTTGCTGAATGCCGTCGCGCTCTGGCCGACATCGCCGAAGTCGATCCGGCCGGCGAACAGCCGCGGCGCCTGGATCACCCACGGCAAGGGCACGATCGCCTGCGACACGGAAAAGTTCCATCCATTGAAGACGATGCTGCGCCGAACGAACTTGCGATAGTTGGCGATGATCGGAGTGAAGCGCCGCCACAGTTGCGCCCGTTCGACTCGCTCGCCCCGGTAGAAGCCCACCTCCTCAGCGGCGTCGCGCAATCGCACCAGCGCGTAACGAAATGCGGCGTTGAGTTTTTCGTTGTTGAAGCTGAGCCAAATCAGTGGATGGCCCAGCCAGACCGCGACCACCGTCGCGACCAGCACATAGACCAGAACGGTCCAGAACATCGCGCGCGGAAACTCCACCCCGAAAACATCCAGGTCACCGGACAGGTTCCACAGGATCGCCGCGAACGAGATCACCGAGGCCACCGCGTTGACGGCCCCGAACAGCAGGGTGCTGCCCGTCCCGTTGGACGGGATGTTCGGGGTGCCACCGGCGTTCGCGGTGAAGATATCGATGTCCTGCTGGATGCGCTGGTCGGGGTTGTCGATGGTGTTGTCGATGAACAGATCCCGGTAGTAGGCCTTGCCGTCGAGCCAGTCGTCGGTGAGGTTGGCGGTCAGCCAGACGCGCCAGGCGATGACGAATCGCTGCGTCAGGTAGATGTCTGCCATGATCCGGGCAACATACAAGACGGCCAGCACGCTGAAAATCAGGATCGACATCCAAAAGCCATGAATGCCGGATTGTTTGACGCCGTCGTCGCCCGCCGCCATCCCCTGGACCGCTTTTTGCACCGCCGTATACAGATCGTTGCCCTGGTAGCTGAACAACACCGAGAGACGCACCGTGACGATCACCGACAACAACAGCACACCAAGCATCAACCAGACACGGACGCTGCGCGCCCCGACGAAATAGCCGTGGGTGATCCGCCAGAATTGCCGGCCCCAGGACGTGAAATACCTGAACAGAACCAGCACTACCAGCACGCACACGGCGCTGATCGCCCACGCGATGGCGACCCACCACAAGGAATCCATCGGTGCCGTCGACCAGTTGATCGACGGCGTAAACGGCTTCGGGCCCAAGGTCGACGTCTCCTTACGGTCGAGGTCTTCGGACTGCTCCGCAACACAAATCCTGCGCCGAAGGTACCCGAAGCCGCGGATAGGCTGCGGAGATGAGCACCGACTCCGTCTCCACCCAAACGATGCACGCCGGCCGGCTGATCGCTCGCCGGCTGAAGGCGAGCGGTGTCGACACCGTCTTCACGTTATCGGGCGGCCACCTATTTTCGATCTACGACGGGTGCCATGACGAGGGCATCCGGCTGGTCGACACCCGCCACGAGCAGACCGCGACGTTCGCCGCCGAGGGCTGGTCGAAAGTGACCCGGGTGCCGGGCGTGGCCGCGCTCACCGCCGGGCCCGGCGTCACGAACGGGATGAGCGCGATGGCGGCAGCGCAGCAGAACCGGTCGCCGCTGGTGGTGTTGGGCGGCCGTGCCCCCGCGGCGCGCTGGGGCATGGGCTCGCTGCAGGAGATCGACCACGTGCCGTTCGTGGCCCCGCTGGCTCGCTTCGCGGCGACCGCGCAGTCCGCCGCGGACGCCGGCCTGCTGGTGGACGAGGCCCTGCGGGCGGCGGTCGGCGTGCCGTCGGGCGTGGGATTCGTCGACTTCCCGATGGACTACGTGTTTTCCATGTCGAAGGATGACGGCCGGCCCGGCGCCCTGACCGTCGCGCCGCCGGCAACGACCCCGGACGGTGAAGCGCTCGACCGGGCCGCCCGCCTGCTGTCCGCCGCGCGCCGGCCGGTGATCATGGCGGGCACCAACGTCTGGTGGGGACACGCGGAGGCGGCGCTGCTGCGTCTGGCCGAGGACCGGCAGATTCCGGTGCTGATGAACGGGATGGCCCGCGGCGCGGTGCCCGCCGACCACGCGATGGCGTTCTCGCGGGCGCGGGCGAAGGCACTGGGGGAGGCCGACGTGGCGTTGGTCGTCGGCGTGCCGATGGATTTCCGGCTCGGCTTCGGCAAGGTGTTCGGGTCGCAAACCCAGCTCGTCGTGGCGGACCGCACGGAGCCCGACCGCGAGTATCCGCGTCCCATCGCGGCCGGGCTCTACGGGGATCTGACGGCGATCCTGTCCGCGCTGACCGGGGCGCGTGGCACCGACCATCGGGACTGGGTCGACGAGCTGCGGACGGCCGAGACCACGGCGCGTGGCCTGGAAATGGCGGAGCTCGGCGACGACCGGATCCCGCTGCATCCGATGCGGGTGTACGCGGAGCTGGCGCCGCTGCTGGACCGCGATGCCATTGTCGTCATCGACGCCGGCGACTTCGGGTCGTATGCGGGCCGGGTGATCGACAGCTATCTGCCGGGCTGCTGGCTGGACAGCGGCCCCTTCGGCTGCCTTGGTTCGGGCCCCGGTTACGCCCTGGCCGCCAAGTTGGCCCGGCCGGACCGCCAAGTGGTGCTGCTGCAGGGCGACGGCGCGTTCGGCTTCAGCGGCATGGAGTGGGACACCCTGGTCCGACACCGGGTGCCGGTCGTGTCGGTGATCGGCAACAACGGAATCTGGGGCCTGGAAAAGCACCCCATGGAGGCGTTGTACGGCTATTCGGTGGCGGCGGAGTTGCGTCCGGGCACGCGCTACGACGAGGTGGTGCGCGCCCTGGGTGGCCACGGCGAACTGGTGGCCGCGCCCGCCGAGCTGCGGCCGGCGCTGGAACGTGCCTTCGCCAGTGGCCTGCCCGCCGTCGTCAACGTGCTCACCGACCCGAGCGTCGCCTACCCACGCCGATCCAACCTGGCTTGAGGGCCAGCCCGCGCCAGCCCGCGCCGGGTCGCGAGCGTGCGCGCTTGTACGTCGCCACGCGGCGTGTCGCGTGCAAACGCGCACGCTCGCGCCGGCTGGGGGTCGCGTACCGTTGTTCTGTGTCAAAGACCACCCGCACGCAACCCAGCCGTTTGAGCAGCCGATTTTGGCGACTGCTCGGCGCTAGCACGGAAAAGAACCGAAGCCGCTCCCTCACCGAGGTCACTTCCTCGTCGAAATACGACGAGGAAGCCGCCGGCCTCACCGACGAGCAGCTGCTCAAGGCCGCCGGCCTGCTCAACCTCAAGGATCTGGCGGAGTCCGGCGACATCGCGCAGTTCCTCGCGATCGCCCGGGAAGCCGCGGAAAGGACGACCGCGCTTCGTCCATTTGACGTGCAGCTCCTCGGGGCCCTACGCATGCTCGACGGCGACGTGATCGAGATGGCCACCGGTGAGGGCAAAACGCTCTCCGGCGCGATCGCGGCGATCGGATACGCGCTGGCCGGCCGGCACGTGCACGTGGTCACCATCAACGACTACCTGGCCCGCCGCGACGCCGAGTGGATGGGCCCGCTGCTCAAGGCCTTGGGCTTGACGGTCGGCTGGATCACCGCGGAGTCCACGGGCGAGGATCGCCGCGCCGCCTACGGCTGCGACGTCACCTACGCCTCGGTCAACGAGATCGGCTTCGACGTCCTGCGCGACCAGCTGGTGACCGACGTCGCCGACCTGGTGTCGCCCAATCCCGATGTTGCGCTTATCGACGAAGCCGACTCCGTGCTGGTCGACGAGGCCCTGGTGCCCTTGGTGCTGGCCGGCACCACCCACCGGGAGACGCCGCGGCTGGAGATCATCAAGCTGGTGGGTGAACTGGATGCGGGCGTCGATTACGACACCGACTCCGACAGCCGCAACGTCCATCTGACCGACGTGGGGGCGCGCAAGGTCGAAAAGGCGCTCGGCGGCATCGATTTGTACTCCGAGGAGCACGTCGGCACCACGCTGACCGAGGTCAACGTCGCCCTGCACGCGCACGTGTTGTTGCACCGCGACGTGCACTACATCGTGCGGGACGACGCGGTGCACCTGATCAATTCCTCGCGCGGCCGCATCGCGCAACTGCAGCGCTGGCCGGATGGGCTGCAGGCCGCCGTCGAGGCGAAGGAGGGCATCGAGACCACCGAGACGGGGGAGGTGCTCGACACCATCACGGTGCAGGCGCTGATCAACCGCTACACGACCGTGTGCGGCATGACCGGCACCGCGCTGGCCGCCGGTGAGCAGCTGCGCCAGTTCTACAAGCTCGGTGTTTCACCGATTCCGCCGAACACTCCCAACATTCGCGAGGACGAGTCCGACCGCGTCTACATCACCGCCGCCGCCAAGAACGACGCGATCGTCGCGCACATCGCCGAGGTGCACGAGACCGGACAGCCGGTGCTGGTCGGCACCCGCGACGTGGCCGAATCCGAGGACCTGCACGAGCGGCTGCTGCGCCGCGGCGTGCCCGCGGTCGTGCTCAACGCGAAGAACGACGCCGAGGAAGCGCAGGTGATCGCCGAGGCCGGCAAATACGGCGCGGTCACGGTGTCCACTCAGATGGCCGGCCGGGGCACCGACATCCGCCTCGGCGGATCCGACGAAGTCGACCACGACCGGGTCGCCGAGCTGGGTGGGCTGCACGTCGTCGGCACCGGCCGGCATCACACCGAGCGGCTCGACAACCAGTTGCGTGGACGGGCCGGACGCCAGGGCGACCCCGGATCGTCGGTGTTCTTTTCGAGCTGGGAAGACGACGTCGTCGCGGCCAACCTCGACCGCAACAAGCTGCCGATGCAGACCGACTCAGAAAAAGGGGACGGCCGGATCGTCAGCCCCAGAGCGGCCGGGCTGCTCGACCATGCCCAGCGGGTCGCCGAGGGCCGGATGCTGGACGTGCACGCCAACACCTGGCGCTACAACCAGTTGACCGCCCAGCAGCGCGCCATCATCGTCGATCGACGAAACACGTTGCTGCGCACCACAACCGCGCGCGAGGAACTCGCCGAACTGGCGCCCAAGCGGTACGAGGAGCTGTCCGAGGTCCTGTCGGAGGAACGGCTTGAGAGGATCTGCCGGCTGATCATGCTCTATCACCTGGACCGCGGCTGGGCCGACCACCTGGCGTACCTGGCCGACATCCGCGAGAGCATCCACCTGCGGGCGCTGGGCCGGCAAAATCCGCTGGACGAGTTTCACCGGCTGGCGGTCGACGCGTTCGCGTCGCTGGCCGCCGACGCGATCGAGGCGGCTCAACAAACGTTCGAAACCGCAAACGTTCTCGAAGAGGAGCCGGGCCTGGATCTGTCCAAGCTGGCACGTCCGACGTCGACGTGGACCTACATGGTCAACGACAACCCGCTGTCCGACGACACGCTGTCCACCCTGAGCCTGCCTGGGGTGTTCCGCTGACTTGAGTCGCCGAGCGTAACGTCACCGCGAAAAATCGCGCCGGAAATCGCCGTGGCGTTACGTTCGCGGCGAGGATCCGCGCTGCGGACCGCATCGTCGCCGAGCTAAGGTCACGGCTCATGGAGCCGGTGCCTCCGCCCAATCGGGTGCTGACCGTACCCAACGCGCTGAGCGCTATCCGCCTGGTGCTCATCCCGGTGTTCGTCTACGTCCTGCTGTTCGCGCACGCGAACGGCTGGGCGGTGGCCATCCTGATGTTTAGCGGCGCCTCGGACTGGGCCGACGGCAAGATCGCCCGGTTGCTCGACCAGTCCTCGCGGCTCGGCGTTCTGCTCGATCCGGCGGTCGACCGCCTCTACATGGTGACCGTCCCCGTCGTGATGGCGCTGGGCGGGATCGTGCCGTGGTGGTTCGTCGTGACCCTGCTGGCCCGCGACGGGCTGCTGGCCGCGTCGCTGCCGCTGCTCCGCAGCCGCGGCTTGTCGGCGCTGCCGGTGACCTACGTCGGCAAGGCCGCGACGTTTGCGTTGATGTCCGGCTTTCCGTTGGTCCTGCTGGGAACGGGCGGCGCGTTGTGGAGCCGGGTGCTCAGGGCCTGTGGCTGGGGCTTTTTGGGCTGGGGTTTGTACGCGTACCTGTGGGCGTTCGTGCTGTATGCGGTGCAGATGACGTTGGTCGTGCGCCGGATGCCCAAGCTCACACGCCTCGCCCGTCAGCCCGTCGCCCGCAAAGCGGGTGAGGATGGCTGACACCGACCGCCTGCTCGGCGGCTACGACCCCAACGCCGGCCGCAGCGCCCACGCCGCGGCCCGGCCGCAACTGATCCCGGTGCCCTCCCTGCTGCGGGCGTTGCTGTCGGAGCATCTGGATCCGGGTTACGCCGCGGCCGCGGCCAAACGCGGCGGCGCCGCCGAGCCGCAAAACGGGCGGGAACGCGCTTTCGGCTGGCTGTGGCAGGCGATGGCGGCGCTGCTGATCGCCGCGGTGTTCGCCGCGGCGGTGGCGCAGGCCCGCTCGGTTGCGCCCGGGGTGCGCAGCGAGCAGCAGCTGCTGGTGCAAACCGTGCGTTCGGCGGAAACCGCGGCCGCCAAGTTGGCTCAACAGCGCGGCGCGCTGTCGACCCGGGTCGACGACGTGCAGCGACTCGCGCTGGCGGACAACGCCGAGGGGCGGCGGCTGCTGACCCGCCTCGACGCGCTGAGCCTCGCGGCGGCCAGCACACCGGTCATTGGCCCCGGTCTGACGGTGACCGTGACCGATCCCGGTGTCGGCCCGAACCTTTCGGACGTGTCCAAGCAGCGGGTGGCCGGCAGCAGGCAAATCATCCTGGACCGCGACCTGCAGCTCGTCGTCAACTCGTTGTGGGCGAGCGGCGCCGAGGCCATCTCGGTCGGCGGCGTCCGGATCGGGCCGAACGTGACCATCCGGCAGGCCGGGGGAGCGATCCTGGTCGACAACAATCCCACCGCCAGCCCCTACACCGTCCTCGCGGTCGGGCCGGCGCACGCGATGCGAGACGCCTTCGACCACAGCCCGGGGCTGCAGCGCCTCAGGCTGCTCGAGGCCTCCTACGGTGTCGTCGTCACCGTGAACGTCGCCGACGGCCTGTCACTGCCCGCCGGATCGATCCGGGACGTCAAGTTCGCCAAACAGATTGGGCCCCAGTGAGAAAACCCCTTGCGAGGACGGAAAACCAAGCATGATCGGTATCGCGGCGCTGGCGGTTGGCATCGTGCTGGGCCTGGTCTTCCACCCCGCCGTGCCCGAGGTCATCCAGCCCTATTTGCCGATCGCGGTGGTCGCGGCGCTCGATGCGGTGTTCGGCGGGCTGCGTGCCTACCTCGAGCGGATCTTCGACCCGAAGGTCTTCGTGATTTCGTTCGTGTTCAACGTCTTCGTCGCCGCACTGATCGTCTACGTCGGCGACCAACTGGGCGTGGGCACGCAGTTGTCCACGGCCATCATCGTGGTACTGGGCATCCGAATCTTCGGCAACGCCGCCGCGCTGCGGCGCCGGCTGTTCGGGGCGTGAGCGTGAGCCAGGACCCGCCAGACCGCGCCGCCGAAAACCGTGACGCGCCAATCCGCCACGATCACCCCAACGCCGATCCCCAGGCGAGCGACAGCGCCCAGCGTGGCCGTCACGAGCTGCCGGCGAAACGTCCGCGGCCCGAGATCGGGTCGGTGCGCCGCACCGGATTGTCCGCACTGCTGCACGGCGGTCGCTCCCGCCTGGTCTTCGGAACGCTGGCGGCGGTGCTGTGCCTGGTCTTGGGGATCGCCATCGTCACCCAGGTCCGCCAGACCAAGTCGGGCGATTCGCTGGACACGGCGCGGCCCGCGGACCTGTTGGTGCTGTTGGATTCGTTGCGGCAGCGCGAGGCCACGCTCAACACCGAAGTGAGCGAACTGCAGGACACGCTGAATTCGTTGCAGGCCTCCGGCAACAGCGATCAGGCCGCCATCCAGAGCGCCCAGGCCAGGCTGGCCGCGCTATCCATCCTGGTCGGCACCGTCGGCGCGACAGGGCCGGGCGTCACCGTCACGATCGAAGACCCCGGGCCAGGTGTGTCACCGGAAGCGATGCTCGACGTGGTCAACGAGTTGCGTGCCGCCGGCGCCGAGGCGATCGAGATCAACGATGCACACCAGTCCGTGCGGGTGGGTGTCGACACCTGGATAGTGGGTACACCCGGGTCGCTGACCATCGACGGCAAGGCACTGTCGCCCCCGTATTCGATTCTGGCGATTGGCGATCCGCCGACGCTGGCCGCGGCAATGAACATTCCCGGCGGTGCGGAGGACAGCGTCAAGCGGGTCGGCGCGCGGATGTCCGTGCAGCAGGACGACCGAGTGGACGTGACCACCTTGCGACAACCAAAACCGCACCAATACGCTCAGCCCGTCAAGTGAACTTGCCTTGTTAGCAGCGACCAGAACAGGATCACCCCGTGAGCGATGTCCCGTCCGATCTGCACTACACCGCCGAACACGAGTGGGTCCGACGAAGCGGTGATGACACCGTGCGGGTCGGGATCACCGACTTCGCGCAGTCGGCACTGGGCGATGTGGTTTTCGTTCAGCTGCCCGACGTGGGCACCGAGGTGACCGCGGGCGAATCCTTCGGCGAAGTGGAGTCGACGAAATCGGTGTCGGACCTGTTCGCGCCCGTCTCGGGCACGGTGTCGGCGGTCAACTGCGATTTGGAAGGCAGTCCGCAGCTGGTCAACTCCGACCCATACGGGGCCGGCTGGCTGCTGGATGTCCGGGTGTCGGATGCCGCCGAGCTCGAGTCGGCGATTTCCGCACTGCTTGACGCCGACGCCTACCGCGGAACACTGACCGAATGACGATTGCTAATGTGCCTGCCAACCCGCGCGGCGATGCGGGTAGCGCGGCTGGCCCAACATGGGCTGGGGGTACGCCCGCACAGCTGGGCGGCATCCCCGCCCACTTGTGGTGGCAGCCCGGCAACCGGAGCCCGATCCTCCGGTGGTGGGCCCATTGCGGACCGGTGCGCGGTACGGTCGATACATCGAGATCTGAGGACATCAGAGGACATGAGAAAGCACCAGACAGGCCAGTAATCAGCGGTACGGGGCGAAGAAACCTAGCGGGAAGCCGGCCGAACGGCCCGGTCAGATAACGCCACAGCGGCCAGTGAGGAGCAGCGCGTGACGGACATGGACTCAGGAAGACAGCAGGACCAGACTTCTGACGAAGTCACAGTGGAGACGACGTCGGTCTTCCGCGCCGACTTCCTCAACGAGCTGGACGCTCCCGCGCAAGCGGGGGCCGAGAGCACGGTATCCGGGGTCGAAGGACTCCCGGCCGGCTCGGCGTTGCTGGTCGTCAAACGAGGGCCAAACGCTGGATCGCGGTTCCTGCTCGACCAGCCCATCACGTCCGCCGGCCGGCACCCCGACAGCGACATCTTCCTCGACGACGTCACCGTCAGCCGTCGTCACGCCGAATTCAGATTGGAAAACAACGAATTCCATGTCGTTGACGTCGGTAGCCTCAATGGCACCTACGTCAACCGCGAGCCCGTGGACTCTGCAGTGCTCGCGAACGGTGACGAAGTGCAGATCGGCAAGTTCCGCCTGGTGTTTTTGACCGGGCCCAAGCAAGGCGACGACGATGGAGGGTCTTCGGGCTAGTGAGCGCACCCGATAGCCCGGCGCTGGCCGGGATGTCGATCGGGGCGGTCCTGGAGCTGCTGAGGCCGGATTTTCCCGATGTCACGATCTCCAAGATTCGTTTCTTGGAGGCCGAGGGACTGGTGACGCCGCAACGCGCCGCGTCCGGATACCGGAGGTTCACCGCATACGACTGCGCTCGGCTGCGATTCATCCTCACCGCCCAGCGGGATCACTACCTGCCGTTGAAGGTGATCAGGGCACAGCTGGACGCCCAGTCCGACGGCGAGCTGCCGTCGATCGGATCGCCTTATGGCGTACCGCGATTGGTGTCGGTGGCGGACAGCGGAGACGTCGGCGTCGGACCCGAGACCGGGTCCGACGCGGCGGCGGTGGCTCCCACCCGCGTCCGGCTGAGCCGAGAAGACCTGCTGGAGCGCTCGGGTGTGGACGACGAACTCCTGACGGCGCTGCTCAAAGCCGGAGTGATCACGACCGGCCCGGGCGGTTTCTTCGACGAACACGCCGTCGTCATCCTGCAATGTGCGCGGGCGTTGTCCGAATACGGTGTCGAGCCGCGGCATCTGCGCGCCTTCCGCTCGGCGGCCGACAGGCAGTCCGATCTGATCGCCCAAATCGCCGGGCCGGTAGTCAAAGCCGGCAAGACCGGCGCCCGCGATCGCGCCGATGACTTGGCGCGTGAGGTGGCGGCGCTTGCCATCACACTGCACACCTCGCTGATCAAGTCTGCCGTTCGCGACGTTCTGCATCGCTGAGGATTAGACTTCGTGAGACGGCTCGGTGCGTCGCCGCATCGAGCGTGAGTGAGACCCACGGCGGCACGTGCGGAGGGCAGACACAGATGGGCGAAGTTCGTGTTGTCGGCATTCGCGTAGAGCAGCCGCAGAACCAACCGGTGCTGTTGCTGCGCGAAGCCAACGGTGACCGGTACCTGCCGATTTGGATCGGTCAGTCGGAAGCTGCCGCCATCGCGCTTGAGCAGCAAGGCGTTGAACCACCTCGCCCGCTGACGCACGATCTGATCAGGGATCTGATTGCGGCGCTTGGGCATTCGCTGAAAGAGGTGCGGATCGTCGATCTGCAGGAAGGCACTTTTTACGCCGACCTGATCTTCGACCGCAACATCACCGTTTCGGCGCGCCCCTCGGACTCGGTGGCGATAGCACTGCGGGTAGGCGTTCCGATCTACGTCGAGGAGGCGGTGCTTGCCCAAGCCGGGCTGCTGATCCCCGACGAGAGTGACGAAGAGGGCAACACCGCCGTCCGGGAGGACGAGGTCGAGAAATTCAAAGAATTTCTCGACAGCGTGTCTCCCGACGATTTCAAGGCCACTTAACCGACCCCGCGCCCCCGGTGGCGAGCAGACGCAGACTCGCACAAACCCTGCCGAAATGATGCGATTCCGCGACTGCTCGGCGCATGGCGACATCACGGATGCGTCTCATCTGGAACGACACGCCTGGCGGATAGCGCGCCCACTTAGCCCCGCGGCGGCCATACTTTGATCACGACTAAGGCGCGGTAGCTATTAAACAGCGTAAGCTCTCTAGCACTCGGGCCTGAGCAAACGCGGCTGCGGAAGCAGCCGGTGACGAGAGCGCGATCGGCGAGAGGAACCCACCGTGAGCGAGCAGCCACGTCAAGAGCAGCTGGACCTAGCTGACCGCGCGGACGCCACGACGGACCACGGCGGCGCCGCCCCGGCTGAACCCGTGCAACCGGGGCTGTTCCCCGACGATTCCGTGCCCGACGAGCTGGTGGGCTACCGCGGGCCGAGTGCCTGCCAGATCGCCGGCATCACTTACCGCCAGCTCGACTACTGGGCACGCACGTCGCTCGTCGTGCCGTCGATCCGCAGCGCGGCGGGCTCCGGTAGCCAGCGGCTCTATTCGTTCAAGGACATCCTGGTTCTCAAGATCGTCAAGCGGTTGCTCGACACCGGCATTTCACTGCACAACATCCGGGTCGCCGTCGACCACCTACGTCAACGCGGCGTGGGGGATCTGGCCAACATCACCCTGTTCTCCGACGGCACCACGGTTTACGAGTGCACGTCGGCCGAAGAGGTCGTCGACCTGTTGCAGGGCGGGCAGGGTGTGTTCGGCATCGCGGTGTCCGGCGCGATGCGCGAGCTGACCGGCGTTATCGCGGACTTTCCTTGCGAGCGTGCCGACGGCGGCGAGTCGATCGCCGCTCCGGAGGACGAGCTAGCCTCCCGGCGCAAGCATCGCGACCGCAAGATCGGCTAATTTTCTGGCCGCGAGCGTGCGCAGTTGTACAGCCGTAACGGCGTGTCCCTGCACAAACACGCACGCTCGCGGTGGGGCGGGACCGGCCCTGGGTAGACTGGGCGACGCATCGCACTCGGGCGGGAGAGTCCCGTGACTGCCAGTCATGGGCGCCGAAGGAGCAATACCTCTCCGTCAACCTCTCAGGCACCCGGACCGCGCGAGTTAACGATGCCTCTGGAAAGCGGTGGAGGTCCGTAGCGGGTCCACACCCGCCGATGGGGAAAGGCGCTCAGGCACTAACCGGCGCCGAATCTCTCAGGCGCCTGGCGAACGGGTGAAGACAGAGGGAGAGGGCCGCTAGTCCGCCAGTCCTCTGCCGTGTCAGGAGTTTCGCCCGTGCCCGACCAATCAACCTTCGCAGCCCGGCACATCGGTCCGGACAGCCAGGCCGTCACGGCCATGCTCGCCATGATCGGTGTCGACTCGCTGGACGAGCTGGCGTCCAAGGCGGTTCCGGCGGGCATCCTGGACAGGCTCACCGACAGTGCCGCGCCGGGTTTGGACAGCTTGCCGCCGGCCGCCAGCGAGGCCGAGGCGTTGGCAGAGCTGCGGGCGCTGGCCGACGCCAACACCGTCGCCGTGTCGATGATCGGGCAGGGCTACTACGACACGCTCACGCCGCCGGTGTTGGTGCGCAACATCATGGAAAACCCGGCCTGGTACACCGCCTACACGCCCTACCAGCCCGAGATCAGCCAGGGCCGGCTGGAGGCGCTGCTGAACTTTCAGACCATGATCGCCGACCTCACCGGCCTCGAGGTCGCCAACGCGTCGATGCTCGACGAGGGGACCGCGGCCGCCGAGGCGATGACGCTGATGCACCGCGCGGCTCGTGGCTCAGGGAACCGGCTGGCCGTCGACTCCGATTTGTTCACCCAGACCGCGGCGGTCCTGGCCACCCGCGCCCGGCCGCTGGGCATCGAGATCGTCACCGCCGATTTGCGTGACGGCCTGCCCGACGGCGACTTCTTCGGCGTCATTACCCAGCTGCCCGGCGCCAGTGGCCGGATCACCGACTGGGCGGGCCTGGTGTCGCGGGCGCACGACCGCGGCGCGCTGGTCGCCGTCGGCGCCGACCTGTTGGCGCTGACGCTGATCGCCCCGCCCGGTGAGATCGGCGCCGACGTGGCGTTCGGCACTACCCAAAGGTTCGGTGTGCCAATGGGATTCGGCGGCCCGCACGCCGGTTACCTGGCGGTGCACGCCAAGCACGCCCGTCAGCTGCCGGGACGGCTGGTCGGGGTGTCGCTGGATGCCGACGGTTCGCCGGCCTATCGGCTGGCGCTGCAGACCCGCGAGCAGCACATCCGCCGCGACAAGGCGACCAGCAACATCTGCACAGCGCAGGTGCTGCTGGCGGTGATGGCCGCGATGTACGCGAGCTACCACGGCGCCGACGGGCTGACCGCCATCGCCCACCGCGTGCACGCCCACGCCGAGACCATTGCCGCCGCACTGGGCTCGGCGCTGGTGCACGACACGTTCTTCGACACCGTGTTGGCGCGGGTCCCGGGGCGCGCCGACGAGGTGCTGGCCGCGGCCAAGGCTCACGGTGTGAACCTGTGGCGCATGGACGCCGACCACGTGTCGGTGGCCTGCGACGAGGCCACCACCGACGCCCACGTCGCCATCGTGCTGGAGGCCTTTGGCGTGGCCGCCGCCGAACCGGTCGGCGGCGATATCGCGACCCGCACGTCGGAGTTCCTCACCCATCCCGCGTTCACGCAGTACCGCACCGAGACGGCGATGATGCGCTACCTGCGCGCGCTGGCGGACAAGGATATCGCCTTGGACCGCAGCATGATTCCGCTCGGCTCGTGCACGATGAAGCTCAACGCCGCCGCCGAGATGGAACCGATCACCTGGCCGGAATTCGCCCGCCTGCACCCCTTCGCCCCGGCGTCCGACACCCCGGGACTGCGCCGGCTGATCGCCGACCTGGAGGGCTGGCTGGTGGCCATCACCGGCTACGACGCGGTGTCGCTGCAGCCCAACGCCGGCTCGCAGGGGGAGTACGCCGGCCTGCTGGCGATCCACGACTACCACGCCAGCCGCGGCGAACCGCACCGCGACGTCTGCCTGATCCCATCCAGCGCGCACGGCACCAACGCCGCGTCGGCCGCGCTGGCCGGGCTGCGGGTGGTGGTCGTCGACTGCCGCGACGAGGCCGGTCGGGCTGGCGACGTCGACCTCGACGACCTGCGGGCCAAGGTGGCCGAGCACGCCGACCGGCTGGCGGCGTTGATGGTCACCTATCCGTCCACGCACGGCGTCTACGAGCACGACATCGCCGAGATCTGCGCGGCGGTGCACGACGCCGGCGGCCAGGTCTACATCGACGGCGCCAACCTCAACGCGCTGGTCGGCCTGGCCCGGCCCGGGAAGTTCGGCGGCGACGTCAGCCACCTGAACCTGCACAAGACGTTCTGCATCCCGCACGGCGGCGGCGGGCCGGGCGTCGGTCCGGTGGTGGCGCGCTCGCATTTGGCCCCGTTCCTGCCGGGCCACCCGTACGCCCCGGAACTGCCTGGGGGGCATCCGGTGTCGTCGGCGCCGTACGGGTCGGCCTCGATCCTGCCGATCACCTGGGCCTACATCAGGATGATGGGCGCCGAGGGACTGCGGACGGCCTCGCTGACCGCGATCGCCTCGGCCAACTACATTGCTCGCCGGCTCGACGAGTACTTCCCGGTGCTCTACGCCGGCGAGAACGGCATGGTGGCCCACGAGTGCATCCTCGACCTGCGGGGCATCACCAAGTCGACCGGCGTGACCGTCGATGATGTCGCGAAACGCTTGGCGGACTACGGCTTTCATGCGCCCACCATGAGCTTCCCGGTCGCCGGCACGCTCATGGTGGAGCCCACCGAGAGCGAGAGCCTGACCGAGGTCGACGCGTTCTGCGAGGCCATGATCGCCATCCGCGGCGAGATCGACAAAGTGGCGGCCGGGCAGTGGCCCGTGGACGACAGCCCGCTGCGCGGCGCGCCGCACACCGCCGAGTGCCTGCTGGTCGCCGACTGGGATCACCCCTACACCCGTGAAGAGGCGGCTTATCCGCTGGGCACGCACTTCCGGCCTAAGGTGTGGCCGCCGGTGCGTCGCATCGACGGCGCTTACGGCGACCGCCACCTGGTCTGCTCGTGCCCGCCGGTGGAGGCGTTCGCCTAACGAGCTCGGGCACCCCCGCTTGCGAACGTAACGCCACTGCGAAACTCGGCGCGGTTTTTCGCAGCCGCGTTACGCTGGCCGCTCTCAGCTCAAGCTCTCAGCTCAAGCTCTCAACTCAGGAACGTGTTGATCGCCGTGGCGAGGTCGGGGGACGCCGACGTGGCGAGGTTCTGATAGCCCCCGCCGCTGAGCCGGGCGACGGCCTCCCACGTGGCCCGGTCCGGGTCGGCACCGAAGTCGATGACGTTGATCGCGATGGGTTTGGCCGGGTCGGCGCTTTTGCGGACGAAATCCTGCAGCCCCGGCCCGTCCAGCGTTTGGTCGGTATGCGGTCCGGCCGTGATCAGCAATATCGAATTCGCTTGGCCAGCACGGTAATTCGTCTGCATGTCCTGGTAGATCATGCGCAGCGTGGTAAACGACACCGCGCCGCCGGCCGACGAATACTGCTTGTCCAACGCGGCCGCCAGCGCCGCCGAGCGCGGCTGGCCACCGGTGGGATTGACGGGGTCGGCCAGCGGCCCGCCCGTCACCTCCGAGCGACCCTCGTGGCCGTCGAACGTCCACAGCCCCACGACGGCGGTGGGCGGCAGCGCTTTGATCTTGTCCTCGAGCGCCGCGATGACGTTGGCCAGCCGCGTCTTTCCGCCTTCCTCGGTGGGCATCGACTGGTCGAGCATGATGGTCGCGGCCAGTCCGCTCGACGGGGCGGCCATGGCTTCGGCCAGCGTGGCGCGCACCGCATCGTCGCCCACCGACAGGGCGGAGGGCAGCGCCGCAAACCGGGCGACCGGGCTGCTCGGCGGTTTGACCCCGTTGACCCGGAAGCCGGCCTTGGCCAGCTTCGCGAGTTGCTCGGGTTTGTGCATGAAGCGGGCGAACTCGCTGGCCGCCGACGTCTGCTCCGGTGTCAGCCATGAGCCGCTGAGCAGCACCGTGGGATAGTCGGCGACCGGCGCCGGCCCGGGCGGTAGCCAGGAGCCCAGCGTGCCCTTGGCATCCGGCAACGACTGGCCGCGCTGGAACAGCTGCTGCTCGGTGGTGATCACCGCGTGCACCGGCGCGGTCGCCGCGTCACCGGGCTTGAGCAGCGTGTTCATCGCCTCGGCCAGCGAGTTGTCCGCCAGCTTGGGTTGCGCGCTCAGCAGCGTGCGCACCGCGCCGGTGCCCTGTGTCGCCGGTGCGCCGGCGGGCACCGACGCGGCCGCCACCGCCTCCCCGGCCAGAAACGACGCGTCACCGTTGCCGTTCATCGGCAGCGCCAGTCGCAGCGATCCCCACGCCGGCAGGTTCAACCCGGCCAATGCGTTCGGATCGGTTTGCAGGCCGGGTAGCGCCGCCCAGTTCTGGTTGGCCAGGGCGGATGCGAGTTCCGGCCGGACGGCGAGCATGACCGGCGACGTCACCAGCGAACGGCTGTCGGTGATCGTTTTCTGGGCCGTGGCGGCGGCGAGCCGCGCGACGGAGATCGAGCTGCCCGGGATCCACAGCGCGGGCTGGCCGCCCAGTTCGGCCGGCCACTTGCCGATGAACCCGCCGAGGACGGCGTCGGAGCCGGCCGGTTTGACGCTCACCACCATGCAGTGGTCACCGATCGGGCCGGCCGACGAGTTGTAGCTTTCCGCGAGCTGCTGAACGGGGTCGGCGATCGATGGGTCGGCAACGACGGCGACCGTCTCCTTGCCTCCGACGCAGCGCACGGCGGCCCGGTGCGAGCGGTTGGACAACGCGTCACCGAAGAAGCTCCAGAGGATCACGGTGCCTATCACCACGACGACGGCGATGAGGGCCACGATCACCCCGATGCTGACTCCCCGGCGCCCGCCGTCGCTGCGGTGACCGCCCCGCCAGTCGCCAAGGCCCCGGTGGCCGGCGCGGAACAACGACGGTGGGGGCGCCGGCGGCTCGGAGCCCGCCGCGGCCGCCGGCCGCGGCGGAAACTCGGGATATTCGTCTGCAGCGCCGACGTCGGCGGGGTGGGGCTCGTCGCCGGTGGGGAAGTCCTCGTCCGAGTAGTAGCCGTAATCGGCCGGCGGTTCGGGGTATCCCGCCGCGTGGTGGTGGCCGGTGTCGTCGCCACGATCGGCATCGTCGGCGGGGTATTCGTCGGCCGGCTGGTCGACGGAATCCCCGGGGTCGGGCATGCTGTGCCTACCCATACCGGTGCCCGCCGCCTTTCCGTCGAACCATCGCCTGACCTGTGGTGGACCCGGCGCAGATTTTAGTCATCACCCGCATACCGCACGACAAGCCGGGTTTCAGGCGCCAAAGCGGGCCTTGAACTCGCGCCGGCGCCGATGCAGGATCGGCTCGGTGTAGCCGTTGGGCTGCTGTGTTCCGGACAGGATCAGCTCCTGGGCGGCCAAAAAGGCGATGCTGTCGTCGAAGTTGGGCGCCATCGGCCGATACGCCGCGTCGCCGGCGTTCTGCCGATCCACCATCGGGGCCATGCGCTCCAGGCTGGCCCGCACATCCTCGCTGGTGATCACGCCGTGGCGCAGCCAGTTGGCCAGCAGCTGGCTGGAGATCCGCAGCGTGGCGCGGTCCTCCATGAGGGCCACGTTGTGGATGTCGGGCACCTTGGAGGACCCGACGCCCTGGTCGATCCAGCGCACCACGTAGCCGAGGATGGACTGGCAGTTGTTGTCGACCTCCTCGCGGATCTCCTCGGGCGCCCAGGCCAGCTCCTTGGCCAGCGGAATGGTCAGCAGCTGTTCGATCGTGGTCCGTTTCTTGCCGGCCAATTCCCGCTGCACGGCGGCCACGTCGACCTGGTGGTAGTGCAGGGCGTGCAGGGTGGCCGCGGTCGGCGAGGGCACCCAGGCGGTGCTGGCGCCCGCGCGGGGCTGGGCGATCTTCTGCTCGACCATGTCGGCCATCAACTCCGTCATGGTCCACATGCCCTTGCCGATCTGGGCGTGACCGGCGAAGCCGGCGGCCAGGCCGACGTCGACGTTGTTGTCCTCGTAGCCCAGGATCCACGGCTGGCTCTTCATCGTGCCCTTGCGCACCATCGGGCCGGCCTCCATCGAGGTGTGGATCTCGTCGCCGGTGCGGTCCAGAAAACCGGTGTTAATAAAAACGACACGATCCGCTACCGCCTTGATGCACGCCTTCAGGTTGACGGTCGTGCGCCGCTCCTCGTCCATGACGCCCACCTTGATGGTGGTCTGCGGCAGGCCGAGCACGTCCTCGACACGACTGAACAGCTCGGCGGTGAACGCGACCTCGTCGGGACCGTGCATCTTGGGCTTGACGACGTAGATGGAGCCGGTACGGCTGTTGACCAGCGGCCCGTTGGCCCCGTCGTTGTCCGAGCCGGCCTTCAGCCCGTGGATCGCGGCCAGGCCGGTGAACAGCGCGTCGATGATGCCCTCGAACACCTCTTTTTCTTCGTCGCCCTCGCTCACCACGATCGCGTCGGTGGTCATCAGGTGGCCGACGTTGCGGACGAACAGCAGCGCGCGTCCGGGCAGCACCAGCTCGCCGCCGTCGGGCGTGGTGTAGCGGCGGTCCTGGCTGAGCACCCGGGTGAAGGTTTTGCCGTCCTTGTCCACCTCCGCGGCCAGGTCACCCCTGTTCAGGCCCAGCCAGTTGCGGTAGGCGCGGGTCTTGTCGTCGGCGTCGACGGCGGACACGGCGTCCTCGAAGTCGATGATCGTGGTGATCGCCGACTCCAGGTCGACGTCCTTGATCCCCGCGCGGTCGGTCTTGCCGATCGGTGACTCGGGGTCGATCAGGATGTCGACGTGCAGGCCGTGGTTGACCAGCAACACCGACTCCGGCGACTCCGCCTCGCCCGTGTAGCCGGCGAACTGGCCGGGGTCGGCCAGCCCGGCGGTGCCCTCCGCCAACGCCACCACCAGTTGGCCGTCCTCGACCCTGAAACCGGTGGCGTCGGCGTAGGAACCCGACGACAGCGGTACCGCCTGGTCGAGGAACTTGCGGGCGTAGGCGATCACCTTGTCGCCGCGGACCTTGTTGTAGGTGGTTCCCTGTTCGGCGCCGTCGGTTTCCGGGATGACGTCGGTGCCATACAGGGCGTCGTAGAGCGAACCCCAACGGGCGTTGGCCGCGTTGAGCGCGAACCGGGCGTTAGTCACCGGCACCACCAGCTGCGGTCCGGCCGTCGTGGTGATCTCGGGGTCGACGCCGGACGTGGTGATGGTGAAGTCGTCGGGTTCGGGTAGCAGGTAGCCGATTTCGGTGAGGAACTGCCGGTAGGCCTCCGCGTCGATCGGCTCGATCACGCGATGCCGGTGCCACTTGTCGATCTGGGCCTGCAGCTCATCGCGACGGTTCAGCAGGTCGCGGTTCTTCGGCGTGAGGTCGGTGACGACCTTGTCGACTCCCGCCCAGAAGCTGTCCGGGTCGATGTCGGTGCCGGGCAGGGCCTCGTTGTTCACGAAGTCGTAGAGCACTCGGGCCACGCGCAAGTTCCCTACCGACACGCGATCAGTCATGTTTCTCCTCCGTATGGGCCAAGTAGAACCTCACCGGCCCCCAACAGGCATTGCTGTCAGCCTACCGACCGGCAGCCCGATGAACGTAATCCGGCCGACCCGCAACAGCAGGTCACGCCCCCTCTGACGGCCTCAGATGGCCTCTGACGGCCTCCGACGGCGTCGCGGCGAGCCCGTGCCCCAGCGCTTTTTGACTGGTAGCCGTTGGGAGATCATACGGGTCCGCCCGGCGGGCGGCCGCGCTATGTGTCGCGCACGGCGCCGACCAAGTCCTCGACCAGGTCTTCCATCGCCACCATCGCGATCACACCGCCATCACCGTCACCGTTGCTGTCGGTCACCAGCGCCAGATGGCTGTTGCTGCGGCGCATCCGCGACAGGGCGTCGGCCAGCGGCAGCGAGTTGGGAACCCGCGGCAGCGGTCGCACCAGCCCCGGGTCGATCACCGTCTCGGGGTCGTCGCCGAGCGTCAACACGTCCTTGATGTGCAGGTAGCCGACGAATTTGCCGTCGAGATCCGCGACGGGAAACCGGGAGTAGCCGGTCTGGGCCAGGGCCTGTTCGACCGCGCGGAGCGTCGGCCCCGACCCCGCCGCGGCCACCGGTACCGCACGCACGTCGGCGAGCGGAACTGCGACGTCGCCGACGACCCGGGTGCGGATTTGCAGCGCCCGGGTCAGCCTGCTGTGCTCCTCGCGATCCAGCAGGCCTTCCGACACCGATTCGGCGATCATCTCGCTCAGCTCGGCGGTGGAGACGGTTACGTCGAGTTCCTCCTTGGGCTGGACCCGCAGCGCACGCAGCACCAGGTTGGCGCATTGGTTGTAGAACACGATGAACGGCCGCGCCGCGCGCACATAGACCAGATAGGGCGGCACCAGCAGCATCGCCGTGCGCTCGGGGCCGGCCAGCGCGATGTTCTTCGGCACCATCTCGCCCAGCAGCACATGCAGCGTCACCACGATCGCCAGCGCGACCGCGAACGACAGCGTGCGCAGCAGCGCCGGGTGCATACCGGTCAGCCCAAGCGTCGTCCGCAGCAGGTGGGCGACCGCCGACTCGCCGATCCGGCCGAGCAGCAGCGACGCGACCGTCACGCCCAACTGGGCGCCGGCCAGCATGGACGGGAGCTGCTCACCGGCGCGGATGACCGTGACGGCCCTCGCCTTACCCTGCTCGGCCAGCGCTTGCAGGCGATCGCGCCGGGCCGAGATCAGCGAGAATTCCGCGCCGACGAAGAAAGCGTTGACCCCGATCAGCGCGATCGCCAGCAGGATTCCCAGGGTGTCGTTCATCGGTGGTCCCGCGGCGCGGCCGTTTCGGGGTGACCGCCCAGTTCTTTCAGCTCGAGCACGTCGATCCGGTGACCGTCCATCCGGACCACCGTCGCCCGCCAGCGCGCGGAGGTGTCCGGCAGGCCGTCCGGGTCCAGCGCGGTCAGCTCCACCGTCTCCCCGGCCACCGGGATGTGGCCGAGCTCGCGGAGCACCAGGCCGCCGATCGTCTCGTATGGCCCTTCGGGGGCTCGATAGCCGGTGGCGGCGGCCACCTCGTCGATGCGCAGCAGGCCCGATACCCGCCAGCCGCCGCCGTCCGCCACCACGTCCGGGGTGGCGTCGTCGTGTTCGTCGCGGACGTCGCCCACGATCTCTTCGATCAGGTCCTCGACGGTCACCATGCCCGCGGTGCCGCCGTACTCGTCGACGACCATCGCGGTTTGCAGGCTGTTGGCGCGGATCTCGGCCATCACCGCATCGCCGTCCAGCGTCGAGGGCACCACCGGAACGGGTTGTGCGACCGTGGTCAGCAGCGTGCGGGGGCGATCGGCCGCCGGGATCCCGAACACCTGCTTGACGTGCACAATGCCGACGGTCTCGTCGAGATCACCGTCGACCACCGGGAAACGGGAGAAACCGGACTCGGCGGCCGCGGCGACCAGGTCGGCAATGGTGTCGTCGGTCTGCAGCGCCACGATCTTGGACCTCGGCGTCATCAGTTCCTCGGCGGTCAGGGCGCCGAACTGCAACGATCGCCGCACCAGGGCCGCGGTGGCAGCGTCCAGGGTGCCGCTGCGCGCCGAGGTGCGCACCAGCGACAGCAGTTCCTGCGGTGACCGGGCCGACCGCAGCTCCTCGGCGGGCTCGATGCCCAGTTCGCGGACGATCCAGTTGGCCGCGCCGTTGGTCAGGCGGATCGCCGGCGTGAAGAGCACCGAGAACAGCAGCTGCGCCCCGGCGACCGCGCGGGCGGTGGCCAGCGGGCGCGCCACCGCGAGATATTTCGGCACCAGCTCGCCGAACACCATCGACACCGACGTCACGATCACCAGCGCGAGGAACGCCATGATCGCATCGCCCGCCGGGTCGGACATCCCGAGCGCGTCCAACCACGGATGCGGCAGGTTGGCCGTCATCGGTTCGGTCAGGTAGCCGATCACCAGGGTGGTGGTGGAGATGCCCAATTGAGCGCCCGAGAGCTGAAACGACAGCCTGCGTTGGGCGCGCAGGATGAAGCGGTCGCGGCGCCCGCCGCGGCGGGCGTTGGCCTCGACGATGCTGCGGTCCAGGGCGGTCAGCGAGAATTCGGCGGCGACGAAGACCGCGTTGCCGAACATGAGCAGCGCGATGGCCAGCACGCTGATCACGGTGACGGTGACGTTCATGGGTCACCCCGCCGCGGGGCCGATCGCGACGGCCGCCTCGCTGGAGGAGGCTCCGCATCGGGCGGCACGTCGATCCTTTCGCTGCCTGGGTACCGGAGCGGACGCGGTTGCTTCCGTCTTTGCTGCCCTATGGTATCGCCGGCTTGTCGCCGCCGGATCAACGACCGCTTCGGTCCACAAAGGCCGGGAAACGCCCGGCGGCCGGCCGCGCACGAGTATGGCTTGCCTAACCTTACTCCTGGGGCTCCGGTAGGCTTTGCGAACTATGGGCGAAGCCTCATCCAAGACCTCGTCGATGCCCGTCCTTCCGCGCGAGCGCTTCGATCTGCCCGACGCGATACGACATGTCGCCCGGCCGCCGGCCCCCTCGCTCGATCCGCCCTATGGGTTGCGCATCGCCGAGCCTTCGGACGCGGAGATGGTGTCCGAGTGGATGAACCGTCCGCACCTGGCGACGGCCTGGGAATACGACTGGCCGCCGGCGCGATGGCAGCAGCACCTGGGCGCGCAACTCGACGGAACCTATTCGCTGCCGCTTATCGGGAGCATGCGCGGGGTGGATCGCGCCTACCTCGAATTATATTGGAGCGCAAAGGATTTGATTTCCCGCCATTATGATGCCGACCCCTACGACCTGGGGCTGCACGCGGCCATCGCCGACGCGCGCCTGGTTAACCGGGGCTTCGGCCCGCTGCTGTTGCCGCGGATCGTGGCCAGCGTGTTCTCCGTGGAGCCGCGGTGCGGCCGGATCATGTTCGACCCCGATCACCGCAACACCGCCGCCCGCCGGCTCTGCGAGTACGTCGGATGCAAGTTCTTCGGCGAGCACGACGCACCCAACCGGCGGATGGCGCTTTACGCGTTCGAGCGTCCGATCAGCGTCGCGTAGCCGTCGTGGTCGGGTGTCATTCCGGCGGCCACTAATTCCCACAGGACCTCGTCGGTGCCGCCGCCGACGCGGGCGAGTTTCATGTCGCGCCACCACCTGCCCAGCGGCGTTTCGTCGACGAGGTAGCCCGACCCGCCGAAGATGTGCATGCACTCGGAGATCACTTCTTCGCCCAGCCGCGCCGCGGTCACCTTGACCCCGGCCGCCACGCGCAGATCCAGCCGCCCCTGGGCCGCGATCCCGTGCAGGGCGTGCCGCAGCAGGTCGACGCGGGCCTGCAGGTCGGCCATGCGCAGCCGCAACGCCTGGTGCTCGAACAGTGTGCTGCCGAACTGGCGTCGAACCATCATGCGGGCCAAGGTGATTCCGATCGCGCGCTGGCATGACGCCGCGATCTGCCCGGCGATCGACATCCGCTCGTGCGCCAGGCCCCAGCTGATGGCGGCCAGCCCGGTGCCGGCCCGGGCGACCAGCGCGTCGGCCGGCACCCAGGTGTCGATATGCACCGCGGCGGTGTCCAGCGGCGCCGCACCCACCTTGTTGTAGGACGGCTGCACGCTGACCTGGGCGGTCGGCACGGCTATCACCGCGACGTTGCCGTGCCTGCTGGACGGGTCGTGGTCGACGCTGCGCGCCACGACCATGATGTGGTCGGCGATGGGGGAAAGCGACACAAACTTTTTGATCCCCCGCACGTCGAAACCGCCGTCGCGGGAACGGATCTCAGTTTCGACGATCTGCAGATCGGATCCGCCCGATTCCTCCGAGGCCCCGATGCACAGCACCGCGTCGCCGCGGATCGCCCGCTCGCAGATGTCCTTGAGGTAGTCCGACTTGCCGAACCGGCGCAGGATGGCGATCGCTGAGTCGTGCAGGCTGACGCCCACACCGATGCCAGCCGAAGCCAGCCGACCCAGCGCGAAAGCGAGTTCGATCAGCTTGGCGACGTCGGGGAGCGGACCCGTCGACCATTTCTCGCTGAAGACGCCGCAGGCCCCCAGGTGTTCGATCAGTTCTCGCGGAAAGCGTTGCCGTGCTTCGGCTTCGGCCGTCCACTCCAACACCCGCGCGTTGAAGGCGTCGGAGAGCCGGGCGCGGTAGCCGTCGAGGCCGGTTTCGGATGCCCCCGATGTCTCGGTTGTCGTCGTCATTTCAGTCCACCGCCTCCAACGAACGCCGCACGTCCAGGCGGCGTAATTTGCCCGACGAGGTCCGGGGTAACGACCCCGGTGACATGAAGACGACGTCGGATGGGACGACGCCGCACACGGATGCGACGCGCTGGATCACTTCGGCGCGGGCGGCCGCCCGATCCGGCCCCCGGAATTCGGCGGCGACGACCAGGCCGGGCCGCGCGGAACGTTCGCCGGTCGCCAACGCGACCACGGCGCCCTCCCGCACCCCGCGGACTTGAGCCGCGACCAGTTCGATCTCCGTCGGAAAGATGTTGCGACCCGCGATCGAGATGACTTCCTTCGCCCGCCCGCAGACCACGAGGCCCCCGTCGCCGAGGTAGCCCAGGTCGCCGGTCGGGAACCAGCCGTCCCGGGCGATGGATTGACCGCCCAGGTAGCCGTCCATCATCGACGCACCGCGAATCTCGATCTCACCGATCCCGGTCTCCGCGTCCCGCCCGTCGGGCGAGATCCGGATTTCGGTGCCGCGGATCGGGTCGCCCAGGACCGCGCGCCGGTGCGGGCCGGTTTCGTCGGTGACGCGGTCGAAGCGCAGCCCGGTGCCCGGCGCCGGAACGGTGACGGCGCACGTCGACTCGGCAAGCCCGTAGGACGGTGTCATGGCCCCGGCGTCGAATCCGAACGGCGCCATCGCTTCCGCGAACCGCTCGAGCCCGTCGCAGTCGATCGGCTCGCCGCCGTTGATCGCGACCCGTAGGTTGCCGAGGTCGACGTCGGACACGCGGCGCGCGTATTTACCGAGGATGTTGTAGGCGAAGTTGGGCGCCGCGGTGATCGTCGCCCGGCTTTCCGAGAGCCACCCCAACCACCGGAACGGCGATGCGGCGAACGCGGCGGTCGGAGCCAGCCATATCGGCAGCCCGGCCAAGGCCGCCGAGACCAAAAACGTCAGTCCCATGTCGTGGTACAGCGGCAGCCAGGAGCAGCCGACGTCGGCCGAGGTGCCCACGGCCAGCCGCTGGTTGAGCCCTTGCGCATTGGCCAGCACCGCGGCGGGTGAGAGCATGGCGGTTTTGGGCGCGCCCGTGGATCCCGCGGTGCCCTGCAGGACCGCGGGACGGTCGCTTGCGACGGGCAAATCCGGTGTCGAGCGTTGCGGGCGCGCCGCCGCGGCGAGGCTTTCCATCGCGACGCCGGCCGGTTCGAGCGACCGCAGTCCCTCGAGCGGCGCACCCTGGCCCAGAACGGTCCGCACCCCGATCCCGGCGAAACGGCTCGCCGTCGCCTCGGCCCACTGCTGTCCCTCGGCGCCGCGCACCGGTCCAGGCAAGATCGACACGCTCACCCCGGCGAGCCATGCCCCCAGGATCGCGGCGACGAACTCGACCGTCGGCTCGCCGACGAGCCCGACCGCGGCGGGCTGGTCGTGATCAAGCAGCCAGGCGGCCACGTTCTCGGCCAGCCCCTGCACCTCGGGCCAGGGATGGTGGCGCCACTCCCCGGCCTCGCGGTCGAGGACGACCAGGTCGCCGGTGCCGGTCCGCATCGACCGCGTGAGCGCCGCGGCAAGCTCAGCCATCGCAGTACTTCGCGGCGATCGCGGTTTCCAGGTCCCCGACCGTGTCGCAGGTCAGGAGTTCCTCCTCGGACAGCGTGACCCCGAGCCGCTCTTCGATGGCCACCATGCCGACCGCAAAGGCCACGGAATCCAGCCCGACATCGTCAACCAGCCTGGCGTCGTGGGTCACTCGGGCCATGTCGACGTTGAGGTCGTCGCGCAAGATGCTCCGCAACACGGTGCTGACGGTGGACTGCGAGGAGGTCATGGCGACATACGTTAGCATTTACTTAGGCAAGGCTAGCCTAGTCGCTTACCAACCCAGGGGTAGCGGATGCCCCTCGGCGAAGCCCGCCGCCGACTGCACGCCGATCACGGCCCGCTCGTGCAGCTCCGCCAGGTTCGAGGCGCCGACGTAGGTGCAGGTGCTGCGCACGCCGGAGATGATGTGATCGATCAGGTCCTCGACACCGCCGCGGTCGGGGTCCAGGCCCATCCGCGCCGTCGAGATGCCCTCCTCGAACAACGCCTTGCGGGCCCGGTCGAACGCGGTGTCGGCGCCGGTGCGGGCCACCACCGCGCGCTTGGACGCCATGCCGTAGCTCTCCTTGTAGGGCTGGTCGTCGCGGTCGCGCATCAGGTCCCCGGGCGACTCGTAGGTGCCGGCGAACCACGACCCGATCATCACGTTCGACGCCCCAGCGGCCAGCGCCAGCGCCACGTCCCGCGGGTGCCGGACCCCGCCGTCGGCCCACACGTACCCCCCGAGTTCCCTTGCGGCAAAAGCGCATTCGACCACAGCGGAGAATTGCGGGCGACCGACACCGGTCATCATCCGGGTGGTACACATCGCGCCCGGCCCGACACCGACCTTGACGATGGTCGCCCCAGCGCCGAGCAGATCCCGGGTGCCCTCCGCCGACACCACGTTGCCGGCTGCCAGCGGCACATCCAGGCCCAGCCCGGAGACCACCTCTGCGACCACCTTGATCGCATCCAGCGTCTTGACCTGATGCCCGTGGGCCGTGTCGATGACCAGCACGTCGACGCCGGCCTCGGCCAGGGACCGGGCCCTGGCCCCCACCTCGCCGTTGATGCCGACGGCCGCACCGACGCGCAGCCGCCCGCGTGCGTCGGTGGCCGGGGTGTACAGACCCGCCCGGATCGCCCCGGTGCGGGTGAGCACCCCCGCCAGCGTGCCGTCCGCGTTGGTCACCACCGCGACGCCGATCGGCGCGTGCTCGAGCAGGTCGAAGACCTTGCGCGGCTCGGCGCCCACCGGGGCGGTGACGAAGTCACGCACGGCGACGTCGCGCACCCTGGTGAAGCGGTCCACGCCGAAGCAGGACGATTCGCTCACCAAACCGATGGGGCGGCCCTCGAAGGCCACGACGGCGACGCCGTGCGCGCGCTTGTGGATCAGCGCGGTCGCGTCGGACACCGAATCGTCTGGCCCCAGCACCACCGGGGTGTCGAGAACCAGGTCGCGGCTCTTGACGAACTCCACCGTCTGCCGCACCGCCGTGATCGGAAGATCCTGCGGGAGGATCACGATGCCCCCGCGCCGGGCCACCGTCTCGGCCATCCGCCGGCCGGCCACCGCGGTCATGTTGGCGACCACGACCGGAATGGTGGTGCCCGAGCCGTCGGCGGTGGACAGGTCGACGTCGAACCGCGACGCGACCTCCGAGCGGTTCGGCAGGATGAAAACGTCGCTGTAGGTCAGGTCGTATCCGGGTCTATGCCCATCCAGAAACCTCAATGGTGTGTCCTTGCTAGACGGGCACTTCGGTGCGGTCTCCGCTCCACAGGGTGTGGAAGCGCTTGTCCGGGTCGTCGTCGATGCGGCCGTACGTGTGCGCGCCGAAGAAGTCGCGCAGCCCCTGGGTGAGCGCCGCGGGCAGCCGCTCGGTGCGCAGCGCGTCGTAGTAGGACAGCGCCGAGGAGAAGCCCGGGATGGGGATGCCCAACTCGGTGGCGGTCACGACGACGCGGCGCCAGCCGTCGATCGCGGCCTCGATCGCGCTGCGGAAGTAGGGCGCGACGATCAGCGTCGGCAGGTTCGGGTCGTCGTCGAACGCCTCCTTGATGCGGTTGAGGAACTTCGCCCGGATGATGCAGCCACCGCGCCAGATGGTGGCCAGGTCGCCCGGCGTGATGCCCCAGTCGTATTCGGCGCTGCCCGCCTGGATCTGGTTGAAGCCCTGCGCATAGGCGATGATCTTCGACGCGTACAGGGCCTGCCGGACGTCCTCGGTGAATTGCTTTGCGTCGGTGGGTTTTTCACCCAGGTCACCGGAGGCCAGCCCGGTGGTGGCCCTGCGCTGGGCCACCGAACCCGACAGCGCGCGGGCGAACACCGCCTCGGCGATGCCGGTGACCGGCACCCCGAGGTCCAGCGCCGACTTCACCGTCCAGCGGCCGGTGCCCTTCTGCTCGGCCTCGTCGAGGATGACGTCGACGAGCGGCTTTCCGGTCTTGGCGTCCTTTTGGCGCAGCACCTGGGCGGTGATCTCGACCAGGAAGCTGTCCAGGTCACCCTTGTTCCACTCGTCGAACACGTCGGCGATCTCGTCGGCGGTCTTGCCCAGCCCGTCGCGCAGCAGCTGGTAGGCCTCGCCGATGAGCTGCATGTCGGAGTACTCGATGCCGTTGTGCACCATCTTGACGAAGTGGCCGGCGCCGTCGGGGCCGATGTGGGTGCAGCACGGCACCCCGTCGACGTGCGCGGAGATCTCCTCGAGCAGCGGGCCCAGCGATTTGTAGGACTCGGCCGGGCCGCCCGGCATGATCGACGGCCCGTTGAGCGCGCCCTCCTCGCCGCCGGAAATGCCGGCGCCGACAAAGTGCAGGCCGCGCTCGCGCATCGCCTTCTCGCGCCGGATGGTGTCGGTGTAGAGGGCGTTGCCGCCGTCGATGATGATGTCGCCTTTTTCCATGGCGTCGGCGAGCTCGTTGATGACGGCGTCGGTGGGGTCGCCGGCCTTGACCATGATCAGCACGCGCCGCGGCTTCTCTAGCGCATCCAGGAATTCCGCGATGGTCTCCGATCGCACGAACTTGCCCTCGTCGCCGTGCTCTTTGAGCAGCGCGTCGGTCTTGGCGATCGACCGGTTGTGCAGCGCCACCGTGTAGCCGTGCCGGGCGAAATTGCGGGCGATGTTCGAACCCATCACGGCCAGGCCGGTGACGCCGATCTGCGCGCTGGCAGTCTTCGAATCCTTGAGATCCGAGGTACTCATGTCTTGCCTTTCAGTCGGGCCTCTCGGGTCGGAGAACTTTTAGCTGCAAAGCGGTTCCGACACACTGTGGCACAGCGGACTGGTGGTCCTCCAAAGGGTTTCGCTTCGCGTCGGCGTCAGAGGTTGAACAGTCGCTGCAGCTCCGTGAGCCACGGTACGGCCAGGGCAACGGTCGGCACCACCAGGACGGCGGCCGCGGCCAGGTATGCGGCCGCCGACAGCGCCAGGCTGTTGCCGCGCCCGGACAGCCGGCGCACCCGCAACACGGTGCTGGTGCCGCCGGCGGCCAGCGCGCCCGACGGCGCCCGCCCCGACGCGCAGGCAACCAGCGCCCGGGCCAGGGGAGCGCGCCCCGCGGCGCGGACCGCGGCGTCGTCGGCCAGCAGCTCGACCAGCAGCTGCACCGCGCCCAGCGCGTTGGCGCTGCGAACCAGCCATGGAAAAGACGGAAAGGCGGCGTGCACCGCGGTGAAGGCTTCCAGCACCAGGTCGTGGCGGGCCCGCAGATGCGCTCGCTCGTGGATGAGGATCGCCGCGACCTCGTCGTCGGAAAGCGCAGTCAGCGTCCCCTCGCTGACCACCACCCGGCTACGCACGCCGGGCAGGCAGTAAGCGAGCGGTTGCGCCACCCCCAAGACGCGAAGGTCACGCGTCCTGGCACACGGCTTGGCCAAGGCCGCATCGTGTTCGACCCCCACCAGGTCGACGACCATGCGGTGGTGCGCCCGTCGTCGCCGATTGGCGATGGCCACCCGCACCACCGAGGCCATCAACCGGGCACCGACCAGCACGGTCAGCGCGAAGACGGCGATGTATGCGGCCCACAGCGGCCAGCCGAGCCTGCCGGCGGCGCCGATGACGCCGGCCGTGGGCCGCCCGTCGGGGCCGGGCATCAGCACCCGGCTGGCGATCGCGATGCCGGCGCTGAACGCCGAGAGCACCGCGGCCAGCGCGATCGCCTGCCAGAGCACCATCGCGGCGCGCGGGGCGCGCAACGGCCACGTCGCGCGTGCCAACAAGGCCGGTGCCGGACCGACCAACAGCACCGCGAGGATGGTGAAGGCCAGCGCGGACACGCTGTTAGTCTCCCTCAGTCCTCCGCCGCCGCGCCAGCAGACGGCGTATTGCGTTGATTCGCTTCCAGTTCGGCGAGCGCCCGCCGAAGCGCCTCCGCCTCGTCGACACCGACCCGCTCGACGAAGTGCACCAGCGCGGCCTGCCTGCCGCCGGAGTCCTCGGCCTGGGCCAGGGCGTCGACCATCAGCCCGGCGACCAGCTCGTCGCGGCCATGCACGGGCACGTACCGGTGGGCGCGGTCGTCGCGAATCTGGGAGACCAGGCTCTTCTTAGCCAACCGTTGCAGCACGGTCATGATCGTCGTGTAGGCCAGGTCGCGCCGCGCCGACAACGCTTCGTGGACCTGGCGGACGGTTTGGGGTTCCGACGTGGACCACAGATGATCCATCACAGCGCGTTCCAGATCCCCCAGCCGTGTGAGTTTGGCCATAGTTCGTTCATCTCCTGAGCGTTGTCACCAGCGTACCCCGGGTTACTACCGGCGGTCGTACCACGACGGACTCCTGGCCGTCGCCAACCACGCCGCCCATCCATCCTTGCAAAATTAGGGCAGCCTTGCCTATCCTAGGGGCGGTCGAGCAACAATGATCGCGGCAGAGTCCTGAGGGCTGCAGTGACCCCCGGTCTACTCGATCGGCGAGCCCCGTGCCTGTAGTGCACGGGGCTCGCCCGTTTTCGCGGCCGGCCCGCCCTCACGATCCCGGGTTCGCCCATGGTGTAGACACATGAACGTGTCACCGCCGCCGGACGCGATCCTCCCGCAGAATTTCACCGCGCCCTTTGACGACGAGTTGGGTCTGCACTACACCGAGCTCAGCCCCGACGGCGCCCGCGCCCAGCTTCAGGTCGGGCCCAAACTGTTGCAACCCATGGGCCTCGTGCACGGCGGTGTCTACTGCTCGATGGTCGAGAGCATGGCCAGCGTGGCCGCCTACACCTGGCTCAATGCGCGTGGCGACGGCGGGAATGTCGTTGGCGTCAACAACAACACGGATTTCCTGCGTTCCGTCACCTCCGGGACGGTGTATGGCAGCGCGGAACCGATTCACCGCGGGCGGCGTCAGCAGCTGTGGCTGGTCACGATCACCGACGATGACCACCGGGTGATCGCCCGGGGCCAGGTGCGGCTGCAGAACCTCGAGGCGTGAGCCGGGCCAGGCCTGTCGATACCAAAACTGGTGTGGCGCAGCGATTTCCACCGTGCGGACAATAATAGCTGGCCGCGGCCCAAAGTCAGGCCCAAACCTTCTTGAGCGCCGACCGCGCCAAAACTCCCAGCAAATTCTCAGCAGCTGACCAGCAGTTACAGAGGCTCGATTCGACGCGGTGCCGATTTAGCTAAAATGACTGTTCCGCAGCAAAAATAACGAACTCCACTTCTTCGCCCAAGAGGCACGGCGCGGATTTCCCGGAGGCCACGCAGCCCGTCGCCGAATGCGCGGTGACTCGCCCGGTTGTTCGATTCCGTTTGGGCCGAGCGTTCGCGAATGCCTCCACGCTTGCGCGGAGGCATGACGACATGCAGTTGTCCGACCCTCTTTGAGATGTATTGGTGTACAGAACTTTTCATGCCGCGGATCGGAGCCGCTAGGGTTGGCTGCAGCGCGGCGCCAGCCCTTGGGGCAAGGGGGTCGGACATATCTGGCCGGCCCGGCCGTCACCACCGCAGCGGGCCGAGCCGGACGTCGTGGTGGACACGACCGCTACGGAAAGTTGCGGTCGCCGACCGAGCCGGTACCTTAATTAGCAGCGCGCCGCAAGGGCCGCCCGGACGAGTTCGCCGTACCCGGAGAGCGACAAGACGGCGACCGCGGGATGCGTGGCGCGCCGGTTCACCGGAAACGGGTTCATGGACCAGCCCTCCGTTAGCTGCCGGGTGCCAGGGCATCCTCCGCCGTGAATTTGGTTCGCGACGAGAGGAAAGATTGATGATAAATCCGTTCGCTGGGCAGGCCGACATTCCCAACCGGGAAGGCAGGTGGGCACAGCAGGCCGAGGCGGAGCTACCAACCCGCCGCCTCCACGAAGAGATCGACCGCTGCATCGCCCACGGGCTGGAAGCCGCCCCTACTATCAATGACCGCACACTGTCGACCTTCGCGCGTGGTGAGCTGCCGCACTTCGCTGGAGAACGAGGAACGTTTCTCAAGGCCCCGTTCCTGGAGAATGTGCACGACGTCTCCGATGCCGAGGTGGCGGTCTTCGGGGTGCCGCTGGACGCAGGCACCACCTACCGTCCAGGCACCCGCTTCGGTCCAACCGGCATTCGCCGCGCTACCAACCTTTTCGGCACCTACTGCTACGAGCTGGGCGTGGACTTGCGGGAACAGCTCAACATCGTCGACATCGGCGACGTGCTCACCATTCCCGCCAACATCGAGAAGTCGTTTGACCAGATCAGCCAGGCCATGTCGCATGTGGTCTCCCAAGGCGTGTTTCCGGTAGTTCTCGGCGGCGACCACTCGATCGGATTCCCGACCGTGCGGGGCCTCGCCCCGCATCTGGACGGCAATGTGGGCATCATCCACTTTGACCGCCATGTCGACACCCAGGAAACCGACCTCGACGAGCGGATGCACACCACACCGTGGTTCCACGCCACCAACATCAAGAACGCGCCGGCCACCAACCTGGTCCAGATCGGCATCGGCGGATGGCAGGCGCCACGCGCGGGCGTCAAGGTCGGCCGGGAGCGCGGTAGCACCGTCATCACCGTCGGCGACGTCGAACGCGTCGGGATAGAAAAGGTCGCGGAGGTCGCGCTCGAAACGGCGTGGAAGGACGCCAAGGCGGTGTACCTGTCCTTCGACATCGACGTGATCGACGCCGGATTCGTGCCCGGCACCGGCTGGCCCGAACCCGGCGGGCTGCTGCCGCGCGAAGCTCTCAACCTCATTCGGCTGATTTCCGAACCCGGGCTGAACGGCATCGAGGTGGTGGAGTGCTCCCCGCCCTACGACTGGGCCGAGCAGACCGCCCTGATGAGCAGCCGGGTCATTTTGGACAGTCTGGCTGTGATGGTGCGGGCCGGAAAGCTCGGCAAGAAACCGGCCAGCCTGAAGCGACACGCGTGGGGGCCGTTCAACGACTAGGTCAGTTTCGCGGAATCAGGCGACGAACGTCGCCGGCTGCGCCTACCACGCGCTCAGGTCCCTCCTCGCACGGTGGATTCGCGCCGAGATACGTTCACCACCAAGCGATTCCGCGTCGGACGCAGTTACGAAGGGCTAGGCTCGGCACATCGGAGCAATCCGGCTTGATCGTTTAACGGTGCTTGCTGGTATGCACTGTGGCAAACGTGGCTGGGCGGGCAGAGGCGGGCTTAGCGTGCGCCCAGGATGCCGGATCATGGTTGCGTCGTCACGGCCGGAACCGGGAACGCGTCCGGCCCTTTGGTGACCCGCGTCGACAGGATTTGGTCGGTGCGGCCACCTAGGGCTAGCGGTGGTCGGACAAAGATAAAACTGGTGTACAACAAGGATTTTCGCACTCGCAGCGGCAGACGCTGGTAAGCGCACTCGGGCTTGCGCACGCGGCCGCGGCATTGCGTAGGCCGTAGACCACCAACGCCGGACCTCGTTAGCGCAACGCAGGTCTTGGCGGGGCGCCAGCGCGCAGCGCGTCAAAGAAAGCACGCTTTCTCAGCTAATTCGCAGCAGTTAGCCAGGGTGGTTACAGAGACTTGGGTCACTATAAGTGTCTGTGTTTCAACAACGTAGGCCGATGTCTACGTCAGCAGTGGCCAGCCAGGGTGCCATTAGTGCCCGCGCGTTTAAACCCGAGCGCCGAGCGTCAGCTTTTTAGGGAGCTTAGCGGTGGATTATGGGATGTTGCCGCCAGAGATCAACTCCGGCCGGATGTATGCGGGCGCGGGATCGGGCCCGCTGGTTGCGGCCGCCGCCGCCTGGGATGGGTTGACAACGGAGCTGAATTTCGCGGCGAGCTCGTATCGGGCGGCAGTGTCCGAGCTCACGAGTGGGCCGTGGGTGGGTCCGTCGTCGACGACGATGGCCGCCGCGGCGGATCCGTATATGTCGTGGATGAGCGCTACGGCCACCCGGGCCGAACAGACCGCCACTCAGCTCAAATCGGCGGTGGCGGCCTACGAAGCCGCATTTATGGCCACGGTGCCTCCGCCGGAGATCGAGGTCAACCGGGCGTTGTTGGCCTCGTTGGTGGCCACCAACATTTTGGGCCAGAACACCCCGGCGATCGCGGCCACCGAGGCGCAGTACGCCGAGATGTGGGCCCAGGATGCCGCGGCGATGTACGGCTATGCCGGCGCCTCGGCGGCCGCGACGAGGTTGACGGCCTTTGTCTCTCCACCACAGACCACCAACCCGGCCGGCGCGACCACCCAAGCCGCGGCAGCCACGGCCGGCCCGAGCGCGCAATCAGCGCTCTCGGCTGTGCCCAGCGCGCTGCAAAGCCTCTCGTCGGCTGCGGCGGTCGACCCGATTACCTGGTTGGAAAACCTACTTGGCGGCCCTACAGGAGCGGCCCTCAATAACTTCAGCGTCAATTTTGGGAACCTCGCTCTTACGGTCAGTGGGTTCTTGTTCGTCGCTTCAGGCATCACCCCGTTCATGGGCGGGCTGTACGGGCTCTTGGTGCCGGGGGCTATGGCGGCTGCGGCTGCTGACATAGCACCCGATGCCGGGCTGGGGGCCCTGGTGGGTTCGTACGACTCGGTGGCGGGCCTAGATGGTGCAGGGGTTTCGGCGGGCTTGGGCGAGGCGGCCTCGGTCGGCACGTTGTCGGTGCCGCGGTCGTGGACCTCCCCGGCGATCCGGCTTGCCGCCGGCGCATCGCCGTTGCCGAGTGCCGGGTTGGACGGCTTCCCACAGACCGTCACAGCCGAATCCGGAGGCTTCGTCGGCGGCATCCCGCCAGTGGGCAGCCTGGTCAACGCGCCTAGAGGCGAGCAGACCCGTGGTCGGTTCGGCTCGGGCCAAAAAGTCGTCCCGGCGATGCCTGGAGAATCGGGCGCCGACGCGCACACCCCGGTCCAGCCCGCGCCGCCGCAACGGCCTCGCCAGCATGTCGCCAGCGCGTTGAGCGAACGCGAACGCGAGGAACTCGACAAGCTGCGCAAGGAGATAGCCGAAGCGGCGATGGAACGAGATGCGGCAGCGCGCCTGATTAAGGAGGCGATGCTGTGATCGGCGTCGCGGATTTTGCGGCGCTGCCGCCGGAGATCAATTCCGGCCGCATGTATGCGGGGCCGGGATCGGGGCCGTTGGTGACGGCGGCGACGGCCTGGGGCACGTTGGCGACAGAGCTGAATTCGGCGGCCTTCTCATACCGCGCGGTGCTTTCTGGGTTAACGGATGGGCCGTGGGTGGGTCCGTCGTCGAGGTCGATGGCGGCCGCCGTGGCTCCGTATGTGTCGTGGCTGAGCGCCACCGCCGCGCACGCCGGGCAGACCGCCAGTCAGCTCGGGTCGGCCGTAGCTTCCTACGAGGCGGCGTTTGCGGCCACGGTGCCCCCGGCGGCGATCGAGGTCAACCGGGCGTTGTTGGCCTCGTTGGTGGCCACCAACATTTTGGGCCAGAACACCCCGGCGATCGCGGCCACCGAGGCGCAGTACGCCGAGATGTGGGCCCAGGATGCCGCGGCGATGTACGGCTATGCCGGCGCCTCGGCGGCCGCGACGAGGTTGACGGCCTTTGTCTCTCCACCCCAGACCACCAACCCGGCCGGCGCGACCACCCAAGCCGCAGCCGCCACGGCCGGCCCGAGCGCGCAATCAACGTTCTCGAGCGTGCCCAACCTGCTGCAGAGCCTTTCGTCCGGATCGTTTTCCGGATCTAATCCGCTTCTTGATTTCCTCAACAGCTATCCGATCCAGACGTTCAACCAATTCAGCACTTTGGTCGAGGGTTATGAAATCCTCTCCGAGGGTCTGAACTTCGATGCTTCCGGGCTGTGTTTGACCATCGCGCCGCCGATAGCTGCGTTCTGGAATCCGGTGGTCAGTGCGCTTTCGGCACCGGCGACCGCGGCTTCACACGTGTCTCCGGCCGGTAGCGGCCTGGCGGCGGGGCTGGGTTCCCCGGCCCTGGTGGATTCGTCTAATCCGGCGACGGGCCTGGGCAATGCCGGGGTGTCGGCGGGCCTGGGCCGGGCGGCGTCGGTCGGCACGCTGTCGGTGCCGCAGTCCTGGGGTACCGCGCCGGCGATCCGGCTGGCCGCCACCGCGTTCCCGGCCGCCGGGCTGGACGGTTTGCCACAGGCTGGTCCGGCCGGACCGGGCGGCTTCTATGGCGGCATGCCCCCGATGGGTCCGGTGGCAAGCGTCGTCAACGCGCCGCGCGGCGACCAGGGTCGCCTTCGAGCCGGCGCGCGTCACAAGGTGATCCCGGCGTTGGCGGGGGAGTCGGGCATGAACGACGACGCCGCGGCCGGCTGGGTCAAGCCGAACACGAATGCGGACGGCGACGAGGCGGTCAGCGAACGAGACGAACTCAACCAGCTGCGCAAAGCGATCGCCGACGTGACCAGGCAGCGCGATGTGCTCAAACGCACGGCCGCGACATTGATCAAGGAGGCGGCACAGAAGTAGCAAACTTGTCGCTTACCAATGTCCTAATGATGAAAATCGCTGTAGCACAACTTGTTTCGATGATTGGGGTCGGTTCAATTGTTTTTCGCAAAGTTCGCCGGGCCTGAGAAGAGCCTGGAGAGCGATTCGACGGTCGAGGTGACCTCCAATGGCGCGGACCACGCTCGGCTTCGGGCGAATCCGGGCACCGACTCGGCACCCGATGCCGTGCACGATGACGAGGATCTCGCCCAGCTCAAGGCGCTGGGATTCCAGTCGGAGTTCAGGCGCGAGATGAGCCCGTGGGCCAACTTCTCGTTGGGCTTTACCTACCTGTCGCCCGTGGTCGGCATCTACACAGTGTTCGCATTCGCGTTGGCCACCGCCGGTCCGCCGATGATCTGGAGCCTGCTGATCGTCGGCGCGGGGCAGATGCTAGTGGCGCTGGTCTTCAGCGAAGTGGTGGCACAATTCCCGGTGGCCGGTGGCGTCTATCCGTGGGCGCGACGGCTGTGGGGACGCAAATGGGCGTGGATGACGGGCTGGATCTACATGTTCTGCCTATTAGCGCTCATCGCCGACGCCGCCTTCGGCGCGGGCCCGTACGTGGCCGCCATGTTCGGCTTCGACCCTTCCGTGCAGGCCAAGATCTATTGCGCCCTGGCCGTATTGGCGGTGGCCACGCTCATCAACCTAACCGGCACCAAGGTGCTGGGCTACTTCGCGATCTTCGGCTTCAGCGCGGAGCTCATCGGCGCGCTGGTGGTCGGCGTTTGGCTGCTGCTCACGCACCGGCACCACGGGCTCGGTGTGCTGTTCCACAGCTTCGGCGCCGAAGGCAATCACAGCTTCCTCTCCGCGTTCCTGGCCGCCAGCCTGATCGGCCTCTACCAGTTCTTCGGATTCGAGGCATGCGGCGACGTTGCCGAGGAGGTCCGCAACCCGGGTGTGCAGATTCCAAAGGCGATGCGACGCACCATCTACATCGGCGGCGCCGCATCGACATTCGTCTGCCTGAGCCTGATCTTGTCGGTCGCCGACTTCGGCGCGGTAATCCGCGGCGAGGACACCAATCCGATCTCGACAGTTCTCACAAGCGCCTTCGGCGACATCGGATCCAGGATCGTGCTGGGTGTCGTGTTGATCTCGTTCGTGTCGTGCGCGCTGAGCCTGCAGGCGGCCGCCAGCCGGCTCATCTTCTCCTACGGCCGCGACGGCATGATCGTCGGTTCCCGGCTGTTGGCGCGATTCGACCGCAAGCGACATGTGCCGCCGTTCGCCCTGCTGGCCGCGGTCATCGTCCCGGCGACACTGATCATCGGTTCCATCGTCTCCGAACACCCGCTCAACAAACTCATCAGCTTCGGCACCGTCGGCGTCTATCTCGGCTTCCAGATGGTCGTGCTGGCCGCCCTGCGGGCCAGGATCAAAGGCTGGAAGCCAACCGGCAAATACCAGCTGGGCCGCTGGGGAATGCTCGTCAACGTCGGCGCCTTGCTCTACGGCGTCGCGGCCATCGTCAACGTCTGCTGGCCCCGAACACCCGATGCGCCCTGGTACGACAACTACGTGGTGCTGCTGATGTCGGGAATCATCATCGGGTTCGGCCTCTTGTACGTGGCGTTCAGCCGGGCCCACGTCAACAGCGATGCCCCACATGCTGACGCGATTCCATCGCGGTGAGGCGGCGGGGAGTGCGCCGGAGGTCGGGAATGCCCGCGGCGCCGAACGATCGACGGGTGTCGAAGCGCTGCCGCATTCTCGCGCCTTGCTTAGGCTGAGTCGAGGTGTCACCTACCGCTAGGGAATGGCAGGATCCGAGGACATGCTTCTTACGCCGCACGAGCAGGAGCGACTGCTGTTGTCTTACGCCGCCGAGCTGGCCCGTCGCCGCCGCGCCCGGGGCTTGCGCCTGAATCACCCGGAGGCGATTGCCGTCATCACCGACCACATCCTTGAAGGCGCGCGCGACGGCCGCACCGTCGCCGAGCTGATGGCAAGCGGCTGCAACGTGCTGGGCCGTGTCGACGTGATGGAGGGAGTGCCGGAGATGCTCGCCGACGTGCAGGTGGAAGCGACGTTTCCGGACGGCACCAAGCTGGTCACCGTCCATCACCCGATCGCATGATTCCCGGTGAAATCCTTTATGGCAGTGAGGATATCGAGATCAACGCCGCGGCACAGCGGCTGGAGATGCGGATCGTCAACACCGGCGACCGCCCCGTACAGGTCGGCAGTCACGTCCACCTGCCGCAGGCCAACGCGGCGCTGTCGTTCGATCGTGCCGCGGCCCATGGCTACCGCCTGGACGTTCCGGCGGCCACCGCGGTGCGCTTCGAACCCGGTGTGGCCCAGACCGTCCGGTTGGTCGCTCTGCGGGGACGGCGCGAGGTGCACGGCCTGACCCTAAACCCGCCCGGACGGCTCGACCCCTCATGACGCGGCTGTCCAGGGAACGCTACGCGCAGCTTTTCGGTCCCACCACCGGCGACCGGATCAGGCTGGCCGACACCGACCTGCTGGTCCAGATCACCGAAGACCGCAGCGGGGGACCGGGATTGGCCGGCGACGAGGCGGTGTTCGGCGGCGGCAAGGTGCTGCGCGAGTCGATGGGCCAGGGCCGGGCGACCCGGGCCGAGGGCGCGCCCGACACCGTCATCACCGGCGCGGTGATTATCGACTACTGGGGAATCATCAAGGCCGACATCGGGATTCGCGACGGTCGCATCGTCGCCATCGGCAAGGCCGGTAACCCCGACATCATGACGGGCGTGCATCCGGACCTGGCGGTCGGGCCGTCCACCGAAATCATCGGCGGCAACGGACGAATCCTCACCGCGGGCGCCGTCGACTGTCACGTGCACCTGATCTGCCCGCAGATTATCGTCGAAGCACTCGGCGCCGGGATCACGACGATCGTCGGCGGTGGCACCGGCCCCGCCGAGGGAACCAAGGCCACCACCGTCACCCCCGGCGCATGGCACCTGGCCCGGATGTTGGAGGCACTCGATGGCTGGCCGGTGAACTTCGCGCTGCTGGGCAAGGGAAACACCGTCAGCGCCGAGGCGTTGTGGGAGCAATTGCGGGGCGGCGCGGCGGGTTTCAAGCTGCACGAAGATTGGGGATCAACCCCGGCGGCCATCGACGCGTGCCTGACCGTCGCCGACGCCGCCGGGGTGCAGGTGGCGCTGCACACCGACACCCTCAACGAGATGGGCTTCGTCGAGGACACCCTGGCCGCGATCGCCGGCCGCTCGATTCACACCTATCACACCGAGGGCGCCGGCGGCGGCCATGCTCCCGACATCATCACCGTCGCGGGGAAACCCAACGTGCTGCCCAGTTCCACCAGCCCGACCCGACCGCACACGGCGAACACCCTCGACGAGCATCTGGACATGCTGATGGTCTGCCATCACCTCAATCCCGCGGTGCCCGAAGACTTGGCGTTCGCCGAGAGCCGGATCCGGCCGTCCACCATCGCGGCCGAGGACCTGCTGCATGACCTGGGCGCGATCTCGATGATCGGCAGCGACTCCCAGGCGATGGGCCGGGTAGGTGAGGTGGTGCTGCGCACCTGGCAGACGGCGCACGTGATGAAACGCCGTCGCGGTGCGCTGCCCGGCGATGGCTCCGGGCCTCATGGCGCCGACAACAATCGGGTGCGGCGCTACGTCGCGAAATACACCATCTGCCCGGCCATTACGCACGGCCTCGAGCACGAGATCGGCTCGGTGGAGGTAGGTAAGCTCGCCGATCTGGTGTTGTGGGAACCGGCGTTCTTCGGGGTGCGCCCGCACGCGGTGCTCAAGGGCGGCATGATCGCGTGGGCGGCAATGGGCGACGCGAATGCGTCCATACCCACCCCGCAGCCGGTGTTGCCGCGGCCGATGTTCGGCGCGGCCCCAACCGCCGCGGCGGCGACCTCCGTGCACTTCGTCGCGCCGCAGGCCATCGACGCCGGCTTGGCCGAAAGGCTCGCCATCACAAGGCGATTGCTCCCAGTCGGCAACGTCCGCGCCGTCGGGAAGGCGCAGCTGCCGCTCAACGACGCCCTGCCCGACATCCAGGTCGACCCGGACACCTTCACCGTCCGCGTCGACGGCGAAGTCTGGCCGGAGCAACCGGCGGCCGAGCTTCCCATGGCGCAACGATATTTCCTGTTCTGATGACCTCCCTCGCGACACTGCTCACGCTTGCGGACTCGCGACTGCCGGCCGGTGCCCACGTGCACTCCGGCGGTATGGAAGAGGCCGTCGCCAGTGGCCTGGTGGCCAACCTGGAGACGCTAGAAGCCTTCTTGCACAGGAGGATCCGCAGTCACGGGTTGGTCACCGCGTCGATCGCCGCGGCGGTGCATCGGGGTGACCTCAGCGTCGGCGATGCCGATCAGGAGGCCGATGCCCGCACGCCGGCCCCGGCGGCACGGTGGGCGTCGCGCAGCCAGGGCCGGGGACTGGCACGACTGGCACGACGGGTATGGCCGCACGCCCGGTGGGACGACATCGGCCCCCACCCACACCTTGCCGTCGCTGCAGGACGGGTCGGCGCCGTGGGTGACCTGAGCCCCGACCAGACCGCGCTGGCGATCGTCTACACCACGATGACCGGCTCGGCTACGGCCGGCCAGCGGCTGCTGGCTTTGGACCCGGCCGACGTGGCGGCCCTGACGTTCCGGCTCGCGGGCCCATGCGAACGCACCGCCACGGAAGCAACCACAGGCCTGGCCGACTTGTCCGATCCGTTGCTCGACGCGCTGGCGCAGCGCCACGCCGAACGCGAGCGGCCCCTATTCGCATCCTGAAAGGCTTGCCATGCACGACCATCCGCACCCGCACGTTCCAGTCGACCGTCCAAAAAGGCTCCGGCGGCCGGGCGAGCCGCTGCGCGTCGGCGTCGGGGGACCGGTCGGCTCCGGCAAGACCGCGCTGGTCGCCGCGCTGTGCCGGCAGTTGCGGGGCGAGCTGTCGCTGGCGGTGCTGACCAACGACATCTACACCACCGAAGACGCCGACTTCCTGCGCAAGAATGCGGTGCTGCCCGACGACCGGATCGTGGCCGTGCAGACCGGGGGCTGCCCGCACACCGCGATCCGCGACGACATCACCGCGAATCTGGATGCCATCGACGACCTGATCGCCGCCCACGACGCGCTCGACCTGATTTTGGTCGAATCCGGCGGCGACAACCTGACGGCCACCTTCTCGTCGGGGCTGGTGGACGTCCAGATCTTCGTCATCGACGTGGCCGGCGGCGACAAGGTGCCGCGCAAGGGTGGACCCGGGGTGACCTACTCGGACCTGTTGGTAATCAACAAGACTGACCTAGCACCGCTGGTGGGCGCCGACCTGCAGGTGATGGCCGACGACGCCGACGCGGTGCGTGACGGCCGGCCCACGGTGCTGCAGTCGCTGGCCGAGGACCCGGCCGCGACGGACGTGCTGGCGTGGGTTCGCGCCCAACTGCGCGAGCCGGTCGGCCTTTGATGCGCTCCCGCGTCCTGCTGGTCGCATCCCGGGACCGGTTGCCGCGCATTCAATGCTGCGGCGGTGTGGCCGCCCGCTGCACCCGGCCCGACACGGTGCACCTGGTGTCGGCGGCCGCCACCCCGTTGGGCGGGGACACCATCGACATCCGCGTGATCGTCGAACAAGGCGCCCGGCTGAAACTGCGCAGCGCCGCGGCCACCGTAGTCTTGCCCGGGCCGGGCACGCCGACGTCGCGCGCAAGCTGGGAGATCGAGATCGCCGGCAGCCTCGACGTGGACCTCGAGCCCACCGTGGTCGCGGCCGCGGCCGCGCACCTGTCCAGCGTGGCCCTGTGCCTGCGCGACGAGGGCCGCGTCCGATTGCGCGAGCGGGTGCAGATTGGCAGATCCGGTGAGCGGGAAGGGTTTTGGTCGGGGTCTCTGCACGCCGACTTGCCCGATCGTCCGCTGCTGCGGCACCGGGTGGAACTGGGCACCGGCTCGCTGGCCGACGACGCCATCGCGGCCCCGCGTGCCGCGATCAACGAATTACGTTATCCTGCAAATGATTTCAGTGCAACCAGCATTGACAACGGATCGACCGTGCTGACGTTGGCGGGTGGCGGGATTCTGAGCACCTGGCAGGCCGACCGGCTGCCCGGTTAACTGGCCACCCGAGCGGTTCCCGCCGAGCCGCGGGCCTCGGCGGCCAGTTCGGCCAGTTGTTCGAGCCGCGTGCGCGCGAAGGCCTGCTGGTCGGTGATGGTCAGCTGGCCGCGCCGGGTGCTCAGGAAGGTCACCGTCCAGGACAGCAGCGTGGTGATCTTGGTCTTGAACCCGATCAGGTACACCAGGTGCAGCACCAGCCACATCAGCCAGGCGATGAAGCCGCTGAACTCCAGCGGACCGATCTTGGCCACCGCGGAAAACCGCGACACCGTGGCCATGGACCCCTTGTCGAAGTACTGGAAGGGCTCACGCGCCGCCGGGTCGGCCCCGCCGAGTTCGGCCTTGATCGTGTTGGCGACGTACTTGGCACCCTGGATGGCGCCCTGCGCCACGCCCGGCACGCCCTCGACGGCGGCCATGTCGCCGACGACGAACACGTTGGGATGCCCGGGGACGGACAGGTCCGGCAGCACCTTGACCCGCCCGGCCCGGTCGAGCTCGACCGACGACTGCTCGGCGAGGTCCCTGCCCAACCCGCTGGCCTGGACGCCCGCGGACCAGACTTTGCAGGCGGACTCGATGCGCCGGATGGTGCCGTCGGAGTCCTTGACCGTGATGCCGTTGCGGTCCACGTCGGTGACCATCGCACCCAGTTGGATCTCGACGCCCAGCTTCTGCAACCGTGCGGCCGCCCGCTGACCGAGCTTTTCGCCCATCGGCGGCAACACCGCGGGCGCGGCGTCGAGCAGGATCACCCGCGCCTTGGTGGAGTCGATGTGCCGGAACGCACCCTTCAGGGTGTGTTCGGCCAACTCGGCGATCTGCCCGGCCATCTCGACGCCGGTGGGACCGGCGCCGACCACGGTGAACGTCAGCAGCTTCTTGCGGCGCTCCGGGTCGTTCGACCGCTCGGCCTGTTCGAAGGCGCTCAAAATCCGGCCACGCAACTCCAGCGCGTCGTCGATCGATTTCATGCCCGGCGCGAATTCGGCGAAGTGGTCGTTGCCGAAGTACGACTGGCCGGCGCCCGCGGCGACGATCAGGCTGTCGTAGGAGGTTTCGTAGGTGTGGCCGAGCAAGTCGGACACCACGGTCTGGTTGGCCAGGTCGATGCCGGTGACGTTGCCCAGCAGCACCTGGACGTTGCGCTGTTTGCGCAGCACGACCCGGGTGGGCGGAGCGATCTCTCCCTCGGAGATGATCCCGGTGGCCACCTGGTACAGCAATGGCTGGAAAAGGTGGTGGGTGGTGCGCGCGATCAACTTGATGTCGACGTTGGCGTGCTTAAGCTTCTTTGCCGCATTCAGCCCGCCGAATCCCGATCCGATGATGACGACTTGATGACGACGCTCCGGTCCAGCTGTGGTTTCTGGATGGGGGCTCATGTATACGTTGCTCCTGACGGGGCTTCTGGACGGGCGGTTTCAGTTAGCTACCACGGTAGTAAGACAGGTACCCCGAAACCCAGGTACTAAGCGTGTGTAATTAACCACATCGGGGGGATCGGGCCTGGTCACCGGACGTGATGCTCGTCATGCCCGACGCCGCGGGCACCCGGTTACAGGCCGACCAGCGGGTGCAGCGCTTCCCCGGCCGCGTGGATGACACCCGGTGTATAGAAGGGAATGTTGATGATCAGCCCGTCGATTCCCGCGTCCAACACCTTGGTCTTGATCTGGTCAGCGACCGACTCGGCGCTACCCACCACCATGCGCTGGGTCATCTCGGCGGGGATCTGGTCCGGCTTGAAGTTCTCGTCGATAACCACCGTGGTCAGCGTGCTGGTTTCCAGCGTCGCCGGATCGCGGCCGACGTCCTCGCATCGCTGCTGCACAATCTTGAGCTTGGCGGGCAGCTCGTCGAACCCGGCGATGACATTGAGGTGGTCGAAGTGACGCGCGGCGAGCGGGATGGTCTTTTTCTCACCGCTGCCGCCGATCATCAGCGGGATGTGGTCGCGGAACCGCGGCTCGGCCATCGCCTCGTCGGTGCGGTACCACGTGCCGGAGAAGGTCGCTCGCTCGCCCTTGATCATCGGGAGGATGATCTGCAGCGCCTCGTCGAGCCGGTTGAACCTGTCGGTGAAGGTGCCGAACTCGTATCCCAGCTGATCGTGTTCGAGCTGGAACCAACCGGTGCCGATGCCTAAAATCGCCCGGCCCTGGCTCACCACGTCGAGGGTGGTGATGATCTTGGCCAGCAGGGCCGGATTGCGGTAGGTGTTGCCGGTCACCAAGGTGCCCAGCTGCACCCGTTCGGTAGCGGTGGCCAGCGCGCCCAGGGCCGTGTAGGCCTCCAGCATCGGCTGGTCGGGGTCGCCCAACATGGGCAGTTGGTAGAGGTGGTCCATGACGAAAACCGAGTCGAATCCGGCCGATTCGGCCTCGCGGGCCTGGGCGATGACGGTGGGGAAGAGTTGCTCCACCCCGGTGCCGTAGGAGAAGTTGGGAATCTGCAAACCAAGTCGAATAGCCACGGGTTCCACCGTAGCGACCGACCCGGCGTGGGAAACAGCTCTGACGCGGTTACAGAAAGCGGCTCAGGCGAAACGAGTCAGTGCGCCGTGGCTGACGTGCAGCGTCTGGCCGGTGATGTGGCGCGCCGCGGGCGTGGTGAGGAACAGCGCCAAGCGGGCGACCTCCGCTGCGACCGGTGGCGGCGTGCGCGAAAGGCCCTCGTAACCGGCTTGGGCGCCGCGCCCGCTGGCCACCGCATTGACCGTGATCCCGCGGGTGCCGAAAATGCCCGCCTGCCCGGCGATCCAGTTCGAAAGTGCCGCTTTGACGGCGGCGTCGACGCTACCGGCGGGCGGGTTCTCGGTCACCACGCTGACGACCGAGCCACCGGAACGAAGATGATCGCCGATGGCCTGCACGGTCAGCACCACCGAAAGCACTGTCGCATCGAGCGCATTGCGCCATGCCTTGGCCGTGTCGGCCATCGAGTAGGTGCGCGGGTCCCCGGTGTTCCACGACGGCGCCGGCACGTTGACGATGGTGTCGAGGTGATGCGGGAACAACCCGCGAGCCTCCTCGAGGCTGGCCGGATCGGTGGTGTCGCAGACAATCGCGTCCACGTCGAGTTCTTTGGCGGCGACCTCCAGGTCGCTGCGGCGAGCGCCCACGAGGGTCACCTTGTGACCGTCATCGCGAAAGCCCTCGGCTACCGTGCGCCCGAGCTCGGTGTCTCCGCCGGTGACCAGCACCTCCACTGCCACGACCTCCTCGTGTTCAACGTTGAACCCAGACCCGGGCCGTCTCCGATGGCGGCACACCACAGGACCGATGCCTGGGATCTCGGCGTGTTACGGCGTCAATCCTTGCAGATGTTACTGGACAGTAGCTACTCGGCGAAATTCCGGATGCCACGACGCGCGGATGATTTGCATAAATATTCGGCCGCCACGGTTTTGCCCCGCTTGGGCGCCCCCGCTTGCCGGGCTGCCTCGGCGGTCCGCAAGCGGACCGCATCGTCGCCGGGCCCAGCCCAACCGCCCGCTGCCTCAGCGGTCCGCAAGCGGACCGCTGAGGCAGCGGGCTAGGGTTCACCCATGCGGCGGATCCGGATCCTGGCCGGTTTGGTATCGACGATGCTGGTAGCGGGCCTGGTGGCATGCGGTTCGAAATCACCCTCGTCGTCACCTTCCCAGCCGTCGCAGTCCTCCGGATCGATCGTGGTATTCGCCGCGGCCTCGCTGAAGTCCGCGTTCACCCAGATCGGTCAGCAGTTTAAAACCGACAATCCCGGCGACGGTGTCGAGTTCGAGTTCGCCGGCTCCTCGGAGCTCGCGACTCAGTTGACTCAAGGCGCGACGGCCGATGTGTTCGCGTCGGCCGACACCGCGCAGATGGACACGGTTGCCAAGGCCGGGTTGCTGGCCGGCAATCCGACGAACTTCGCCTCCAACACGCTGGTCATCGTCACCGCGCCGGGCAACCCCAAAGGGATCGGATCCTTCGCCGACCTCACCAAGCCCGGGCTCAACCTGGTGACCTGCCAGCAGCCGGTGCCGTGCGGATCGGCTACCCAGCGCATCGAGGACAGCACGCGGGTGCGCCTCAACCCGGTCAGTGAGGAACCCAGCGTGACCGACGTCCTCAACAAGGTCACCACCGGGCAGGCCGACGCAGGACTGGTCTATGTCACCGACGCCCACAGCGCCGGAAACAAAGTGACCACCGTTAACTTTCCGGAGGCCGCCGGTGCGGTGAATGTCTATCCCATCGCGGTGTTGAAGAAGGCGCCGCTGCCGACGCTGGCGCAGAAGTTCGTGGCCCTGGTGACGTCCGACACCGGCCAGAAGATCTTGGCCCAATTGGGCTTTCAGAAACCGCAAGCCAAGCCCTGACCGCCAATCGTGCACCGGCCTACGGACCTGCCCCGCTGGGTGTATATTCCCGCCGCCGTGGGGACCGTCTTCGTGGCGCTGCCGCTCGTGGCGATCGCGGTCAAGGTCGACTGGCCGAATTTCTGGTCACTGATCACCAGCTCGTCGTCGAAGACGGCGCTGCTGCTCAGTCTGAAGACCGCCACCGCCAGCACCGCGCTGTGCGTGGTACTGGGAGTGCCGATGGCGGTGGTGCTGGCCCGCAGCGGGGCGCGCCTGGTGCGGTTGCTGCGACCGCTAATCCTGCTGCCGCTGGTGCTGCCGCCGGTGGTGGGTGGCATTGCACTGCTCTACGCGTTCGGCCGGCTCGGATTGATCGGGCAGTACCTGGAGGCCGCCGGCATCAGCATCGCGTTCAGCACCACCGCCGTGGTGTTGGCCCAGACGTTCGTCTCGCTGCCGTTTCTGGTGATTTCCCTCGAAGGCGCCGCCCGCACCGCGGGAGCCGACTACGAGGTGGTGGCCGCGACGCTGGGCGCACGCCCCAGCACGGTGTGGTGGCGAGTCACCCTGCCGCTGCTGCTGCCGGGCATGGTGTCGGGCGCGGTGCTGGCGTTCGCCCGCTCGCTGGGGGAGTTCGGCGCGACACTGACGTTTGCCGGTTCCCGGCAAGGGGTGACCCGCACCCTGCCGCTGGAGATCTACCTGCAGCGGGTGACCGACGCGAACGCGGCCGTGGCGTTGTCGATCCTGCTGGTAGCGGTGGCGGCGTTGGTGGTGCTGGGCCTGGGCGCCCGCCGGTTGACCGGGACCGATGCCAGGTAGCCGACCGTGAGCAAGTTGCAGCTTCGCGCCGTTGTCGCGGAACGCCATGTGGACGTGGAGTTTTCGGTGTCCGCGGACGAGGTGCTGGCCGTGCTCGGACCCAACGGCGCGGGCAAGTCGACAGCCCTGCACGTCATCGCCGGCCTGGTGCGCCCCGACGAGGGCGTGGTGCGGTTGGGGGATCGGGTGTTGACCGACACGGCGACCGGGGTGAACGTGGCGACGCACGACCGCCGGGTGGGGCTGCTGTTACAGGACCCATTGTTGTTTCCGCACATGAGCGTTGCCGCCAACGTGGCGTTCGGACCACACAGCCGCCGGGGAATGTTCCGCTCGGCTCGCGCCCACCAGAGAGCGACGGCGCTGCGCTGGCTGCGCGAGGTGGATTCCGAGCAGTTCGCCGCTCGAAAACCGCGGCAACTCTCCGGCGGCCAAGCCCAGCGAGTCGCGGTCGCGCGGGCGTTGGCGGCCGAGCCCGACGTGCTGTTGCTCGACGAGCCGCTGACGGGGCTCGATGTCGCCGCGGCCGCGGGCATCCGCGCGATGCTGCGCGCCGTGGTCCGCCGCACCGGCTGTGCGGTAATCCTGGTCACCCACGACCTGCTGGACGTGTTCACACTGGCCGATCGAGTGCTGGTGCTCGAATCCGGAAGGATCGCCGAGACCGGCCCGGTGGCCGACGTGCTCACCGCGCCGCGCAGTCATTTCGGGGCCCGGATCGCGGGCATCAACCTGGTCAACGGGACCGTCGGCCCCGACGGCTCGCTGCGCTCCCGCTCGGGCACACGCTGGCACGCGATCCCAGCCCAACAAATGCGCGACCAGCTCGGCCCCGGGTCGAACGCGGTCGCGGTGTTCCCGCCCACCGCGGTGGCCGTGTATCGAGACCGGCCGCACGGAAGCCCGCGCAATACGGTTGAGGTGACCGTGGCGGAGCTGGGCATCCGCGGGTCGGCGGTCTTGGTGCGGGGCCAAGAGCAGCCTGACGGGGCGCCTGGCCTGGCCGCGGAAATCACGGTCGACGCCGCCGCGGAGCTGCGGCTGACGCCCGGGGAGCGGGTCTGGTTCTCCGTCAAAGCTCATGAGGTGACGTTGTATCCGGCGCCTCGATGACCTGCGTCGACCGCGGGGCAGGTCGCACATCGGCAACATTGGAAAAACCGCATCGCATCGTCAGCAAGGCACCCTTGCCTCACGGCGGTAACACGGTAGGTTCGTCGCCATGGATCAGGTGGACCCGAACTCGACGTGTCGCCAAGTACCGTGGGCGACGCTGGCGATTGCGGCGGTGACCAGCGCTTTTGCCGTCGCCATCGCATTGCCGCCGACCTCGAACGCCGATCCGGAGCCCGCACCCCCGCCGCCGTCGACCACTGTGGCGGCACCGCCACCCGCGCCAGCAACCGCGACGCCCCCGCCGCCTCCGGGCGCCCCCGGCTCGCCGCAGGCCCAACCGGGTGATCCCAACGCGGCGCCACCGCCACCAATCGATCCCAACGCGCCGCCGCCACCAGCCGATCCGAACGCGCCCCCGCCACCGGCCGTGGACCCGAACGCCGGCCGGATCGGCAATGCCGTCGGCGGATTTAGCTTCGTCCTTCCGGCGGGCTGGGTGGAGTCAGACGCGTCCCACCTCGACTACGGCTCGGAGTTGCTGAGCAAGACCACCGGCCAGCCGCCGATGCCCGGGCAGCCGCCGCCGGTTGCCAACGACACCCGGGTCGTGATGGGCCGGCTGGACCAAAAGCTTTACGCCAGTGCCGAAGCCAACGACGCCAAGGCCGCGGTCCGGCTGGGCTCGGACATGGGCGAGTTTTTCATGCCGTATCCCGGCACCCGGATCAACCAGGAAACCACCCCGCTGACCGGCGCCAATGGGATCACCGGAAGCGCGTCGTACTACGAGGTCAAATTCAGCGATCCGTCCAAGCCAAACGGCCAGATCTGGACGGGTGTAGTCGGCTCGCCCGCGGCGACCACGCCTAACGCCGGGCCCCCGCAGCGCTGGTTCGTGGTCTGGCTCGGGACCTCGAACGACCCGGTGGACAGGGGCGCGGCCAAGGCACTGGCCGAGTCGATCCAGCCGTGGATAGCCCCGCCGCCGGCACCGTCTCCGGAAGCCCCCGCTCCGGTCCCAGGCGCACCGGCGCCCCCACCGGCACCCGGTGCACCGGCTCCGCCCCCAGCTCCGGGCCAAGCGCCCGCGGGAGAAGTCACCCCGACTCCTACATCGGCACCGCGGGCGGTCTTACCGGCCTAACCTTGGGCCGGGGTTTGCCCATCGTCGCCAATTCGGCACTCAATTCGTTACGCAAACCGGGTATACCGAAATCACGGCCCAGCAATCGAGCTGGGCTTTGCCGGCGATTGCAAGGAGACCCGCATGAACGTCATGGCAGCGACCGAATATCTTGCCCGCTCCACCACGCTGACGAGCGTCGGGGTGATTGGTTACATCATCATCGGTGGTATCGCGGGCTGGGTAGCCAGCAAGATCGTCAAGGGCAGCGGATCCGGAATCTTGATGGACATCGTGATCGGCATCGTGGGCGCGCTGATTGGTGGCTTCATCCTGAGCTTCTTCGTCAACACCGCGGGCGGCGGCCTCATATTCACCTTCTTCACCGCGCTGCTCGGCGCGGTGATCCTGCTCTGGATCGTCGGCATGGTGCGACGGACCTAGCCCGGTTGACCCTAGGTTTAACGCAGGTTCAACTCAGCCCTCGATTCGGTTAACGAGCTGCCAGGGTTCGATGACAGGCTCTTGGCCGTCACGGTACCGCGACAACACCACGGCCAAGATGACCTGCGAGAGCCGGTGGCCAAGCTGAGGGGTGGGGATGCTGGGGCTATCAGACCTGCGGTGATGACGCTCGCGGCGCCCCACCAGCGCAACAACTCTGGCGGTCACGTGGGGGTGAGCTACTGGACGTACCTGGAAAGTACTTAAGGTCGTGGGACTTTCGACCAGCATCGGCGGATCACGCTAGCCAACCGCCTGCCCGCAACCTTTGCGAAATCGAAAACTCGCTGGTAAACATGCTTTACTTGTGTTAAGAAGCAAACTTCGGTCCTCGCTTCGATAGTTCAGCATGAAAGTACCTGCCAGTAGCAAGACGCCTCGTGTCCTTGTTAACTGTTATTTGATTGAGATATGCGTCTGGCAGGTCACATAGTGAAAATATCGCGTTTGCTGTGGTTACTTCGCCGCGGAGGGCATATAACCGGCGCGGGCCTTGAGCATGAGGCGCAGTTCGTCGTCGATGAGGCGTTCCTACAACCTTGGTGTCGATCTTGGGTGGTCTGAGACCCGGAAAGGGTCCTCGTCGATTCCCTGTCGTCGGCCAGCCAGGCGGCGCACGGGCTTGTTGGCGGATGCGCGCGGTGGCCGGTTGCGCGCCGGAGTCAAGAATATGTGTGGTCCAGCATTGCGGGGCGAGCCTGGTGAAGGGTGTTCGTTGGGTTCGGCCGCATATCAGGTGAGGTAGTAGCGCGTGCCTCGCAGGTAGAAGCCGATCGTGTAGGGCGCTTTGCCGTCGGCCGGCATCGCCAGGTGCCAACTGAGCAAGAGCGCCACCAGGTCGGGGGGTGGCGGAGGCGGTAAGCATTTCGAAATGAAAATAAATTGCGCGTGCACCTCGGGCCGATTTTTTGCTGGAAATTTATATAGCCGCAGTTAATTGCTCATCTTTGTTGCGCGATCTACTCAATATAATTTCCAGGTACGTTCATTTCGTCGTTATCCAGAACGTACATAAGGAGATGGTCGTGCAGCTCGCAGCCCGCCCGCACATCACCGCCGCAGCCGCGTTAGCCAGCGCCGTTGCCCCGGCTCCCGGTCCGATGGTCCGGCACCTACCCGACCTTTACGTGGCCAATAACTACGCCCGATGAGAGTTCCCACCATTTAACTCATCGACGCCGCCGACACCATGTTGGCTTGTTCGCCGGTGTGCACAGCAACTTGCCTCACTATCCAGCGGAGCAAGCGCGACCACGGTACGCGCGAAAGTCGCTAGCGCTCAATTCTTTTCAGGCACGTGTCTCAAAACATCGTTTTATCGACTACGACAGGAAGGCTCGCAGATGAAACGCAAGCAGCGCACAACGAGGCGGAATCGCCGTAACGCCAAGGCGCACCGTGGTGGCCGTGCGGTCGGCCTGGGTACGGCAGCCGGTGCCTTTCTGACTGCCGCAATGAGCCCGATGGCAACCGCGCCGCCCGCCCGCGCCGGGGTGCTCGACGCGATCATCGATCCCATCATCCAGCCGGTGATTGGGGCCGCCAGCCAGGCCGCCCTTGAGGGCATTAATGCCGGCACCGCGGCTCTTGAGGGCGTTACCGCGGGCACCACCGCCGCTCTCGAGGGCCTCAGTGCCAGCACGGCCGCCTTCGACGGCATTCATACAGCCGCCCTTGAGGGCATTACTAGCAGCATTAATGCCAGCGCCGCCGCCTTCAATGCCGGCGCGCTGAGCACCACCCTCGACGGCCTACATGCCAGCGCCGCTGCGGCCTTCAATGTCGGCGGTCTCGGTGCGGCGGTCTCGGCCGCGGCGGAGTCTCCTCGAGCTGAGCTGAACAGCCTCATCTACGGAGCGTTCGACAGCTTCTATACCGGGATTCACGGGGCTGGTGAGGCATGGATTGCCAGCCCGACCGGTGAGCAGGTGGACGGGGCGCTCAATGCGCCGTTCGTCGACTTGTTCGGGCGCGACCTGATCGGCAACGGCATCAACGGTTTCACCGGCCAAAACACCTCGCCTTTAGGCAGTTGGCTACCCGTCGGCAACCTCGGCTCCGGCGGATTCTTGTTCGGTGATGGCGGCAGCGGCGCGGCCGGTACCGCCGCTAACCAAGCAGGGCTGCCCGGCGGTTCCGCCGGGCTGATCGGCAATGGCGGCACCGGCGGTGCCGGCAGCGTTATCTACTCGGGTAGCAAATTGGGTGGCACCGGTGGTGCCGGCGGTGCCGGCGGCTTGTTGATGGGCAACGGTGGTCAAGGCGGACTCGGTGGTGTCGGTAGATGGCAGGCCGGCACCGGTGGTGCCGGTGGTGCTGGCGGCGTGCTGTTCGGCAACGGCGGCGCCGGCGGCGCAGGTGGCCTCAACGCTAAAAGCAACCTAGGTGCCTATGGCGGTGAGGGCGGGGCCGGTGGTGCCGGTGGCTGGCTGGTGGGTAATGGCGGTGCTGGCGGCAGCGGTGGTACCCCTCCTGCTGGTCTCACCGGTGACGGCGGTCGTGGTGGTGTCGGCGGCTACGGTGGGTTGTTGGCCGGCAACGGCGGCATTGGCGGTAACGGCGGTGACGCCGCCCTGGGCTATTCCGGTTACAGCGGCGGCGTGGGCGGCGTGGGCGGCCTCGCCGGGCTCCTCGGCCAGGCCGGTACGACCGGCACCTATGGAACCAGCAATTAACGGTCTCTGGGTTCCCCCGGCGATAAAGCGACCAGTCGGTTGCGGCTCCTCAGATCGGCTCGATTCCACCGACAGTCGACATCACAGAACGCACACGAACATCGAGACAAGACAGCAAAGGAACACAGCGCATGCAACAGTTAGCAGCTCTTCGGCCTCTCCAGCCCCTCGTCGCGGCGGGTGCCGCGGCAGTAGGTGCCAGCCTGATCGCCCTGACGCCGGCGGTCTCCACCGATTTCGCCGCCGATCTTCAGCACAGCGCGGCCGCTGTCCAGCAGCGCGCGGTCGCGCTCACGAGCAGCGATCCCGGCGTGGTCAACCCGATCCAAACGTGGATCGACGTCTTCCAAGACTCTGCTGCCAACCTGCAGGCAATCGGCAACCAGTGGGCGCAAATTCCTGCGGTGCTGGCGCAGCAGGTGGCCGCGAACTGGGTCGAGTACGCGGACACCTACGTCAGCTCGTACCAGGAAGCCGCTCAAGGCGGTATTGACTATTTCCTCGGAACAGACCCTACTGATTTTGTCCCAAAGCTTGTAAATGTCGGCAACCTGCTTCAGGCGGCTAACTTCCCGGCCGCGTTCGACCAGCTATCCTCCACGTTCTGGACACAACCAATAAGTGCTTTGGGGCTGCCATTGTTCCCCATTCTGAAGCAGATCCCCGTATCCATCACACAGAATTTGGCGAACGTTACCAATTATCTAATGGATGACTTTGTGGAGGGCGCCGGAATTAATTTTTTATTCGAAGTCCCCGTGAATTTGGCGTATGGTTTGGGTATTGATGTTCAGAATGTTTATGATGCGTTTTCTGCTGGTGACCTGCCAGCAGGGTTGACCAACTTGGTCAATTTTCCGGGCGCATTCGCGGGGCAAGTCCTCAACGGATTCACTTACAACGGCGCCAACTGGCCCGGTCTCCTCTCCTTTGCGTCCTCCAACCCGTCTGACGGCGGAGTGCTGCAATTCTTTCTGAACGCCATCCCGTCGGACTTGGCGCAAGTTATCGTTGCTCCTGGTGCGGCCAATATTGTTGGCGGTCAGAGTCTGTCCGGGGTGGTTCAGGCGTTCTTGAGCACGCTGACCAATTTCGGGCCCACTGGCTGGCCGACTCCGCAGGTTATTGGCGACAGTTTTCTTAATCTGGTGCAGACGTACTTCGGCGGGCCTAATTTTGCTAGTGCAGCCAACGTCGCCAGCGTGGCCGATTTCGCCGCCGCGGCATCAGCCGCCGGTGCTCTGCCAGCGGACTTGCCCGGCATAGCGCCGTCGATTGCGGCCGATCTGTCTGGCCTAGCCCCGTCGGTCGTGGCGGATCTTGCCAGCCGGCTGCCGGTCGAGTTCGGGACGCTAGCGGCCAACGTCCTGACGTCGCTGTTCTGAGTTCCTACTGCGGCGTGAACCCGCCCAGCGTAGATGAGAACCACGCCAACGCTGGGCGGGCTGGTCGCCGGATCCTCACCGCCGACGTCGACACGGTCGCTACTGGTACCGGCATAGGGGAGCCGGGCACCGACACCAGTCACGGTACGTGCGCACGCTCCGGGCTGACCGCTGAGCGTCGGGAGGTGTTTGAGTGGGCGCGGGCGCGTATCGCTGAGTTGATCGGTTTGGCCGAGGCGAAAGAACAATTCGCGGTGTGGTGCACCGCGCTGCAAATCAACCAGGGCCGTGTCGAACACGACAGCGCGGTGACATTGCGTACCGGAAACCACATGGCGTTTCTGGGCGCGCCGGGCACGGCGAAAACGACGTTCGCCCGGGTCATCGGTGAGGTGTTGTTCGGGGTGGGCACCCTCACGCGCCCGGATATCACCGTGGTCAGCGCCCACGACATCGTCGAGGGTGACCTCTGGCGCGGCGCGGCCAGGATGAGGGATGTGTGCGAGGAGGCGCGTGGTGGGGTGCTGTTGATCGACGAGGCCTACCGGCTGGACCCGGACACCGACTGCCGCGCTTTCGGTGTGGAGGCGATCACCACACTGCTGGCCTGCATGGCGGCATACCGCAACGGACTTGTGGTCATCCTCGCCGGCTACCCCGGCCCGATGCGCGACTTCTTGACAGCCCACACCGGGTTGGCCGCCCGGTTCCCCGTCACCGTGACTTTCGCCAGCTACACCCCCGAGGAGATCGTGGCTCTTGGGCGCCGCTTGGCTGGCAAGAAGCATCTGGTTGTCGAGGACAGTGCGTGGGAGCTGTTGGGTGCCGAAGCGACCCGGCTGCGGTCAATCCCGTACGGCCCCGGGACGCTGCTGGACGTTGCCGGCAACGCCCGCTACGTCGGTGAGGTGATCGCGGTGTGTCGGCGTGCGCGGACCCGCCGACTGCGCAGACTGGCGCCCAGCCCCCGCGACCTCGAACAACTCGTGCGCACCGACCCCAGCATCCTCAACGTCACCGCCGCCGACATGGGACGCGCAATCACCGCATCCCACCCAGCCGTGACACCCTAAATCTGGTTTAACTCGCGGTAACCTGTTGCGGCCGTGGCGGTTAGCGGCATGATGGACTGATGGCTGCACCGGTGACCGCTACGAAGATGCGCGCGTGGCAAGTGCGCCGGCCAGGGCCGATGGATACGGGCCCGCTCGAGCAGGTCACCACTGAGGTGCCGCACCCCGATCCGTCGGAGTTGCTCGTTGCCGTGCGTGCCTGCGGGGTGTGCCGCACCGACCTGCACGTCACCGAGGGCGACCTCCCCGTGCACCGCAACCGGGTGATCCCCGGCCACGAGGTGGTGGGGGAGGTCTTCGAGGTGGGGACCGAGGCTGGTAACGAGTTCCAGGTGGGGGACCGGGTGGGCATCGCCTGGCTGCGCCACACCTGCGGCGTGTGCAAGTACTGCCGTCGGGGCAATGAGAACCTGTGCCCGGAGTCCCGCTACACCGGCTGGGACGCCGACGGTGGGTACGCCGAATTCGCCACCGTCCCCGCCGCTTTCGCACACCACCTGCCGAGCGGTTACAGCGACAGCGAGCTCGCGCCGCTGTTGTGCGCCGGCATCATCGGATACCGCTCCCTGCTGCGCGCCGAGCTACCGCCGGGCGGGCGACTGGGCCTCTACGGCTTCGGCGGCAGCGCCCACATCACCGCGCAGGTCGCGTTGGCGCAAGGCGCCGAGGTGCACGTCATGACCCGCGGAGCCGAGGCGCGCGAGCTGGCGCTGAAACTTGGCGCCGCGTCGGCGCAGGGCGCCGCCGATCCGCCGCCGGTGCCGCTGGACGCCGCGATCCTGTTCGCGCCGGTCGGCGAGCTGGTGCTGCCCGCGCTCGAGGCGTTGGATCGTGGCGGCACCTTGTCGATCGCGGGGATACACCTGACCGATATCCCGCCCCTGAACTACCAGCGTCACCTGTTTCAGGAGCGCCAGGTCCGGTCGGTCACCTCGAATACCCGGGCCGACGCGCGGGCGTTCCTCGACTTCGCGGGTCAACATCACATCGAGGTGACCACCCCGGAATACCCGCTCGGACAAGCCGATCGGGCACTGTCCGATCTCAGCGCTGGCCGCATCGCCGGTGCGGCGGTGCTGCTGGTGTGACCAGATTCAGGTCGACAGGTGCCAAACCAGCGCCGCGGCCAGGGCCCCGAGCCCGTTCAGTGACCAGTGCAGCGCGATCGGCGCGATCAGGCTACCGCTGCGCCGGCGTAGCCAGCTGAAGACGAACCCCGCCGCCGCGGTGGCCAACACCGCCAACGCCACCCCGGCGAGCATCCCGACGATCCCACCGCCGAAGAGCCGGGTGAAGCCGACGTTGGTGCTCGTCAGGCCCAACGACGTGGCGACGTGCCAGAGACCGAAGAGCAGCGATCCCGCCAGTGCGACGCCGCGGAAACCCCAGGCCCGATTCAGCGCGCCGTGCAACACACCCCGAAAGGCCAGCTCCTCGGGGATCACGGTTTGCAACGGGATGATCACCATCGACGCGACCAGGGCGCCGGAGATCGTGGCGTAGTGATTGTTCATGAACATCGGCCGGGTCGTCGGCAGCAGCACACCGACCGCGATCACCGACGCGACGACGGCCACGGCCCCCAGCGCATAACCCAGCCCGGACTTCCAGTGTTCGCGGCCCAGGCCGAGGTCGGTCCAGTCCAGGCCGTTGGCGCGCATCAAGATCGCCAGGCCGACGGCGGCGGCCGGGACGGTGGCTATGCTCGCCCACGGCGTGGTGAAGTGCGCGATCAGGTTCGTGAGCACGAGCACCACGACGATCACGGCGATGTCGAGATGAATGCGGAACCGGTGCAGCGCCGAAAGCTGCGACACCAGGGGATGAGCGTCGGCGATGGCGTCTGGCATTCGGCAAGTTTACCGTGGGCCCGCGACCACCCTTTTCCCGCGAGCGTGCGTGTTTGTACACCGACACGCCGTCAAGGCCGTCATTCCGCGCACGCTCGCGCCGCACGCTCTCGCGGCGCACGCTCGCGCGCGTCACTCGCCTCCCCAGGTCCAGTCGGCGATCTGCGGGTCGTCCTCGCCGTGCTCGCGGGTGTAGCGGCGGGCGGCCAGACGGGCGTCGACCATGCGCTGCCGCAACACGGCGGCTCGGCTGGCCAGCCCGTCCACCCGGTCGATGACGTCCATGACCAGGTGGAAGCGGTCCAAATCGTTGAGCATCACCATGTCGAACGGCGTCGTCGTCGTGCCGCGCTCCTTGAAGCCGCGCACATGGATGTGCGGGTGGTTGGTCCGCCGATAGGTGAGCCGGTGGATCAGCCACGGGTAGCCGTGATAGGCGAAGACAACCGGCTTGTCGCGGGTGAACAGCGCGTCAAACTCCCTGTCCGGCAAGCCATGTGGATGCTCGGACTCGGGCTGCAGCCGCATGAGATCGACGACGTTGACCACCCGCACGGCCAGCCCGGGCAATTCGCGACGCAGAATGTCGGCGGCCGCCAGGGTCTCCAGCGTCGGGATGTCCCCGGCGCAGGCCAGCACCACATCGGGTTCGGCGGTGGCCGTGCTCGCCCACTGCCAGATGCCCAGGCCGCGCGTGCAGTGCGCGATGGCCTGGTCCATGTCCAGGTAGGCCAGCGCGGGCTGCTTGCCGGCGACGATGACGTTGACGTAGTCACGGCTGCGCAGGCAATGGTCGGCCACCGACAGCAGCGTGTTGCCGTCGGGCGGCAGGTACACCCGCGTCAACTCGGCCCGTTTGTTCGCGACCAGGTCGATGAACCCGGGATCCTGGTGCGAGGCGCCGTTGTGGTCCTGGCGCCACACGTGGGAGGTCAGCAGGTAGTTCAGCGACGCGATCGGCCGCCGCCACGGCAGTTCCCGGCTGGTGGCAAGCCATTTCGCGTGCTGGTTGAGCATCGAGTCGACGATGTGCACGAACGCCTCGTAGCAGTTGAACAGGCCATGCCGGCCGGTCAGCAGGTAGCCCTCCAGCCAGCCCTGGCACAGGTGCTCGGAAAGCACCTCCATCACGCGGCCGTCGGGCGCGAGGTGCTCGTCGTCGGGCCCGATCTCGGAGAGCCACACCTTGTCGGTGGACCCGTACACGGCGTCCAGCCGGTTGGAGGCCGTCTCGTCGGGACCCATGAGACGGAATCGGTCCCGGTTGCGGGCGATCACGTCCCGCAGGAAGGTGCCCAGCATCCGGGTGGCCTCATGCTTTATCGCGGCAGGCCGCGGCACCGGCACCGCGTAGCCGCGGAAGTCCGGCAGGTCCAGGTCGTGCAACAGCAGCCCGCCGTTGGCATGCGGGTTGGCGCTCATCCGGCGATCGCCGCGCGGCGCCAACGCCCGCAGCTCGGGGCGCAGCGCGCCGTTGCCGTCGAACAACTCCTCGGCCCGGTAGCTGCGCAACCAGTCCTCCAGCTGGGCCCGATGCACGGGATTGTCGTGGGTCTCGGCCAGCGGCACCTGGTGCGCCCGCCAGGTGCCCTCGACCTTCTTGCCGTCGACCACCTTCGGCCCGGTCCAGCCTTTCGGGGTGCGCAGCACGATCATCGGCCACACCGGCCGCTGGGTCTGATTGCCGCTGCGCGCCGCGTGCTGGATGGCCGCGATGTCGTCGAAGGCGTCGTCGAGCGCGGCCGCCAGCTGCTGGTGCACGCTGGCCGGATCATCACCGACGACCATGATGGGCCGGTGGCCGTAGCCGCGCAGCAACTCCTCCAGCTCGGGGTGCGGGATGCGGGCCAGCACCGTCGGGTTGGCGATTTTGTAGCCGTTGAGCGCCAAGATGGGCAGCACGGCGCCGTCTCGGGCCGGGTTGAGGAACTTGTTGGAATGCCAGCCGGCCGCCAGCGGCCCCGTTTCGGCCTCGCCGTCGCCGACCACGCAGGCCACCACCAGATCCGGATTGTCGAAGGCCGCGCCGTAGGCATGCACCAGCGAGTAGCCGAGCTCGCCGCCCTCGTGGATGGACCCCGGGGTCTGGGCCGCCACGTGGCTGGGGATGCCGCCGGGGAAGGAGAACTGCCGGAACAGCTTTCGCAGCCCTTCGGCGTCCTCCTCGATGCCGGTGTACACCTCGCTGTAGGTGCCTTCAAGGTAGGCGTTGGCGACCAGCGCGGGTCCGCCGTGACCCGGCCCGGTGACGTAGATGACATTGGCGTCGCGGTTGCGGATGATGCGGTTCAAATGCGCATAAACGAGGTTGAGCCCCGGGGTGGTGCCCCAGTGTCCCAACAGCCGCGGTTTCACGTGCTCGGGCACCAGCGGTTCGGTCAGCAGCGGGTTGTCCAGCAGGTAGATCTGCCCGACCGACAGGTAATTGGCGGCGCGCCAGTATGCATTGATCAGATCGAGTTCGTCGGGGGCAAGGGGAGGGGTTGTCAGGGTTTCTAGGGTCACCCCGCCGATTGTCCGCGTCTCTGGTTAACGGCGCTCGATGCGGTGCTCACCCTTCGCCGCGAGCCCTGGCCTCGTAGGCCCGGCGCTTGTCGACGTCGACGTCGTCGGTGAAGACGTGCTCGCCGCCGAGGGCGCGGTTGAGTCCCTCGGCCAGTGAGCGCGGCATGAACTTCTGTGACGCGACCATCGCGCCGGCCGTTCTGGTCACCCGCACCCGCGGTTTGGGGTGGGCGACGAGCTTGACGATCGCGGTGGCGATGTCGACCGGCTCGGCGTTCTTGAATCCCTTGATCCCGGCGGTGCCGGCGGTTAGTTCGGTGTTGACGAACGTCGGCAACACTAGGGAGAACGTCACACCGGCCGCGCGGTACTCCAGCCTGGCCGAGTCGGTGAACGCGACCACCGCGTGCTTGCTGGCGCAGTAGGTGGCCAGCCCGACGGCGTAGAGCTCCCCGGCGAGGGAGGCGACGTTGATGACGTGTCCGGATCCGCGGGGGACCATACGCTGGACGGCCAGCTTGCTGCCCAGGATCACGCCGTAGACGTTGATGTCCAAAATGCGCCGGGTGACCGTGTCCGGCTCGTCGACGATCCGGCCGACGGGCATAATGCCGGCATTGTTGATCAGCACGTCGATCGGGCCGAGTTGGCGCTCGACGTGGTCCAGGAACTCCGAAAACGAGTGCGCGTCGGTGACATCGAGTTTCCCGTAAACGTCGAGGCCCAGCGCGGCGCCCGATTCCTTGACCCGCACCTCGTCAACGTCGCCGATCGCGACGTTGGCGCCCACATTGTGCAGGGCGGTCGCGGTGGCCAGCCCGATTCCCCGCGCACCGCCGGTGATCACGACGACTTTGTCCCGGACCTTTTCCCGGACCTTGAGGCCGATGGATGCCGTGCCTGCCATGTTCGTCCTTCCCGGAGTTGACGGCTGTCAGCTAGGCGATGCGGTAAGCACAGCACCCGCGCCGTCGCCGCGCAAACGAGCCGGTGGCGAGGCCGGTCAGCGTGCCGCCGATACTGCAACGATGACCGAGGTGCGGGCGGCGGTCCCGGCGGATGCGCACGACGTGGCCCGGGTGCACGTCCGGTCATGGCAATCGGCCTACCGGGGACTCCTCGCCCAGGAATACCTCGACGCTCTCAGACCCGAGGCCTGGGTCACCCGATACACCTTCGGCCGCATGGGTTTTCGGATGCCATCCACCTTGGTCGCGGTCGACGGTTCCGCGATCTGCGGCTTGGCCACCACGGGCCTGTGTCGCGACACCGACGTGCCGAACTTCGGTGAGCTGATGGCGATCTACGTCGATCCGGCATACGTGCGCACCGGAGTCGGACGTTTACTGATGACCGCCGCCAGGGAGCGGTTGCGCGGAGTTGGCGTGGCGGGAGCCGTGCTGTGGGTGCTGGACGGAAACGCCCGCGCCCGCCGATTCTACGAACGCGACGGGTGGCGGTTCGACGGAGCTTGCCGCACAACGACTTTCGGCGACGTGCCGGTGCGGCAAGTGCGTTACCGATGCGAGCCGGTTTAGCGCAGGCCGAGCAACACCAGGCTCGCCGCCCCGGCCAGCGCGCAGTAGATGGCGAACGGGGTCAGGGTGCGGGTCTGGAAGTACCGGGTGAGATACCGCACGGCCAGGTAGGCGCAGACGAAGGAGGCGAGGCTGCCGACCAGGACCTGGCCGTGGATCCCGGTTCCCAACGGCCCAAACAGATCCGGGATCTTGTACACCCCGGCTGCCAGGATGATCGGCGTCGCCAGCAAGAAGGAGAAGCGGGCGGCGTCTTCGTGCGACAGGCCGCGCCACAGGCCGGCCACCATGGCTATGCCGGAACGGCTGATGCCGGGCAGCAGGGCGAGGGCTTGGGAGGCGCCGATCAGCAGGCCGCGGCCCATCGGCAGCTGGGCCAGCCGGTTGTCGACGGCCTCACCGGCGTGCGACTGGTCGGGGTGATCTTGGCCGTCGGCGGGCGAGACACGGCGGCGCAGCACCTCACCGGCGTAGAGCGCGACGCCGTTGAGTAGCAAGAACGCCGCCGCCGGAATGGGTTTGCCCAGCGTGGTGCGGAAGAGGTGTTCCAGCGTCACCCCCGCCAGTCCCACCGGGAGGGTGGCGACCACGATCAGCCAGGCGAGCCGCTCGTCGGGCGTCTGGATTCGGCGATGCCGCACCGAGGACACGAATCCGGCCACGATGCGCAACCAATCGCGCCAGAAGAACACCAGCAGGGCGGCGGCGGTGGCGACGTGCAGGCCAACGATGAACGCCAGATAGGGCGATTCGGGGGCGGAGACGTTGAGGTCCCGGGCCCATTGCCCGCCGACCAACGCCGGGACCAGGACCGCGTGCCCGAGGCTGGAAACCGGGAATAGTTCGGTGACGCCCTGGAACGCGCCGACTACCACGGCCTCGACGTAGCTCAAGTGCGCGCTCATGGGTTTGGTGCCTCCATCGGACGGTCTCGACGAACCAGATCCTCGCGGATCGGCCTGTGACGATAGCCGACGCCGTCATCGCCGCGATCCCCGACCAACGATTGCGACGCGCCCGGCCGGTTTGCATCGAATCCGGTTGCGAAGCAAGGATTTTGGCTGGGAGCCGAAGGATATGTCGGGTTGGGCGACCAGCCCAGGCCCGCCGGTTGCCGGCCCGACCGGCCCGTGGCCGGGCGCGGGCGGTGGTCACGATAGGTTCGGTCCATGACCGTCGACCCCAGGACACCCGTGTTGATCGGCTACGGCCAGGTCAACCACCGCGACGAAATCGACCCGGCAGCGCGGTCCGTCGAGCCGGTCGACCTGATGGCCGCCGCGGCGCGCCAAGCCGCGGATTCCCGGGTGATCGGGGCCGTGGACTCCATCCGCGTGGTCAACGTGTTGTCGGCGCACTACCGCGATCCCGGGCTGTTGCTCGGCGAGCGGATCGGCGCGGCCGGCTTCACCACCTTGTACAGCCCCGTCGGCGGCAACGTGCCGCAATCGCTCGTCAACCAGGCCTGCCTGGACATCCAGCGGGGCCGGGCCGGCGTGGTGTTGCTCGCCGGCGCCGAAACCTGGCGCACCAGAAGGGGACTGAAGGCCAAGGGCGGCAGGCTCGAATGGACCGTTCAGGACGAATCCGTCCCGATGGCGAAGGTCAGCGGCGACGATGTCCCGATGGCCGGCGAGGCGGAGATCAGGATCGGGCTGGACCGGCCGGCCTACGTCTATCCGCTGTTCGAACAGGCGCTTCGCATCGCGAACGGCGAGTCGACCGAGGACCACCTCAAGCGCATCGGCGAGCTGTGGGCGCGCTTCAACGCCGTCGCGGTCGACAATCCGCACGCATGGATCCGCACACCGGTGACCGCGGAGGAAATCCGGCGGCCCGGCCCGCGGAACCGGATGATCAGCTGGCCGTACACCAAGTTGATGAACTCCAACAACATGGTCGACCAGGGCGCGGCGCTGATCCTGACCTCGGTCGAGCGGGCGAAACGCCTGCAGGTCCCCGCCGAACGTTGGGTTTACCCGCACGCGGGCACCGACGCGCATGACACGCCTGCCATCGCCGAGCGCGACGAGTTGCATCGCTCACCGGCGATCCGGATCGCCGGCGCGCGGGCGCTAAAGCTGGCGGGAATTGACGACGTCGGCGCCATTGACTACGTCGACCTGTACTCCTGCTTCCCGTCGGCCGTGCAAGTCGCGGCGGCCGAACTGGGACTCAGCGTCGACGATCCCGCCCGCCCCCTCACCGTCACCGGCGGGTTGACGTTCGCCGGCGGCCCGTGGAGCAACTATGTGATGCATTCCATTGCCACCATGGCGGAGTTGCTGGTGGCCAATCCCGGGCGGCGCGCGCTGATCACCGCCAACGGCGGCTACCTCACCAAACACAGCTTTGGCGTCTACGGCACCGAGCCACCGGCCGAATTCCGCTGGGAAGACGTGCAACCGGCGGTGGATCGCGAGCCCACCCGCGACGGCTTGGTCGAGTGGGAGGGCGTCGGCACCGTCGAGGCGTGGACGACGCCGTTCAACCGCGCGGGACAGCCGGAGAGGGCCTTTCTGGCCGTGCGGACGCCCGACGGGTCGCGCACCCTGGCGGTGATCGCCGACGCCGCCGCGGCCGCGGTCACCGTGCGGGAAGACATCGGTGGCGCCAAGGTTGCCGTCGCCGCGGACGGCAGCGCCGCGCTGCAGTAACCGGGCCGACGGCATCAGCACAGGCCAGAGGGCCCCGCAGCGGTAACGGTCGCGTAAGTAACGACGACGTGCCTATTGTCGAGGTGGACGTTGGGGCAGGTTGGGGGAGGTTGGGGGAGGTGAGGCCAGGTGCAGATCCTGGTTACCGACGCCACCGGCGCAATAGGGCGGCTGGTCGCGCGGCAGCTGGTCGCTGCCGGGCACACGGTGACCGGCATTGCTGACCGCCCGCACGACTGCCTGGACCCGAACGTCGAATTTGTTTGCGCGTCGCTCGGCGACCCCATCCTGCAAGACCTGGCCGACGAAGCCGACGCGGTCATCCACCTGGCGCCCGTCGACGGCACCGCGCCCGGCAGCGCAGGCATCGACGGTGTTGCGCGTGTGACCCACGCGGCCACCCGCGCCGGCGCCCGATTGCTGTTCGTGTCCCACGCCGCGGGCCGTCCCGACCTGTATCGGCCGGCCGAGGCGCTGGTGTCCACGAGTTGGGGGCCGAGTTTGATCATCCGGATCGCCCCGCCGGTCGGCCGCCAACTCGACTGGATGGTGTGCCGCACCGTGGCCACGCTGCTGCGCACCAAGACCTCGGCGCAGCCGATGCGCGTGCTGCATATCGATGACCTGGTACGCTTCCTGGTTTTGTCGGTGGACAGCGACCGCACCGGTGCGGTGGACCTCGCCACCCCGGACACCACCAATGTGGTCACCGCCTGGCGGCTGCTGCGATCCGTCGACCCGCGTTCCCGGCTGCATCGGGTTCGCAGCTGGTCACGGCTGATTCCGGACATGGATATCGCTGCGGTGCAAGATGATTCGGCGTTTGAGTTCGGCTGGCAGGCGCTCGAGGCGGTTGCCGACACCGCGCGCGGGCTGGTCGGGCGCCGGCCCGATGCCGCGGGCGCGACCAGCCACGGAAGTCAACTGGCGCTGCCGGTGGAGGTCGCCCCGCGGCCCCGGCCGCCCGACGAGTTGCACGGCGCGGCCCCCGAGGGCATCGAGGGTGAGTTCGACGACCGGATCGATCCCCGGTTCCCGGTCTTCGCCGCGGCGGGCCTCGCCGAGGCGCTGCCCGGACCGCTGACCCCGATAACGCTGGATGTCCAGTTGAGCGGGCTACGCACCGCCAGCCGGGTGATGGGTCAGGTGCTCGCGCTTGGCGGCGTGGTCGACGACGAATGGGCGAGCAGGGCCATCGCGGTTTTCGGTCATCGCGCCTACGTCGGTGTGTCGGCGAACGTCGCCGCCGCCACCCAGCTGCCCGGCTGGGACCAGCACGCCGTCGCCCAGCACGCCCTGGTCGACCAGCCGCACGTGGGCGACGTCCTGCCGTTCGGGGAGCCCCAGCTGGCCAGGGGCCCGCTGGGGTCGATAGCCAAGGCGGTCGTCGCGGCGCGGTCGTTGGCGTTGCTGCGCCATCTCCGGTCCGACACGCGCGCCTACCGTGCCGCCGCCGAGGCGGAACACATGGACGCCGCACAGTTGACCGCGCTGCCGGATGCCGGCCTGGAGGTTCGGGTCGGGCTGTTGCGGGATCGGATCCACCAAGGCTGGATCCTTACGGCGATGTGGTTGATCGATACCGGTGTCACCGCGGCCGCGCTGGGGCACACCCGGGCGGCGGCGGCGAGGGTGTCGGGGCTGGACATGATCATGGAAAGCGGCCGCATCGCGGCCGAAACCGCCGAGCTGGCGGCGGCGCTGCGCGGTGACCCGCCGCTGTGTGGGCTGGCCCGGGAGGGCAACGTCGGCAGCATCCGCGCGTTGTCCCCGAGCGTCGCCGCCGCCCTCGATGCCGCCGTCGCCCGGATCGGACATCGTGGGCCGGGGGAAGCCGAGCTGGCCAGCCCGGTTTTCGGCGACGACCCGGCGACATTGCTGACGGCGGCGGCTGAAGTTGCCGACGCCACCGCCGCGCCCACCGAGCCGGCGCCACCTGCCACACTGGCCCGGCGGTTGGCCGCCAATGCCCGCGAGGCTCGGGAGCTGGCCCACGACACCACCCTCCTGTTCACCCACGAGCTCCGGATAACGTTGCGGGAGCTGGGATCTCGACGGGTCGCGGCGGACCTGATCGACGTCGCCGACGACGTGTACTACCTGACCTGTGACGAACTGGTCACCATGCCGGCCGACGCCCGGCTGCGGATCAAGCGCCGCCGCGCCGAACGGGAACGCCTGCAGGCGCAGCGGCCACCCGACGTCATTGACGGGACCTGGACCCCCCTCGACCAGCGCCCCGATTCCCCAGGATCGCAGGCCGGCTGACGGACCGCACGCGACGTCAGCCCGGCACGTCGGCCAGCGGCGCCCGCGGATCGGTCAGCGTGTCGACATCAACGGGAGCCTTCGATCGAATCAGGGCTTTGACGTCATCGAGCACATCCCAGACGTTGACGTTCATCCCGGCCAGCACCCGGTCGTGGCCGTCGAGCCAAAACGCGACGAATTCGCGGCTGGAGACGTCGCCGCGGAACACCACTCGCTCGAAGGCGGGCGCGTGGCCGACGTACTCCATTCCGAGGTCGTACTGATCGGTGAAGAAGTAGGGCAGCTCGGCGTATTCGCCCGGCGCGCCGAGCATTCCGGCCGCCGCCACCGCGGGCTGCTTGAGCGCATTGGCCCAGTGCTCGGTGCGGATTCGGGTTCCGAACAGGGGGTGTTCGGCGGCGGCGATATCGCCGACCGCGTAGATGTCGGGATCGCTGGTCCGCAGCGACGCATCAACCAGCACCCCGCCGTCGCCCGTGGCCAGCCCGGCCCGTTCGGCGAGTTCGATGTTCGGCCGGGCGCCGACGGCCACCAGCACCGCGTCAGCGGCAACCGTCGATCCGTCGCGCATTTTCAGTCCGGTGGCGCGGCCGTCCGTCGTCGCGATCTCCTCCACCTGCGCCCCTAGCCGTAGGTCCACCCCGTGTTCGCGATGGAGGTCGGCGAATACCTCGCCGACCGTTTCTCCGAGCGCCGCCAGCAGTGGTTGCTTGGCCGTCTCGACGACGGTGACGTTGACGCCCCGCTGACGGGCACCGGCGGCCACCTCCAGACCGATCCAGCCGGCACCCACCACAGCGAGCGAAGACCCTTCGGTCAGAACGGAATTGAGTGCCACGGCGTCGTCGTAGGTCCGCAGGTAGTGGACCCCGTCGGCGTCGGAGCCGGGTAGGGGTGGGCGCCGCGACGCGGACCCCGTCGCCAGCAGCAGCCTGTCGTAGGCCACCGTCGTGTCGTCCGGAAGCCCGACGGTGTGCGCGTTGGGATCCAGGGACGACACCCGCGATCCCAGCCTCAGGTCGACGTCGTGGTCGCGGTACCAGCCGGAATCCTGCACGGTGAAGTCGGCCAGCGACTTCTTGCCGGCCAGGTACTCCTTGGACAGCGGGGGTCGCTCGTAGGGCAGGTGTTTCTCGTCGGCGAACAGAATGATCTGGCCGTCGAAGTCGTTGTCGCGTAAGGCTTCTACCGCTTTGGCACCGGCGAGTCCGCCGCCGACGATGACGAATGTGGTCGAGCTGGCCATGATTATCGCTCCGTTTTCCCTCGGAAATTCCAGCCTACTCGGGCCGTCTCAGCTCACCAGTTCCCGCAGCCTCAGCGCGTTGCGGACGGCGTGGCCGCCCAGATCGTTGTTGAAATACGCCCACACGTCCCTGCCGTCGGCGTCCCATTCGACGATCCGGCCGGCCCAGCTCCGCAACTCGTCGTCCGAGTAGCAGCCGGCATAGATCGCGTCCCGGTCCGGGCCGTGCATCCGGACATACACCAGGTCGGTGGTGGCCCGCGGGACACAGGCCAGCCCGGGGCCGCTCATCACCACGTACGCGGCGCGGCGGCGTTCCAGCAGCCGGTAGACGGCCTCGTCGTTCCAGGAGGGATGCCGCAGCTCGACGGCCACGCGGATCGACTCGGGCACGCGGCCGAGGAAGGCATCCAGGCGGGCGTCATCGCGTCGTTGTTCGGGGTGCAGCTGGACCAGCAGCACCCCGTGGCGGTCGCCCAGCAGCTGCCAACAGCGTTCGAACCGCTCGATCCAGGGCTCGGGCGAGGACAGCCGCCGGTAGTGGGTCAATCCCCGGTGCGCCTTGACCGACATCGTGAAACCGCTCGGTAGCTGGTCGCGCCATCCGGCGAACGTCGAATCCTTCGGCCACCGATAAAAACTCGCGTTCAGCTCGACGGTGTCGAAAACCTCGGCGTAGCGGGCCAATCGGCGCGCGGGGGACAGGCCGGGCGGGTACAGCACACCCGCCCAACGGTCATACGACCATCCGGATGTGCCGATCCGCGTGGTCAGCCGGTCACCTGCCGGCGCACGTCGTCATCCAGGGACGCCCTGACCAGCGCGGCTGCCAGTTTCGCATTGGCGTGCGGCGCAAGGGCGCCCAGCTTTTCCGGCTGCGTGGGCAACCCCAATTGCTTTGCCGCCGCGGTGGCGCGGTCGTCGAAGTACGGCCGCACCCAGGTCCAGACGTCTTGCACCTCACGCAAGTAGATGTTGGCGCCTGTGTCGCCAATTCCCTTGAATCTCTTGAGCATTCGTTTCGCCGCAGCGACGTCGCCCCGGCTGCGATCGGCGATTTGGCGCAGATCGCCGGAGTAGTCGTCACAAACCCGCTCGGCCATCTCGGTCAGGCGGGTGGCCGAGCTTTCGTCGTAACGCACGTAGTGAGCGCGACCGAACGCGGTGATCATGGTCTGCCTGTCGGATCCCAACACGGCTTTCGGTGTCCGCAGGCCCGCCTTGAAGAGTTCCCTCGCGGCGCGCATCGCCGTGGTGGCGTCGATCGGCTTGCTGGCGAGCATGCAGAGCACCAACAGCTGAAACAGCGGCATCGGCCTGTCGTTGATTTTGATGCCGGCCTCGGCCGCGTAGGTCGTGCCGGCGACCTTGAGCAGTCGTCGAACCAGTTGCTCGCGCTTGTCCATACCACACCGCCTACCCGCGCCGCGTTCTAGCTAACCGGTCCGGCTATTTGGGAGGCAGGCCGCGCGCGTAGCCCGCCCCCCGGATCACCCAACTCCGCAGCTGGCGCCTGGTCTGCACACCGGTGGCGTCGACGCGCAACCAGCCGCGGGTTTCCCGGCCGGCCATCACCATGGGGCGGACGTGGGCGCGCTCCAGTAGCTTGTCGGTGTCGTCCGGCGGCACCCGCACCAGCAGGCCGCCCTGGCCGCTGATGGCCACCGACATGTTCCCGTTGATCAGGAAAGCGAGACCGCCGAACATGCGCCGTTCGTCGACGCCGCGCTCGGACGCGAGCAGCTCACGGATCCGGTTGGCCAGGTCTTCGTCGTACGCCATGGGCTTTAGTCCAGATCCACCCGAATGGTCAGCAGGTCGCCGCCGCGGCCGGTCGTTTCGAGCGTGGTCACCGGATTGACCACCAGCCGTTGCACTCGGCGCACGACTTGCCGTTTAAGACTCACGGCTTTATTGAACGCCCAGGGCCACGCCATGTCACGGGCGTGGCCCTGGCTTCGATCAGGCCGCGGCCGTCGCCGCCTCGGCCAGCGGTTCCAGCGCCTGCGCGACGATCTCGGCGACGTCGGTCATCGGCTTGACGGTCAGCGCGTCGAGCACCTCGGCGGGCACGTCGTCCAGATCCGGCTCGTTGCGCGACGGCACGAAAACCGTTGACAGGCCGGCGCGTTGGGCGGCCAGCAGCTTCTGCTTGACGCCGCCGATCGGCAACACCCGCCCGTTCAGGGTGACCTCGCCGGTCATCCCGACGTCCGAGCGGACCTGGCGCCCGGTGGCCATCGACACCAGCGCGGTCACCATCGTGACACCGGCCGACGGCCCGTCCTTGGGCACCGCGCCGGCGGGCACGTGCACGTGGATGCGCCGGTCCAGCGCCTTGGGATCGACGCCCAACTCCGAGGCATGCGAGCGCACGTAGGACAGCGCGATCTGCGCGGATTCCTTCATCACGTCACCCAGCTGACCGGTCAGCTGCAGACCGGGCTCGCCGTCGGTCGCCCCGGCCTCGATGTAGAGCACGTCGCCGCCCAGGCCCGTCACGGCCAGCCCGGTCGCCACGCCGGGCACGGCGGTGCGTTCGGCCGACTCGGGCGTAAACCGCGGCCGGCCAAGGTAATCCACCAGGTCGGGCTCATCGATGGTCACCGCTTCATCGGCGATCTTGGTCGTCACCTTGCGCAGCGCCTTGGCCAGCAGCCGCTCGAACTGCCGCACGCCCGGCTCGCGGGTGTAGTCGGCGGCGATCTTGCGCAGCGCGGCGTCGGTCACGGTCACCTCGTCGTCGGTCAGCGCCGCCCGCTCCCGCTGCCGGGGCAGCAGGTAGCCGCGGGCGATGGCGACCTTGTCGTCCTCGGTGTAGTCGTCGATAGCCACCAGCTCCATGCGGTCCAGCAGCGCCGACGGGATGTTCTCGATCACGTTGGCGGTGGCCAGGAATACCACGTCGGACAGGTCCAGGTCCAGATCCAGGTAGTGGTCGCGGAAGGTGTGGTTCTGCGCCGGGTCGAGCACCTCGAGCAGCGCCGCGCTCGGGTCGCCGCGATAGTCGGAGCCGACCTTGTCGATCTCGTCCAGCAGCACAACGGGATTCATCGACCCGGCCTCGCCGATCGCCCGGACGATCCGGCCCGGCAGCGCACCCACGTAGGTGCGCCGGTGCCCGCGGATCTCGGCCTCGTCGCGCACGCCGCCCAGCGCGACGCGCACGAACTTGCGGCCCAGCGCCCGCGCCACGCTCTCACCCAGCGACGTCTTGCCGACGCCGGGCGGGCCGGCCAGCGCCATCACCGCGCCGGAGCCGCGGCCGCCGACGACCTGCAGCCCGCGCTGCGCGCGCCGGGTGCGCACGGCCAGATACTCGACGATGCGGTCCTTGACGTCGTCCAGCCCGTGGTGGTCGGCGTCCAGGATTTCGCGTGCCGCCGTCAGGTCCGTCGAATCCTCGGTCTTGACGTTCCACGGCAGGTCCAGGACGGTGTCCAGCCAGGTGCGGATCCAGCCGCTTTCCGGGCTTTGGTCGCTGGCGCGTTCCAGCTTGCCGACCTCGCGCAGCGCGGCCTCGCGCACCTTCTCTGGCAGGTCGGCGGCCTCGACCCGGGACCGGTAGTCATCGGAAGACCCACTGCCGTCGTCGGTTTCGCCCAGCTCCTTGCGGATGGCGGCCAGCTGCTGGCGCAGCAGGAACTCCTTCTGCGTCTTCTCCATGCCCGCCCGCACGTCCTCGGCGATCTTGTCGTTGACCTCGACCTCGGCCAAATGCGAGCTGGTCCAGTCGATCAGCACCCGCAGCCGCTCGGCCACGTCCACGGTCTCCAGCAGCTGCCGCTTCTGCGCGCTGGTCAGGTAGGACGCGTAGCCGGAGGTGTCGGCCAGCGCCGACGGATCGGTCAGGCCGTTGACGTAGTCGACGATCTCCCAGGCCTCGCGCCGTTGCAGCATCGCCAGCAGCAGCTTCTTGTACTCGGCCGCCAGCGCCTTGACCTCGTCGGTGACCTCCGGCTCGGGCACGTCGGACACCTCGACCCACAGCGCCGCACCGGGCCCGGAGGCTCCCGCCCCGATCTGCGCCCTGCGCTCACCGCGCACGACGGCCGCGGTGCCGCCCCCGGCGATGCGCCCGACCTGCAGAATCTTCGCGATCACCCCGTGCGACGGGTACCGGTCGTCCAGCCGGGGAGCGATCAGCAGCTGCCCCGATTCGCTGGCCTTCGCGGCGTCGATCGCCGCCCGCGCGGCGTCGTCCAGCGCGATCGGCACCACCATCCCGGGCAGCACGATCGTGTCGGTGACAAACAGCACCGGCACTGACATGGCTTCAGCCATCAATCCTCCAAAAGTTGAGTCTGATGCGCTTAACCCAGCCGGGCGCCGGTTTGTTCCCGGCCCGTTTGTCCCCGGCCCGCGTGCTCCCGGCCCCGTTTGTTCCCTGCCCGCGCGACCGTCACGCTGCCGTGACGCTCGGCGTCGAGCGTCACGCTGGCGTTACGCTCGCGGCGAAACGCTCGCGGCGAAACGGGACCCAGAGCATGAAACTTGAGTTTTGACTTAACGCATCATGCAGAACTCAAGTTTTTATATAGGATCGTCGTATGCCTACCGATCGTCGTGACCTTAGGCGACGGCTTTTCCACCTGGCCGCCGAACAGGCCGGGTACTTCACCGCGGCGCAGGCGAAAGAAGTCGGCTACTCGTACCAGGCCCATGCGTACCATGTCGCCGCCGGTAACTGGCTGCGCATCGACCGTGGACTCTTCCGGCTCGCGGACTGGATCGCCAACCTTCACGACGACTTGGCCCGATGGACCTTGTGGTCGCGAGGCAAAGGTATTGTGTCACGCGAATCGGCCCTATCGGTCTACGGCATAGGCGAATTCGAATCGGCTCGCGTGCATCTGACCGTCCCGCCGGGCTTTACAATGCGTGACGACGCGGTAACGCTCCACTACGAAGTGCTGCCAGACGCGGATGTGGTCGCGCGCACCGGTTACCGCATGACCACCCCGACCCGCTCGATCATCGATGTCGCCGCCGCGTCTCCCGACGAGGACCAACTGGCACGGGCGATCCAAGATGCGCACGACAGCGGCCTTCTCACCATCCGTAGCCTCCGCGCACGCGCGGAGGCCGTCGATCCCCGTGCCGCGCTCTACATCGAGCGGGCCATCCAGCGCGCGGAGGCGTTGTGATCTATGGGACGGCCCAGGCCCTACGCAGCGCGCTCGAACATCGCCTTCTAGCCATATCGACAGAGACGGGGATCGCCGGCGGGTGATTTTCGAGCGCATCGTCGCTCGGCTACAGGCACGCGAGTCGGGGCGTTGGGTGCTCAAGGGTGGAATGGCTCTCGAGGTCCGGCTCGGCGGCGGCGCGCGGCTAACCAAGGACCTTGATCTCGGGCTTCGCGACGAGGTGCCGGATCCCGCCGACCTGCATGAGTGTCTGGTCGGTGCCCTTTCTGTAGACCCTGACGGCGACTACCTCGTCCTCACAGTCGGACCGCCGGTGCAGCTGCGCGAGGACGGCGGTGGCCACGTCACCTGGCGTGTATCAGTCTCAACCTATATGGCCGACAAGCCCTTTGGGCGCATCCGGCTCGACATATCGCCTCGGGCATACGAACTCGACATGACAGAGAAGGTCACCCTGCCGAACTCGCTCGACTTTGCCGGAATCCCAATTCGAGAGTTTGAGATCATCGATGTCAATCGCCATGCCGCGGAGAAATTCCATGCGATGCTGCGTGACTTCGGCAACCGCGAGAACTCGCGCGTCCGTGATCTCATCGACCTTGTGATTCTGGCCGACCACGATCTTCTCACGGTCGCAACCGTCGCGGACACTGTGAAACGGGTATGGGCGGAGCGCGACGGTAGTGCACCTCCGAACGCGCTCCCACCGCTACCGAGTCCTGGCCCCTCCGCTACGAACAACTCGCGACGGATAACGATTTGCGTACCCAGACATACTCCGCTGCAGTCGCCACCGTGGCCCGGCTGTGGAGCGAGATGTTCCCGAGCGAGCAGACCTGATCATCATCATGGCCCGCCCGGCGAGGCACTGCTTCCCGCAGCGACGGCGAGACGCAAAATCGCCCATTTTCGTGCGGAAATGGGCGATTTTGCGTCTGCTCGCCGAGTCAACTCTTGACGGGGACCAGCCGCCGCAGTTGCGTCACATGCTTGGGCGACAGCTCCTCGAGGCAGGTCACCCCCAGCAGCCGCATCGTCCGGATCACCCCGCTTCCCAGGATGTCGATCGCGCGGGCCACGCCCGCCTCGCCGCCGGCCATCAGCCCGTACAGGTAGGCCCGCCCGACCAGCGTGCAGCGGGCGCCCAGCGCGATCGCCGCGACGATGTCGGCGCCCGACATGATGCCGGTGTCCAGCAGGATCTCGGTGTCCTTGCCGAGCTCACGGGCCACCGCGGGCAACAGATAAAACGGCACCGGGGCCCGGTCCAGTTGGCGCCCACCGTGATTGGACAGCACGATGCCGTCGACGCCGCGCTCGACGACGGCGCGGGCATCGTCGAGCGTCTGGATGCCCTTGACGACGAGCTTGCCGGGCCATTGGGCCTTGATCCATTCCAGGTCGTCGAACGTGAGGCTGGGGTCGAACATGGTGCTCAGGTACTCGCCGACGGTGCCCGGCCAGCGGTCCAGCGACGCGAACGCCAGCGGTTCGGTGGTCAACAGGTCGAACCACCACCTCGGGTGCGGCACCGCGTCGAGCACGGTGCGCAGCGTCAGCGTCGGCGGGATCGTCATGCCGTTGCGGGCGTCGCGCAACCGCGCGCCCGCGACCGGAACGTCGACGGTGGCCAGCAGGGTGTCGAATCCCGCGTCGGCCGCGCGCTTGACCAGCGCCATCGAGCGGTCGCGGTCGCGCCACATGTAGAGCTGAAACCACTTGCGGCCCTGGGGAACGGCGGCCACCAGGTCTTCGATCGCGGTGGTGGCGAGGGTGGATAGCGAGAACGGGATCCCGGACCGGGCCGCCGCCCGTGCGCCGGCGATCTCGCCCTCGGTGTGCATCAACCGGGTGAATCCGGTGGGCGCGATGCCGAATGGCAACGCCACCGGCTGTCCCAGGACATTCCATCCGGCGGTGACGTTGGTGACGTCGCGCAGGATCGTCGGGTGAAACTCGATGTCGCGGAAGGCTTGTCGCGCGCGTTCGAGGGAAAGCTCGTCCTCGGCGGCGCCGTCGGTGTAGTCGAACGCCGCCTTGGGGGTGCGCCGCCTGGCGATGCGCCGCAGGTCCTCGATGGTCAGCGCGGCGTCGAGGCGGCGCCGGGTGCGGTCGAACTGGGGTCGTTTGAACCGGATCAGCGGCGCCAGGTCGCGCGCCTTGGGCACTCGTCGGTTGACCGCCATATGTGCAACGGTAGTCACATGCCGTCGGCGAGCGACCCCTTCGACCTGAACCGTTTCGTCCGGGCGCAGGCCCCGGTCTACCGCGGCGTCGTCGAGGAGCTGCGCGGCGGGCGCAAACGCGGTCACTGGATGTGGTTCGTCTTCCCGCAGCTAAGCGGCCTGGGTAGCAGCCCAATGGCGGACCGCTATGGGATTTCCGGCCTCGACGAGGCCCGCGCATACCTGCGCCACGATCTGCTCGGGCCGCGATTGCGCGAGTGCGCTCGGCTGGTCAACGGGGTGCAAGGCCGTTCGGCCGCCGAGATCTTCGGCTCGCCCGACGACCTCAAGCTGCGCTCGTCGATGACGCTGTTCGCCCGCGCCGCCGACGACAACGAGGACTTCACAGCCCTGCTCGACCGCTACTACGACGGCCGGGAAGACCCGCTGACCGTGGCCCGCCTGACGGGCTAAGCGGGGCTCAGGATCAGCCAGCCGTGCGGCTCGACGACCGCCGTGTCCACGATGTCCTGCGGCGGGGCCGCCGACCCGGCGACCCTCCGTGCCCGCGCGGCGCCCAGCTCCGACAGCACCAGGCGCAGCGGCTCGTCGTCGATGTTGAGCGCGACCAGCAGCGCATCGTCGCCGGCGCGGGTCTCGTAGACATAGTGCCGGTTTTCCAACCGCACCGCGGTGGTCGACGCCGCGTGCAGCCAGGGGTGACGGCGGCGGAACCCGACGAGGTACTGGTGCAACCTCCACACCTTGGCGCCGAAGTCGTCCAATGGTGCTGGGGGAGGGCCGAACTCGGGGCGCACCGCGCCGTCCCCGCCGCGCCGCTCCTCCTTGACGCCGCGGAACCCGAGCTCGTCGCCGGCGTACACGCTGGGCACGCCGCCGACCGTCAGCAGGATCACCAGCGCGTGCGGCAGATGCTCGGGGCGTTCGAGCCGGCTGGCGACGCGGGTGACGTCGTGGTTGCCGATGAACGTCAGCGGCGCGAAGCTGGCCAGAAACCCGTTGTGCCGCCGCAGCGCCCAGTCCAGCTCGAAGAAGTTGCGGTCGTTGAGGCCGCTCCAGATCGCCTTCCACAGCTCGTATTGGGTGGCCGAGTCGAACGTCGCCGCCTCCACCACCGCGGCGTAGTCGCCGTGGATCAGCTCGCCGACGAACCAGGCGTCCGGAAACCGCTCGCGCACCCTCGGCAATGTCGACGCCCAAAACCGTTGCGGCACGGCGTAGGCCGCGTCCAGGCGCCAGCCGTCCGCGCCGCGCCCTAACCAGTGCGTCATGACGTCGACGGTGTAGTCGGCGACCTCGGGGTTGTCGTGGTTGAGGGTAATGAGCTCGGGGTGGCCCTCGAAGGTGTCGAAGCTGCCCGGGCGCCCGCGGAACCAGCGCGCCGACGCCTCGTCGTGCGGCGCGTCGCGGTAGCGCGGGAAATCCACGCCGACGTGATTGAACACGCCGTCGAGCAGCACCCGCAGCCCGCGGCGATGGGCCTCGGCCACCACGTGGTCGAAGTCGGCGTCGTCGCCGAGCCGGGGATCGATGCGGTAATGGTCGGTGGTGTCGTAACCGTGTGTGCGCGAGGCGAAGACGGGGCCCAGCGCGACTCCCGAAGCCCCCAGGGCGATGGCGTGGTCGAACCAGTCGACGAGCCGCCGCAACCGGTGTTCGCCCGGATCCGGCGGCCGGGCCGCCGGAAACGCCCCGACGAAGCCCAGCGGATAGACCTGCCACCAGATCGCGTGCGACACCCAGGCCGGGGTCATGAACGAGTCACGACACCGCAATCAGCCGACCGCGGCCGGCGTCTGGGAGGCGACGATCGCTTGTGCCACACCGGAAACGATGGCCGCCGCCTTCAGCGCCTCGAGGATGCCCTCGCGTCCCACGCCGGCCTCACGCAGCGTGTGCTCGTGGGCCACCATGCAGTGTGAGCACCCGTTGATCGACGACACCGCGAAGCACCAGAGCTCGAAATTCGCCTTGTCCACACCGGGATTGCCGATGATGTTCATCCGCAATCCCGGCCGCAGGTCGTCGTACCGGCCCTCGAGGAAGCCGCGGCCCCGGTAGAACACGTTGTTCATGCCCATGATGGACGCGGCTCCCAGCGCCGCCTGGTAGGCCTCACCCGACAGATGGTCGGCCGCTTCGGCACCAATCTCGGCCAGCACCTGCGGGTTTCGCGTCGCGGCGGCGCTGGCCAGCAGCGTGCCCCACAGCTGCTCGGAGTTCAGCACGGTGCTGCGCGCGATCGAGCCCAGGTTGAGCTTGAGGTCCTTGGCGTATTCGGGCAGCGCGTCCTTGAGATTCTCGATGCTCATCACGACCCCCGGATCAGGCCGAGGCCTTGAGCAGCTCGCCGGCGTCGATCGTCGGGTCGCCCTTGCGCCAGTTGCAGGCGCACAGCTCATCGGATTGCAGCGCGTCCAGCACGCGCAGTACCTCGTCGACGTTTCGGCCCACGGAACCCGCGGTCGCGGAAACGAATTGGATTTCGTTGTTGGGGTCGACGATGAAGGTCACCCGGTCGGCGACGCCGTCGCCGTTGAGCACGCCGGTGGCCAGCGACAGCTCCCGCTTGATGTCCGAGAGCATCGGGAACGGCAACTGCTTGAGGTCCTCGTGCTGTGCGCGCCACTGGAAGTGGACGAATTCGCTGTCGATCGAGACTCCGAGGATCTGCGCGTCGCGGTCCTCGAACTCGTCGTTGAGCTTGCCGAACGCCGCGATCTCGGTGGGGCACACGAAGGTGAAGTCCTTCGGCCAGAAGAACACCACGCGCCACTTGCCCTCGTGGTCGTCGCTGGACACGGTCGTGAAGTAGTCGCCGGGCTCCTTGGCGTCGACCTTCGATAGATCGCCACCAATGAGGGCGACGAGCCGGTACGCCGGGAACTGGTCGCCAATGGTCAGCAAGGACATATCGCTCCTTATTGGATCTGATCAAGATTAGCTTTTCTGCCTCCCATCGTGCCGCGAGCGCTGTCTAAAGTAAACGTGATATATAGCACTATGCTTATAGGTATGACCGATAAGAGCTATCAGCCGACCATCGCCGGCCTGCGCGCATTCACGGCGGTCGCGGAGAAGCAGCATTTCAGCGGCGCCGCAACGACTCTCGGCGTGAGCCAGTCGACCTTGTCGCAGGCGCTGGCGGCCCTGGAGGCGGGCCTGGGCACCCAGCTGGTCGAGAGGTCGACGCGGCGTGTCTTCTTGACAGCGGAGGGCGAACAGCTTTTGCCGCGCGCCCTGGCCGCGGTCGACGCGGTGGACGCGTTCACCGCCGCCGCGGCAGGCGCGTCGGATCCGCTGCAGGGCACCCTGCGCCTGGGACTGATTCCCACGGTGGCGCCCTACGTGCTGCCGACGGTGCTGGCCGGGCTCGCCCAGCGGATGCCCGCGCTGGCGTTGCGGGTGATCGAGAATCAGACCGAACGGCTGCTGGCCGCCCTGCGCGAGGGCGCATTGGACACGGCGCTGATCGCCTTGCCCGCCGGCACCGCCGGGGTGACCGAGATCCCGATCTACGACGAGGATTTCGTGCTCGCGCTGCCGCCCGGGCATCCGCTGTCGAACAAACGCCGGGTGCCGGCGACGGCGCTGGCCGAGCTGCCGCTGCTGTTGTTGGATGAGGGCCACTGCCTGCGCGATCAGGCGCTGGACGTCTGCCACAAGGCGGGTGTGCGGGCGGAGCTGGCCAACACCAGAGCGGCGTCGCTGGCGACCGCCGTGCAATGCGTGACCGGCGGATTGGGCGTGACGCTGATCCCGCAGAGCGCGGTGCCGGTCGAGGCCGCCAGGAGCCGGCTCGGGCTCGCGCGGTTCGCCGCACCCCGCCCGGGACGGCGGATCGGCCTGGTGTTTCGCTCGTCGAGCGGTCGCGACGAGTCCTACCGGCACCTGGCCGCGACGATCGGCGAATTGATCAGCGCCGAGCACCAGGTGCGCCCAGTCAGATAGCCGTCCGCCGACTGTAAGTTTCAGCCTATGGAAAAGGTAATCGCCGTGCTGATGCGCGCCGAGCCGGACGACGACTGGTGCACCCGGCAGCGGGGACCGGTCGCCGACGCGCTGTTGAACCTGGGCGTGCCCGGGCTGTCTGTCAATGTCCGCGACGGTGCGGTGCGCCACTCACTGATGACGCTGACCACGCTGGACCCGCCGGTCGCCGCGGTGATCAGCCTGTGGACCCAACAGTGCTACGGCGACCAAACCGCGTCGGCGCTGAAGCTGCTCGCGGCCGAGTGTGAGCAGCTCGCCGCCTACCTGGTGACGGAATCGGTTCCGTTGAGCGCGCCCGCGGTCGAGTCCGGCGCTCGCACACCGGGTTTGGCCAACATCGCGTTGCTTCGCAGGCCGCCCGCCTTGGACCAGGAGGCCTGGCTGACCCGTTGGCAGCGTGATCACACATCGGTGGCCATCGAGACGCAATCGACGTTCGGCTACACCCAGAACTGGGTGGTGCGCACCCTCACCCCCGACGCACCGGGAATCGCGGGCATCGTGGAGGAGTTGTTCCCCGCGGAGGCGATCACCGATCTGAAGGCGTTCTTCGGTGCCGCCGACGACAACGACCTGCAGCACCGGATAAGCCAAATGGTCGCCAGCACAACCGCATTCGGTGCCAACGAGAACATCGACACCGTGCCAACCAGCCGCTACGTCTTCAAGACGCCGTTCAACGATTGAGGAACTCACATGACGACATTGCGCGAAGCGGTGGCACTGGCGGCGGCGGAACGTGGTCTGGCGGTGGTGTCCACCGTCCGCGCCGACGCAACGGTGCAAGCCTCCCTGGTCAACGTTGGCCTGTTGGCGCACCCGGCAACCGGTGAACCGGCGCTGGGGTTTACCACCTACGGCAAGGTCAAGCTCGCCAACCTTCGGGCGCGGCCGCAGATAACCGTGACGTTTCACAAGGGATGGCGGTGGGCCACCGTCGAGGGCCGCACGGAGCTGGTCGGTCCCGACGACGCGCAGCCCTGGCTGACGGACGCCGATCGGTTGCGGCTCCTGCTTCGGGAGGTCTTCACGGCCGCGGGCGGCACCCACGACAACTGGGGCGAGTATGACCGGGTGATGGCCGAGGAGCGGCGCGCGGTGGTGCTGATCGTGCCGACCCGCGTCTACGGCAGCGGCTAAACCCGGGGAGCTAGGCTGCAAGCCGTGACGCTGCTGATCGACGACCAAAAACGGGTGCGCACCCTCACGCTGAACCGGCCCGAGGCGCTCAACGCCTTCAACGAAGCCCTCTACGACGCCACCGCCGAGGCGCTGTGGGCCGCCGCCGACGATCCGGAGGTCGCCGTCGTCCTGCTGACCGGCACCGGCCGCGGGTTCAGCGCGGGCACGGACCTCGCCGAGATGCAGGCACGCATCACGGACCCCAATTTCACGCCGGGAAAGCACGGCTTCATCGGACTGATCGATGCGCTCAGCGCGTTTCCCAAGCCGTTGATCTGCGCGGTCAACGGCGTCGGCGTCGGGATCGGCGCCACCATCCTCGGCTACGCCGACCTGGCATTCATGTCGTCGACGGCGCGCCTGAAGTGTCCGTTCACCAGCCTGGGCGTGGCACCCGAGGCGGCATCGTCATACCTGCTGCCGCAGCTGGTGGGCCGGCAGAACGCCGCCTGGCTGCTGATGTCCTCGGAGTGGATCGACGCCGACGAGGCGTTGCGGATGGGCCTGGTCTGGCGGGTCTGCGATCCGGACGAGCTGCTGCCCGAAGCCCGTCGGCATGCCGAAATCCTTGCGGCGCGGCCGATCTCGAGCCTGATGGCCGTCAAGCACACGATGGTGGAACCGATCCGTCCGGAGATCGCCGCGGCCAGCGCGCGGGAAAACGCCCACTTCGCCGAACTGATGGGGGCCCAGGCCAATGCCGCGGCCCTGGCGGACTTCACCAACCGGCGCTAACCGGCTATCGCGAGGGAGCGGGCTCGAATTCGTGTGCCGCGGCGATGATCGCGCGGAGCGTGCGCCTGCAACGCCCGCAATCGCCGCCGGCCCCACAGGCGGCGGCAACCTCTTTCGACGTGGACGCACCCCGCGCGACGGCGTCGGACACGGTCTGGGTGGTTGCCCCCACGCACAGACACACGTACATCAGGACACTCCCCGCATGCGCGCGTGAGCCGAGCGAACAAGCCACATAGTTAGTAGAGTCTAACCTAAGTTGCTTAGCGAAGTCTAACCTAACCAGGCGGCGGAATTCATTCGGGCGACACACTGAGCCCAGCCATACCTTGCTGGAAGATTCGAAACTGGCGTGGCAAAGTGCTGCTGGTAGCCCAAGCCCACTGGTGTGCTCCAGCCCAGCCTGCCAGCCCCGGCCGGACGGCACAGCCGTTTACACCGTAGGAGTGATCATGCAAGGTGATCCGGATGTTTTGCGCCTGCTCAACGAGCAATTGACGAGTGAGCTGACCGCCATCAACCAGTATTTTCTGCATTCCAAGATGCAGGAAAACTGGGGCTTCACCGAATTGGCGAAACACACGCGCGCGGAGTCCTTCGACGAAATGCGGCACGCCGAGGAGATCACCGATCGCATTTTGCTGCTCGACGGCCTGCCAAACTACCAGCGCCTCGGATCACTGCGCGTCGGGCAGACGCTGCGCGAACAGTTCGAAGCCGACCTGGCCATCGAATTCGACGTGTTGAATCGCCTCAAGCCGGGAATCATCATGTGCCGGGAGAAGCAGGACACCACCAGCGCCGTACTGCTCGAGAAGATCGTGGCCGACGAGGAATTGCACGTCGACTACCTGCAGACCCAGCTGGAACTGATGGACAAGTTGGGAGAGGAGCTCTACTCGGCGCAGTGCGTCTCCCGTCCACCGACCTGACGTGGCCTGATGAGCCGCCGACCGCGGCCGGCAAGCCGGCCGGCGCCGCCAGGACGTGTCCGCCCGAAATCCGCAGTGCGGGCGTAGCATCACACGCCATGAGCCGAATCGGAACATTCGCCGACGACGACCTGGCGGGCTGGTTTTCGAAATCGCCCGACCTCGGCGGCGCGCTCGCCGGCTTCAGCCAGGCCGTCTACACCAAGAACCGGCTGCCGTTGCGCACCCGTGAGCTGGCGCGCACGGTGATCGCCCACCACAACGTGTGCGTCGTCTGCGTCAACACCCGCGACGCCGACGGGCCCGCCGAAGGTGTCGACGAGGAGCTCTACGAGCACGCACTGCAGTGGCGCACCTGGCCCGGCTACAGCGAGCAGGAGCGGCTGGCAGCCGAGTTCGCGGACCGATTCGCCACCGAGCACACCGCGCTACGCGACGACGAAGACTTCTGGAGCCGCTGCGCCGAGCATTTCTCCGACGAATTGCTCGCCGACCTCGCCCTCTCGTGCGCGTTGTGGATCGGCATGGGACGGGTCCTGCGGACCCTCGATATCGGCCAGGCCTGCAAGCTCACCTTGCCCAGCCGCGCATAGCCGCCACGGGCCGAGAGCCACGCGCCGGCATGACAGCGACACCGCTTGCCGCCGCGGCGATCGCGCAACTGGAGGCCGAGGGCGTCGACACCGTCATCGGCACCGTCGTGAACCCCGCCGGCCTCACCCAGGCCAAGACGGTGCCGATCCGGCGGACCAACACCTTCGCGGATCCCGGCCTGGGCGCCAGCCCCTCCTGGCATGCCTTCGCCATCGACCAGACCGGCATCGCATTCACCGACGACGTCGGCGTGGTCGGAGACCAGCGGCTGCGCATCGACCTGTCGGCCCTGCGCATCATCGGCGACGGGCTGGCGTGGGCGCCGGCCGCATTCTTCGAACAGGACAGCACACCGGTTCCCGCGTGCAGCCGCGGAACGCTGGGCCGGATGGAGGCCGCGCTCAAAGAAGCCGGCCTCGACGCGGCGATCGGCCACGAAATCGAATTCCTTCTGGTCGGCCCCGACGGGGGCCGGCTGCCGTCCGTGCTCTGGGCGCAGTACGGCCTCGCCGGCGTGCTCGAGCATGAAGCCTTCGTGCGCGACGTCAATGTCGCGGCCACGGCGGCCGGCATCGCGATCGAGCAGTTTCATCCCGAGTACGGGGCCAACCAGTTCGAGCTCTCGTTGTCGCCGTTGGCCCCGGTGGCCGCGGCCGATCAGCTGGCATTGACCAAGCTCATCATCGGCCGGGCCGCCCGCCGCCACGGGCTGCGCGTCAGCCTGTCGCCGGCGCCCTTCGCGGGCAGCGTCGGATCCGGTGCGCACCAGCACTTTTCGCTGACCAAGGCGGGTCCGCTATTTTCCGACGGAACCGGCGCGGCGGGCATGACACCGGCGGGCGAGAGCGCCGTGGCGGGGGTGGTTCGCGGGCTCCCCGAAGCCCAGGGCATTCTGTGCGGATCGATCGTGTCCGGTTTGCGGCTGCGGCCCGGCAACTGGGCCGGGGCCTACGCCTGCTGGGGCACCGAAAACCGTGAGGCGGCAGTGCGGTTCGTCAAGGGCGGGCCCGGCAGCCCGCTCGGCGCCAATGTCGAGGTGAAGGTCGTCGATCCCTCGGCGAACCCGTACCTCGCATCCGCGGCGATCCTCGGCCTGGCGCTGGACGGAATCCAGCGCCAGGCGGCACTCCCGCCAGAAACCACGGTAGACCCGGCGAACCTTTCCGAGCCCGACCGTAACCGCGCCGGTATCGTGCGCCTGCCGCAGGCTCAGGCGGATGTCATTGCCGCACTGGATAATTCGACGCTGCTGCGGAGCATCCTGGGCGATCCCGTGGTCGACGTGGTGGTCGCGGCCCGCCGGCTGGAGCATGAGCGCTACGGTGGCCTCGACCCCGAGCAGCTGGCGGACAAGTTCCGCATGGCCTGGAGCCTGTGACACAGCTCGCCATGAGTCCTGACCCTTCCGCGCTGGCACAACACATCGACGACGTGGTATTGGTCGATCAGCACGTGCACGGGTGCTGGCTGACGGCGGGGGACCGGCGACGGTTCGAGAACGCCCTCAACGAGGCCAATACCGAACCCCTCGCGGATTCGGGTTTCGACTCCCAGCTCGGCTTCGCGGTGCGCGCCCACTGCGCACCCCTCCTGGGCCTACCCAAACACGTTGATCCACAGGACTATTGGGAGCGGCGCCGGCAATACGGCGAGCCGGAACTGGCCCGGCTGTTCCTGCCCGCCGCCAAGGTGACCGACTGGCTGGTGGACACCGGAATCGACGGCCACATCGCCGGCGTGCCCGGCATGGCCGAATTGTCCGGCGCCCACGCCCACGAGGTCGTTCGCCTCGAGCAGGTGGCCGAGCAGGCCGCGCAAGCGCCGGGCGACTACGCGTCGGCGTTCGAGGAGATCCTGCGCCGGCGCGCGGCCGCGGCGGTCGCCACCAAGTCGATCCTGGCCTACCGGGGCGGGTTCGACGGCGACCTGACCGAGCCGCCGGCGTCGCAGGTCGCCGAGGCCGCCGCCCGGTGGCGCGATGCCGGCGGGATCCGGTTGCGGGATCGGGTCCTGCTGCGTTTCGGATTACACCGGGCGCTGCGGCTTGGCAAGCCGCTGCAATTCCACGTCGGCTTCGGCGACCGGGACTGCGATCTGCACAAGGCCAATCCGCTTCTCCTGCTCGACTTCCTGCGCCAGTCCGGTGACACGCCGATCGTGCTGCTGCACTGCTATCCCTACGAGCGCGAAGCCGGCTATCTCGCGCAGGCCTTCAACAACGTCTATGTCGACGGCGGGCTGAGCGTGAACCATCTGGGGGCTCGGGCACCGGCGTTCATCGCCCGGCTGCTGGAGATGGCGCCCTTCCGCAAGGTCCTCTACTCGTCGGACGGATACGGTCCCGCGGAGCTGCATTTCCTGGGATCGGTGTTGTGGCGCAAGGGTATTCACCGCGTACTGCGTGGTTTCGTGGACGGCGGCGACTGGAGTGAGGCTGATGCGATCCGGGTGGTCGACCTTGTCGCGCACGCCAACGCTGCCCGCGTGTATCGCCTCGACGCCGCGGGTCGGCGATGAGACACCGCGCTTTAAAGCGGAACGAACCGCCGCAGCTTCCCGCTGGCGCGGTCGGTGCCGAATCTTTTCCTGGGCCTGTCGATCATGAACGGACCGGATCCGCTGGATCCGCACGCGGTGCCGGCCCCGCTGGACGATCCCGACCGGATCGGCCTCGGTGGGCTGCGCGTCGCCACCTACCTCGACGACGGCACCGGCGAGGTCGCCGCGGTGGTGACCGCCGCCGTCGTTCGCTGCGGAACTTCCCGGATGGGTTGCCCATCGGGGTTCAGGTCGTCGCCGGGCCGTGGCAGGACGCCACGGCGCTGGCCGTCGCCGGCCACCTGGAGAAGGTGTTCGGCGGTTGGCGGCCCCCACCGCTCGTCGACACGCTTTAGACCAAGCCGGTCGCATCCACAACCCATGACATATCCGCGCCGGCAAGGCTCTCGAAGTAGTTGGGCGGCGCGAAGCCGGTCAGGCTGTTCATGTCCCAATAGTCTTTCCAGACAGCGATTTTCGCGTCACCGTTCTGCCAGACCACCTGGTGGACGGTGACGAACCTCAGCACGCCTTGCTCACCAGTCGGGAAGGTCCACGTCTCCGAGTGCTCGTACATGACGTCGGAGCCGTTGGTCAGCAGCAGGCCGTCATGGTTCTCGTAACCGGCCAGCGGCTGTAGCCCGACCTTGAGCCGTTTCACAATGTCGTCGGGACCGCGTGCCGCCGCCGCCGGGAGCGGCATGTCGACGTAGAGGCAGTCCTCGGCCAAAAACGTCTTCACCGCATCCCAATCCCGACGCGAAAGTGCCTGCCACAGCCCGAGTACGACATCGCGGACCGCGATCGTGGAAACGTCCGTCATAGCGGCCAATAAACTCGATCGCAAGAGGGGTGTCAACCCCGCCGGTCAATATGCGACCCGGAACCCGCTCTAGGCGTCGACCTGGGCCATCGACCGCGCCGGCCCCAAGGTCACCGGCAGCGTCGACCAGCCGCGCAGCACCCGCGTGTCCCGCCTGCTGCCGGCGCCCGCCACCCGCGCCTCGGGAAAACGGTCGAAGAAGGCGCGCAGCCCGACCTCGCCCTCGGCGCGCGCAAGGGCGGCGCCCAGGCAGAAGTGCCGGCCCCCGGAGAACGCGAGATGCCTTCCCGCGTTTGGCCTTTCGATGTCGAAGCGGTGCGCATCGGGGAACACCGACGGATCCCGATTCGCGGCGGCCAGATAGATGACGACCAGCTCGCCGCGCCGGATCCGCATGCCCGCCACCTCGACGTCTTTGAGCGCCACCCGCGCGGTGAGCTGCACCGGTGACTCCAGTCGCAAGATCTCTTCGACGGCGTTGGGCCACAATTCGGGACGTTGGCGCAGCGTGTCCAGATGCTCGGGCGCATCCAGCAACATGCGAATCCCGTTGCCCAACAGGTTCACCGTGGTCTCGAACCCGGCGGCCAGCACCAGGCCGGCGATGGCCTGCAGCTCGGTCTCGTTCAGATGCGTTTCGGCGGAGCCGCTTTCGGCCGTCTGGATCAGCTGGCTCATCAGGTTGTCGCCTGGGGCGCGGCGCAATTCGCGCAGGTGGCCGGCGAGCCAGACGTTGAATCCGGCGATGCCGTCCTGCACGCTCCGGTACTGCCGCCACGGCAACCCAATGTCCAGGCTCGGCGCGGCCAGTTCACCGAATTCGAGGACGCGCCTTCGGTCTTGCTCGGGCACGCCCAAGATGTCGCTGATGATCGCGACCGGAAGCTGCGAGCAATACCGTCCGACGATGTCTACGACAACGGAGACATCGGCCTGCCGGGACAGCTGGTCCAGGAGATTGACCGCGGTCTGTTCGACCCGGTCGCGCAATGCGGCGACGGCCCGCGGCGTGAACACCGCCGATACCGTCTTGCGGTAGCGGGTGTGGTCCGGCGGCTCGACGGCCAGCAACGATGGTTCGCGCAGCGGGTGCAGGAGATCGTCGCGGGTGCGGCGCTCGAGCCAGCGCACCGGTGCCGGCAGATTCGAGCCCATGTTCACCACCCGAAAGTCGTCGGACCGCAGCAGCTCATGGGCCAGCGCGTGGTCGGTCGTCACATAATTGACGCGACCATGCACCAACGGGCCCCGGGCCCGCAGTTGGTCGTAAAACGGTACCGGATCGGCGGCGACCGTCGGATCGGCGATCAACCTGGCCTGCAATTCACCCCGTCGCATACCGATCGCCGCGACGCCGCGGACGAAACCGTGCATCGCCAGCCAGTGCAGTCTCTCCCTCACCGGTCCTCCATCGATCCGTGGTCTTCACCCAGCGTAGGCCGGAAATCCTCGAGGGCTCAGCACTCGGCGGTGATCTTGAAGTCCGTCGTGATGACCTTGTTGGGATTGCTGCTGTTGATGCCGTAGGCGCTGCCGGTGATGGTGTATGCACTGTTGGTGACGTCGGCGTGCGCGTCTCCCACCCCACCCTGCCAGAAGCTGCCGGTGAACCCGTCGACGTTGTGGATCTTCACCCACTGGGGGATGGCCCGGTAGCCGCTGAGCAGCACCACCGCTTCAACCTGGCCGTCGTGGTCGCGGACGTCGATGGTCCGGTACGACTGGATTTGGCTGCAGGCCGGGGGACGTGCCGTGTGGGTGGCACCGTCGATGGTCAGGCGGGCGCCCGCGCGCGGCGTTGTCTGCGCCGGCGCGCACCCCGCGACGCCGACGGCCATCAGGGCAAAGGCGACCGCCACCAACCGATTCTGCACCAGCTCTTCTCCTTTACTGCCGTTTCGGCATCAGCGCGGGTAGGGATTTGACGATGCGACCCCGCACGAACTCCGGGCTCACGCCCTTGAGCAGGTCGATCAGGCGAATGCTCTTGGGCACGTACCAATGCAGCCGCGTCGGATGGTGGTAGGCCTGCCACGCCGCCTCCGCGACGCTGCTCGCGGGCATCAGCCGGAACATGCCCTTCTTGGGCGCGCTGGCGCGGAGGTCCTCGGCGGACATCCGCGTCCCCCCGTCGTCGGAGTGGTTGGTGGTCGCGGTGAGGATGGCGGTGTCGATCAGACCCGGCAGTACGTCGGCGACGCGCACGCCATGTCGCTGCCATTCCACGCTCAGCGCCTCGGTCAACCCCTTGACCGCATGCTTGGTCGACGAGTACACCGCGATGCGCGGCATGCCGTAGGTGCCCGAGGACGACGACGTCGAGAACATCAGGCTGCCGGGCGTCTTCTTGAGGTGGGGCAGCGCGGCGTAGGCGCCGGTCAGCACCGCTTTGAAGTTCACCTCGACGACGCGCATCGCGGCGTCGTAGGGCACGTCCTCGAACCAGCCGGATTCGCCGATGCCGGCGTTGTTCCACATCATGTCGAGCCCGCCGTCGGCGTTGCCGGCACAGAAGTCGGCTAGGGCGCCGTCCAGGGCGGCCTTGTCCGTCACGTCGACGGCGCGGGTCCACAGCCGGTCGTCGCCCAGTTCCTGCTTCAGCGTCGCCAGGCCGTCGTCGTTGCGGTCCACCGCACCAACGCGCCAGCCCCTGATATGGAAGAGCTTCGCGCCCTCGCGGCCCATGCCGCTGCCGGCGCCGGTGATGAAGACCGATTTCACGACGCGTCAGTCCGCCTCGACGACGTCTTTGATGCGGTTCAGCGTCTTGGTCATGTCACGGACGTTGCGGCGCTTGCGCAGAAAGCCCCCGAACAACCAGTACGCGCCGAGCCACGGCGCCGGGTTGAGCCGAAACGACTCGGTGACGTCGGTGCCGCCGCCGCTGGGTGCCAATCGGTAGTGCCAGTTGTTCACCGCCCTGTCGCCGAGCATGACCGCGAATCCGAACTCGCGGCCCGGTTCGCACGCGGTCACCTTACACGTCGTCCAATAGACCGGCCCGATCTCGTTTCGCCGAACGTGACCGCGGAATTTGGCGCCGAGCGCCGGGCCCGTCGCGTCGCCCAGCCACTCGGCCTCAAAGACTTCCGGAGAAAATTTTCCGGTGTTGCGCACGTCGGCGATCAGATTCCAGATCTTGTCCGCGGGCGCCGCCATGTGAACTGTCGCCGAACCTTCCATGGCCTGATCCAAACACAGCTTCGTGCTCGGTCATAGACCACAAGGGCCGAAGGCGCCGAGATTTGTTAATGCGGGACGGCCGCCTGAATGAGCCCGTTGATGATCTGCTTGATGCCCTGCGCCGGGTGCGAATACCACGCGAGCGGAAGGCCCGAGGCGGCGCCGCACTTCGGCCATGGCTCCAGCCCCTCCTCGGCGAAAAGCCGGTTGGCCACGGCGATCTGCTGCTCCCTGGATGCGGTCGCGGGGTTGCCGACACCGCCGTATTGGGCCCAGGTGCTCGGCTTGAATTGCAGGCCACCGTATTCGCCGTTTCCGGTGTTGGCGTGCCAGTTACCACCGGACTCGCATTGCGCGACCGCGTCCCAGTTGGGGGCTAGGGGGGCGGCGTTGGCCACGCCGGTGGATGAAGTCAGCGACACTGCAACTATCCCGCCCACCATGGCGGACTTGACGAGAGCTTTGCAGAGCTTTCTCATGTCAAGCATTTCGCCCGGCGTGTCCGAAGCGTTACCGATTCGAAAATGTCGCGAGATAGGCCATCTATCTGCCGAAATGGCTGATCAACGGCCAAAAGAAAGCCTTAGAAAGCTTTAGAAATTAATGAGAAATGATTAAATCAACCCTGGCAATACGATTCTTGACCTGCGAAAGGACAGCGAAAAAGTGTCCCGTAACGCGCTACTGCGCCTGACGGTGTCGTCAAGCGCAGTAGCGACCTCCCGCAGGTTCGGTGGTTATCCGCCGCCCCCGGGGGTCGCGCCCAAGCTGCCCTGCAGGTCGGGCTTCATGGCGTTGAGCTGGGCGCCCCAGTACTCCCAACTGTGTGTTCCATTGGCGTTGAAGTTGAACACCGCGTTGTGGCCACCGGCCGCGTTGTAGGCGTCCTGGAACTTCAGGTTGCTGCTGCGCACGAAGTTCTCCAGGAACTCGGCGGGCATGTTGGCCCCACCCAACTCCGACGGCGTGCCGTTGCCGCAGTAGACCCACAGGCGGGTGTTGTTGCCGACCAACTTGCCGACCTGAATCGTCGGGTCGTTGCGCTGCCACGCCGGGTCGCTTGACGGGCCCCACATGGCGTCGGCCTTGTAGCCGCCGGCGTCGCCCATTGCCAGGTTGATCAACGACGGACCCATGCCCGACGAGGGGTCCATCAGGGCCGACAGCGAGCCGGCGTAGATGAACTGGTCGGGGTGGTAGGCGGCCAGGATCATCGCCGACGAGCCGGACATGGAGATGCCGATTGCGGCGCTCCCGTTGCGCTTGACGCTCCTGTTGGCGGCCAACCAGCCCGGCAGCTCGCTGGTCAGGAAGGTCTCCCACTTGTAGGTCGAGCAGCCCGCCTTACCGCAGGCCGGACCGTACCAGTCGGCGTAGAAGCTGGACTGCCCGCCGACCGGCATGATGATCGACAGGCCCGACTTGTAGTACCACTCGAACGCGGGGGTGTTGATGTCCCAACCGTTGTAGTCGTCCTGGGCCCGCAGCCCGTCGAGCAGGTACACCGCCGGGGAGCCGTCTCCGCCGCTCTGGAATTGGACCTTGATGTTGCGGCCCATGGCGCCGGACGGCACTTGCAGGTATTCGACCGGCAGACCTGGGCGCGAGAACGCCCCCGCGGTCGCCGCGCCGCCGGCAAGACCGATCAGGCCGGGCAGGGTGAGAGCCGCCGCCGCACCGACCAAAAGCCGGCGCCCCCAGGCCCGGATCTTCTCGCTCACGTCTGTCATACCTGCGCCCCTTGTCGTTAGGTCATCGTGCCCCTCGGCTGGAATTTACCGTGTGAATAGGCCAAATGTCGATTGGGACGCGAAGTAGTCTCGGTCTTGTATCGGTTTCGGCCGCGAATTTCGCAGCGGGGATAAGCGCACCGCAAAGCTCGCACGGGCGCACGCACCGGCACAGTGCCTGGTCGGCCGTGCGTTCGATTGTCGCCGGTGAACCGCCGATGCCGGTAACAAACTCAAAATTTTTGCGACGCCGTAAGACGCCGTAAAAAGATGGCGTGGAGTTCCGGGTCATCCAAAATCTGGATCCGCTCGACACGATCGAGCCACCGGCCCGCCGTCACCCCCTGGGGCCACTCCGCCGCTTGCCGTCTGTGAGTTTGGCGGGGATTCGGCACCGGGGCGGCCCGGACTTTCGTGGACCGCGTAGGCTCGCACGGAGCAAGCCGATGGAGACCACGCTATCCCGGTCCGTTCCGGCTCTCACGAACCACCGCACCAGCGGGCTTCATGGTGCGCGGCTGAGGGCGTCGGAGGGCTGGGGCCGATTGAGGTGCAAATTTGGATACGGTACTAGGGCTTTCGTTGACGCCGACCACCGTCGGGTGGGTCCTCGCTGAAGGACACGGCGCAGACGGCACCATCCTGGATCACCAGGAGTTGGCGCTGCGCGCCGGCCGCGGCGTGCGCGCCGTGAGTACCGCGGAGCAAGTGACAGACGAGGTGTTGCGGGTGGCCGCGCTGGCGGCCGCGAACGACCACCGCGTGCGTGTCGTCGGGCTGACCTGGAACGACGAAGCGTCCGCGCAGGCGGCGCTGCTGCTGGAGGCGTTGACCGACGCAGGCTTTGACAACGTTGTGCCGGTTCGGTTACTCGAGGCGGTCGAGACCCTGGCCCGCGCCATCGCACCCGTCATCGGCTACGAACAGACGGCGGTGTGCATCCTCGAGCACGAGTGGGCGACCGTCGTCATGGTCGACATCCATGACGGCGAGACGCAGACGGCCGTCAAGCAGGTGCGCGGCGGCTTCGACGGGCTGACTCGCTGGCTGAGCGGGATGTTCGAACGCGACGGCTGGCGGCCCGGCGGGGTGGTTGTCGTCGGCGCGGACAGCGAGATCGACGGGTTCTCATGGCAGCTCGAAAAGGCTTTGCCGGTACCGGTTTTCGCGCAGACCATGGCCCAGGTGACGGTCGCGCGGGGCGCGGCACTGGCCGCGGCCCAAAGCACGGAGTTCACCGACGAGCAGCTGGTGGCGCAGCCCAGCGAGCCCGTCGCGGCGCCGGCGCGGCCTCGCCATTTGTCCTACGCCGGGGCCGTGACCGCGTTGGCCGCCGGTGCGGTCACCTTCGTCGCTTCGCTGTCACTCGCCGTGGGCATTCAGCTCGCCCCGGATAGCGAGCCCGCGCCGGCGAGGCACGTGGTGCGCGCGTCGACGCCGCAAATCGCCCAGGCCGTTGCGCCGGCCGCCGCGTCCCGCCCGGAGGTCGCGCCGCCCGTCGCCCAGCCCAAGGTGCCGACGGGTGAGCAGGACGCCGCTCCCGCCGAGCAGCAACCGGATCCGAACACCCGCCAGCCCTACTTGACGCGCGTGCTCGAACACATACCGGGTGACGCCGGTGAGTCGGCGGACGATTCGGCTCCGCAGGCGCCGACGCCCTAGGGGCGCCGGACCGCCGTGCAATAGTAATTCTCCGAAAACGCCAAGTTGCCTGGCGTTAGCGGTATCTCGGGCAGTCCGTTATCGGCCAACAATTGATTGAGCGTCGTCGAAACGGTCTGCCAGCCGTGGCCGTCCAGGTAGGCCGCGACGTCGTTGCGCTCGACGTCGTATCGCAGGTCGGCGAGCTCGATGTCGAACCCGTGCGCGCACCACCGCTCGCTGGCGGTCACCAGCGGGTCGGGCGCTTGTTCGCCGTTCTCATCGGGTGGGTTGACGAAGATCTCCGCGGCCAGTCGGCTCCCGGGTGCGCTTAATTCGGTGACGTTGTCCAGCAGGCGATCTTGAGCCTCCGGCGGCAGGAATGCAAGCAGGCCCTCGGCGGTCCACGCGCTGGGCTGGCCGGCGTCAAAACCGGCTGCCCGCAACGCGGTTGGCCAGTCGTGTCTCAGGTCGATCGGCACCGCGCGCAGGTCGGTCGTGGGTCGCGCACCCAGACCCTCGAGCGTCGCCTTCTTGAACTCGATCACCAGCGGCTGGTCGATCTCGAACACCGTTGCGCCGGCGGGCCAGGACAGCCGGTAGGCGCGGGCGTCGAGGCCTGACGCAAGGATGACGGCCTGACGAATGCCGGCACCCATCGCGTCGCGGAAAAACGCGTCGAAGTACCGCGTCCGGGCGCCCATCAGGTCGGCCATCCGCTGCAGGCCCCACGCGTCGTTGGCGACGTCGACGTCGGCCGCGGTGATGTCTCCGTTGACCCACCGGGCGAGGAATTCGATCCCGACGGCCCGCACCAGCGGCTCGGCAAACGGATCGTCGATCAGTGGGTTATCGGCCTTCGAAGCGACCGCCCGGGCGGCGGCGACCATGGTCGCGGTCGCTCCGACGCTGGTCGCCAGGTCCCACGAATCGTTTTCTGTGCGTGGCATTCCCAACCCCTTCGAGGACGCAAGCAAATAGGTACTTAGCGGAATTAACGAATCCTCATCGAGGATACACTCGCCGAGCGGAACGGGCGGTGGAGCTCAATCGTCCTTGGCGTGAACCGCGGCGAAAGATACCGACACCTCGTCGGCCACCCGCACCGAGCCCATCAGCAGCGAGTACGGCTTGACGCCGTAATCGGTTTGCCGGACGCTGGATTCGGCGGACATTCGCCACGCCTGGCCGAGATCCTCTGCGCGCAGGTCGATTACGTGTTCTCGGGACTTTCCGCGGATGTGCAGCCTTCCGGTAAGGCGGTATCCGCCGTCGGTCTTGGCGATCTCCTCCCTGGCGTCCGCGATGAAGCGGATCTCGGGATAGCGGCCCGCATCCAGCGATGTCAATGCGTTCGACTTCACCAGGGCCTTTTCCGGCCCGGACAGCCCCTTGACGCCGCCCTCGCCGCGCAACACCTCGAGAGAATCGACCTCGACGGCCAGGTCGACGCCGACCGGTTCGGCGCCGGCCCAGTCCACCGTGGCGTGCCAGCGTTTCATCGCGATCGTGAGCCGATGGCCCATCCGCGCCGCCCGGCCCGTGACGCCGGTGCGAATCAGCAACTCACCGTCGGATGCGTCCAGGGTCCACGGCTCGGCCACACCCCGACTGTAATCACATGGTCAGCACGGTGCGGTAGTGAGACCGGCCCTGCTCCATTGCCGCGTAGCCGGCGGCGGCCTGCGACAGCGGCAGCTCCTCGATCCATGCCCGCACCCCGGACAGGACCGCGAAATGCATGGTGTCTTCGACGTCTTTGGCCGTGCCGGAGGGGTGGCCGGTGATGCTGAGCCCCGGACTTATCAGCTGTACGGGACTGACCGGCAGCGGGTCGGCGCTCACCCCGATGGTGATCAATTCACCTTGCGGCAGCAGCCCGCCGATCGTGTCGGCCATGGCCGCCGAGTTGCCGGCGGTGCCCAGGACCACCGAGGCCCCGCCCAGGGCCCGCAGGGCTTCGGAGACGTCGCCGCCGGTGGAGTCGATGTAGTGGTGGGCGCCCAGTTTCCGGGCGTCCTCGGCTTTGGCGGTGCCGCGGGCGATCGCAATGGTCTCGAAGCCCATCGCGCGGGCGAACTGCACCCCGAGGTGGCCTAACCCGCCGACGCCGAGAATCGCCACCCGGTCGCCGGGCAACGCCTTGGTGTGCCGCAGCGCGTTGTAGGTCGTGACACCGGCACACCCCATGGGGGCGGCCTCCACGTCGGAAAGCTCGGCCGGTATCCGGGCCAAGGCGTTGGCCGGCGCGGTCACCGATTCCGCGTAGCCGCCGGGATAGTGCCAGCTCGGGACCTTGCCGTTCACGCAGTGAATGAAAATGCCCTTGCGGCAAGGGCCGCAGTGGTTACAGCATCCGCCAAACCATCCGACGGCGACGCGGTCGCCCACCGCGAACTCGTCCACGCCGTCGCCGAGTTCGGCTACCGTTCCGGCGATTTCATGCCCCGGAGTCAACGGCCACGACATGTTGGGGAAGCCGCCGTGGACGAAGGCGCGATCGGTCCCGCATACGCCGCACGCGGTGACCGCTATCCGTACCTCACCACGGCCCGGTGGCACCGTTTCGACGTCGGCCAGCTCCAATGGGCCGCCCGCGGACTGTATCCGGACGGCGTGATGGGTGGGCATTGAGTTAGCTTAGTGCGCGACAGGGCATTTGGCCGCCCCGTCGGCGTGATAGTCGACCTGCCAGTGCTTGATCCCGTTGAGCCAGCCCGACCGCAGCCGTTGCGGTTTGCCGATCGATTCCAGGTCCGGCATGACGTCGGCGATCGCGTTGAACATCAGGTCTATGGTCATCCGCGCCAAGTTCGCCCCGACGCAGTAATGCGCGCCGGTGCCACCAAATCCCACGTGCGGGTTGGGATTACGCAAAATGTTGAAGGTGAACGGGTCGTCGAACACGCCCTCGTCGAAATTGGCCGAGCGGTACACCATCACCACCCGCTGCCCCTTCTTGATTTTCACGCCCGACAGTTCGTAATCCTCCAGCGCGGTCCGCTGAAACGATGTGACCGGGGTGGCCCACCGCACGATTTCGTCGGCCGTGGTGACGGGACGCTCCCGCTTGTACAGCTCCCACTGATCGGGAAAGTCGGTGAAGGCCATCATGCCTTGGGTGATGGAGTTGCGGGTCGTCTCGTTGCCGGCGACCGCCAGCAGGATGACGAAGAACCCGAACTCGTCGTCGGAGAGCTTGTGACCGTCGATGTCGGCCTCGATCAGCTTGGTGACGAGGTCTTGCCCCGGGTTCTTCGCCCGGTCGGCGGCCATCTGCATGCCGTACATGATCAGTTCGACGGAGGCGGTGATGGCGTCGTTGTTCGCGAACTCGGGGTCCTGGTCGCCCACCATCTGATTGGACCAGTCGAAGAGTTTCTTGCGTTCTTCCTGCGGCACGCCCATGAGCCCGGCGATGGCCTGCAACGGCAGCTCGCAGGACACCTGCTCGACGAAGTCGCCGGAGCCTTCGGCCGCGGCGGCTTCGACGATGCGCCGGGCGCGCTCCCTGAGGTCATCACGCAGGCGCTCGATGGCTCGGGGAGTGAAGGCCCGCGAGATGATCTTGCGCAGCCGGGTGTGTTGGGGTGCGTCCATGTTGAGCAGGACGAACTTGCCGCGTTCGATCTGCTCGCCGACCGTGCCGTCCTTGTAGCGCGGCAGGGCGGTCTTCTGCAGGCTGGAGAAGATATCGCTGCGCAGCGAGACCTCCTTGACGTCCTTGTGTTTGGACACCACCCAATAGCCGCCGTCGTCGAACCCGCCCACGCCGAGGGGTTGCTCGTTCCACCAGATCGGTGCGGTTCGACGCATCTCGGCCAGTTCTTCCACCGGCAGCCGCTCGGCGTAGATGTCCGGGTCGGTGAAATCAAACCCGGGCGGCAGATTGGGGACCGGCTTGGTGGTCGGCTCGACGGTTGGCATGGCCCGCTCCTCGAAACGAAGTCTTCTAGTCCTTCTTGTGCAAATAAACCATTGCCACACCACGGTTGGGAAGCACCGGACGAAGATCGCCGGGTGGAATTGCAACGTGTTCAGCCTGCCGACGAATTTGCCGGCCACAAAACCACCTTGTGGCCCGCGGCACAATCGATATGCTTTGGTGCAGGTCACGGACGGCTGTGTGGGAGCCGGGTGACATGAACGCGAAGGATGGGGCATGATTCGCGAACTTCTCGCCGTCGCCGCAATCGCGGGTGGGGCGATCAGCGTGGCACCGGGCGCGGCCGCCGATCCGCATTACGACGGCGACGTGCCGGGCATGAACTATCAGGCCTCGCTGGGCGCGCCGTGCGACAACTACGAGCGGTTCATCTTCGGGCGAGGCCCCAGCGGGCAGGCCGAAGCCTGCCATTTCCCGCCGCCCAACCAGTTCCCGGCCGCCACCACCGGCTACTGGGTCATCTCGTACCCGTTGCACGGAGTCCAGCAGGCCGGCGCGACGTGCCCGGGCCCGCAAGCCGCAGCACAGTCGCAGGCCGGCCTTCCGATGCTGTGCCTGGGAAATCAAGGGTGGCAAGAGGGATGGTTCACCGGGGCAGGCTTCTTCCCACCCGCGGGATGAGCGCTGACTCATGAACCGAGCTCAGCCCGCTGCGGCCCCGATCCCACGCTGGCTGCGCTTCGTCCTGGCGTCCGATCGCGCCGGCTCGGCCTGGTACATCGGGACCGGCTTCTTCTTCGCGCCGGCGCTCGCCGTGCTTTCGCCGTGGCCGGTGGTCACCGCCGTGCTCTGGGCGGTCATCGGGCTGGCCGGGCTTTGGCTGGGACTACTCGGCGTCGCGATGGCCGTCGGGCTGGCACGGATATTGCGGTCCGGCGCCGAGATCCCCGAAGACTACTGGCGCACCCTGGTGAACTACTGACACCGCGCGCCGCGTCTAGAGTCGTACCAAAGGTACTGCACTGCAACAAAAGGAGACTCCGATGGGCTTCAATCCCAAAGACGCCGTCGACGCCGCCCGGGACATCGCGACCAATGCCGTCGAGAAGGCCTCGGACATCGTCGAGCACGCCAGCGACATCATCCGGGGTGACATCGCCGGCGGCACCAGCGGCATCGTCCAGAACTCCATCGACATCGGCACCTACGCGATGGACCGGGCCAAAGAGGTGTTCACCGGCTCGAACGAACTGGACGACGAAGCCGACGACGACGTCGATGACGACCTGAACGACGAGTAGTCGCGGTTAGACGGCGGCGGCGTTCAGTTCGTCGAGCCTGTTCGTCGCTTCGAGGTACTCCTGCACCCACCGCTCGATGACGGTCGCGGTCTTCTCCACCTTGGTGAATTGGCCGACGACCTGCCCGACCGGATTGAATGCGACGTCGACGGTTTCGTTCGGGTACTTGTTGGTGGCCCGCACGGCCATGCCGGAGACCATGTACTGCAACGGCATTCCGAGCGGCTTGGGGTTGTCCGGCCGTTCCCATGCCTCGGTCCAGTCGTTGCGCAGCATCCGGGCCGGCTTGCCGGTGAACGATCGGCTACGCACGGTGTCGCGGCTGCTCGCCTTGGCGTACGCCGCTTGCTGAACCGGGGTATTCGAGGCTTCCTCGACCATCAGCCACTGCGAGCCGGTCCATGCGCCCTGAGCGCCCAGCGCCAAGGCCGCGGCGATCTGCTGGCCGCTGCCGATGCCGCCCGCGGCAAGGACCGGGACTGGCGCCACTTCCTTAACAACCTGTGGCCACAACACAATTGAGCCCACCTCACCGCAGTGGCCGCCGGCCTCGCCGCCCTGGGCGATGATGACGTCCACGCCGGCGTTGGCGTGCTTGCGCGCCTGCGACGGCGAGCCGCACAGCGCGGCCACCTTCCGGCCGGCATCGTGAATGTGCTTGATCATGTCGGCCGGGGGAGTGCCCAGCGCGTTGGCGATCATCGTCACCTTCGGGTGCTTCAGCGACACTTCCACTTGTGGTGTGGCCGTCGCCTCGGTCCAGCCCAGCAGCTGCAGGGTGTCCTCATCGGCGTTCTCGACGGGGACACCGTGATCCGCCAGGATCTTCTTGGCGAAATCCAAGTGCTCCTGGGGGACCATCTTGCGCAGCGTCTCGGCCAGCTCCTCGGCCGACAGGTGCGAGTCCATGCCCTCGTATTTGTTCGGGATGACGATGTCGACCCCGTACGGGTGGTCGCCGATGTTCTCGTCGATCCAGTTGAGTTCGATCTCCAACTGCTCGGGCGTGAAGCCGACGGCGCCGAGCACGCCGAAACCACCGGCCTTGCTGACGGCGACCACAACGTCGCGGCAATGGGTGAAGGCAAAGATCGGGAACTCGATGCCGAGCTCGTCGCAAATCGCGGTGTGCATGCCTACTCCTGGAAAGCTTGGCCTGTGCTAAGAGAACTGAAACGTGTTCTAGTTTAGTACGGAGCCGGTTGACGTGGCCAGCCGCCCCTGGCCAGCACGTCGAGACTACGACGTGTCGCCGGTTCAGATCGTTGCGGTGGGTGCACAGAACGCGCCAGACGGGAGTGTTCGGCCAGCCACCCTAGATCGTGCCCCGAGTTGGCCTGAAATCCTCACGCGCCCAACGAAATGACCACATTGCACAGGTAAAGTACCCTAAAGTGGTCTAGGTCGACGAATAGCGTTGCTGCCCTTGGTGTTTCGCGGCAGAGCGGCGGATGTGGTCGTGGAGGCGCCGGCGGACCGCCTTTCGGGGTGGCCGGGATATATCCGACGACCAAACCTCGGCGCCCGCGCGGGCGGCGCGGACTTTGCCGTGCGTGATCCGCGGACGGCGATCAATGCGGGTCGCGGACAAGACAAATCGTCCAGGTGACAGGCCGCGAAATATTAGATGTGAATTATTGCAATAGTGTCGAATTATCTGCCGGCAGCGCCTACCATCCGCTTATCGCGCGAGACGACAGTCCCGTCAGACCGGTTACGGGAGGTACCAGATGTCGTTTGTCATCACAGCGCCCGACGCCTTGTCGGTGGCGGCAGCGGATGTGGCGGGTATCGGTTCGTCGCTGAGCACGGCCAATGCGGCGGCCGCGGCCTCGACCACCGGGCTGGTCGCCGCCGCCGGTGACGAGGTGTCGGCGGCGATCGCGTCGGTGTTTTCCAGCCACGCCCAGGGGTATCAGGCGCTCAGCGCCCAGGCGGCGGCGTTTCATGCCGAGTTCGTGCAGGCCTTGACCGCCGCCGGCGGCGCCTACGCGGCCACCGAGGCGGCGAGCGCCTCGCCATTGCGGACGCTGGAGCAAGACGTATTGGGGGCAATCAACACGCCCACCCAGCTGCTGCTGGGCCGCCCGCTGATCGGCAACGGCACCAACGGGGCGGCGGGGACGGGACAGGCCGGCGGGCCTGGGGGCTTGTTGTTCGGTAACGGCGGCAATGGTGGCTCGGGCGCGTCCGGGCAGGCCGGGGGCGCCGGCGGGGCCGCCGGGCTGATCGGCACCGGTGGGACCGGCGGTACCGGAGGGTCAGGCGCGTCGGGCGGCGTGGGCGGCACCGGCGGGTTGCTGTGGGGCACCGGTGGCACCGGCGGAACCGGTGGAACCGGCGGCGGGTCCGGCGGGGCGGGTGGCAACGCGGTGTTGTTCGGCTCCGGGGGCAGCGGTGGGCAGGGCGGGGCCGCTACCGGCGCCGCGAATGGCGGTGCCGGCGGTGCCGGCGGCGCCGGCGGCGCGCTCGCGGCCATTGGCGGCCTCGGCGGCGTCGGCGGCGAAGCCACCGGCACCGGGAATGGCGGCACCGGCGGAGCCGGCGGCAAAGCGGAAGGCCTATTCCTTGGCCTGGGCGGCGCCGGCGGGCACGGCGGTGCCGCCACCGGCGCCGGGAACGGGGGGTCGGGCGGGGTTGGCGGCCTGGGACTCGCCCGCAGCCTTCTCGGAATCGACATCGCCCAGGGCGGCGCCGGCGGCGCCGGCGGCGATGCAACCGCTGGGATCGGCGGGGTCGGCGGCGCCGGCGGAATCGGCGGCGCCACGGGCCTCGTCGCAATCGACTTGGTCCAGGGCGGTGCCGGCGGCGCCGGCGGCGCCGCTACCACTGGAACGGGCGGGACCGGCGGTGGCGGCGGTGCCGCCACCGCTGTCGACCTCGTGGGTGCCGGCGGCGCCCACGGCGGCAGCGGTGGGCTCGGCGGCGCCGCTACCGCTGGAACGGGCGGCAGCGGCGGCAACGGCGGCGTTGGCGCCGCGGTGACCGGCGAGGCCGGCGGCGGTGCGGGCGGCAACGGCGGTGCCGGCCTCGTCCAAGGTGGCGCCGGTGGCGCCGGCGGCGTGGGAGCCGGACTGGTTGCCGGCCTGGGCGGCAACGGCGGGCACGGCGGCGCTTCGAGCGGCAGCGGTGGCAACGGTGGCGCCGGTGGCGAGGGAGCCGGGATGGTTGCCGGCCTGGGCGGCGACGGCGGCCATGGCGGCGACACTTCCAGCGGCAGCGGCGGCAACGGCGCTGCCGGCGGCGACGGTTTCGGGTTCCTCGCCGCGGGCGGGAACGGCGGCGACGCGGGCAGCGGCATCGCGGCCGCCAACGGCGGCGACGGCGGCGACGCAGGCGCAATCGTCAACGGCGCCTACACCGAATCGCTCGTTGGCAACGGCGGCGACGGCGGTAATGGCGTCAACGGCGGGACCGGCGGCACCGGTGGCCGCGCCGGCATGTATGGCGGCACGCCGGGGACGAACGGATCGTCATAGCTCGACGAGCGGATCGGACCGGACCGCCCTTGATCATCTCCGGGGCCAAAAGGTAGCGTGGTGCTGCCAATTACGAAACGCTGAGTAGCGTAATTGGCGTGTCGCCTACCGAAAGGACCGGCACGATGCGCAGCCGTTACGCTGGCTGTCCCTTCACCACGCCGACGGCCGAAATCGCGGCCGCGCTCGAGGATGTCAGCATCCCGACGCTGCTGCTCTCTCTCGTCCACATCACCGGCGACCCCAGGTTCATTCGCGACTTCAAGCCCATGGGCATCTTCCTCAACGAGGTCCAGGGATTCATGTCCGAGGACGACAAAGCCCGGGCCCGCGCGGCGGCGCTGCCGGTGCTCACCGACTATCGCGACCGCGGTTGCCCCGAACCAGCGCCGCTCAGCGTCGAACTCATCCGGGAAATGATGGACTGGGCCGCCTGCGAGCACGTGACCGACGACTACCTGCCCCTGGTCCTGGAAGAGATGGACCTCGACGGCGTCGACCCGCGCCGCCCGGCCGCCCTGCCGACCGAGCGCGCCGCCGAGACGCCTGTTCTGGTCGTCGGGTGCGGCGAATCCGGCATCCTGGCCGGAATCCGGCTCAAGCAGGCCAACATTCCCTTCACCATCGTCGAGAAGAACGCGGGACCCGGCGGAACGTGGTGGGAGAACAGCTATCCCGGCGCCCGCGTCGACGTCGCCAACCATTTCTATTGCTACAGCTTCGAACCCAACAACGATTGGACTCACTTCTTCGCCGAGCAGTGCGAGCTGCGAGACTACTTCACCACGGTGATGGACAAGCACGACCTGGCCGAGCACGTGCGGTGGAACACCGAGGTTCTCGCGGCCGAATGGGACGACGACGACGGCGCGTGGAGCGTCTCGCTGCGCACCGCGGACGGGCAGACCAGCACGCTCCACGCGCGGGCCCTCATCACCGCGGTCGGTCAGCTAAATCGGCCCCATATTCCCGAATTCGACGGTGCCGACACCTTCGAGGGGCCCTCGTTTCATTCCGCGGCGTGGGATCACTCCGTCGACCTGACCGGTAAGCGGGTCGCGCTCATCGGGGCTGGCGCCAGCGGCTTCCAGATCGCGCCCGCGATTGCCGGGGACGTCGAGCGGCTCACGGTGTTCCAGCGGACCGCCCAGTGGATGTTCCCGAACGCGATGTATCACGACGAGGTCGGCGACGGCGTGCGCTGGGCGATGCGGCACCTGCCGTTCTACGGAAGGTGGTACCGGTTTCTCGTGCTCTGGCCCGGCGCCGACAAGGGGCTCGACGCCGCGCGCGGCGATCCGAATTATGCCGATCAGGACTACGCCGTCAGCGACATCAACGCCGCCGCCCGGATGATGTTCACCCAGTGGATCACCAGCCAGGTCGGCGAGGGCCACGAGCTGCTGACCAAGGTACTGCCCGATTATCCCGCCACCGGCAAGCGCACGCTGCAGGACAACGGCAGCTGGCTGCAAACGCTGCAGCGTGACAACGTCGGACTGGTGCGCACGCCGATCCGAAAGATCACCCCGCGCGGCGTCGTCACCGAGGACGGCGCGACGTACGACGCCGACGTCATCGTCTACGCCACGGGGTTTCGGCACACCGACGTGCTGTGGCCGCTAAAAATCACCGGCCGCAACGGAATCGACCTGCACGACACGTGGGGGAGCCGCCCGTACGCCTACCTCGGCATCACCGTTCCGGAGTTCCCCAACCTCTTCATCATTTACGGGCCCGGCACGCATCTCGCGCACGGCGGCAGCCTGATCTTCCAATCCGAACTCCAAATGCGCTACGTCAACCGGTGTCTCGAGCAACTGGCGGGGGCGAACCTGCATTCGCTGGAACCGACGGCCGAGGCGGCCGCCGAGTGGCATCAACGTACGCAAGCCGAAATCAAGAACATGGTTTGGTCGCACCCCGCGGTCAAGCACTCGTACTTCAAAAACGCCGACGGCGAGATCCATACCGTCAGCCCGTGGCGCCTCAACGAGTACTGGGCCGCGGTCCGCGAACCCGATTGGTCCCAATTCGTTCTGCGGCAAAGGAAGTGAGCACACCAGCATGCGCACGGTAGTCATCGACGGGCCCACCAACATCCGGGTCGAAACCCGCCCCGATCCGGCGCTACCCGGTCCGGACGGGGTGATCGTCGCGGTGAGCGCCGCCGGCATCTGCGGATCCGACCTGCATTTCTACGAGGGCGATTATCCGTTCGTCGAGCCGGTGGCCCTCGGCCACGAGGCGGTCGGCACCGTCGTCGAGGCCGGGCCGCAGGTGCGCACCGTCAAGGTCGGGGACCAGGTCATGGTGTCGTCGGTGGCCGGCTGCGGCGCCTGTCCGGGGTGCGCCACCGGCGATCCGGTCATGTGCTTCTCCGGCCTGCAGATCTTCGGCGCCGGCGCGCTCGGCGGCGCGCAGGCCGACCTGCTCGCGGTGCCCGCCGCCGACTTCCAGGCGCTCAGGATCCCCGAAGCGATCACTACCGAGCAGGCACTGCTGCTCACGGACAACCTCGCCACCGGCTGGGCCGCGGCCCAGCGGGCCGACATCCCGTTCGGCGGCACGGTCGCCGTGATCGGCCTGGGAGCGGTCGGGCTGTGCGCGCTGCGCAGCGCATTTGTTCAGGGTGCCGCAAGGGTTTTCGCGGTCGACAAGGTCGACGGTCGCCTGGAGCGTGCCGCGACGTGGGGCGCGACGCCGATCACCTCGCCGGCGGCCGAAGCCATCATCGCCGCGACGGGCGGCCGCGGCGCGGACTCGGTGATCGACGCCGTCGGCACCGACGCATCCATGACCGACGCGCTCAACGCGGTGCGGCCCGGCGGCACCGTCTCGGTCGTCGGTGTACACAATCTGCAGCCGTTTCCCCTTCCCGCGCTGTCGTGCCTGATGCGCAGCATCACGTTGCGCATGACCACCGCCCCGGTGCAGCGCACGTGGCCGGAGTTGATCCCGCTGCTGCAGTCCGGCCGGCTCGATGTCGACGGCATCTTCACCACGACGCTGCCGTTGGACGACGCGGCCAAGGGCTATGCGACCGCGGAGTCGCGGTCGGGCGACGACGTGAAAATCCTGCTGACGCCTTAATTCCTGTCGCGCCGAACGTGTTTGGCCAGATAACGCAGGGCCCGCACCGGTCCGCGACGGCCGGAGGCGAGGCACATCACCGGCCATCCGTGCGCCGCGGCCGCCGCGGCGAGCCCCGAGCGAGGGTTGACCGGCCGCGGATAGCCGACCAGTGACATCGATGCCGCATCCTCGTCACCGTCGGCATAGAAGTAACTGCGTTGCACCGCAACGCCGTTGTCGGCGCAGAATTGCCGTACCGCGGCGGCCTTCGTCGCGCCCCACACGATCGGTTTGACGATTTCACCGGTCAGGCGCCCGCGCTCGTCGAGCTCGAAATGATTGCACTGCACGTTGGAAATGCCAAGAAAGCGCGCGACGGGAAGCGCCTGGATGGACAGCGCCGAGGAACTCAGCACGACGGTATGCCCGCGGTCCTGATGCGCCCGCACGATTTCGTGCATGTGCGAATACAGCCGTGAGGCAACACGTTCGACAAATAGCCGCTGGCCCAGCTCGTCGAGCTCAGCCAGCGACTCGCCACGCAGATACCCCGCGGCCCGGAGGATAAGGTGCTCAAACTCCAAGCGGCCGAATCGATACCGCAGCGCGGCTTCGAACACGCCCAGTAGCTCGCCAATCCCAGCCTGCCGACGCCGGATCCGATCACCGACGTGAACCGCCGCGGTGAAACCGTCGACCAACGTGCCGTCGAGGTCGAAGAACGCGCCGATTCCGCTCCCGGGCGGACTGGCGCCGATCTCCGCGATGGCATCGGCGGGGGAGAGCTTCATGACCGTGTCGCCGTGATGTATTGCGAGCGCATGAAACCGTCGATCTTGACGTCCACGTCCGGCGGGGTCATTCCGTAACCGGCCTGCAAGTCCAGAGTGTTGCGGACGGGTTCGACGGCCCATCCGTGCGCGGCCAGCCATTGCGCGGGGTCCGACTTGGGCTCGTAGGTGAGAGCGGAGAAGTCGACATTACCCGACATATTGACCCCGGGGTGGTCCGTTTCCAGGGCGGCGAGCTGCTCGTGGTCCAGGCGTGATCCCAGGGCGCCAATGGCGATTCGGCTGCCCGGCGCGCTGAGCCCACTGATCCGGGTGAAGAGCGCGTTTTGCGCGTCGTCGGTCAAGTAGGGCAGCACCCCCTCCACCGACCAGGCGCTGGGGCTTTGCGGGTCGAACCCGGCGGCTTTCAGCGGCGCGGGCCAATCGGTGCGCAGGTCGGCGGCCACCTCGATCCTGCGAGCTTTGGCCGCGGCACCCCGCCCATCGAGCACCCCGGTCTTGAATTCCAAGACTTTCGGTAGGTCGACTTCGAAAACCGTTGTGCCATCCGGCCATTCAAGCCGATACGCCCGGGAGTCCAATCCGGCGGCGACGATCACCGCCTGCCGGATGCCCGCGTCACCGGCGGAAACGAAGAAGTCGTCAAAAAACCGGGTTTGCACGCCGTACAGGCGGGGAAAGGCCGTCTCGTCGTCGGTGGTCCCCGGGTTGGCCAGCACACCCGCCAGATACGGGTCCCGGGAAGCGGCGATGAAGACCTTCGCATAGTCGTCCCGGACCAGCGGTTGCGGACTCACGGCATGCAGCGCCCGCCATCCCGCCACCAGCAGCGCGGTGTAGCCCACGCCGCTGACGATGTCCCACTGGTCGTCGTCGGAACGAAGCGACCCAAATTCAGGTGTGCTCATGAATGGCGGACGTTTCTCAAGATTCGGCCCTCCGGACGTAACCAAGGTACCCGCGAAGGCACCGTCAGAGCTCCAGAAACACCGTTACTGGGCCGTCGTTTACCAATTCGACCTGCATGTCCGCGCCGAACACGCCGGTCTGCACGTGCGCGCCCAGCCCCCGCAACGCCTCCGCGAACCCCGCCACCAGCGGCTCGGCGACCGCCCCGGGAGCGGCCGCGTTCCACGACGGCCGCCGGCCCTTCGCGGTGTCGGCATACAGGGTGAACTGGCTAACGACCAGGATCGGCGCATTGACCTCGGCCGCGGACCGTTCGTCGGCGAGAATGCGCAGATTCCACAGCTTTTCGGCCAGCCGCCGCGCCTTGTCGAGATCGTCGCCGTGGGTGACGCCGACGAACGCGAGCAAGCCCTGGCCGTCCGGCCGGATGGCGCCCACCACCTGGCCGTCGACCGACACGGCCGCCGATGAGACCCGTTGCACCAGAATCCGCATGGCCCTCGATGCTGCCAGGCCGGCCCCGAAAAGGTTGGGTAGGCTCGTCACGTGTCCGTGCTCGTCGCGTTTTCCGTCACCCCGCTGGGTGTGGGCGAGGGTGTCGGCGAGATCGTCGCCGAAGCGGTTCGGGTGGTTCGCGATTCCGGGCTGCCCAACGAGACCGATTCGATGTTCACCGTGATTGAGGGCGACACCTGGGAAGAAGTGATGGCCGTCGTGCAGCGCGCGGTCGAGGCCGTGGCGGCTCGCGCGCCGCGGGTCAGCGCGGTGATCAAGGCGGACTGGCGAGCCGGGGTCAACGACGCGATGACGCAGAAGGTCGCCTCCGTCGAGCGCTATCTGTCCAAGGGCTAGCCCTTCGGCTCATTGTCCCGCAGGGCCGCCAGTAGGCTCATGGCGGTGAGCGCACGCGCAGGCATCGTCGTCACCGGAACCGAGGTCCTCACCGGACGCGTCCAGGATGCGAACGGGCCCTGGATCGCCGATCGCCTCCTGGAGCTGGGCGTCGAGCTGGCCCACATCACCATCTGCGGTGACCGCCCCGCCGACATCGAGGCTCAGCTGCGCTTCCTGGCGGGCGAGGGCGTGGACCTGATCGTCACCAGCGGCGGCCTGGGGCCCACCGCCGACGACATGACCGTCGAGGTGGTGGCGCGCTTCTGCGGCCGCGAGCTAGTCCTCGACACCGAGGTCGAGAACAAGATCGCCGTCATCCTCAAATCCCTTATGGCGCACTTTAATCCCGGCGACTTCGATGCCGTGCGCGCCGCCAACCGCAAGCAGGCCATGGTTCCCTCCGGCGCACAGGTGCTCGACCCGGTGGGCACCGCGCCGGGTGTGGTGGTGCCCGGCAAGCCGACGGTCGTCGTGCTTCCCGGACCACCGCGCGAGCTGCAGCCGATGTGGCGCAGGGCCATCGAGACCGCCGCGGCGCGGGAGGCGATCGCCGGCCGGACGATCTACCGGCAGGAGACCATTCGGATGTTCGGGCTGCCCGAGTCGGGGCTGGCCGAAACGCTTCGCGGCGCGGAGGCTTGCATTCCCGGGTTTGATTCGCTGGAGATCACCACCTGCCTGCGCCGCGGGGAGATCGAAATGGTGACCCGCTACGAACCCGACGCCGCGGACGTCTACGCGCGGCTGGCCACGTTGCTGCGCGAGCGGCACGGAGAGCAGCTGTTTTCCGAAGACGGTTCCAGCGTGGACGATCTGGTCGCGCGGTTGCTGTCCGGCCGCAAGATAGCGACGGCGGAGTCCTGTACCGCCGGCCTGTTGGCGGCGCGGCTGACCGACCGGCCTGGCTCGTCGGACTATGTGATGGGCGGGGTGGTGAGTTACTCCAACGAGGCAAAAATTCAGCTGCTGGGCGTCGACCCGGCGCTGATCGAGGCGCACGGCGCGGTGTCCGAGCCGGTGGCCGAGGCGATGGCGGCGGGGGCGCTGCGGCGCTTCGGCGCCGATACCGCGGCCGCGATCACCGGAATCGCGGGCCCGGGCGGGGGAACGCCCGAAAAGCCCGTCGGCACAGTCTGTTTCACCGTGAAGCTTGCGGACGGCCGCACGGACACCCGCACCCTGCGGCTCCCCGGGAACCGGTCCGACGTCCGCGAGCGCTCGACGACGGTGGCGATGCACCTGCTGCGGCGCCTGCTCGGCGGCGAGAAGCGCGACCGGCTCACGCCATCTCGCTTGGGAGAAACGAGGTTTCGGCCGTGCCGAAGCGGATTCCGGTGGCGTCCTTGCCGATCAGCGTCAGCACCGCCACCGCGATGAGCACCGGCACGATCGTCGCGGCCAGCGCAAACGGATAGCCGTGCGACTCGGCCAGGCGTTCCTGGATGGGCAGGTTGAACGCCGCCAGCAGGTTGCCGAGCTGGTAGGTCACGCCGGGGTAGAGGCCGCGGATGGCGTCCGGCGACATCTCGGTCAAATGGGCGGGGATCACGCCCCACGCACCCTGGACGCAGAGCTGCATCAGGAACGCGCCGAGGCACAGCATCGCCGCGGTGCGCGAGTAGGCGAACAGCGGCACGATCGGCAGCCCCAGCACCGCGCAGAACACGACGGTGTAGCGGCGGCTGAACCGCTGTGACAGCGTGCCAAAGAACAGGCCGCCGATGATGGCGCCGACGTTGTAGACCACCACGATCCACTTGACGGTCACGCTGGACAGCCCGGCACCGTGGTTGGCGGTCGCCGTCAGGAAGGTGGGGTAGACGTCCTGGGTGCCGTGGCTCATCCAGTTGAACGCGGTCATCAGCAGCACCAGGTAGCCGAATCGGCGGATGATCGCGGCGTCGCGCAGCACGTCGCGGATCCTGGTGCTGGTGAGCCGCATTCGGTCCTGCGCGGCCTCCCACACCTCGGACTCCTCCACGCGATAGCGGACGATCAGGCTGATCAGCGCCGGGATGATGCTCAGGGCGAACAGCCAGCGCCACGACAACCTCAGCCAATTCATCACCACCAGCGAGGCGACGCTCGCCAGCAGATAGCCGAAGGCGTACCCCTCCTGCAACAGCCCGGAGAAAAAGCCGCGTCGCTCGACGGGAACCTTCTCCATGGCCAGCGCGGCGCCCAGCCCCCACTCGCCGCCCATGCCGATGCCGTACAGCAGCCGCAGGATCACCAGCACGGTGAAGTTGGGCGCGAACGCGCACAGGAACCCGACCACCGAGTAGAACATCACGTCGACCATCAGCGGAAGCCGCCGGCCGACGCGGTCGGCCCACAGCCCGAACAGCAGCGCGCCGACGGGCCGCATGATCAGGGTGGCCGTGGTGACGAACGCGACCTCGGCCTTGCTGTGATGGAACGTCTTCGCGATGTCGGCATAGACGAGCACGACGATGAAGTAGTCGAAGGCGTCCATCGTCCAGCCCAGCAACGCCGCGATGAATGAATTTCGCTGATCGCCCGTCAACTTCTTCTTTTGAGGACTTTGTGTTGTCACGTCAGCATCGTGCAGTACCGGGCGCGCTGGCGCGAGAGTAGGTTGCGAATGCATGCGGATCATCGACGCCGATGGGCACGTCGCCGAGAACTCCTCGCTGACCATCGAGGCACTCGAGCGCTGGCCCGAACACATCAAACCCAGCCCGGACGGGCGGCTGCGGCTGACGTTCGAGGGCCGCAACTACCCGGAGGACCAAGGCCCGGGCGCGGGTTGTCCGCCCGAGCACGGGATCAGCAACGCACCCGGCATCAATTGCCGGTCGCCCGAAGGCGTGCTGGGCGACGCCGACCGCGATCACATCGACACGATGGTGCTGTATCCGAGCCTCGGGCTGTGCGTGCCCAGCCTCGAAAATCCCGAATTTGCAGCCGGATTCGCGCGGCTCTACAACCAGTGGATCGCGGATTACTGCGCCTCGTCGGGCGGCCGGTTGCGCGGCGTCGCCGTGGCCCCGGTCGAGCACGGGCAGGTGGCCATCGACGTCATGACCGAGGCCAAGGACCTCGGGCTGGTGGCGACCCTCGTCCCGCCGGCGCTCAAGACACGCAACCTCGACCACCCGGACCTCGACCCGTTCTACGCCGCGGCCGTCGACCTCGAGATGCCGCTGGGCATTCACGGCGCCCCGGGCATCCACCTGCCGAAGATCGGCGTGGACCGCTTCACCAACTACATCCAGGTGCACTGCATCAGCTTTCCGTTCGACCAGATGACGGCGATGACCGCGCTGGTTTCCGGCGGCGTCTTCGAGCGCCATCCGCGGTTGCGGGTCGCCTTTCTCGAGGCGGGGGCGGGCTGGGTGCCATTCTTCGTCGACCGCCTGCACGAGCATTACGAGAAGCGCGGGGATTGGGTCGAGCGCGGCTGGCGCCGCGATCCGCACGAATATCTCAAGGCGGGCAACATCTTTGTGACCTGTGAGCCCGAGGAACCGATCCTGCCGGGCGTGATCGACGTGCTCGGCGCCGACTTCATCATGTTCGCCAGCGATTACCCGCACTGGGACGGCGAATGGCCGGAGAGCACCAAGCACCTGCGCACCCGCGCCGACATCAGCGAGGAAGCGCGCGAAAAGATCGGCGGCCGCAACGCGCAGCGCTTCTACAACCTGAACTGACCGGCTTACTTCTTGCCCGGCGCGGTGGCAGGATCTCCCGCATGGGCCCTTTTCTGCTTCGCGCCGCATTGACCGGATTCGCGTTATGGATCGTCACGCTCTTCGTGCACGGGATCAGCTTCGTCGGCGGTGACACGAGGCTGGAGCGGGTCGGCATCATCTTCGTCGTCGCGGTGATCTTCGGTCTGGTCAACGCATTCATCAAGCCGATCGTCCAGTTCCTGTCGATCCCGCTGTACATCCTGACCCTCGGCCTGATCCACATCGTCATCAACGCGTTGATGTTGTGGATCACGGCCTGGATCACCGAACACACCACGCACTGGGGGCTGCAGATCGACCACTTCTGGTGGACGGCGATCTGGGCCGCCATCGTGTTGTCGATCGTGAGCTGGGTGCTGTCGCTGGTGGTCCGCGACGCCGGCCGCCGCGCCCGCGTCTGACGGCTCAGCGGCCCGCCACCGCGGCGGTCGCTTCTCGGCGAAGGCGCGCGGCCCCTCTGATATTTGCCGGAGGCATTCTCGGTCGTCGAAAACATCTCGAAGCCGCCCGCGACGCAGGTGCCGTTCACCGCCGCGACGATCGGCTTGTACACCGGGAATCGATGCAGGACGGCGTGGATGGCGTCGTCCTTGTTCCACCCGTCGGGCCTGGGCATTCCATGTCCAGCGAGTTGCGCGTCTCGGGGCGGTTGATCCTGATGGAGGCGATGTGGGCGTGCAGCGCGTAGTCGATACTCACCGCGTCTCCACCGGTCTCGACGGCGAGCAGACATAGAGTCGCACTTTTCCGCGCCGGTTTGTGCGAGTCTGCGTCTGCTCACCGGTTGCTATCTTTGCAAGGATAGCCGCCGAAGCGGGCGACAGGGCTAGCGACCAGCCGCATCACGTCGCGCGCGCAACCCCAGGACAAGGTCACGCCGTTGCTGCTGTGGCCGTAGTTGTGGACGCACCGCGCCCGCCCGAGCGGCTCAACCTCCACGCGCACCGACGGACGGTCGGGACGCAGCCCGGTGATCGTCTCGAGCACCTCGGCCTCGCCGAGCCGTGGCTCGGCGAGGCGGCAGCGCTGCAGGATCCGGTCGGTCACCTCGGGATCCGGCGTGGTGTCCCAGCGGCCGGGGATGCTGATGCCGCCGCACACCACGCGCTGCGGGTGGGGGAAGTAACAAGTCCATTCCCGGCCGGCGTTGATCTCCAGGAACAGTTGCCGCAGGCCGGGATTGGCGAGGATGACGTGCTGGCCGAACAGCGGCCGCACCGTGTCGTCGCCCGTCAGCGCTCCGGCGCCAAGACCGGCACAGTTGACGACAATCGGTGCGGCATCGGCGGCCTCGGCCAGCGACCGCACGGGACGCGCCTCGATTGCGCAGCCGGCGGCGTCCAGCCGCCGTGTCAGATAGTCGAGGTAGTGCGGCATGTCGATCATCGGCATGGTGGCGCGAAACCCAGCACCAAAGCCGGCGGGGATATCGGCCGGGTCGGCCGGCCGCAGGTCGGGGATCAGCTCGGCCGCGGACGACATCGCCTCGGTCAATTGACCGACAATTAGCGCCGGCGCCATCCGCACCCCCGTGCTGGGGTCGTTGGCCAGGTCCCGAAACACCCGTAGGGAATGCTCGGTCCAGCCCAGCGTCTTGGCGGCGCGTTCGGCCGGCCGCGGTGGCGCCCACACCGCTCCCGCCACCATTGAGGTCGTCTGCTGCGGCATCGCGGCCGCCCACACCCGCACCGGCCAGCCCGCTTCGGCCAGACATATGGCCGACGTCAAGCCGCTTACGCCGGCACCGACCACGACAATCTGTTGTGCGCCACTTGCCACGACAGCAAACTCCGTCAGGAGTGGGGGGCTTGCTGGCCATTCTGGCCGCCGAGCAGCCCGTTGAGGATGCCGAGAGTGCCCTGCACACCTGGAGGCGGTGTATTAGCGGGCGGATTGGCGTCGGGAGTCAACTGCCAGGGCTGGCAGCCCGACGTCTTGAACGATTTGTCTGTCGGATCGATCTGCACTACCTGCGGCTTCTTGCTCAGGGCGTTGTCGATGAGCGCACCGTCGGGGTTGCCGATCCGCTTCCAGTAGCACGTGCCGTCGCCGACCGGCCCCGCCGAGCTGTATATGCCCGGCGCGATGTCGGTCCCCACCGCGTACGTGCCGTCGTGGTCGATCGTCGTCTTCGGTGCGGGCGGCGGCTGCGGGTCGGCGCCGGCGACGCCCGCGGACGCGGCCCAGCCCGCAAGGAGCAGTCCCGCGGCGGCCAATCGTGCCGCCACGGGTCCTCCCGCCTTAAACCCCATAGAACAGCAGCCTACCGGGGTGAGCAGCCCATTTCACGTCGCCGTCCGCACGCCGAGCACCGGCTGTATGCCCCGACCGTTGTTGAAGGCCGATGACCAGGGCCAGCGTCCGCGCCAGTCGGCCCACACCAGTTGCAACGCACGCACGTCGCCGCCGTAGATCGCGATCGCGGAGTTCATGTGCGCGTCGGGGTGTTCGACCTCGACAACTTCGACCAGGGTGGGGCCGCTAAGGGTAAGTCGCGCACCAGGTTTGGGCACGTCGATAGCCGGTGCCGACTCGACGATCCCGCCCAATAACCCAAGCGCCCGCCGCGGCGAGATGCCGGTCATCAAGAATTCGGGCAACCCGTGACGGGTCAGGCCGATGGTGTATGCGTACGGCACTCGATCGTCCTCGACATACTGCACCGTCCAGCCTCGCTCGCGAATCTTTCGGCGTATCTCGGCGAGGTAATCGGCCACGGTGCTGCCCGGGTGGTCACACATCCAGCACATCGCATCCCCCTTATCTTTCGTCGTGCTTTGCCGCCACGATGCGCGCAGGGTCTGACACGTTTGTCCGGCCAGCCGTCTTGGCCGCTCGCGGCGGCCAATTGGGCACACCTAGACCCAAGGTGGACCCGAAAAGCCGGCCGGGTTACCGTCCGTTGAGCGACGGCGTTCAGGAAAGAGCGCCGCGGGCGGGAGGTCTCGGCGTGCTGTTCATGCACGAGGTGCACAACGTGCGCGGCCGGCGCGAAGACCACTTCGAGGCCGCGTTTCGGGAGGGCTGGATGCCCATGCTCGCCGACGGCGATGACGCCCGGCTGTTGTGGTACGCCCATCACGCGCAGGGCAGCGGTCCCGCCTACACCGTCGTCACCATCACCGCCGTTCAGGACGGGGCGGCATGGGAACGCCTTGCCCTGCGGGTACAACAGGGCGATCTGCAGAAGTGGATGCGCGGCCTGGACGAACTGCGCCACGAGGTCGAGGCGAAGCTGCTCATACCGCTCCCGTGGTCGCCGTTGCAGGGCGTGTCGTTCGACGAGGTGCCGGTCGACGGGCGGGAACACGAGCTGAGCCTCTACATGGAAGACACCATGTGGCCCTACCAAGACAAGTTCGAGGAATACATCGTCCGCTGCGGCGACGTCTATGCCCGAAGCCTTGAGCGGCCGTCGTCCATGCTGACCATCCAGGCGGCTTTCCAGCCCGCCCTGGGCAGCCACCTACGCCGCGAGGTCACCTTGATGCAGCGCATCCAGCGGCCGGAGCAACTGCTCGAACTGCTCCGCACGCATATTCCCCCCGAGCACCGCGCCCCGGGCACCTGGATGCACGACGCCCTGGATCTGCGAGACCAGTGGACCAGCCGATTGCTGCGCACCTCCGCCTGGTCACCCCTGTACTAAGCCGGACAAGCCCATTCGAGTGTGTTCTCAGGGCGGCGTCCCTCGGCGTGTCGGCACCGCCAGATCACACTCGGCGCCAAGATCCTCGGTCAAGCCAGCGGCGCCAAGCCCGAGCGAAGCAGATCCAGGCTCGCGGCCACGAGTCCACCGAGGTCGTCGGCACAGCCGTGGCAGCCCCAATGTTCTACCGCCACAACAAGCGTCGCCGCCATCACAGACCCCGCGACCTCGGCGCCGAGATCGATGTTCGCCACGTCCGGGTTGCGGTTCCTGACGAAGTCGGTCAGCACCCGAGCAAACGACGACTGCACCACCCGCAGGTGGCTCGCGATGCGGTCGGCGCTGATCAGCTCCGCGCGAGCCGTCGCGGCCTGGCGCACCACCTCGAGGTCGTGCGGGAAGGTTGCCACGCTCGCGAGCACCGCATCGAAGAGTGACTCGGAGGCGGGACGCTGGGCCAGCGCCTCGGCCAGCCATTCCAGGTGCGTCTCGTAGTCCTGGAACAGCACCGCCTCCTTGGTAGGGAAATGCCGGAAGAAGGTGCGTTCGGTGACGCCGGCCTCGCGCGCCAGCTCGGTTACGGTCACGTTGGCAAATCCCTTGCGGGCGAAGCTCTTTAATGCCGCCTGGCGAAGCGCCTCGTGCGTCGATCGTCGGCGTTGTTGGTGACGGTTTGTCGGGGCGGCCATGTCGCGCCGATCGTATCCCAGCCCTCCCGGGCTGGTCAGTACTGACATCTTCCAATTATGTCAGTACTGACATATTCTTGTCACGCGCTACTCGAGGGAGGGCCAGAATTATGAGCGGGACCGATTTTGACGCGATCGTGGTGGGCGCCGGGCACAACGGGCTGACGGCAGCGGCGGTTCTGCAACGCGCGGGTCTTCGCACACTGTGCCTGGAAGCCAACACCTATGCGGGGGGCATGGCGGCGACCGTCGAATTGATCGACGGCTTCCGGTACGAGATCGCGGGTTCGGTGCAGTTTCCGACGGCGAGCCAAATCACCAAGGAGCTCGGCCTCGACACGCTGCCGACGGTGGAGCCGGAGGTGATGTCGACCAACATCGGCGAATCCGGCGAGGAGCCGATGATCTTCTACCGCGACCCGATCCAGCTGATGACGCACCTCGGCGAGAAGCACGGCTTCGAGGCGGTCACCGGCATGGCCGAACTGATCGGCTGGAGTCAGGGGCCTGCAAAAGCCTTGGGCCGCTTCGATGTCCGCAAACCTCCCAAGACTCTCGACGAGATGTATGCTTGCGCGGCCAACGATGCCGAACGCCGGGCGATTCACGAAATGCTGTTCGGGTCGGCGATGGACGTGATCGACCGCTTCCTGCCGGACAAGGACAAACACGCGGTGATGCGGGGGATGCTCGCGTTTCTGGCCGTCAACTCCACCTACCGAGGGCCCTATACACCAGGCAGCGCCACCTGTTTGGCGTTCGCCCTGGCGGTCCCCCAGGACAGCACAGACAGCACCGCGATGATGACCAAGCTCGAGGGCGGCATCGGCGCACTCACCGAGCATCTGTGCGGGCTCTTCGTTTCCGACGGCGGCGAAATCCGATTCCGCACCAGGGTTGAGCAGATTCTCGTCGACCACGATGCGGTGACCGGCGTACGACTACGGGACGGTTCGACGATCACCGCGCCGATCGTGGTGTCCAACCTGGCGCCCGACGTGACCCTCACCGAGCTCATCGCGTCCGAACACGTTCCGGCAGAACTGGTCTCGCGCGTGTCCGGCCGGGATCACCGGGCTTCTTTCGTGCAAATCCACTTCGCCCTCGACGGGCTGCCCGAGTTCGCCCCGCCCTACGAACTGCTGAACGAGGCCGGCATGCAGCAGTCGATCGGCATCTTCGGAACGCCGGAAGAGCAACAGCTGCAATGGGAAACCTGCCGCCGCGGCATCGTCCCGGACAACCCGTCGATGGGGTTACAGATTCCGTCGGTGCACGATCCGAGCATGGCGCCGCCCGGAAAGCACGCGGCGAGCGCATTCGCCTACGCCTTTCCGGTCGAGGCCGGCCGCGACCAGCACGGGCATCTGAAAAATGAGATGGCACAGCGCGTTGTCGACAAGGTCACCAGATTTGCCCCCAACTTCAAGGACATCGTGATCCGCCATATCACGTTCGCGCCCTACCACATGAACACCATGTTCGGTGCACCGGCCGGCGACTTCTGCCACGGACTGCTGCATCCCGACCTGATGGGTCCAAATCGTCCCGGGCCCAAGGGCTTCCTCGACTTTCCGATTCCCATCGACGGCCTGTATCTCGGCGGCGCGGGATGTCATGGCGGCCCCGGCATTACATTCACTCCCGGCTATAACGCCGCCTATCAGGCGCTCGACGACATCGCCTGAGCGTCAGCCGCCGAATGTTCCGGTGAGCTGCGCCTGTCCCGCCGCGGCCTGTGTTATCGCCTGTGCCGCTTGCACACCGACGAGTCCCGCGGGGAGCTGAAAGTTGGCGGGAAGCTGGTGGAGGGTGAACCGGTAGTGGTGCACCCCGGTGCCCGCGGGCGGGCAGGGCCCGCTGTATCCGGCCTGGCCGGCCGAGTTCGGCAGGCTGCTTCCCCCGGCGGGTGTCTGACCGTCCGCGGTGGTCCCGGGACCGGGAGGGATTCCCACCACGATCCAGTGGATGTAGGGGCCGCGGACGGCGTCCGCGTCGTCGACGACGAGCGCCCCGCCCAACGGCGCCGACCATGTCAGCGGTGGCGCGGTGTTGGCCCCCTTGCAGGTGTACTGCACGGGGATCGGCCCGCCATCGGGGAACGCGGGACTGCTGATCGTCAACGGCCCGTTGGCAGGCGCTTCCGCGAGGGTCCGGCCGAGGGTGGTCACCTTCGGCGTCAGCGGGGCCGTCATACGGCCGCCCCCATGACCGCCGCAGCCGACCAGCGGAACCAGGAGTGCCAGCCCGCCGATGACCGATGCGATCCGGTGAAATGTGCTCGCCTGTGTCGATTCCATAAAGGACAGTGTCGCTGCCGAACCGTGTCTCCGGAAGCACCCGTTTTTCGCCGCCGTGGCCGGTCACCATTTTGGATCATGACGGCTACTTGTGACGCTTCTTGACTTCCAGCACGCGCTTGCGCAGGCCCTCGGTGGCCGTGTCCATCAGACCGCTGGCCCCTCTCCTGATCAGAAATCCGGGGAGCGGCACGGATAGGTCCACGGTGAGTTCGAAACGGACCCGGGTGGCATCGCCCTCGGGGGTCAGCGTGTAGCGGCCCTCCTGCGCGCGTTGTTGTTTGGCGCTCACCAGTGTCCAGCTCACGCCGTCGTCGTGAACGGAATAGTCCAGAACTTGCTCGTCGCTGACGCCCGCGATCTTGACCGTTTGCCGAGATCTGCTCGGATGGCCCCGCTCGTCCCGCTCCAGGATTTCGACCTTTCGGTGGAACGAGGACCACTGGGTCAACGAGTCGAGGTCGAACAGGACCTCCATGATCTCGTCGGGCGTCGCCTCGATGACGACTTCACGAGAATCGGTGGTGGCCATGGCTCCCGCTTATTCCTGTGCGGCGGTCTCGGCGAGGCGGTGCCGCCACGAATTGGTCCACCTGGATCGTCGCGAGCGTTTTACCGGCCAAGTTTGTCTCGGTCACTGCAGCTCCTCTGCCGCCGCGGCGAGCTCGGCAAGTCGCGCACGCCAGAACTTCTCGAACGGATGCAGCCACTCACCCAGCTCCGCCAGCGGTTCCGCGGTCAGGCGGTAGATGCGCCGGCGGCCCTGCGGCTCGTCGGCCACCAGTCCCGCGTCACGCAGGACTTTGAGGTGCTCGGCGACGGCCGGGCGACTGAGCTCGAAGCGGCCGCTGAGTTCCCCGGCGGACAGGGGCCGGCCAGCGAGGATCTCGAGCAGCTCCCGCCGCACGGGATTCGCCAGCGCGAGAAAGACGCGATCGGCGGTGGCCATGCCGGCAATATACGTCGGAGATTTCCGACATGTCAACCATTTCCGACGTTCGGCGACTACCTTCCTGTCTGTGCATTTCGCCTGGGAGCGGCTGACCGCCCACGTGCATCGCTGCCGGCTGCCCTTCTGTGATGTCACGGTCGGGCTGGTGCGGGGCCGGACCGGGGCGCTGCTCGTCGACACCGGTACGACGCTCGCCGAGGCGGTCGCGATCGACGCCGACGTCCGCCGGATCGCGGGGTGTCCAGTTACACGTGTTGTGTTGACGCACAAGCACTTCGATCACGTCCTGGGCTCCTCGGTGTTCGCCGACGCCGAGGTGTACTGCGCACCCGACGTTGTCGAATACCTATCGTCGGCGACCGACCAGCTGCGCGGCGACGCGCTGACCCACGGCGCGGACGCCGCGGAGATCGACCGCGCGATCGCGGCCTTGCGCCCGCCGAACCACGGCGTCTATGACGCCGTGGTCGACCTTGGCGACCGCTCCGTGACGATCGCCCACCTGGGTCGTGGCCACACCACGTCGGACTTGGTCGTCGTGGCCGACGATGACGACCGGGTCGTGGTGTTCACCGGTGATCTCGTCGAGGAGTCCGCCGACCCGGTCATCGACGCCGATTCCGATGTGGCGGCCTGGCCGACGACGCTTGATCGGCTGCTCGCGGTCGGTGGGCCTGGAGCCATCTACGTTCCGGGCCATGGGAGGGTCGTCGACGCGGATTTCGTCCGTCGGCAGCGGGATTGGTTGCGGCGCAACGCATCGAAGTCATAGCCCGATCGCGGCGCCGGTCCGCGACGCCGACGACACCAGCACCGCCGGTCCCGGCGATCCAGAACCCCGGTGCACTCGGGTCTTTTGCCCCTGATTGAACTATCGCCTCCGGGGATAAACTCACGTTCAGCGGAATCGTGTTGAAGAGGAGCGTAAGCCCATGGCCATCATCGAAACGGACACCGAGGTCCGCATGCCGTTCGACCGGGACGTGGAGGCCACGCAGCGATACTTCGATAACTCCCGGTTCGCGGGCATCACCCGCCTCTACACGGCCCGCCAAGTCGCAGAGCAGCGCGGCACGATCCCGACCGACTACATCGTGGCGAGAGAAGCGGCGGCGGCTTTCTATGATCGGCTGCGCGAGCTGTTCGCCGCGAAGAAGAGCATCACCACGTTCGGTCCGTATTCGCCCGGGCAGGCGGTGAGCCTCAAGCGGATGGGGATCGAAGCCATCTACCTCGGCGGCTGGGCAACCTCAGCCAAGGGTTCCACCACCGAAGATCCCGGGCCCGACCTCGCCAGCTACCCGTTGAGCCAGGTGCCCGACGATGCCGCGGTGCTGGTGCGCGCCCTGCTGACGGCCGACCGCAATCAGCAGTACATGCGCCTGCACATGAGTGAACGGCAGCGCGCCACGACCCCGGCCTATGACTATCGCCCGTTCATCATCGCCGACGCCGATACCGGCCACGGCGGTGACCCGCACGTGCGCAACCTGATCCGCCGTTTCGTCGAGGTCGGCGTGCCCGGATACCACATCGAGGACCAGCGCCCGGGCACCAAGAAATGTGGCCATCAGGGCGGCAAGGTTCTGGTGCCGTCGGACGAACAGATCAAGCGCCTCAACGCCGCCCGGTTCCAGCTCGACGTCATGCGGGTGCCCGGCATCATCGTCGCCCGCACCGATGCCGAGGCCGCCAACCTGATCGACAGCCGCGCCGACGAGCGCGATCAGCCGTTCCTTCTCGGCGCCACCAACCTGGACATCCCTTCCTACAAGGCCTGCTTCCTGGCGCTGGTGCGACGTTTCTACGAACTGGGCGTCAAGGAACTCAACGGCCATCTCCTCTATGCTCTGGCCGAGGGCCAGTACGCGGCAGCCACCGCCTGGCTTGAGCGCCAAGGCATTCAGGGCCTGATCTCCGATGCCGTCAACGCCTGGCGCGAGGACGGGCAACAATCGATCGACGACCTCTTCGACCAGGTCGAGTCGCGGTTCGTGGCCGCCTGGGAAGACGACGCCGGGCTGATGACCTACGGCGAGGCCGTGGCGGAGGTGCTCGAATTCGGTGAGAGCGAGGGCGAGCCGGTCGACATGAGCCCGGAGGAGTGGCGCGGGTTCGCCCAGCGTGCGTCGCTCTACACCGCGCGCGAAAAGGCCAAGGAGCTGGGCGTCGACCCGCCATGGGACTGCGAGCTGGCGAAGACCCCCGAGGGCTACTACCAGATCCGGGGCGGAATTCCCTATGCGATCGCCAAGTCGCTCGCGGCGGCGCCGTTCGCCGACATCCTCTGGATGGAGACCAAGACCGCCGATCTCGCCGACGCCCGGCAGTTCGCCGAGGCAATCCATGCCGAGTTCCCCGACCAGATGCTGGCCTACAACCTGTCCCCGTCGTTCAACTGGGACACCACCGGCATGACCGACGAGGAGATGCGGCGCTTCCCCGAAGAACTCGGCAAGATGGGCTTCGTCTTCAACTTCATCACCTACGGCGGACACCAGATCGACGGCGTCGCCGCCGAGGAATTCGCCACCGCGCTCCGGCAGGACGGCATGCTGGCGCTGGCCCGCTTGCAGCGCAAGATGCGCCTCGTCGAATCTCCCTACCGCACACCGCAAACCCTGGTGGGCGGGCCACGCAGCGACGCCGCGCTGGCCGCCTCGTCGGGACGCACGGCGACCACCAAGGCGATGGGCAAGGGCTCGACCCAACACCAGCACCTGGTGCAGACCGAGGTGCCGCGGAAGTTGCTGGAGGAGTGGCTGGCCATGTGGAGCGGCCACTACCAGATCAAAGACAAGCTGCGCGTGCAGCTTAGGCCGCAGCGTGCCGGCTCGGAGGTGCTCGAGCTCGGCATCTACGGAGACGGCGACAAGAAGCTCGCGAACGTGATCTTCCAGCCGATCCAAGACCGGCGGGGCCGCACCATCCTTTTGGTGCGCGATCAGAACACGTTCAGCGAGGAGCTGCGGCAGAAGCGGCTGATGACCTTGATCCACCTGTGGCTGGTTCACCGGTTCAAGGCCGAGGCCGTGCACTACGTCACCCCCACCGACGACAACCTGTATCAGACCTCAAAGATGAAGTCCCACGGGATCTTCAGCGAGGTCAATCAGGAGGTGGGCGAGATCATCGTCGCCGAGGTGAACCACCCGCGCATCGAGGAGCTGCTGACGCCCGATCGCGTGGCACTGCGCAAGTTGATCACCAAGGAAGGCTAGAAAAGGCCGGGAAGCACTCTCCCGGCGTCGGCTCGGGAATGTCCCGTTTCCACACCCGGCGATTCGGTGCCGAGTTATTTGCCGACGGTGGCGTCGCCGTTGTCGCGCCGACCCGCGGCCGCCCGTCGTGCTGCTTGGCAAACAATCCGTCGTCGCGCGGCACCTGCAGCGGGCACCCCTGATCGCCCGGTGGTGTGCCGGACCCGTCGAAGTTTGCTTGTAGCGATAGTTGCATAGGTGTATGGTTAGCTATTAACACGCGAAAATGCATGCAACAAACACCCGCCGAGAGGAGAGGCTGATGAAGGCACAAACCAAGACGGCGATCGCGATGCTCGGCGGTGTAGCCGCACTTGCAGTGATCGGGTTCGGCGGCGGTGGCGTAAGCCCGGCCGGCGGCGCGTCGACAACGCCGACGCACCCGTCGTCTGCCGTGTCGCCCGTCATTCCCAACGCGGCCGCTCCCGGGGGTCATGCCGGCGTTCACATGGCGACCCTCACCGGCTGCATTCCCGGCGCCAACTGCTAAGCGGTCTCGCCCCATAAGTTCGCCGGGGCCCATTCGCCGAGGCGCCGAGCCCGCGGTGACAGCGACCTCTCAGTACCGCGAACCCGTTTGCGCGTCCACATGCCGGGGTACGGACCAATGGACTGCATAAAGGGTGGTTCGAGCGGGAAGTGGGGATTCTGATGAGACCTCAAGCCAGGGCTACGGTCGCGGTTTTCGGCGGCGCGGCCATGCTTGTGTTGGCGGTCGGATGTGGTGGCGGCAATAAGGGGCCAAGCAGCAGCACGACGCCAACGACCACCACGACGCCTTCGTCCAGCGTGGCGCCGGCGCCGTCCACGGCACCGGGCGGCCCCACGGGCGGCGGCGGACCCGGTGGTGGCGGTGGCAGCATCCCCGGCGGCCCGACGGGTGGCGGCGGACCCGGTGGCGGCGGCGGCACCATCCCCGGCGTTGGCGGGGGCGGCGGCGGACCGGGCGGCGGGGGCGGTTGCGTCGGCAACGTCTGCGGCGGCTACCCGTGATCACCCACTTGAGCCAGCCGTAACCGTCAAAGCGCTGGGCAATACCTGGACCGGCCATGAGCGACTTGAGTTATGGTTCTCCGCAACTCGACTTGCAAGGGGATCCCCATGGCCAAGCTCAGGTTTGGATATTTCATCGCCCCATTCCACCGCGCCGGCACCAACCCGACGCTTGCGTTACAGCGTGACCTCGAGTTCATCGAACATCTCGACGCGCTCGGCTTTGACGAAGTGTGGTTGGGCGAGCATCACTCGGCCGGCAGCGAAATCATCAGCTCCCCGGAGGTTTTCATCGCCGCCGCAGCCGAACGCGCCAAACGGATTCGGTTTGGTACCGGGGTCATTTCGCTCGCCTACCATAACCCGCTCTGGGTCGCCGACCGGTTGATGCTGCTGGACCACCTCACCCACGGCCGCGTGATCGGAGGGATGGGCCCGGGCTCGCTGCCCACCGACTCCGCGATGATCGGGCTCAACCCCACCGATACGCGCGAGCTTCTGGAAACCAACCTTGACATCGTCGTCCGGTTGCTGGCGGGGGAGACGGTGAGCGCCAAAACCGCCACGCACCAACTGTTCGACGCCAAGTTGCAGCTGGCTCCCTACTCCGACGGCGGGATACCGCTGGCGGTGGCCGCAGTCGCCTCACCCACCGGCGCCCGGCTGGCCGGCAAGCACGGCATCGGCCTGCTGTCCATCGGGGCGACGCTGATCATCGAGGGCTTCGACGCGCTCGCCTATCACTGGGGCATCGTCGAAGAGCGCGCGGCGGCCTTCGGCACGCAGGTCGACCGCAGCAACTGGAGCCTGGTGGGACCGTTCCACCTCGCCGAGACCGACGAACAGGCCCGCGCCGACGTGAAATTCGGCATCGAGCCGTGGTTCCGGTACTTCCAGAAGGTGGCCGCCTTCCCCCAGATGACCATGCCGGGCGAGCGCCTCGACGAGATGATCGACATCATCAACGACAACGGAGCCGGCGTCATCGGCACGCCCGAGCGGGCACGGGCCCAGGTGCAGCGGCTGTGGGACCAGTCCGGCGGCTTCGGCTGCATGCTGCAGATGGGCCACGAGTGGGCCAATCCGGCCGCAACCAAGCGATCCGCCGAATTGTTCGCCGCCGAAGTGATGCCGCATTTCCAGGGGCAGGCGCAGCCGACGCTGGATGCGGCCGCGCGGGCCGGGCAGGTGCGGGACGATCTCGCGCAGACGCAGCTGCAGGCCATCGAGCACATGACCAAGAAATATGAAAGCGAGAAGCGGCCGACCAATACTGTCTGACCTGGTGTTTTACCGAGCGCCCTGGCGTAGTGCCTGGTAGCAGCAAACACGATAGCTACACCGCCACGCTGTCTACCAACTGAGGCAAGTCATCGCGGCCATCGACAAACTGCAAACGCTAAGGGGTGAACACAAGTGAGCGAACTGCACTACACCTACCGCGTCGAGTGGTCGCCCGAAGACAACGAATGGGTTGGCTTCGCCGATGAAACCCCTTCGGCCCCAAGGACTATCGCGCACCGTTCGATTCGCGTTCGGCCGCCTTCACCAGCCGGCCCGCGAAAAACCGGACCGCCCCGCCCAGCGCGGCCCGCATCACCGGACCCGTCCCGCGAACTCCCTCGATGAACGAGCCGGTCCAGCGGATGTCGGTGCCGCCCGCCGCATTTGGTGTCAACAGCACCTCGCCGGAGTAATCCTTGGCCGGGCTCGGGGGTCCGACCAGCTTGTAGGCGTGGCGGCGATCCTGCTCGTAGGCGACGGTCTCCTCCCGCACCAGCATGGGCCACATGCCCACCTTGCGGACGGCCCCGACGCCGCCCGGCGCCGGATCGCCCTGCCGAGCCCAGCCCGACTGAAGGACGACGGGCTTGGCCCACTTCGACCAGTTGGCCCCGTCGGACACGAGCCGGAACAAGGTCGCGGCGGGCGCGCTGCTAGTCCGGTTGATCTCGAACGAAAACTTACGACCCGACATGCCCACTCCCTGGTCAATATCGCCTGCCGGGTAACCCTACCGCGCACCCGAACGCAGACGGGACGGGCCGGCGATGCAACGGCAACGGAGTGACGTAGTCGCGGGCACCTAGACTGCGCTTATGGATTGCGGTTCCCGGCAACACGCCGCGGATGTCCCTGGCCTGCTACAGATTGAGGACTGCCTGGCCCCCGACGGCAACGTCGCGTTGCCGCCAGGGGCCACGCTGATATCGCTGATCGAACGCAACATCGCCAACGTCGGCGACGCCGTCGCGTACCGCTACCTGGACTACAGCCACGCGACCGACGGGCAGGCAGTCGAAGTGACCTGGACCCAATTCGGTGTCCGCTTGCAAGCCATCGGCGCGCACGTGCAACAAGCCGCGAGTCGCGGCGAGCGGGTCGCCGTCCTCGCGCCGCAGGGCATCGACTATGTCGCGGGTTTCTACGCGGCGGTCAAGGCCGGAACCATAGCGGTGCCGCTGTTCGCGCCCGAATTGCCGGGCCACGCCGAACGTCTCGACACGGCGCTTCGCGACTCGGAGCCCGCCGTCGTGCTGACGACGACGGCCGCGAAGGACGCGGTTGAAAATTTTCTCGCCAACCTCCCACAGCTGAGAAGGCCACGGGTCGTCGTGGTCGATCAGATACCCGACTCGGCGGCGGAACTGTTCGTCCCCACCGAGCTCGGCATGGACGACGTCTCACACCTGCAGTACACCTCGGGCTCCACGCGGCCCCCGGTCGGCGTGGAGATCACTCACCGGGCGGTCGGCACCAACCTGGTGCAGATGATCCTGTCGATCGACCTGCTGGACCGGAACACCCACGGCGTCAGCTGGCTGCCGCTCTACCACGACATGGGCTTGTCGATGATCGGCTTTCCCGCGGTGTACGGCGGACACTCCACGCTGATGTCGCCGACGGCGTTCGTCCGCAGGCCGCTGCGGTGGATTCAGGCGTTGTCCGCCGAGTCGCGGCAAGGCCGGGTGGTCACCGCCGCGCCAAATTTCGCGTACGAGTGGACCGCGCAGCGTGGCCTGCCCGGGCCGGGTGACGACGTCGACCTCGGCAATGTGGTGCTGATCATCGGTTCCGAACCGGTCAGCATCGACGCGGTCAACACCTTCAATAAGGCGTTCGCGCCCTACGGATTACCGCGCACGGCGTTCAAACCCTCGTACGGCATCGCGGAGGCGACGCTCTTCGTCGCGACTATCGATCCCTCCGCGGAGGCATCGGTCGTGTATCTCGACCGCGAACAATTGGGGGCCGGTCACGCGGTACGAGTCGCGGCCGATGCCCCCAATGCCGTGCCGCAGGTGTCCTGCGGCCGGGTCGCTCGTAGCGAGTGGGCGGTGATCGTCGACCCCGATACCGAGACCGAATTGCCCGACGGTGAGGTCGGCGAAATCTGGTTGCGGGGGAACAACATTGGCCGGGGCTACTGGGGACTGCCCGACGAAACCCGGCGGGCGTTCGGCGCCGGGCTGCGATCGCGACTCGCGGAGGGGAGCCACGCGGAGGGCGCCGCCCTCGGGGGCGCCTGGCTGCGCACCGGGGACCTGGGGGTGTATCTCGGCGGCGAGCTCTACGTGACGGGCCGGATCGTCGATCTGGTGACCATCGACGGCCGCAACCACTATCCGCAAGACATCGAGGCCACCGTGGCGGAAGCCTCACCGATGGTGCGTCGTGGATACGTAACCGCATTTTCCGTACCGGCCAACGAAGCGCCGGGCGCGGAAGCCTCCAACAACAGCCGCCAGCGCCTGATCGTCGTCGCCGAACGCGCCGCGGGCACCAGCCGCGATGATCCTCAGCCGGCGATCGAGGCGATCCGGGACGCGGTGTCGCACCGACATGGTGTGACCGTTTCCGACGTGCGTTTCCTCCCGGCCGGCGCTATCCCGCGCACCACCAGCGGCAAACTGGCCCGCCTGGCCTGCCGCGCCCAATACGTAAGCGGGACATTGGGTGTGCATCAGTAAGGCACGGCACCGCATCGGGCCCGCGTTGAGGAAGACGGATGACTTTGTCCTCTTATTTCGCGGATGCGGCTCACGGGATCATGACGACATCGCCAACACAGGCGATTAACCATGACGCCGTAGAGGAGCACGCCATGATCGAACACGACCTGGATAGCGACCACTCGATCCTGCTCGTGCGGCCGCAATCCGCGCTCGACAAGAACGACTTCGTCGAACTCGCAAAGGCCGTTGACCCGCAGATTGAGGCGCATGGAGACCTTGCCGGGCTCATTATCAGCGCACCGTCGTTCCCGGGCTGGGACAGTTTCGGAGCGATGGTCACCCACTTCCGCTTCGTTCGGGATCATCAAAAGCACATCAAAAAGGTCGCGGTGGTCACCGACTCGCACCTCGGGGACGTGGCCGAACGTCTGGGGTCACACTTCGTGTCGGCCGAGATCCAACATTTCCCCGCCGGTCAGGTCGAGCAAGCCCGACAGTGGATTATCGGCGCCTCGTAACCCCTTGAGCCGCAAGGCCAGCCGGCCTGATGAGCAGGCCCTCTTGCCGCGTAGGTCAAACAAGTCGGACACGCTCATTCGATATCCCCATCCAGACGAGTGGCCTGCGTTCTAGTGTGTCGGTCATGGGCAAATTCAGCAGAACCGAGATCGAGCAAGCAGTCGGGAACTACACGACCGTCGTCGAGGGGTGCAGCGCTTCGGGCGACTGGCGGCCTTTCGCGGATTTATTCACCGAGGACGTGGTCTACACCGAGCATCATTACGGCGTCTTTCGCGGACGGGAAGCGGTGCGGGACTGGATCGTCGCCGTCATGGCGCCGTTCCCACACATGCGGTTTCCCAACGACTGGATCGCCTACGACGACGACAATGACGCCGTCGTCGTCATGATCAAGAACCTGCTCGACCATCCGACCGACCCGACCGGGGAGCCGTTCTGGTTTCCCAACTGGACCCGGCTCGTCTACGCCGGCGACGGCTTGTTCTCCAGCGAGGAGGACATCTACAACCCCAACCGGGACGCGCCCGGGGTCATCGCCGCCTGGATGCAGGCCGGCGGCCGGCTCGCCTCCGACGAGATCCTGGAGCCCAACCCCTAGGCGGACGAGCGATCGGGTTGCCGCCCCCGCCGGGGCGACCGCACGGCCGTCAGCGCCTGGTCCCAGGCGAGCAGGGTCGTGGCCTTCAGATTGGCCGACGTGACACCGTCTTTGGAAAGCAATGCCGTGGCAGCGGTTTTCGTGGTCGCCGAGGCCTTCGACATGTGGCCGGAGTCGAACGGTGGCTGCGGGTCGTATTCGATCGCGAGCTGAATTGCCTTCGCGCGGCCTTCGCCGGCGATCTGCCCGGCCAGCCACAGCGCCAGGTCGAGCCCGGCGGACACGCCCGCGCTCGTGACCAGGTTGCCCTCGCGCACGACCCGCTCGTCGGCGACGGGGATGGCGCCGAATGCCTTCAGCGCGGGAATGGTCAGCCAGTGCGACGTGGCGCGCCGGCCCTCGAGCAGGCCGGCGGCCGCCAGGATCACCGAGCCCGAACACACCGACGTCGTCCAGGTGGCGGTCCGGTGGGCCTGGCGCAGCCACTCGAGCAGCGCCTCGTCACGCGCGTGCACCAGGGTCGAGAGGCCGCCGGGCACGAGAATCACGTCGGGCGATGGGGTTTCGGCCAGCGAGTGGGTGGCCCCGATGACCAGCACACCCGAGTCGGCGGTGATCGGCCCGGGTTCGTGCCAGACGAACCGCACGTCGGCGCCGGGCAGGTTTCGCAGCACCTCGTACGGGCCGATCATGTCCAGCGCGGTCAACCCGGGGTAGGCCACGAAGGCGATTTGGGTCATCGGCGTTGTCCTTTCTGGTTACGCGAAGGCCTTGCGGTACTGGTCTGGCGAAATGCCAACGCGACGAATGAAATTGCGCCGCATGGTTTCCGCGGTGCCGAAGCCGCACCGGGCGGCGATCACCACGACGGTGTCGTCGGTCTCCTCCAACTGCCGGCGCGCGGCTTCGGTGCGGATCCGCTCAACGTATTGGCCGGGCGCCTCACCGACCTCATCGGTGAACACCCGCGTGAAGTGGCGCGGGCTCATCGCCGCCCGGCGTGCCAACTCGTCGACGCTGTGCGCACCGCCCGGCTCGGCCTCGATCGCCTCCTGCGCATCGCGGATGGGAGCGCGTTTGGCCCGCGGCATCCACACCGGCGCGGCGAACTGGGTCTGTCCGCCGGGGCGGCGCAGGTAGAGCACGAGCCACCGGGCGACCGTCTGGGCGACGTCGGTTCCGTGGTCGTCCTCGACCAGGGAGAGCGCGAGATCGATGCCCGCGGTGACGCCCGCGGCCGTCCACACCGTTTCGGAGCTCCGGACGAATATCGGGTCGGGATCCACGGTGACCGCGGGGAACTCGCGGGCCAGCTTCGGGGCGGACGCCCAGTGCGTGGTAGCCCGGCAGCCGTCGAGCAGCCCGGCCTCGGCTACGAGGAACGCGCCCGTGCAGACGCTGACGACGCGGCGGGCGCTGCGCGACACGGCCTTGATCCAGTTGATGAGCTCGGCGTTGGACCTCGCGTCGTCGACGCCGGCTCCGCCGGGCAGGATGACCGTGTCGATGCGGCCGGACGGGTCCGGCAGCGGTTTCGCCGCGAACTCCAGGCCCGACCAGGTGGTGATGGGCTCGCCCCCGACCGACGCGACCATGATGTCGTAGCCGCCGCCGGTCAGCAGCGATGCACTGGTGAACACCTCGTGCGGCCCCACCGCATCGAGTGACTGGATCCCGGGGAAGCCGGCGACGACCACCTTGCGAGGCATGATCCCAGTGTTGGCCGCCCCCGCGGTGTCGTCTACGCCATGGACCCCACCATTTAGGACATGCCGACCTGCCGGGAGGGCGCACCGGGGCGGTTGGCAGACTGTGCCCATGGCACAGATAACCTTGCGTGGAAACCCGATCAACACCGTCGGCGAGCTACCTACCGTCGGATCTGCAGCCCCGGCCTTCAGTTTGACCGGCACGGATTTGGGCGCGGTCAGCTACGACCAGTTCAGCGGTAAGCCCGTGGTGCTGAACATCTTTCCGTCCATCGACACGCCGGTATGCGCGACGAGCGTGCGGAAATTCAACGAGCGCGCGGCGGCGACCGGGGCGTCCGTGCTGTGCGTGTCGAAAGATCTGCCGTTTGCGCAGGCACGATTCTGCGGCGCGGAGGGCATCGAGAACGTCAAAACGGGGTCGGCATTCCGTGGCAGCTTCGATGAGGACTACGGCGTCGGCATCACCGATGGCCCGATGGCCGGGCTGCTCGCCCGGGCCGTCGTGGTGATCGGCGCCGACGGCAACGTCGCGTACACCGAGTTGGTGCCCGAGATCGCGCAGGAGCCCGACTACGACGCGGCGCTGGCGTCGGTGGGCTGATCCCCTCTAGCCGCGAGCGTGCGTGTTTGTACGTTGACACGCCGTCACAGGCGTACAACTGCGCACGCTCACCGCGGGCTAGTTTGCCTGGCAATTGGTTACCTCGCCGGCCCCTGCCGATCCACCGTGGCGGCCAGCACCTCGCGGCACCCGGTCCACATCCGTTTGATGATGTCGGCGGCCGGCGGGAGGTCGTCGATCCGGCCGGCCACCTGGCCGGTGTTGGCGACGCTGGCGTCCATGTCGCCGTCGAAGTAGAGCCGTTGCACGCGTTGCAGCGCCGCCCCGCCTTCACCGAAAGACGTTGACGTCTCGATCTTTTCGGCGGCAGCGGTCCGGATCACCCGCATCATCCGCTTCCCCTCCAGGGGCAGCAGCACGGTCGACGTCTCGTCGGCGCGCACCACCGCCTGCTTGAGGTTGCCGTGCACCGGTGACTCCGCCGAGGCGAGCAGCCGCGTGCCCATCTGCACGCCTTCCGCGCCGAGAACGAACGCGGCGGCCATGGACCGGGCGTCGCAGATCCCTCCCGCGGCCACGATCGGCACCTCGACATGCGCCGCCACCAACGGCAGCAGCACCATGGTGGAGGCGCCGAACCGATTCTTGAACCCGCCGCCCTCGACGCCCTCGACCACGAGCCCGTCCACGCCGGCGTCGACGGCCTTTTTGGCCGCGGCTAGGGTGCCCACCACATGAAACACGGTGATACCCGCGTCGTGGAGCCGATCGGTGAACAGCGACGGGTCACCGGCCGAGGTCGTGACGAACCGAATGCCATTGGCCACCAGGAGATCCACTACGGCCCGGTCGCGGTTGAAAAGCAGCGCGATGTTGGCGCCCACCGAACCGTCGGTCAGCTCACGCACGCGCCGCAGGTCGGCCCGGCCCTGTTCGGAGGTGGTCTCGATGATGCCCAGCGCGCCGGCGTTGGACACCGCCGCGGCAAGTTGGGCGCCGGCGATGTAGGTCATCGGCGCCTGGATGATCGGGATGTCGATCCGCGCGAGGTCGCAGACCCGGTTGGGCGCCGGGCTCCCGCCGCGCGCGCTCATCGGCCCGGGCCGATCAGGTCGCGGAAGCTGGCCGCGGGGTGGACGGATGCGCCCAGCCTGGCGACCCGATCGGTCAGTTCTTTGTCCGACGTCACGACCCGGATTTCGTGCGGCCGGGCGTCGGCTTGCACGAGCCGGACGATCTCGTCGTCGGCCGAGTTCGCGGCCGCCTTGGGCGCGTACGCGACCTCAACGATCGATGGGCTGATGGCGGCCGGCGGCGGCCGCTCAAACACCACGGTCACGTCGTCTCCTTGGGTCGACGCCCAGCGGTCGAGGCTGTCCACCAGCGCGACCATCGCGCGGCCGCGGTCCTTCCACCAGCCGTCGGGGCGACTCCCGATCACATTCATGCCGTCAACGATCCACCGCACAAACACACGGTAAGGCGATGGCAACTGGGCCAAGGAAGCGCCTGCCCGAACGGATCAACCGGTTGATCCGGGGGCCGGTGCCGGTAGTCCCGGCAACGGGGCGGAGTGGCCCTCACGGAGTCCCCGATCTATCTCGTCCCGCAGAGGCGGGCTGTCGGCGGGAGCCGCCTCTTGGCAACTGCAGTCGAGGGTGCCGAAGGGATTCGGGTCGGTACCGTCCGGGGTCGGATCGGCACCGGCCGGTGCCGCTCCGCCAGCGCAAAAGCCGACAGCCATAGTGGCGCCGGCCAGCATTTTCCCGATCACATGGTTCATGTCGTTCTCTTTCCTCGGATGAAACGGTAAGGCTTCATGCTGAGAAAGATGCTTCGGGAGTCCCGCTTTACTCGCGGGCGGCCGACCGTAGAGTTATCGCATGATGATGGGAAAGCGCCGATGACGTCGATCGCCGACACGGATGACCTGGTCGTTTCGCTGGCCCGCGGCATGCGGGACCTCGTTGCAGCCGAAGCCGCCGAATCCGAGCGGGCGCGCACCCTCACCCCGGCGATTGTCGACGAGATGTGGGCCTCCGGGCTGATGACAGCGTTCAACCCGGTCCCGGCCGATGGCCTGGAGCCGTCGTTCGCCGAGATGATCGAAACCTGGATCGAAATGGCTTGGCAGGACGGCTCATTCGGGTGGATAGGCATCGCCAACCTGCCGTCGTCCTTCGCGGCCGCCGCCTATCTGCCGGACGAGGGTTTCGCCGAAGTCTTTACGGCGCACGACAACCGCGTCACCCTGGGCGGCCAGTTCTTTCCCAACGGACAAGGGACCGCGGTCGAGGGCGGCTATGTCCTGACCGGGTCATGGAACTTCGGCTCGGGCATCGGCCACTCGCACTACATCGCGGCCGGGTTCATGCCGATGGACAACGGCGAAATGCGTTGGATCAGTGAGGGTTTCCCCGAAATGCGGGTCGCCGTGGTGCCGAGGGACCAGATCAGCTTCGACGACGGCTGGCATGTGCAGGGGCTCAAGGGAACCGGGTCCTACGACTACAGCGCCCAGGAGGTGTTCGTGCCCGCCAGCCGCACCTTCGAGCTGTTCGTCCGTGAGCCCTACCGCGGCACGTCGCCGGCCACCCGCATGGGGCTGATGCCCGTCACCGCCGCCGGTCACGCGTCGTGGGCGCTGGGTGTCGCCAAGAGCATGCTCGACGACGTGCAGGAGCTGGCGGCGACGAAGTTCCGGATGAGCGACATGGCGTCGCTGGCCAGCCGCCCGACGTTCCAGAAAGGGCTCGCGCATTACCGGGCGGCCTGGCGCGCCGCCCGGCTGCTGGTGCTCGACGCGTTCACCTCCGCCGAGGCCGCCGTCGCCGCCGGCGAAGACCTGACACCGGCCCTACGCGCCGACATGCGCGTGGCCGCCGTCTATGCGACCGACACTGCCCGGGGCTGCGCCGAATGGGCGCATCTGGTGGCGGGGACCAGCTCCATCCGCGAGGGCACCCGCCTGGAGCGGGCCTTCCGCGACATGTACACCGGCACCCAGCACGCCTTCATCAGCGAGAAGGTGGCCATCGACGTGGCGCAGATCTGGCTCGGCATCATCGAGGACCAGCCGGGGCTGTGACGCCCGGATTTCGGTCTACGATCCAATGACGGCGGCCGGATTGATTGACATCGATTCCATTAGCGTGCAGCTCCGTAACTCCATCCCCGAGCTAGCGGGATGGCACGCCGGGTGTTGGCGTGGGCGGCAGCGCGGTTGGGCCCATCATTCCGCCCGGCGACATTTGGCCGGGCCCCATCATGCCGTCCCGACCCATCATGGGGCAGGTGCCCGCTTTCCCACTGGGGCCCACCTGATAGACGGAGCGCCCGTCAGAGCCGCCGTAGCCATCGCGGTATCCACCCAAGAGGACTCCCGAGAAGAAGACCACGGCGACAACGAACACGACACCCGCGATGATGCCTACCGCTGCCACTGCTTGACCCAGCCTGCTTGGCCGTTCGTTGGGGTCGTCGTACCGGGGTTCCGTCATGCTTCGAATCATGTCCCTACGCGTAACCCGCCGGCTAGGGACCATCGGCCCTAAAAGCGCCGCCGGAGGCCCTGTCCCGGCCGCGGCAAGGCGCGGGTTCGCCACCGGTCAAATCCGAGGTGTTGGCGAGAAACGTTGCGGATCCCAGGAAGTCGACGCGGCGGCTGACATTTCGGGCGGTACTACTCGGACTGGCTAACGCGACGAACCCTTGCCGGGTGTGAACCACGCGACCTTGGCGTGCCACGACCGGGCGGATCCGTACGCGAAACCGATCGCGCCCAGGCATGCGCACAACCAGACGGGCAGGGTGATGTCGACGCCGGCCTCGGCAGTGCTCACCTGTATCACGGTCGCCGCCACGCCGAAGGCGGCCGAGATCAGGTAGAGGTTGGCAGTCGCCGTGGAGCGGGGATCCTTGCGCAGGATCAGCAGGACTCTGGCCGCATAGGTGAACAGATGGACGAGCAGGGCGCCCAGCACCAGCCAGTAGGCGCCGAACCAGACGGTGCTGACGTGGGCGGGAAACAGGTCTGGGTGATAGCCCTCGTCGGCGATGATGAACACCGCCACCAGTAGCGGAACGCCCAGCGCTAACGGGTTCGCGATGTGGCGGCGAAAGAGTCCACGGAGCCGCCGTTCGTCGTCGAGCCGGGCCAGGCCGTGGTGGATTATGGCTGTCACCGCGACGATGAGGCAGATGTGGCCGAGCAGGTCTTCGACATTCCACCGCCTGAACACGTGATGCAGCGGTGGTCCCAGGGTGGCCGACGCCCAGGGCGACATGAGCAGCACCGCGCAGCCTTGCAGGGCGATGTTGAGGCTCGCGCCGGCTTCCCAGCGGGAGCGCCAGGTGTGGCGGCGGACCCACAGGCTGTAGCCGACGGCAACCAAGGTGACGGTGATCAGTACGGACATCATTGTCGGAACAGAACTTTCGCGTCCCGTCGTCAGATGGGCGGTTTGTTGGGATCCGGGTGCAGGTCCCGCAGTCTCGGTGGGGCGGGTGCTGACTCCACGTATTCGGTGACCGCCTCGGGCGCGATCAACCCAAAACGCACTTGCAGGTCGACGGGGTTCAACCCGAAGTACTTGGCCACCTTGATCAGGTTGTCGGCGGTGATCAGCCTGCCCTCGCGAGCCGCCTTGTAGTAGGCCGATTTGCGGTAGCCAAATGCCTCGTAGACCTCGGTAGCGGCAAGCGATCTGCCCACAAGGTAGGGCAGAACCACCCCCGGGTCTTTGTCGCGGTCGTCCATACCTGTCAACGATAACGCCGTTAGGTGCACAGAGCGGCGCCATTTGCGAACCCTAATCCGTAAAAGAGTACTAAAGTCTATTTTTATGCACTATCGTCGCCTTTGGCACGCTATCCGAGAGGGGGAGTGACCGTTGTTAGCACGCTATGACGCTAAAGCCCGGGTCGTAGGCACCACCGCCGCGCTGCTCCTGGCCGGCATCGTTGCCCCGGTCGGCGCACCCGCGAACACCGCCGTGAGTCACCATGCCACCACGGGAATCGTGTCCACTGCGGGCCCGGTTACCGGCGATGACGGCGGCGCCGCCGCCAAGGGGCCCAGCGGGGACCACGTTTTCCGAGCTCCCGCCCATCGCGGGGTCCTTGCGGGTTGCATTACCAGGCTCAACTGCTGATCGACCCGGGTTCGCTGTCTGCGGAGAGCGAGCGCGACGCGGCGCCGATCGGCGGTCGCCTACCATCAGCGCATGCGCGGCTCGAAGATCCTGATCACCGGTCCGACCGGACAAATCGCCACTCCCATCGCCCGGGCCCTCGCGGCCGACAACGAGGTGTGGGGGATCGCGCGGTTCACCAATACCGCCGCGCGAGAAGGCCTCGAGAAGGCGGGGGTTCACTGCCAGACCGTCAATCTGGCCGGCGGTGACTTCACTGGTGTTCCAACCGATTTCGACTACGTCCTCAACCTGGCGGTGGCCAAGAGCGGCAACTGGGACAAGGACCTCGGCGCCAACGCGGAGTCGGTCGGCCTGCTGATGGCCCACTGCCGCGGCGCGAAGGCGTTCCTGCACTGTTCCTCGGCGGCGGTTTACGACCCGCCGGACGACGAACCCCGGGCCGAACGGGCCGCGCTGGGCGACAACCACAAGTGGTTGTTCCCCACCTATTCCATTTCCAAGATCGCGGGGGAGGTCGTCGCCCGGTCGATGGCGCGCGCCCTCGGCGTGCCCACCACCATCGCCCGGCTCAACGTCCCCTACGGCGACAACGGCGGGTGGCCGTACTACCACATGGAGATGATGCTGGCCGGCATCCCGATCCCGGTCCCGCCGGGCGGACCGGCCCGCTACAACCCGATTCACGAGGACGACGTCATCGCGACCATCCCGAAGCTGCTCGAGGTGGCGTCGGTCCCGGCGACCACGGTCAACTGGTGCGGCGAGCAGACCGTCAGCCTGCAGGAGTGGTGCGCCTACCTCGGTTCGCTCGTCGGCAGGGAACCGGTCTTCGAGGAGAGCGAGCAGGCGCTGCGCGGCAATCCCACCGACGTGGCCCGGATGCGCGAGCTGATCGGCGGCATGATGGTCGACTGGCGTGACGGGCTTCGCCGGATGGCGACCAAGTTCCACCCGGAGCTGGTCGGATCGTAAAATGTTGGCGAACAACGAAATGTGTTGCCGTGATTAAGGGTGCCCAGCGGTTTTGACGATGCGCGTCGCCGCCTCGACAGCGGCGGCGCGGCGGCCGGCGACAACGTCCGCGTCTGTGGTCGCCGCGGCCGGGTCGGGCCAATGCGCCCAGCCAAGGCCGATCGCGAACAGCAGAACCAGCAAGTGTTGCGGTTCCCAGGCGGGGTCGACATGGCCGTTGGCTTGCGCCAGCTGTAGTGCGGAGATGGCCTTGTCGGGTGCATGCTCGCCGTCGAACTCCGGTCTGTCGAGCGGAAAACCTTCCAACTGAGCCCAGGTGATCATTCGTAGGTGCTCGGGCCGGCTCTGCGTCAGGTCGAAGATTTCGCCAACGAACTCCGGAACCGCTTCGGGACGCAACTCCACGGCGCGGAAGAACTCCGCGCCGTCGGCGGTGACCACGTCCCGAAAGAGGGTCTCCTTGTCCCCGAAGTGCGCGTACAAGCGTTCCTTGCTCGCGTTGGCGGCCCGGGCGATGCGGTCAATGCGCGCTCCGGCGAGGCCGTATTGCGCGAACTCCGCGCGGGCCGCGGCGAGTATTTCGTCGCGAAGCTCTGTCGTCGATCTCACGGGATAATCATAAACAGACGAACTTGTTCGTTTGTTATTGTGGGGGCTGGGTCGGCAGCGCCGACGGACGAGAACGAGGGGGCCGTGAGGGCAATGACCGGTGTGCACCAGCGGGCTATCGCGACGATGCCGAGGGGTGGCCCCGACGCATCGTGGCTGGATCGTCGATTCGAGACGGATGCGCTGGAATACCTCGACCGCGATGACGTGCCGGACGAGGTCAAGCAGAAGGTCATCGGGATGCTCGACCGGTTGGGCACACTGACCAATCAGCATGAGAAGTACGCACGCACGGCGCTGAAAGTCGTTGCCGACATCCCCAATCCGCGCATCCTGGAACTGGGTGCCGGCCACGGCAAGCTCTCGGCGCAGATCCTCAAGCTCCATCCGACGGCTACCGTGACCGTCAGCGACCTGGACCCGACCTCGGTGGCCAACATCGCCGCAGGGGAACTGGGAAACCACCCGCGGGCGCGCACCCAGATGATCGACGCCACCGCAATCGATGCCGCCGATCACAGCTACGACCTAGTGGTCTTCGCGATGGCGTTTCACCACCTCCCGCCGGCGGTCGCCTGTCGCGCCATCGCCGAGGCCACCCGCGTGGGCAAGCGGTTCCTCATCATCGACCTCAAACGACAGAGCCCGTTGGCCATGATGCTGTTTCCGGTGTTAGCTCTGCCGATGAACCTGTTCCTTTTGCCCTGGTCGTGGCTTGGGCCGGGCCTGCACGACGGCGTCATCAGCACGCTGCGCGCCTACAGCCCGTCGGCGCTAACGGCACTTGGCCGCGCCGCCGATCCGGAGATGCGCATCGAGTTCCTGCCCCCGCCGACGCGGCTCGGTCCGCCCCCAATAACCGTCGTGTTCTCCCGGCCGAGGGAAGACGACCGTGGCTAAGAACGCAGGCCTCGCCACCATCATGGAGCCAAATGGACGGGTCCAGACATTGCGCCGCGTTCTCGATACGGCGACCGACCGGCTGCGGCCCGCCTTGGACCAAACTCATGCGGTACGTTCAGCGAACCCGAATGCAAGACGGGGGCCGACCGCGACATAACCCCGCGATTCGAACCCGGCCCAAGCGCCGACGACCAACAAAGACCGTCACGACGCGGGTGCCGTTGTCTTGGTGTTTGCGTCGATTGGGCGGTTCATCTCGGCCTTGAACCGGCGATACCGCTCGGCGCGGCCGGGCCGGCGCCGCACGACCAGCCAACCGGCCGCAAGGACCACGAACCATAGCGGGAACCATGCCAAAGCGATCGCGGTTTCCCTTTCCGTGCACAGCGTCCACACGACGAACGCGAAGAAGGCGAGGATGACCCAGCACATCGCCGGGCCACCGGGCATCTTGTAGGCCGAGTCGGCATGACGCTGCGCGTGCCGGCGGCGATAGACGAGATAGCTGACGACAATCGTCGCCCACACGAACATGAACAGCAGCGCTGAAACGGTCGTCAGCAGCGTGAAAGCGCCCATCACCGAACCGTCAACGTAGAGCAGCGGAATGGAGGCCAGCAGCAGCGCGGCGGAGAGAAATAAAGCGGGCGCCGGCACGCCGCCGTGGTTCAGTCGGCGGAAGCCCGCCGGAGCGCTCCCCTCGTCGGCCAGGCCGAAAAGCATGCGGCCGGTGGAGAACACCCCGGAGTTGGCGGACGAGGCGGCCGCGGTGATCACGACGAAGTTGACGATCGACGCCGCGGCGGCAAGTCCCGCCAGGGAGAACATCGTCACGAATGGGGACTCGCCGCCGGCGAACTGCCGCCACGGGACGACGGTGAGGATCGCCAGCAACGCACCGATGTAGAAGATCGCCACCCGCAAGGGGACGGCATTGATCGCGCGGGGCAGGGCGCGGCGCGGGTCGGCGGTCTCGGCCGCCGCGGTGCCGACGAGCTCGACACCGACGAAGGCAAACAACGCGATCTGGAACCCGCCGACCACGCCCATGAACCCCGTCGCGAAGAATCCGCCGTCGTTCCAGAGGTTCTCGATCGTCGCCCGATCGCCCTGTGGGGAAACGAAGTTGGTCGCCAGAAGAATCGCGCCGACGACGATAATGCACACGATCGCGACGAGCTTGATCAAGGCGAACCAGAACTCGGTCTCGCCGAAGTTGCGGACGCTGAACAAGTTGAACGCGAGGATCAGACCGCTCGTGACGAGCGCCGGCAGCCATGCCGGCAGGTCGGGCCACCAGAACTTCGCGTAGCCGGCGATCGCGACGACTTCCGCGACACCGGTGACGATCCAGGCAAACCAGTACGACCACCCCACGAAAAAGCCCGCCGCGGGACCCAAGAGATCGGCCGCGAAGTCGACGAACGACTTGTAATTCAGGTTCGACAACAGCAGTTCGCCCATCGCACGCAGCACGAAGAACATGAAGAACCCGATGATCCCGTACACCACCAACACCGCCGGGCCGGCCTGCGAGATCGTTCGCCCGGACCCCATGAACAGGCCGGTGCCGATCGCGCCCCCGATCGCGATCAACTGGATATGGCGGTTAGACAGGCCCCTATGCAGTTGCGGCACAACGGAATCGGGAGTGGCGACATCGTCGCGCATGTATCACGTCCTCGTCAGTTAGAAGCCGTTGCCGCGCGGCGCCAGGCATTGCCGCAGCCAAACATAATTCCCTATTTTCACGCTCCGCGCGTCACCATGGCGATTGTTGATGGCGTCGAGGCCGGAAGTGGGCAGCTGCTATTTGTCATGACAGTGGTGCACATTGCTGGACATGAGCACCGCGCGATTCTACGAAGAGGACGAACCTCTAGAAATAATTGAGCGCATTATCTCCCGGCATCCAGACGCGGTGACGGGCGGTCACGAAACGCTATCCCACTGCTCGTCGGCCACATCGGGGATGCAGTGGTAGGCGATCACCTGAGTTCCGGGGTTTGCCACGCCGCCGTTAACGTTGAGACACGGACCAAGGGCGCTCGTGACCTGGCCGTTGGGCTGGGTATTCCAACGCTGGTTGTTCGAATTGGCCTGACAGGTCGAGAGGGTCACCGGGGTGGTATCCGCGGCGTTGCTGATGCTCACGCACGCCCCGGGGAAGGCCACGCTTTCGATCTGACCGGCGGAGTTGAGGTTCCAGAGCTGCGATTTCGACCCATTGCAGGGGTTGACCATCGTCGCGGTGTTGTCGCCGTTCGGGCCGTCGAGGCACCAATTGCCCAACCGGCTCTTCAACTGGACCGGGTCGATGGCATTCGCCACACCGACGCTCAGCAGCGCGACACCGAACACTGCGCCGCCTATGACAAGGGCCCGGCGCATACCGCCCATCAACTGCGATTCATGCATTTCGGCACCATCCTCTCTACCGGTCCCCGCGTGCACTTCAGCGCCGCAGGGGATTAATGCCCCATCTGGACGAATACCCAGTCACCGAACGCGGCCACCAAGCCGCGTTTACCAGACGCGTATCCAGTCGACGAGCATGCTCGCGGGATAGGTCCCCCGCCCGGGATCGCCGCCACCGGAACCGGCAACCGCAAGATTGAAGACCGGAAAAACGGTGTAGCCGGGACCGTTGAAGGGCCAGTCCGGTAGGGAACTCGCCGGAACGTCGAAGTACGGCTGCGCGCCGTCAACGTAGTCCTTCCAGAATCGGATGCCGGCCTCGTCCCACTGGCATCGCCAGGTGTGCCAGGCGCTGTCGACGGCGACGTTGTGGGTCTTCCATTCGCCGCCGTTTGCTTTCGCGTGGACGGTGGTGGCCGACGGCCAGTTGCCGTTGCCATACCACTCGACCACGTCGATCTCGCCCTGATCCTCGTTGCCCAGCCAGTAGGCGGGCCAGCTACCGGGGGTCAGGCAGTCGAGCTTGATCCGGGCTTCCCAGATGTGGCCGACACCGCCGCGCCAGTTGCTCTGCACCTTGCCGCTGTAGTACGTGGGGCCGTCTTTGGCGGCGCGCAGGACGAGGTTGGACTTGCCGTCGAGGAAGACGTTTTGGCGATCGTCGCGGTACTGCCCGATGTTCTCGGGCCGCTCCCAATACGTCGGATCCTTGATTTGCTCGCGGGCTCGGGCCACCGTCCACTTCGACGGATCGGGCGCCGAGCCGGCCGGCCCGTCGAACTCGTCCTGGAAGATGTAGCTTCCGGCTTGGCCGCTGGGCGCCGCGGGCGGTGGCGTCCGGCCCGACGGCGCATCGGGTCGGGTTGGGTAAGCGCTGGCCTCAGGGATGGGGAGCGTGGCCGCGAGCACGCCGATCCCTGCCGTTAACATCATGCGGCGACGATCCATCTCCGGCATAAGCAAGCGACGATAGCAGCCGGGTTGCACCGGGTCGAAACAGCAAATGTCGGTGCCTGCCGCTACCGTGTGAATCCCAGTCGGCCCGAAACGGGATTACGGCAAATTCATGGCCAATTCTCACCTTGGCGAAGGGTTTGGTCTCAGGATTGGCCGGGCATTCTGGATGACGAAGCGGTCGTAGTTTTTCCGCACGTTGCTGGGAGGGGTGAAATCGTGGCGAGTGCATCGGTAGCGACGGTTATTTTCCTTCAATCACATCCGACTTGGATTGCGGCTCAGCGACGTGCACAGGAACGCAGCGAAACGATGCGCCGCCATCCTTCATTTCCGGCCCGGCGGCGCGCCGCCGCGTCCGGTGACGACGCCGTGACCCGCGACTTCAAGGTGTACTTCAGCACCGACACGCCGGCCTGAACGTTTCCAGAAGCTGTGGGACCGGCGAATGAGACTGTGCCACAGCGCGATAATCAACCCTCTGTCGATAACCCGCCATATCCGGCCCCGCTATTTGCCGACACGCGTTAATCCCATGTGTCACATCGATAACTCGCTGATCGGCATACAACGATGTGCCCGCCTATCAGCGACAGCCAACCGCGCGTGTCGCTGATAGGCGGGCACAAAAGTAGGTGTCTCCCGCGCCGAGATGCAAAGTGACACATGTGACCCACCACGGCCTGGCCCCCGCCACGAATCGCGAGCCGAGCCGTTTACATCCGCCAAACGATCTACTACCGTTGGTAGTAGTCAATGGTTGGGAGAAGCGATGTCCAGCGACTCGAATCTACTGACGGCGCACCGTTCCATGACCGTGGCCATGATCGTGTTCGCCGCGGCGTTCGGCCTCCACGGGATCGACCACCTACGCCGGGGGATGGCGGCATCCCCACCATCGATCATGATTGGCGGAATGATCCAGGGGTCGGTCGTCGTGATCGCATTTGTGCTGGTCGTGCGCCAACATCGATGGGCGTCCCAGGCGGCGATCGTCGTGGGCTTCGGCAGCGCGGCCGTCTTCGTCTATGCGCACCTGCTGCCCACGTTTCTGCCGGGCTTTCAGGACAGCTTCACGTCCGGCCCGCGCGTCAACGTCACGTGGTTCTCCTGGCTGACGGCCGTCGCCGAGATCGGGGCCGGGCTGGTACTCGGCTACGTGGGTTTGCAGGCTCGGCGGAGTCGGCCGGCCGTTCAGCTGATGGTTGCCGGCGGCCGCCAGGCCCGCTAACCGAATTGGAGCCACACCGCAACGAATCAGGTTGCGGGACAATGTAATCGCCAGCGCTGCGCAACGCGGGAATACGGCGGCATAATTGTCTGTGTGTCGCAACTACGCCAGGCGAAGGCGCTCGCCAATCCCGCTCAACCGCACAGCGCGCTTATCCACGAGTTGGAGCGTTACATCGAGGCCCACAATCCCGACGTGACCGACGTCGACGTGGTGAGCGTGACGGATACGGGTCAGGCTGACAAGAGCCACAAACCGGTCCGTCACTGGTATCACGTCACGTACGAAGCGGGTTGATGCGCTTCCGGCAGAGCATGCCGCGCGGACTATAGCTTGCCGGCGACAAAGTCGGCGGCCTGGTTTGCCATGCCGGCCTGGATGTACGCACTAGCGAGATGTTGGGGCCAGTTGTCGTGCCAGGTGTTCGGGTCGGCGGGGTTGCACACGGGATCGTCGCCGTGGCACAACTCGATGGTCCTGTCGTTGTAGATCGGGTTGAAGTTCGTGATCGGACCCACCCACTGGCTTCCGTTGCCGAACAAGGCGACGGCGGCGATGTGCTGATCGGTGCCCTCAGGGAGGGGACTGTCGAAACCTAAAGCGTTGAAGGGCACCGCGAGTACGACGTCGGTGACGGCCGCACCCAGCGAGTAGCCGCCCAGCACCAGCCGGGTGTTGGGGCAGTTGTCGACCATGTACTGGATGTGCCGGCTCATGTCGTTGGCCCCGACGTCGACCTCCGTGTCGGCCGGGTACTTCACGGCATAGGTGCCGAAACTCTTCCCGCTGACCTTGGATTCGAGCGCGTTGATGAAGGCATTGCCGAGCACGCCGGTCCCCGGTGATTCCTTTCGGCCGCGGGCGAACACCACCTCGACCTGGGGACAGTTCGCGGCGGCCGCCGACCGCGCGGCCCCCGGCGTCCCGGGCGGCAGCATCACGGCAGTCAAGGTCAGGGCCGCCGCGATCACGAACGCCGCCAGGCCAACGTCAACCGATCTACGGGAAAGTAAAGCGCGCACAGCACGATGCTAAAGCGATCGCTGCGCCGACGCCCGGCGGCCCGAACATCGACCATGGCGTCGGTGCCGCCAAGCCGGACGATAGGTTCAACTGATGAGCCACGCCCACGCCAGCGCACCCGAGCGCCTGTTCGCGCTGGCCGAGCAGGCGCGCGGTTTCATGCCGGCCGACGAGGGGCGCGCCCTCTACGACGCCGCGCTGCGCTACCTCGACGGCGGTGTCGGCGTCGAGGTAGGCACCTACTGCGGCAAATCCACCCTGCTGCTTGGTGCGGCGGCCCAACAAACGGCCAGCGTGCTCTACACGATCGATCACCATCACGGCTCCGAGGAACACCAGCCCGGCTGGGAATACCACGACGCCTCTTTGGTCGACGAGATCACCGGACTGTTCGACACGCTGCCCACGTTTCGTCGCACGCTCGACGCGGCCGGGCTGGACGACCACGTCGTCGCCGTCGTGGGCAAGTCGCCGGTGGTGGCTCGGGGGTGGCGGTCGCCGCTGCAGTTCTTGTTCATCGACGGCGGCCATTCCGAGGAAGCCGCCACGCAGGACTTCGACGGATGGGCGAAGTGGGTGAGCCCCGGCGGGGCGCTGGCCATCCACGACGTGTTCCCGGACCCTCGCGACGGCGGGCGGCCGCCCTACCACATCTATTGCCGCGCAATCGATTCCGCAAAGTTCCGGGAGGTTTCGGTTACCGGCTCGCTACGGGTGCTCGAACGCATCGGTGGGCAGCCGGGCGAGCCCATCGTCAGCGGCCGGGGCCGGTAACCACGCATTCGCAATCGAAGTCGGACTGCAACCCCATCGGCAGCCCGTCGCCGCGGAAGATCCCACTGCCCGCGGTGGTATCCGACAACGCGTCGGCCGCCAGAATCATCGCCGCCCCGGTCCAGGTGGTGCGCTCCTCGGGCCACCGCTTTCCATCGGCGAACACCAGGCCCGTCCAATACGAGCCGTCCTCTTCTCGCAGGTGCTGCATCGCCGCGAATTGCCGATGCGCGGCCGACCGGTGGCCGATGGCATCGAGCGCCATCACCAGTTCGCACGTCTCGGCTCCCGTCACCCAGGGTCGGTCGTCGACACAGCGGATGCCGAGGCCGCTGACCACGAAGTCGTCCCAGCGCCGCTTGATTCGCGCCGCGGCCGCCGGGCCCCGCAGCGCGCCACCGAGGATGGGGTAGTACCAGTCCATCGAGTAGCGGTCTTTTTCGGTGAAGGCGTCCGGATGCGCGGCGATCGCGTGGCCGAGCCGGCCCAACGCCAGTTCCCATTCCGGCTGGGGTTCCCCGGCGAGGGCGGCCAGCGCGAGCGCGCAACGGACACTGTGGAACACGCTGGCGCATCCCGTCATCAGCGCCTCTGGGACGGGCCCGGCTTCGCTTCGGGCCCAACAGATCTCGCCATAGCCGGTCTGCAGGTCGATGACGAAATCGATCGCCCTGTGCACCACCGGCCACATCCGGGCGGCGAAGGACTTGTCCCCGGTGATCAGCAGGTGGTGCCAGACACCGGTGGCGATGTACGCGCAGAAGTTGCTGTCGCTGTTGGCGTCTTCGACAACCCCCTCGCGGACCTGGAGGGGCCAGGAGCCGTCGGGCCGCTGCGTGCGGCGGCTCCAGTCGAACGCGGCCCGGGCCGGCTCCAGCAGTCTGGCCGCGGTGAGCGCCATCGCGCATTCCACGTGATCCCACGGATCGGTATGGCCGCCCTCGAACCAGGGGATGGCGCCCGACGATTCCTGTGCGGCGGCGATGGACAGCGCGGTCTGTCGGCATTGCTCGGGACTAAGCACACCCGGAACCGCCGGTGGGTTAGACCGATGCAACTGAATGCCCCAGGGTTGCTTGGCTTTTCGTGGCCCGCCGCTTGGTGAAATACATCGCCACGCTCTTGCCCACCAGCGGATTGAGCAGCGACTCCGCCAGCTGGGTTATCTTCGGCCGCCGCATCAGGTCCCACACCAGGAGTTTGTGGTATGCGGTCACCGCGGGGTGATCGGTATTGGACACGCCCACGGCGCATTTCAGCCACCAGAACGGCGAATGCAGCGCATGCGCGTGGTGGGCGTGCGTCAATTCCATTCCGCCGCTGGTGATCTTGTCCCGCAATTCGCTAGCCCGGTAGATGCGCACGTGGCCGCCTTCGTTGCTGTGGTATTCCTCGGAAAGGAGCCAGCACAGCCGCTCGGGCAGCCATCGCGGCACGCTGACCGCCAGCGTGCCACCGACTTTGAGAACCCTGATCAGTTCGGTGATGGCGGCGTCGTCCTGTGGGACGTGTTCCAAAATTTCCGAGGCGATGACGCAGTCGAACGTCTCGTCGGCGTACGGCAAGCTCAACGCGTCGCCGAGAACCACCTTCGCCGACGCCGCCGCGGGCGCCTCGCCGGTCTCGGCCATCGCACGCAGAATGGTGTCGACGGAACGCAGTTCGGACGCATCGCGGTCGAAGGCGACGACGTCGGCGCCGCGCCGATAGGCTTCGAACGCGTGCCGGCCGGCCCCGCAACCCACGTCGATCACCCTGACGGACGGCCCGATGCCGAGCCGGCCGAAATCGACTGTCAGCATCGCGCGATCGCCCGCTCGTAAACGCCCACCGTCTGCGCGGCCACGGCTTCCCAACTGAATACGTTGAGCGCGCGATCCCGGCCCGCCTTGCCCATGCTGCGGCGCTTGTCCGGCAAGTCGAGGAGCTCACCGAGCGCACGGGTCAGCGCGTCGACGTCGGCGGCCGGCACCAGCTCGGCGCATGCGCCATCGGTCCCCAGGACTTCGGGCAGCGCGCCGACCCGGCTGGCGACGATCGGGGTGCCGCTCGCCATGGCCTCCACCGCGGGCAACGAAAACCCTTCGTAGAGCGACGGAATGCAGGCGACCTCGGCCGACGCGAACAGCGCGGCCAGCTCGGCATCGGAAAGCCCGCTGGTGATGTGGACGATGTCGGAAATCCCGAGTTCGGCGATGAGTTTGTGGGTGGGACCGTTGGGTTCCACCTTGGCGACGAGCCGCAACTCGAGGTCCCGGCTCGTGCGCAGCCTGGCGATCGCCTGCAGCAGGGTCCGGACGCCCTTTAGCGGGGTGTCGGCGCTGGCGATCGCGATGACGCGGCCGGGGTGCCGCGGACGCGATCCCGGCTTGAACAACTCGGTGTTGACACCCAACGGCACCACGTGGAGCTGATCCGGCGAGACACCGAAGTCGGCGACGATGTCGGCGGCAGACGACGACGACACCGTCAACAGGTCCGGGATCCGGCGCGCCACCTGTTCCTGCATCTTGGAGAAGCCATACCAACGGTGCACCAACGGTTTTCGCCACCACCGTGCGGCCGCGACGTCGAGCACCCGGTCGCGGGTGATGGGGTGATGCACGGTGGCCACCACCGGTAGCCCCGTGCCGGCGATGGCGAGCAGTCCGGTTCCCAGGCTCTGGTTGTCGTGGACGAGGTCGAAATCGTTCACCCGGTCGGCCAGCAACCGGGCGACGCGAAGCGTGAACGTTCGCGGCTCGGGAAAGCCCGCCGTCCACACCGTCAGCAGTTCCAACAGGTCGATCGAGTCGCGAATCTCGCTCGGATGCGGCACCCGGAACGGGTCAGGCTCGCGGTAGAGATCCAGGCTGGGCACTTTGGTCAATCGCACCCGCGGATCGAGCAGTTCCGGATAGGGCTGGCCGGAGAAGACTTCGACGTCATGGCCGAGTTCGACCAGGCCACGGCTGAGATGGCGCACATAGACGCCCTGTCCGCCGCAATGATCCTTACTGCGATAGGACAGCAGGGCGATACGCATACTCAACTCTTATCCGCCGGTGAAAGAACGCGGGCGACCGCCCCCCGATCCATCGCGATCAACGGACTCCCGAATTCCGTGACAGCAAACTGGACATGTGTCCAGACTATAGTTCGATCAGCTAATTGACGCAATGAGCCCCGTCTGAGGCTACGGGTGCTGTTTGGGGCTGCGAGCTCCGCCTAGGTCAGCACGGCCGCATCGACCGTGCTCTGACGGCTTCCGGTGTGCATCCAGGGCGGAATTGCTGGGATTTCTCCGCCCAGGACGCACGCTAAAAGCCCAGGATGCACACTCCAACGCCGACCGGGCTAGACAGGGCTAGACACGCGAGCTGGACATACGCCCCTCGCCGTACCGATGGACGATGTGTCCACCTCAGCGCGACAACCAGAGCGGCCGCCCGAGTTGTCGCGCGTAGGCGGGCACATCGGATGCCCCCTCCTCCGCCAGAGACGCGTGTGGCGCATGTGACCATGCAAGCCAACGATGAACCGTTCGGCTCGGCCGCACGTGCACTCAGGTATAGAAAGCTATACCCAGCTGCATTTAGGAGCCAGGTGCTGTGTTGGAGCCGCGTTACGACGTCGTCGTGTGTGGGGCCGGGTCGTCGGGATCGGTGATCGCCGGCCGATTGGCGGAAAACCCTGACGTGAAGGTCTTGCTTTTGGAGGCCGGCGGCACCGATGACGTCCCCAGCGTGACCGAGGCAAGCCGGTGGCCGTCGAATCTCGGGAGCGAACGCGACTGGGGTTTCGTCTCCGAGCCGGACCCTCGGCTCCGTGGGCGCTCGATCCCGTTCTCGATGGGCAAAGTGCTCGGCGGCGGATCAAGCATCAATTTGATGGTGTGGGCGCGCGGGCACCGCAGCGACTGGGACCACTTCGCATCCGAATCCGGTGAACCGGCCTGGGGCTACGGGCCGGTGCTGGATCTGTACCGGCGCATCGAGGATTGGCAGGGCATCGGTGAGCCGAATCATCGGGGCAGGGGCGGACCGGTGTTCGTGCAGCCGGCGCCCAACGCGCATCCGGTGGCCACGGCGGCGTTGGAGGCGGCCAGGGCAATAGGGATTCCCACCTACCAGAGTCCCAACGGCCGCCTGATGGAGGACACCCGCGGTGCCGCCATCGCCGACCTGCGCTGGCGCGACGGGAAACGCCTGTCGGTGTTTCGCACCTACACCGCGCCGCATCTGCCCAAGCCGAACCTGACGGTTTTGCCGCACGCACTGGTCACCCGGGTGCTTTTCCAGGGCAACCGCGCCGTCGGCGTCGAGGTCGTCCACGGCGGCGCGGTGCATCGAGTGGCTGCCGACGCCGAGGTCGTGCTGTCGCTCGGCGCAATCCACACGCCCAAGGTGCTGATGCAGTCCGGGGTCGGAGACGAAGACGAATTGCGGCGCGCCGGAGTCACGGTCCGCCAGCACCTGCCCGGGGTCGGCCGCAACTTCCAGGACCACTTCGGGTTCGATTGCGTGTGGGAATTCCCCGAGGATCTGCGCGGCAGCACACAGGTGCCGGCGACGCTGTTCTGGGACTCCGGAGCGGCGGACATCAGGGGACCGGATTTGTTCGCGTGTTTGGGGCCGTTTCCCAAGGCCACTTCGGAGAACGTCGCGAAATATGGCTTGCCACAGAACAGTTGGATCCTGTTTGGCTCACCGACACACCCCAGTAGCCGCGGCCGGTTGCGGTTGTCGGGCCCCGATCCCGCCGACCCGATTCGGATCGAAGCCAACGCGCTGTCGGACGCCGACGATCTCAAGGCCGCGATCGCCTGCGTCGAGACCCTGCGCGAGATCGGCAACTCGGCGAAGCTTCGCCCGTTCGTCACGCGCGAGGTCATGCCGGGCAACCTGTCGGGCGCTGAGCTGGACGCGTATCTGCGCGATGCCGTCACCACCTACTGGCATGAATCCGGGACGGCGAAGATGGGCCGCGACGCCCTGTCGGTGGTCGACGGGCATCTGAAGGTCTACGGCAGCGAAAACCTGCGCGTGGCGGACGCATCGATCATGCCGCGCATCACGAGCGCGAACACCATGGCCCCCTGCGTCGTGATCGGCGAGCGCGCCGCGCAATTCATCAAAGCCGAACACCGGTTCTAAGGCCGGCCGCTTTTGTTACCATCGCGCGGTGCACGATTCGGCTGCGCCGGGCGGCCGCGGACAGCGCTCCGTTTCACGGCGCGAAGTCCTCAAATACGCTCTGGCGCCGACTCTCCTGAGCCTGGGGTCGCTGGCCGCGAATCTCGACGCACATCGAGCGGCGGCCGCCGACATGAGGCTGATCGATTTCGCCGAGCGCAGGATTCCGCCGGACGAGATCAAATCGGCGGGCTACGGCGGGGTGGTGAATTACGTGTCCGAGTCGCGGCCGGGCGCGAACTTCGAGGCCAAGCCCATCACCCGCGAGTACGCGGACGCGCTGCGGGCGGCGGGTCTTCACATCGTGAGCAATTTTCAGTACGGAAAGCCCGGTTGGCCCGATCCGTCGGACTACACCCGCGGGTTCGACGGCGGTGTCGCCGACGCGCGGACGGCGCTGGGGCTGCACGCCGCGGCCGGGGGACCGGACTCGGCTCCGATCTTCTTCAGTGTCGACGACGACATCGACCTCAACGCGTGGAATGGCGTTGCCGTCAATTGGTTTCGGGGAATCAACTCGGTGCTGGGCGTGACCCGCACCGGCATCTACGGGCATGCCCAGGCGTGCGGATGGGCGATCGGAGACGGCGTCATAGGGAACTCGACCACCGCGGGTCACCGGTGGGCGTGGCAGACGAAGTCGTGGTCGCATGGCGAGCGCGAACCCATGGCGGTGCTGTATCAGGCCGTGGTCAACAGCCCGTCGAGCCCGGGCCCGCTGTTGGGCGGCATCAACGTGGACGTGGACGACGTCCTCGCAACCGACTACGGGCAGTGGGATTTCGCTCGATGATCGACACCCCGCGAGCCGGTGGCTCGCGGGGTGTCGATCCGGTCCCAGGCCTTACTTCAGGTCGAACCGGTCACTGTTCATGACCTTGACCCAGGCGGCGACGAAGTCCTCGACGAACTTCCCCTGGTTGTCGTCCTGGGCATAGACCTCCGCCAGCGCACGCAATACCGAATTCGACCCGAACACAAGGTCATTCGCGGTCGCGGTCCACTTCAGAGCGCCCGAAGCCCGGTCGCGGCCCTCGTAGACGTTCTCCGCGGTCTCCGACGCCTTCCACTCCGTGCCCATGTCGAGCAGGTTGACGAAGAAGTCGTTGGTCAACGCGCCGGGCCTGTCGGTGAACACCCCATGCTTGGTGCCGCCGTGATTGGCGCCGAGGGCACGCAGGCCACCGATGAGCACCGCCGTTTCCGGTCCGGTCACGCCCAGCAGGTAGGCCCGCTCCAGCAGCAGCTGCTCTAGCGGAGCCTTCTCGCCGGGACGGATGTAGTTGCGGAACCCGTCGGCCCGCGGTTCGAGCACCGCGAACGACTCCACGTCGGTATTCTCCTGCGAGGCGTCGGTACGGCCCGGCGCGAAATGCACCGAGATCTCGTAGCCGGCATCCTTGGCCGCCTTCTCGACCGCCGCGGACCCGGCCAACACGATCAGGTCGGCCAGCGAGATCTTCTTGCCGCCGGACGCCGACGCATTGAACTCCTGTCGGATCCGCTCCAGCACGGGCAACACCTTGTCCAGCTCGGAGGGCTCGTTGACCTCCCAGCTCCGCTGCGGTTCGAGGCGCAGCCGGCCCCCGTTGGCGCCGCCCCGCTTGTCGGTGCGGCGGAAGCTCGACGCGGCCGACCAGGCCGTCTTCACCAGCTGCGGAACGGACAGGCCCGACTCGAGCACCTTGCCCTTCAACGCCGCGACGTCCTTCTCGTCGACCAGCTCGTGGTCGACGTCCGGAACGGGGTCCTGCCACAGCTGCGGCTCGGCAATCCACGGCCCGAGGTAGCGGCTGATCGGCCCCATGTCACGGTGCAGCAGCTTGTACCACGCCTTGGCGAACGCCTCGGACAGCTCCTCGGGGTGGTCCAGCCAACGCCGCGTGATCTCGCGGTAGATCGGGTCCTCACGCAACGCGACGTCGGTGACCAGCATCGTCGGGGCGCGACCTGGCCCGCCGAACGGATCGGGGATTGTGCCCGCGCCCGCGCCGTCCTTCGCCGTGAACTGCCAGGCTCCGGCGGGACTCTTGGTGAGCTCCCATTCGTAGCCGTAGAGGTTCTGCAGGAACCCGTTGCTCCACTTGGTCGGGGTGGGCGTCCACACCACCTCCAGGCCGCTGGTGATGGCGTCCTTGCCCTTCCCGCTGCCGTAGGAGCTCTTCCAGCCCAGCCCCTGTTGCTCGATCGGGGCGGCCTCCGGCTCGGGACCGACCAGGTCGGCGTCACCGGCGCCGTGGGTCTTGCCGAAGCTGTGGCCACCGACGATGAGTGCGGCGGTCTCCTCGTCGTTCATCGCCATGCGGCCGAACGTCTCACGGATGTCGATCGCCGCGGCGACCGGATCCGGCTTGCCTTCGGGCCCTTCGGGATTGACGTAGATCAGGCCCATGGTGGTGGCGCCATACGGCTGCGCGAGGTCACGCTCGCCGGAGTAGCGCCTGTCGGTGCCCAGCCAGGTGTCCTCTTCCCCCCAGAGGACCTCTTCGGGTTCCCAGACGTCTTCGCGGCCGAAGCCGAAGCCGAAGGTCTTGAACCCCATCGACTCCAGGGCGCAGTTGCCGGCGAAGATGATCAGGTCCGCCCAGGAGATCTTGTTGCCGTACTTCTTCTTGACCGGCCACAGCAGCCTGCGCGCCTTGTCCAGGCTGACGTTGTCCGGCCAGCTGTTGAGCGGGGCGAAGCGCTGCATGCCCTGACCGCCGCCGCCGCGGCCGTCTTGAATGCGGTAGGTGCCCGCGGCATGCCAGCTCATCCGGATGAACAGGCCGCCGTAGTGGCCATAGTCGGCGGGCCACCAGTCCTGCGAGGTGGTCATCACCGAGAACACGTCCGCCTTGAGGGCGTCGGGATCGAGCTTGGCGAACTCCGCGGCGTAGTCGAAGTCCTCGCCCAGTGGGTTGGCCGCCGGCGAGTGCGGGTGCAGCGTCGACACGTCGATCTGGTCGGGCCACCAGTCCCGGTTCGTCAGGGGCGCGTGCTCCTTCGGTTTCGGGGACGGGATGACCGGGTTTTCGCTTTCGCTGGTGCTGGCCGTCGTGGTGTCCGGTTGCGGTGGGCGGCTTTGGGATATATCGGATGACACGGTATTCCTTTCCGGTGGTGAGTGATTCGGGCTGCGATCACGGGAGTGATCCGGAATCTGTGGTCGAGCAGTCGGGGCACAGGCCCCAGTAGATGACTTCGGCCTCGTCCAGGACGAAGCCAACCAGAACGTTGTTGTCGTCCGATGGCGTCAGGCATGGCGCCTCGCCGACCGCACAGTCGACGTCGGCAATGACGCCGCAGGACCGGCACACGACGTGGTGGTGGTTGTCGCCGACCCGGGCCTCGTAGCGGGCAACCAAACCCAACGGCTGGATCCGTCGAATCAGACCCACGGCGGTCAGCGCGTTCAGCACGTCGTACACGGCCTGGCGGGAGACATCGGGCAGCCCTCTTCGCACCGCCGTGAAGATCGTCTCGGTGTCGGCGTGCGGCTGGGCGTGCACGGCTTCCAGGACCGCCACCCTGGGCCGCGTCACACGAAGATCGGCCATCCGCAGTTGGTCCGCGTAGTCGGCCGTCGAGGGCACATTGCCAATATGACGCACTTATCTGGAATCAGTCAAGACTTTCCTGGAAGAGGGTGCGCAAACACGCGGTGAACGCGGCCCTTCGATTCGCGCACCGACACCCGGTTATCCGCATTCGACCGAAAGACGTTGCGCAACTGGGTAATTCGAGCCACGACCCTATTTGGCCTGGGCCGACTTCCGGTAGACGAGCCAGCGCAACTCGATCGGGGAGTCCGCACGCTCGACGTCGAACACGTCGAGGCCACTGGCCCATCCGTCGAACCAGCCGGTGGGTGGCCAGGCGCCTTCGGGCAAGTGGGTTTTCTCGTACTCGTAGGCCGAGTCGTCGGCGATGAACTCGAGGGGGAGCCGCTCCGCCGCGCTCGTCACCTCGTCCCGGGTGAAGATCATGGTGTTGCACTGTTGCCCGAATTCCCGCGCGGCGTCATCGGGGGTGTAACCCGGGCGCGCCAGGAACGCGTTGAACACCAAGCGTCCGCCGGGGGCCAGGCAATCCGCGGCGAGTTCGAACACGCCGCGCAACTCCTGAGTCGTCCGGAAGTCGGGCACCACCTCGGAGAGCACCATCAGCTGGTACTCCTCGCGGACACCCTCCATGGCGGTGAAGACGTCGCTCTGGATGACGCGCACGCCGAGCGATTCGCTTTCGGCCTCCGAGCGCATGACGTCGGCGAACTTCGGCGCCATCTCGACGGCGTCCACGGGGTGGCCGCGTCGGGCCAGGGCCAGGGCGTTGCGCCCGGTTCCCGCGCCGATGTCCAGCACCCGATACGTCGCGGGGTCGGCCGCCTCACGCGCCAGTGCCAGCACGCGCGCGTCCGGTTCGGTGCCGAACAGCGGCGGCGGCCGGGTGGCAACCCAGTGGTCGTAGTCGGCCTCGATCGACCGCCATTCGGCTTTGACGCGGTAGTTCAGGCCCGTTCCGAAGGGAACCTGGAACGAGATGACGATGTCCGAACGCTGCGAGGCCTTGAAGGCCTTCGCCACCTCGGCTTCCAGCACCGTCGCGAGCTGAGCGGATTGTTCGGCCGTGTACGCAACGCCCAGGCTGGCGCAGATGTTGCCACACAACCGAACGTACTCGTCGATCAGGCCGGGGACGGCCGGCACCGTGATTTGGCCCTCGGCCAGCGATCGGCGATACAACCGCCTGACCATCGCTTCGCGCAGCATCGACGGATCAAAAGGCCTGGCGGGCGGATCCTCCACCAGAACTCTTCTACACGACCCGACCCGTGGTCGCACGATGGGAGCGTCCGACGCCGAGGCTTGGCCAGTCGGTTCGGCGCGGTATCGGTCACCTGTGGCCGCCGGACATGTACTACTAGAGGCGGTGCGATCGTTTGCTGGCTTGGTTCTGCTTGCCCGCCCAGTAGGCCGTCACCAAAGCCGTCAATGCCCTGGCGGCCCGTCAACCGATCGGAGGAAAGATATGGACTTCGCAGCACTGCCGCCGGAGGTTAACTCCGCGCGAATGTACGCCGGGCCGGGGTCGGGACCGATGCTGGCCGCCGCCGCGGCCTGGGACGGATTGGCGGCCGCGCTGCACTCGGCGGCGAGCTCGTATCAGTCGGAGATCGCGACGCTCACCGCCGGGCCCTGGCTGGGCCCGGCATCGACATCGATGGTCGCCGCCACGACCCCCCATGTGGCATGGACCAGAATCACCGCCGTGCAGGCCGAACAGGCCGCCAACCAGGCCAAGGCCGCGGCCGCCGCCTACGAGACGGCGTTCGCGGAAACGGTCGCGCCGCCGGTGGTCGCGGCCAACCGCGGCCTGCTGATGTCCCTGGTCGCGACGAACATCTTCGGCCAGAACACCCCGGCGATTGCGACCACCGAGGCGCAGTACTCCGAGATGTGGGCCCAAGACGCCTCCGCCATGTATGGCTACGCGGGTGCGTCGGCGTCGGCGACGACGCTGACGCCGTTCAACCCGCCACCGCAGGGCACCAGTCCAGGCGGGCCGGCAAGGCAAGCCGCCGCCGTCGGCCAAACCACCGGCACCTCCATCGGAAACGTGCAGGGCACCATCTCGTCGACCCAGCAGGCCTTGTCCGCCGCGCCCAGTGTGCTGACCGGCCTTGCGACCCCGGCCGTGGCCGACCCCCTGACGCCGGCCGACCTGGTCAACCTCTTGGGGAGCCTGAGTGGAATTTTTGTCGACCCGGAAGTGGGAGCAGCGGGACTCGGCATCGACACAACGGCTCTTCCCTACGACGTCGTGGGTGCGCTGACCGGTTTCCACACGGATGACATCGTCAGCGGCTGGGCAGGAATCGAGGCCTGGCCGGGCACAGAGGCGGCGCCACCATCGCCATTTCCGGTGATCACGAACCTGAGCGCCACAACGGTGTCGGCGGGCCTGGGCGAGGCAAACACGATCGGGGCGTTGTCGGTGCCGCCGGCCTGGGCCACGGCGACGCCGGTGATACGCCCTCTCGCGATGGCGTTGCCGGCCACCAGCGCCGGCGCCGCCGCAGAAGCCTACGCGGGGAGCGCCGGAAGCGTGTTCAGCCAGATGGCCCTGGCGAGCATGGCCGGGCGTGCGATGGCCGGCACCGGTGTCCCGAGCCGCCGCGAGCGGGTCAGGACGGCCATGTGGGAGCCGACGGCATCGCCGCAGGGCTCAGCGGGCGGCCCGATCACGAGCATCGCCGCCGAGTTGCGTGAACTGGCCTCCCTGCATGACTCGGGAATCCTTACCGACGAGGAATTCAGCGACCAGAAAAAGAGACTGCTAAGCAATTAAACCCGTAGCAAATTATCGATCAGGGTAACAGTTGCCAATTGATTCTTAATGGAAACTGCGCGCTCCACCGGTAACCCGGCGTATCCGATCGCTTCGCATTACCGCCATCCGGTGAACGGCTTCCGGTAACTGCCGATGGCGGCACACTGCCGCCATCGCGGGTTTTGATGAAGGCCCCGATCTACGTGGTTGATACTCCGTCATCCCGCGCGGGGAAGGTGCTACGGTTTGCACGCTATTCGATTCTCTGACAGGTCTTCGTGAGCCATTATGTTCAACCCACGCATCGCAACCGTGGCGGCGGGCGTGTACCTCGGCTACATCGGCATTGCCGGCGTTTCCCTCGTATCGGGGTGTGGCCCGGCGACGCTGTCAACGCCGACGACGAACCCGTCGCCAACCACCGGCGGTATGTACGTCAACGTGACAGCGACACCGGCGGCCAGCGGCATGTACGGCAACCCGGCTGCGGCCGCCAAGTATTGGCAGCCGCAGTCGCTCGAGGACAACTGTGGGCTGATGTCGGTGGCCGACGTCGTCGGCGAAATCACCGGACATGCGCCCACGGAGCAGCAGATGGTCACTTTGGCGGAGAACACGCCCTCGGGGACCAACCCCGGTCCGATCTACGCCCCTCGCGACGACCCGAGCCACTCGGGCGACGATAGCGGCACCGAAATGGCCGACGAGGTGGTGCTCCTCGACTACTACGGCATCAAATCGGCCATGACGTACGCGGCGACGCCCGAGCAGACCGGGATCTCCGCGCTGGAGCGATACCTCAGCAACGACCGCAAGGTGATCGCCTGGGTCAATTCCGCAATCATCTGGAACACCAGCGACCAGCGCACCAAGGCGGATCACTTCCTCGTCGTCACCGGGATCGACACCAACAAGGAGATCGTTCACCTCAACGACCCCGGCGCCGACCATGCCGACGAGCAGGTCACGATGACCACGTTCACGAACGCCTGGCGCACCGGCGAGGAGTCGATCGTCGTTACCGCGGCAATCAGCTGAGGGTGTCAGGTTTTTCATTTTTATATTTACCCTCCCCGGACGACTCATATACTGTCGGCACCCTCGACGCCAACAAAAAAAGAAGGGCATGAAATGTTTTCATCTCGCTGGCTGGCCAAACTGACTATTCCCGTGATGGTTGGCGCTGCCCTGACCACTGGCACCGCGATTGCGATGGCCGACAGCACCGATGACGCATACATCGCAAAGCTGCAGAGCCTCGGCTTCAATTGGTCCTCGGGGGGCGAGTCCGACATGATCTCAATCGGACACCAGATCTGCGCCGACCGCATGGCTGGCAAAACGCCGGATGCGATTGCCTCGGACATCCACTCCACGTTGAGTTCGAAAGGCTACTCGTTCGCAGACGTCACGGGGATGGTCAGCGCCGCGGAATCGACGTACTGCCCGGATTAGTCGATTCCTGGGCCGCCGGTCTCAGCCGGTGTGCCTCAACGCCATTTAATGCCGCAGCCGATCGACGGTCGCTGGTTGGGGTCGACCGGCCGCCCGGCGAGCACGGCATCGACGGCAGCCCGAACGTCAGCCGCCGTCACCGGTAGGTCGTTCCCGGGGCGGGAATCGTCGAGCTGGCCACGGTAGACGAGTCGACGCTCGCCGTCGAAGACGAACGTGTCGGGCGTGCAGGCGGCGGAGAAGGCACGCGCCACGTCTTGCGTCTCGTCATAGAGGTACGGAAACGTCCAGCCGTGGCGGCTGGCCTCGGCGACCATTTGATCGGGCCCGTCCTGCGGGTAGGTGACGACGTCATTGCTGGAGATGCCGACCATCGCGACGCCCTGATCGGCGAGGTCGCGACCCAGCGCGGCGAGCCCGGCGGCGACGTGCTTGACGTACGGGCAGTGGTTACAGATGAAGGTGACGACCAGCGCTCGACCCGTCAGGTCGTCGAGGCTGACGGTCGCACCGGTGGCCGGCTCGGGCAGCGAAAATGGGGGAGCGGGGGTGCCAAGGGCGAGCATCGCGGACTCGATAGCCATGCCAGCCAGATTAGTCGTGGCTTCCGCGCCTGGTTCGTCCGAATACGTCACACGCGTCCCTGGCGGGCGAGACGTCAGGAGCGCGCTGCGCAGCGGATCAATGGGCGATTTATGAATCCGCTATCGCATGCGCTATCGACTTCTTGGATCGTCTGATGGTCGGCAGCCGGTACTCATGTGAGCCATGTGATTATTGATGCCGCAGCCTGGCCCGACCTATCGCACACGACCCGGGCCTGTAGCCGCTGGCCGCTATGTGTTTGGAGACGCCGGGCCGAGCCTGTTGGCCGCGAAGGTCGCGGCCTGGTTGGTCATGCCGGACTGAATGTATGAAACGTGCGCCATGATGTTGCCGCCCGCGGAGCAAATCGGATCGTCGGGAGCGCACAAGCTGATGGTCTTGGCGGCGTACAGGGGGCTGATCGCCGGCAGCGGCTGGCCGCCCCACAACATGCTGGAGAACCCGCTGGACGGCTCACCGAAAAGGGCGACGGCGGCGACGTGATCGGCTACCGGCGCCGGCATCGCCGTCGTGGCCAAATCGATCACGGTCGAGCCTTGCGAATATCCACCGAGCACGATTTTGGTGTTCGGGCAGCTGGCGACGGTGTCCTGGACGTGGGCGCTCGCGTCGTTGGAGCCGGCGGTCGCGCTGTTGTGGTAGTCGTCGTTCGCCGGGTAATTCACGGCGTAGGCCCCGACGGACCGCCCGCCAACCTGCGAGGTAAGCGAGTCGACGAACGCCTGGCCGACGTCGCCGAGGCCGGGCTCCTGATGGGTGCCACGCGCGAAAACCACGGCGACGTCGGAGCATGGGTCAGCGGAGGCGGCCGGTGTGACGATGGGCGCGCTCAGCACCGCCCACGCCGTCACGAGCGAAATGCCAACGATGCGAGCAAGGCGACGTGCATTCATTTCCAAATGCTGACATACCGCCGGCGACGGCGTTGCACGCGGTGCCGTGCGCGGATTTGCAACGACGCGCTTAATGCCCGTCGCCGCGGGCGATCCGATCGGCGCGCCAACACGACGCCCGCATGGGGACGTCAATCACGTCAGCCCCCGGGAACCGCGCCTCCAGGGCGGCGCGGGCTTGGGCCAGCCGCCGCGCGCGGTCGTCCGCAGACGCGACGATGACCCGGCTGTAGGTGCCCAGCATCGCGACGACGTCCTCGACCGGCATCGTGCGCACGAATCGGAACGTCTCGCGCGCAATGTTGTGAAAGATCGACGGCTGCGGGAGAACGACGTCGAGGCGCCGCCGGATCCGGTCGGCCGATTCGGCCTCCGACGTGTCTTGGCCGGGCAGCCGGTCGAGGTTGCGCACCCAGTCCACCTCGCGGTCCCGGCTCGTCCAGATCAGGCCGAACCGACCGCCGTCCCGCAGGACTCGGCCGATCTCGGGCACGGCCCGTTCGTCGTCCATCCAGTGCCACGCCGACGAGACGAACACCGCGTCCGCGGACGCGTCGAGAAGCGGGATCGACTCACCACGGCCCTCGACGACGCGGACCCCCGGGGATCGTGCCGTCAACACCTTGCGCATCCGCGCGTCGGGCTCGACGGCGATGACCTGCGCGGCTTTGTCCACCAGGGCTCGGGTGAACAGCCCGGTGCCCGCGCCCACGTCGACGGCCACCTCGCAACCGGGCGGCACGAGCCAGTCCACCGCCTGTTGCGGAGGCTGCGGCCGCAGCCCGTCGTAGTCCTCCGCGACTGTTCCAAAGGACATCGCACGCTCTTGACGATCGGTCACAGCGCCACCGTAGTCCCGCTCGCCCGGATGACCCGGCCCACGCGCCTGGACATCGTTGGCATGAAACGGTTAGGTGAATTCCGAGATTTTTGGGCCGAATTTTCCTAGAGTCTGGCCTACGGCCCTGTGACACACCCGACCGTCTGACCTGTGGCGTGAGGTGCCCGTCCCCGGGGAAAAGCGTGGTCTTGGCGTAGAGGGGAAGGACAGTTCGGGGATGAGCTTTTTGGTGGCGGCACCGGAGGTCATTTCGTCGTTGCTGTATTCGGGACCGGGTTCGGCTCCGATGCTGGCCGCTGCGGCGTCGTGGGATGGGCTGGCGACCGAGCTAGGCACGGCGGCGCAGTCGTTCTCGTCGGTCACCTCGGGGTTGGCTGGTCAGGCCTGGCAGGGGGCCGCGTCGGCGGCGATGGCGCAGACCGCCGCCCGGTATGCGGGGTACCTGACCGAGGCGGCGACGCAAGCGCAAACGGCGGCCGCCCAGGCCCAAGTGGTAGCCAGTGCGTTTGAATCCACGGTGGCCGCCACCGTGCATCCGGCGTTGGTGGCCGCCAATCGCAATGAGTTGGTGCAGCTGGTGGTCTCGAATCTGTTCGGGCAGAACGCGCCCGCGATCGCCGCCGCGGAATCCGACTACGAACAGATGTGGGCCCAAGACGTAGCCGCGATGATCGGCTACCACGGCGGCGTCTCGTCGGCGGCCGCACAATTGCCGTCCTGGCAGGCGGCGCTGCAGGGCCTGTCGGCCCAGGCATCCGCCGCGATCACGACCAACCCGGTGAGCTCGGCCGCCAGCAGCGATCCCCTTACCGGGCTGCTCGGGACCATCGAGCAGGATGTGAGCGGCATCTTCGGCCAGGTCCAACAACAAGTCATCAACGTCATCAACGCACCCACCGAGTTCCTGTTGGGGCGTCCGCTGATCGGCACCGGGTCGTCGGTGTCCCTCGGCGGCACGATAAATAACGGGACGGCAACCGCGCCGCTGACCCTGGTCGACGGCACTGAGCCCGTGGTGAACGCCTCCGTTGGCAGCGGAACCCCTGTGCCGTTGCTGGTGGATACCGGATCCGCGGGCCTTGTGATCCCCTTCCAAGACGTCGGGGGACTCTTTGGAGTGCTCCAGCTCGGCTTACCCCAGGGCCTCGGCATTAGCGGCTACAGCGGGGGATTGGACTATCTGTACGCCACGTATAACGCCCCGGTGAATTTCGGCGGCGGACTCGTCACCTCGTCAACCCCCGTCGACATCGAGCTCTTCGCGTGGCCGACGTCCCTGCAGGCATTGCAGACCAACGGCTTCTCATTCCAGTCCTATTTCGCCCAGGACGGTGTGGCCGGCGTCCTGGGTGTCGGACCGAATGCGGCGGGCCCGGGTCCGAGCATTGCGACCCAGGCGCTGCCGGCACCCTACAACCAGGGTCTGCTCATCAACGAAGCCGCGGCCTCGCCTTACCTGCAGTTCGGTGCCGCGCCGACAAACCTCGGCACCGCCATCGCCACCCTCAACGGGGCGCCGATTACCGACCTGGACGTGACGGTCGGTACCGGTGCCAATGCCGTCACCTACAACGACGTTCCCTCGATGGTCGACTCCGGTGGTGTGGAAGGGACCATCCCGTCATCGATTATTGGGAACGTCGCACCGGGGACCCAAATTGAGATCTCTACCACTGACGGCACGCCACTGTACGACTACACGTACGCCGGGGGTCCCAACGCTTACTACCCGACGGTCATCTCAAGCGGATTGATGAATACCGGGTATGCGCCCTACTCGCTGTTCCCCGCGTACATCGACTACGGCGCCGATACGATGACCCTTTACCCGACACCGACCTGAGGCGATGTGAGCGCTGGCCGCTAGCCCTTGGCGAGGGTGAACTGCGCGACGTCGGTGTAACCCTCGCGAAATAGGTCGGCGCAACCGGTCAGGTACTTCATGTACCGGTCGTAGACCTCGTGGGATTGAATCGCGATGCCCTCGTCCCGGCGAGACTCGAGCGCGGTCGCCCAGGTGTCGAGCGTGCGGGCGTAGTGCAGGCGCAGCGGTTGGACCAGCTTGACGGTGAAGCCGGCCCGCTCCGCGTGCTCCTCGACGACCTTGGCGTTCGGCAGGTCTCCGCCGGGGAAGATCTCGTCCATGATGAACTTCATGAACCGCAGCTTGGTCATGGTGATGGGCAGTCCACGCTCGGTGAACTCCTGGTCGCTGGGCTTGATGATGGTGTGCAGCAGCATCACGCCGCCGGCGGGAAGCGCCTCGTAGGCCATCGTGAAGAAGTCGGTGTAGCGGTCGCGTCCGAAGTGCTCGAAGGCGCCGATCGACACGATGCGGTCCACTTTTTCGTCAAACTGCTCCCAGCCCTGCAGTAGCACGCGCTTGCTTCGCGCGCTGGGATGCTTGTCGAGCGATCGCTGTGCGTACGCCTGTTGATTGCGGCTCAGCGTCAGGCCGACGACGTTGACGTCGTAGCGCTCCAGCGCTCGGGTGATTGTGGCCCCCCAGCCGCACCCGATGTCGAGCAGCGTCATGCCGGGTTGTAGGCCGAGCTTGCGCAGCGAGAGGTCGATTTTGGCGATCTGCGCCTCTTCGAGTGTCATGTCGTCGCGTTCGAAGTAGGCGCAGCTGTAGGTCTGCGTCGGATCCAGGAAGAGCCTGAAAAAGTCGTCGGACAGGTCGTAGTGGGCCTGTACATCCTCGAAATGCGGCTTCAAGCCAACGTTTTCACTTTGTTTTTCGGGCACGGCACACAAACCTCTAACTCGACTTGTATCGAGCTTAGCGGTGTTCGATCGCAGCGCCCCTGTCTCGGCGGCTATTCGTCAGCGGAGAAGTCGGCACTGAACCAGCGGTCGGGGCGGATGGTGAACAACACGCTGTCGTAATCGCCGAGACTGCGCACGAATTCGAGTCCGCCCTCCTCGCCGAGATAGCGGATGGCGATGGCCTCACGCGCCTCCAACGGGCTGGGTCTGGTGATCTCGACGACGGTGCCCTCGACGACCACATATTGGTAGGGCAGCTCTTCGCGCTGGACGACGAGCGTCACCACGCCGGCGCGCTCGATGAGCTTGGCTTTGCGTCGCGACGCGCCGGTGTTGATGCGGATGTTTCCGCCGGGGGTGTAGTCATACCAGATCGGCACGCTGGCCGGCGGTCGGCCGTCTTCTGCAGCGACGGACAGCACCCCGACATGTTTTTCTTCCAGAAACCGCTCACGTTCGGACTCGGTGAATGCTTTAGGCATATGCGTCGAAACCTTCCGATTCGCGCCGCTATTCCCGATTACGTCGGCATTGACGCGACAACCGTCCACCGCACCGAGGCCAGGAAGTCGAAAACCATTGGCGCAAATCCCTTCCCACTCTCACCCTATAGGGCACCGGGGGGCTTGCGGCAAGACCCGGGTCGTGCCGCAGAATGGCCGACCGGTGCAGCACGTGCAGAGAAGAGAGTCGCTTGTCGTCGAAAAATGATTCGCACCGGAAGGTCGAACGACCGGCCGATCACGCGGTGGTGGTTGTCGGAGCAGGTCCGACGGGGCTGATGTTGGCCGGTGAGTTGGCGTTGGCGGGGGTCGACGTCGCCGTCGTCGAGCGGCGCGCCAACCAGGACGTCATTGGCTCGCGCGCGGGCGGTCTGCATGCGCGCACCATCGAGGTACTCGATCAGCGCGGCATCGCCGATCGGTTCCTGTCGCAGGGACAGGTGGCGCAGGTCGCCGGGTTCGCCCAAATTCCGCTGGACATCAGCGACTTTCCGACCCGGCACCCCTACGGGCTCGCGCTGTGGCAGAACCACATCGAGCGCCTACTGGCCGGCTGGGTCGGCGAGCTGGCGGTGAGGATCCATCGCGGACGTGAGGTGACGGGCATCGCCCAAGACGGCACCGGCGTCGACGTCGAGCTGGCAGGCGGCCAGTTCCTGCGGGCGGAGTATCTCATCGGGTGCGACGGCGGACGCAGCGTGATCCGCAGATCAGCCGGCATCGACTTCCCGGGGTGGAATCCGACAACGAGCCACCTGATCGCCGAAGTCGAAATGGCCCCCTTGGCGGGCGAATCGCCGGCATGGGGAATCCGCCACGACGCCCTCGGTGTCCATTCGCTGAGCATGCTGGAGGATGGCGGGCCGGCGCGGGTCATGGTGACCGAGCGGCGCCTGCAACCCGCCGGCGAACCCGCCTTGCCTGATCTGAGCGAGGCGCTCATCGCCGTATACGGGACGGATTACGGGATCCACAGTCCGACTTGGATTTCCAGGTTCACCGACGCGGCGCGACAAGCCGCGGCCTATCGTGACGGACGGGTCCTGCTGGCCGGCGACGCCGCACATGTGCATCACCCGGTGGGCGGACAGGGTCTCAACACCGGCGTGCAGGATGCGGTGAATCTGGGGTGGAAACTGGCGCAGGTCGTCAATCGGACGTCGCCCGACAGCCTCCTCGATACCTACCACGCCGAACGGCACCCGGTCGCCGCCCGCGTGCTGCGCAATACGATGGCGCAGATGGCGCTTCTCCGCCGCCCAGACGATCGCACCAAGGCCTTGCGCGACATCATGTCCGAGCTTCTGAGTATGGACGAGCCTCGCAAACGATTCGCGGCGATGATGTCCGGCCTGGACATCCATTACGACCTCGGTGAGGGACATCCGCTGCTCGGGCGCCGCATGCCCGATCTCGACCTCGCCACCGCCGATGGCCCGCTGCGGGTGTTCACCCTCCTGCACGATGCCCAACCGGTGCTGCTCAACCTCGGTGAGCCCGGCTCCATCGACATCGCCCCGTGGGCGGATCGGGTCCGGTTGATCGACGCCAAATACGTTGGCGCCTGGGATCTTCCGGTGCTTGGCACGGTCACCGCTCCCGGCGCCGTGTTGGTCCGCCCCGATGGATATGTCGCCTGGGCGGGAGACGCGACCGACCCGGGGCTCCGCGAAGCGCTCACCGCCTGGTTCGGGCGACCTGCGGCGGCAAAAGTATCGGCGTTGTCGACGGCCTAGCCGGTGAACTCCTGCTCGCTGCGCCGAGAGCTCAATTCGGCACTCAGGTAGCTAATGGCGTGCCGGAATTCCGCAAGGATCTCGTTGTCAGGAACGACAAAGCCGTAGTCGGCGTATAGCTGTTCGGTGGGGTAGTGGGTGACGTTCCAGCCGGTGGAGGTCAGGTGCTCCCCGGCTGGATGGCGTGCCCCAAGCCACACCAGTTCGGCGACGTCGATGTCCAGACCGTGCTTACGCCAAGTGGTGCGCATAGCTCGGGCGCGCTCGTCGGTGAACACGCTCATATCGGTGATGTTCTCGGTGGCCAGCCGGCTGCCCGCCGCACTGAGCGCGGTGATGTTGTCGATGAGCCGGTCCTGAGCCTCCGGTGGCAGGTAGGGCAGCAGGCCTTCAGCGATCCAGGCGGTAGGTGCGGTCGGATCAAACGCGTTGTCGCGCAAGGCCGTCGGCCAATCCTCACGCAGGTCGATGCCCACGGTGCGGCGTTCGGCGGCCGGTTCGGCTCCGATCTGGGCCAGTGTGTTGCTCTTGAAGGCAATGACCTCGGGCTGATCGACCTCGAAAATGACCGTGCCCGCCGGCCAGGGCAACCGGTAGGCCCGCGCGTCAAGCCCGGCGGCCAAGATGACGGCTTGGCGTATCCCGGCGGCGGTCGCGGCGAGGAAGAAATCGTCGAAAAACCTCGTCCGAACCGCGATCTGTTCGCGCCGCTGCTGCAGGGTCAAGGGCACGTCGTCGTCGTCATCGAGCGGGATTTGGTTGTCCAGCATGCGGGTGAAGAACGAATGCCCGACGGCACGCACCAACGGCTCGGCGAACCGGTCGTCGAGCAAGGCGTCAGGCTCGCGAGAAGCCAGCGCCCGGGACGCCGCCACCATCGTCGCTGTTGCCCCCACGCTGGAAGCCAGATCCCAGCTGTCGCCCTCGCTCCGCGCCGAACCAATTGATGACACTCGTTGCTCCTTCCGGGATTCAACCGTCACGTCGACAAGCCTATGCTGCCGTCAGCACGCACCCGCCACACGCGACGGAGACCGGTCTACGAGAACATGACGTGTCGCCCAGCGTGAACTCGAAGACAGGGAGCGAACAAGTCCATGGCAGCAGCACTGCGCCCGCGCCGATCTGCCCTCTACCTGCCCGGCAACAACGCCCGAGCGCTGGAGAAGGGGAGGGCGCTGCCCGCAGACGTGCTCATCTTCGACCTCGAGGATGCCGTGGGACCCGACGCCAAAGCCGACTCAAGGACGAGGGTGTGCAACGCGATCTCGTCGGGGAGCTACCGGCCCCGTGAGATCGTGGTGCGCGTCAACGGCCTGGGCACCGACTGGCACGAGGACGATGTGGCGGCCGTGGCCGGTTCGGCCGCCCACGGGGTGCTCGTGCCGAAGGTCGAAAACGGCGAGCAGGTCCAAGCGCTGGCCGCCACGCTCGACGCCCTCGGCGCGCCGGACTCCTTGCGACTGTGGGTGATGATCGAAACGCCACGATCTTTCCTGAGAGCCGAGGAGATCGCCTCGGCCAGCGATCGATTGGCCGCACTGGTGGTTGGCACCAACGACTTGGTGAACGATCTACACGCGCTGCACGTCGCGGGACGCGCACCGGTTGTACCCGCCTTGTCCTTGGCCGTGCTGGGAGCAAGGGCGGCCGGAAAGACCATCTTGGATGGCGTGTTCAACGACATCACCGACGAAGCCGGCTTCCGAGCCGAGGCTCAACAAGGCCGCGAAATGGGTTTCGACGGCAAAACCTTGATCCATCCTTCCCAAATCGCCCCGGCCAATGACCTATTCGGTCCGTCGCAAAAGGAGCTAGCTGACGCACGCAAGGTCGTATCGGCCTACGAGCGGGCCCAAGCCGCAGGCAACAGTGTGATAACGGTCGACGGTCGCATGATCGAGAGCTTGCACGTGCGCAACGCCCAGCGAATCCTCGCCCTTGCGGACCTCATCTCCGAAATGGAGTCCGCCTCCTAGACCGGGGAAGAGGGCGGCGCCGTCGACTTGCACCCGGATCGATAGACCAGGCCTGACCGCGCGGTAGGTTGAACGCGGTTCGGACGACCCGAGAGGAGACACCGTGGGCCAAACCGCGGGCATGGCCGAGGCCGACCGGGCGTGGATGGTCGACGCGCTGCTTGCACTGCTGCAGACCCCGAGCCCGTCGGGCCGCACGGACGCGGTGATGCAGCTGATCGGCGACATCTTCGACGACTTCGGGGTGCCGTTCTCACTGACCCGCCGCGGGGCGCTGACAGCTGAACTCCCGGGTGAGTCGGCGACCACCGACCGGGCACTGATAGTTCACGCGGACACCATCGGCTGCATGGTGCGAAAGCTCAAGGACAACGGCCGTCTCGAAATAATTCCGGTTGGGACCTTCTCGGCTCGGTTCGCCGCGGGCGCCCGCGTGCGGATCTTCTCCGACGACCCCGAAGAATTCATCACCGGAACGGTCTTGCCGCTCAAGGCAAGTGGGCACGCGTTCGGTGACGAGATCGACGTTCAGCCCACAGACTGGGAGCACGTCGAGGTCCGCGTGGACCGCAAGGTGTCCTCGCGAGAGGATCTGGTCCGTCTGGGCCTGAACATCGGTGACTTCGTCGCGTTCATCGCCAGCCCCGAACTCACCGCCGACGGCTTCATCGTTTCTCGTCACCTCGACGGGAAGGCGGGCGTCGCGATCGCACTCGCACTGGCCAAGACTTTCGCCGAGAACAAGGTGGTGTTGCCGCACCGCACCATGATCATGGTCACCATCACCGAGGAGGTCGGCCACGGAGCCAGCCACGGCCTGCCCCCGGACGTCGCCGAGCTCGTCTCGGTGGACAACGCGGTGTGCGCCCCCGGCCAGCACTCCATCGAGGACGGCGTGACGATCCCGATGGCCGATCTGCACGGCCCGTTCGACTACCACCTGACCCGCAAGCTGTGCCGGCTCGCCGAGGAGCGAGGCATCGCATGCGCACGGGACGTGTTCCGCTACTACCGTTCCGACGCCGCCGCGGCAATCGAGGCGGGCGCGGGCACCCGCGCCGCGCTGGTCGGCTTCGGACTCGACGGCAGCCACGGCTGGGAACGCACCCGCCTGGATTCGCTGGCGGCGGCGTACTGCCTGCTGCACGCCTGGCTACAGACGCCGCTGACGTTCGCCAAATGGGACGCCAAGCCGTCGGGCAGTCTGCGTGACTTCCCGTCGTCGAAGCAGCCCGCACCGAGCGAGCGGTGGGTTCCGCTGTCCCGCGGCGACTACGAAGAACCCGGCGATGCCTCGCCGGGATCGCACTGGCCGCCGTCGGAGGGCCCTCAGGCCTGAGGCGTCTGATCTGAGGTCAGTCGGCGGGCAGGCCGCGGGAGCGCTTCTCGGCGTACATGTGCTCGTCCGCGAGGCGCAAGAGGTCCTGCTCGCCGACGGCGATCCCGGCGCTGAAGCCAACCGGCCCGTCGACCTCGGCCCAGCGGTGTCGGAGCCGATCGAGGACCTGCTCGGCCTGGGCGCGATCGGCGCCGACGAGCATGAGGAGGAACTCGTCGCCGCCGATGCGAAAGACGGCGTCGTCCTTGCGGACTGACCAGCGGAGCGCATCGGCGAAGGCGACCAGGAGTTCGTCGCCGGCCTTGTGGCCGTGGCGGTCGTTGTAGCGCTTGAAGTTGTCGAGGTCGATGAGCACGACGGCCGAGCCGCTGGCGTGCGTCGACAGCCGCGGTCCGAGCGTGCTGCGGTCGAGCAGTTGGGTGAGGGCGTCGGTCTGCGCGATCTTGCGGAGCAGCGCGCTTTGCTCTTCCAGCCGGGCGATGAGCCAGGCCGGGATCTCCGCGATGAGAACCCACATGATCGCCGTCAACACCACGTTCGGCAGCGCGCCGGGGAGGGGTTTGGCGCCGCCCACGACGAACGCCACGACGCCGAGCGGGACGATGGCGAGCGCGTGGCGGGGCGGGCGGGTGAGGCCGAGATAGGCGAACGCGATCGTGATGGTGCCGGGAAATTCCCGGGTGACGTCCGAGTCAACAGCCCCGCCGAGGGCCGTGACGACAAGCGATGCCACCGGCCACCCGAGGAGCAGGGCGCGCCGCTCTTGCCAGCCGAGAAGCCAGCCGATCAACGCGGCAACCCCCGCCAGGAGTGCCGCCCCGCCGAGGAGCCAGTACAGCCGACGGTCGGCCGCGACACCGCCGACGTGCGCTCCGGCCGCGGCGTAGATGGCGAGCATCAAGAGGAACGCCGTCAGGCCGATCGCATGCCAACGCCCCACCGACGGTTGCGGGTCGACGCGCACGGACACGTGCCCAGAATAAGGTCGCGAACGACCCCGACGGCCGAAAGCGCTTCGAAGGCTAAGACCCATCCCGTCGACTCCTGGTCACACGCGGTAATCCCGATGCTCGGTTAACTCTGGCATTGCCATGTTGCGAGCGAGCGCTTGGGATCGTCACGGTACTTGGGGACGATGCTGGGCGGAAGCACGGCGGGCTTGCCACCAGGCTGTGGTCGGCCACAAGGTCGTCGAAAAACACTGTTTCTCTCTTCTACTTAAATCCTTTGCGACACAAGGCAATATATTTATTACGCAGACTTTCACCGCCAAAAACAAGCACGGCGTAATTCGGGGTGGTCGGGGAGTAGCGGTGGGGTAGCCTTACCCGGCATGAGCGACTCCGTCGTCGTCAAGGTCAAGCCCGGCAGCCGCAAGGGACCCCTTGTCGAGGTCGGCCCTAACGGTGAACTCACGATCTACGTCCGGGAGCGAGCGGTTGACGGCAAGGCCAACGAGGCGGTCATCCGGCTATTGGCAGCCTACCTTCAATTGCCAAGAGGCAAAGTCGAATTGGTATCCGGAATGACGTCCCGGCTCAAACGTTTCCGCGTGAGCCGTTGAGCAGCGTCCCGGCGGGCTTGATCACCGCCACTCTCGGAGCTAGCACGGATTCTTCGCCCAGTGCTGTTGAAGCATCGGAACGAATTCGTCGGCGCGTTCATCGGGAAACAGCAGCCGCCCGCCGGGAATGGTCACCAGGTTGGTGGTACCCGGGATCAGATCGGCGAGCCGGTGTGCCCATTTGATGTTGAAGAGGATGTCGCCGGTGCCCCAAACGATGAGCGTGGGCACCTTCAACTGACTCAGCCGCGGTCTCACCGCGGCGAGGTCGTCCGACGATATGGCTGTTATGAGTCGGGCCAAAGCCCTTGCGGCTGTTGGTGTTCCCAAGGTGGGCCCGGCGTACGCGTCGATCACCTCAGCGGGGATTTGGCGCACGTCCTGGTAGGCGATCCGCAGCACGGACCGTATCCGGCCGCGTCGGGCCGCGATGCGAGGACCGAGCCGTGCGACCAGCCCCAGGCGCGCGGCGAGCACGACCGGTTTAAACAGCGCGGGAGGGGCGTTGCCTTGGGTGTCGCAGTTCGTCAACGTGAAGGTGCACAACCTGTCGGCCAGCTCAGCGGCGGCGATTTGGGCGACCGCACCACCAGTGTCGTTGGCCACCAGATCAAAGCGATCCAATCCCAAGTGATCGCACAACTCGACAACGCGGCGCGCCAGGCCCGCAAGTGACACGTCGGCATGCTCGGGGGCGGACGGTGTGTGCCCATGACCGGGCAGATCCGGCGCGATGCACCGCCGCTGCCGCGATGCGACCGTGGAGATGACGTGGCGCCACAGCAGGCCGTTGGTGAGGAGTCCGTGGATGAAAACCGCGGGCTGGCCTTGCCCTACGTCGAGGTAACTGACCGGGCCCGACGCGGTCGTGGCGTTCTGTCGATGACTTTCTAATTCGGCGATGTCCATGAAGCGGCAGCCTTCCAACGTGGCGATACCGAAAAGATGTGACATACCCGAGGTATGTAATTCCGCTTCGGCCCACTATTCTCGTGGGTGTGGAGCATGTCAAGAGCCGCCGCGCCGAATACGCGGAGCTGACGCGGGCGGCGTTGCTCGATGCCGCCGCGCGTGCGTTCGCTGAGCGCGGCTTCGCCGCTGCTTCGGTTACCGAGATCGCCGCATCCGCGCGGGTCACGAAAGGCGCTGTTTACCATCACTTTCCGGATAAACAAAGCTTGTTCGAGGCGGTAGTGCGCGAGTATGACGAGGCCGCCCAGCAGAAGGTTTATGACGCGGTCGCCAAGCATCCCGATAGCCCATGGGATGCCGCGATGGCGGCCCTGGAGGCCACCCTTGACGTGTGCTCGGACCCGGTCGCCGGCAGGCTGATATATGTCGAAGGACCGGTCGGTCTGGGCTGGCGGCGCTGGCGCGAATGCGAAGACCACTACACCTACCGCAATGCCCGCCTCATGCTGCAGAGCCTCATCGACGCGGGCATCTACCGCGACGACATCCCGATCGACGCGATGTCGCAACTGGTGACCGGCATCGTCACCCACGCTGGCATCACGCTCGCCGAGGCATCGCCCCGCAACCGCACACGCATCCGCAGAGAACTCCAGAGGGCAATCCACCATCTTATGGACGGTCTCAGACACGCCCGTGACGGCGAGAAGACAGCATCCCCACCGAACCGTGTGCGAAGCGGGCCGGCATCACACTCGGGCGCTGATGCCTGATCCGAAGTCCCGGCGCGGCGCCCGAGCGCGATACGACCGGACCGGGCGGAGCTATTCACGCACTCGCCGGCCCGACCCGCGCATCGCTGCCGTCATCAATGAGGCGCTGCTTGGCATGGCGACGGTCGCGAACATCGGCGCCGGAACGGGATCCTACGAACCGGCAGGCACCGTCATCGCCATCGAACCCAGCCGCATCATGATCGCCCAACGCCCGCCCGATTCCGCGCCAACCGTCCAGGCCGTCGCCGAGCACCTGCCCATTCGGTCGGACGCCGTGGATGCGGCATTGGCCGTGCTGACCGTCCACCACTGGAGCGACCCCAGCCGGGGCGTCGCCGAGATGCTGCGCGTCGCCCGCCGCCGCGTGGTCGTCCTTACCTGGGACCACAACGTCTTTCGAGAGTTCTGGTTAGTGCGCGAGTACTTGCCCGCAGCCGCGCAGACCGATGCGGCCTTGGCTGTGCCAATGACGAGGCTGATATCGCGACTGGGCGAACCGAAGGTCGTGCCGATCCCAGTCCCGCACGACTGCCTCGACGGATTCGGCGGCGCCTATTGGCGAAGACCATACGCTTACCTCGACCCAACGGTCCAATCCGGAATGTCGCTATTCGCGCTGACGCCCAAACCCGCGCTGCGGGAAGGACTGTCACGACTACGCGCCGACCTTGCCAGCGGCGAGTGGGACCGCAAACACCAGCACCTCATCAACAATCAGGAACTGGATCTCGGGTACCGGGTCCTCATCGCCGAGCTTCCCTAATTCCGCGACAGGGGAACGTGAAAGCATGCCTTAAGGAGGCTAGAGACTCCAATGGGCTGGTACGAAGCAACCGCACCAGCCCACTGTCATGTATATGAGTTTCTTAGACGGCGGTGACTCCTACTGCCTGGGGTCCTTTGGCTCCTTGCTCAACCTCGAACTGAACACGCTGGTTTTCCTCGAGCGAGCGATAGCCGCTTCCCTGGATCTCGGAGTAGTGGACGAAGAGGTCCTTCGCGCCGTCGTCAGGGGTGATGAAGCCGAAGCCCTTGTCACCGTTGAACCATTTCACAGTTCCCTGTGCCATTTACTTACTTCTCTCAATCAAATGCGGATGTACCAAGAACATCCGCGGGGACAGGATAGCACGAGCGGCATCACTTATTGGAAGCGCCGTGACCCTATGCCAATCAGCGCCAATCAGCGCTGCACGCGGCCAGACCGGCGGCGCCGTCTGCGGCCGGCGGAACCCGAGCGGCGAGGCTGCGATGGACGCGACGGAGCCGTCTTCTGCGGTGCGGGAGCCCGGTAGGGCGCCATGTCGCCGGCCACCGCATGCACGGCGGCCGAGTCGACAGTGACCTCCTGTGGAGTGACACGGATGCCTGCCCGGCGCATCAGCGAATGTGTGTCCTTGCGCTGCTCGGGCAAGACGACAGTCACGACGTCACCCCGGCTTCCGGCCCGCGCCGTTCGTCCGGACCGGTGCAAGTAGGCCTTGTGCTCGGCGGGCGGATCAATGTGCACCACCAATTCGATTCCGTCGACATGTACACCGCGCGCGGCGATGTCGGTGGCTACCAACACCCGTGCCTCACCCGTGCTGAAGGCGGCGAGATTTCGGTCGCGTGCGGGTTGAGAAAGGTTGCCGTGCAAATCGACTGCCGGGACACCGGATTCGGTGAGCTGCATGGCGAGCTTGCGTGCCTGACGTTTGGTGCGCATGAACAAGATTCGGCGTCCGGTGCCGGAGGCGAGCCGATGTACCAGCTCCTTTTTGGCTTGCACGCCGGAGACATGGAACACGTGGTGGGTCATCTCGGGCACGGACGAGTTGGAGCCGTCGACAGAGTGCAGCACGGCGTCGCGCAGGAATCGGTTGACGAGCTTGTCGACGCCGTTATCGAGGGTTGCGGAAAACAGCAGTCGCTGGCCACCGCTCGGTGTGGCCGCCAGGATGCGGGTGACGCCGGGAAGGAAGCCGAGATCGGCCATGTGATCGGCTTCGTCGATCACCGTGATCTCGATCGAGTCGAGACTGATCAAGCGTTGCTTCATCAAGTCTTCAAGCCGGCCGGGGCAGGCCACGACAATATCGACGCCAGACTTTAGCGCCGCCGCCTGCTTGCCTTGCGGTACGCCCCCAAAGATTGTCGTCACACGGAGGTCGTTGACGGCAGCCAACGGTTCCAGCACCGCGGTTATCTGGCTGGCCAGCTCCCGGGTGGGGGCGAGAACCAGACCCGACGGTCGGGAGGGGCGACGCGGACGTTTGGCCAGCCCGCTGACCATAGGAATCGAAAAGGCAAGCGTCTTACCGCTGCCTGTCTTGCCGCGGCCAAGGACGTCCCGGCCGGCGAGTGTGTCGGGAAGGGTTTCGATTTGGATGGGAAACGGATGGGTGATCCCGCGGGCGGCGAGCACTCCGATGAGTGGTTCACCCACGCCGAGATCGGCAAATGTCTTGCCAGTAGTCACTTTGATGTCTTTCAGCATCGGTTGCGCCGGGTGGCGGCGAAATACGCGCGGTCGGTCGGCACAAGGTGGCGAGATTGCCGGTGGGCAAAATCGATCGCCGCGATACGAACTGCGCCGGATTCAGTGCGTCAGCCACTAGGACCAGGGCGGGCGCCGGAAGGATGAAGAAGCGTTTCACGACGTGCTGGCCATCGACTAGAACAGCCAACATTGCCCACAGCATAGCAGCCCCACGATCTAGTACGCCCTGGACCGCAGCTGGGTCGGTGCGAGCGCCCGTGTTCACTGCCTGTACAGTCGGGGTGAACCGTGTTTTAGCGGTCATCGCGAATCGTGGACGCATCACGAAAGAGATCGCGTGCGATTCGACCGTCGTCCGTCCGTTCTAAGTGCGTACGGCCGACCTCTTCATTCGTAAGGACACCGCATGGACAACTCGAACCTGTTTTCCCATCCCGTCGCACCGGAACATGTCGCGTCGCGGGAAACCCCCGGAAAACCAGTCGAACACCCGACGTTTTCGGATCGGCCTGACGCCGAGGCTGCCGTCTCTGCAACGCAACGATCGTGAACGGCCCTGCGGGCGGCTCGACGTCGCGCCCGAGCGAAATACATGGGGAGCACGTCGAAACACGTTGCGACACTGCGACGCAACAAGATCAATAAGGGATCCGTGGGGGTTGTCCGGTCCCCGTTTATTTGGCGGCCATGCGATCCTTGGGCCGAGCGCGACGGCTTGTGACTCCCGTATTCGATCCCGCCGCATCGCGCTTCTTCTGCGCCGGCGCTTGCCGTCTTGGCCAGTGATGGCAGACCAATAGCGCGCCATCGACAATGGCGTCGATGAAGGCGTCGTCGACCGATTCACCCGTTACCACCACCCGATAGTGAATCGGACCGACGAGCCATTCTGCCAGCGAGGCCACATCGGTTTCGGGCGATAACTCACCGCGGGCGATCGCACGAACGAACGGTTTCTGGTCCCGAGCCTGCTGATCATGGAGGTAGCGGGCCCGAAATGTGTGGGCGAGCCCCGAATCGTGCTGCGCCTGCCCCACGAGCGCGCGGTACACCGCGCCGGCATCGTCGACTGTGAGAAATCGGACCGTGTCGCGCAGATGCGCGCGCAGATCGGACTCGAGGCTGCCGGTATCGGGTGGCTCCAGATCCGCGGCCGCGTCTTCGAGGAACGCGTCCATCAGGACGTCCGTCTTGGAGCTCCACCAGCGGTAGACGGTCTGTTTTGCGACCCCCGCCGCCCTGGCGATCCCTTCGACGGTGACCCCCGCGAAACCCTTTTCGACGAGCAGGTCATCGGCGGCACGCAGAACGGCCTCCCGCGCGGCCTCACTGCGCCCATGCCGGTTGCCGCGATGCGGTTGCATATCTGCCACGGGTCGATCCAACACCACCTCACCCTAGACTAGACGGAACGTTCCGTCTACTCTAGCGGTTATGACCGCAACCTTGAATCAACCGGCATACGCCTCGATCATCGACCGCCTATTCGCCAATGCGCAGCTGGATGCTGAACGGCGACAGGGAGCTTCGCCGCGCGACTACTCCTTCGAAGAACGCGCGGACGCATGCCAAGACTTCTATCTCTCCGTGGCTCCCGACTCGGGCCGCCTGCTGTACAGCCTCGTCCGTGCGGTCAAACCGACGACCGTCGTGGAATACGGCATGTCGTATGGCATCTCGACACTGCACCTAGCTGCGGCGGTCCGCGACAACGGCACAGGGCACGTCATCACCACCGAGATGAGCTCCCGCAAGCTGGCGGCAGCCCGCGCAACGTTCGACGAAGCGGGAGTCAGTGACCTGATCACCATCCTCGAAGGAGACGCCCGCGCCACCCTCAAGACAGTCAGCGGCCCAGTGCAATTCGTGCTTCTCGACGGCTGGCCCGACCTCGACCTGGAGGTGGTGAAGATTCTCGAACCCGTGCTGGCACCCGGCGCACTCATCGTCGGCGACAACGTCAACCTCGACCCGGAGCATGCCTACCTCAACTATGTCCACGCCCCGGAGAACGGCTACGTCAGCACCGCGCTGCCTCTCGACAAGGGCTTGGAGCTGACCGTCCGCGTATAACTCCAGCGGGCTGCAGGAGCCCGGGGGAGTAGCGGCCCTGAGCAGTCCGGCTTCCGCTAAGCCGTCGTAGTCAGCTCGAGGCGCTGAGGACCTTGATCGCGAAGATGAGCGTGTCGCCCGGCCGGATTCCAGCGCTCGGCTGACCGTCGGGATAGCCATCCGCGGAGGTCATTGCGACGGCGACCGTCGAGCCGACCGTTTGTCCCGTGATGGCTTTCTGGAAGCCCGGCACGACTCCGCCAAGCGGGAAGTCGACCGGGGCACCCCGTTCGTAGCTGCTGTCGAACACGGACCCGTCACGTCCATTGACACCCATGTAGCACACGGATACCCGCGCCGTGCCCGGCACCACCGGTCCATCTCCGGCGTGCAGCGTATGCACCTGGGTCTGGGTCACGCTGAACGGTGTCGTCACGTTCACACGCGGAGCCGTCGTATCCGTGGACCCGGTGACCGCGATGCTGCCCGTGGTCCCGGCCAGCGTCCAGTCGGGCGTTCCACCGTTCTGCGGTGCTGCGGTTGGGCACGAACCGGCCGCGGTCGCCTTGCCCGATCCAGCGAGCGTCAGAACGATTACCGCGATACAGGCTGCGAGCGCCACGGAAAAATAGACTCGGGAGGACTTCACGGCCGTCACGCTACAGGCACTTATTGCGCCCCTCATTGGTAGCCCTGCGCTGGGCGAAGCGATGCCTTGCGGGGAGAGAGACCGCGGCCACCACCACACCTCTCCGCGTGCCGGAAGTGCGCTCACGAGTCTCCAGCCGCCGCCGCCACGACGCTGGGTCACCCCACCCATCGGGCTCATCGACTTGGGCTTGCTTGGGATTCGGGAGCGATCAGTTGTCGCGTTGCTTCTTTGCGGATGCCTCGGTTAAGGCTCGGTTGCGGGCGTCGATTTGTTCTTGGGTGGCCGGCACCAGTCGGTCGCCTCCCGGCGCCGCTATCGCCTGGATTTTGGTCGCGAGCGGCCTCTGATCGCGGTCGTATTGCTCCCATGCTTGGGTGACGTCGCCGGGGTGGTCGCGCAGTGCTTGGGCCAGAAACCATGCGCCGGTCAGGGCGAGGCTGGTGCCTCGGCCGGTCAGGTTGGAGGTGCAGTGCGCGGCATCGCCAACGAGGACGACGCGACCGCGGTGCCAGACGGGCATCTGGATCTGGCTGACCGAGTCGAAGTACAACTCCGGATCCTGGATTGCCGCGTCGATCAGTTCGGGGACTCGCCACTCGCTATGGCCGGCGAAAGCGTCGGCGAGGATCAGCTTTTGGGTGGCGAGGTCGTGGTAGTCGTAGTCAATCCAGGGCGATCGGAACATGAAGACCGCCAACGCTTTGTCGTTGTAGGCGGCGATGCCGGCCATGTGACCGGGAAAGTTGTACATCGGGTTGTTGCGTCCGGTCGGCGTGTACTCGGGCAGCGCGGCCAGTGCGATATAGAAGCCGAGATGGCGCAGGAATTGCTGTTCGGGACCGAACGTCAGCCGGCGGACGGCCGAGTGCATCCCGTCGGCCCCGACGACGAGGTCGTAGCGGTCGCGGGCGCCCGAGGCGAAGCGGATGTTGACTCCGGCTCCGTCGTCGTCCAATTCGGCGATGGATTCGCCGAACCGCAGCTCTACCGGCGAACCGAGGTGGTTGTAGAGGATGTTAGTGAGCTCTTCGCGCGGGATTTCGGTGTCGTCGGGGGAATCGTTGATCTCGTCGAAAGGTGGCTCGGCCACCACGGCGCCGTTGCTGTCGACGAACTGCACGCGTTCGCTCATGTCGATTCGACGGTCGCGGATCTGTCCGAGCACACCCATCTTGTCGGCGACGTCGAGTGCGTCGCCGCGAATGTCGATGGGGGAGCCGTTAACCCGCAGATGGTCGGCGCGCTCGACGATGGTCACGTCGTGGCCGTCGGCCCCGAGGTCGATCGCGGCGCTCAGGCCCGCGACACCCGCACCGGAGATGAGAATGCGCATTGGATTTCGCTCCTTCTGACAAGAAGACACATTTTGTAGTCAAACCGGTGATCGACCGCCACGGCACGTTCGTGGGGCCGCAGCTTGGCCGGTTTATTTGGCCGTCTGCTTGTTGAATGTTTCGTCGAGCCAGTCGAACTCGATTTGGTTTCTCCGGTTGAGGTTGTTGGCCTGGCAGTGGAGGTCGGCACCGTCGAGCGAGGTGAGGTGCACGGACGTCTTCGGGCAAGTCAAACCGTCGAAGAACTTATCTGTTGGCCCCTGCATGGTGCCGCCTTCGCCCGCGGCGGTGACGTTCAACAACGGCGTTGTCAGCTGGTCCTCAAGACCCCACAAGATCATGCCGTCCAAGAGCTTTTTGAGCTCTGTGAGCGGTTGATCTCCCACGCCGCAACGCCAACTGAAGTCGTTCAGAACATAATTACCGGTGGGGGTTGAGCCGTCGACCTGCGAGGCATCGGGGTTCTCCGGGTCGGCTCCGCAAGACATCAGGATGGTCGCCCGGCACTCAGGGACCAGTGAATTGGCGATGATCGCCTTGATGCGCTTCTCGCGGCTCACCGCCCGCGGGCCCATGGCGCCACCCCAGCTGTAGCCGGTGAACGCGAGACGCTGCGGATCGACCTCCGGGCGGGTCAGGGCGTAGTCGACCGCCGCGCCGACCGGCACCCACGTATCGGTGCGGTACACCAGCTCGGGATCGTTTAAGACCGTCCCGAACTGACCCGGCATCTCGAAGGCCAACAGGTTGTAGCCACGCTCGATTGCAGCCTTCCCGACCTGGGTGGCCACCTCTTCGTAGGTGCCATCAGCCCCACTAATCCCCAACAACGTTGGCCGCGCCGTGGTGCTGTCGTCGACCTTGAAGAAGTAGCCGGGCAGCGTCTTACCCTTCTCGTAGGGGATCGCCACCACCTCGACCGGCGTATCCCATAACTTCACCGCATTCCGGAACGCGTCTTGGCCCTTTTTCCACGTCGGCCTCTTGCGAGGGTCATTGTGGTGCAAGAAGAAATAGGCATTCCGGTAATAGCTCGCCCCCCGAAAGAACGCCTCGCGAGCGCTGACCTTATGGCCGCGCGTCAAGACATCTGCGCCGAGTGCGTCCACCCGCCCTGCGGTCGCCGCCCACTCGGTGTACCAGCTCTCGAAGAGATTGTTCTCGTCAACCCGGCGCGCAGTGGTGTAACACTCACCCACAGCGGCAGCACCGACAGCTGCCAAGCCCATGGCACGGATCAGCTGGGCATCGACGAAGGGGTGACTGAACACGTTCGGCGACCCGGGTACGGGGCGAAACACCACCACGTGGCCCGACTCGTTTATCTCAAGTTCCGGCGCCGAGGCCGTGCCTGACTGTTCGGACATGGGAGAACTCCTTTGACTGATGATTCGTCGTTGGGTGCCGGAAGCCCGGCGGCGATATCGGTGAGCGCTGCACGCAGCAGCATCGGGTAGGCAACCGGCGGATCCGCGGTCGCGTAGATGTCCATGGTGGCCTCGACCACTGCGCGAATGACGGCTGCCACCACGCGCGGATACATGTCGCGCCGCAGATCGGTTCCAGTGCGCTCGGCGATCGCTGAGGCGAACTCACCAACCAGATCCCGGGTCAGAGCACTACGAACCTCGCTGTTGGCCAGCAGCTTTCGAATCTCGGCTAGTCCGGTAGGAGTCGGCAGCGTGTTCTTGTTACCCGTCGCCTCGGCGAAGTCCTCTTCGATTGGCCCGAGCAACGCCTCGGTGATCGAGGTCCACAGCGCCTCCCCGGCGGGACGCTCACGCAACAGGGCAACACTGCGGTGCACACGCTCGGTCTGCCGATAGACCAGTGCGTCGTACTTGGTGGCGAAGTAGTTGCTGAATGTGCGCGCCGACACCCCGGCCAGCGCCGCGATGTCTTCTCGGGTGACGTTGTCCATACCGCGCTCGGAGGCCAGCCGCATCGCGGCATCAGACAACGCGCGACGGGTATCGGTTTTCTTGCGTTCTCGCAGCCCGGTCATGTCAGCCATCCAGCGTCGCGGTGAGATAACCCGGGCCGGTCGCCGCGGCCAGTTCGCCGACCGGTGGGGCAAATCCGTTGGCGGCGTAGGCATCTGCGGTGGAAGTTATTGAGACTCGCCAGCGCTGTGCGGCTAGGTGGTCGCGCACACTATTGCGCTGCCCGGAGTAGAACAACCCGGCGGCATCGATGTCGCTGCCGGCCCGGCGCGATCCTTCGGTGAGCCGCTTGGCCCAGTCACCGCTCATAGCCACGGCATCGATATCGTCGGTCGCCAGTCGACTGCCCAGCGCCGACAGAGTGGTGACGGTGTCCAGCAATCGGTCCTGGGCCTCCGGCGGCAGATACATCAGCAGGCCCTCGGCGATCCAGGCTGTCGGCCGGGTCGCGTCGAATCCGCTGGCGCGCAAGGCTTCGGGCCAGTCGCCGCGCAGGTCGACGCTCACGGAGCGTCGCTTGGCGGTCGGTGCGGCTCCGAGGTCGGCGAGGACGCCGGTTTTGAACTCGATGACTTGCGGCTGATCGATTTCGAAGACCACCATGTCTGCGGGCCAATCCAGCCGGTAGGCCCGGGTGTCCAGCCCGGAGGCCAAGATGACCGCCTGGCGGATACCGGCCCTGCCAGCCTCGATACAGAAATCATCGAAAAACCTGGTGCGCACTGCGATCCGCTCGCACACCTGACGCTTGTCCAGCAGTGGATCGGCGTTAAAATCCAGCGTTCCGTCGGCCATCCGGTTGCAGTAGTCCAGGCCGACAGCCTTCACCAGGGCTTCGGCGTACGGGTCGTTGATCAGCGGATCGGGCTGCTTGGAGGCCAACGCCCGCCCAGCGGCCACCCACGTCGCCGTGCTACCCACGCTAGACGCCAGATCCCAGTCATCGTTGTCCGTTCGCGCCATCTTCTCTCCTGCAGTCTGGTCCGCACGCTTTGGGCATGGATTCAGATTCGTAGTTTGCGGCGACCGGTATCGGCCTCCTCGCACCGCCAGGGCATATCTCACACCTTAAGAGAAATCTGCCGATTAGGCAATAATTCCTAATCGGCAAATCACGCTGGCCGGTCGAAGGTGTCGTGGCGTGATCCTGGGGGTTGAGACGCCGCGGGCACGGGCACATCAGATGGCGGCAACCACGAAAGTCATTGGGACTACCGGTAACCCGCCATATTCGATTCCGCCGTATTCCTGCTCATGCGGTCACCGTGGAACCGTGAGCGGCGCTGAGGGGGAGTGCGGTCGATGTCGCGATACCGGCCGGCCGCGGCGTGGGCGTGGTGCGCGAGACCGCTCGTTTGCTGGCGGCTGAACGACTCCGCCCCCGATGAGGCTCTCGTTCTGGTTATCTGGGGTTAGAAATCGCCATTCCCTGTTGCTCCCGCTCACTCGTGTTTCCGAGCGGGAACGGTTGATGGGTTGTGCGTTTCCGCTTCACCGGGTGAGCGATTCGATTTGACGTGGATGTGGCGGTTTGCTGAGACGCGAAGTCGTGGTCGTCCTGCGATCGCAATGGTGTGCCTGTTTCAAATTGGCTGGCGCCGAGGCGATTACGATGCCCAGGTCAGAGCCAACCGGGTGTAGCGTTTGTCGATGACGATGCCCGGGTCGGCGATCGCGACAGGGTCGGTGTCGCGTGGGTAGGCAGACACGTGCAGCCCGGAGGTGCAGGGGCGTCCGCGAGTGTCCCAATCGTGGATGTGTTCAACGAGGCGCTGCGCGAGGCGGTGACCGTCTGGGCCGAGAGCTAGTGCGCCGAGTTCGAAGGGTTGCTCGTCGTCGAGACGGACGAGCGCGGCGAGCGAGTCGGTGCCGACCAGCGCGGCGGTGCCCAGAGCGACCGGTTTCCAGACCGCGTAAGACACACGGAGGACCAGTGCGCGATCTGCCGCCGCGCCGATCGATGACACCCAGGCCATCGCGGGTTCGTGCAGCGCCAGCCACAAGCTCAGCCCATCCGATACCTCGTCGAGCGTGGCGCGAACGCCGCTGGGCATGTCGGCACCCGGCTGGGCCAGCGCCGCAGACAGCGCGTCTGGGTCCACGGCATGGTGTTCGGCCGCCCCGAGGAACCGCGGGGGTTCGAGACTGATCTGTCGGATCGGCTCGGGGCCGGCGAACGCGCCGCGCAAACGCATGAACCCGCACCTGACCACCGAGACGCTTTCCAGATGATCACCGACTCGCTGAAAGGCGATCGAGCGCTGCGGGCCGCGCAGGTCCAGCGGCATCACCAACCGACCGTCGGAGGCGAGCTGGGTGACCCACGCGGGGGGAATGTCCCATGCTCCAATGGTGGCAATGATGCGGTCGTAGGGGGCGTGCTCGGTCCACCCCAGGCCGCCGTCACCGCAGCCGACCGTCACCTGGGAAACCCCGCACTCGGCCAGGCGGGCACGGGCATCCTCGACGAGGTCAACGTCGATGTCGACCGACACCACAGCGCCGGTCTCGCCGACCAGCTGGGCCAGCAGCGCCGCGTTATAGCCGCTGCCCGTTCCGATTTCCAGCACGCGATGGCCCGGTTGCACATCAAGCTGCTCAAGCATTCTGGCCATGATCGCCGGTTGTGAGGAAGAACTGATCGGAACCCCACGCGGGTCAGATTTGATAATCAGTGGCTCATCCCGATAAGCGCGCTCCAATTCAACGCCAGGCACGAACACGTGCCTGGGAACCGTGCGAAACGCCGCGGCCACTCGCTCGCTGGACACATGCCCCGACTCTCGGAGTTCACTAACCAGCTGATTCCGCAACTGCTGCAGATCCGCGTGCACGCCGATCACAGTAGCCAGTCTCTCCGCCTCAGCCAGCCGACACTGCGGGTGGTCTGTGTCGGGCCTTTGTCATCGACCGCGCCGCTCAATCGGGAACATATTCACCCAAACGACTTCGCTGCTCTCCAGACAGATTCGACCATCAGCTGGGAGCCCAACTCCTGATAAGCGGTTCTTTCCCCGTCCGCAAGCTCGCGTTTGGCCGGGCCGATACATCGTTCAGGGTGGATCGAGGCTAAAATTTCGTGACGGTTTCAGTTGAGCAAAGGTACTGCAGCTTACCCGCGATGCGCGGGCCGATATCGCTTGTTTGGCTTTAGTGTTGGCTGCTATGGCCGAACTGAACAATTACGTGAAGCGCTGGCGCACAGCGCTTCACGTAACCGTGTCGGCATTGATGGTTGCCATCCTCGGACTCGCCAACACCCCCATAGCTCATGCGGCTGCGGCCACGGCGACGTTGTCAGTGTCACATGCTTGGCAGACCGGTTTCATCGCCCACTTCACCATCACCAACTCGAGCATGGCGCCGCTAGCCGATTGGAAGCTTGAATTCGACTTGCCGGCGGGAGAATCCGTCTCGCACACGTGGAATAGCACCATTACCCAGTCTGGCACGCACTATGTTCTCACCCCCGCGAATTGGAATCGCGTCATTGCACCCGGTGGCTCAGCCACAGGCGGTTTCAGGGGTGTGCTGACCGGTTCCTACTCGCCACCGTCGAATTGTCTGCTCAACGCGCAATACCCTTGCACCTAGAGGCGACTGCGCACTGAAGCTCGACCGCTCCGAGACCCACCAACCCCCAAGCCACATAGCGACTGGACCATAAAACGGGTCCCCCTCACGAATCCTCCGCCGGGGGAGCGGCCCTTGCCCAACCGCTCCGAACCACCCTCTTGGGTATCGACTAGTTCGATTAACACGATGAAACATCAAACTCGGAACTGAGCAGGCCCGACGGCATCGAAATCCGCTGATGTGAACTGTATTAGAAATCGCGCTGCACACTTCGCCATAGATGGCATCACGAAAGCTATTGTTGCACAGTCAGTCCTGGAACCCAAAGCCTATGGGCGGGCGTTCATTTGCTGAACACAAGGGACGATCCGTAATGGGGCCTTTCGTCTACACTGGGTGCATCGCAGCAGAAACCACAACCAGACCAGATGCAAGCGCTTCGCTTTGTCCTCGATCTGTGATGCTCGGCTGCCCACCCGTACATCCTCAACGGGCAGCGGGCCATTCAACATGAGCCGGGCGTGAATGTTGAGCTTAACCACGCCATAGGGAAGCACGTGAGACCAGAAACGCGTGCGCTGAGAGGACAAACCTGATCATTGGAAATACTTGGAGCTCAATGCAATACAACGTAGTTTACTGGTAACCCTGCATATTCGATTCCTGCATATTCCCCTCAAACCGGCCATGATCCCCAAGGATGGAAGCGCCGTTCCTCGCGCTCAGTGAGGTACCGTGCGTACTCCTTCGACCCACCGTTCGAGACTGCGGACCGGATAGCCATGAGTGGAGACGACGAGATCGGGTTTCAGCTCAGTCAGGCGCCTCCGGGATGCGACGGCCGCGTCCGGATCGCAGTGCCACTTCCTGGGCACGTACGCCCACTTCGGCTTGTATGGGTCGGTGGAGAGGTTGATCGGCCCATCTCCAATGATCAGCGTCCGGTCCCCTTCACGCCAGAAGGCCAAGAGGCCGGGGCTGTGGCCGGGTTGCGCGAGCACCGTGAATCCCTCAACGACGTCCCCTTCTTTCAGACGCCGGTCGACCTTGCACCGTTTTCGCCCCAGGGGCGCAACTAAGTACTTGGCACCCGCGCCGGCGTGCCAGGCGATGTTGCCGCCGCTTTCGAAGGCGTCGGCCTCGATTTCACTCATGGCGAGCGGGGCGCCGGTGTGATTGCAGATCCATGCCGTACACCCGATATGGTCACCATGAGCGTGAGTGACAACGTGCTCGACGATGTCTCGTCCCTGAAATAAGCGAGCCAGTCGCCGGCCCGCCCACGGTGGGCCCGCGTCGATCACGACATCGCCGTCCGAGCCCTCCAAGATGACGGTGTTAAAAAAGTTGCGCGGAAACAACGCACCGACGTGTACGCCGTCGGCCACTTTCGTCAGTTTGGCCACGCACCTGAGTATGTCACCGACCACCCCACGCAACGAGTACGAAAATTCGTATCGTATAAGCGGCCAAGGTTGACCTCAGTCTGCCGCATCGCAGGCGTCGGCAGGCGCAGAAAGGCTTGGGCAGCAGGGGAATACGAGCGGATGAGCGCCCAGCACGAGCACCCGTGGTGATTCATCTGTTGCAATATGCAGGGGTTACTGGTAACCCGAACGCAGCATATTCGATTTGTGCATATTCCCCTGCGGAGGTTCACAGGCCTCTCGCATCCCACTCCAACGTGAGTATATACTGAGTCGATATTCGGTATATACAGGTGGAGGCTTGATGGATGACAAAGCGCCTGATCGATCTGGACGACGACCTGCTGGCTGCCGCGCAAAAAGAGCTTAAGACGTCCGGCGTATCGGACACGGTGCGCATCGCATTGCAGCAAGCGGCAGCATCATCTGCTCGCGCACGCCAGGTTGCATGGTTGCAGGCCGGCGGCCTAGGGGAGATGGCCAATCCCGATCAACGTGGTGACGTGTGGCATTGATCGCCCGGCACCTCATCGATACCAGTGCAGCAGCACGGATGACACACCCCGAGGTTGCCGCCAGACTTGCCCCACTCATTGAGGCCGGACTGGTCGCGACGACAGCTCAACTCGACGCCGAGGCCCTCTATAGCGCCCGCAATCCTTCCGAGTATGAACAACTCTGGTCAGACCGCCGTTTGGCGTACGAATACCTGCCGACCAATGATGAACATTGGCAGACGGCACTCGGCGCGCAACGACAGTTGGCAAGCGCTGGCCGCCACCGTGCTGTCGGCATGGCCGACCTCCTCATTGCCACGCTCGCCGACGCGCATGACGTGACGCTGATCCACTATGACGCTGACTTTGAGATTGCCGCAGAGGTACTACCGTTCCGACACCAATGGGTTCTCGAACAGGGCACCATCTGAGCAATACTATTCAAATACGCTGCGTCACAACGCAATATGCGGTGGATGACTGGTAACTCTGCATATTCAAGGCCTGCATATTGCGCCGTGCCAGACTCGACGGGATCTCATGGAGAGATCGGACCTATCGCACATCGCCATTCCGATAACTCGACCGATGGAGGTTCCACTGGCCGCAATCGGGGGCCAGGACATCGTTGACGTCGACTTCGAGTCCGCCGACCCGCGGGCCGGGATTGGACGCGGTGCTCACGACGCGCTGGTAGAGAACAGCGGCGGGGTGGACCTTATTGCCGGACCACGCGCGAGTTTGCCAGGCCCACCGGCGGCCAGCTGTGCTCGAAGACCCGATAACGCCATCGGTCGCGGCCCACTGGCACACATCGATGCCCCCGTAGACTCCGGTGCGTTGAACGCCGAGAACCGAGTTGATTCCCCGAAACCACTGCAGCGCGACGCGATTCCAGGTGTCGCGGTTGATGTCTTCGTCGATCGTGAAGAAAATCGGCGCACCCTCGCCGCCGCCCGCCGCGGTGTGCAGCTGCCAAGCGGTGCGCGCGTCCGCGATGCCGCCGGCGTAGCCCCGCGTGAAGTCGGACGGTGCCGACCCACCTGGCTTGCCGTATTGGTAGTTACTGACGATCACCAAGCCCGCGGCTTTCAATGAGTCGGCGTAGGACCGAGTGATCGGCTTGGCGCCAAAAGACGAGCCAGGGCGTGACAGCGAGACGTAATTGACCACCCCGCTATAGCCGGCAGCGCGGATCTGCTGCGCCGGAATCTGGCGCGCGGCAAAGTCGATCAGTTGAGGAGGAGAAGCGGCGGCCGCCGTATGCGTGCCGCAGGCTACTGATACGGCACCCAGACCGGCCAACGCAGTGGCGAAACGCAGCGCGTCGCGCCGCGAAACCGTGCGCAATCGCACATCGCTTGCCGTTGGGGGCAAATCGTGCATCGCGCGATGTTAACGGGGTGACTGCGGTTGCCGATAGACCTGCGCCAGCCGAAACGCGGGTGCGTTTCCAAATGGATATCGAGCGGTGACCGTTTCGACCGTTTATGGCCTCGAAAGCCGCGCGCGAACCGACTAGATCGCCGGTAGCCCTGCGTATTCGATCCGTGCGTATTCCTCGACCAATCTACAAAAAATATGAGAGGCAGGAGGTTGCGGCCTGAACTGCGATTGGAACTCAAAGTGGAGAGAGCGACCTCTTCACCGATGTCTTCGTGCCACCCGCGGCCAACGATTCCGGTTCGGCAATTAGGACGGCGATTGATGCTCAGCAGGGATTTTACCCGGGGGTGATTCATTGGATGAACATGGCGGAGTACTGGTAACCCTGCATATTCGATTGCTGCATATTCGCCCGTACGAGCAAGCGCAGGTTGCGCCTTCCGCGCCACCGTCTCACCGGTGATACACTGGCGTGTATGGATACAGTGACGGTGCGCGAACTCCGGAACAGCGGAGGAGAAGTTCTGCGCCGTGTGGAGCACGGTGAGCGCATCGTCATTACCCGGGACGGCACGCCGGTAGCAGAGCTTCGCCCTCTGCCTCGTTCCAGCGCCGGCCCAGCGGAACTGATTCGTCGCCGTAAGAATCTTCCACAGGTAAACCCGGACACCCTCCGGCGCGACATCGACAACCTGATCGACCCGTCGCTGTGACGGAAGCCGAGGACCGGGGGATGCTGGATACCTCCACAGTGATCCTGCTAGGCCAGGCATCCGACCCGACCGAGCTTCCCGACGAATCGGTGATTAGCGCGATAACGCTGGCCGAGCTTTCCGTAGGTCCGCACGTCGCGCGCGACGATGCCGAGCGCAGTGCCCGCCAACAACACCTCCAGCAGGCCGAGGCGGACTTTGACGTACTTCCGTTCGATGGAGACTGCGCCCGAGCATTTGGCAGCGTAGCGGCGGCACTGCGCGCGTCGGGGCGCAAGCCGGCTGCACGAGCATACGACGCACTCATCGCAGCCAGCGCAATCGCACATGCGGTGCCGCTATACACATGCAATCCCGCCGACTTCGCAGGAATCCCGCGACTGGAACTCCGATCGGTCACCCACCCGTACCACCAGCAGGGAACTGACAACTAGCGATGAAAAGCGTTGGGCAACAACATGATATACAGTGGGTTACTGGTAACTCTGCGTATTCGATTGCTGCATATTCCCGCCGTTACAGCGCCAAATAGAGCCTGAGCGCATCATTGAGATTGGTCAGTTCGGCGGGGGTACTTGGCCTAATCGGCGCAGCAGGCGTCGCGTCGCGACGGATCCGGCTTGCTCATCCTGCGCCTGGAGAGTTGCAGCTGCTCTACGAAACGTCACTTTTGCCCATCCAGCGACTGTCTTACAAAACGTCGTACACTATTGCTATGGCTGACACGATTACCTTCCGGCCGGACGAAGACACATCGAAGGCGCTGGAGGTCTTGACCAAAGATGGCACGGCTGTGTCCGCAGCCGTTCGATCTGCTCTCATCGATGCAGCACGACGGAAAGCCAGTGCGGCGATTCGCGCCGAGGCGGAAAGGCTTGCTGAAGACGAGTCCGATCGCGCTGAGGCCATGCAGGTGCTGCGCGATATGGAGACGCTGCGTGCGTGGTGAGGTCTTTCAGTTGCATGCCCCGCGGGGGAGCCGCGGTCACGAGCAATCGGGTTCCCGCTACGCCGTCGTAGTCCAGTCAGACCAACTGCCGCTGTCGACCTGGCTGGTTGCGCCAACGTCAACGTCGGCTCGTGCCGCCAGCTTTCGTCCCGAGGTTGAAATCGGCGGCGTGAACACCCGGGTGCTTGCCGAGCAGGCTGCGGCGGTCGACCCGGGCCGGCTCGGTAAGAGCGTCGGGTTCCTCAGCTTCGACGAGATGCGCCGCGTAGATGCGGCACTGCGTATCGTCCTCGATCTCTGAGCGCTCTACCGTCGCCGCATCGGATGAAAATAATTGGAGCGCAATGCAATATGCAGTGGTTACTGGTAACCCGTCATATTCGATTCCGCCGTATTCCTGCGTTGCGGTGTGGGTCGGGGGCCATGTGGGAACGGTTGGCGACCACATAGTTGACCGCCGGTACGGCGGCACTCAATAGGCCCCCGCGAGGTTGAGGTCCAGGGGAGTTGCTTGTTTGCTAGCGGAGCGACGGCCTTGCATCTCGATCAACGGGGAGTTGATGTGCTCCGTCACACATTGGACTTCCGAACATGTTCCGAATATCATATCGATATGACCACGACAGCCCTCCGCGCCACCACGCGCCGCTCCTCGGACCTGAGCAAGCACTCCGCAGAGGTGTTCGCCGAGGCTGAGGACCACCCGGTCACAGTGACTCGGCGCGACGGCGAGGCGCTCGTGCTCATGTCGCAGCGCGAGGCGGAAAGCCGCAACCGCATGCTCCAATTCGCCGCGCAGCTCATCGGCGTGGCGGTGGATGACAACGGTCCGCTCGCCGAGCGGATGTCCAGGGCCTTTCCGTGGATGCTCGCACTGTCACCCGACGACCGGGCCACCTGCGCCCAGGACCTCGTCGACGCCGCACGGGCGTCGTTCTCCACTGACCAGCCTCATCTGGTGCTCGCGGAACTGACCTCGTGGAAGGAGACCGCGACCGCCATCGCCGCGGGCCTCAACCGGGGCGAGCCGGAGTGGTTGGACGATGACGACGCCGTCGTAGAGCGGCCCTAGCCGGCCTAGCCGTGGCCGCCAAGCGCGGCGAACTGGTCCCTCGTCCCCCGAAGAAGATCGAGTACGAGATTCGCTACGCTACCGCCGACGCAGCCAGGGGCTGGCAGGACCTCGCCGCAACAATCCGCAATCCCCTCGCGGAGGCCTGGGACTTTCTGACGCGAACCCCTCTGGCCAAGACACCAACCAACTACCCGCTGCGCGGCGAACTCGGCACGATCGCCCGCGGGGACAAGATCCACGAGCGCTGGCAGCACAAGCCAACGCTCAAGGGCACCGCCCGCATCTGGTTCTTCGTCGAGGACCGCACGGTGTACCTGGAGCAGGTGCATACCAGTCACCCGAACGAAACAAAATCTGAAACCACAACTTGAACCTAGAACGGACAGCGAGAACCGTTGGGCCGCAGTGTAATACGGAGTGCTTTACTGGTAAATCTGCATATTCGATTCCGCCGTATTCCGCCCGGGTTGCAAGTGGTGCGTCAAGATCGGAGCAGCTCCACAGGGCTCGTGTTGATGAGCATCTTCAGGTAGTTCAGGGCGAACCGTCGAGCGGAGCCGTAGCTTGGATGTTTGTTTGCTGTCCCGGCCGATCTGACTATCCGGCTGCCTAGATTCGGCGTTACATGTAACATGTTGGCATGGCGGTAAGGGAAAGAGTCGGCGAGTACCGACGGCGGATGCGGGAGCGGGGCCTGCGGCCGCTGCAGGTCTGGGTGCCTGACGTGCGCACTGAGAGTTTTGCCGCAGAGGCGCATCGTCAGGCTTCGTTGGTCGCACTAGCGGACGAAAGCGCCGATGACCAGGACTTCATTGAGGCCATCTCGACGCCATGGGACGAGGAGTGAACAGAGGGGAGATCTGGACCGTAGCAGGGGGCGTCTACGCGGCCAAACCGCGTCCGGCGGTGATTGTTCAGGATGACCTCTTTGATGCCACGAGTTCAGTAACCGTTGCTCCCATGTCCAGCACGCTGTTGGATGCGCCGTTGATGCGCATCCGGATAGCCGGCGGAGACGGCCGGTTATCCGGACTTGATCACGACAGTGACGTGATGATCGACAAGCTCACAACCGTCAAAAGGTCGAACGTCCACGCCCGAGTCGGTCGGCTAACAGCGGAGCAAGTCGTCGAGGTCGAACGAGCGATGATGGCATTCCTCGGCCTCGCGCGATAAGCGAGAACTATTGGACCGCAGTGTAATACAGCGTACTTTACTGGTAACCCTCAGTATTCGATTCCGCCGTATTCCTGGCGGTTCTGACACGCACTGGAAGCGCGGGAGTAGGCAGTCAGTATTTGTCTCGTCGTGCGGTGCCGGTAACGGGTCGTACCTCGTCGTTGCCGACCAACGCGCCCGGAATTAGTTTGCTGGCTAATCGCCAACGTGATGTCGGGTAGCTGAGGCTGCCGTCTGGTCTATGGAATTGGGTGTTCCAGCAGATCGAGCAGTCCGCCGCCCGAATCAGATGTAGGGGGTCTGAGGTATTCGACCCGGGCCTCCGCCATCGCTGACAGTTCGATTGGCGGGACGCCGAATTGTAGCTGGGCGTGCACGATTCGATCGATTCCGGCTCCGATCAGAGGTGTGAGCGTCTCCGAGATCGAGTGCAAATTCGCTCCGCGAATCTGTCCACCATGAACAACCATGTTTCGTTTGCGGTAGAGGCGGGTGAACTCCCGGGTGAGAATTTCGGCGATGTTGGTGACCTCTTGACGCGGATTCTGCAGAGCCGGCCGGACCCGTTGCAGAGCAAGGTTGTCGGTGGCGTTGGTCAAGGTGAGGTCGGGACGGCTAAAGGCAAGCTTCTGAAAGAGCTTGGCCCGCTCGATGTTCGTCCCGCATTCGTCCAAGGCTTGTGCGTCCGCATTATCGTTCTCTGCAACGTATGTTTTTGCTAGCCAGGTGAATTCGGCTCTCATGAGACTCGCGGCGATGATGAGAGAGAAACGCTTGGCGGCGACAATATCGTCGCGGTCGGCTGGGCCCACTAGGAGCGATTCGATAGCAGACCAGCCACTCATCACGGCGATGTGGGGAGCGGCGGTCTGGAGCGGCTCAACCAGCGCCAGTGTGTTAACGAGGTAGTCCGCTGTAGTCAGGTCCTGAAGCCGGCCCAGGCGATCAAAGGACGCCAAGTTGATCATGCGGTTAGTTGCGACGGTCGGGAAGTCGCTGCGCTTCTGCATTGACCACATCTTTGGGTGGATGCCGATTGAATTGGGGCTGCCAAGTTGAAACTTCGTTCTCAGATGCGCAATCACCTCCCGCGCCGCATCCGCGGCTGCGTTGACATCTCGCGCAGTTATTTCGAGGACAAACGAACCCTGGTGCCGGGCGGGCTTGGCTTCAGGCGCATAGCGCCGCTTCCACTCCGCCGTCTCGGTTGAGGTCATCCAGCCCGGCGCGGTCTTGGTGCTCACCGCAAACGGCGGCCTTTTGTCGACCGGGACGCAGAATGTGAACAGCTTCTCGGGCGCCTTGAGGCGTCGGTCCGCTTCACGGAGAAAGTCGCCCGGCGTCACCGCTCCGGACTTGGACTGAATGTCACGCAGCCATCGGTGGAGGCTGTTCCTGTGCATGCCCGAACCCAGGATGTGAGCGGTAATTCGACGCGCCGCTCCCTCGGCATCGATAGCCCGGTTGGGTGGAGGTGTGTCGAATGCATCGGCCCAGTTCGTTAGATAGGCGTCATTCATCTCGGTGAGGTGGTGGCGCAGGGCGATCCACGAGTGACTGGTTTCGTCGGTATCTGTGCTGATGTCCTTCGCCAGGGTGTCGATGCGTCTGCCGAAGTCGGCGATTCCGTGATCGGTACGAAGAGCTTCCATGAGATGCTTACGCCGGTCGACGATCGCGATTTCACGCGCACCAGGGCGGACGCTATCGGTGAGGAACTCTTGTGCTAGCTCCATTGTGCCGCCGCGCCATAAGCGGCGTTGCCAAGGAGCCTGCGTGGACGTGAGCTCCAGAAAGCGGTCGGTGAGGCCACCCAGTCGCGGCGGTTCAATGATGGGCATCCGTGGTAAACTACAGGCATAAATGGGCTCCATCGCCTCCCTAGCGTGGCCATATGCCCATTCTTTAGGGACAGAACGGGCGCTTCGCTTGCGAGGCGCCCGTTCTGCTGTTTGAACGGTAGCTGTTCGGCCGCCCACGCAGTTCGTCGATGCTCACTGGCTACTCAGCGCAGCGGTCAAGTGAGCGCTAGCACGCGCGCGGCTCTTTCGCGCCTCAAGCGGTCTCGGTCGTAACAGCCGGGGCTTCGGCAAGATTTAAACAGGACTCGAGACGACCTGAACTGCCCTTTTAGGGCGGGGGAGCGGGTTTCCCAATCAGCTCTGTATTGGTGACAGTACGTAACCAATGTGATCGTGCGCGATCGCCTCGGCGAAACAGGCACGTATTTTCGACCTGCGGACAGGGGTGCCGCCGCCGCAACCCTCGACGAGAACCTCTCGAGCTTGTATCAGCGGCCCATTGTCTTCGCTGCCGTCGGTGCTCTTGCGAGCAATCGTCTCGAACCACCGCGGGTCAGAGTCGTCGTGCGCGATGAGTCCCGCGGTGATGAGCTGGGCACGGACCGATTCCATTGTCGAAGCATCGTCATCACCGGCCGCGGCCACCACCACTGCTGCTTCCTGTTCGACGTACGCCGCGAGCCTGTTCGTGGCGCGGACCGCTATCGCATCGGAATCTGCGGCAGCGAGACTGGTCAGAAACGCTCGGGTAGCCCCCGGGTTCTGGTCCGCGAGCAAGGCTTCGATTTCGCGCCACACGGCATCGCTGATACCGGCGGATCGTTCCATGAATGGAACTAGGGCATCGGCGAGTTCGGTGATGTGGCTGCCAATCGGTCCGGTCAGGAGCCGGAGTGCCGTGACGACCAAACCCTGCTCGAATCTTGGTGTGTTGGCGGCAAATCCATCCCGAAGGGCATCGATGGCGAGCGCGGCGCCAGGCATAACGAGCCGATTAACGGCGTTGCTGTGGTCCGCGGTGAGTAACCGGCTGACAACCGCGTCCCGTAGGTAGAGCCTCTCCGAGAAAATATAGCCGGCCCCGAGTAGCCACGTGTGGCGCCAATGAGCCGAAGGAACGAGCAGTTCAAGTTTGTCGGCCGCGTCCTCGCCGGCCATTAGGTATCGGGCGGCAAAGAATTCGGCGAGGCTGCGCACTTCAAACGCAAGGCCGTCCATCCTCGGAACCAACAGCACCAATCGTTGTTGAGCCAGACGCATCATCTGCTCGATGAGCGCATCGCGGTCCGACTTTGGGTGTCCTTCGGATTCAAGGATGTCGCGGGCGATAAGCTCGAATTCTCCTGAAGGAAGCACGGACTCTGCCGTGCCCGCGAGTTCGGCGCCTGCGTGGATCGCAAGACCGCATCGCGCGTGAAGCTGATCAAACTGGGGGCGATGTGCCTCAAGGACGTCCCCGATGCCTGGTGGCTTATTGCACTCTCGTGCGTAGATGGTGTCGTAATAGCTCCGAAAAAGTGCATATCGACTCGCTGGGGCCTGGCGTCGCTGTTCGAGTATCAGGCTCAGGATCGTCACTTGTAGGGGGGACGTCATCAGACGGGCGGTATCTATGGCTTGGGATGCTGTGTGCAGTCGGTCGAGAGTCTGTTCCTGGCGGTCAGCATTGTTGGCGAACCGGCACGCGAGTAGGCGTGCTGCGTAACGCATTGCGTCGCCCGGCTCCAGCGGTGTCAGATGTAGTTCCTCAAAGTCCAGCTCGGGGTCTCGTTCAAAGCCCATCGGCCGCGATGTGCAGACGGTCAAGACATCGGCGCCGACCGCAGCCATCTCGGTGAAGAAGTCTGTGATCCGCGTTGACACATCGTCGCGGTTATCGGCGGCCGCGACTTCGTCCATGCCGTCGAGCACTACGAGCAGAGGCCACGCTGTGACGAGGCGCTTCGTCTCTGGAACGGTGATTGGATCCGAACTGCGGTGGTTGATCAGCTCGACGATATGTTGTAGCAACGTCACTGACTTGGACCGGCTAACCGCGTCAGCGAACGTACTCAGCACAACGCGAACAGGAAGACGGTGCAGTGTCGGGCGGGGCATGCCGGCGGCATCGAGTGCCGCGCGAATCTGGGCAGCCTGCTCGGCTATTTGCTGCGTAACCATTCCGCTTGCAGCTTCAGTGATGAGGGCGACTCGATACAGCTGGCACAGCAGTCGGGAAAGGGTGGACTTGCCCGAGCCGGGACCGCCCAACAGCACGATTCTGTCCCGCTCAGCGGGGTACAGCGCGGGCGTCAAGACCTGGTCACCGCGCTCGATGAGCAGCTTCAACGCTGGCGATGCAGGAGCGTGGCGATGCTCAAACGATGACGGGAGGTCGACGGCAACCTCCGCTAACGCCAGTGGCGAATTGGCGTCGTCGCCCGACTCGCCGAGCTCCACGGTGATGTCGTTCTTGATCGAACGTACAACGTGGCCGACCCAGGCCTGTGCCAAACGCTTGTCAGTCTCAGCGACCTGCTCATAGAGGCGCGCGATCACGTCTCCCGGCAAAACGAGATCGGCGTAACGCCTAGATATCTCGCCGTTGTTGTCCAGCAAGCGGTCCAGATAGTCGGCGTGCCAGACCGCATAGTCTATAAATTCGGGCATCCCGATCTTGCGCTCAGATCCATCGCTGCGCTTCTCGACCCGGTCGCGATAGTTGGCAAATAGCCGCTTGAGTCGGTCCAGACCCCCCGACTCAGCGACGGATGTGAGTGGCACGTTGGTTGCCAGGATTAGGTAGTTCGGCTTGTTCTGGTGACGCTTCTTCTTCGGGTCGATCCACGCGTCAAGCTCAGCGGTGATCTGCTCGAAGAACCAGGCCTGGTCCGCGGTGGTGGTCGTCAAGCGTTCCTTGTACTTTGCCTGAATGACCCCGTAGCCGTTCCACCGGCCCTTCCCCTCCATGTTGATCTCGCCGCGAAAGGTTGCCTCACGGCCGCCATCGGGACCGGCCCCGAAGATCTCGACGCCGTGGCCGAGGTGTGCAAGCGTGAGTGCCTGTACAAGGTGCTCGAATCGCGTGCTTCCCAGACGGGTGAGGTCGTATGTCATAGACATGAAGGTAATTCGATCAAGTAGGGGATTGAACACGGCACGCTCTAGCCGCGGCGAAAGTTGACGTCGACAACGTTGGCGGTTTCGGATCGTGGCAACTTCCGGTCAGCGCGTCGATCATTCGGTGAGGTCGTCGTGTGGCGGTCGGATGGAGGGGTTGCCGAAGGCAGCCACCAGGTTTGTCGGGTCGCCGTTCCAGGGCAGTGCCAGCAGTTGCCGGGTCACGACACCTAGCCGGGGCCGAGCGCGCGCAGCGCTTCAACTCGGAAACGTCCAGGCTGAGATGGCCACGCGGTGTCTGGGTCGCCCAGCTGCAGGCACTCGGTTGTCTGGTTGAGACGCTGAGCGCCGCGACTGACGTTCTCGCACTCTACGATGCGGGGCCGTCGACTGAGCTGTGAATCTGCGATTAGCAGTATCCGGCATCCATCAGATGTCGAGGGAGGTCATGCCCACTAGGCCGCAACCACCGAAAACCCCTTGTGTCCAGGTCTTTTCGAACATCGGCACCGGCTCGGCGGGTGAGTGTCACACAAATGCTGCGTGATTCATCAGATGAAAACGCAGTACTTTACCTGACATAATGTCGCTTATCGGCAGTTAACCACTGCGAGTTACGTTGGGCTAAATAATGATTCGTTGTGCTTCACGGATTTCAGCCTTCATCGTCAAGCCGCTGATAGCAGCTCATAGGTCACACCTAGTACGCGATATGTCGCTTCGGCCCGTCGGTCGCACGTTATGAGCGGCAGCTTGTGCTTGCGGGCAGCCGCGGCCACGAGGCCGTCGTAAAGCGCACCGCCGGCCAAGCCCGCGTCGGCACATTCCCGTAATAAATGCTGGGTATCCGTTGCGGACAGGTAGCGAGACTCCGGAAAATTCGTCTCCTCCAGGCGGAGTGCCACAACCGGGCTGAGGCGCTGCGGCGGCGGCAGCCGCGTGAGTACCGAAAGCAGCTCCACCGCGGCATGGCCCGACATTCCACGGCGGCATGCCAGGAGCCTTGCCCTGGCGGCTCGGTGGAATGGGTTCTCGCGCTGGACCAGTGCAAGTGCCGCGCTGGTGTCAACGAGGACATGGTCAGCGCTGGTCGGCAAGCCGCAACTCCCTGACCGCGTCGGCGTCAAGCTCTGGCCCGCCACTGGGCAGTAGAAGCAGCCCGTCCTCTTCGACTAAGTCGTCGGCTGCCACGCTTTCGATGCGGATAGCAGCCCCGTCGAGGGATATCTCCACCTCACCCGGAACAATTCCCGACTGCTCGCGGAGCGATTTGGGGATCACCAAGCGTCCTGCCGTATCAATGGTAGTGCGCATACCATAAAGCTACCACAGACTATGGTGCTCCTACGTGTTCAGCCAGGCCTCTCAAGTTCTGCAGGGCAACTCGCACCTGTCGAGCACGCACCATTACCAGTTAAGGGTTGCATCAAGTGCAAGGACTCGTACCTTGGTGCGATTGCGACGTTGGCGCAGATGGCAGGCATCGTCACCTCCTGCGCCATCTGCCAGCAGCCGTGTCGACTCTTGACCGTCCTTCGCTGAGCGGCTACGAGCGCACGTGAACCGATGCCGGCCTCGGCTGTTGTGGACAGTCGGCGCTGCGCGCAACTTCCAGCGACCGAGATGAGGACGTACGTACAAGTCCCCGTCGCGGTGATGTGCGCACGGTCACATTGGCACGCTACCCTCGAGCGACCGAACATTTTCAATAAATGTATCGTCGCTATGGGGAATCGGGGAACTGCGATGTATCCGCCAGGCCCCGTGTTACGCAATTGGCCACTCGTTCTAGGAGGGCAACAAATGTCTGTTGTGGCAGGGTTGTAGCGGTGGCGCGGGACGTCGATGGCCAAAGATTCGGCGCACGACGGCATACACGTTCGGCGATAGCGGCCCGAACAGCCCTGGGGGTACTGCAGCTTACTGCAATCGAGCAGCACGAATCCTCACATCGTCGCCTGCTCAGTGACGATCTCGCGGCGCCACTCCTTCCGACGGTTCTGCGATTATCCATCGCACTCACCGCATTCACCCCACTTCGGCGACTGCTGAATCGATCCGCTGAGCGCCGCGGACCCGGATGGGCGATGATCCTGTGCCGTAAGCGCTACATCGATGACCAACTCGCCGCCGTCGCTGACCAGTACGCCCAGATCGTGAACCTCGGTGCAGGCATGGATACCCGCGGCCTGCGGTGGGCATCCCCGAAGCGGTCAGTTTTCGAAGTCGACCAGCCCGTAAACGTTGAGGCGAAGCAGCGCGCCATCGAAAATGCCTTTGGCACGGTGCCGCCGCAGTTGCATTTAATTCCAACAGATTTCGAGAGAGACGCACTACACACCGGACTCATCCGACACGGCTACAACCCCGCGCACAAAACGTTCTTCATTTGGGAAGGCGTAACCCAGTACCTCACCGAAACCGGATTCCACTCCACGTTGGCGTTTCTGGAGGACGCGGCTACGGGCAGTCGGATTGTCCTCACGTACGTACACCGCGACTTCATCGATGGGATCAACACCTTTGGGGCTCGCCAACTTTACGAGCAATATCGTGTCAGACAACAGGTTTGGCTCCTTGGACTGTGCCCCGACGAAATCGAAGCTATCCTCGCCGACCAGGGCTGGCGGGTGATCGAGCATGTTGGCGCCAATGAATATCAACACCGATATGTCGATCCCACTGGGCGGATGCTAGTCGCATCCGGCATTGAACGTGCCGTCTGCGCTGAGAAGACGGCCTAACCGCAGCCACGACTCCTCGAGGATGGACGCCCTGTGGGCAGGTACGGGCCCCCATCAAACTGCATCCAACTAGGCCCGATCAGAGCCTTTAGGTGTCGGCACAAGTGTGGTGTACGGAGCGGCTTTGTGCGCGTTGATCGCGGGGCTAACCCAGTGCCGCAGATAGTCTCGCAGATCCGCGCCCTGCCGAGGGGGCCGTCCTGGATCGATGATGAACGACTGGCCGATTCGCAGCATGTGTTCGGCAATCGAGGTGAGTTTGTCACCACCAAAGCCCACCGATTCCCAGTCCACCGCAGAGCGCTCCAGGATGGAACGGCCAAACGTCAAAGACACATCGGAGGTCACCCCGGCCGAAAACATGCTCGCCCGACCGGGCGTCAAGAGCATGCCCAAGTACTTTTCCTTGGGCAGACTCTCAAGCGTGTATGCGACCCCCTCAACAACAGCCTCAGCCGGATCGCTGATATCGCGCAGGTGCGCGGCGAGGGCTTCCAAGTACGGTCCGATTTCTGAGACCGCGACGGCAATGAGCAATGCCTCGACACTCGGAAAATACCGATAAACCGTGGACCGGGTTACGCCCAACTCGCGCGCGACGTCGGCAACCCGCATCGCCACACCACGCTGGTCAACCGCGATTTTGGCGGCCGCCAAGATACGGTCAACCGCCTCGGCGTCGCTAGCCGGCGTAGCTCCAGACCACCCATGCGTGCGCATCAGCGAGCCAATGCCAACCCAACCATGAAATCAACTTACAGCGACGCCGAACCAAGTCGACGAATGAATGCAGCGTGACGTTAGCGTCGTCGCAACTGCGGCACTGACGACGCCGACATGCTCTATGCCGAGCCCGAAAGCCACAACGTCTCCCCTACACCAGAACTCGCACCTGTCGAGCACGCACCGTTACCAGTTAACTGTTGCGAGTTCCAATGTAAACCCCGGGCATGCTCCAGAGCGTGACGAACGGATGAAGGTTCTAGCGGTGAAATGCCCCATGCGCCTTTATGGATACCTGACATCGCCTCCGGTCATTAAGGGCGCCCAGAGACCTCACTTGATTGCGCAGACGAAGGTCCGGCGAAAACAAGCTCAGGAGGCTCGGACTTTCGACACATCGCAACCGTCCAAGAAAGGCGGGCCCCCGCGGTCGGGCCGTCTATTCGTCACAGTGACGTTTCGGGTTAGAAGCAGGGGCCCCAACACCATACAGTGTAAGTTCTGTACGATAGAATATTGAGGATGGCCACTCAAGACGCCGCGCGAGCCCGCAAGGGGGAACCCTTCAGCGTGCGCTTCACTCTGTCGACAGACCGGACAGTTGAGGAAGAAGCCCGCCGTACACGGCGCTCCAAGAGCGCCGTGGTCGAAGCGTTCACGGAGGAAGCAGTCCGTACCAGACGATTTCCCGGCATTGCATTTCGCGGCGACGACGCTCGGCGGCGGCCATGGGTGATCGGCTCCGGACTCGACATCTGGGAAATCATTCAAATGCTTGAGGACTTCGGATCAATTCAGCGGTTGGTCAAGGAGACCCAGCTCAACGAACGCCAAGTGCGCCTCGCAGTCGCTTACCGCGATGCCTATCCCCAGGAAATCGCCGACGCAATCGACCTAAATCGACGGCCAATTGAAGAGTGGCTGGACCTCTACCCCTTCGTGCAACTCACTTCGCGCTCCTAGACGCCCGTGCGGCTTCTGCTCGACGCCAACCTCTCCCCCCGCGGGATTGCTACCCCGTTGCGCGCCGCCGGGCACGATGTAGTCACGCTCGCCGAAGATCCCACCCTCGAAGGGCTAGACGATCCCGCCGTACTCGAACTTGCCGCGAGCGAGAACCGCGTGCTCATCACCCGCAACAGTCGTGACTTTGCGCCGTTGGCCCGAGAATGGGCAGAGGCACAGCATCCACATGCTGGCATGATCCTCATCTGGACCCTTGATCACAGCCAGTTCAGGAAGATCGTTGAGGGTATCAAACGCTGCATTGACCAATTGCCTAGACAGAACGACTGGGGCAACGTCGTCATTGCATTCTGAACGAGCCGCATGTGCGCTGGACCACCATACGACCAAACCGGCCAACAATCTTCGCCGGAACCTAAGTGGCGTTGACACCGCCGTCCACGCGAACACGTCAACTCGCATCCCAAACCGGCCCAGCAGAGCATTTCGTCACTATGACGCTTTCGCGGCGGGGTGTTGCCGGCGCCATATTACGTCTGCAGCGGGTCGATCCATCGCACACCCGAGAACCGACTGAAATCCACATCGGTGGAACACAGTTCGGCGCCGTGTTCGATCGACAAAGCGGCGAGATGAGCATCGCTCGTCAGATTTCCCGCCGTGCCAAGCGGAGTCAGTATCCCGCGAAGGACGATGGCATGACGATCCGTCGGATGCACGACCGTCACACACGGCTGCTCCAACCATCCGTCAACGACGTCGAACGACTCGTCGACAGTCAGGGGTCGTTCAAACACCGCGGCGCGTGTCGACAGCCTCACAAACCCGATGAGGACGTGCCATGAAAAAGCGACGGTGTCCGAACCCGACAGAGTGTCATCAAGCCAGTCCTTCGCGACCACGTGGCGAGACGACGACTCGTCGATCGCATAGATGAGGATGTTGAGATCGAGCAGCCTCATTTACGTAGCGCAAGCTTACGCAATATCTCTGCATCTTCGTCCGCGGCGACGAGCGTCAACGCCTTGTCGATGTCAAATCCCGTACGCAGTCCCATATCTCTACTCGGTGTGTGATACCTGCGCTGAGTGGGCCCGCCACTCAATCCGCGCCGCACCGCGTCGTTCAACACTGCTTTGAACGACGCCCCCCGCTCGCGCGCTGCGCGCTGCAGCGCGGCGACAACATCGGGATCCAGAGTCACCGTCGTCCGCATGATGTAATCATAGCATCAATATAAGTGCTGTCATGATGCTTAACCAAGGAGCGGACCCAGCAATCGCTGCGGGAGGTCGGTTCGACCTTCCGTGGCAGTCAGCTTCTTAGGCTGCCCCTGCTGGGTACTGTCTGCGGACGTCGCTGCGGTTTACCCCGCAGCAGGCAGAGCGATATCGCGGGGCCCTACACGACATGGTCGCCAAGACACTTGGCGTCGATCCGGCCAGCTTCAAACTGTAGACGTGCCAACGCACGGTCTCCACGAATCACGAAATGCTCTCGTGCATGGTGTTTTACGTGTTCCTGTGGCCTCGCCCCGAGCTGGCGCAGGCTGCCGTCAGCCAATTGTCGCGAGAAAACGTTCGATGTCACCAGCGCAATTGTCGGGCGTTTCGGCGAAGGGAACATGGCCAACGTCGAAGTACACTTGCAGCCCGCATCGCGGAATGGCGCGGTGTGTCGCCAGGTGATTGCGTAAAGGTACGTGTCGGTCCCGGTCGCCGCAGATCAGGATTGACGGCAACTTGACGGCCGCGAGCTGTGGTTGGCATGTGAATGTGCGCATGGATCGAGCCGCACCCTCAATGTGTTCCGGCGACGCACGCTCAATTACCGCCATGAGGTCTTGGAAATCGTTCTCGGACAATGGATGGCGAAATGCTGCACGAGCCAATGCCCGCTGCTGTTCGCCTGTCGGATGGGCAAGTGCCTCGAAGCTGGCCACATCGGGCAAGAAGTCAAGGCCAGTTGTTGATGCGGGCGACAGGAGTACAGCGCCAGCGAATCGGCCTGGCGTGCTGAGTGCGGCACTGAGGATAGCCCCGGCCCCCAAGCTATGGCCGACAACGACCGGTTGCTCGATGTCGAGGACCTCGCAAAGAGCAGTGAGATCAGCACCGTATTCATCGATCGTGCAACGCTTCCAGGTGTCGGCCCCGCCGCTCGCGCCGCAGCCCACTAGGTCAAACGACGTAAAGCGGTACCGGCGCTCGTCGAGCCGCTCGATCAGTGGACGCCATGCCGTGTGATCGTTTTGAAAGCCATGAATGAACACCAGGTCGCGATCACCATGTCCGGTCTGCCAGATAGCGAGATCTGCGCTCCGAATCACGTGGTGTTGCATTGTCGGAACTCTAGTGCTCTCTTGGCGGGTGCGGGTCGGCTACCAGGACGGGGCGGGCAAGCCGGGAGGAGAACAAACTGACCGTTGACAGCCTGAGCATGCGTGGTGACCCGTCAGTGAGGTAGGCGGAAATGCCCCAGATTTACTGAGAAACCCCTCCTGGTCCACACTTGTGCAATGGAGATATGTGAGTTCATCGCCGTCGCGGGGACCGCAGCGTCCCTGCCCCTGCATCGGGCCCAGGCGTCGACGTCACCGCGGCAGGCGTGATCGTGCACGCTGGCGGACCGGAGCCCGAGCCACGCCGCATGCTGAACGGCATCTCGGACGTACGCGCGTTCTTCCACACCAACGCGGTGCCGCTGTACTTCATCTCGCCGACCCCATTCAACCTGCTGGGGATCGACCGCTGGATACGAAACTTCTTCTACCTGACCTACTTTGACTCGTTCGAGGGCACACATTCGCGCGTGTTCGTGCCCCGCCGGCGCGACCGGATTGATTTTGGGTCCATGGGTGATGTGTGCAACCACCTCCTGCGTGATCCCGAGACACTCGAGTTCATCGCGGGCCGAGGGCCCGGTGGCAAGGCCTGCTTCGTGATGATGGACGAGGAGACCCAGGCCCTCGCGCGCCAGGCGGGGCTCGAGGTCATGCACCCTCCCGTCGAGTTGCGCCATCGGCTGGGCTCCAAGATCGTGATGACGCGCCTGGCCGACGAGGCGGGCGTGCCGAGCGTGCCGCACGCGATCGGGCGTGTCGGCTCCTACGACGAGCTGTCGGCGCTCGCGCAGAGCGCCGGGCTGGGCGATGATCTCGTAGTCGTGGCCGCCTATGGAGACGCCGGCAGCGCGGTGTTTTTTGTGCGTGGCCAACGCGACTGGGACGATCATGCCGGTGACCTGGCGGGGCAGGAAGTCAAAGTGATGAAGCGCATTCACAATGTCGAAGTGTGCATCGAGGGCGCCGTGACCCGCCACGGCACCGTGATCGGCCCCGCGATGACGAGTCTCGTCGGTTACCCGGAGCTGACTCCCGGCAAGGGCAGCTGGTGCGGCAATGACATCTGGCGCGGGGTGCTGCGCCCGGACCAGACGCATGCCGCGCGAGAAATGGTGCGGAAGCTGGGCGACATCCTGAGCCGTGAGGGGTATCGAGGTTACTTCGAGGTGGACCTTTTGCACGATCTGGACTCCGACGAGCTCTACCTCGGCGAGGTGAACCCGCGCCTGAGCGGGGCCAGCCCGATGACGAACTTGACCACCGAGGCCTACGCCGACATGCCGCTGTTTCTCTTCCACCTGCTCGAGTACATGGACGTGGAATACGAGCTCGATATCGACGAAATCAACTCGCGCTGGGAGCGCGGCTACGGCGAGGACGAGGTCTGGGGTCAGGTGATCATCACGGAGACATCGCAGGATGTCGAGCTCTTCACCGCGACGCCACGCACCGGTGTGTGGCGCATCGATGACGACGGTCGTGTGTCTTTTGCGCGCCCGGCCAACGACTGGGCCACGCTGCTCGACGGGTCCGAGGCCTTCTACATGCGTGTCGCGGCGCCTGGCGACTTACGCTGCGAGGGCGCCCAACTCGGCGTGCTTGTCACCCGCGGGCACCTGCAGACCGACGACTACCAGCTCACCGAGCGCTGCCGGCGCTGGGTCAAGGGCATCAAGGCGAAGTTCGCCTCAACTCCCCTGGCGCCGGCCACGCCAATCGTCTCGCGCCTCGTCGCACGAGCGTGAGCGGCGGCCGGACGAACTGCTCGACAAACCATCGAGCGCGAGCATGATCGGCGGTGAACCTGGTCGCGTCCCGGCCGGCATCTCACTGGACAACTGGCTGTCGGCGCCCTATTCGCAGTGGTCATTTCAGCACGTCGAAGACTTCGTGCCGACCGCGGTAATCTCGCGCGGGACCGGGCCGGTCGCGGCGTTGCCCGCAGCCAGTGCTCCGGTGGCCGAGATCCCGGTGACCAGCATCGACAGGGTGGCCACCACCGTTGGCGCGGTGATGGCCACCACCGCTACCGACGGGTGGGCCGTCGCCTACCGCGGTTCGATGGTGGCCGAGGAATACCTCGACGGCTTCGGGGCCCAGACCCGGCACCTGCTGTTTTCGGTAAGCAAGTCGCTGGTGGCAGCCGTCGTCGGCGCGCTGCACGGAGCCGGTGCGATCGAGCTTGACGCGCCGGTCACGAAATACGTTCCTGCCCTGACGAATTGCGGCTACGCCGGTGCGACGGTGCGCCAGCTGCTGGACATGAGGTCGGGTATCGACTTCTCAGACGATTACCTTCATCCGACCGCGGAGATTCACGTGCTCGACCAGGCCATCGGGTGGGCACCCAGGAGCAGTCCGGACGTCCCCGCCACGCTGCGTGAGTTCCTGCTGACCTTGCGCCAGAAATCGGCTCACGGCGGCCCCTTCGAATATCGCTCCTGTGAGACCGACGTGCTCGGCTGGATCTGCGAGGTCGCGGGCGGCCAACGGATGCCCGAGCTGATGTCGGACCTGCTGTGGAGCCGCATCGGCGCGCAATGCGACGCCACCATCGGCGTGGACACCGACGGCACCGGACTTTTCGACGGCGGCATCAGCGCCTGTCTTAGCGACATGATCCGGTTCGGGTCGCTGTTCTTACGCGACGGTGTCTCGTTGACCGGCCGGCAAGTGGTGCCGGCGGCGTGGATCGTCGACACCCTCGACGGCGGTCCCGACTCGCGTCAGGCGTTCGCCGCCAGTCCCGGTAACAACCAAATGCCCGGCGGCATGTACCGCAACCAAGTGTGGTTTCCCTATCCGGGCAGCAATGTCGTTCTGTGCCAGGGCATGTGTGGTCAGATGATCTACGTCAACCGCGCCGCGGAGCTGGTCGCCGCCAAGTTGTCCAGCCAGCCGGACTCCGCGGACCCGCAGATGCTGTTAGACACGCTGCACGCATTCGATGCGGTGGCACACGAACTGGCTGGAATGACAGGTTAACCGCGTTAACCCGAGGTTCCGCTGACCGCCGTCCACTAGCCGATTGACCGTTGCGAATACAAGGCGGCTCTCACGTCTTTCTCCGGCACAACCCGGGGCCCTATGAATGGTCGACGGAGGCCTAGGAGTTCGAATCCTGCTCCTGTGCAATCGATTTCCGCCCGATACGTTGTCGACATTAGCTCGACCCAGCGTCGCTAGGCCGATAGCTACCGCTTTGTTACCGTGACGCTTCTCCCCTGGGTTGCAACAAAATCATTTGCTCACAGTGGGTTTCGCCTGCTTGATGGATAAGATTGATCATCCACGAAAGATCGCGGTCCCTGCTGCGGTATCCCAAGGAATTGTCCGCTTCACCAGAGCGTGCTGCGAGGGTTTGAGCCGAACGAGCAACGTCTTTCGCGATTGTGATTGAGTGCCGCCACCCAGGCGACCCGATTACCGTGATATGGCGCTGACATTCGCGATCGCCCTCGGCGAGGTGCTGAAGTCGCAGGCATCGGAATTTGCCCAGGCCGTAGCATAGTAGTGGCATGAATCGCATACGCTTGAGCACTAATGTCGACGCCGAGCTGTTGAGCAGTGCACGCGGCGTGCGGGCGGGGATGAATGACGCAGCCCTGATCGATGAGGCTCTCGGGGCATTGCTTGCTCGTCATCGATCGGCCGAGGTGGATGCGAGCTACGCGGCTTACGACAAGCACCCGGTTGAGGAGCCCGACGAGTGGGGCGACCTAGCGTCGTGGCGGCGGGCGGTTGGAGACTCGTGAGCGCACTTCCGGCACGCGGAGAGGTGTGGTGGCGTCCGGTCGTTGTGCTCTCGCGTGATGCGCCGATCCCTCGGCTTCGCCGCGCACTGGTAGCACCCTGCACCACGACCATCCGGGGCTGGCCAGCGAGGTTGTTCTGGAACCGGGTTCCGACCCGATCCCGCGCCGTTCCGCGGTGAATTTGGACTCAGTCGAAAGCGTCTCGGTCGCGGTATTGATCGATCGGCTTGGCCGCCTAGCCGACACGCGGATGCGCGCGGTCTGCGCGGCCCTCGAGGTCGCGGTCGATTGCTCTGGGTGACACGTCAGCAAAGCCGGATCATGTGTCTCGCTTTACTGGCTACGGCCTGATCTGAGCTTAAGGGCTGCCGCGACAATGGGCTTGGCCCAGTCCGGTGTGCCTGCCAAATCGGGTGGCCCGACGATGCGGCCCCGCTGCATGTGCAGCACCAACACCGGCAGCGGCGCCTGCCCGGCCGCGGGGTCGGCGGTCGCGGAGTTGTCATACACCCGTAGCTCGGTGAGCGCAGATAGTAATTGCACCAGATTCAGCAGGCTGTGGCGGCAGCGGCGGCGGATGTCGGCTTCGGGAATGTCATGCCCACCCGCGCGGACCCGTTGTCGCACCCGCTCGATATGGGCATCGGCACTGGCCAGCCCCATGTAGAAGACCCGGACCTCGATGCCGCATGAGGCGGCCTCGGCCAGCAGTCGCGGCATCGTCGTGCCACCGAGTGTGGTCTCGAGACTGAAATCGAGGCGTTGATGAATCGCCCGTTCCAGCAGCTTTCGGCCCTGCTGCCATGCCGCCGCGTTAGCCTCGGGCTGGCCCAGGCCCGGGTTGGCCGCCATGAGAGCGCGTGCGGCCTCGTCGGGGTTGTAGTACTCACCACCGGCCGCGCGGATCGCCGCGCCGCCGATGCTGCTCTTGCCGGCACCGTTGACGCCCGCCAACACGTACAGCCGCGCCGGTACCGGCGTTTTACGAGCCATTTACCGCGCTGGCTCACCGCCGCCGCGCGGCGCGCGCCGCCTTCACCGCAGCGGCGCCGAGTTCCTCCGGTGTGGCGTCGAATGCCGCAGCGACGCCGGCTTTGGCTTTCGGTGTCTGCATGGTGGCCAACAGCTCGTCGAAACGCTCACTGAGGTCATCGAGTGCCGGTGTGGCTGATTCGACCAGGGCCACGAATTCGGCATACGACAGCAGCACCGCCCTAGGGGTGTCGTGCTTGGTGATCACCACCGCCCCGCCGAGTGCGGCCTGCTCGAAGACCGTGCCGAACTCATTCCTGAGACGGCTAGCGGTCACCGTCGGCGCATCGACTAGCTTGCCGTCGCGGTTGCGGAACGTCACGGTGGACATGAAGCTCCCCTCGTTCGTAACGCTAAACATTCTAGCTATTTTGTCTATTTTGTGTGAACCAGACATTTTATGCCCGGGCAGGCGCGGTTGGCCGCAGGTGATGGACCATCCGGCCAACGGCGTCGCCGCTCCCCCGCGAGGACGGGTCAGGCCGGTTTGTCGGGGTCGGGTCGAAGGTCTCGCCACCAGCAGTAGATGTAGATCAACATCGAGATCCCCAGCACGACGATCACCCAAAGAACCACCGTGACGTCCACCCACCATCCGATGGGCGGGGAGTCGGGAAGCGCATTGCGCAGCGGTACCACGGCGAAAAGCATTGTCCCATACCACGTTGTCATCGGCGGCTGGAATTTTCGTCGACCACGCAACGTCTGGACCGCAACAAACAGGGCCAGGCCGGCGAGCAGGATCAAAACACCGACGACGGCGGCGGCAAACGCCGCGGTGGATGGCGATCGCTGCAACTCCACTCGGTACGGTCCGGAATCGTTGGCGTTGCTGCCGCCAGGAACGTCGACCCTCCAGCCCCGGAGACGGTCGACGAATGTCACCGGTGCCCGCTGCGGTGCCGGCGGAGTGCCGCGGAAGAGTTCGACGGTGATGGGCCCCGAGTGGTAGTCGTCGAACGGCCAATGCGTGACGTCGCCGGTGAGGTTCAGTGGAACCGGAAAAACGCCGGGCAGCATGCCCTTCGACCACGTGTGCTTGGTCGGTGTCACCGCGGACGTCACCACGACACTGAGGTCTTGGGTGAGATCATGGGAGACCGGATCCAGCAGCCCAGGCCCCGGCGCAACCGTGACGTCGGCAATCAACTGGCCGTCGATCGAGTGAACATCCTTGAGATCGATGGTCACCGTGGTCCCGTCGGGCGCCGGGTGACCTTCAGTTACTTGACGAGGCTGGCCCAGCCCGGCGCTGGCATACAGCGAAACCGTGACCAGATACGCCGCAATAAGGACCACGACAGCACCGATACCGGTCGCCCGCACCCATGGCCTTGCACGCAGAAATCCATCCGTCGACAACGATGCCTCCCGCACAAATCGGTTCTTGTCCCAGGGATTGTAAGGACCCGAATGTGGCCGGCGCGTCGAGCACGGCGGTAGCGAATCGGTTCTCGATCGCGGCGTCGCCGAGAGATCAGCACCACCGACGACGGCGCCGCGGTCATCCACGTCAAAGGCACAGGCGGCAAGCAACGCAGCGTCCGGGTCTCGAGTCCAGGTCACCGCAGTGCGGAGGCAATTGACCGGCACAGCCGTAGATACGGTAATAATCAACTAGTGCATCTGTTTCTGCGGTTTATAGTCGCGTAGAATCGTGCCCGCGGGTGCCTACGCGACGGGTGGGTGGGCTTTCGGTCGAAAGTCGAAGGGAGCTTGCGGTGATGCGGCACACCCATGACAATGCTCGGGCGCTCCGATGGCCACGTACGACGGCAGTCGTACCCCAGGCAGTAATGCCGGTTACGGCATTACGATGTCCGAGACCGCTGGCCCGGCCATGACCGCCCCGATCTGGATGGCTTTGCCGCCGGAGGTGCATTCGGCGTTGCTGTCCAGCGGTCTGGGACCCGGCCCGTTGATCGCCGCGGCGGCCGCATGGAACTCGCTGAGCGCCGAATACGCCGCGGTGGCAGACGAACTCACCGCACTACTCGGCGCGGTGCAGGCCCAGGCGTGGGAAGGCCCGAGCGCCGCGCAATACGCGGCCGCGCATGCACCGTACATCGCGTGGCTACTGCAAGCCGGCACCAATAGTGTCGCGATGGCCACCCAGCACGAAACCGCAGCCGCGGCCTACGCGACGGCGCTGGCCGCGATGCCGACGCTTGCGGAGCTGGCCGCCAACCACGCCACCCATGCCGTATTGATGGCGACCAATTTCTTTGGGATCAACACCATCCCGATCGCGCTGAACGAAGCCGACTATGTGCGAATGTGGATTCAGGCCGCCACCACCATGAGCGCCTATCAGGGCACTTCGAACGCGGCGGTGGCCGCCGCTCCGAATACCACACCAGCGCCCCAGATTACGAAGATGGACACGGGGAACATGGCCTCCGGCTCGGGCATGGGCTCCGGCTCAGGGATGGGCGGCATGGGAGGCATGAGCAACATGCCCGGCATGGGCACCACGTTGCCAACGACCCTCGAGCAGTGGCTACAAGCCATCTTTCCCATCAATCCGTTTGGGCCGCCCACGACGCTGAACCCGAGTCTGTCGATGTTCCTCTCGCGCGCCGAAACCATGATTCCCATGTATGCGAACAATCCCGAGCAACTGATCGAGGCCATAGCGCTGCTCGGCACTCAATTCGTCGTTCACCGAACGCTGGTGCTGATCAACATTTTTTACAACTATCCGACGTTGTTGACGGCCCTCCCCACCTTTGTCGCCAACAATCCGGTGTATTCCGTGGGGCTGCTCGTTCCGATGGCGACGACGCCCGTAGCGGCGACAGGCGGATTCAGCGGTCTCGCGGGGCTCGCCGGCCTGGCTACACCGGCGCCTGTTGCGGTCGCAACAACGTCGATTCCCGTCGCGGGGATCCCCAGTGCGCCGGCCATCGGCGCCGCTCCTGCCGTCAGCTCCGCGGTGTCGCCCGCCTCGGGTCCGGTGTCTGCGCCGGCGCCCGGTGCTCCCCCGCCCAGCGGCGCCCCGCCACTGCCGCCGGTCGTGGGCACGGAAGGTGCCATGGGCGCCCAGAATTTCGTCTACCCATACCTGGTGGGTGTGTCGGAGGCCAGTTCGCCGTCGAGCGTCCGCGGCAAAGCTCAAAGGGCGGCATCAGACACAGCCGCCGCTCCGGCAGCTGCGGCGGCGTCGGTCGCGGAGCATCAACGGGCACGGCGACGTCGGAGTGCGGCGCCGAAAGACACTGACAGGGGTTACCGCTACGAATATCTGGATACGGAGTCAGAAACCGGAGCTTCGTCGAACGGTAATGGGCAGGCGACCTCGACGATGGCCTATCAGGGCGTGGGACCGCTGGGCTTTGCCGGCACAGCGGTTAAGCCCGAGAAGCAGCGGGTGGCGGGATTGACCACGCTGACCGGAGATGGGTTCGGCGGCGGACCGAGTGTCCCGATAATGCCCAGCAGCTGGCAGGTCGACCCCGACGAACCCGGCGGCCCGTAACACGGGCCGCCCCCATACTCCGGCACGGCCGACACGCCCATATGAGAATGGACATTCTCATATGGATGTCACGCTCGTCGCGGATCCGCAAGGGCCGGAACGCAATTGCCTGCTCATCCCGATGGCACTGCGGGCGGACAACGCCGAGAAACCGCCCCGTCAGTGGGGTAATATTCGCCGATGTGAGTCAAGGGAGCGGCTCATTCGAACGGCCAGCCGTACAGCAGACACCCGAACTGCCTCCCGGGACTCGCAATAGACGATGCCGTCACGTCCGATTGTCGAGCCCATGGAAGAGGCGTGGTATGGCCAGGACGCGAATGGTCCGGCGTTGGCGCCACCACATGGAAGTGCGAGACGACGCCGACTACGTGGCCACGCTCACCACATTGTCCGAGGCGTCGGTGCGGCGAAACTTTAACCCCTACACCGACATCGACTGGAACTCGCCGGAGTTCGCCGTCACTGACAACGATCCCCGCTGGATCCTCCCCGCGACTGACCCCCTGGGTCGACATCCCTGGTACCAAGCCCAGCCCAAGGAACGCAAGATCAAGATCGGCATGTGGCGCCAGGCCAACGTCGCCAAAGTCGGGACACACTTCGAGTCCGTCCTGGTCCGCGGCCTGATGAATTACACGTTCTGGGTGCCCAACGGGTCACCGGAGTATCGGTACTGCCTGCACGAATCGGTCGAAGAGTGCAACCACACCATGATGTTCCAGGAGATGGTCAACCGCGTCGGCACCGACGTCCCGGGCATGCCGCGGATGCTGCGCTGGATTTCGCCGCTGGTTCCGCTGGTGGCCGGACCGTTGCCGGTCGCTTTCTTCATCGGGGTTCTCGCCGGTGAGGAACCGCTGGACCATGCTCAGAAAAACATTCTGCGCGAAGGCAAGTCGCTACACCCGATCATGGAGCGGGTGATGGCCATCCATGTGGCCGAGGAAGCCCGGCACATCTCGTTTGCCCACGAGTATCTGCGAAAGCGGTTGCCGCACTTGACCCGGATGCGACGGTTCTGGATTTCGCTGTACTACCCGGTGATCATGCGGATCTTGTGCCAGGCGATCGTGGTGCCGCCCAAGGCATTTTGGGAGGAGTTCGACGTCCCGCGGCAGGTCAGAAACGAGCTCTTCTTCGGGTCGCCGGATTCGCGAAAGTGGTTGCGCGACATGTTCGCTGACATGCGGATGCTGGCCCACGACACCGGCCTGATGAATCCGGTGTCCGGGCTGGTGTGGCGGATCTGCAAGATCAACGGCAAGCCGCCGCGCCATCGCGGCGAACCGCAACGCGTGCGCGCCTAGCGCCTCGACCGCCGCGGGACGGCGACCTGTCCGGGTCTTCTGAACTATCACCGCAGGGGAGGCCGCACGCCACTCCCCTCTACCCGTCAAACTGTGCCCCGTCGAAGCGCTCGCGCGTGACGAACTCGGAAGCCGGCCGTCGTCGCAACTTCGTGACCTGCCGCGCCGGTTTGCCCAGCGGCACCACCGCGGCGACGGCATATTGGTCGGGCACGCCGAGCAGCTCTTTGACGCGCGGCTCCTCGGCCACCACCATCGTCGTCAACACCCCGCCGTAGCCTTCATTACGCGCGGCCAGCAATACGTTCCACACAAACGGGTACACCGACGCTCCAGGAACCACACCGACGCGATCGAGATCCTGATCGGTGGCGGCCACGACGGCGAGGTCCAGGCAGATCACCAGCACCACCGGCGCCTCGCGAAGCGGAGCCGACATCCGCGCGGGCGTCTCCGTCGCGTCGATCATCGAGGTGTCAATACCGGGCGGCCGCAACGGGTTCCACGGGGACTCGCCGTTGGCGAGCTGGGCGACGTAACGGCGTGCGGCGGGAAGCGTGAGGTCCGCCAGGGCCGAGCGGGTGTCCTGATCGCGAAGGACGATGACGCGCACGCCCTGCCGGTTGCCGCCGGACGGTGCGAACCGGGCGTTGTCGAGGATCCGGGCGAGCACGTCGTCGGGAAGTGGGTCGTCGGTGAATTCGCGCACCGCGGGTGTGGATCGCATGACGTCGTAGAGCTCCATGACCATCATGGTGCCGCACGCGGATACGGCGGCACTCAGGCGGCGTCGTGAAAGATCAGGCCGAGGGCGTAGCGCCGGCCGGTGCGCACGACGGACACGCCGTGGCGCACCGGGGCGACCGACCATCCCCTGGTCGAGCGGACCGGCCGTTCCCTGGTGGTGAAGAGGTAGCCGTGTCCTTGCGGCAGCGTGGTCGCCGTGCCGCGCGACTGCGCTCGGGGCCGTTGCTCGATGAGGAGGAATTCGCCGCCGGTGTGCGTCACGCCCGGTTCGCTGAGGTTGATGACCACCTGCAGCGGAAAGACCAGGTTCCCGTAGAGGTCTCGGTGCAGGGCGTTCCAGTCGCCGGGCCCGTATTTCAGCATGAGGGCGGTGGGTTTGGTTTGGCCGGCGCGATGGCACATCTCCAGCCATTCGTCGAGGGTGTCGGGCCAGGGAGCGTCGCGGCCCAGCTTGGTCCACCAGTCCCGGGCGATCGGCAATAACCGGGGGTAGAGCGCTTGTTTCAGCTCTTCGATCGGCCGCGGATAGGGCCGTTGGAAGTAGCGGTACTCGCCTTGCCCGTAGCGGTGCCGGGTCATGTCGACGGTGGCGCGAAACAAGCTGTCGTCGGGGTAGAGATCGAGCATCGCCGCACACTCGGTAGCGGTGGCCAGCCGCGGAAGCAGCGCGCCGCCAACGTCATTCATGTCGGCGGTGACCGCGTCCCAGTCGGCGGCATCCACGCGCCCGCGCCATGTCGACGGCATCAGAACAATCTGCCGACGGCCGCGGGCACCGGTGCTTCGAGGTCCAGCAGGAATCGTTTACGCCTCAGACCGCCCGCGTAACCCGTTAGGGCACCGTCCTTTCCGACGACGCGGTGGCAGGGGACGACAATGCTGAGCGGATTGCGCCCGACGGCTTGACCGACTTCGTATGCGGTGGTGCCGTCGGCCAGTTTGGCCGCCAGCTCGCCATAGGTGGTGGTCTCGCCGTAGGCGATGTGGGCCAGCAGATCCCAGACTCGCCGCCAGCGTGGTTCACCGATGAGGGCAATGGGTAGATCGAACTGTGTGCGCTTTCCAGTCAGGTACTCGTCCAGTTGGACGGCGGCGCGCCGGAGCAGGGCATCGCCGGCCGCCTCAACGCATCGACCCAGACCGTCAGCCGTGGGCCCATGCCAGTGATGCCGGAAATACACACCCGTCAGGGTGTCACCGTTGGCGACGAGCGTCAGCTTGCCGAGTGGGCTCTCAATCACCGCGTGTCGTGTCTGCATCGTTCAACCTCCTTTTACGGTAAACGATGAGCGTGCCGGAAACGTGAGGTCGAGCCAATTACGTTGTGCGCAAGCATTCTGCCAGCTATACCTGAGCAGGTTTCTCACATTCGACGACGCGCCGACGTCTTCACAGTGAGGGTCGCTGATTTTTACGGAGGAGTTCGAATGCTTGTGACGTCAGGGTGACCGCCGACAAGTGCGTCAAGCCGCCGTTCGAGGCCATCGTGGTACGGCACGGCGCCGCGGTGCTGCGGGTTGTTCGTGCGGTGGTCGGCCACGCCGACGCCGATGACGCCTGGTCGGACACGTTCCTGGCCGCCCTGAAGGCCTACCCGCAGCTGCCGGTGGACGCCAATGTTGAGGCGTGGCTGGTGACCATCGCCCATCGCAAAGCCATCGACATCACCCGCACGGCGTCACGGCGGGCCGTCCCGGTCGCCGATCCCCCCGATTCCCCCGCGCGTGAGCGGGCCGATAGCCACGATCTCGACCTGGACGCCTCGGTGGGCGCGCTACCACCCAAACAGCGTCAGGCCGTGGCCTATCACTATTTGGCCGGCCTGCCCTACTCCGAGATCGCGGTGATTCTCGGCGGCAGCGCCGCCGCCGCGCGGCGCGCCGCTGCCGACGGGATCGCCACCCTCCGACGCACCTATCCCCTATCGCAAGGAATCACCGATGACCGCACCTGACCTCACGAAGCACTTCCCCGTCGACCGGGATCATCTCCGGCGACTGCACGCCCGCCTGGAGCGAACAGCACAGGCCGATGATCTCCTCGACATCGCCTACCGCACAGTGGATTCCGTCGTCGGCCCACTGTTGTTGGCGGCCACCCCACGTGGACTGCTGCGGGTCGCATTCGCCGGCGAAGACCACGAGAGCGTGCTGCTGAGCCTCTCGGAGCGCATCAGCCCGCGGATGCTCGAAGCGCCCGCACGGCTGGATTCGATCGCGCGACAACTCGACGAATACTTCGCCGGCCGTCGTCACGGGTTCGACGCCGCGCTGGACTGGTCGCTGTCGCACGGCTTTCGACGCACGGTGCTGGAACACCTCAACACCGACATCGGCTACGGCGCGACCGCCAGCTATGCCGCACTTGCTCGACTGTCCGGCTCCCCCAAGGCCGTACGCGCCGTCGGCACCGCATGCGCGACCAACCCGATCCCCATCGTCGTTCCGTGTCACCGGGTGATCCGATCCGACGGGACCGTGGGCTCCTACCGCGGCGGGCCCGTCGCCAAGCGCGTCCTGCTCGATCTCGAGCGACCCCGATGACCGCTAGTCCGCGAAAGCGCAACTAGCAACCTGTTTCTCGGGTGCTGGCGTCGGTAGGTGTACCTTCGCGGGGGATGAGGATTGGCCCGCGCGGTCGCGAGGGCAAGGCTAACGTCGACGGGTCGATGACCCATCTGCCGCGAGTCGCGCTATAGGGTGTGCCCTAGGTGTAACGATGAATGCCATGACGAACCACATAGGTCTCCGCGAGCGCCGCCGGCGTCAGACCAGCGCGGATATCCGCGATGCCGCGGTGCGCCTGACGCTGGAACGCGGCTTCGACAAGGTGACCATCGAGGAGATCTGTGCCGAGGCGGGAATTTCGACGCGGACGTTCTTCAATTACTTCCCCACCAAGGAGTCCGCGATCGCCTACGGCCCGTCGGACATACCCGCTGACCTGGCCGCCGACTTCGTCGCGGCGGGACCCGCCCCCTATCCGGTGGTCCTCGCGGAACTCATCACCCTAGCGGCGCACCACCTTCGTGACATGCCCCCGCAACGCGAACTGGCGGCCGGCATGCTGGAACTCGCCAAAACCACTCCCGCCGTTTTGGCGGCATTCCTTGCCGATTTGGAGCGGTTTCAGAACCAGTTGACCGACATCGTCGCCCGCCGCCAGGCGATGCGGCCCGACGACGAGATACCTGCGTTGATCGCGGCGTTGGCGTTGACGGCCGTTCGTTCGGGCATCGAACGCTGGGCCAGTGGCGAGTCGAAAGATTCCGAGGACACGCCGATGCCCTACGTCGAGCGCGCTGCCGCGCTGGTCAACAGCATTTTCACGAAGTGACGACCTGCAGTTAGCTACATCACTTCTTTGCATTGTCTGCAAAGTATGCAGGCCGTGTATTATCGTTGGGTGGCGGTATCCAACAACGGTTCGGCGACGCGTAGCAGCGCCTGACGATCAAACGCGTGGTGATCTATGAAGTCCGTTGCAGCACAATGTAATTGCGATAAACACCTGCACAGGTAGACGGCGACCACACCATCGCTGAGTGATGAGGGGAGGCTCCACGTCGGTGATATCGAAGGTCGTGCGCAACGCGTGGTTGCCGCTGCTGATCGTGGCGGTCGTGGTGGTCGGCGGCTCCGCCGTGGCGCGGGTCAAGACGTTCTTTGGCGCCGAGAACGCCGGGACCATGACGAGCACACGGATGGACGATTCCAAACCGTTCAAGCCCAAGGTCGTCAAATACGAGATCTTCGGCTCGGCAAGCCAGGCCAACGTGAACTACTTGGATCTCAGCGCCCAGCCGCAGCGGGTTGACGGCGCGCCACTGCCTTGGACGTTGGTCCTCAGCACGACCGCGCCCTCGGTCTTTCCGAACATCGTGGCGCAAAGCGATGGTGATCATCTCGGTTGCCGCATCACCGTCGACGACGAAGTCAAGGATGAGAACGTGTCCAACGGCGTGCACGCCCTGACCTTTTGCTTGGTGAAATCGGCATGAGCTCAATCATCGACGCGGGCACCGACACCGTCCCGATCGTGAAACACGCAGCGCGGCCGGCGATCCCGCGATTCATCCGCACGTTCGCCGTGCCCATCATCATCGCCTGGATCGCGATCATCGCGGTGCTCAACGTCGCTGTCCCGCAGCTGGACGTCGTCGGGCAGATGCGCTCGGTCTCGATGAGCCCGGACGACGCGCAATCGGTCATCGCGACCAAGCACGTGGGCGAGGTATTCGGCGAGTACAAGTCCAACAGCTCGGTGATGATCGTGCTGGAGGGCCAAAATCCGCTCGGCAACGATGCCCACGCCTATTACGACCGGATCGTCAAAAAGCTGGACGCCGACACCAAACACGTCGAACACGTCCAGGACCTGTGGAGCGATCCGCTGACCGGGGCGGGCGCGCAAAGCAACGACGGCAAGGCCGCCTACGTCCAGGTGTATCTCGCCGGTAACCAGGGCGAGGCACTGGCCAACGAGTCGGTCGAGGCCGTGCAAAACATCGTCAAGAGCGTGCCCGCGCCACATGGCGTCAAGGCCTACGTCACCGGGCCGGCCGCCCTGGCGGCGGATCAACACATCGCCGGTGACCGCAGCCTGCAAGTGATTACCACCGTCACGTTCGTCGTGATCATCGCGATGCTGCTATTGGTCTACCGGTCGATCATCACGGTGCTGCTCACGTTGGTGATGGTCGTGCTCGAACTGTCGGCCGCGCGCGGAACGGTCGCATTCCTGGGCTACTACAACATCATTGGGCTCTCCACGTTCGCCACGAACCTGTTGGTGACGCTGGCAATCGCGGCAGCGACCGACTACGCGATCTTCCTGATCGGCCGATATCAGGAAGCCCGGGCGGTCGGCGAATCGCGAGAAGACGCCTACTACACGATGTTTGGCGGCACAGCGCACGTGGTGCTCGGGTCGGGCATGACCATCGCCGGCGCGACATTCTGCCTGCACTTCACCAACCTGCCCTACTTCCAGACGCTGGGCATCCCGTTGGCCATCGGCATGGTGGTCGTGGTGGCGGCCGCGTTGACGCTTGGCCCCGCGGTGATCTCGGTGGCATCGCGCTTCCGCCAGATACTCGAACCCAAACGAGCGCAGCGGATTCGCGGCTGGCGCAAGGTCGGTGCCGTCGTCGTCCGGTGGCCCGGCCCCATCCTGATCATGACGATCGCGGTGGCGCTCGTCGGCCTGCTGACCCTGCCCGGATACCGGACCAACTACAACGACCGCAACTACCTGCCCGCCGATCTGCCGGCGAACGCCGGATACGCGGCCGCCGATCGACACTTCTCGAAGGCGCGGATGAACCCCGAGCTGCTGATGGTCGAAAGTGACCACGATCTACGCAATTCCGCCGACTTCCTGGTCATCGACAAGATCGCCAAGGCGATCTTCCGGGTGCCCGGAATCTCTCGCGTGCAGGCCATCACCCGGCCGCAGGGCACGCCGATCGAGCACACCTCGATCCCGTTTCAGATCAGCATGCAGGGCGTCACCCAGCAGATGAACCAGAAGTACCAAGAAGATCAGATGGCCGACATGCTCAAGCAGGCCGACGAGATGCAAACGACCATCGACAGCATGGTCAAGATGCAGAGCCTGACCCAGCAGATGGCCGACACCATGCACGTCATGGTCAAAAAGATGCACGACATGACCATCGACGTCGCCGAACTACGGGACCACATCTCCGATTTCGACGACTTCTTCCGGCCCATCCGCAGCTACTTCTACTGGGAAAAGCACTGCTTCGACATCCCGGTGTGCTGGTCGCTTCGGTCCGTCTTCGACACCCTCGACGGCATCGACACGATGACCGACGACATCCAGAGCCTGCTACCCGTCATGGATCACCTCGACACGCTGATGCCTCAGCTGACGGCGCTGATGCCCGACATGATCCAAAACATGAAGACCATGAAAACGACGATGCTGACGATGTATGCGACCCAAAAGGGCCTGCTGGATCAGCAGACTGCGGCCCAGCAGAACTCGACCGCCATGGGCAAGGCATTCGACGCATCCAAGAACGACGACTCGTTCTACCTGCCCCCCGAAACCTTCAACAACGCCGAGTTCAAACGGGGCATGAAGAATTTCCTGCCTCCCGACGGCCACGCGGTGCGCTTCATCATCAGCCACGACGGCGATCCGATGACACCGGAAGGCATTTCGCACATCAACGCGATCAAGAAGGCCACCTACGAGGCACTCAAGGGCACGCCACTGGAGGGCTCCAAGATCTACCTCGGCGGCACCGCGGCCACGTTCAAGGACATGCAGGACGGTAGCAACTACGACCTGCTGATCGCCGGAATCGCTTCGCTGTGCTTGATTTTCATCATCATGCTGATCATCACGCGAAGTGTCGTGGCCTCGGCGGTCATCGTGGGTACCGTCTTGATTTCGCTGGGGGCGTCGTTTGGCCTCTCGGTGCTCATCTGGCAACACCTGATCGGCATCGAACTGCACTGGATGGTGTTGGCGATGTCGGTGATCATCCTGCTGGCCGTCGGCGCCGACTACAACCTGCTGCTGGTGTCGCGGTTCAAGGAGGAGATCCACGCCGGCCTGAACACCGGCATCATCCGCGCGATGGGCGGCACCGGATCGGTGGTCACCTCGGCGGGGCTGGTGTTCGCCTTCACCATGATGACGATGGCGGTCAGTGAGCTGACCGTCATCGGCCAGGTCGGCACCACCATCGGCCTCGGCCTGCTCTTCGACACGCTGGTCGTCCGGTCGCTGATGACGCCGTCCATCGCCGCGCTGCTGGGCAAGTGGTTCTGGTGGCCGCAGCGAGTCCGGCAGCGGCCAGTCCCCTCGCCCTGGCCGACGCCTGCCACGGAGCCCGAATCTGTCACCGCCGCTAGGTGACCCACTCCGGCTGCTGATCGGCGTCGACCGCGGAGAAGTCCTTGTGCCCCAGGCCCGCGGTGGTCCCGCCGTCCACGACGAACTCCGACCCCGTCGAATAGCTGGACTCGTCGCTGGCCAGGTAGACCACGAGGTTGGACACCTCCCTGGGGTCGGCGGCCCGGCCCAACGCGGTCTGGAAGATGTCCTCGGGAACCCACTGCGTCATCGGCGTCTTGATGAGCCCGGGATGGATCGAGTTCACCCGGATTCCGCTGGGCCCCAGCTCCAGGGCCGCCGACTTCGTCAACCCGCGGACAGCGAATTTGCTTGCGGTGTAACCGTGGCAGGCGATGGTGCCGGCCATCCCCTCGATGGACGAGATGTTGATGATCGATCCCCGCCCCGCCTCCTTCATGGGTTTGACCACCGCGCGGATCCCGAGAAACACGCCCGTCAGGTTGACGTCGAGGATCCGCTGCCACTCGGAGAGCTCGTAGTCCTCCAAGGTGCCGATGTTGAGGATGCCGGCGTTGTTCACCAGCACGTCGATGCCGCCGAACTCGCCAATGGCGGTGGCCACCGCGGATTCCCATTGCTGGGGCTTGGTGACGTCCAGATGCACATAGCGAACGGCGTCTCCGAGCTCGGCCGCCACCGCCTTGCCCTCGTCGTCGAGGATGTCGCCGAACACCACCCTGGCCCCCTCGCCCACCAGCGTCCGTACGTGCGACGCGCCCATCCCCCGCGCACCGCCGCTGATGAGCGCTACCTTTCCCGCCAACCGTTCTGCCACTGCGTTTCTCCCGTCGTGTCGGTGAGTCTTCTGCACCATACATATGCACACAGCTGTATGGCCAGGGTCGCAGTGTGGAATGCACCGAACAGGGGAAGGCCGTCGCGATTTTTGACGGCTTGGCGTCGCCGTGTGGATCGAGCGGGAACTACTTGGCCGGCAAAGACGCCGTCACTTGCGGCCAGCTGGGCGGCTGGCGACATGGTGTCGCGGACAGTAATCCGCGGTGGCCGCGCCGATGAACAACTCGGCCTGGCCCTGGTTGAGTCGTCGCGCTCCCGTCAGCTGGTCCACCTCGTTCTTCTGGGTGTAGCCGGCGTCGAGGTCCTGGCACATCACACGCGCCATATTCACGGTCTGGGCCGACGTACCAAGGTTGACACCGTGCGACTGCAAGAAGCTGGTGAAGTCTTGGTCCGTTTGGTCGGCGCGCGCGACGGCCGCTGGCAGCAGCACGACAGCCAATAGCGCGCCGAACGCGCACGCAGACATCTTCTTTGTCATTTCGCGCGGAGTTGCCATCTCCCCCACCCACTTTCAAGGAGTACATCGAGCTCGGATCGACACAAGGGTCCGGAGTCACACTCCCCGGAAGATTTCCAATGTCGATGATTTCTGTTGTCGATAGTATACGATGTCAACTGTTTGCTTGCCAAGGCAAGCGGACAGTTGGTCAAGAACCCATCGGCGCTACGAATATGTTGATCGCGCAGCCGCGATTACCGGGTTTGACGTCGCCGTCGCCGATTTAGTGGTGTAAGCCCACGATGTCGAAGATCGCCGCGGCCGAAGTGATGGCCTTGTCCGCGTTCCCCTCGTCGTGCAGAAGCATCCGCACGCCGACGCGCCCCGGTCCGCCGGGATACGCGGTGCCCTCGACGCGGAAGGGACCGACCTTGCCGCGCGACATGAACATGACGTGCCAGCTGATCGCCTGGAGCTTCCTGGTTCCCGCGACATCGGCGGCAAGGTCGCTCGCCGCGGTTTCGAGGACGACGTGTTGGGGTCCGATGTGCAGGGCCGCGTCCGGTGACGCGAGTTCGGCGCTGAGCGCGGGCAGCGCCCAGTGACCGTCGCCGCGCTTGCTGGCGCCGAAGGCTTCCCACAGCGGCGGCAGGTCGGGAGAGTCCTCGATCACCAGTTCGGTGGCCGAAACATCCATCCTGCCAAGGCCTTCCGGTGGGATTCCGATGACCGCGCCCTGCCCCTCGTTGAAGGCGATCACGCGGCTCGGGTTATCGGCGTCAACGATCTTGCACCGCCCGTAGCCCATGGTTCGGCCCTGGTGCACGATGCCGGACTCGACGATCTCGATCCTCTTGACGTCGTAGCCGGGGTCGATGATCTGGACCGACGCGATGACCGGGTTGGGCACCGCGACCATGTCGGTCTGACACCCTTCTGGCGACGAGATGGCCAGTGGCGCAACCATGATTCCCCCGGCTTCGTTGCGCATGTCGCGGCGGATGACGACGGTGTCGTCGGTCTCGCCGAGGTTCATCGACGAGTGCTTGCGGCCGATGTAGCGGTAGCTGAGCAGGCCGGTCCACCGGCGGAACAACTCCTCGCGGTAGGCGTCGGAGTCGTTGACGAGCTCACGGATGTCGCGCAGTTGGTCGCTCATTTCTCGGCCGCCCTTCCCCGACGTCGAGCTACAGCACTGCTGAGCGAATGTACAGCATCGGCGGTCGGCCTCAGCGCGTTCGCTTGAAAACGACTTACACCAAGAGCGGATTGGCCCCCTTCCTTGGGAAGGGGGCAACCTGCATTTCGGGCTGTACCGGTCAAATTCGCCGTGTAAACATCGGATCTCGCAAACTATATGAGACATAGGAACCTATGTTCGTGAAGATTTTGAATCTCCTGGAGTTACCCTCCCCCCCGAATTTTAGTTCAAGGCGAAACTAGTCGAGAGCGCTACTTAGCATATGTTTGCCATACGCTTGCAGGACAGCCAGCAGGGCCCACCAGACCCCCTTGTCCGCCGACCTTCGACCTATCCTGGAGGGGCGGTCAGAGCGGTTTGTCCCACCTCACCTGGTTGAACTGCACGCCACGGTTGACGTATTCGTAGAAAGTTCAAGCTCCGTTCATCGATCACGTTGCGCGGCATCGCCATTGGCCTCTCGTCGCGACCGTTTGCGAGACCGGCTGCCTTAGGACGTGTTGAGCTTCACCGCGGCGCGAATGAGCGCCTTCAAGGCCTTCTCATCGATCGTGTCGCCCTCGTGGAAGTCGATGGCACGTCTGGTGTTGCCGCCGAGGCTGGAGTTGAACAGGCCCGACGGGTCCTCCAGCGAGGCACCCTTGGCGAAGGTCATCTTCACGACGTTCTTGTGCGTCTCGCCGGTGCAGATCATCCCGTCGTGATACCACACCGGGACGCCGCGCCACTTCCACTCCTCGACCACGTCGGGGTCGGCCTGCTTGATGAGTTTCCTGATGCGAGCGAGCATCTCACCGCGCCAGTCACCCAGCTCCTTGATTCGTGCGTCGATCAACCGCGAGGGAGAGTCGCGCACGTTTTCGTCCTTCGCCTTGGTCATGGTTGCCGTTGCCTCCGTTCAGGAGATGGTAAGTGCGATCTTGCCGACGTGTTCCCCGGCGCGCATCACCGCCAGCGCCTCCGCGAGGTTTTCCCAGTCGAAGACATGGCTGATGTGGGGTTTGATGCCCGCACTCGACATGAGCTCGCATAGCTCGGTGTGGGCATGCACGCTGCCGACGGTGATCCCGACGACGCGCAGGTTGTTGAGCATCACCTCGGCGACCGCGATGGGCGCCGTGTCGAATCCGCTGAGCACGCCGATCACCGCCACCGTGCCGCCCATCCGCGCCGAATGCAGCGAGTGCGCCAACGTGGCGGGCCCACCGAGGTCGATGACCAGGTCGGCGCCTCGCCCGGCGGTCAGTCGCCTCACCTCCGTCTCCCACTCAGGGGTCGTGTGGTAGTTGACGAGATGCGTTGCGCCCAAATCTGATCCGACCCTGAGCTTGTCGTCGGACGACGACGTGAGGATCACGATGGCACCCAATGCGTGGGCTAATTGCACGGCGAACAGCGATACCCCGCCGGTTCCCTGGGTCACCACGACGTCGCCTTCGCCGATGCCGGCTTCCCTGAGGGCGCTCCACGCCGTCACGCCGGCGCAGGGAATCGTCGCGGCTTGGACATCGCTGAGGTAATCCGGTGTCCGCACCACGCCGGTGGCGTCGGCAACGCGATACTGTTGCAGCCACCCGTCGCAGCTATCGCCGGGCAGAGTTCGTTTGGCTTCCGGTGTCGGCGGCCCGTCGAGCCAGCCGGGGTGAAACGCCCCCATCACGCGCTGTCCGACGCGCAGCCCGTCGACGCCCGGACCGACCGCCACCACCTCGCCGGCGCCGTCGCTCATCGGCACGCGTGGCCAGGGCCCGGGGAGCAGGCCCATCAGATTGATGTTGTCGTGAAAGTTGAGGCTCGACGCGTTGACCTTGACCAGCACCTGTCCGGCGCCGGGTTCGTCGACCGGCCGTTGTGCGGGCTCCACGGGCGCGCCCGGGCCGGTCATCAACATGACCTGGTGACGGTCCGGAATGGTCATGCGATGCTTGCCTCCTCGTCCGGGGACGTCCGCCGACGAGCCGTCTGAATTTGTGGCCGCCACGGTCCGGTCTTACGTCACGAGATGCGGTTCGTCACGTCTGCCGCACCGGTTTCCTCGCAGCACCATTATTCGTGGTGCCCAGCTCCGAGCGACAATCGCGGCCTCCGCGTGAGTTGTCGGTTGGAGGCGGGCAAACCGTGTACCCCCTCCGCGCCGATACGCGTGGGACCGATGTGACCATAACGCCTGCAAAGGCCGGCAGGGCTTACACTTCCCGAGTGAAATGTCACGCTTGGCGCGTCTCGCGGAAAGCCGGCCGAGCGGTAACACGCCGATGACCGTCACCACCATCCTGGTCACCGGGGCGTTCGGACAGGTCGGGAAGCGATGCACGCAGATCCTGCTCGACCGGGGCCGAACCGTCATCGCGACAGACCTTCGCAACGACAAAACCGTTGCCGCCCAAGAGGAATTGTCGGCCGGTCCCGGGAAGCTCGTTGCGGCCTACGTCGATCTACTCGATGCCGCGCAGGTGCGCGATCTGGTCGCGACTTATCGGCCCGACGCGATCGTCCATCTCGCGGCGATCGTTTCGCCGCCGTCGTACCGCAATCCCGCGCTGGCCAGGCGAGTCAACGTCGGTGGTACCGAGAATCTGCTGACGGCGGCCGCCGCGCTGTCGCATCCACCGCTATTCCTGATGGCATCCAGCGCGGCGGTGTACGGATCACGCAACCCCTACCGCTATCCGGAGCGGATCACCCCGGACACCCCGGTACGCCCCATCGATCAGTACGGCCAGGACAAGGTGTTGGCCGAGGCGGCCATCCGCGCCAGCGGCCTGCCCTACGCGCTGTTCCGACTCGGCGGGGTCATCTCGCCGGACACCCAGGCGAGCCTCAACGGCGACTACTTGCTCCTGATGCGTTCGATGCCGGGCGACAACCGCATCCACGCGGTGGACGCGCGTGACGTGGCGCTGGCATTCGCCAACGGCGTCGATCGCGCGGCCACGATCGCGGGCAAAGTGCTGCTCATCGGCGGAAACGAATCGTATGTGCTGCTGCAGCGCGACCTCGAGGATGACGTGATGGCCGCCGTCGGCTTGGGCCGCCTCGGCCCTTCTGCGAGCCTGCCCGGCGACCCCGACGACGACCGCGGTTGGAGTTTCACCGGCTGGTTCGACACCACCGAATCGCAGGCGTTACTGGACTTCCAACAGCACGACTGGCCCCAGACGCTGGCCTGGGTCACCGAGTCGCAGGGCCGCCTACGCCCGGTGTTGAAAGCGCTGGGCCCGATGTTTCGGCCCGTGCTGCGCGCGGCCCTCAAACTGCAGCGCCGGGCCGAGGGACGAGGCCCGTACGCCTGCCCGTGGACGCTGATCGAGAAGAAATATGGCTCGGCGGCGCTGGCCGTTGGTGACATCCGCCGCCCTCATGTCTAACGGTCGATCCATCCCATTTGCGCTTCGGCGTGGTGTCCCCCGACGGGCGGGGTGAGCCGGTCGAGCCTGGTCAGGTGCTCGGGGGTGAGTTCGAGCGCGTCGGCGGCGACGTTTTCCTCAAGGCGCGCAACGCGTTTGGTTCCCGGAATGGGCACGATGTCGGGGCCTTTCGCCAGCAACCAGGCCAACGCGACCTGGGCCGGAGAGGCGCCGACGTCGGCGGCGATGTCGCGCAGCTCGTCCGCGCTCTCCAGGTTGTGCCGGAAGTTCTCGTCGAAGAATCGCGGGTTGGTCTTGCGGTAGTCGCCGTCGGGCAGCTCCTCGGTGGAGCGGATCGCACCGGTGAGAAAGCCACGGCCCAGAGGCGAGTAGGCGACGAATCCGATTCCCAGTTCCCGCAATACGTCGAGCACCCCATCTTCGGGGTCGCGGGTCCACAGCGAGTATTCGGATTGCACGGCGGTGACGGGATGCACGGCGTGCGCGCGGCGGATGGTGTTCACTCCGACTTCGGAAAGGCCGATGTGTCGGATCTTGCCCGCGGCGACCAACTCGGCCAACGCTCCGATCGTGTCTTCGATCGGAGTCCCGCGATCGAGGCGATGTTGGTAGTAGAGGTCAACGCGGTCGGTCGCCAGCCTGCGCAGTGAACCGTCCACGGCGATACGGATATTGGCGGGGCTGCTGTCGAGGCCACTGCGGCCCGTGTGGGAGATCAGGCCGAACTTGGTCGCCAGCACCACCTGGTCTCGCCGGCCCTGCAGCGCCCGGGCGACGAGTTCTTCGTTGACGTAGGGGCCATAGACCTCGGCGGTGTCGATCAGCGTGACACCCAGGTCGATGGCGCGATGGATGGTGCGGATGGATTCGGCCTCGTCGCTGCCGGCGCCGGCGTAGGCGACGGACATGCCCATCGCGCCCAGGCCGAGGCGTCCCACTTCGAGTTCGGCGAGCTGAGCTTGTTTCATCGGGCCATTGTGCGCCCAACGGCTTCAAGCCACGGGACGGGTACCGTTGCGCGGGTGCACCGCATCGACGTTCCCGCGACCTGATGGACCGCGCAGACTCCGCGCGACCGGCCCGCAATCTGGCGGTGGATTTCTATCGCGTGTCCGGGGTGGTCCTCATCGTGCTGGGGCATTGGCTGGCCGGATCGGTGACCTATCACGACGGGCAATTCGGCCGGCAGAACCCGCTCGTCGACATGCCCTGGACTCAGTGGCTGACGTGGCCTTTCCAGGCGGTTCCGACGTTCTTCCTGGTGGCCGGCTACGCCGGCGCGGTGTCCTGGAAGCATCGGCGCGAGACCGGCGGTGTGTCGCGCCAGACGTGGCTGCGGCGCCGACTGGCCCGGGTGCTCGGTCCGACAGCGGTGTACGCCGCGCTGGTGTCGGTGGTTGTGGTGGTGTTGGGTGCCTACCACGTGGCGGGTTCGGTGCTGGAATACGCGGGTTGGGCGGTGGCGATGCACCTGTGGTTCCTCGCCGTCTACGTGCTGGTGGTGTCGCTGACGCCAATTGCGATTGCCGCACAACACCGTTGGGGACTATGGGTGCCGGGCGCGCTCGCCGTGGCGGTCGCGGTGGTCGACGTCGCCTCGATCGGTGGGCACGTGCCGTACCTGGGCTGGCTGAACTACCTGCTGTGCTGGGGGGCGCTTTATCAGCTCGGAATCGCTTGGCACGGTGGGCTATTCACCGATCGGAGGGCGGCGCTGCTGGCGGCCGGGTCCGCGGTCGCGCTGACTCTGCTGATTTGGCGGGGAACTTACCCGGTCAGCATGATCGGCGTTCCCGGTCAAACCGTCGACAATACGACGCCGCCGACCGTGGCGATGTTGGCGTTCGGATTCGCGCAGGCGGGACTGGTGATCACGCTGGCGCCGATGCTCAACCGCGGGCTGCGCGCCGGCCCCGTCCGGCGCGTGCTGTCCGTCGCCAATGACAACGTGATGGCCCTTTACCTGTGGCACATGATTCCCGTCGTGATCGTGGCGGTCGTCGGCTACCCGGCCGGACTGTTGCCGCAACCGATCGAAGGAACGGCGGATTGGTGGCTGGCCCGGCTGGAATGGGTGGCCGTCCTCGGCCTCGTGACGGCGGTCGAAATGATGCTGTTGTGGTGGGGGCGGCGCCTGTTTGCGGCGCCGCTGCCGATGCTCGGTATCCCGCTCACGGAGCGCTGGGGTGAACCGGTGATGCTGACCGGCGCGGCGATGGCGGCGTACGGCCTGGCGTTCGTCGCCGCGGAAGGCTTCGCTCCGGGCGGGCGCTTTCCCTGGGTGATAGCGTCGATTTTCGCCGCCGGAGCGCTGCTGGTGGCGCTTCGGCCCAAGGTGGTATCAACGACGAAGAGTTTGCAGGGTTAACGTCACGGCCCATCTGTTGCAGCGTTAATTATCGAAACCACCTCTGCCGCAGCCGATTTCGCTATGCCACCGCACCCCAGCTATGGGAGAAGCGAGCAAGGGTGTGAGCCGGCGCACTCTTGGTAAAGGTTGCCTCAGAGCTGTGGTTAGCCTAACCTAATCCGGATTGTTGAGAAAGGCTTACTGTGACGGTTACGTTGCCGATTGATCCGGACGCCGATGCTTCCCGGCGCGCTTGGCTGCCCTGCCCAAATTGCGACTGGGGCCGCAACAAGTGCTCGGAGTGCCGCAGCAACCGCAACTGCGGTTCACACTGGCAGTATTTGTTGAGCAATCAAGCGACACGGGTCAACCTGCAATGTCCCGGCTGCACGACGATATGGTCGATCGACACGCGAGATCGCTAGCAGCTGCACTCGACCCGGGCCCACTAGCACGCTGTTGGCATCGATTCGGCGGGGTTGCTTGTCGTCGACTTTGATGCGATGAAGGGGCGGGGCCTCCGCTCCCCGTGACGTTCCCGGCGGATGCTGGGGGTGCTCACTTTCCACGAAGTAAGGGAGGCCCCTAATGAGTGAGTATGACGGAAAACAGTTCGTCGGGATTGATCTGCATCGTCAACGTTCGGTGATTGTCCGCCAAACCGATACTGGCGAGCAGCTCTCGGTGGTTCGGATCGTCAACGATCCCGTGGTGTTGGGGCTAGAGATCGAGCGGGCCGGATCGAGCCCGGAGGTGGTGCTCGAAGCGACCTACGGTTGGTATTGGGCAGTCGATGTCCTTCAGGCGGCCGGCGCGAGCGTGCATTTAGCACATCCATTGGGTGTCAAGGGATTCCGTTATCGCCGAGTAAAAAACGACGTGCGCGATGCTAATGATCTGGCGGATCTGCTGCGGATGAACCGGTTACCGGAGGCATGGATCGCGCCGCCGGCGACGCGGGAGCTGCGTGAGCTGGTCCGTTACCGCGCCAAGCTGGTGGCGCTGCGGTCGGGTTTGAAAGCCCAGGTGCACGCCGTGCTCGCTAAGGCCGGGGTGTTGATCGTGGCCTCGGACCTGTTCGGCATGACTGCCCGCAAGCACCTAGAACGCACACCATTGTCCGGTGTGTACGCCCAGAAGGTGGCCTCGCTGCTGCACCTGATCGACATGTTCGATGCCGAGGAGCAAGCCCTGGCAGCCCGCATCGCCACCGAATTGCGTCGCCACGACGGTTACCATGCGATCCAAGCGTTGCCCGGTGTCGGGCCGGTCTTGGCGGCCATCTTTGTCGCCGAGATCGGCGACGTGCACCGATTCCCCGATCCTGATCGACTATGTTGCTGGGCGGGGCTGACACCACGTCACTACGAGTCTGACACCGTGGTCCATCGCGGGCATATCACCAAACAGGGATCCAAGCTGGTGCGTTGGGCGGCCGTCGGGCGATTCAACGCAAGACCACGGCGAAGATCACCGCCGACAAAGACCGGATCGCGGCCCGGCGCGGAAAAACATCGCCAAGATCGCCGCGGCTCGCAAGCTGCTCACCCTGGTCTATTACGGCCTGCGTGACGAACGTATCCGTGCACTGGCCAAGGACGCAGCGTGAGCCCTGGACACGGTATACGCGTGGTCGCCGCAGAGTCTGGCCTCCCCTCGGGGCGTGGCCGTCACGTTGATTGACCCCGCATACCGCGAGCCGCACCGCTCCATGCCACTGGCGAAGGGATGACCGGCAGCCGGGGAAAAATTCGGCCCTGCCGCCCGCGATTCGCATCGCACTGGAGACGGGACGCTTCACCCCACAACACCATAGGGACCCGCCGTTTCGGTTTCTGGGCCAAGTCTGCGCTGAAGCGCGTCGCGGTCAAGACCGTTCGTCCTCGCTACGCTGCGGGCGCTCCGTCTTGACCGCGCCCCTTATTCAGCGCTGCCCGCACAGACCCCGAAAACGGACAAAACAGCAGCACGACACACTTGACACAACCCCACCCCTTCAGGGATGACTCTGCGCTGACCAGGCTCTCTACTCGCACTTTTGCCTGGTAGGCGCAGAGTCAACAAGCCGACCTTTACGGACTCAGAGCGTCTTGAGATGGTGGCAACCAATGATGCGATTTGGCTTCCCACAGAGACGGCGAAGTTGCCCGGCGCCTAAGCGTCGATTGTCACCCGTGATGGTTACTCCCTAAAGTTATTGATCGCGTCGATGACCCCGGCAATGTCCTTGTCGCTCAGCCTTTCCCCGTCGAAGACGTGGTTGAGCAGCACTTTGAGGTCGAGCATCTGTTGCAGATAGACCAGGCACGGGGGGCACTCGTCGAGGTGCTTGGCGACGATCGGTCCCCACTGTCGTGGGTCGGAATCGACAAGGTCGTCGACGAGCCGGACGAAATCGACGCAGTCGATCGCGGGGACTGTGTTGTCGTGGATAGTCATCGTTGGTACCGCTTCTCTAGTACGTTTCGGAGGTTTCCCCGGGCGCGGTAGAGCAGAGCGCGCTGCGCCTCGGCGGACAGTTCGAGGATCGCCGCGGCCTCTTCGCCTGACGCGCCGACGAGGTCACGCAGGATGACCAACTGCCGTTGTCGATCCGGCAGCGCGTCCAGCGCCGCCCGCACGTGCCCGACGAGTTCGCTTGCCACGGTGTGGTCTTCGGGGAGGAACCGCCCTGACGGCGGAGCGCTCCAGTGCCCAGCATCGGGGTGGCCGGCGGGGTACATGCGGCCCGCCAGCGGGTCGGCGTCCTCGGTGGCCAGCACCTCATGCTCGCGGATCCGCGACTCCCGGCGCCGATAGCGTGCGGCGGTGTGCTTGACGATTGCGAATAACCAGGTGGCCACCGACGAACGCCCCTCGAACGAGCTCGACGACTGCAGAACCTGCACCCATGCCTCCTGCACCGCTTCTTCGGCCATCGTCGGTGAATTCACCATCGTGCGGGCGAAATTCACCATCGGCCGGTGATAGTCGCGCACCAAACTGGTCAGCGGAATGCCGCCGACCAGACGCTCGGGTTCGATGGCCTCGGGCGTTGGCGGCGCCGCCGGAGTCACCGTTGACCCGGGCAGCCGCTCACTGGCATCGGTCAAGTTCCCACCGCAGTTGGGCCTCCGACGGCGACTGGACGGGAATGAAAGCGGCCTCACGGTAGCGCCGGCTCGCCGGCGTCCTACTTGCGTAGCCCTTGCCGCCTGCGGTTCGGATCTCCAAAGCCGCACTAGCACTAGCGATCTCGGCCGCAAGGAGCCGTAAGGACAGCAATTCCCTCTTGCTGGGCGGTTGCGCCCCGCCGACGGATGCGGCAGCGCTCGCCAGCGATAATTCCGCCGCGGCGAGCTTTCGTGCTACCTCGTCGGCTTCGGCGGCGAACACCGCGTTCACCCCGGTCAGTCCGAGTTTGCTTTGCGCCACAGTGGTTTTCGTTAGCCCAATGCACATGGCCGACTGCAGAACGAGGAAGGTGGGCCGGACGGCGTTCAGAAATCCCTCGAAGCCGGTCGACAACACCTGCTCTGAAGTAATAAACGCGTCTTGCAGTTTCAGGTACGACGAGGCGGTACTACCCATGGCCAGCAGCGCGAAGTGGTCGCCCAGGACGACACCCGGCGTGTTCAAAGGCACGGCCACGATCAACTTCTCGCCGGCCTCGGTGCGGGCAGCGGTGATCATCAACGAGTCGTCGTACAGGTTGCTGGCCCACCTGATCGTCCCGCTCAGCCGGTAGCCGCCGTCGACGGGCGTGGCCGTGAGGTCCAGACTGCCGCAACCGGCCGCGTCCTTGAAGGCCGACGCCATGCCGGTCACCCCCAGCGAAGTTCCGGAGAGGAGCGGCTCGGCCGCCGCCAAGCTAAAGGGCGTTGCGGCCCTGAGCAAGTACTCCACCGCCATCCGGTGGGCCCACAGCGAGAATCCGGTGCTCATGCATTCACCGGAGATCAGGCCGATCACGTCGGCCATCTGCGGGAGCCGTCCATCGACGTTGCCCGGCGCGCCGAGCCCGAGCAGACCGGCGGCGCCGAGCGCCCCGAAACTGCGACGGGCCGTGTCCTCGTCGCGGTCCAACACATCGGCGTGGGCGCGAATGTCTGCCAGCAGTTCCGGATCGACCATGCCGGTCGCGGCATCGATCGTCGTGGTCACGGCTGGACCGCCTGTTCTTGTGGTTTCATGCGCAGCCCCCTAGCCGACGGCCAGGGTCGAGTCGACGCTGACCGGGTTGCGGAAGGTGTTCACGACGGGCGACCAGGCGATGGCGTTGTCGTGGATCTCCTTGAGTGTCGCGTCGTCGGCGTCTCCGGCCAGGGACACCGTGCAGCGGACGGCGCTGAAGCCGAGGCGTTTGCCTTCCGGGGTGTCCCCCACTCCCCATACCGCGGAGATGTCGATGTCGCCTTCCATTTCGACCTCGATCTTGGTCAGTGTCACGCCGCGGTGAGTGGCATTGGCCAGCAAGCCAACCGAGATGCATGAGCCCAGCGCGGCCAGGGCGGTCTCTGAGGGGTTGGGCGCCGAGTCGTCGCCCAGCAGCGCGGGTGGCTCGCCGACCAGCATCGGCGCCAGGTCACGCACGTAGGTCATGTTGCGAAACCCGGTCTCACATACCGTCTTGGCTTTCAGGGTCTTCTTGCCGGTTTCGGGGTTGGCCTTGGCGTTACAGGACAGCCGGTCGAGGCCTTCGGCGTCGATGACGAGTGCGTCGGTCATGAAATTCCTCCGTGTCTCGGTGGTTTCGATCTTTCACGGCGTTAGTGCTCGGCGGCCGCCCGAACGTGACGGTCGCAAGATTGATTTGCCCGGACGACACCGGGCGTCGCTTGCTAGAAACGTCGCGGCGACCCCAAGGGTGGTGGGTCGGCGGGAGTGTGCTCAGCCGAACAGGCCCTGCCCGATGTAGTGGCCTTTCTCGGGCGCGGGCGGTATCGCGAAGATAGCTGAGCCGATGTGGCGGATATATTCGTTGAGCAGGTCGTGAGCGCCGAGCCGGTTCTGCAAGCGAATAAAATCGTCGGGATCTTTTTGATACGAGATGAACAGCAATCCGGCGTTGAGTTGGCCGTTGGCATCCAGTCCGTCGGTGTAGTTGTAGGAGCGTCGACGGATCATGACGCCGTCGTTGTTCTCCCTGGCGGCCAGCGCGACGTGGGACAGCGGATCGATGAGCGGTTCGCCGTCGGCGCCTTTGGCGGCGAAATTCGGCGTGTCGAATTCGGCGTTGCCGCTCAGCGGCGCCCCTTCCTCCTTGCTGCGGCCAAAGATCTTCTGCTGATTGCCGATGCGGTCGACGTCCCAGGTCTCCAGCAGCATCCGGATCTTGCGGACGACTTGATAGGTCCCCCCGTTCATCCAGGGCTGGTCGCTGTTGTCGACCCAGACGTAACGAGCGTACTCCGCCTCGGTGGTGACATTGCGGGTTCCGTCCTTGAATCCCAACAGGTTTCGTGGGGTCTGCTGGCCCGGGCCGGCCGAGGCCCGTCCGAAACCCAGCACGGCCCAGAACGGTGACACGATGTTGCGGCCAAGGCGGGCCAGGTTGCGCACGGCGTGGTAGCAGACCTGGGGGTCGTCGGCGCAGGCTTGCACCGATAAGTCGCCACCATGCAGGCGAGGATCCAGGTTGTCGCCGTTGAGCGGGGGCAGATCGGTAAACGCGGCGGGGCGCCGCCCGGCGAGCCCGAAACGATCACCGAACAGCGACGGCCCCAACCCGATGGTGACGGTGAGACTGGCGGGGCTCAGGCCGTAGGCCTCCCCGGTATCGGTGGGGGGCTGCACATCGACGTGCGGCTGGACGGTGCCGACGGGCTTTCCCTGCTGCAGGACCGCGGCCGCCGCCGACCAGCGCGCCAGCAGGGCTTGCAGATCGGCGCGGCCGGCGCCGGCGGCCAGCGCAAAGGACATGAACACGGCGTAACGCTGTGGGAGCGTGGCGATTCCGCCCTGGTGGACCTGGCCGTAGAAGGGGTAACTGCGGCGGAGGTCGACGGTGTCGTCGTCGCTTGGGCGACGCGCGGCCGCCGTCGCGTAGCCGGCGAAGCCGCCACCGGCGGCGCCGACGGCCGTGCCGGCGAGCCCGGCCAACACGGCGCCGCCGAGCATGCGCCGGCGCGACACCGCGGCGGTGTCGTCGTCGGCGGATTCCGTCGGATCGTCGGCCATGGTCAGCTCGCCGAGACGACTTTTTGGGCGACCGTGGACAGGCTCTGGTGCAGCGGCTGGATGACCGCGGTCAGTTTCGGTGCGTCGCTGGCCTGCAGCGCGGGGGTGTACGTCCGGTAGCCGCCCAGCGCCGACGGGTCGCGGTAGCCGTCCAGTGTGCGGAGCACCGTCTGGAACTGCTGGTCGATCTGGTTGACGAGATTGCCGTCGATCTTCTCCAGCCCGGGCCGCAGCGAGGCGTAGGCCTGTTGGGCGCCTTCGACGTTGCCCGAGAAATCGACGAAGTCGATGTGGCTGAAGGCCTCCTCCTCACCGGTGATCTTGGTGTTTTGTACCTCTTCGATCAGGTCGGCGGCGCCGTTGGCCAAATCCTCCGGCTTGTACTGCAGGTTGGCGACGATACCCTCCAATTTGCCTACGTTGCCGACCAATTCGGTGCTCAACGCCTTGGTGCCCGGGGTGATCGCACCGCCCTGCCACAGGTCGCGCTCGACGGCGTGGAAGCCCTTCCACCCGACTTTGGCGTCGACCGGGGTGGATGCGCGCATGTCGATCAGATAGTCGAGGTTGCCGGCGTTGTCGCCGACGGTGAAGCCCGGCAAGACGAAGCCTTCGACGTTGGCTTCGGTGCGCTCCCAGAACAGCCGCGCCTTGGCGTAGGCCGTCTTCGCGGCGTCGATGTCGCCGGACTGCACGGCGGCGTCGAGCGCCTTCACGCCGTCGTTGAGCTGACCGATTTGGCCGACGACGTATGCCGCGTAGTCCTTGGTGCCCTGGCTGAGGACGCTCGCCACCGTGCCCGACGGGGCCGCCGGTGCCCTTCCGGTGACCGTCAGGGTTTGGTATTCGGCGCCGGCGCCGGGGCAATAGATTTGGTAGGAGCCGCCGTCCAGGGTGACGGTAAAGGACACCGGGTCCAGGCCGGGCGCGAGGTTTTCCTTTTCGCCGATGATCCGCTGGTCCCTGAGCAACTCCATTTCGGTGATGCCCGGCGCGCCGGTGTTGACCACCGTGAAGGTTACCGGCCCGGCCGGCACGCTGGTGGTGTTCAGCGCGCAATCGTCCTTGCCACCGTTGTTGGCCATGGTGATGTTGACCGCGTTCGCGCCGGCGCCACCCGACTGGGCCGATTTGCCACTCGAGTGACCGCACGCGGCTACGCCGGACACTACGACCAAAGACGCTGCTGCCCAACAGACTTCACGAGACCGGCACCTTACCCGGGCGGTGGGATTCACTCTCAATCGTTTTCCTCTCCTGTTCGGCTCGCGTGCGGCCGCCACGCACCGACGCGCCTGCGCAGGCCACCGCGAAGGCGCCTAGTACCAAGGGAAGCCAGGCTTTCCACAGCTGTCGCTCCACCCGTTCGCGGGCGTTCGCGTTGATCCGCGCGGCCGTCGCATCGTCTTCGAGGCCGGCGGTGGACCAGTCGGTGGGCAACCCGCCGACGCTGACGGTCTTGGGCCCGGTAAGCCCGCCGCCGGTGAGCACGGCGGTGCGGTTGCTGGCCGCCTGGGCGCTCACCACCGAGTCCCCTTGGGCCAGAACGGTATAGACGGTGGTGGCCACCCATTGGGCCCGGAACGGACCCGGCGTGCGAGCGGGCGTCAGGCCCACCGGTAGCCGCCCACCCGCCAAGCTCAATAGCTGTTCCAGCGTTACCACCGACGCGCTGGTGCCCGGGTCCGCGGGAGCGGTGGTCTGCCACACCTGCACGGGGACACCGTCCACGGATTCGTCGCCGGCCGCGGCCAATTGTATGTTGCGGGTATTCGACCCGCCCTCGCCGGTGATTGCCAGCGAACGCCCGTCCGGTCTGGTGATCAGCGACACGCTGGCGGTGCGACCCAGACGGTCGGTCACGGTGCGTGTCCGCGCGCCCGGCGTCGACCCGCCGGCGGGAACCATGATCGCCAGCAGCGCTGCCACGATGAGCAACATCGCCGACGTGGCAGCCAACAACCGGCGCCGGACTCGTGGCGCCGCAGCGAGTCGAGCCGGCCAGAGGAACATGACGAGCACAGGGATCACGTAAAGCAGCCAGGCGAGCACCTCGACGAGCCGCGGATCGGCGGGTATGCCGAACAGCCCGGTGATCAGCGCGCCCTGCACAGAGTTGCGGGGCATCCATGGTGAGAAGTTGAACACCTGTTGTTGACCGATGGTCACCCAGCCCGCCTCGTGCGCGGTGCGCAGCGCGCCCAGCACCAGTCCGGCGGCGATCAGCACCAAAAGCACCCCGGTGACTCGGAAGAACCGACCGAGATTGAGTTTCAGGCCGCCGTGGTACAGGCCGACGCCGATCACGATCGATATCGCGATGCCCGTTAGGCCGCCCAGCATGGCGAACCAGCGGCTGCCGTGCGACGTCTGCGCGGTCGCCAGCAGGAACACCGCCGTCTCAAAGCCCTCCTTGAGAACGGCCAGAAAGGCCATGGCAACCAGGGCCAGCGCACCGCCACGGTTGATCGCCTGCCGGGCCTCGCGCTCGAGTTCGCCCCTGAGCCGGGCGGCGTTGCGGCTCATCCAGATGATCATGGACGTCACAAAGACCACGGCGACGGCGCCGATGACCGTCTCCATCATCTCCTGCTGCGCCTGCGGCAGGGTCGCCGACAGCAGGTCCAGGCCGACACCGACCGCAACGCTGATCAGCATGGCCAAAGCCACACCAGCAAACATCGGACGAGTCGACTGACCGTTGCGCTTGAGGAAGGCGCCGACGATGCTCACGATGAGCGTCGCCTCCAGGCCTTCACGCAGGCCGATGAGAAAAGTGCCTATAAAAACGCCGTATACGCCCTGCATGCACCCGATTCCTGTCCCCCGATCGGGACCTTGACTTAGCCTAGCCTAACTAAGGGGGTCCGAAAATGTCAGGTGCCTCGGCATCCGGTAAATCGAGGCGCGTTTGTCCGCTTGGATCACTGGCGCGTCGACCTCGACGGTGGCCAGCCGTGGCTCTCAGCTAACAGCCAGTTATCCAGGGGCAACATTTACGCTGGCATCCCTACCCTTTGGGTAATCGTGCCTAACTTCCTGTCCCCGGAAACGACGAGCGGTCTGTGACCGCACCGATCTGGCTCGCCATCCCGCCCGAGGCCCATTCAGCGCTGCTATCGGCTGGCCCAGGCGCCGGGCCGCTGTTGACCGCCGCCGGATCTTGGCACAGTCTGGCAGCCACCTACTCCGATATCGCCGCCGAGATCGAGGCCCGTGTCGCGGAGGCACGCGCCCACTGGCAGGGTCGCAGCTCCGAGCAATACGCGGCCGCACACCAGCCCTTCGTGGCATGGCTGCAGATAACCAGCGCCGCCGCCAGTACCGCAGCAGCCCGACACGAAACGGTGGCGACCGCCTACCAGTCGGCGGTGGCGGCCATGCCAACCCTGTCCGAACTAGCCGCTAACCACACCCTGCATGCAGTGCTGGTCGCCACCAACTTCTTCGGTATCAACACCATCCCGATCGCGTTGAACGAGACCGACTATTGGCGGATGTGGATGCAAGCAGCCACCGTCATGACCACCTATCAAGCGGTCGCCGAATCCAGCCTCGCCGCCGTCCCCGCTACTCCTCCCGCACCGAAGATCCTTGCCGACGACACCACAACCAGCCGAGCGGCTGCCGAGAGTGGCCAGCCCGGCTGGGTGTCCCAGCTCATCGCGCAGCTCGAACAGTTGCTGACCAATCTGTACGACTCTTTGGGTTCAATGGGTCCGTTCGGCGACGTGCTGATCCCGGTCATCCAGGGGGTGGTCTACGTCGTCACTCAAGTGCTCAACTTCGCCGTCAGCGTGGTTACGGGATATCCCATCACGGTGTACGGGCCAGTCCTCGCGTCGCTCATTTCCGGCCTCACCCAGTTGGGCCTGCTCGGACTGCTCGGTGTCCAGTCGGCCCCCGGAGCCGAAATCGCTGCACAGCAGGTCCCAGCGAAGGAGGCGGCCGATCGCCTCCCGCCGCCTGCGGCCACGGTGAGCGCGACCACCAACGCGGGCGCAGTGTCCAGCGCACCGTCGGCGCCCAACACCGCCACCGCGCCGCCCACGTCGACTGTCGCCAACGTCGTCAGCCAGCCGGGGATGCCCTATCTGGCTGGTGGCCCCGACGCCGAAGGCTTCACACCGACGGCCGGGACGCCGGCGGCTACTCGAGAACTGCGGACGAAGGGCGCCGCGACGGCGGCGGTTTCGGACGAATCGGCGGCCGTGGCCCGAACACGACGGCGCCGAAAATACCGCCGCGAGCGCCTAGAAGGCGATGGCCGCATGGCGCTGTCTGCCAGCACCGACGACGCCTTCCCCTTTGCCGCCGCCTCCGACCAAGGTGCCGGACACCTGGGTGTCACAACCTCTGCTAACCGGGCCCGGGGCCTGACCCAGCTGGCCGACGGCGTGCTCGACGAGAGTTTCCAAGCCCCGATGCTGCCCTACACCTGGAGCCCGGAGGGTGACGCCGAGTAACACCCACGGCGTCGCGTGCAACTGCCGGTGGTCGAAATCGACACCACCATGAGTCACTTAGCTGGCGGATCGGTCCGGCCGACATGTTCGCTCCGGGAACCGGTTTCCTGTACTCGCACGCGGGCCGCACCGCCATCGTCGAACGCGCCGGCGTTCCTGTCGGGACAGGGCACCAGCATCGCGATCGCCGGCGCCTACGTGTTGGCCAGTGAACTCGTCCAACATGATCGACCCGAGCCGGCTTTCGCCGCGTACGAGCACAGACTGCGCGACTACGTGGAAAAGAATCAGAACCTGGCGCTGCGCACCGACTCCAATCCATCGAGCCTCGGCCTGGACATCCGTACGGTCACCCGGTCGGAGCCCGCAACGGTGGTTGGCAGGCATTAGTGCCCGGGTCCCACCACCACCCGTTGTCGCACGCGAGGGGTTGCGGCCCGACACCCAACGGCCGACATACGTTGGCCGTCGGATCCCACCATTGGCCAGGGTCACACGCAAGCGGCTGCGGCCCGACCCCCAGCGGCCGGCACACCTTACCGGTCGGGTCCCACCACTGGCCCGGGTCGCAGGACGGACCCGCCCGACTGGCCACCGGTGACACGATCGTCCCGATCGCCATCGATGCCAACATCATGGTGGCGATGGAGATCAGACGGAAAGCGATTGTCCACATTGCCCACCTCATGAGTGTTCTTTGGGTTTATTCAGTTTCGCGTTAAGACGCCGCCGCGTCAACAGCACCCAAATCGGCCTACGCAGGATCGAAAAAGGAGGAACCGAATATTGCGAGTTACCATTAACTACGCCGTTTACACTGCGCCCCAAAGGGTTCCATTTGCATGATGACGCTCTCCTCGGCGACCCTTGGCGGGGATTACCGGTGGGGCTCGCCGGGCTGCGTGACGAAGTCGATGAGCTCTTCGACGCGGCCGATCAGCGCCGGCTCCAGGTCGTTCCAGTCGCGCACCCGCGACCGGATGTGCCGCCAGGCCCTGGCGATGTCCGCCTGGTCCGTGTGCGGCAATCCGAGCGCCGCACACGCGCCGCGCTTCCACTCGATATGCCGCGGCACGTCTGGCCAGGCCGTCAGATCGAGCCGCTGCGGCTTCACCGCCTGCCAAATGTCGACGTAGGGATGACCGACGACAAGCGTGTGGGGGCCGCCCGGTCCCCGTCGCACCGCATCGGCGATCCGCGCTTCCTTCGAACCCGCGACCAGGTGGTCGACGAGCACGCCCAGGCGGCGCCCCGGGCCGGGCCCGAACTCCGCCACGATGCCCACCAGGTCGTCGATGCCACCGAGCTGCTCGACGACGACACCCTCGATGCGCAGGTCATCGCCCCACACCTGCGCGATGAGTTCGGCGTCGTGGCGCCCCTCGACGTAGATCCGGCTGGCGCGGGCGACCCGGGCGCGGGCACCCGGCACCGCCACCGAGCCGGACGCCGTCTTCCCCGCGGCGGTGGGCGCCGGGCGTCGCGGCGCCGTGAGGATCACCGGGCGGCCGTCGATCAGATACCCAGGGCCCAGGGGAAAGCCACGGGTGTGGCCGTGCCGGTCTTCCAGGTCGACGCGACCATATTCGACCCGCACCACCGCACCGACGTAGCCGGTCTCCGCGTCCTCGACCACCGTCCCGAGCTCGGCCGGGTGCTCGGTCGAACGGGGCTTGCGCCGACCCGCGGCGAGGACATCGGTTCCGTAGCGATCCACCACGCGGCAATACTAGGGAGCTTTGCGGCCAAAAATCGTTACGGCGCGCCAACATCCAGCCGCGTTAGGTAGCAACTCCCATGCTCGGTGCGGCGCAAAGCGCTAAGGATTCGCGGATAAGCCCGGGAATTCCATAAAATAGTTGTAAATAACTGCGTTGTCTTACCGGGCTGATGAGGCCGCCAATGCTAGGTTGCTAGATGCCGCTAGTGCTCAGCGTTTGGCGGTTAGCGAGGTGGACGTATGGACCTATCCCATTGGGTGTCGAGCATCGTCGCTTTTGTGCGTGCCGGATACCCCACCGGCATGCCGGCTACCGGTTACATACCGCTGGCAGCCCTGTCTCGCCGACGCCTATCCAACGACGAGATCGCCACCATCACAAGCGAACTCACCATGCATCGACGTGGACCGATCAGCGCCGTCGATGTCGGGGTGGCGATCATCCGCGTCACCAACGAGATGCCCTTGCAGGACGACATCGCGCGCGTGCAACGCCGCCTTGACGCGATCGGATGCCCGCGCGGGTAGGCGGCGTCTGGCTAAGACGGCGGTTTGGCCGGGTCGCCGCACGCGGCCAGGAAGTCGGCGTAGTCCCATGTCTTCAAAAACTCTTGGCCCGCGTGCAATCCGCGTTGATAGAGAGCCTCGCGTTGTTCGGCGGTGATGTCGAAGTCGATCGGGCTCACCTCCTCGGCGGGCACGAAGATGGTGCGCCGAACGGTGCACGGGTCGTCGATGTAGGCGTTGTCCTGATTGCTCACCAGTGTTTCTATCGCGGCGATTCCCAACGACACCGGACCATGCACCGGATGGGTGGGCGGAATGCCCGGACGCGCCGACAACCGGATCCCGAACGTCGGCCAGCGCGGCTCGGGTCGGTCGAAGAGCTCCACGGGAAAGTCCGACAGCAAGCCCCCGTCGACCCAGGTGGCGCCACCCGGCCGAACGGGCTCGAACACATACGGGATCGCTGCCGAGGCGTGCACCGCGCGTGCCACCGAGAAGCCGTCCGGGTCAATGCCATAGGAGCCGAGGTCCCACGGGATGCGAACCAGCCGGCGCCGCGACAGGTCACTGGCGGTCACAACGAGGGACCAGGCAAACTGCTCGGCCTCTTCGCCTGTACGCAGGTCGCCGAAGGTCCGCACACCCAGATCACCGAGCAATCCAGCCAGCAGCCGTTCGAGGTAGGCCCCACGATAGACACCGTCGGACACCAGCAACGACAGCCCCCCGCCGATCAACGGCACCCGCCCAATCAGGCTGCGGTCCAGGAACTTCCGATAGTCGATGGCGCGCATCACGTCAGCGAGCCGGGTCAGCGGTTCACCGGCAACCTGGAGCGCAGCCACCAGCGACGCGACGATCGCGCCCGCGCTGGTACCGGCGACGCGGGGGAACCGGTACCCGGCTTGGGCCAGCGCGTCGACCGCTCCAACCAGTCCGATCCCCCGGACGCCGCCACCTTCGCACACCAGGTCGGCACGCGTTGCGCTCACGGCCGCCACCATAGCTCGATCGTGGTGTATGGCGGGTGCGCGGCACGCGAGAACATGCTCAAGAAATTCTGCGTCCGTCGATGCCGAAGAAGTGCAGGTGCCCGGGTTCTGGGTGCAGGCGGACGCGGGTGCCCTTTTCCGGCGGGTGGCGCCCGTCGGCGCGTGCGACGACGGGCTGGTCGATCACCTTGCCGGGGCCCGTGATTCGGCCATACAGGTAGGCGTCTGCGCCGAGCTCCTCCACCACGTCGACTTCCATTTCGACACCGAAGCCACCCAGCTCGAAATGTTCTGGACGGACGCCAACGACGACCTCGCTTGCGGCGCCGGCGACTTCACGCGGCAACGGGATCGGCCAGTCCCCCAGCGACACCGAGGAATCGACTATCGGGAGGGTGAACAGGTTCATCGCCGGGGACCCGATGAATCCCGCGACGAACACGTTGTCGGGGTTGCGGTAAAGCTCGCGGGGCGTCGTGAACTGTTGCAGCACACCGTCGCACAGCACGGCGACACGGTCGCCCATGGTCATGGCCTCGACCTGGTCGTGGGTGACGTACACGGTGGTGGTGCCGAGCCGCCGTTGCAGCGCGGCGATCTGGTTGCGGGTCTGCACCCGCAGTTTGGCATCGAGATTCGACAGCGGCTCGTCCATCAGGAACACCTGCGGACGGCGCACGATCGCACGCCCCATCGCCACCCGCTGGCGCTGCCCGCCGGAAAGGTCTTTGGGTTTGCGGTCCAGATAGGGTTGCAGGTCAAGCAATTTCGCCGCGTCCAGCACCTGCTGGCGGATGTCGGCCTTCGGGGTTTTGGCGATTTTCAACGCAAAGCCCATGTTCTGCGCCACCGTCATGTGCGGGTAGAGCGCGTAGTTCTGAAAGACCATCGCGACGTCGCGGTCCTTGGGATCGACATTGGTGACGTCACGGTCGCCGATCCGGATGCGTCCGGAATCCACCGTCTCCAGCCCGGCCACCATCCGCAGCGAGGTCGTCTTGCCGCATCCGGATGGTCCGACCAGAACGACGAACTCGCCGTCGCCGACGTCCAAATCGAGCCTGTCCAGGGCCGGTCGATCCGCTCCCGGGTAGCGCCGCGTCGCTTGCTCGAAACTCACCGAGGCCATGACTACCCGCCCAGCCCGGTGACGGCGATGCCTCGGACAAAGGTGCGCTGGGCGACGGCGTAGATGATGACCAGCGGCACCATGATCAGCATCGAAGTCGCCATGATCACCGGCCAGCGCGCGACATACTCGCCGCGCAGCCGGACCAGGCCGAGTGTCAGCGTCGCCAAGCTGTTGCGCTGGATCATCAGTAGCGGCCACAGGAAGTCGTTCCACACGTTAACCCAGGTGAGCACGGCAAGCACCATCACCGCCGGCCTCGCGTGCGGCAGCAGAATCCGCCAGTAGATCTGCCATGGCGAGCAGCCGTCCAGAATTGCCGCCTCCTCGAGATCGGTTGGGAGCGTTCGGAAGAACTGCCGCATGAGATAGGTGCCGAACGCGCTGCCGAACAAACCCGGCACGATCATCGCCCACGGGGTGTCGACCCATCCCGCGATCCGCATCAGGATGAACTGCGGGATCACCGTCACGGTCAGCGGCACCATCAGGGTGCCCAGGTACAAGACGAACAGCGTGTCGCGTCCGCGAAATTGCAAGCGCGCGAACGCGTATCCGGCCAGCGAGCAAAAGAAGACCTGCCCCGCCGTGACGCATCCGGCGTACAGCACGGTGTTGAAGAACATCCGCCAGAACGGCATCAGCGCGAACACCTCGGTGTAGTTCGACCACTGCGGGTGGGCCGGCAACAGCCGTGGCTCGGTTACCTCGCCTTCCTTCTTCAACGAGCCAGACACCGCCCAGGCGATCGGGAACAGCGCACACCATGCGATGCCGACCAGCGCCGTGTACACGACGACGGCGCGAACGACGGTGCGCTTGACCATGCGCTCCGGGCGCTCAGCCAAGACCACGAGAAGCCTCCCACGAACGCCGCCGGGTGAACCGGAATTGCAGCACGGTCAACACCAGCAAGATGGCGAACATCACCCACGCCAGCGCGGACGCATAACCGAACTCCAGGAACGAAAACGCATGCTGAAACAGCATGATGCCCAAGACATAGGTCGCGGATTCCGGTCCGCCGTTCGGTCCGTTCAGGACGTAGACCATGTCAAAGGCCTGAAACGCGTGGATGATCGAGATCACCACCACGAACGACATCGCCCCGCGAATCAACGGCACCGTGATGGACACGAACTGCCGTATCTCGCCCGCGCCGTCGATTCTGGCGGCCTCGTAGAGGGTTTCGGGAACGCCCTGCATCGCGGCCAACAACACGACGGTGGCGAACGGCACGCTCCGCCACACGCTGACCATGCACAGCGAGGCCATGGCCCATCGGGGTTGAACCAGCCAGGGGACCGGCCCGATCCCGACCCAGCCGAGCATGATGTTGAGCAGCCCGTTATCGGTGTTGAAGACGAACTGCCACACCACCGCCATCACCACCGACGAGATGGCCAGCGGCAGAAAGACAATCGTGCGAAAGACGCCGATGCCCCTGACTTTCCGGTTCAGCACGCCCGCGACGACGAGGCTGATAAGGATCGTCGGCACGACGGTCCCCAGCGTGAAAATCACCGTGTTGCGGATCGCGATGAGAAACAGCGGATCGGACGTGAACAGCTCCCCGAAGTTCTTCAAACCCACGAACCTCGGCGGTCTGAACACGTCCCAATTCTGAAAGCTCATGTACAGCGAGAATCCCAGCGGGAAAAGCATGAACACGGCGACCGCGGCCAGGTTGGGCGCGACAAACAGGCGGCCGGCCCAGGCGCGTCGTCGCGAGGGACCGGAGCCCTTGGAGCCTCCGCCTGCGTCAGCCGATGTCATGGAGTGCGCAGCACCTCGTCGACGGCAGGCGACAGACCGGCCAGCGACGTCGCCGGCCGGGAGCCTCGCAGAACGGGACCGAAGTTGCGGTCCATCAGCGCGTTGATCTTTTCCCACTGCGTGCTGATCGGCAGGCCCTCCGAATAAGTTGGCCCCTCGGTGAGGACGGCCAGGTTGCCGACCCTGCGGTGGGCGTTGGCGAATCCGTCCGAGTTGAGCGCGGACCGCAGCACCGGCACGAAAAGGCAGGATTTACCGATCAATTCCTGCCCGACCGGGCCGGTCGCGAACTTCACGAATTCCCACGCTTGCTCCTTGCGCTGACTGGCCGCCGAGATGGCCAGCCCGGTGGCACCGATGTCGGAACAGGCGGCGCGACCCTTGGGGAGTGCCGGCCCGATCGGCAACGAGGTGACGTCGAAGTCCAGTCCGTCGGCGCGCATGAACGTCTGGTATCGCCAGTGGCCGCCCAGCGCGATCGCCGCCCTGCCCGACGCGAACAGATCGGGCGTGGACATCGACTGTGTCTCGGATGCGTTGGGCGCCACCTTGTGCTTGTTGGCCAGGTCGGCGTAGAACTGCACCGCCTCGATGAACGCATCGTTGTCGAAATTGAAATGGGTCGGGTTCGTCCGCGGCGTGGACCACGGCACGCCGTTGTTCATGGCGAACAGCCCGGCCGAGTAGTACGAGAACCACGTGTTGACGAAACCCCACTGCGTGGCCCGCCCGGATCGGTTCCGCTTGGTCAGAGCGGTGGCGGTGTCCAGGAATTCGGTGAAGTTCCACGGCCGCTCCCACGTTGTGGGCGGCGCCGGCACACCGGCTTCGGCGAAAAGCCGCTTGTTGTAGAACAAGTAGTTTCCGGACCATTGCTCCGGCAGCGCGTACTGGCCTCCGTTGAAGGTGAAGGTGTCGTACAGCGGCGCGATGCTGTCCGACTTCAGTTCCGCCGCGAAAGCCTGGTCGCGGGCCAGCATGGTGTTGAGGTCCAGCAATACTCCCCGGTTGGCCAGTTCGGCGTAGGTCAATTCCCATGCCATTAGCACGTCCGGGCACTTGCCGCCGGCGCAAAACGTCGACAGCTGCTGCATGACGCCCGGCCCGGACAACACCGCGCGGACCTTGATGTCGGGATGGCGGCGGCGGAACTCGTCGACGATGCGCATCCTGGCATCGCGCTCGTCGGGATTGGCCGCGAAGAAGAACGTCAGCGCGTCGTCGTCGGGAGCGCAGCCGGCGGCCCACGGCGCCAGCGACGCCGCGGTGAGCGCGCCGGCGCCGCGCAGCAGGTTTCGCCGTCCGAACGGCTTATCGAGCATGGCGCTCCGCATGAGGTATTTGGTACCCGACGGGCCTGTGGTGTTCCTGAGACGGCGGCAGCGTGAGGACGGCCCGGCGCAGGCGCTCGGCGTCGCCGGTGATGTCGATCGTGTGGATGCGGTTGTCGGCGCCGACGCCGATCTGCAGCATGATCCGCGCGCGCCCGTACGGGGCGATCACGATGCCCGGGACACCGTCGATGAGCATGACGGCGCCGGCCCTCGCGCGCTGGGCGAAGCGGCGGGTCTCCTCGGCGACCTCGGTGGCCCCGCGCAGTTCGGTCGGCACGTCGGCGGGAACCAGCGCCGCGTCGACCCGGCGGACCACGTCGGGAGCCAGCAGCTCGAGCAGGGCGGCGATATCGCCGCCGCGGGACGCCGCCAGAAACGCGTCCACGATCTCGGCGTGCTCGGCCGCGCGGCGCGGTTCGGCGGCCGCACCGGCGTGCAGCCGCCCACGGGCCCGGCTCGCGAGCTTCTTCGCGGCCGCCGGCGTCCGGCCCACGACGCCGGCGATCGTCTCGAAGGGCACGCCGAACAGGTCGTGCAGCACGAAAGCGACGCGCTGCGCGGGTGAGAGCCGGTCCAGCACGACGAGCAGCGCGCTGCTGACGGAGTCCGCCAGCAGCGCGTCCTCGTCCGCCGGCGCCGAAGCGGTCCCGGCAAGCCGGTCGAGTTCGTCGGAGTCGGCCAGCGGTTGCTCGGCGCGCCGCTTGCGCGCCCGAAGCTGGTCGAGCGCCTCGCGCGCGGTGACCGTCGTAAACCAGCCGGTGAGGTTTTCTATGGTGTCGACGTCGGCGCGGCTGGCCTTCAGCCAGGCCGACTGCACCGCGTCGTCGGCGTCGGCCGCCGAGCCGAGCAGCTGAAACGCGACCGACCTCAGGTGCCGGCGGTCCGCGTCAAACCGTTGCGCCAGATCCTCGGTTGTGGTCATGGGTCACCTTTTCTGCGTGCGAGTCGTCAAGAAGGTGACCACATCCATCGAACTCTCTGTCGCAAAGGAGACCAGCACCATGACCCTACCGATTGTGCGCCGGACCGGGCTCCGCGGCCATTCGGCTCGCCGCTGCGGAAATGGCTGCAAGACAAGGGATTGATCCGATGAACACGGCGCTCATCATTGTGACGGTAACCACCGCGCTCGTCACCGGCGGAATCGCCGTGGCCGACCTCATCCCCGCGGGATTCGTGCTGGCCAATTCGGCCGAGGTCGGCGTGCCGCGTTCCTGGTTGCCGGCGCTGGGCCTGGTCAAGCTGGCCGGGGCCGTCGGGCTGGTCGTCGGGATCCTGGGCCTGCGGGCGTTGGGAATTGCGGCCGCCGTCGGCCTGGTCCTGTTCTTTGTCGGTGCGGTCGCGACGCACGTACGGGCGCACGTCATCTACAACATCGCGTTTCCCGGCGCGTTCTTGGGCCTGTCGGCGGCGACGCTGGCGCTGATGGTTGCGCGCTGAGCGGGGCTATGCGTGGCTTCATGGCCCGCCACCTTGCCGCGCATCCGCACCGGCTCGATGTGCCGTGGCTGGACGGTGTGCGAACTCGTTTGGTAACAAGGTGATCCGCTGCGGCTGGCGGCCTGATTCGTAAGTTCGTCGGCGGTCGGGGTCCCAGCACCTCCGACACTTCCGCACGACGAATCGTCAACGTGACAGCGCATACTCCATCAAATTTTTGCAGGTAGGTTGCGGCCGACAGCACGAGGTGGGCCAAAGTCGTGCGTTAATCCCTTGTGTCACATGGGCTACTCGCCGGCCGGCATACGACGATGTGCCCGCCTCTCAGCGACAGCCAATCGCTTGTCGCTCGTAGGCGGGCGCATCGGGTGTGCCTGCGACGCCGAGACGCGAGTGACATATGTGACCACCACGACGTGGTCGACTCAGCCCGCAGTTCACGCCGACACCAGGCCGGCCCGGCCCGCGGCGAGCAGGTAGCTCGCGGCGGAACACCGTTGCACACCAGCATATTTCGTCTCGATTCGGCGACACCCAAGGCCGGGCGACTCTCATAGTGCGCTCTTGGATCCGAGTGTGGTGCACACCTTTTCGACCCGGCCGGGAAACAAAACTCGGGTCGATGACCGGCCGTTCACCCCGAGTCGCGGCTCGTGAGCCAAGTCAGATTTTAGCCATAGTGCGCCAATCCACACGGTGTGGCGTATCCGGGAATCGAGTAGGAGGGCCGGGTTTGCCGGCCCTCCTCTCACACCACCGTACGTGCGGGCCTCGCATACGGCGGTTCGCTGGGTCGCTGGAATCTGGTCCAGGCTTGGTGAAAGAAGGTGAGGCCAAGCCCTTCCCAGTACACATTGGGCAGGGCCCGCGAGAGGATTGGTGAGCCGGCGACCCGCCAGTAACCGCGACTGCTGTTGCCCCATTGCCAGGCCAGATCAGCCCGGATCCCGAGCTTACGCAGGTTCGTGGCCCTGGTGCGGCCGCGTTTCCATTCCTTCCAACGGATCTGGCGCATCCGGCGGCGGTACCATTCGTCCAGGTCACGGAACTTGCGCGGGGTTTGCGCTAGCCGGAAATATCCCATCCATCCCCGGACGTACTGGTTGAGCCGCATGATGCGGTATCCCATGGACACACTCCACCGCCGCGACGTCAGCGCGCGGATGCGTGCTTTGACCCGTTGCCACGCCTTGGGCGCGACCCGGATCTTGACCTCGGAGCCGGTGAAGAAGAACCCGAACCCCAACAGCAACGCTGAGGTGGCCGGAGTGATCGAGGACTTGCCCTGGTTCACCTTCAGTTTCAACCGCTGCTCGAGCAGCATGGTGCTCTGGTCGAGCACCCGCTGGGCAGCTCGCTTCGATTTCACAAAGACCCGGATATCGTCGGCATACCGGACAAACCGATGCCCACGCGCCCAGAACTCCTGATCGAAATCATCGCCCATGATGTTGGACAACAACGGCGATAACGGCGACCCCTGCGGGGTCCCCTGGCTCACCGACTGCCGCACCCCATCAGCCATGATCCCCGCCTGCACATAGCAGCGGATCAGCTTGAGCAGCGGTTTGTCGTTCACCTTGCGCGCAACCCGGGCCATCAGCACGTCGTGGTTGACCCGATCGAAAAACGCATCCAGGTCCACTGCGACCACCCACCGATACCCTTGCTCGATCACCAACCTGGCGACCTTGACCGCATCGTGGGCGCTTTTGCCCGGCCGGAACCCATAAGAAACCGGCACAAACCCCGGATCAAACACCGGGACCAGCACTTGCGCGATAGCCTGCTAGATCAACCGATCCAGCACCGTGGGCACCCCCAATTTCCGTTGCCCGCCATCAGGTTTGGGAATCATCACCTGACGCACCGGCGACGGGCGATACGTGCCCGCATCCAACGCCACCTTGACCTCGGCCCAATGCTCACGACACCAGCCCCGCAACTCCTGCGTGCTCATACCGTCCACACCCGCCGCGCCCCGATTACGCTCGACACGTTCCAGCGCGACCATCAAGTTCCGTGGAGCAAACACCTGCCCCCACAATCCCTGACCGTCCCTGACGTCCTTTCCAGCACCCACCGAAAGACCACTACGCACAGACGACGGCACTTCCGGATTCACCGGTCCCTCCACTTCCGTCTGCCCCGCGTTCGCGGGTTGGCTGCGATCACCGCAATCTTCACGAGAAGCACCGCATCAAACCATCAATTCCCAGCGTTCAGCCCTTCCCGGCGCGACCAACCATCCCCTCCGGTACTACGGCCTCTGCTGACTTCTGCCCCATCAACACCGCCCTCACGAACCGTGTCGCTTCGGCACCCTCACCGACGCACCAGGACAGATCTCCCCAGATAAGAACATCCACTTTCCTCCTGCCCCCGCCGCATTTACACACCAGCCGCTTCGGGGCAACGGGCTTCACCATCCGTTGCTGGCTCACCCCAACCGGCATGCCTTCTATGCGATTCGTATCCCTCGGTGCAGGATTTCATCTCCGGCTTCCTTCCCACCCCACCTCACAGTGACGCAGTTGCCATCAACTAGGAGTTAAACCACCTTCTCCTCCAAAGGACTCACACCTCCAAGCGAATATCCATGCTGGGCGTACAACGATCGGCCCCCTTCTTGCGAAGGGGGCCAATCGCCGTTGGCGGTCACCGGCTCGCATCGGCAACCGTTAGCGGACTCAGAGCAATTTGAGCAGGTTGGAGATCAACAACCCGATATTGGTTGCCAGCGTCGCACCGAAGCTGGACAACATCGACGGCAGATTCGACGCCACGCTTTGCAACAGCGTGGTCAATCCGGCACTAGCGCTGGGGATAACGTTGCTCAGGGATGGCCAGCCATTGGTCAACTGGGTCACAAAACCCTGCAGTGCGGTCTGAAGACTCCCGCCGGTCGCGATATTCACCGCGTTGGGAGCCACGATCGACTTCGCCAGACCCGGGGCGAGAGTCTTCAACACAGTGTTGTTGAGGAAGCGACCGAGCAAGCCTCCCGTCCCAGGGCCGTTGAGGAAGGCATTGACCACGGCGCCGGGGATGTTGAACAGATTGCTAATCGCCCCCACTGGGTCCCCACCGGCCCACGCAGTAGACGCGGCTTGAAGACTGTTTCCGAACGCCTGCTCGACCAGGGTTGGGAGTGTGATGAACCCAACGAGACCTATATCGGTGACTCCGGTCGTCGTCAGATAGTTGGTGGTGTTCGCCAGGTTCTGGGTGAGGTAAGCGGGGATCTTCAAAATCGTTTCCAGAGGCTCTCCGATCGATATGAATGGGTTCTGGTAGAAGGCATCGAACACATTGGTTAACGCGCCGCTAATGTTGCCTGAGGCGATCTGGTTGAACGCCATGTTCAGGAGCGGCCAGAAATCGGCACTCGCGGTTCCCGTGTAGAGATTGACGGCGTTCTTCGCGGCGGTTTGCCATGTTGAGACATACAGGTCGGCGTAGGAGGCCCAGTTGGCGGCGACCTGCTGGGCGACCGGGGCCGGAAGTGCTTGGATCAAATTGGCGGTTGTCTGCAGGTTGGCGCCCGCGTTCTGGAAAGTGGTAACCCACGTCGCTATAGGCAGCGGTAGCGCGGCCGGGTTGATGAAGTCGGTGAGGGCGGCCGCGGGCACCGCGGCCGCGGTTGCTCCGCCAGCGAGCGAGGCGAGTTCGTTCTCTACGCCAGAGAACAGGTCCATCACGCTGCTGGCGGCGTCGGTGAGCTGGATGTCGGACACGCTCACTGTGGGGAGGTGTTGGGTCAGGCGCAGGTGCTGGGTTATGGGCGCGATGGTGATGACGCCGGCGGCGGCCAGGGCCACTGCAGCGGTGATGTGGGGGCGGGCTGCGAGATCCACGACCATCTCCTTCGATCGGTGAGTCAAAATCTGATGGTCAGAAAGTAGCTGAGAACAACCTGAGATTCGGGCGAGTTCGGGCGTTATTGATCAGATTCATCCCGCAAACATCGATCACTGCAAACTATGCGAGATAGTGGAATCAATGCTTGTGGCTTTTTAGGAAGGCCTGGAGTTACCCCCCCCCCGGAATTTTAGTTCAAAGCGACACTACCCCGAGACGATCCCCAGCACATATTTGCCACACCGGTGCAGTACGACCAGCAAACCCCCGACACAAGGGCCCCTGCCAGGCGATCAGGCGGGAAAATACCGGATTCGGCGGATCCCGTTGCCCCGCCACGCCACATCGGCGAACATGATGCCGCGCCCGTGAGCCGAGCTGAGTGAGACCGCGACCGTCGGTCCCGCACCGATCGTCTTGGTCCAGCTGGCCTCGTTGAGTTGCTCGAGGAGTTCGGCGATGTCGAGCGGGTCGTTGTCGCCCAAAGTTATTGTGGTGGTTGGCGATAGCGCACGCGCGCTGGACTCGTCTCCCCGCGCGACGGCGCCGAGGAATGCTTCGACCAGCTTCTTGGGCCGTGCACCCGGCCGCCGGAAGCCGCTCAGGAAGCCCGCGGTCCCCCGCAATCCCTGATTGGCCAACAAACCGCGCGACAGTTGCAGGGCGGGTACGGCTGCGCCAGGCCCGGTTCGCAGGAACTGCAGCATCATGGCCGGCAACTCCCAATAGGCCCGCAGCTCGCCAATCTGCCACTGCCCGTTCACTTCTCGGAGGTCATAGCGCAGAAACGCGGGTATGTACATCGTCACGGCCGAACCCATCGTCACCTCGAGATCGAGATCGCGCAAAACGACGGTGCCGAAGACGATGTCGAGGTCGCGATGGAACTTGATGTCCCGCGGACCGATGAAGGTGTCGTAAAAGTGGCCGATCTGGGTGTGCCCCACGTGTGGTCGCGAGCCCACCGGGTCTTCGATTCGGCCGTCGGCGGTGAACAGCGCAACCCACCCGGCGCGGTCGTGCGCGGCGGCCGCCTTCGGCGACCGCTCGACGGCGGCGAGCAACTGTTCCCGGTCCAAGGGCACCGCCATCAGGGCCCGCCGACTAGTTCGACGCCGACGGTTCGCATCTCCGTCAGCGCGTCCGCGGCCGAACCCGGCGCCACGGCCGCTGTCAGGTCCACCAGCACCCGCGTGGCCAGGCCGGCCCGCGCCGCGTCCTCCGCGGTCCGCCGGACGCAATGGTCGGTGGCGATGCCGACGATGTCGACCTCGTCGACCCCCCGCTGCCGTAACCACTCGAGCAGCGGGGTCCCGTTCTCGTCGACGCCCTCGAAGCCGCTGTAGGCCGCGGCGTAAGCGCCCTTGCGGAAGACGGCCTCGATTCGGCTGGTGTCAAGGTCGGGATAGAAATCCGCACCGCGACTTCCGGCGACGCAGTGCGGCGGCCAGGACGACGAATAGTCCGGGTGGTCGGAGAAGTGGTCACCCGGGTCGACGTGGAAGTCCTGAGTGGCCACGACGTGTTGGTACCCGGGCTCGCGGGCCAGATAGTCGTTGATGGCGGAGGCCAGGGCGGCGCCGCCGGCTACCGGCACCGAGCCGCCCTTGCAGAAGTCGTTCTGCACGTCGACGATGATCAACGCCCGCACGCGCTCCACCATAGCGTCTTCGGGCCAACGCCACGGCCGGCTAGCTGGGTCAATAAGGCGGACGGTTTGTTTGCCGGCCAGCGGGGTAATACAGCTGCCATGTTGATCCGCAGAATCGCGCGGCCCCTGTTGTCGGCGGTGTTCATCGGCCAAGGAATCGACTCGCTGCTCAATCCCAAGTCCGCGGCGGAAGCCGCTGCGCCCACGGTGGATGGTCTTCGGGCATTGCCGGATCCGGTGGGCAGCAGCATTCCCAGCGACGCCCAGACGTTCGCACAGATCAACGCCGCCGTTCAGATCGGTGGCGGCCTGCTGCTTGCCACCGGCAAGGCGCCCCGCGTCGCTTCGGCGGCCCTTGCCTTCACGGTGCTACCGGCCAATCTCGGTGCGCACATGTTCTGGAGCGAGAGCGATCCAGAGGTCAAAGCGCAGAAGCGCCGGGAATTCCTGACCGACCTCAGCCTGCTGGGCGGCCTGCTGATCGCGTCCGCCGATACGGCCGGCAAGCCGTCGCTGGGATGGCGCGGCCGCCGGGCGGCGGAACGACTCTCCGAGCGGGTGTCCTCGGCGCTGCCGGGAACCGAGGACACGCTTGAGGCCGACTTCGGAGAACTCGGGGACAAGATCGTGCGCGGGTTGCAGGTCGGTGCCGAACGCGGCCGTGAACTGGCCGCCACGGCCGCTGAACGCAGCGCGCCCTACGCCGAAGCCGCCCTCGAACGTGGCCGCGAACTGGCCAGCACCGCCGTCGAGAAGGGCGCCCCGCTGGCCGAGAAGGCACGCAAGCGTGGCGAGAAGCTGGCCGCCACGGCGGCCGAGAAGGGCGCCCCGCTGGCGGAGAAGGCACGCGAACGCGGCGAGAAGTTGGCCGACACGGCGGTTGCGCGTGGCAGTCAACTGGCCGAAGCGGCCCGCGAACGGGTCGGCGACGAGGTTACGGCTCGTCGTCGCAAGCGCCGCTGGTAACCGAGCGCTCGCGGCGGCGTGTGAGACCAGGGCTTTCGGTGTGAAGCTAGGGTGTCGATTCGGCGATTTTCCCGCCGAGCCTTCACGCCGAAAGCCTTGAACTCACAGGCAAAGCCCAAGCTTCACACGCAAAGCGCCGGAGCTAGGACGCACTGCGAAGACAGCCGCGTACATGGCTTATGCGCCCGGGTGCCGCAGCGCCGCCGACCACGCCAGAAAGGCGTCGACGATCGCGCCGACGTCTTGCGCGGCATCCACGGTGACACCGGACTCGTCGGCGCCGAGGGGTTCCAGCGCGTCGAATTGCGACCGCAGCAGCGTGGCCGGCATGAAGTGATCAGCCCTGGCGGCAAGCCGGCCGCCGATGAGTTCCGGTGAACCGCTGAGGTGAAGGAATTCGGCGTGCGGGCAGTGCGCCCGGAGTTGGTCGCGGTATTTGTGTTTGAGCGCCGAACAACTCACCACGCCGCCGTCGCGGTGGCCGGCCAGCCACGCGCCGACGTTCTCCAGCCAGGGGTGGCGATCGTCGTCGGTGAGCGGTTCACCGGCGGTCATCTTGGCGATGTTGCCCGGGGGGTGCAGGGTGTCGGCGTCCACGAAGGGCACCCGCAACCGTTGCGCGAGTGCGGAACCCACCGTCGACTTGCCCGATCCGGAGACGCCCATCACCACGACGGGTGACGGCGTGGCTAGTGCACGAGGTTGCGGTTCCATTCGACCCAACCAACGCCGTTGCGGCCGTCGGCCGTGCTGACGCTCGCCCAGACGCGCGGGAACTGGCTCACCCGTCCGTCGGCGGCGGTCAGGCGCACCGGCGCGTGGCCGCGCACGCCCACCTCCGCGGTGATCTCGCCCGGGTTGAGGGTCAGTGTCGCGTTCAGCGGTAATCCGTTGTTGCCGAAGGCTTCCCGCGATGCGACGGCCTGCAGCTCGGTGACGTTGCCGTCGGCGCCCTGGACGTAGCCGATGCTAAACGTTGGTGCGCCCGGAATGCGAATGTTGACGCCGTGCAGGTGGGTGCCGTCGTCGAGGTGCAGCGCGCTCCAGATCCAGTCCATGCTCCACCAGTCGCGCACCCCCCAGGAGTGGTCGCGCTGTCCGGGGACGGAGTCGATGTGGTAGCTCTTGCCGTCGACGGTGACGGTTCCCGAGACGGTGCAGGGGATTTCGTAACGCGTCGTGAGCCGGTATTTGTACGGGGTGCCGTCGGTGGCCCACACCAAATTCATCGTCACCTCGACGGGGGTTCCCGGCTCCCCGCGCAACAACGCCGACGGGTCCGGGTATGCCCGACCCCGCGCACGCACGTCGACGCGGTAGCTCTGCAGAGGCTCGGTGGCGGAGTGGCCCACCTCGAAGGCGTCGGTGCTGAGCAGCCACGGGTCCGCCGGCAGCGGGACTTCGCTGTCGACGATGGCCACGGTCGGCATGTCGGGTCCGCACAGCAGCGCATGCACCCATGCCGTCCGCTGGTTGGCGATCAACCCGATGCGGAACCAGCCGCCCAATCCCTGTGCCGCGTCGACGAAGTCGGCGTACCAGCTCTCGCTCCACAGCGGTTCGGCGGTGGGGGCGTGCGCGAGTTCGTCCTCGTCCAACGGTCGCAGCGGCTCCGGCATCGCCGCGCCCGGCGCGGCAACTGGGAGCGTCGCCAACGCGTCGGTATCGAGCGCGTGATCGCAGCTGCGTTGCAGCATCGTCATGAACATCCGGTCGCCGCGGTCGGTGCGTTCCACCAGCATCGACGAGACGATCGCCATCATCACGCCGAAAAGGCTTTGGCGGCGGACACCTTCGCGGACGTCGGCGAGGGTGATGGGCGCCTGCGGCCCCAGCGCCTCGTGGTAAGCCTGCAGCAATTCGTCGTAGTGGTCCCGACGATCCTGAGTGCGCGGCGCGCAGCCGAGGAAGTACGACAGGTCGGTCAGCGCCGGGCCCCAGGAGACGGTCTGCCAGTCGACCACGGTCAGCGCGCGGTCGGCGCCCGCGGTGCCGAACAACATGTTGTCCAGCCGGTAGTCGCCGTGCACCAGGCCCTGGATCTGCTCTGAGCCCGCGACGAGGTAGCCGTCGAACCCGGCGACCAGGCGTTCGCACACCAGGCGGTGTTCCGGCGCGATCTGGTCGCCGTACCGGTCGATGAAACCGGCGTACAACGAGGCGATCATCGCTTGGTTGAGCGGCGTTTCGCGGTTGAGCCATGGCGCTTCGGCCAGCGCGGCATCCCCGAGCAGCGGGCCCTGCAGCCGTCCCAGCTCGACGACGGCGAGGCGGGCCTGTTCGGCTGTGGCGCCGGCGATCTCGTCGCCGACGACCGCCGGCCCGGCATCGCCGAGCAACAGGTCGAAGACGCCCGTCGAGCTATCGACCGCGGCGTGATAGCAGGGCGCGATCGGCCCGGCCAGGCGCGGCGCGATGTCGCCGTAAAAGCGGACCTCGCGCTCGTAGAGGCCCAGGGCCAGCCCGGTCTGCCGGCTTGCCGGATCGGTGGCCGCGACCTTCAGCACCACCGACTCCGGTCCGCTCGATCCGGGGTCGGCGTAGTGGAGCCGGATGCGGTAGCACTCGCTCATCTGGCCGGTGCCGATGCGCTCCACGGCGAAGTCGGCGACGGGTCCTTTGCCGATCGCCGCGGTCAACCAGGAGGCCGTCAGATCACTGGGTCGTTCGATGACTTGCTCGGTGTCGGCGTGCATGAGGGTCAGCGTGCCAGGTCAACGCGCCAGTGAGAAGCCGTCCCACGCCATCCGGCGGTGCGGGTGCGGATCGAACTCGATGCGGCTCTTGCGGTCGAAGACCATCACGGCACGGTCGGCGGGGGTGTACGCGGGCCAGTCGTCGCCCGGCGACCCGGTGCGGCTGAAGGACCGCCACCGGCGCTGCACCTGGTTGCTGACCCGCAGCGCGGCGCGGCGGTCGGCGGCGGCGGTCAGCAGTGCGCCGAACCTGCTGCGATAGATGTCGAAGACCGCCAACAACTCGGTGGCATGCGTCGCGCCCAAACCCGACCAGCGCAGCGTCCGCGGGGCGTAGTCGTACCGGTAGAGGTAGGTGGGCGCGTGGCTGCCGTGGGCCTCGGCGATCTGCCAGGCCGCCGAGCTGAACGCGAAGTCGCCGCCGAGCTGGATGCATGCCGACGGCGCCGGGTAGTCCGGGTAAGCGGCGGTAATGCGTTCGCGGTCAGCCGGTTCCGCGTCGGCCAGCAGCTCTTCGATCATCGATTCGTTGGTCGGCAGCATTCGCAAGAAGCGGGTGAACAGGCGGCCCTCTTCGGCGTTGGTGCCCACGATGAGCGGCACCCGATGCGCGCGGCCGGACCGCATGGCCTCGATGGGGTCGACGGGCAGGACGTCGTCGCCGAAGGAGGGGCCGATCGGGAAGGCGCCCAGCCTGTTTTCCATGCCCTGGTCGATGAGCCGCTGTTGGGTTTCCACCAGTTGCGCCGCGGACGCCTGCATCAGGGCATTGGCGGCGTCGTGCTTGCGCGCGCCGAGGAGGTGGGCAAAGCGTGTGGCGAACTCGGCGGCGGTCTCTTGGGAGCGCACCATGCCCGACGCCGGGCTTTCCGAAATCGCCTGGGCGAAAAGACCTTCGGCGGCGGGAACCGCGAGCAGCGTGGCGGTGATGTGCGCGCCCGCGCTTTCCCCGAAGATGGTGACTTTGTCCGGGTCGCCGCCGAATTCGGCGATGTTGTCCCGGATCCACCGCAGCGCCACCACCAGATCGCGCAGGTATAGGTTGCCGTCGATGGTGATGCCCGGTGTGGACAGCGACGACAGGTCCAGGCATCCCAGCGCGCCCAGCCGGTAGTTGACCGACACGTACACACAACCGCGACGCGCCAGCCCCGCACCGTCGTAAATCGGTGTGGCCGAGCTGCCCAGGATGTAGCCGCCGCCGTGAATGAACACCATGACCGGCAGCGGTTCGCCGCCGGCGGCTTCGGGGGTGACGACGTTGAGGGTGAGGCAGTCCTCGCTCATGGGCTGGTAGCGGCCTCCGAAACCCGATAGGCCGAGCATGGTGTAACGGCGCTGCTGGGGCGCGCAGTTGGCGAAGCCGTGGCAGTGCCGCACACCCGACCAGGGCAGCGCCGGCTGCGGCGCCCGGAATCGCAGGCGTCCCACCGGCGGTCGGGCGTACGGGATGGATCGCCAGCGGTTTACGCCGTCGCGGGTGAAACCTTCGACGATGCCGGTGGCCGTGCGGGCGCGAACGGTGCGCTCATGCATACCCGTGACGGTAGCCGACACTACGACCGTAGTGCTCGGGTGGCCGCCGAATCCGTGGCGTGGCGGTTAGCCTGACGGGATGCGGATCGTCGCGCTGATCGCAGCGTCATTGCTCGTTGCCGGTTGCTCGCACACGGTCGGCGGCCAGTCGGGCCAGACGCAGACCACCACCCGGCCATCCTCGACAACCGCTGGACCGTCCGGCGGCAAACCACCGGCGCCGTCGACCGCGCCGGCCGCCGGTGCGGCGATCTCCGACGTCATCGCCTGGATCGAGGCAGGTCATCCCGCCGATCCCGGCCGCTTCCACACCGTGACGCGCGACGGCGTCGCCACGCCGCTCGGTAGCGACATCGCGCTGACCGCAACGTCCGGGAAAGTTTCGTGCATGACGGATTCCAAACACACCGGCGCCGCGCTGGCGTGCCTGGTGGAGCTGAGCAATCCCCCGCCCCGCCCGGACACGGCCTACGGCGACTGGCAGGGCGGCTGGGTCGACTTCGACGGAACGGACCTCCAGGTGGGCGCGTCGCGCGCCGATCCCGGTCCGTTCATCAACGGCAACGGACCCGAGTTGGCGAACGGCGATTCACTGTCATTCGGCGACGACCGTTGCCGCGCCGATCAGGCGGGCCTGTTCTGCGTGAACTACGCCCACCAGTCGGCGGCACGGTTCGCCGCCGCCGGCATCCAGCCGTTCGGTTGCCTGCGGCCGGTGCCACCACCGGATGGTGTCGGCGCGGCCTTCGGCTGCTGACCCCTTTGCGCCCGACGACTCCACGTTGGGCGCGCCAAAACGGTTACCAGCTGACCGGCAGCTCCTTCATGCCGTAGATGTCGGCTTCTTTGAACCTCAGCTCGTCCGGGGATACCGCCAGCTTCAGCCCGGGTAGGCGACGCGCCACCGTGGCGAACGCGACCTGCATTTCGACCCGGGCGAGGTTTTGTCCGATGCATTGGTGCACGCCGTAGCCAAAACCCAAATGCCCGCGGGTGTTTCGGTCGACGTCGAAGGTCTCCGGGTTGTCGGCGAATTCGATGTCCCAGTTTCCGGCGGGCAGGTTCATCACGACGAAGTCCCCGGCGCGGATCGACTGACCGCCGAGGGTGAGGTCTTCGGTCGCCACACGATCCACCTGGCTGTGCACGATGCTGAGATAGCGCATGAGCTCTTCGACGACGTTGGCGACAACGGCATGGTCGTCGGTCTGGCCGAGCCGCTCGAAGACGTCGGGATGCTGAAGCAGCGCAACGGTTCCCAGTGAAATCATGTTGGCGCTGGTTTCGTGGCCGGCCAGCATCATGACCACACCCGTCATAGCTGCGGTCTCGCGGGTGAGCTGGCCGGTCACGACGTAGCCGGTGACCAGACGGCTGATCAGATCATCGCCGGGATCGCCCACCCTGCGATCCACCAACTCCAGGAGATAGGCATACATCGCCACGAACGATTCCGCCCGCTGCTCGTCGGTCGTGCTCGTCTCCAGTCCAATCCTGGTGTGGTACTGGAAGAGCCCCAAGCCTTCGGGCGGCACGCCCAGTAGCAGCGCGATCACCAATGACGGCACCGGCAAGGCGAAATCGCGCACCAGGTCGGCGGGCGGGCCGTTGCCGATCATCGCGTCGAGGTGCCCGTCGACCAATTCCTGAACCTGCGGCCGCATCGCTTCGCAACGCCGGAAGGTGAAGTCACGGGTCATCATGCGCCGCAACCGATGATGCTCGGGGTCGTCGATCCGCGCGAACATCACCGGTGTGGTGCTGTCCGGGCTCGCCGGCTTCATGGAGGCCGGGATGGTGTCCGCGGACAGCCGCGGATCCAGCAGCGCCGCCCTGATGTCCTGGTAGCGGCTCACCACCCAGGCGGGCCGGCCGTGGTACATCGCGCGTCGCAACCCCGGCTCCTGCCGCCAATTCGCGAACTCGGCCGGGGGCGCGAGCGGGCACTGCGCGGCCCGCGGGGCGGGGATGACCGGAAGGTCCGTTTCGGAAGTTGTTGACATCAGCGATGTTTCCCATTAATTGTCAGGTGGCTGCCAGTTGTATGAGCGTAGAACCGGATTTATTGGCAGTCAACTGTCAGTTATGCTGTGTCGGTGGCAGCGGTTGAGGACCGGCCGTTGCGAGCGGACGCGGCCCGCAACGTCGAGCGGATTCTGCGCGCCGCGCGCGAGGTCTACGGCGAGCTCGGGCCGGATGCGCCCGTCGAGGCCGTCGCCCACCGCGCGGGAGTCGGTGAACGAACCCTCTACCGCAGGTTTCCCGCCAAGGCCGAGCTGGTCCGGGCGGCCCTGGACCAAAGCATCGCCGAGGACCTCGCGCCGGCGATGGACGACGCCCGCCGCGCCGACGACCCGCTGCGCGGCCTGGCCCAACTGATCGAGGCGGCGATTTCGCTCGGCGCCCGGGAGCACAACCTGCTGACCGCCGTGCACCGGGCCGGGTCCCTGACCGCTGACCTCTTGGATTCGCTGACTGGGGCGCTTGGCGACCTCGTCCGCCGCGGCCAGCGGGCCGGCGTCATCCGTTCCGACCTGGTCGCCGATGATCTGCCGCGCCTGATCGCGATGCTCTACAGCGTGCTATCGACGATGGATTCGACCAGCGACGGCTGGCGGCGCTACGTCGCCCTGATTCTGGACGCGATATCGACAACCGACCGGCGGCCGCTGCCCCCGGCCCCCGCTTTCCGGTATGCGTCCGAGCCGAACAGCTGGCCTCTGTGACCGTCTAGCTGGGCGGCCGTTCTTGCCAGCGGCGTCCTGTTTGCGGGCCGGGCCGAGGACCACGTCGTTGGGCGTGGGATTGCCCAGGGAGCAGTCGAACTCCTGCCCTCGCCGCCGCCGTAACGCCACTGCGATCCTCGACGCGATTTTTCGCAATGGCGTTACGCTCGCGGGGCATCGGGCACGGCCAGTTCAAGCACGTGGATTTCACCCGTCGTGCCGTCGACCTCAACGAGCGCTCCCGACGGCAAAGACCTGGTGGCGCCCTGGGCGTCCACCACACACGGGAACCCGAACTCGCGGGCCACCACGGCGGCGTGTGACATCGGGCCACCGAGTTCGGTGACCACGGCCGCGGCGTAGCAGAAGGCGGCGGTGTACCCGACGTCGGTGACTTCGGCGACGAGAACCTCGCCGGGCTGGAGGTCGTCGATGGTCTCCGGCCGCACGATGCGCACCCGGCCACGCACCCGTCCCCCGGAAACGCCGACCCCGCGCAGGACGTCCCCCCTGGCGAGCGCCGGCGGCGACGTGGTGGACGGCCGCCAGCTGCCGCTGAACACCGTCGGCGGGACGACGGTCGCCAGCCTGCGTTGTTCGGCCCGGCGCCGCGCCACCACGCCCGACACGTCGGCCGGCGGCGCGTCGAGTTCGTCGACCAATAGGTAGAACACGTCGTCGGCGGCGTCGAAGAGCCCGGCGTCGACCAGCCTGCGCCCGTACTCACGCAGCAGGCCGCGCAGCACCCAGTTCGCGCGCACCACCTTGTCGCGGCGGGCTTCGCGGTCGCGGAGTTGGCGCGCGGCCAGCAGCGCAATGGGCTTGGCCCGCAACGGAATCGCCGCATGTCGGGCCCCGGGCGTGGGGGGCGCGCTCATTGCCCTGGCCACCATCCGGACCAGCAGCTCGGGATCGTCAGCGTAGCTGGTCGACAGCATCTCGAGCTCCGCGGGACCCCGATGCCCGATCAGCTCCAGCTCGGCCAGCACCGCGGAATGAAACTCGGGCGCGTCGACGGCCAGCTTGTCAAGGCGCTTTCCCGGCTCGGCAAGCAGGCGAACGACGTTCGGGTCGCGGCGTGCGGCAACCACCAAGCGATGCACCGCCTCCACCGACCGCGCGCTCACCAGCTCGGGGCCCGCCGGCGGCGCGGTGTCGCGCCCGCACAAGCCCCGCAACAACACGTTGAACGAGGCGCACAGCATGAACGACACCGCGGACAGCACCCAGCCGTGCACAACGTGGTCGCGTGCCAACAAGATCAGGCTGAGCAACCGGCGATCGTCAAGCCGGGTGACATCGTCGCCGATCAGCCGTTCCAGGCGATCGACGTCGGCGACGTACTCGTCGGTGTCGCGGGGCGAAGAGGCGCCCAAGCCCACCACGTTGACGCCGAATACCCCGATGTTGCGGACGGTACGCAGTTGCCTTCGGGCGCCGCTGGTTTCGGCGGGCGGACGCTCCTCACCGAAGATCGGCAGGGAGGCCATGCTGGGGCCGAAGTATCCGCTGGTTCTGACGACCGTCGCGGGCTTGACGAACGGCACGGTCTCGGCCATGAAGTGGGCCGACGTGATCGCCCCATACAGCCGATGCGCGAACACCGCGACGGTTCGCATGGCGATTTCCCGCTGGATTATCCCGCCGGGCCGCAGCCGCTCGGCGATGGTCACGCCGCCGGCGCGCAGCCCGCGCACGGTCGCCGAGGCCGACGACGGCGAGAACGGGCCCGGCAGCGCCTCGGACAGGTTGGTGGCCAAAAAGGTGGGGAAACGCGGGTCGATCGGGGTGTCGAATTCGCCGTTATCCCCTTCCGGGCCAGCCAATCTGGGCGCCACTCCGTCGGCGGCCGGTGCGTCGACGGCGGGCAGGTCTTGAATGGTGGTCAGCCGCCAGGGCAGCGAAACCACCCGCTTGCCGACCGTGAGCCGGCCGCGCACCGCCAGCGCCATGTCCTCGACGCCCTCGTCGGCATTCCAGGCGGGCCGGAATCCCCAGTCGTCGCGCAGCCGCGAAGTATCCATCGGTGCGGCGCTCAGCGCCAGTTCCAGCTCGGCCAGTGGGCGCACGCGTCCCCGCAGCGCGGACAGTCGGGGACCGAGCGGCACGATGGGGCGCCCGAGCGTGGCCGCGATCCGACGGAATGTGACCTGGCCCGGGGCGGCGAGATTGACCGGGCCGCTTGTTATTTCGGAGTCCAGGATCGCGCGCGCCCACAACCGGAGCGCATCGTCGATGTGGACGACTTGCACACGGCGGTCGGCGGATTCGACGGGGAACGCGGGCAGCGCGAGCAGTCGGCGTACCCAGTTGTCGACGCCTCGGCCGACGATGAGCGCGGAGCGGATCGCGACCCATTCGGCGCCGGAGGCCGCGAGCATCTCTTCGACGCGGGCCTTGTGCACGCCGTCGGCGGATGCCGGTGTAATCGCGTCGCCGTGGGCGTGTGCCGACGACGCGAAAACGATGCGCCCCGTCCCGGTTTGGGACATCGCCTCGAGGACGTTGGCCGTGCCGCCGATGTTGACCTGGTGGCTGATCCGGGCGTCGGGGCCGGGGCTGCGTGCCCATGCGCAATGCGCGACGACGTCCGCGCCGGCGAGCGCGTGTGTGACGGTGGCCGCGTCCCGGATATCCGTGGTGACGAAATCCGCTGTGCTCGGCCAGCTTTGGGGTCGGTGGCGGGCGATCCCGACGACGTCGTGGCCCTGGCCGAGCAATCGGGCGGCGAGGCCGCGGCCGAGTACGCCGCTGGCGCCGGTGACCGCGATTCTCACTGGCCGCCCTACTCGTCGTCGTTCATCAGCGCCGCGTTGACCAGGTCGTCGAGGTCCATGTCGGCGATGTCCTTTTCGGCGGCCGGTTTGGGGGTCGCCTGACTCGCCTGACCGTTACCATCGGCTTCGGTTGCCAGCGCAAGCAACAGTTCCAGGACTCCCGCTTGCCGGAGGCGCTTGACCGGAATCGACCCGACGACGCGCTGGATTTCGGCTTCCCCGGGCGCGGCGGCCGGGGTTTCTTGCTCCGATGCGCCGACGAGCTCTCGGTGCATGTAACCGGCCAGCGCGGCGGAGTTCGGGTAGTCGAAGATAAGCGTGGGTGAAAGCGCCAGTCCGGTGGCGGATTTGAGCCGGTTGCGCATTTCGACCGCGGTCAGCGAGTCGAAGCCCAGCTCCTGGAACGCCTTGTCGGGGTCGATCGCCTCGGGGCTGGAGTTGCCGAGCACGGTGGCGATGTGGGAACGCACCAGGTCCAGCAGGACCGTGTGTTGCTCGTCGGCGGGCAGCCCTTCAAGGCGTTGCAGCAGAGCCGATTTCGACTTCGCGGCGGCCAGCGAGTCGTCGACCTGGCGCCGAGTGGGCGCGTTGATCAAATCGGTGAACATCGGCGGCAGCGTTCCCGCGTCGAATTTGACCCGCAGCGCCGCGCGATCGAGATGGGCTGGCAGCATGAATGGTTCGTCGACAATGAGCGCGGTGTCCATCAACTCCAGGGCCTGGTCCGAGGGCATCGCGACGATGCCGTCGCGGCCGAACCTGGCGAGGTCTGCGGCGCCCAGTCCGCCGGTCATGGCGCTGGCCTGATCCCACAAGCCCCACCCCAGCGAAATCGCCGGCAACCCATGAACCCGCCGATGTGCGGCCAACCCATCCAAAAACGAGTTCGCCGCCGCATAGTTAGCCTGACCCGACGCACCCGCCAACCCCGCGATCGAGGAAAACAGCACAAACGCCGACACATCCACATCACGAGTCAACTCATGCAAATTCCACGCCGCATCCACCTTGGCCCGCAACACCGCATCCACCCGCTCGGCACTCAACGACGTCACCACCGCATCATCAAGCACCCCGGCCGCATGAATCACCCCGGTCAGCGGACGCTGCACCGGAATATCAGCGATCACCTTAGCCAACGCCGCCCGATCCGCCGCATCACAAGCCACCACCTGCACCTGCGCACCGGCCCCGCCCAACTCGGCCACCAACTCCGCAGCCCCCGGCGCATCCGGACCACGCCGACTCACCAACACCACATGACGCACCCCATGACGCGCCACCACATGCCGCGCCAACACCGAACCCGCCATCCCAGTACCACCGGTAACCAACACCGTGCCCGCCGCCCACGCATCCGGCATCACCATCACGACCTTGCCGACATGACGCGCCTGACTCAAATACCGCAACGCCGCCGACGCCCGCCGCACGTCAAACGTGGTCACCGGCAACGGCCGCAGGATGTCTTCGCCGAATAGCGCGGTCAACTCCGCGAGCATCTGTTGGATGCGGTCCGGTCCCGCCTCGAAGAGGTCGAAGGCGCGGTAGCGCACACCGGGGTGATCCCGGGTCACGACGTCGGGGTCGCGGATGTCGGTCTTGCCCATCTCCAAAAACACCCCACCAGGGCCGACCAGCCGCAACGAGGCATCCACGAACTCACCGGCCAGCGAATCGAGCACCACATCCATGCCACGCCCACCGGTGACCGCCCGAAACTTACCCTCAAACTCCAAACTGCGCGAATCGGCGATATGATCCTCGTCAAAACCCATGGCCCGCAACGTGTCCCACTTCCCACGGCTAGCCGTGGCGAACACCTCCAACCCCCAATACCGCGCCAACTGCACCGCCGCCATCCCCACCCCACCAGCGGCAGCATGCACCAACACCCGCTGCCCCGGCCTGACGGAGGCCAGGTCGGCCAGCGCGTAAAAGGCGGTGGCGAACACCACCGATGTGGTGGCCGCCGCGGTGTGCGACCAGCCGGCCGGCACCTTGACCAGCAGCCGCTGATCGGTGACGGCGATTGTTCCGGTGCCGTTGGGGAATAGGCCCATGACCTTGTCGCCCACCGAGAAACGGCCGGCGCTTTCGGCGCTTTCCAAGACGACGCCGGACGCCTCGACACCCATCACCGCATCCGGGTCGGGGTAGAGGCCCAGCGCGATCATGACGTCGCGGAAGTTCGCGGCGACCGCCGACAATGCGACCCGGACCTGGCCCGGCTCGAGCGGCGTGTCGGCGTCGGGAATCGGCTCCAACCGCAGGTTTTCGAAGGTGCCGGCGGCGCTGAGACCCAGACGCCACGGTCCCTCGCCCGGCGGCACCAAAATCCCGTCGACCGCGCGACTGCCACGCACCCGCGCCGTGTATGGCGTGTCTCCGCGTAGCAGCACCTGCGGCTCACCGACCGCCAAACTCGCCGCCACCGCTTGGTCATCCAGCCGCCGATCGGAGTCCACCAGCACAATGCGGCCGGGATGCTCGGTCTGCGCCGAGCGCACCAACCCCCACACCGCCGCGCCCGCCAGATCGGTGACGTCCTCGCCCGGCAACGCCATCGCGCCCCGGGTCGCCACCACCAGCACGCCCGAATCCCGCTCGGTCAGCCACGTCCGCAGTACGTCCAGCGCCTTGCGCGTGGCGGCGTAGACGTCCGCCAGGACGTCGCCGGCCGCGGGGGTGGACTCGAACAACAACACCGATCGGTCGGTCTCGGCGATGTCCAACTGCGTTGTCTCCCAGGCGCATACCAAGACCGGCTGCACCGTGGTCGGCGACTGCGCCGACCAGACCACCTCGAAAAGCCGGTCCGGGCCGGAGCTTGAGACCGCGGCCAGCAATTGCCGCTCGGTCACCGGCCGGGCCACCATCGAGGCGACCGAAAGCACCGGCAGCCCCAGCCTGTCGGCCAATTCGATCGACACCGATGTGGGGCCCGTCGGTGCGATCCGCGCGCGCACGGCCGACGCACCCGCGGCGTGCAACGACACGTGCTGCCAGGAGAACGGCACCAACACCGAACCCTCATCGACCGCCATCGCCCCGGTACTGTCGGAAGCCAAAATCAGCGCGTGCAGTGCCGCATCCAACATGGCCGGGTGCACCCCGAATCCGGCCGCAGACACCCCGGTGTCCGACGGTAGCGAAACTTCGGCGAACACTTCGTCGCCGCGGCGCCACATCGAGGTCAGTCCGCGGAACGCGGGCCCATATCCGTAACCACGTTGGGCCAGCCGCTCGTACCCGTCGCTGACATCCACCGGGACCGCACCCACCGGAGGCCACGCCGAGAGGTCGGCGGCCGGCTCCACCGCCCCCGGCCTCAGCACGCCCTCGGCGTGCAACAGCCAACCGGAGCCGGCCTCGGCACGCGAAAATACCGACACGTCACGGGCATCCGTCGCGTCCGGGCTGCCGACCACGACCTGCACGGCCACCGAGCCCGCGGCCGGCAACACCAGCGGCGCCGCCAGATTCAGCTCGTCGACGACTCCGCAGTCCACCTCGTCGCCGGCGCGGATTGCCAACTCCACGAACCCGGCACCGGGGAACAGCACGACGCCGCCAATGGCGTGATCGGACAACCAGCCCTGCGCGGTGGGCGACAACCGACCGGTCAGCACCACCCCGCCCGACGCCGGCAGCTCGACGACCGCACCCAACAATGCATGTTCGCCGGCCGCCAGGCCGAGCCCGGCGGCATCGACCGTCGCACCGGAACGTGACATCCAAAACCGCCGCCGCTCAAAGGCATACGTCGGCAGCTCGACAAAACGCCCGCCCGGCAACATCGCGCGCCAATCCACGCCTACACCCGAGACGAACGCCCGCGCCACCGCGTTGGTGAGGGCCGTCGGTTCGGGGTGGTCCCGCCGCAGCATCGGTACGGAGACCACGCGATCATCCGGGACGTCCGCCAGCGACTCCTCGATGGACGCCGTCAAGCCACCCGCCGGTCCGACTTCGAGGAACCGGGTGGCACCGGCCGATTGCGCGAAATGCACGCTGTCGGCGAAACGCACCGCGTCGCGGATGTGACGCTTCCAGTAGTTGGCCGACGCGAAATCGTCCGCCGCGGATTGGCCGGTCACGTTCGAGACGACGGGGATGGTGGGCCGTCCGACGGGCAGGCCCGCGGCCAACGAGCCGAACTCGTCGATGATAGGTTCCATCAGCGGGGAGTGGAATGCGTGGGAAACGGCCAACTTGTGGACCTTGCGGCCCTGGCCGCGCAGCCGATCCGCAATGGCGGTCACCGAATCCTCGGCGCCGGAGATCACCACCGAGGCGGGACCATTGATTGCGGCGATGCCGACGTCGGCGCCCAGCAGCGGCCGCGCTTCGTCTTCGGTGGCCGCCACGGCGAACATCGCACCGGCGGCGGGCAGCGACTGCATCAACCGGCCGCGCGCGGCCACCAGCAGCGCCGCGTTTTCCAGCGAGAGCACGCCGGAGACGTGGGCCGCCGTCAGCTCGCCGACCGAGTGTCCCATGACGAAATCGGGCCGCATACCCCAGGTTTCGAGGAGGCGGAACAACGCCGTTTCCACCGCGAACAGCGCCGGTTGTGCGAATTCCGTGGTGTTCAACAGGTTTTCGTCATGCCCCCACATAACTTCGCGCAGTGGGCGCAGCAGGTGCCGGTCCAGCTCGGCCACCACGGTGTCGAACGCCTCGGCGAACACCGGGTATGCGGCATGAAGTCCCATGCCCATGCCGAGCCATTGGGAGCCTTGGCCGGGGAAGACGAAGACGGTCTTGCCCGCCGGTGTCGCGGTGCCGCGAATCACCGACACGGGTTCATCGGCGGCCAACTCGTCCAGCCCAGCCAGCAGCCGATCCCGATCACCACCGACCACGACCGCGCGATGCTCAAAAGCCGACCGGCCCGCCAACGTCCACCCCACATCGGCAACATCCAACTCGTCGTGCGCGCGCACATGCCCGGCCAGCCGCGCCGCCTGAACCTCCAACGCCGACACCGATTTCGCCGACACCACCCACGGCACCACCGGCCGCGTCGGACCGGCTTGGCGCGGCGCTGACTCGGGTGCGGCCTCCACGATCACATGGGCGTTGGTGCCGCTAATCCCAAACGACGACACCCCCGCCCGGCGCACCCGCCCCTGCACCGGCCAGGGCCGCGGTTGCGTCAACAACGCCACCGACCCCGCCGACCAATCCACATGCGGGCTCGGCACATCCACATGCAAACTCGCCGGCAACACCTCATGGCGCAACGCCAACACCATCTTGATCACACCCGCCACCCCCGCGGCGGCCTGCGTGTGACCCATGTTCGACTTGATCGACCCCAACCACAGCGGTTCGTTGCGCCCCTGCCCATAGGTCGACAACAACGCCTGGGCCTCAATCGGATCGCCCAACGTGGTGCCGGTGCCATGCCCCTCCACCGCATCCACCTCGGCCACGCCGAGCCCGGCATTGGCCAACGCCGCACGCACCACCCGCTGCTGCGACGGACCGTTCGGGGCGGTCAGCCCGTTCGAGGCCCCATCCTGGTTGACCGCCGAACCGCGGACGACGGCCAACACCGGATGCCCTAAGCGCCGCGCATCCGAGAGCCGCTCGACGACCACCATTCCCCCGCCCTCGGAGAATCCGGTGCCGTCGGCCGCCCCGGCGTAGGGCTTGCACCGGCCGTCGGGCGCCAACCCGCGCCAGCGGCTGAACTCCACGAAGATGTCGGGGGTCGCGTTGACGGTGACACCGCCGGACAGGGCCAGGTCGCACTCGCCCGACCGCAGCGACTGCACCGCCAAATGCAGCGCCACCAACGACGACGAACACGCCGTATCCACCGACACCGCCGGGCCCTCCAACCCCAGCACATACGACACCCGCCCCGAGGCCACGCTCGCTGACTGGCCGGTGAGCCGGAAGCCTTCCACCGGCTCCGCGCCGTGTATCCCATAACCTTGCGTCATGACACCGGCGAACACGCCGGTGGCGCTGCCCCGCAATGACATCGGGTCGATCCCAGCCCGCTCCAACGCCTCCCACGACAGTTCGAGGAACATGCGCTGTTGCGGATCCATCGCCAGCGCCTCGCTCGGCCCCACGCCGAAGAACCCCGCGTCGAAATCCGCCACGTCGTCGACGAATCCGCCCGTGCGGGTGTAGCACCCTCCCGGTACGTCGGGGTCGGGGTTGAACAGGCCTTCAAGGTCCCAGCCGCGATCGCTCGGGAACTCCGAGAGCACGTCGCGGCCCTGGATCAACATCTCCCAGAGGTCGTCGGGGGAATTGACCCCGCCCGGATAGCGGCACGACATGCCGACGATGGCGATCGGATCGTCCCCCGTGGCGCGAACCGCCGGGGTGTGCTTGATTTCTTGTGAGACACCGGCGAGTTCGGCGCGCATGTACTTGGCCAGCCCGTTGGGTGTCGGGTAGTCGAAGATGAGCGTGGGTGAAAGCGCCAGTCCGGTAACGGTTTTCAGCCGGTTGCGCATTTCGACCGCGGTCAGCGAGTCGAAGCCCAACTCCTGGAACGCCTTGTCGGGGTCGATCGCCTCGGGGCTGATATTGCCGAGCACGGTGGCGATGTGGGAACGCACCAGGTCCAGCAGGACCGCGTGTTGCTCGTCGGCGGGCAGCCCCTGCAGGCGGTGCGCCAGAGCCGATTTCGACTTGGCGGCGGCCAGCGAGTCGTCGACCTGACGCCGGATCGGCGTGTTGACCAGGTCGGCGAACATCGGTGGGACCGCAACGCCGTGGGCTCGCAGCGCGGTGAGGTCGATGCGGGCGGGCGCAATGAATGGTTGGTCGACGATCAGCGCGGTGTCGAACAATTCCAGCGCTTCTTCCGAGGACAAGGCCAAGACTCCGTCGCGGCCCAGGCGTGCGAGGTCGGCGGCATCGAGTCCGCCGGTCATGGCGCTGGCCTGATCCCACAAGCCCCACCCCAGCGAAATCGCCGGCAACCCATGAACCCGCCGATGTGCGGCCAACCCATCCAAAAACGAGTTCGCCGCCGCATAGTTAGCCTGACCCGACGCACCCGCCAACCCCGCGATCGAGGAAAACAGCACAAACGCCGACACATCCACATCACGAGTCAACTCATGCAAATTCCACGCCGCATCCACCTTGGCCCGCAACACCGCATCCACCCGCTCGGCACTCAACGACGTCACCACCGCATCATCAAGCACCCCGGCCGCATGAATCACCCCGGTCAGCGGACGCTGCACCGGAATGTCAGCGATCACCTTAGCCAACGCCGCCCGATCCGCCGCATCACAAGCCACCACCTGCACCTGCGCACCGGCCCCGCCCAACTCGGCCACCAACTCCGCAGCCCCCGGCGCATCCGGACCACGCCGACTCACCAACACCACATGACGCACCCCATGACGCGCCACCACATGCCGCGCCAACACCGAACCCGCCATCCCAGTACCACCGGTAACCAACACCGTGCCCGCCGCCCACGCATCCGGCATCACCATCACGACCTTGCCGACATGACGCGCCTGACTCAAATACCGCAACGCCGCCGACGCCCGCCGCACGTCAAACGTGGTCACCGGCAACGGCCGCAACACCCCGGCATCGAACAGCGCCGCCAGTTCGAGCAGGTACTCGTGCATGCGGGGGCGGCCGGGTTCGAAGAGGTCGAAGGCGCGGTAGCGCACACCGGGGTGATCCCGGGTCACCACGTCGGGGTCGCGGATGTCGGTCTTGCCCATCTCCAAAAACACCCCGCCAGGGGCGACCAGCCGCAGCGAGGCATCCACGAACTCACCGGCCAGCGAATCGAGCACCACATCCATGCCACGCCCACCGGTGACCGCCCGGAACTTACCCTCGAACTCCAAACTGCGCGAATCGGCAATATGCTCCTCGTCAAAACCCATGGCCCGCAACGTGTCCCACTTACCACGGCTAGCCGTGGCGAACACCTCCAACCCCCAATACCGCGCCAACTGCACCGCCGCCATCCCCACCCCACCAGCGGCAGCATGCACCAACACCCGCTGCCCCGGCTCGACGCCGGCCAACACCGACAACGCGTAGTACGCCGTCGCAAACACCACCGACACGCCGGCGGCTTCGGCATAGGACCAGTCGGCGGGCATGGGAAGCAGCAGCCTGACGTCGGCGGTGACCAGGGTGCCCGAGCCTTCGGGGAACAGCCCCATCACCGCATCACCGACCGCGAATTCGGTGACACCGGAGCCGATTTCGACGACCACGCCGGCGGCTTCGCTGCCCAACGGCGCATCGTGCGTGAACATGCCCAGGGCGATCATCACGTCGCGGAAGTTCGCGGCGATGGCGCGGACGGCGACCCGGACCTGGCCCGGCTCCAACGGCGCACCGGCGTTGGGAATCGGCTCCAACCGCAGGTTTTCGAAGGTGCCGGCGGCGCTGAGACCCAGACGCCACGGTCCCTCGCCCGGCGGCACCAAAATCCCGTCGACCGCGCGACTGCCACGCACCCGCACCGTGTGCACCGTTCCCCGGCGCACCAATGCCTGCGGCTCACCGGTCGCCAACACCGCGGCCGCGGCGCCGCCGTCCAGGGGCGCGTCGGAGTCCACCAGCACAATGCGGCCGGGATGCTCGGTCTGCGCTGACCGCACCAATCCCCACACCGCCGCGCCCGCCAGATCGGTGACGTCCTCACCCGGCAACGCCATCGCGCCCCGGGTGGCCACCATCAGCACGCCCGAATCCCGCTCGGTCAGCCATGACTGCACGACCGCCAGCGCCCGGTGCGTGCGCTCATAGGTCGCCGTCACCGGATCATCGTCGGCGACAAGGGAGACAAGGGATTCGAATAACTCGTACGACGGAGCCGGGTCGGCATCGGCCGCTCGGGTCGTAGGCACCGGCGACCAGACCACCTCGAACAGCCGGTCCGGGCCCGAACCCGACACCGCGGCCCGCAACTGCCGCTCGCTCACCGGACGGGCCACCATCGCGCCCACCGACAGCACCGGCAACCCTAGGCCGTCGGCCAGCTCGATCGTGACCGCCGACGGACCCGTGGGCGCGATCCGCGCCCTTACCGCCGAGGCGCCCGCGGCGTGCAACGACACGCCTTGCCACGAGAATGGCAAGATCACTTCGGTTGCCGCAGTTGCTGTTTCGTTGACCAAGATCATGGCGTGCAACGCCGCGTCAAGCAACGCAGGGTGCACCCCGAACCCGCCGGCACCTCCGGCCGCGTCCGGCAGCCGCACCTCGGCGAACACCTCATCACCACGGACCCAGGCCGCGGTCAATCCCCGAAACGCCGGGCCGTACCCGTAGCCACGCGCCGCCAGCCGCTCGTAACCGTCAGCCGGATCGACGGCGACCGCGCCCGCCGGCGGCCACATCGACAGATCCACGCCCGGCTCCACCGATCCGGGCCTCAACTCCCCCTCGGCGTGGCATACCCACCCGGAAGCGGCGTCGGCGCGCGAAAAGATCGAGACACTGCGCCGGCCCGACTCTTGGGCGGGACCCACGACCACTTGCACGGCAACCGATCCTGATTCCGGCAACGTCAATGGCGCTTGCAGCGTCAATTCGTCGACGACCGAACACCCGACCTCGTCGCCGGCGCGGATGGCCAACTCCACCAACCCCGCACCCGGGAACACCACCAGCCCGGACACCGCGTGATCGGCCAACCACCCCTGGACGCCGGGCGACAACCGACCCGTCAGCGCCACCCCACCCGAGGCTGGCAGCTCCACCACCGCGCCCAGCAACGCGTGCTCGCTCGTTGCCTGCCCAAAGCCGGCGGCATCGACCCCCACACCATCGCCGGACAGCCAAAACCGGCGCCGCTCAAAGGCATACGTGGGCAGCTCGACAAAGTGCGCCCCCTCCAGCGCGCCACGCCAGTCGACGGCCACGCCCGCCACAAACGCGGAGGCGGCCGACGTCAGGAACCGCTGGAGCCCGCCGTCATCGCGGCCCAGGGTGGGAACGACGATGGCTTCGGTGTTGCCGGTGGAGCAGTCGTTGAAGGTGGCCTCGATCCCGGCGATCAATGCGGGATGCGGGCTGGATTCGATGAACGTGCGGTATCCCTGCTCGCACGCGCTGCGCACCGCCTGGTCGAACTGCACGGTCTGCCGGATGTTGCGATACCAGTAGTCGGCATCCAAAGCCGCTGTGTCCAAACGGCTTCCGGTCACCGTGGAAAAGAAGACGGTGCGTGACGAACGTGGCTCTATATCGGCCAGGGCTTCGCCGAGATCGCCGCGGATCGCCTCCACCTCGGCCGAGTGGGACGCGTAGTCCACGTCGATCCGGCGGGTGCGCACATCGAGGTCGGCGCAGGCCCGGACGAGCTCGTCCAGTGCGCCCACCTCGCCCGACACCACGACCGCCGAGGGGCCGTTGACGGCAGCGATCGCAACCCGATTGCCATACGGCGCCAACAACTCCCGCACCCGGCCGGCGCCGCACGCGATCGACACCATGCCGCCGGGACCGGCCAGCGCGGCCAGCAGCTTGCTGCGCAGCGTGACCACCCGTGCGGCATCCCGCAACGACAGCGCGCCGGCGACATACGCCGCGGCGATTTCGCCTTGCGAATGGCCGATCACGGCATCCGGCGTGACGCCAACCGATTTCCACAGTTCGGCCAGCGACACCATCACGGCGAACAGCACCGGCTGGACCACGTCGACGCGATCCATGCCCGGAGCGCCGGGTGCGCCGCGCAGGACGTCGGTCAACGACCAGTCGACGAATTCCGAGAAGGCTTCCGCGCACGCCCGCATCTGCTGCGCGAATGCCGGTGCGGTGTCGAGCAATTCGATGCCCATGCCGAGCCATTGGGAGCCTTGGCCGGGGAAGACGAAGACGGTCTTGCCCGCCGGTGTCGCGGTGCCGCGAATCACCGACACGGGTTCATCGGCGGCCAACTCGTCCAGCCCAGCCAGCAGCCGATCCCGATCACCACCGACCACGACCGCGCGATGCTCAAAGGCCGACCGGCCCGCCAACGTCCACCCCACATCGGCAACATCCAACTCGTCGTGCGCGCGCACATGCCCGGCCAGCCGCGCGGCCTGAACCTCCAACGCCGACACCGATTTCGCCGACACCACCCACGGCACCACCGGCCGCGTCGGACCGGCTTGGCGCGGCGCTGACTCGGGTGCGGCCTCCACGATCACATGGGCGTTGGTGCCGCTAATCCCAAACGACGACACCCCCGCCCGGCGCACCCGCCCCTGCACCGGCCAGGGCCGCGGTTGCGTCAACAACGCCACCGACCCCGCCGACCAATCCACATGCGGGCTCGGCACATCCACATGCAAACTCGCCGGCAACACCTCATGGCGCAACGCCAACACCATCTTGATCACACCCGCCACCCCCGCGGCGGCCTGCGTGTGACCCATGTTCGACTTGATCGACCCCAACCACAGGGGCTCTCCAAGCTCGCCCCGCTGCTGCCCGTAGGTGGACAACAACGCTTGGGCCTCAATCGGATCGCCCAACGTGGTGCCGGTGCCGTGGCCTTCGACCACGTCAATCTCGGCCGCGTTCAACCCCGCATTCGCCAGCGCCGCACGCACCACCCGCTGCTGCGACGGACCGTTCGGGGCGGTCAGCCCGTTCGAGGCCCCATCCTGGTTGACCGCCGAACCGCGGACGACGGCCAACACCGGATGCCCTAAGCGCCGCGCATCCGAGAGCCGCTCGACGACCACCATTCCCCCGCCCTCGGACCAGCCGACCCCGTCGGCCGCTCCGGCGTAGGGCTTGCACCGGCCGTCGGGCGCCAGCCCCCGGTGCCGGCTGAACTCCACGAAGACCGTTGGCGTGGCATTGACCGTCGCGCCCCCCACCAGGGCCAGGTCGCACTCGCCCGACCGCAGCGACTGCACCGCCAAATGCAGCGCCACCAACGACGACGAACACGCCGTGTCCACCGACACCGCCGGGCCCTCCAACCCCAGCACGTAAGCGACCCGGCCCGTTGCCACACTCGAGGTCACACCGGTCAGCCGGTATCCCTCGGCCTCGTCGGCGATCATCCCGTAGCCCTGCGCGATAATCCCGGCGAATACGCCGGTAGCGCTGCCCCGCAACGACATCGGGTCGATCCCGGCCCGCTCCAACGCCTCCCACGACAACTCCAGCAGCATCCGATGCTGGGGATCGGTCGCCAGCGCCTCGCTCGGCCCCATTCCAAAAAAACCCGCGTCGAAATCCGCGGCGTCATCGACAAACCCGCCGTACCGCGCATAGCACTTGTGCGGCGCGTCGGGATCCGGGTCGAACAGCCCCGCCAGGTCCCACCCGCGATCGGTGGGAAACTCCGACATCACATCCCGGCCGTCGGCCACCATCTGCCACAGACGCTCCGGGGTATCGACCCCGCCCGGAAAGCGGCACGACATGCCGACGACCGCGATCGGCTCATTGGACCGCTCCAGCAGCGCACGGTTAGTGCGCTTCAGGCGTTCAACCTGGACCAGCGCTTTGCGCAGCGCTTCGGTCACATGCTGGAGTTGATCAACCATCACTACCCTCGCCTAACATTGGCCGTCTTAGACCGCGGGATGCGGCTCTCGCCGAGTCAAGGAAGTTGCTGCACGGGGCGCCGCCGCAATCTTTGCAACCGGCGTCGTGCTGCTCTTCGACCCAAGTTCGCTGGTGAGTATCGCCAACTCCGGCACGATTTCAAAACGTCGGACGCTCCCGGCTTCCCCACGGGGATCGGACTCGACACCTGGAACACCTTCCCGATTGTTCCTCTGCCCCCTGTACACCCGGGTGCACCTGGCGCGCCATCCATGGCGCGACTGTACCCGGCTACCCATCGGCGGTGGTCAGGCGCGGGCCAGACGGGGTCAGACGGGGTTAGACATGGGTTAGACAGGGTTAGACACCCGCTCGGCGCCAGCCGTCGGCCGCGCGGGCGGCCCGGATCAGCACGTCGCACAGTTCCCGCAGTTCGGCGGCACCCGCTCCTTCGTCGAGCGCGGTGGTGACATCCTCGGCCGCGCATCGCACCTGGTAGACACGGTCCGAGAGGTCGGCCGCATCGTCGGCCGACAGCACCACCGCGTCCGCCGGCAAGGCCCCAGCCTCGCCCCGATTCAGCGAGGCACGTTGCTCGTACGCCCGCTGCCGGCACGACTGCCGGCAGTACTGACGGCGACGGCCCATCCCGGCATTGGTCACATCGCGGCCGCACCAGCGGCACGGCTGGGGGTGGGCGCGGCGGGTCACGCCTGCCGACTTTAGTCCGCCGGGTTCGGCGATCCCGGTATCATCAATATTCGCGTCGCGTATGCCGCGTGTCGGGCCGGGAACTACGCAGACCGTCATAACGTTTGCTAAACGGACAGAATTGCACCACAGCCCAGAGGACCTAGAGGAGTAGCACACATGGCTGATCGCGTACTGAGAGGCAGCCGCCTCGGAGCCGTGAGCTACGAGACCGACCGCAACCATGACCTCGCGCCGCGTCAGATCGCGCGATACCGCACCGAGAACGGCGAGGAGTTCGAGGTTCCGTTCGCCGACGACGCCGACATTCCCGGCACCTGGCTGTGCCGCAACGGCATGGAAGGCACCCTCATCGAGGGCGACCTGCCCGAGCCGAAGAAGGTCAAGCCGCCGCGCACGCACTGGGACATGCTGCTGGAGCGCCGCACCGTCGAAGAGCTTGACGAGCTGCTCAAGGAGCGCCTCGATCTGATCAGGTCGCGCCGCCGCGGCTGACGAGGGCCGTTCGCGCCCGTTATGTGCGGTTGTCGGCCCGCGTGGCTCGGGCGCGCGAGCTCCTGGTCCGTCGCCCCTCGATGCCCCATCGAGTGACTTTGACCAGCGCCTCGCGGATGTTGGATCCGCTCATTTTGGAGACGCCGAGTTCGCGCTCGGTGAAGGTGATGGGCACCTCGACGACGACGAACCCGTTGCGGATCGTGCGCCAGGTCAGGTCGATCTGGAAGCAATAGCCCTTGGAGTCCACACCGTCGAGGTCGATCGCCTCGAGCACTTCGCGGCGGTAGGCGCGGTAGCCGGCGGTGATGTCGTGGACGCCGATGCCGAGCGCCACCCGCGAATAGGTGTTGGCCGTCTTGGACAACGCCAGGCGTCGCCACGGCCAATTTCGCACCGTGCCCCCGTCGACGTAGCGGGAACCGATGGCCAGGTCGGCGCCGGCGTCGACGGCGTCCAGCAGGCGGTGCAGCTGTTCGGGCGCGTGGCTGCCGTCGGCGTCCATCTCGACGAGCACCGCGTATTGCCGGCTCAGGCCCCAGGCGAAGCCCGCCAGGTACGCGGCACCCAGGCCGTTCTTGGCGGTGCGGTGCAGGACGTGGGTGCGTCCGGGGTCGGCCGCCGCCAGCTCGTCGGCGAGCTGGCCGGTGCCGTCGGGGCTGCCGTCGTCGACGATGAGCAGGTGCACGGCGGGGCAGGCGTCCTTCAGCCGCCGGTGGATCACCGGCAGGTTCTCCCGCTCGTTGAAGGTGGGGATGATTACCAGGACGCTCTGGCTGGGACGGTTGCCCGGGACCTGGGACGCCGGCTGGCCGGTGGTCATGTAGCTCCTCTGTCTCGCCCGAAATAAGGTCGGCCGCGCTCGTCGGGCGCAGCGTCTGGCGGGGTCTCTGCGTCGCCCTCGTCGAGCGGGACCTCGCCCGGGGGCGCGCCGGCGTCTTCCGATTCACCCCGAGGCCTGGGCCTGAGACGAATCGGACGCGGGAACCATCCATTGTGCCGTATCCCGGCCAGAATGACCGCTCCGGCCGCCGCGACCAGAATCCATTGCAGGATCGGGCCCCAGCGGGTTGCCGGCGTCAGCTTGGTTTTGAGGCGCACCTGGATGTCCAGGTAGGCGGGCTGGAAGAAGTTCGTGCGCACCAGCTCGGCGCCGTCCGGCGCGATCACCGCGCTGATCCCGGTGGTGCCGGCAACCACGACGTATCGGTCGTGCTCCACGGCCCGCACCATGGCGAACGCCAGCTGTTGTTCGCTCATCGTCTTGTTGAAGGTGGCGTTGTTGCTAGGCACGGCCAGCAACTGGGCACCGCCCAGCACCGCTTTCCGCGGGGCGCGGTCAAAGATCACTTCCCAGCAGGTGGCCACCCCGACCGGCACCCCGGCGATGTGCACCACGCCGCTGCTTTTGCCGGGCACCATATGGCCGGCCCGATCCGCGTACCCGGAGAGATGCTTGAACAGCCATGGCATCGGCAGGTACTCGCCGAATGGCTGCACGATTCCCTTGTCGTGGCGGTCGGCCGGTCCGGTCGCCGGCGTCCACACGATCACGGTGTTGGTGTACTGCGAATCTGCCCGTGTGCGGCCCGGCACGTCGAGGACGGTGCCGACCAGGATCGGTGCGCCGATCGCCGCGGCGGCTTGCGTGATCCTTTCCGCGGCGTCGGCGTTGACGAGGGGGTCGACGTCCGACGAGTCTTCGGGCCAGATCACGAATTGCGGCTGTGGCGCGACCCCGGCACGCACGTCCTCCGCCAGCCGCAGCGTCTCCCGGACGTGGTTGTCCAGCACGGCTCGGCGTTGCGCGTTGAAGTCGAGGCCCAGGCGCGGCACGTTGCCCTGCACGGCCGCGACGGTGACCGTGGGTTCGCCACCCGATCCCGCGCCGGCGTGCCGCACCTGCGGCCAGACGACGACGGCGGCGAACAACACCAGGCAGATGCAGACACCCGGCAGCACCACGGCGGGCGGCCGGTCGGGCGCCTCGGCGCTCCCGCCACGCGCCCGGCTACCGGATTTCCACCACTTCGCGATCTCCAGCCCGATCGCGGTCGCGCTGAATCCCACCAGCACGGTCGCCGTCGAGAGCAGCGCAACCCCGCCCAGCTGGACCAGCGGCAGCAACGGGCCTTGCGCCTGACCGAAGGCCACCGAACCCCAGGGAAAGCCGCCGAACGGAAAGATCGACTTCAACCACTCCTGGGCGGCCCACACCACCGCGAACCAGATCGGCCAGCCGGGCAGCCGCCGCACGATGACGGCGCACAGGCCGAAAAGGCCGGGATACAGCGCGCACGTCGTCGCCAGCACCAGCCAGGGCACGGCGCCCACCAGGGTGCTGATCCAGGGCAGCAGCGGCAGATAGAACGCCAGCCCGAACAGGAACCCGTAGCCCAGGCCCCCCGCCGGTGTGGTGGCGGGGTGCGTCAGCACCCAAGCCAGCAGCGCCGCGGCGACGACGGCGGCCCACCACCAGTTCAGCGGCGGAAAGCTGGCGCACATCAGCAAGCCGGCCACGACGGACAGCACCAATCGCGGCAGGCGTGGCAGCATCGCGGCCCTCACCGCCGGCAGTCGTGCGATCGCCGCGGCGCCCAGCCCCGCCAGCGCCCGACGTGTCGCGGCGCCCAGCCGATCGGCCAGGCTCGGAACGTCAGGCGCGCCGGCGGGCCGGTCGTCGGGTTCTGGCTCTGCCTCCTGCTTTGGCCCGACGTGGGCCTCGGTGGCCTCGGTGGCCTCGGTGGCCTCGGTGGCCCGCTCCGATTCCGCTTCGTCGCTTATCGGGTCGGTGTCCGACGGGGTCGTGAGATCCTCGGCCGCCGGGGCGGCCTCGCGGTCCTGGTCGGGGCGTCCCTCGCGGTCGGGGCGCCCCTTGCGGCCGAACCATGACCTAGCCATGGATGACAGCGCCTCGGTGCACGGTTCGGCGGCAGCGCGGCGGGGCGTCGGTCGGGCCCAACCGCGGTAGGGCGGGTACCCGCGAACGCGGGTCGGTGGACCAGCGCTGGACGGCGTCGCGAGGTGCGTGGATGTCGAGGGCCCCGGCGTCCCACACGGCGTAGGAGGCCTGCGCCCCGGGCACCAGGGTCCCCGTCTGGCCGTCTCGGACACCGGCGGCCCGCCAGCCGCCGCGGGTCGCGGCAGCAAATGCCGCCCGTGCCGAGACCGCGCTGCCCGGGGTGTGGTGATTGACCGCCGCGCGCACGCTTACCCACGGGTCAAGGCCCGTTACCGGGGCGTCGGAACCGAGCGCGAGGGGCACGCCTTGGGATGCTAACAGCGCAAGCGGGTTGAGTTGACCGCCTCGTTCGGAGCCAAGCCGCCGGGCGTACATGCCGTCGGGGCCGCCCCACAGCGCATCAAAAGTGGGCTGCACGCTGGCGATGACGCCCCAGGCGCCCAGTTTGGCGGCCTGGTCGGCGGTGACCATCTCCACGTGCTCGAGGCGGTGCCCGCAGCGGGCGACGGCGGCCACCCCGAGGTCGGCGACGACCCGTTCGAAGGCCGCGACGGCCGCCGAGACCGCGGCGTCGCCGATGACGTGGAAACCCGCGGTGACCCCCGCCTCGGTGCAGGCCCGCACGTGGGCTTCGATGACGTCGGGGTCCAAGTAGCAGGTGCCGGTGCGTTGCGAGGCGTCCGCGTACGGCTCGTGCAGCCAGGCGGTGCGCGACCCGAGCGCCCCGTCGACGAACAAGTCGCCGGCCAGCCCGCGGGCTCCGGTCTCGTCCATCAACGCGCGGGCCTGTGCGGGCGTGGTCACCGCCTGGCCCCAGTAGCCGATCACCTCGACGCCGTGATCGAGGGCACGCAGCCGCAACCAGTCGTCGAGCCCGCCGATTTCCGGGCCGGCGCATTCGTGCACGGCGACGATGCCGGCCGCCGCGGCGGCGTCCAGCGCCGCCGTCCGGGCGTCGGCCAGCTGTTCGGCGGTCAGCAGGTCACGGGCGACGGCCCGGACCAGGTGGTGCGCGTCGCCGACGAGCGGCCGCTCGGCGGCGAAACCGGCCGCCGCGGGTAAGTCTGGGACCAGCCGTCGCAGGCCCGTTGAGGCCAGCGCGGAGTGCACGTCGACGCGGGCCAGGTAGGCGGGCCGGTCACCGAGTGCGGCATCCAGCTCACCGGTGCTCGGCGGGGTGTTGTCGGGCCACGAGGATTCGTCCCAGCCATGCCCCCACACCGGCTGGCCCGGGTGGGCGTCAGCATAGTCGGCGACCATCCGGATGCACTGCGCGCGCGAGCGCGCCGGCCGCAGGTCCAGCCCGCTGAGCGTCAGGCCGGTGGCGGTGACGTGGATGTGGCTGTCCACGAATCCCGGCGTTACGAAGCCGCCGTCCAGGTCCTCGACCTCGGCGCCCGGGAACTGGCCGCGGGCGGCCTCGTCGCCGCCCAGCCACGCGATGACATCCCCGCGGACGGCCATGGCGGTGGCGTCGGGGTGGGTCGGGCTGTGCACCCGCCCGTTGACCAGCAGCGTGATGGAGCGGTCGGTCTCGTCCAGCGACGCTGCGGGCCGTGAAACGGCCCGTGTAAAAGCAGGACGATCAGCGTGGGTCACGGGCCAAAACTACGCGTGGGGGCGCGCCGGGCGATCAATCCCAGCCGGGCCGTCCCGGGAATCCACCGCGGGTCGGATCGTTCGGACCGGCGGGCGGGTCGAAGTCCTCAACGTCGATGACCTCGCCGTCGATGTAGTCGCGGCCGTCGCCCGAATAGCCGCGGCGCGAGTCGGCCCCGAAGACCGTGGTCTCGGTGATCAGCGGCACCCGCCGTCGCAAACCCCGTATCCCGATCGCGGTCAATCCGGGGCCGGCGACATACCGTATCGGCGGAACCAGCAGCAATAGCCCCGTCACCGTGGTGACCAAACCGGGAACGAGGACCAGGACGGTGGCCAGCGTGATCAGCGCGCCGTCGCTGACGGCGTCCCCCGCAAGCGGGCGGTGCCCCCAGCGCGGTTCGGTCAGGCCGGACCTCAGCTGCCCGACTTTGCGAATGAGCTGCGACCCGGCCATCGGGGCCAATAGGCCCCATCCGAGCAGGAAGGTGGCCAGCAGCACCAGCAGCGTCCAGCCCCACCCGATCGTCGAGACCAGCGCGAAAATCACCCCGAGCTCGACGACGGCATAGATCAGCAACAGCCGCGACAGCATGTGACGTCAACGTCTGTGGGGCACGCTCGAGTTCCCCTGGTGGCTGCAGTTAGATGACGCTATGACGACGATTCAGATCGACACCCCCGACGGACCGATCGATGCCCTGCTGAGCCTTCCGCAGGGTGACGGCCCGTGGCCGGGTGTGGTGGTGATCCACGACGCGATCGGTTACGGCCGGGACAAGGAGGCGATCAACGACCGCATCGCCCGGGCCGGCTATGTGGCGCTGACTCCGAACATGTACTCGCGGGGTGGGCGCATCCGCTGCATCACCCGGGTCATGCGGGAGCTGATGACGCAGCGGGGTCGCGCCCTTGACGACATTCTGGCCGCCCGCGATCACCTGCAGGCCATGCCGGAGTGCTCGGGGCGTGTCGGCATCGCGGGTTTCTGCATGGGCGGGCAGTTTGCGCTCGTTATGTCGCCCAAGGGTTTTGGTGCCTCTGCGCCGTTCTACGGCACTCCCCTGCCGCGCAATCTGAGTCAGACGCTGGAGGGGGCGTGCCCGATCGTGGCCAGCTTCGGTGGCCGTGACCCGATGGGTAGGGGCGCGCCCGACCGGCTGCGCGAAGTGACCGCGGCCAAGCAGATCGCCGCCGACATCAAGGTCTACTCCGGCGCCGGGCACAGCTTCGCGAACACGCTTCCCGCCCAGCCGCTGCTGCGCATCACGGGTTTCGGCTACGACCGGGCCGCCACCGACGACGCCTGGAGCCGGGTCTTCGCGTTCTTCGGCCAGCACCTGGGTAGCTGACGGCCGGGTCGAAGCGTTAGCTTTGGGCCACCTTGAGCTCGAGGCCGACGTTGTTGTGCATGCCACCGCGCAGCCTGCTGACGAAATTGAAGACCTTGCCCACGATGCCGTACCGCCTGCCGATCGCGTCGTAGACGGCGGCGGTTTGCGATTTGTCGAGGATGGCCGCGGTGCCCTCGACGGCCTCGCTGGTCGGGCGGCCGCCCATGGTGCAGGTGGCCAGCGTCACGCGGGGTGTGTTGCGAATCCGCTTGACCTTCCACGACTTTGACTCGGTGATCACCAGCAGGCGATCGCCGCGCTCTCCGTCCAAGGCGGCCCAGATCGGAGTCGGCTTGGGCCGGCCATCCCTGGTGAAGGTGGTCAGCAGGATGTATCGCGCCTTGGCGAGGTCGGCAAAAGTGGGCGTCACGGGTGCCAACCTACCTCGCGAGCAGACGCGGAATCGCACTGCGCGGGCCTTGCGCGTGCGATTCCGCGTCTGCTCGCCAGGGTTGGCGGGGTCAGCCCTCGAGGTCACCCTCGGCTTCCAACAGCGCCCGGCGCAGCCCGTCCAGGGTTTCCGGTTGCGGGTCGGCCCACATGCCGCGACCGGCCGCCTCCAGCAGCCGCTCGGCCATGCCGTGCAGCGCCCATGGGTTGGATTCCGCCATGAACTTGCGGTTCTCCGGGTCCAGCACGTAGCGGTCGGTGAGCTGTTCGTACATCCAGTCGGCCATCACCCCAGCGGTGGCGTCGTAGCCGAACAAGTAGTCGACGGTCGCGGCCATCTCGAACGCGCCCTTGTAGCCGTGCCGGCGCATCGCCGCCATCCAGCGGGGATTGACCACGCGGGCGCGGAAAACCCGGGCGGTCTCCTCGGAGAGGGTGCGGGTGCGGATCGCGTCGGGCCTGGTGTTGTCGCCGATGTAGGCGGCCGGCGCCTGGCCGGTCAGCGCGCGCACCGTGGCGACCATGCCGCCGTGGTATTGGAAGTAGTCGTCGGAGTCGGCGATGTCGTGTTCGCGGGTATCGGTGTTCTTGGCGGCCACCGCGATGCGCCGGTACTGGCGGTTCATATCTTCGGTTGCTGGCCGACCGTCCAAACCGCGCCCGTAGGCGAATCCGCCCCAGGCGGTGTACACCTGCGCGAGGTCGCCGTCGTCGCGCCAGTTTCGGCTGTCGATCAGCTGCAGCAGGCCGGCGCCGTAGGTTCCCGGCTTGGACCCGAAAATCCTTGTGGTGGAACGGCGTTGGTCGCCATGCTGGGCCAGGTCGGCCTGGGCATGCGCTCTGATGTAATTCTTGTCGGCGGGTTCGTCGAGGTCGGCGACCAGCCGCACCGCGTCGTCGAGCATGGTGACGACGTGCGGGAAGGCGTCCCGGAAGAACCCGGAGATCCGCACGGTCACGTCGATGCGCGGGCGGCCCAGCTCGGCCAGCGGGATCGGCGTCAGGCCGACGACCCGCCGCGACGCGTCGTCCCATACCGGCCGAACACCCAGCAGCGCAAGGACTTCGGCGATGTCGTCGCCGGCGGTGCGCATCGCCGAGGTGCCCCACACCGACAGGCCGACCGATTGCGGCCACCGGCCATGGTCGTTCCGGTAGCGGGTCAGCAGCGAATCCGCCAGCGCCGCACCGGCCTCCCAGGCCAGCCTGGACGGCACCGCCTTGGGGTCGACGGAGTAGAAGTTGCGCCCGGTGGGCAGCACGTTGACCAGACCGCGCAGCGGCGAGCCCGACGGGCCGGCAGGAATGAACCAGCCGTCCAACGCCCGCAATACCTGGTCGATTTCGGCGGCCGTGCCGGCCAGCCGGGGCACCACCTCGGTGGCGGCGAAGCGCAGCACCGCCGCGACGTCGGCGTCGTCGGTGAGCCGGCCGGCCGCGTCGGGATCCCAGCCGGCGGCCTGCAGCGCGGCAACGAGTTCGCGGGCCACGGCCTCGGCCCGGTCGACCGAGGACCGTTCGTCGGTGCCGTCCTCGGCCAGGCCCAATGCCTGCCGCAGGCCGGGCAGGGCATGCTCGCCGCCGAACAGCTGGCGGGCCCGCAGGATGGCCAGCACGAGGTCGAGTTCGGCCTCCCCCGTGGGCTTTTGCCCCAGGATGTGCAGGCCGTCGCGGATCTGGACGTCCTTGATCTCGCACAGCCACCCGTCGACGTGCAGGATCATGTCGTCGAACGAGTCCTCTTCCGGGCGTTCGGTCAGCCCCAGATCGTGGTCCATCTTGGCGGCCCGGATCAGCGTCCAGATCTGCTGGCGGATGGCGGGCAGCTTGCCGGGATCCAGCGCGGCCACGTTGGCGTGCTCGTCGAGCAGCTGCTCCAAACGCGCGATGTCGCCGTAGGTTTCGGCGCGCGCCATCGGCGGGATGAGATGGTCGACGAGCACCGCGTGCGCGCGCCGCTTGGCCTGGGTGCCCTCGCCGGGGTCGTTGACCAGGAACGGGTAGATCAGCGGCAGGTCGCCCAGCGCGGCGTCGGGCCCGCAAGCCGCCGACATGCCCAGCGTCTTGCCCGGCAGCCATTCCAGGTTGCCGTGCTTGCCCAGGTGCACGACCGCGTGAGCGCCGAATCCGATGTCCAGCCAACGGTAGGCGGCCAGGTAATGGTGACTCGGCGGCAGGTCGGGGTCGTGGTAGATGGCGACCGGGTTCTCCCCGAAGCCGCGGGGCGGCTGCACCATCAGGACCAGGTTGCCGGATCGCATTGCGGCGATGACGATCTCGCCGTCGGGGTCGTTGCTGCGATCCACGAACAGGTCGCCGGGCGGCGGCCCCCAGTGCCGGGTCACCGCGTCGGTGAATTCGGCGGGCAGGGAAGCAAACCAGTCGCGATAGTCCTTGGCGGACACCCGGATTGGGTTGCCCGCCAGTTGCCCTTCGGTGAGCCAGTCGGGGTCCTGCCCGCCGCGTTCGATCAGCGCGTGGATCAGGGCGTCACCGTCGTTCGCCTCGACGCCGGGCAGATCACCCACCTGGTAGCCGCGCTCGCGCATCGCCCGCAGCAGCGCGACCGCGCTGGCCGGGGTGTCGAGCCCGACCGCGTTGCCGATGCGGGCGTGCTTGGTCGGGTAGGCCGAGAACACCAGGGCGACACGCTTGTTGGCGGGGGCGACGTGCCGCAGCCGCGCGTGCCGGAGCGCCAGGCCCGCGACCCGCGCGCAGCGCTCCGGGTCGGCGACGTAGGCGATCAGCCCGTCGTCGTCAATCTCCTTGAACGAGAACGGGACCGTGATGATGCGGCCGTCGAACTCGGGCACCGCCACCTGGCTGGCCACGTCGAGCGGGGACAGGCCGTCGTCGTTGTCGCGCCATTGGTCGCGGGGGCTGGTCAGGCACAGGCCCTGCAGGATCGGGATGTCCAGGGCCGCAAGGTGTTCGACGTTCCAGCTGTCGTCGTCACCGCCGGCCCCCGCCGTCGCCGGTCTCAGCCCCCCGGCGGCCAGCACGGTGACCACCATGGCGTCGGCGTCGGAGAGCCGTTGCAGCAGTTCGGGTTCGGCGGTGCGCAGGGAGGCGCAGTAGACGGGCAGCGGTCGCCCGCCGGCGTCTTCGATTGCCCGGCACAGCGATTCGACGTAGGCGGTGTTGCCGGCCAGGTGCTGCGCGCGGTAGTAGAGCACCGCGATCGTCGGGCCGTCGGTGTTGGCAGGCCGCTCCAGCTCGCCCCAGGTCGGCGTCACCACCGGCGGCGCGAACCCGAAGCCGGTCATCAGCACCGTGTCCGAGAGGAAGGCGTGCAACTGGCGCAGGTTGTCCACGCCGCCGTGGGCCAGGTAGATGTGCGCCTGCACGGCGATGCCGGCCGCCAGCGTCGACAGGCCGGTCAGCTCGGCGTCGGCGGCCTGTTCCCCGCTGACCAGGACCGTCGGGACACCGCTGGCGGTCACCGCGTCGATGCCGGCCTGCCAGGCGCGGTAGCCGCCGAGGATCCGGACCACCACGATCGACGCGTCGGCGAGCAGCTCGGGCAATTCGTGGTCAAGCAACCGCGACGGGTTGGCCCACCGATAGTTCTTGCCGCTGGAGCGGGCGCTGATCAGGTCCGTGTCGGACGTCGACAGCAGCAGGATGGTCGGCTCGGGCACCCCTCATTCGTACCGTAGCCGGGCTCGGCGCTTCGCCCTGGGCGCTCGCGAGCGTGCTCCACCGTCCTCGCGGGCATGAGTGTGCCTGCGCTGACTGGGCGTCGAGGTTCGGCCGCAGCGCCTCGTTGAATCGACGATCGACCCAGTCGGCGAATTTCGGCGACGATTGAAGCTGGCCCGACGCCGCGAACAGGTCGGCGAGTCGCGGCGGCTGGGGCCGCCTTCGGGCCCGAGCGGGCCTGGTGCGAAACGCATCCGCTCAACAGCAGTCCGAATACCGCGATGAGCGCGACGAATCCTCATCCCATGACTAGAACCGCACGCCGAGACGGTCGAGCAGTTCGGCACGGTGCTGTTCGGTGTGATGACCGGGATCGCCCGGCGGGCGCCGCGGCTCCTGGATCGTCACCGTGTGAACGACGCGGCCCTGCTCAAAGACCAGCACCCGGTTGGCGAGCGCGACGGCCTCGTCGACATCGTGGGTAACCAGCAGCACACCGAACCCGTGTCGACGCCACAGGCTCAGCAGCAGGGTGCGCATCGTCAGCCGGGTCAGGGCGTCCAGCGCCCCGAAAGGTTCGTCGAGCAGCAGCAGCTGCGGCTCCGCGACGAGCGCCCGGGCCAGCGAAACGCGTTGGGCCTGACCGCCCGACAGCGTCAGCGGCCAGGCACCGGCGTAGTCCGCCAGCCCTACGTCGGCTAGCGCCCGTTCGGCGCGTTGCCGAACCTGCGCCGCCGGCAGCCGGCCGCGGGTGAGGCCGTAGCCGACGTTGGTTCGCACGTCACGCCACGGGAACAGGCGCGGCTCCTGGAATGCCAACGCCGGAGCGCCGGCGACCACGCGATCGCCGCCGTGGTCTCGCGAGAGTCCGGCCAGCACCCGCAGCACCGTCGACTTGCCCGAGCCGCTGCGGCCGACGAGGGCGATGATCTCGCCGCTTACCACCTGTAACGAGACGTCGACCAGCACATGATGGCGGCCATACCACTTGTCGACGTGACGCAGCTCTCCGGCGATCTCGGCACGCGCCCGTTCCGCCGCATCGGGTTCCGCAATGGCTGTCAAACTTAACCTTTCACTGTCGATAGCGCAGCGTCCGGCGCTCGATGACGCGGACGATCGCGTCGGTGGCGATGCCCAGGAGCGCATAGACGGTCAGCCCGAAGATGATGATGTCGATGCGCAAGAAGTCGCGGGCATTGTTGATGAGGAAGCCGATTCCCTTGTCGGCGTTGATCTGCTCGGCCACGATCAGCGTCAACCAGGCGATCGCCAGCGACTGCCGCAAACCGACGAGCACCTGCGGCGCCGCGCTCGGCACGACGATCCGCGTGAACCGCTGCCAGAACGAAAAGCCCAGCACCTGGGCGGTCTCGAACAGTTTCGGATCGACCTGCCGGATCGCCGAGTAGCTGTTGAGGTAGAGCGGGAAGGTTACGCCCAACGCGACCAGCAGCACCTTGGGCAGCTCGCCGATTCCGAACCAGAGGATGAACAGCGGGATCAGGCCCAGATGCGGCAACGCGCGGATCATCTGCATCGGCGGGTCGACCGTCGACTCGAACCAGCGGGACAGGCCGACCGCGGCACCGAGCAGCAGCCCCAGCGCCGCGCCCAGCACCAGCCCCTCGGTCACCCGCACGCCGGACACCTCCAGCGCGTCGGCGAGCTGGCCGTTGCGGGCCAACTCGAGGCCGGCCTGGAGGATCAGCGACGGGGCGGGCAGCACATCCTGGGGAATGACGGCGGTCGCACTGCCCAGCTGCCACAGGGCGAGCAGCGCCAACGGCGAAGCGATGCGGACGATTTCCCATCTGCGGCGCGCCCACAGCCCGGTCCGGCCGGCGGCGCGGGCGGGGTCGGTCTCGGTCGACGCGGCAGCCAGCGCGGTGCCGATGCTCACGGTGTCGACGCTCCTCACGATCGGGGGCATACGAGCAAGACGCACCACGGCGTCGCGTAACGAACGCTAGGGCGAAGCCGGCGACCGAGTAAGGGTTTGCTTCTGTCTGAGGCAATCTTGGCCCGCTACCGTGGGTGAATGGCCAGGGCCCGCGACACCGACGCCTGCCCGGGCGCGCTACAGGTGCACCAGGCGGCCGACGGCGCCCTCGTACGGGTCCGGCTGCCCGGGGGGACGATCACCGCGGCCCAGTTGGCGACGCTGGCCCGCCTGGCAAGCGGTTTCGGCTCGGGAACGCTGGAGCTGACCGCCCGCGGCAACGTGCAGTTGCGCGGCATCACCGACGTGGCGGCGGTGGCCGACGCGATCACCCGCGCTGGGCTGTTGCCGTCGGCGACCCACGAGCGGGCCCGCAACATCGTCGCCTCGCCGCTGTCCGGTCGGGTAGGCGGGCGCGCCGACGTGCGGGCGTGGGTGGGCGAGCTGGACGCGGCGATTTGCGCCGAGCCCACGCTCGCACAGCTGGGGGGCCGGTTTTGGTTCGGCCTCGACGACGGCCGCGCCGACATCTCAGGACTGGGCGCGGACGTGGGTGCGCATGTCCGAGACGACGGCGTGGCGCTGCTGTTGGCCGGACGGGACGCCGGTGTGCGGCTGGCCGTTGGCGAGGTGGTCGAGACGCTGATCGGTGTTGCCGCGCGGTTCGTCGAGATGCGCGGAAAGGCTTGGCGCGTCGACGAACTGGCCGATATCGCCGCGTTGTGGCCCGGCGTCGAACTCGGCGCCGCCTTTCCGCCCGTCACCAAGCCGCCGGTGGGCTGGATCGGCCAACAAGACGGCCGGGTCACGCTGGGCGCCGCGGTGCCGCTCGGGCTCCTGCCGGCACGCGTCGCGGAGTATCTTGCCGCGGTCGAGGCGCCGCTGGTGGTCACGCCGTGGCGATCGGTGCTGGTGTGCGATCTCGACGAGGCCGCAGCCGACACGGCGCTGCGGGTGCTGGCGCCGTTGGGCCTGGTTTTCGACGAGGGCTCCCCCTGGCTGAGCGTCAGCGCCTGCACCGGCAGCCCCGGGTGCGCGCGCTCGGCCGCCGACGTGCGGGCCGACGCGGCACGGGCGCTGGACGCGCCGCCGACCGTGCACCGCCACTTCGTCGGCTGCGAACGCGCCTGCGGCAGCCCGCCGGCCGGTCAGGTGCTGGTTGCCACCGGAGACGGATACAGACTGTTCAGGTCTTAGGGTGAGCGGGTGCTCGACTACATCCGCGACGCGGCGGAGATCTATCGCCAGTCGTTCGCGGCCATCCGCGCCGAAGCCGACCTGACGCGATTCCCGGACGAAGTCGCGCGGGTCGTGGTCCGGTTGATCCACACCTGTGGTCAGGTCGACGTCGCCGAGCACGTCGCCTACACCGACGACGTCGTCACGCGGGCCAGCGCCGCCCTGCGAAGCGGCGCACCGGTGCTCTGCGATTCGTCGATGGTGGCCGCCGGGATCACCACCGCGCGGCTCCCGGCCGGCAACGAGGTGGTGTCGCTGGTGGCCGACCCGCGCGCGGCCGAACTGGCCGCGCGCCGGCACACCACCCGGTCGGCGGCCGGCGTGGAACTGTGGGCCGGCCGGCTGGCCGGCGCGGTGCTGGCGATCGGTAACGCACCCACGGCCCTGTTCCGGCTGCTGGAACTGATCGACGAGGGGGTTCCGCCGCCGGCCGCGGTGCTGGGCGGGCCGGTCGGATTCGTCGGGTCGGCGCAGTCCAAGCAGGAGCTCATCGACCGCCCGCGCGGCATGTCCTATCTGGTGGTGCGGGGGCGTCGCGGCGGCAGCGCCATGGCCGCGGCCGCCGTCAACGCGATCGCGAGCGACGCCGAATGACCCAGCGGGGCAGGCTATATGGAGTCGGATTGGGGCCGGGCGACCCGGAGTTGGTGACGGTCAAGGCCGCCCGGGTGATCGGTGAGGCCGACGTGGTGGCCTATCACAGCGCCCGGCATGGCCGCAGCATCGCCCGCGGCATCGCCGAACCGTACCTGCGGCCCGGTCAGATCGAGGAGCACCTGATCTACCCGGTCACCACCGAGGTGACCGACCATCCCGGCGGCTACGCCGGTGCGATCGAGGACTTCTACGCCGAGGCCACGCGCCGCATCGCCGCGCACCTCGACGAGGGACGCGACGTGGCGCTGCTCGCCGAGGGCGACCCGCTGTTCTACAGCTCCTACATGCACCTGCACACCCGGCTGACGCAGCGGTTCAGCGCCATCATCGTGCCGGGCGTCACGTCGGTGAGCGCCGCGTCGGCGGCCATCGCGACACCGCTGGTGGCCGGCGACGAGGTGCTCACGGTGCTGCCGGGCACCCTGCCGGTCGCGGAACTCACCCGCCGGCTCGCCGACACCGACGCCGCGGTGGTGCTCAAGCTGGGCCGTTCGTATCAGGCTGTGCGCGAGGCGCTTTCGGTATCCGGACAACTTGATGACGCGTTCTACGTGGAGCGGGCCAGCACGCCCGGACAACGCATCCTGCCCGCCGCGCAGGTCGACGAGGCCGGCGTGCCGTACTTCTCGCTGGCCATGCTGCCGGGCGGGCGGCGCCGCGAAGCGGCGGCCGGCGCCGTCGCGGTGGTGGGCCTGGGTCCCGGCGATCTCGACTGGATGACGCCGCAGAGCCGACGCGAGCTGGCCACCGCGACCGATCTGATCGGATACGCCGGCTACCTGGACCGCGTCCCGGTCCGCGACGGCCAGCGACGCCATCCCAGCGACAACACCGACGAACCCGCGCGTGCCCGGCTAGCGTGCGCGCTGGCCGAGCAGGGAAATGCCGTCGCGGTGGTGTCGTCGGGCGATCCGGGGGTGTTCGCGATGGCCACCGCGGTCTTGGAGGAGGCCAAACAGTGGCCGGGAGTGCGGATCCGGGTGATTCCGGCGATGACCGCCGCCCAGGCCGTCGCCAGCCGGGTCGGTGCCCCGTTGGGTCACGACTACGCGGTGATCTCGCTGTCGGACCGGCTCAAGCCGTGGGAGGTGATCTCCGCGCGGCTGGCCGCCGCGGCCGCCGCCGATCTGGTGCTGGCCATCTACAATCCGGCGTCGAAGACGCGGACGTGGCAGGTCGGCGCGATGCGCGACGTGTTGCTGGCCCATCGCGAACCGGGCACGCCGGTGGTGGTCGGCCGCTCGGTATCCGGACCCGTGTCCGGGCCCGACGAAGAGGTCCGCGTCGTGCGGCTGGCCGATCTGGATCCCGCCGACGTCGACATGCACTGCCTGCTGATCGTCGGATCATCGCAAACCCAATGGTACTCAGATGATTTCGGCGACCGAGTGTTCACCCCGCGGCGTTACCCGGGCTGATATTTTATCCCGGCGTGACACGCCTGGATCAGCTCGACGATCTTGCCGATGCCGTTCTCTGACAGGCGATGTGAGACGAGCGCGTGGGAAATGGCTTGCGCTGCAGCAGCACCCGTTGCGGCCACCAGAACCACCGTCCGAGCAGCACGGCCATGGACGGCGTCATGAGCGAGCGCACGACCAGGGTGTCGAACAGCAGGCCCAGGCCAATTGTGCTGCCGGCCTGGCCGATTGAGCGCAGGTCGCTCGCGGCCATGGACATCATCGTGAAGGCGAACACCAGGCCCGCCGCCGTGACGACCCCGCCTGTTCCGCCCATCGAGCGGATGATGCCGGTCCGTAGTCCCGCCCCGATTTCCTCCTGGAACCGCGATACCAGCAGCAGGTTGTAGTCGGACCCGACGGCGAGAAGGATGATCAACCCGAACACCGGCGCGATCCAGTTCAAGTCCAGGCCCAAAATGTGTTGCCAGACCAGCACGGAAAGCCCGAAGGCGGCACCCAACGACAGCAGCACCGTGCCGACGATCACCAGGGAAGCGACCAGCGCTCGGGTGATGATCAGCATGACGACGAATATCAGTGTCAGCGCGGCTATTCCGACGATCATGAGGTCGTATCGCGAGCCAGTCTGAATGTCGTTGTAAACCGCCGCCGTGCCGGTGAGAGAGAACTTGGCATTGGCCAGTGCGGTTCCCTTCACGGCTTCGTGCGCGGCGGCCAGTTCCGGCTTGACGGCGGAGATGCCCTTGGGGGTTGCCGGGTCGGCGTCGTGGGTGATGATGAACCGCGCCGCCTTACCGTCCGGCGACAGAAAGAGTTTCAGGCCTCGTTGGAAGTCGGGGTTGTCGAACGCTTCCGGCGGCAGGTAGAAGTAGTCGTCGCTCTTCGACGAGTCGAAGGCCTGACCCATTGCGCTCGCCGTGTCCGTCATCCGCGCCATCTGGGTGACCAGTCCCGAGAAACTGCTGTGCAAGGTCAGCAGGGTCCCCCGCATGGATTTGGCGACGGCGATGATCGGCGGGAACTGAGCGAGCATTTGAGGCAGCACCGCGTCGATGTTGTTCATGTCCTTGAGGAGCACGCTCATGTTCTCGCTGAACTTGTCCACGCCGTCGATCGCGTCAAACACCGACCTTGTGGCCCAGCAGACGGGAATGTTGAAACAGTGCTGCTCCCAGTACAAGTAACCGCGAAGCGGCCTCGCGAAATCGTCGAAATCCGCCAGATGGTCCCTCATCTCGTCCAGCGTGGCCTTCATGTCGCCCATGTCGCCGACCATGCGATGGGTCGTGGTGTTCATCTGGCCCAGCAGCCCGTACATCCGTTCCATCGAGCCGATCATGGCGCCCAGATCGTCGCTCATCGTGAGCATGTCGGCCATCCGGTCCTTCATGAATTGCAAGTTCTCTTGTATCGGAAGCGCTTGCATGCTGACCTGGAACGGGATCGAGCTGTGTTCGATCGGGCCGCCCAAAGGCCGGGTGATGCTTTGCACCCTCGCGATGCCTGGCGTCCGGAACACGTCCTTGGCGATCCGGTCCAGGATGATCATGTCGCCGGAATTCCGCATATCGCGATCACCCTCGATCATGAGGATGTCGGGATTGAGTCTGGCGGCGCTGAAATGGCGTTCCGCCGCGGCGTATCCGACGTTCGACGGCAGGTTCGACGGGATGTAGAAGCGATCGTTGTAACTGATCTTCATGCTGGGCACGACGAGCAGACCGACGAGGGCGACGAGTAGCGCGGCCACGAAGATCGGGCCGGGCCAGCGGACGGTGGCGGTTCCGATGCGCCGCCAGCCGCGCGTCTTGATCATTCGTTTCGGATCGAGCAGACCGAACCGGCTGGCCACGGCGACAACGGCCGGCGCCACGGTCAGCGCCCCCGCGATCACGACGAGCAGCCCGAGCGCGGACGGAATGCCCAGGGCCTTGAAATAGGCCAACCGCGCGAAGTGCAGGCAAAAGGATGCCCCGGCGATCGTCAGCCCCGACCCCAAGATGACATGATAGGTTCCGCGAAACATCGTGTAGTAGGCCGTTTCTCGATCCTGACCGGCCTGACGTGCCTCTTGGTAACGTCCGATGAGGAATATCGCGTAATCCGTTCCCGCGGCGATGGCCAGGGACGACAGCATGGCGACGACGAACGTCGAGAACCCCAGGAGGTTGTAGTTCCCAAGAATGGCGACGACTCCCCTGGCCGTGCCCATCTCGAACCCGACCATCACCAAAACGAGAAGCACGGTGCTGATGGAGCGATAGACGATGAACAGCATGATCATGATGACCAGGCCCGTCACACCCATCATCTTGAGCATGCTTTTGTCGGCGGCCTCGGTCATGTCCGTGGTGAGCGCCGCCGGACCGGTGACATACGCCTTTAACCCGCCGGGCGGCGGTGACGAGTCGACAATCTTGCGGACCGCGTCAACGGACTGGTTCCCCAACGTGCTGCCTTGATTGCCGGCAATGTTGAGCTGGACGTATGCGGCCTTGCCGTCCCCGCTCTGCGACCCGGCGGCGGTGATCCGGTCGCCCCACAAATTCTGCACGTGCTGCACGTGTTTGGTGTCGGCCGCCAGCTTTTTGACCAAGCCGTCGTAATAGGTGTGGGCTTCGTCGCCGAGTTCTTTGTTGCTTTCCAGGACGACCATGACGATGCTGTCCGAATCGGACTCGTGAAACGTCTGGCCTATGCGCTTGGCGGCGATCATCGACGGCGCATCGTGCGGCGACATCGTTACAGCGTGCGTTCTGGCGACCGATTCTATCGGCGGCACAAGAACATTCAGCGCGATCGTCAAGAGCAGCCAGGCCAGGATGATCGGCAGTGCCAACGCTCGGACCAGCCGCATGAAGGGCGGGCGAGCAGCCTCGTGGCCGTTCATGCGGCCTTCACCAGGCAGAAGGTCTGGGCGTGGTGTCCGCGGGACGATTGCTCGTCGCGGACCTCACCGTTGACGACGATGCGACACCCGATGTCGTCGCTATTGCCCTGTGCGACCACGTTGGCGATGACGGCCGGAATCGTCGTCGTGAGCGTGTAGGTCCAGGGCAGGCTGGTGAAGTTCGCTTCCTCCGGCTGCGCATTCTTGTTCAAATAGCTCACGCTGCCCGCCGTATCGCTGGGCCCGAAAACCTCATAGGTCACGCGCTTGGGGTTGAACGACACGATCGCTTCGGCGTTACTGCCCCTCGATGAAAAGACCTCGTCGGAGCCGAAAACGCCGCGCAGCCGATCGACGGCCATCCCACCGACGGCAACCGCCACGACGACGACAAGCGGTATCCAGGCCCGCTTGAGCAAGGTGAACACTGAAGTCTCCCTTCGCTCGTGGCCTGGCCAGCCTCCGGTCGCCCCTCCCTGTATACCATACCCCCTACGGTATTTTAGTGATTGGGGCGCCGTCGCCGTTTGGGCGCCCGGATCCCCGTGTTGGCCGGCTACGACCGGCAATGAGGCACGAACGGTTGCTGTCGTGAATGAGAAAGGGTGTCGCGCACCTATTCCGGCGAATCGCCCCAGCCGCTCGGCACCATCGGCAGGACCGGGCCGTCGCTCCACCCGTCGCCGGTCATCGTCTTCAGCCCGGCGGCCTCGGTCAGACCGGACGTGGCGGCGGCCATCGCAAATCCGATGGGTCCAGCGCCTCGGTCCGACGCCGCGGCGTGCCGGTCTTCCGCGTCGAGCCCCAGGTCCAGGTTCTCGTCTCCATGCATGAATTCGTAGCGGTGCGCGCGGTCGGTCATCGCCCCGCGGCGCCGACGGGTCCGCTTCCGCTGGCGGCACGATGCCGCCGCGGCCGACGGGGCAGCGGCGTCGTCGGGCGCCGGCTCTTCGGACTTACGGCGTGCGCGGCCGCTGGCGCCGCCGCCCGCCGACAGGCCCGACAGGCCCACCGCGTACAAGACGTCGGAAATACCCGCGCCGATTCCGCTCGTGGCCGTCGGGCCGAAACCAACGCCGGGACCGGCCCCGATGGGTCCCCCACCGATCGCCGAGGCTGGACTCGGCGCGGCAGGGCTGGGCATCGCCGGGCCGCCGCTCGCGCTCGCGGGGATAGCGCCCGGCGTCGCAGGAGCGGGCACGCCTACCGGTGCAGGCGTTGCCGCCGCCACCGACAAGGGCGTGGCCACAGAGACCGGAAGCGCGACGCCGGTGGCGCCCGCGGCCGCCGCGACACCCGCCGCGGGCATGACGGCGGCAGCTAGTACGGGGGCCGCCTCCGCCACGGGCAATACGAGCACCAACGTATGAAAGACGGTCCAGGCCATCGCGGAGGCTAACGTCGGCGAAAGCCCGGGTACGTCCGCCAACAGCGTGGAACTGAGCGAGCCGGTAAATGCGTGCGCGTTGATGGGCCATCCATTGGGGTAGATCAGCTCGCCCAGTGGCTGAGCGAAACCCTGGGTGTAGTCGGTGAGCAGCGCCGCGAGCTGCTTCTGAAATGACGTGCTCAGGTCGCTTAACGACGTCGCTTGCTGCTGGGTGGCCGCTTGCTGGAGCTCTCCGCCCGGGGCGACGATCTGCGGCGCGGGAGCGGTCGCGGGCACCGCCGCCAGAGCGGATTCGGCGACGGCCTGGTAGGTGGTCATCGTCGCGGCGGCTTGCAGCCACATGCGCACGTAGTCGGCTTCGTTTACAGCGATGGGGATGGTGTTGATGCCGAAGAAGTTGGTTGCCACCAATGCCGCGTGAATGGCGTGGTTGGCGGCAAGTTCGGCCAACGTGGGCATGGTGGCCAGGGCGCTGGCGTAGGCGCTCGCGGCCGTCTGGTGCAGTGTGGCCGCGGCCGTGCTCTTGGCGGCGCTCTCGAGCAGCCAACTCAGGTAGGGGGCGTGCGCCGCGACGTATTGTTCGGCGCTGGGCCCCTCCCAGGCGCCCGCCTGCACCGCGCCCAACAGACCGGTGAGTTCGTCCGCCGCCGCGACGTATTCGGCGCCCAACGACGACCACGACCCGGCGGCGGCCACCAGCGGTCCGGGGCCCGGGCCGCTGGTCAGCAGCGCCGAGTGCACCTCCGGCGGAAAGGCGATCCAGATTGGGGCCGTCATCGTCGGCGGCCTTCAGGCAGGGACACGAATACCTCTTCGGCAAGGTCGGGCGGTGCTTGCCTCCAGTGGTCGTTTTGCCGGACGGTTTAGTTCCCGCCTGGTTTTGCGACGCCTTTGCGCGTAGACCGGGCATGCGCAACGATGCAGGGATGCGGTGTGACGTTGCGCGTGAGGCGCTTTCTGCGCGATTGGACGGCGAGCGTCCCCAGGTGCTCGCCCAGCAGGTCGATGCCCACCTGGAATCGTGCCGGGGTTGCCGCGCCTGGCTGATCAGCGCTGCCGCGCAGACTCGCCGCCTGGCCTCCATCGAGCCCGGCCAGGGGCCGGACCTGGTCGACAAGATCATGGCAAGCATCGGTGAGCAGTCCCCCGCGTATCACCACCGGATGCGCTGGCTGCGGTCGCACTACCGGCGCTGGGGACTGATCGGTGTCGGCGTGTTTCAGGTGGCGATCGCGGCCGCCCAAATCAGCGGGGTCGATTTCGGCATGGTGTCGAGCCACATGCACGGCGCGATGTCCGGAGAGCATCTGATGCACGAGTCCACCGCATGGTTGCTGGCATTGGGCCTGGCCATGATCGCCGCCGGCATATGGCCCGTCACCGCGATTGGTGTGGCGGCGATTACCGGTGTCTATTCCGTCGCGCTGTCGAGTTACGTGATCGTCGATGCCTTCGCTGGCGAGGTAACCGCGACACGCGTCGCCAGCCACATGCCGTTGCTGTTGGGCCTGGCGTTCGCGTTGCTGGTGGCGCGTGAACGCGTCGGGACGCGAAGGCCGCACGCCTCCGATGCCCCAGACGCCGATTACCCCGCGTGGCCATCCAAGCCGGCCACCGCCCGGCGGCGCGGGCATCTTTGGCCCATCGACCGGTCGGCTCACGACCCCGTTGCAGCCTCTACGACAACCGGTCGTAGACTGGCCGGGCCCGCGCAATTAAGGTGGTTGGCCATGACCGCGTCACGAGACGACGAGGCCGTTACCGAACTCGCCTTGGCCGCCGCAAGCGGGAACGCGCGAGCGCTCGAGGCGTTTATCAAAGCCACCCAGCAGGACGTCTGGCGGTTTGTCACCTATCTGTCGGACGCGGGCACCGCCGACGACCTGACCCAAGAAACCTTCCTGCGGGCAATCGGCGCCATCGAGCGGTTCTCCGGACGCTCCAGCGCCCGAACCTGGCTGCTGGCCATCGCGCGCCGCGTGGTCGCCGATCACATCCGCCACGTCCGATCCCGGCCACGCACCGCGTCCAGCACCTATCCCGACCACCTCGTCAGCGGTGACCGCCACGCCCGCGGATTCGAAGACCTGGTCGAGGTGACCACGATGATCGCCGGCCTCACCACCGAACAACGGGAAGCCCTGTTGCTCACCCAGCTACTCGGGCTGCCCTACGCCGACGCTGCGGCGGTGTGCGGCTGCCCGGTGGGCACCATTCGTTCGCGTATCGCCCGCGCCCGCGATGCGCTGTTGGCCGACGTCGACCGTGACGACCTGACCGGTTAGCGGTTAGCCCTGGCGGGCGCTGGGGTCGACACTCATAGACCCAGTCGCGCAACCCATTCGGTGGCTTCCTTGACGGTGCCGACGTGCGTCACCCCGTCCGGCAGGGGTGGCCGCTGGACCATCACCACCGGAATGCCCAGGGCGGCAGCGGCATCCAGCTTTGCCCGGGTCATGTCGCCGCCGCTGTTCTTGGTGACCAGGGCGTCGATGCGGTGCTCACGCAACAGCGCCAATTCGTCGTCGTAACGATACGGGCCGCGCGACAGCAACAGTTGGTGACGGCGCGGCAGTAGGGCGGCATCCGGCGGGGTGACCGCCCGGATCAAAAACCACGCGTCGCTGCCGGCGAAGGCCGTGACGCCCGAGCGGCCGGTGGTGAGAAATACCCTCGAATTACCTTGTCTCGCTATGGTTTCCGCCGCTGCGTTGTCAGATTCGACGACGATGGCGGCACCGGGATCCCACGCCGGGCGGGCCAACACCACATGCGGTATCCGCAATTCGCCGCACGCTTCGGCGGCGCGCGCGGTCATGGTGGCCGCGAACGGGTGGGTGGCGTCGACGACGGCGTCGATGCGTTCGTCTTGCAGCCAGCGTCGCAGCCCGTCGACGCCGCCGAAGCCGCCGATTCGTGCGGGGCCGACCGGCAGGGCGGGATCCGGTACCCGGCCGGCCAGTGAGCTGATGATGTCGACCTGTGGGTGCAGGGTTTTGGCCAGGGCGCGTGCCTCGGCGGTGCCGCCGAGCAGCAAGACCCGCATCAGTGCCTACTCCCCCGGGTCCTGTCGGTGGAGTACAGGTAGCTGTCGGTGAATTCCTCGGCGGCCAGCACGTCGCCGACGATGATGACGGCGGTCTTGGTGATGTTGGCGTCGCGCATCCGCGCGGCGATGCCGGCCAGCGTGCCGCGCAGCACCGTCTGCCGCGGCCAGCTCGCGAAAGCCACTACTGCGGTGGGTGTTTCGGGCCGGTAGCCGCCCGCTATCAGTTGCGGGACGACGGCGTCGATTTGGGCGGCAGCCAGGTGCACGACCAGGGTGGCGCCGGATTGGGCGAGGATGGCCAGCTCCTCGCCGGGCGGCATGGGGGTCGACAGGGTCGCCACCCGGGTCAGCGTCACCGTCTGCGCTACGCCCGGGACGGTGAGCTCGCGTTTGATAGCGGCCGCGGCCGCGGCGAAAGCCGGTACGCCCGGCACGATTTCATAATCGATGCCCAGCGCGTCGAGCCGGCGGCACTGCTCGGCCAGCGCGCTGTACAGCGACGGGTCACCGGAGTGCAGCCTTGCCACGTCGTGGGCCGCGGCGTCGGCGTCGGCGAGTTCGGTGATGATCTGCTCGAGCGTCAGGGGGCCGGTGTCAACGATTTTCGCGCCGGGAGGGCAGAGCCCCAGCAGGTCGTCGGGCATGATGGAACCCGCGTAGAGGCACACTGGGCATCTTTCCAGGAGCCGTTGGCCGCGGACGGTGATAAGGTCGGCGGCGCCCGGGCCGGCGCCGATGAAATACACCGTCACCGTATCACCGCCCACTGGGTGACCGGCATCTGCGGGCGCCAACCGGTGAAGCCACCGAGCGGTTCGCCCCGATAGTGCTGGAAGCGTCGCAGCTGGCCGCCCAACCTCGAGTATGCCTGCGCTAGAATAGATTCCGATTCGGCGGTGACGGCGTTGGCTATGAGGCGCCCACCGGGGGGCAGGTGGTCGAGGCAGGCGTCGAGGAGCCCGGGCCCGGTTAGGCCGCCGCCGATGAAGACCGCCGACGGTGCCGCGGCGCCGTCGAAGGCGTCGGGCGCTTGGCCGCGCACGTCGATTTCTAGACCGGATGCGGCAGCGTTGAATCCGATGTTGAGGCGGCGCCGCTCGTCGCGCTCGAACGCGACCGCGGCGCAACCCCGCCAACTTCGGCACCACTCGACGCTGATGCTGCCCGAGCCCGCGCCGACGTCCCACAGCCGTTCCCCCGGCCGCGGCGCCAGGGCCGCCAGGGTCACCGCCCGGATCCCGTGCTTGGTGATCTGCCCGTCGTGGACAAACGCGTCATCGGGCAGGGGCGACATGCGCTCGTCGGGCAGGTAGCGGACGGCGATCACGTTGAGGTCGTCGACGTCGGGGGGCGCGTCGTCGGCCCACTGGCGTGCGGTGCCGTCGCGGCGGTGTTCGGTTGGGCCGCCGAGGTTTTCGAGCACGCTGATCGTGGAGTCGCCTCGGCCGTGTGCGTTGAGGAGTGCGGCCAGTTCCTGGGGTGTGGATCCGTTTTTCGACAGCACGATCGCCTGCCCGCCGCGGCGCACCGCGGTGTGCGGCTGGGCGGTGACCAGGCTGATCACCTCGGTGTCGTGGACGTTCCAGCCCATCCGCGCGCACGCCAGCGTCACCGAGGACACGTGCGGCAGCACCCTGACCCTTTCGAGGCCGTGCAGCCGGATCAGGGTGCCGCCGATGCCGTGCAGGAGCGGGTCGCCGCTGGCCACCACGTGGATGTCTTGGGTGTGGCCGTCGAGCAGGGTTTGCAGTGCGGGCAGCATCGGCGACGGCCATTCCCGGCGGGGTGCGAGCACCGTGTCGTCGAGCAGGTCAAGCTGTCTCCTGGAACCGTAAACGACCGTGGCCCTTCGCAGTTCGGCGCGTGACGTCTCGGCGAGCCCCGTCATGCCATCGGCGCCGATCCCGACAACGACGATCATCGCGGCATCCTTCGCCAGACGAACTGCGGCAGCAGCCGCAGCGCGAAGAGCATCGGCCGCAGCGCCCACGGGATCCACACGGTGCGATGGCCTTTGGCCAGCGCACGCGCGGTCGCGGCGGCCACCTGCTGCGGGGTGCTGGACAGCGGCGCGGGCGTCATGCCCGCGGTCATGCGCCCGATGACAAATCCCGGCCGCACGATCAGCAGTCGCACCCCGGTGCCATGCAGCGCGTCGGCCAGTCCGCTGGCGAATCCATCCAGGCCGGCCTTCGCCGAGCCGTACACGTAGTTGGCGCGGCGCACCCGCACCGCCGACGCCCCCGAGGAGAACACCACCAGCGAGCCCCGGCCGGCTTTACGCATGGTGGTGGCCAGGTGGGTCAGCAGGCTGATTTGGGCGACGTAGTCGGTGTGCGCGATGGCGATCGCGTGCGCGGCGTCGGTCTCGGCGCGGGCTTGGTCGCCGAGGATCCCGAAGGCCAGCACCGCCGTGGCGATGGGCCCGTGTTCGGCGACGATCGAGGCGATGAGCGGGCCGTGCGAGGCCAGGTCGTCGGCGTCGAACTCCCTGGTGTGCACGGCCCTCGCGCCGGCTTCGCGCAGCGTGACGACCTGCTCGTCGAGCTGATCGGCTTTCCGCGCCGCCAGCACCACCGTCGCGCCCGGCGCCAGGAGCCGCGCCAGTTCGATGCCGATCTCGCTGCGGCCGCCCAGGATTAGTAGCGGGCCTGCGCCCGTGTCGTCCACGGCTGCGATTATTACCTGCGCTAGCGTGGGCGGTGATGGCGAATACCACTACCCGGCTGACCGACGACGCGCTGGCATTCCTGTCCGAACGGCATCTGGCGATGCTGACCACGCTGCGGGCCGACAATTCCCCGCATGTGGTGGCGGTGGGTTTCACGTTCGATCCCAAGACCCACATCGCGCGGGTCATCACCACCGGCGGCTCCCAGAAGGCGGTCAATGCCGACCGTGGCGGCGTTGCGGTGCTCAGCCAGGTCGACGGCGCGCGTTGGCTGTCGCTGGAGGGCCGATCCAAGGTGAACAGCGATGCCGACGCCGTACGCGACGCCGAGCTTCGCTACGCCCAGCGCTACCGCACCCCGCGAGCCAACCCGCGGCGGGTCGTCATCGAGGTGCAGGTAGAGCGGGTGCTGGGGTCCTCGGATCTGTTGGACCGGGGCGAGTAGCACGATGTAGCCATCGCGCCCACACTCTCCGTGCTTAACTGCCCTTCCTGCGCGGGTCATACTCGGTGCCCGAAGTGTCGTTCCAGAATTTTGGCGACACTTCCGTGACTCGATCTTCCGGAGCTACGGCATCAACTTTTGCCTGAAACTCATCGAACGATTTTCGTGCGGCCGCCAACTCTTCTTCTGTCGGTGGAGCCACGCCTGCCTCTTCCGGGGTTGAGAAGATCTTTCCCGCAATTTCTCTACTCACGATAAACGCTCCTATCTCTTTGGCTGCGGCATCAGTCGCGATCTAATCGCTCAATCATCTCGATAATAGTTTTGCCTGTTAGCGGATCTATCGTCTTATCTACAATATAAAAATGCGTACCCGCGGGAAACAAAATCTCGCGCTCGTCAGGGAACAACGACACAGACGAGATATCTCGTCCTGTGTTGGAAAAAATCCTGAACTCAACATTCCCAGTGAAAGCCGTAGACCGCGCCACAGCAGGATTCGTTGTAGTACTCAGGAAAGCTTTCTCTGTAATGACTTCACCCGGTCGATATTGCGCAAGCACCTCGGGTGGAAGGTCTGTCCCCCGAGTTACTGTGCCACGATACATCGGAAGCTTTTGTAGCGCATTACTAATGGCGTCGATACGAGCATGTTGAGACGCATCCACCGCAGTGCTCCTCAACGCGTCGTTCAGGTCTAAATATCCTGTTCCAGTGTAGTCAGCCATCGCGGAGAGATCATCTGAGCTTAAGCTATCGCTGGGGTTCTGGTGATACCCACTATCGGCAGAATGATCATTGTTGGCACCTTCGCCCCTGGGTTCGTGAGGTGTGTCGTCGCGGGGTGTCAGTTTCGATTGTCGACCGTCGAGCGGATCATCGTCGCCAGGCCGAAAGGGACCACCTTGCGGTGGCTTCGGCCGACTACCGGGAGGGCCACCATCGCCAGGCCCCCGTGGTCCAGCGCCGTGCATCGGCAGTTCGGACGGGCGACCTCCCGCGGCTGGTGCATGCGGCCCCGGCTTGGCGGCGGGCGTGGGTCGCGGTGCGTGCGCCGCGACGGGTGCCGGCTCAGTCGGGGTTCCGCTAGGCGTCGCCAGCACGCGCGGTGGGGAATGTTCAGCCACCTGTGGAATCGCCAACGGCGCTCTTTCACCCACTGCAGCGGGCACAGTCGAGAGAGGTGCGCCGGACGCGGGCGTTGAAGTCGGTTCATGTGGGCTTTCCGTCGGCACCGAACCTGGCTCGCCCGGACCACGTTCCGGCGCCGGCCCTTGTGGGTCTCCGGGCGGCTCAAAGACAGGCTCATGTGAACCCTCAGCAGGCACCGATGCCGGGTCGTGCGGACTACTTTCGGGTGCCGGGTCGTGCGGACCCCCTGCCGGTACGGACGCCGGCTCGTGCGGACCGCTCCCAGACGCGGGCTCACGCGGACCCTCTGCGGGGGGCGACATAGGTTCATGCGGACCTGCAGCCGCCGGAGTGGCCGACGTCTCTGCCGGCGGACCGCTCTGCGGTGCGTGCGCGTGCGAAGGCTCTACCGGCGCCGCGATGGGGTTATGTGGACCCGCGGCCGCCGGCGCTGACATCGGCTCATGCGTACCGCCAGCTGGCGCAGGCACTGGAGCCTCTGCCGGATCGTGTGGACCGTTCACCGGGGGCGCCGATACCGGCTCATGCGGACCGCCCCCCGGTCCGGGCGACTCGTGGGGCGTCGCCCCCGTCGCGGCGGTTGCCCCCTCAGACGCACCCGGTGCGGCGTCAGGTGGGTGTGGTGTCGCCTCGACCGGCGCCTCGAGCGGCTTGCCGGGTGGCAAGCCCACCGGGCTACCGCTAACGGGTGCGGGTTCGATCTTGGGCAGATCCCCGGTGAGGCCTTCGAGGTTTTTGCTCAGGTCGCCGCTTGTCTTGGAGATATCCGCCAAAGCGCCACGAACACCCGCGATCTCCCCGAGCTCACCGGCCGCTCTCTCAGCACGCCCCGCCGCGCCAGCAGCCTCCGCTGCTTCGGCGCCACGTGCGGCCGCCCCGGCACCGTCGGCCGCAGCGCCTGCTTCCCCCGCTCCGGGAACAAACAGCGTTGCGACGTCGAAAAGGTTTTCCCCGAACCCCAATCCCGGCCGAGCTGTACTCCAATCATCCAGGTGCAGCAACGATTTGAGCATTTGTAGGTCTGTTTTCCCGGCCTCCTGGGGGTTCAGGAAGGAATTGATCAGACTTCCCTTCCATAAGCTTTTCCCCAAGGCCGACCAGGTGGCCGCCGCGCCCTTGGGATCGAAAAGGAACCACCTTGGATCAAGGTCGGCGATGCCTTCCACCATGCCGACGGCGCCCTTGACGACACCCTCGTTCGCATTGACCCACGTGTCGAACACGGTCGCCACCGGGTTTCCGACTTCCTCACCCAAAAACTGGGTGAACTGGCCGCGCATGAATTTCTCGAATTTGACCACCAGGCCGTCGCCGACCTGCATCACCAGCTTGATTCCCTGCTCGAACGCCCGAGCTTCGCGGCCCAAGTTGTGCAGCACGTCGTTGATGTCGCGGGCGATCTTCTTGATCTCCTCGAGCGCATCGCCTTCGAAAATCAACATCACGTCATGCACTGGATTGGCCAGCGATCCCACCCGGTGCAGCAAATCCCGGATCGCGTTCTGAGCGTGATCCACCTCGTCGGCGAAACCGTCGAGGCTGCTGGCCAGCTTCCCGCACTGCTCGCCGACATCCCCGATGCAGTTGCCGATCTGGGACAACGCCTCATCGATCTTGGCGCCCTCGGGGATCTGCTGGGCATCGAATAGGGACTTGGAAGCATTGAGCGCGCCCCGCATCCCGGCCGCCGCAGCACCAAAACCCCGCCACCGCGCCGCCGCCGCATGCAGCCCCGGCACGTCGCCGTCGGGCCACACATCGTCGACGAACGACTCCACCACTTCCCACAGCAGCGGTGGCGGCGACCCTGGACCCCACGTCCCGGGCGGACCCGGGGCCGCGATCGTGCCCGGCTCGGCCGGCGCCTGCAACACACCGCCACCACCGCCCAGCGTCGAGGCCGCCTCGGCCCGCGAATAGTTCGACGCTCCTTGCTGTATCAGCGCCCCGCAGTGCCGGCACGCGTTAATCGCGGCCGCCGCGGCCTTCAACAGCGACCCCGCCGCATCCTGATAGCCCAGGCCGAACACCTCACCGGCCACATCATGACCGGTGTTGGCCGCAAAACCCGCCGTCAATACCGTCAAACTCGCGGCCAAACCATCACCAGCGGCCACCACGGCGCTGCCCGCAGCGAACAACGCCTCCGGATCAACCGCCAGGGAAACCACGCGCAAAATTCTCGCCCAGGTCCTCGCGCGCCGCCATTCACCCAAACGCCGCCAAGCTACCCAGGACCGGCTAGCGCCACAACTCACTCATCCACACCAAGGGCCTGTCAGGCCACGGGCACCACGACCAGTTCGTGCGGGCGGCTGTTGACGGCCAGGGCGCCGTCTTCGGTCACGACGACGATGTCCTCGATGCGGGCACCCCACCGGCCCGGAAAGTAGATGCCCGGCTCGATGGAAAAGGCCATGCCCGCGGTCAGCAGCAAGTCATTGCCGGCGACGATGTAGGGCTCTTCGTGAACCGACAGCCCGATGCCGTGCCCGGTGCGGTGCACGAAAAACTCCGCGAGCCCGGCCTCGGCCAGCACGTTGCGGGCGGCGGCGTCGACCTGCTCGGCGGTCACTCCGGGGCGGACGGCATCAAAGGCCGCACGCTGGGCTCGTTGCAGCACCGAATACTGCTGTGCCACATTGTGTTTGGGATCCCCGATGCTGTAGGTGCGCGTGGAGTCGGAGTGGTAGCCGGGCTCATATGCGCCGCCGATGTCGACGACGACGATGTCACCGACCTGCAGTTCTCGATCCGAATAGCCGTGATGCGGGTCGGCGGCGTGCGAGCCAGAGCCAACGATGATGAACGACACTTCCGAATGCCCTTCGGCGACAATCGCTTCGGCGATGTCGGCGGCGACGTCGGCCTCGGTGCGGCCCGGGCGCAGGAACTCCGGGACGCGGGCATGCACCCGGTCGATGGCCGCACCGGCCTTGCGCAGCGCGTCGATCTCGCATTCCTCCTTGATCATCCGCAGCCCGCTCAGCACGTCGGTGGCCAGTATCGGTAGTACGCCAAACACACCGGCCAACGGCAACAGGTGCAGCGCGGGCATGGAATCGGTGACGGCGGTCGCGGGAAGGCCGCCACCCAAGGCGTCGCTCACCAACCGGTATGGGTCGTCGCCATCGACCCAATCCCGCACCGCCAGGCCCAGTTCCGCGGCGGCCGAATCCTTCAGCGAGGCCAGCTCCAGCCGCGGCACCACGACCGTCGGGTCGCCGGAGGCGGGCAACACCAGCGCGGTGAGCCTCTCGAACGTCTGCGCGCGCGAGCCGATGAGGTAGCGCAGGTCGTAGCCCGGGGTGATCACCAGCCCGGTGAGGCCGGCGTGGGCGGTCGCCGCAGCCGCGGCGGTCAGGCGACGCACATACACTCCCGCGTCGAATCGGTGAGCATCCATGCCGGCCAGGCTAACCGCGCAAGTCGACGGTGGGCGACGTGAGACCATAGCCGGCATGCCCGCGCCCGTAGGCCCGCCGAATGGCGACCCGCCACTCGTGCTGCTCGACGGCGCCAGCATGTGGTTCCGCTCGTACTTCGGGGTGCCGTCGTCGATCACCGCCCCCGACGGCCGGCCCGTCAACGCCGTGCGCGGATTCCTCGACTCGATGGCCGTGGTGATCACCCAACAGCGGCCCGGCCGGCTGGTGGTGTGCCTCGACCTGGATTGGCGGCCGCAATTCCGGGTGGACCTCATCCCGTCCTATAAGGCGCATCGCATAGCCGAGCCGGAGCCGGAAGGCACGCCCGACGTCGAGGAAGTGCCCGACGAGCTGACACCGCAGGTCGACATGATCATGGAGCTGCTGGACGCTTTCGGGATCCCGACGGCGGGCGCACCCGGGTTCGAAGCCGACGACGTGCTGGGCACGCTGGCGGCGCGGGAACGCAGTAGCCCGGTCGTCGTGGTCAGCGGAGATCGCGACCTGTTGCAGGTGGTAGCCGACGATCCCGTCCCGGTTCGGGTGCTCTACCTGGGCCGCGGGCTGACCAAAGCCACCTTGTTCGGCCCCGCCGAAGTGGCCGAAACCTATGGCGTGCCGAAGGATCGGGCGGGGCTGGCCTACGCCGAACTGGCGCTGTTGCGCGGCGATCCGTCCGACGGCCTGCCGGGTGTGCCGGGCATCGGTGAGAAGACGGCGGCTACCCTGCTGGCCCAGCACGGCTCGCTGGATCAGATCCTGGCCGCGGCCCACGACCCAAAGTCCAAGATGGCCAAGGGTTTACGGATGAAACTGCTGGCCGCGACCGACTACATCGAGGCCGCTGGCCCGGTGGTGCGGGTGGCCACCGACGCGCCGGTCACGCTGTCGACGCCCACCGACGCGCTACCGCTGGCGGCCGCCGACCCGCAACGCACCGCCAAGCTGGCCACCGAGCTGGGCGTCGGGTCGCCGATCGCCCGCCTGCAGAAAGCGCTCGACAAGCTGCCCGCGTGAACTATTGCGGCCGGCCGACCTCGTAGGTGCCCTTGTTGTCCTGGAAGGTCACCGTCACACGCTTCTGGGCGCCGTCGATGCTGACGTCGCAGTCGAACGTGGCGCCCTTCTTGACGGTGGGATCTTGGCCGTGGTTGCACTTGACGTCTTTGACGTTCTTGGCGCCGTAGCCGTTGGTTTCGTCGCTGAGGATCTGCTGAACACCGGCCTGAGCCTTGTTGATGTCCAGTTTGGTGGTGACGAAGAACCCGGGCTGCCAGAAACCGAGCACCAGCACGACCGCGATGAGCAGAAGGGCGATCGCCCCGATCACACCGCCGATCAGCGCGGCCGAGCGTTTCTTACCCGGTTGTTCGTAGGGCGGGTATTGCGGCGGGTATTGGCCGGGCTGACCATACTGCCCGGGCTGAGCGTACTGGCCGGGTTGACCGTACTGGCCGGGTTGACCGTACTGGCCAGGCTGGCCGTACTGCCCCGGCTGACCATATTGCCCGGGCTGACCGTATTGGCCGGGTTGGCCGTAGCCGGGCTGCGGGTACTGCTGCGGGTATGCCTGCTCGGTCGGCTGCTGGTACTGCGGATACTCGACGGGCGGCGTATACGCCGGCGCCTGCCACGTCGACTCCTGGGCCGACTGCTGCCAGGGCGATCCCACCTGGGTCGGTTCCGAGGACTGATCGCCACCCTGGCCCGGCGGTTGCCACTGCTGGCCCGGGTCCGATCCCTGCGGTCCGCTCATCGTTTCTCCTGAGTCCCCTTGCGTCTTGGTCGAGCTGATTTAACCGTAGCTCGGGCCCAGCCTACCCGGCGTCAACTGCGACGACGCCGCGCCGGACGTCATTGATGGCACGCTTGGCGGTCGCCCGCAGCTCGGCATCCGGCGCGGCGTTGCGAACCTGGTCCAACAGGTCGAGCACCTGGCGACACCACCGCACGAAGTCCCCCGCCGATAACGGCGAACCGGCACCGGTCACGTCGGCGGCGGCCAGCGCCGCGGCCAGATCCCCGGTCCGGGCCCAGCGATAAATGACATGAACGAAACCGTCGTCGGGTTCACGACTGGGGGCGATCCGGTGCGCCTGCTCGTCGGCGCGCAGCGCGGTGGACAGCCTCAACGTCTGCTGCAACGCCTGCCGCAATCGCTGGGTGGGCACCTCGGCCGCAAATGCCGCACCGGGACCGTCACCGCCCCGGGCCTCGTACAGTACCGCCGAGACCACCGCCGCAAGCTCGGCCGGTTTCAAGCCCGCCCACGCGCCGGTGCGTAGGCATTCGGCGATCAACAGGTCGCTCTCGCTGTAGATGCGGGCCAGCAACCGGCCGTCGTCGGTGACGTGCGGATCGGTGGCCGAGCCTTCGATGAAGTCGCGCTCGGTGAGCAGCCCGACGATCCGGTCGAACGTGCGGGCCAGCGAGTTGGTGGCGGCGGCCACCTTCTTCTCCAGCTGCGCATTGTCGCGTTCGATGCGCAGGTAGCGCTCGGCCTGGCGGATCCGGTCCTCGAGGTTGGAAGTGTTGTGTGCGGGATGACGACGCAGCTGCGACCGCAACGACGCCAGCTCCGGGTCGTGGAACGCGCCATCCTTGTCCCCGGTGGGGCCGCGACGGCCGGCCGGAATAGTCAGTCCGGCGGCCGCGGATCGCAGCGCCGACGCCAGATCGCGCCGGACCCGCGGCTGGCGGTGCTCGACCCGCTTGGGCAACGACATCGACCCGACGGGGGCCGACGCACCCGAATAGTCCGCCGACGAGATCCGCCCCGCCCATCGGTGTTCGGTGAGCACCAGCGGCCGCGGGTCGGAGCTGTCGCGGGCGGACTCCAGCACCACCGCCAGGCCACCGCGGCGGCCGTGGGTGATGTTGATGATGTCGCCTCGACGCAGCGCGGCCAGCGCATCGCTGGCCGCCAGCCGTCGTTGTAGCCGCGACGCGCGGGACTGGGCGCGTTCCATTTCGGAGATCCGCGCGCGCAGCCGGGCGTATTCGAGGATCGGCGCTTCGGGTCCGCCCAGCTCGGCGGCGATCTCGTGCATCATCCGTTTGCCCCGGTCGATGCCGCGGACCAGGCCGACGACGGAGCGATCGGCCTGGTACTGGGCGAACGACTGCTCCAGCAGTTGATGCGCCTGCTCGGGGCCCATCCGGTGCACCAGGTTGATCGTCATGTTGTACGACGGGGCAAACGAGCTGCGCAGCGGGAAGGTGCGGGTGGAGGCCAGGCCGGCCACCGCGGACGGTTCCGTGGTCTCTTCGCTGGGGTTCCACAGCACCACCGCGTGGCCTTCGACGTCGATGCCGCGCCTGCCGGCGCGGCCGGTCAGCTGGGTGTACTCACCGGGTGTCAGCGGCACGTGCTGCTCGCCGTTGAATTTCACCAGCCGCTCCAGCACCACCGTGCGCGCGGGCATGTTGATGCCCAGCGCCAAGGTTTCGGTGGCGAACACCGCCTTGACCAGGCCGGCCGTAAACAGCTCCTCGACCGTGTGCCGGAACGCCGGCAGCATCCCGGCGTGGTGGGCCGCCAAGCCGCGCATCAGCCCTTCCCGCCACTCGTAGTAGCCGAGCACCGCCAGGTCGGCGTCGGCGAGATCACCGCAGCGGTGGTCGATCACCTCGGCGATCTGTGCCCGCTCCTCCTCGGTGGTCAGCCGCAGCGGAGACCGCAAACACTGGCCGACCGCGGCGTCACACCCGGCCCGGGAGAACACGAAGGTGATCACCGGCAACAGCCCTTGGGAATCCAGGGTCGCGATCACCTCCGGCCGCGCGGGCGGCCGGTAGAAGCGCGGTCGCCCGGGACCACCTCGTCCCCCACGTCCGTGTCGAGGCTGCCAGTCCGACATCCGGTCGGCCTCGCGGCGATGCGCGATGTGACGCAGCAGGTCCGGGTTGACCCGCGGCTCACGGGTGGCGCCCGGTTGATCGCTGCCGTAGTCGAACAGGTCGAACAGACGCTTGCCCACTAAGACGTGTTGCCACAGCGGCACGGGCCGGTGCTCGTCGACAACCACGGCCGTGTCGCCACGGACGGCCTGGATCCAGCCGCCGAATTCCTCGGCGTTGCTCACGGTCGCCGACAGGCTGACCACCCGCACCTCGTCGGGCAGGTGCAGGATCACCTCCTCCCACACCGGGCCCCGCATCCGGTCGGCCAGGAAGTGCACCTCGTCCATCACCACGTACGAAAGCCCTTGCAGCGCAGGCGAATCGGCGTAGAGCATGTTGCGCAGCACTTCGGTGGTCATCACCACCACGGGCGCGTCGGCGTTCACCGACAGGTCGCCGGTCAACAGCCCGATCCGGTCGCGGCCGTAGCGGGCGGTCAGGTCGGTGTGCTTCTGGTTGCTCAGGGCCTTGAGCGGTGTCGTGTAGAAGCACTTGCCGCCGGCAGCCAGCGCCAGGTGGACGGCGAACTCGCCGACCACCGTCTTGCCGGCGCCGGTCGGCGCGCAGACCAGCACGCCGTGGCCTTGTTCGAGCGCCGCGCAGGCCCGCCGCTGAAAGTCGTCGAGCGCAAAGGGCAGCTCCGCGGTGAACCGGGCCAGCTCGGTCACGCCGCTGCCCGCTGGCGCGAGGGTGCGCAGTTGTACGCCCATATCGGCGTGTCGCGGTACAAACACGCACCGTCGCGCCGAGGGGAGCGCCAAGCGGGCTCAGGTGACGTCGTCATGGTGGCCGGCGGTGAACGACGGCTCGGGTATCGGATCGGATATCGGTGAAGGCGGCTCGATGACCGACGCTTCGTCGTCGGGAATCATGGCTTGGGCCTCGCGCTTGGCTTTGCGCTTGTCGTGCAGTCGGGCGACCTGAATGGCCAGCTCGAGGAGCACCGACAGCGCCATCCCCAGCGCCGTCATGGAAAACGGGTCGGATCCCGGGGTAAATACGGCCGCGAACACGAACATCGAGAAGATCAGGCCGCGCCGCCACGACTTGAGCCGCTGGTAGGTCAGCAGGCCCGCCATGTTGAGCATGACGATCAGCAGCGGGAATTCGAAGCTGACCCCGAAAACGACCAACAGGTTGATCAGGAAGCCGAAATATCGGTCGCCGGACAAAGCAGTCACCTGCACGTCGCTGCCGACGGTCAACAGGAAGCCCAGCGCCTTGGACAGCACGAAGTACGCCAGCACGGCACCGCCGACGAACAGCACCGCGGCGGGGATCACGAACGCGATCGCGAAGCGGCGCTCCTTCTGGTAAAGGCCCGGCGTGATGAATGCCCACAGCTCGTAGAGCCACACCGGGCAGGCCAGCACGATCCCGACCGTCATCCCGACCTTGAGCCGCAGCATGAATTGGTCGAACGGCGCCGTGGCCAGCAGGCGGCACTGGCCGTCGGCGCTGATATCCGCGCGCGCCGACTGCGGCAGGGAACAGTAGGGGTGCCGCAGCCACTCGCCGAGGCTCTCCAGCCCGAAGATCGAATGCGAGTACCAGACGAACCCAAAGATGGTGGTGATCAGGATCGCGGCCAGGGAGATCAGCAGCCGGGCGCGCAGCTCGGTCAGGTGGTCGACCAGCGACATCGTCGCGTCCGGATTGGTGCGGCTGCGCCTGTTGCGAGGGTTGAGCCGCTTCAGCAAGCCGGCGGTGCGCGCTGAAACCTTGAAACCTTTCACGACGCTCGGTTTGTGCTCGGTCGGTGGCGCTCGGGCACCGCGGCTACGAGGCTAAGCCGGGCGTGCTTCGGTGTGACCCTGCTCGGTGGCCGCCGGCGGGTCGACCCGCTGCGACTGCACGGGCTGCGGGGTCGGCGCGGGGGTTTGGATGGAAGGCGCCTCGCCCTTGCCTTCGGTCTGCATTTCGCGCAGCTCGGACTTGAAGATGCGCATCGACTTGCCCAGCGAGCGGGCCGCATCGGGGAGCTTCTTGGCACCGAAGAGCAGGATCACCACCACCGCGAGGATCGCCCAGTGCCACGGACTAAGACTGCCCACTTTGATTACCTCCAGACGTCCACCCGATGTTACCGCAGCTACGGCTGGACCTACCCTGACCACACCGCAGCCTGGTAGGACTCCAGAGCCGCCGCTGCGGCAGCGCGCACGCGCCGCGCCAGCGACTCCGGCGCCACTACTTGCACCGCCGCGCCGAAGCCCAGCACCAGGCGCGTCATCCAGTCCTCGGAGGCGTAGGTCATGACGGCCTCACACGAGCCGTCCGGCAACTCACGCACCTCCCGCATCGGGTAGTACTCGAACATCCACGACGCCGAGGGCGCCACCCGCAGCCTGGCCGACGGCAGTGACGGATCGCCGTCGAACAGCGACGTGTCGGGGGGCGCCTGCACCGCCGGTTCGGGCGGGGCGGCCGGCTCGCCCAACTCGGCGGCGTCCACGATCCGGTCGAAGCGGAACAGCCGGACCCCTTCCGCCTCCCGCGACCAGGCCTCCAAGTAGCTGTGGCCGCCGATCAGTAGCACCCGAATGGGGTCGACGATCCGGCTGGTGAGGGTGTCGTGGGACGCGGAGTAGTAGTCGATGGCCAGCGCGTGTTTGTACTGCACCGCCGTCCGCACCGTGGCCGCGGCCCGGCTTTCGACCGGCGCGGGCTCGTCGACGGCCGCCGCCGACGTTGTCGCGTCCTGCCCGACGGCACCCGCGGCGGCCTCGATCTTCGCGATCGCGCTGCGCGCCGCCTCCGGATCGACCACGCCCGGAATGTCGGCCAGCGCCCGCAGCGCCACCAACAGGCCGGTGGCCTCCGGCGACGTGAGCTTGAGCGGCCGGTCGATGCCCGCCGAGAACGTCACCTCGATGGTGTCGCCGGCGAACTCGAATTCGATCAGATCACCCGGGTAGTAGCCGGGGAGGCCGCACATCCACAGCTGGTTGAGGTCCTCCTCCAGCTGCTTGGCGGACACCCCCAGGTCCGCGGCGGCCTTGGCCCGGGTGACCTTCGGGTTGGCCTGGAAATACGGCACCATGTTGAGCAACCGGACCAGCCGGCTGGAAATCTGGGTCACGGGCGCCCCGCGTGGGCGCGCAGCCGGGCCAGCACGTCATCGCGCAGGGACTGCGGCTCCAGGACGACGGCGTCCGCGCCGTAGCCGGCGATGTCACGCGCCAGTCGGTCGGCCGATCCGATGTCGAGCTCGATCACCTCGCCGTCGCGGCCGCCGAGTTGGCGCGCGGCGATCGGCCTTCCGGCGCGCCGCAGTGCGGTGGCCCGCCCGTCGGCAACCCAAACCTGGGCCCGCGCGCCGGTCGGCACCTCGGTGACTTTCTGGGACACGATCTTTCGCAGGTCCACGCCGGCGGGCACGGTGACCGCGCCGGGCGGGCCGATCGGCGTCACGTCGGCATCGATCCGGGAAAGCCGGAAGACGCGGGTGTCGTCGCGGTCGCGGTCGTGGCCCACCAGATACCAGCGGCCCTTCTCGGTGACCACGCCCCACGGCTCGACGGTGCGCGTGGTGTAGGGCTCGGCCCGCGACGGCCGGTGCGGGAACTGCACCGCCCGCCGGGAACCGATGGCCGACAACAGGATTCCGAGCACGTCCTCCGACCCGCGCAGGCCCGGCACCCCGGCCGGAGACGCGATGGCCACCGGCGCCCCGGTATCGAGGGGGTCGACGTCGACCCCGGCGGCGCGCAGCTTGAGCAACGCACCCTGGGTGGCGGTGATCAACTCGGGCGACTCCCACAGCTGCGTGGCGACGGCCACCGCGGCCGCCTCGTCCGGGGTCAGTGCGACGGGCGGCAGCGCATAGGCGTCGCGGTTGATCCGATACCCCTCGGTGGGGTCCAGCACCGACACCCTGCCGATCTCGAGCGGGATGCCGAGGTCGCGCAACTCGTTCTTGTCGCGCTCGAACATCCGGGAGAACGCCTCGGCGGTGGGGCTGTCCGAATAACCCGCCACGCTGGACCTGATCTTTTCGGCGGTGATGTAGCCGCGGGTGGACAGCAGGGCGATGACCAGGTTTACCAGCCGTTCGACTTTCGAGGTCGCCATCTGACCGGCTACATGCTCGCGATCAGCCGTTTGACCCGCTCGTCGACCGCCCGGAATGGGTCCTTGCACAGCACGGTGCGCTGGGCCTGGTCGTTGAGCTTGAGGTGCACCCAGTCGACGGTGAAGTCGCGCCCGGCCGCCTGTGCGGCGCTGATGAATTCGCCGCGCAGCCGGGCGCGGGTGGTCTGCGGCGGGTGGTCGACGGCCTCCGCGATGTCCTCGTCGGTGGTGACGCGCGCCGCCAGGCCCTTGCGCTGCAGCAGGTCGAAGACGCCGCGGCCGCGCTTGATGTCGTGGTAGGCGAGGTCCAGCTGGGCGATCTTCGGGTCGGACAGTTCCATGTTGTAGCGGTCCTGGTAGCGCTGGAACAGCTTGCGCTTGATCACCCAGTCGATCTCGGTGTCCACCTTGGCGAAATCCTGGCTCTCGACGGCGTCGAGCTGGCGGCCCCACAGGTCGACGACCTGCTCGATCTGCGCGTTGGGCTCCCGGGTCTGCAGGTGCTCGACCGCGCGGCTGTAGTACTCGCGCTGGATGTCCAGCGCGCTGGCCTGACGCCCGCCCGCCAGCCGCACCGGCCGCCGGCCCGTGATGTCGTGGCTGACCTCACGGATCGCGCGGATGGGGTTGTCCAGCGAGAAGTCCCGGAAGGGAACCCCGGCTTCGATCATCTCCAGCACCAGCGCCGCGGTGCCCACCTTGAGCATCGTGCTCGTCTCGCACATGTTGGAGTCGCCGACGATGACGTGCAGCCGCCGGTACTTTTCGGCGTCGGCGTGCGGCTCGTCGCGGGTGTTGATGATGGGGCGTGATCGGGTCGTTGCGCTGGAGACGCCCTCCCAGATGTGCTCGGCGCGTTGGCTCAGGCAGAACGTCGCGGCCTTCGGGGTTTGCAGCACCTTGCCGGCGCCGCAGATCAGCTGGCGAGTGACCAGGAACGGCAGCAGCACATCGGAGATCCGGGAGAACTCGCCGGCCCGCACGATCAGGTAGTTCTCGTGGCAGCCATACGAATTGCCCGCCGAGTCGGTGTTGTTCTTGAACAGGTAGATGTCGCCGCCGATGCCCTCGTCGGCGAGCCGCTGCTCGGCGTCGATGAGCAGGTCTTCCAGCACCCATTCGCCGGCCCGGTCGTGGGTGACCAGCTGCACCAGGCTGTCGCATTCGGCGGTGGCGTACTCGGGATGGCTGCCCACGTCGAGGTAAAGGCGGGCGCCGTTGCGCAGGAAGACGTTGGAGCTGCGGCCCCAGGACACCACCCGGCGGAACAGGTAGCGGGCGACCTCGTCCGGGGACAGCCGTCGGTGACCGTGGAACGTGCAGGTGACACCGAACTCGGTCTCGATGCCCATGATTCGCCGCTGCACGTAATCGAGGGTACTGGTTGACCGGACGCCGCGGTGGGCAGCCGCGCCCATTCGCTTAACGGACCGTCGGGTTGTCGGCGCGGTCGAGTAGAGTCGAATGTATGTTCGATGTCTCGCTGCCGGGCCCCGCGGAGCTGCGCCGCGCCGACGATGCCGCGCTGGTGGCCGCGATCGAGGACTGTGCACGCGCCGAGGCCGCCGTGGGCGCCCGGCGCCTGTCGGCGATCGCCGAACTCACCCGCCGGCGGACGGCCGATGACGAGCGCGCGAACTGGGCCTGCGATTCCTGGGACTCCGCGGCCGCGGAAGTGGCTGCGGCGCTGGGCATCAGCCACGGCAAGGCGTCAGGCCAGATGCATCTGAGCCTCACCCTGAATCGCCTGCCCAAGGTGGCGGCGCTGTTCTTGGCCGGGCGGCTCAGCTCTTACCTGGTGTCCGTCATCACGTGGCGGACCTACCTGATCCGGGACCAGGAGGCGCTGGGACTCGTCGATGCCGCCCTGGCCGAACACGCAATCGCCTGGGGGCCGTTGTCGGCGTCCAAACTGGAGCAAGCCATCGACGGCTGGATCGACCGCTACGACCCCGGTGCGCTGCGGCGCACACGCATGACGGCCCGCAATCGCGAGGTATGCGTCGGCGCCGCCGACGACCATGCCGGCACGGCCGCGCTGTGGGGACGGCTGTACGCCACCGACGCGGCGATGCTGGATCGCCGGCTGATGCAGATGGCCCACGCCGTCTGCGACGACGACCCGCGCACCATCGCCCAGCGCCGCGCCGACGCGCTGGGTGCGCTGGCCGCGGGTGCCGAACGGCTCGCGTGCGCTTGCGGCAACGCCGACTGCCCCTCCGGCGCCGGCAAAGACGAGCGGGCAACCGGTGTCGTCATCCACGTCGTCGCCGAGGCCTTGGCACTCGAGGCCGAACCCGACCCGCACGTCTCGGGCGAGGGACCCCCGCCGCGACCGATCACGCCGGACATGACCCTTGCCGAGGCGTTGGCCCCCGACCCCGAGCCCGAGCCGCCCGCGACGCCGGCGGTCAAACCGCCCGCCGCGCTGATCACCAACGGCGGTGTGGTGCCCGCGCCGCTGCTGGCCGAATTGATCCGCGGCGGCGCCACCATCAGCCAGGTGCGCCATCCGGGCGACTTTGCACCGGAGCCGCATTACCGGCCGTCGGCCAAGCTGGCCGAATTCGTCCGGATCCGGGATTTGACGTGCCGGTTCCCCGGTTGTGACCGCCCCGCCGAATTTTGCGACATTGACCATACGGTGCCGTACCCGCTCGGGCCCACGCATCCGTCAAATCTCAAGTGCGAGTGTAGAAAACACCACCTTCTGAAGACGTTTTGGACAGACTGGCGTGACGTGCAACTGCCGGATGGCACGGTGGTCTGGACCGCGCCCAACGGCCGCACCTACACCACCCGCCCGGGCAGCCGCATCTTCTTCCCCGCCTGGCACACCACCACCGCCGAGCTACCCGAAACCCCAACCCCGGCAACCACTGTCGAGCGCCGCGGCGTGATGATGCCCCGAAGACGGCGGACCCGAGCCGCCGACCTGGCCCGCCGCATCAAACGCGAACGCGCCCTCAACGATGCGCATGTCGCCGAACGCAACAGGCCGCCACCGTTCTGAGTCAGTCGGGCTGCTCCTGCTGCGGTAGCAGCGCTTCCAGGCCGGATCCCGTGATGCGCCGAAACGCGCGCCGCGGCCGGCTGGCGTCGAGGATGGCGACCTCCAGGTTGGACACGCCGAGCGCGGGCTGGTCGCCGCCCGCGCCGTTGCTACTGCCCGCCCGCAGCGCCTCGACCGCGATCCGCACCGCGTCGCGCAGGTCGGCGTTCTCGGCGTAGGAGTCCTTGAGCGCGTTGGAGATCGGTTCCGTGGTGCCGCCCATCACCACAAAATGCGGCTCGTCGGCGATCGACCCGTCGTAGGTAATCCGGTACAGCTCAGGCGGTTTCGTTTCGCCGTAGTGCGCGACCTCGGCGACACACAACTCGACCTCGTAGGGCTTGGCCTGCTCGGTGAAGATGCTTCCCAGCACCTGCGCGTATGCATTGGCCAGCTGCCGACCGGTGACGTCGCGACGGTCGTAGGCGTAGCCACGGGTGTCGGCCCACTGAATCCCGACCCGGCGCAGATTGTCGAACTCGTTGAACTTGCCCGCGGCCGCAAACCCCACGCGATCGTAGACTTCGCTGATCTTCTGCAGCGACCGTGACGGGTTCTCCGCGACGAACAACACACCACCGGCGTACGCCAGCGCCACCACGCTTTTGCCCCGCGCGATGCCCTTGCGCGCGAGCTCGCTGCGTTCGCGCATCGCCTGCTCGGGCGAGATGAAATACGGGAAGCTCACTTCTCCCCCCGCGGCTCGGCGTCGGGACCGAAAGTATCTGCGCGCGAACGGCTTTCAATGATCTCCCGGGCCAGTTCGGCGATACGGCGCTCCGGCACGTCGACCGCCCCGTCGGCGTCGATGGTGACCGCCGTCGGGTAGATGCCGCGGACCAGATCCGGTCCGCCGGTGGCCGAATCGTCGTCGGCGGCGTCGTAGAGCGCCTCCACGGCCACCCGCAGCGCGGAATCACCATCGACGACCTGCGAGTACAGCTTCTTCATCGACGACTTGGCGAAGATCGACCCCGACCCCACCGACTGATAACCCTCTTCCTCGATGTTCCAGCCGCCGGCGGCGTCGAACGAGACGATGCGGCCGGCGCTTTCGGGATCCGCCGCATGGATGTCGTAGCCCGCCAGCAGCGGCAGCGCCACCAGTCCCTGCATCGCGGCCGCCAGGTTGCCGCGCACCATGATGGCGAGCCGGTTGACCTTGCCGGCAAAGGTGAGCGACAAGCCTTCGAGCTTCTCGTAGTGCTCGAGTTCCACGGCGTAGAGCCGGGCGAATTCGACGGCGACCGCGGCGGTGCCGGCGATGCCGGTGGCGGTGTAGTCGTCGGTGATGTAGACCTTCTTCACGTCGCGCCCGGCGATCATGTTGCCCTGCGTCGAGCGGCGATCGCCGGCGATGACGACGCCGCCGGGGTATTTCAGCGCGACGATGGTGGTGCCGTGCGGCAGCCGGTCACCGACGCTCCCGCCGCCGAGGCTCGCCGGTAGCAACTCCGGCGCCTGGCGGCGCAGGAAGTCAGCAAACGAGGACAGGTCTATGGCGGGCGGGTTGGTGGACAGGCGATCGGAGAACGGCCAGATCACTGTCCGCCCTTTTGGACGTACGCGCGGACAAAGTCCTCGGCGTTCTCCTCAAGGACGTCGTCAATCTCGTCGAGCAGATCGTCGGTCTCCTCGGCCAACTTTTCGCGACGCTCCTGGCCCGCAGCAGTGGTGTCGGCGAAGTCGTCCTCGTCGCCGCCGCCACCACCACGCTTAGTCTGCTCCTGAGCCATCGCCGCCTCCTGCATTGTTATCGGCCGCGTCACACGCCCGCCGGTCTTCCTCTACCCTACCGGTCAACCCCGACGTTTCCCGGGTTAACGCGTCTTAGCTGGTGAGTTGTTCCACCAGTTCGACGGCGCTATCCACGGAGTCCAGCAGCGCCCCGACGTGTGCCTTACTGCCCCGCAGCGGCTCGAGCGTCGGGATGCGCACCAGCGAATCCCCACCGAGGTCGAAGATCACCGAGTCCCAGCTGGCCGCGGCGATGTCGGCCCCAAACCTGCGCAGGCATTCACCGCGGAAATACGCGCGGGTGTCCGTCGGCGGGTTGTCGACGGCGGCCAGCACCTGATGTTCGGTGACCAGACGCTTCATCGAGCCCCGCGCGACCAACCGGTTGTACAGGCCCTTGTCCAGCCGGACGTCGGAATATTGCAGGTCGACGAGGTGCAGCCGCGGCGCCGACCAGCTCAGGTTCTCCCGCTGCCGGAAACCTTCGAGCAGTCGCAGCTTGGCCGGCCAGTCCAGCAGCTCGGCACACTCCATCGGGTCGCGCTCGAGCAGGTCGAGCACGTGTGCCCAGGTTTCGACGACGTCGGCCGCCCGCGCGTCGTGGTCGCGGCCGTCGACCAGCTTTGCCACCCGGTCGAGGTAGATCCGTTGCAGCGCCAGGCCGGTCAGTTCGCGGCCGTCCGCCAGCGCCACGGCTACCCGCAGTGACGGGTCGCGGCTGATGGCATGAACGGCGTGCACCGGCCGGGCCAGCGCCAGGTCGGTGAGGTCGATCCCGTGTGCCGGGCCTTCTTCGATCAGATCGAGCACCAGCGCCGTGGTGCCCAGCTTCAGGTACGTCGAGGTCTCGGCGAGGTTGGCATCGCCGATGATCACGTGCAGCCGGCGGTAGCGGTCGGCGTCGGCGTGCGGTTCGTCGCGGGTGTTGATGATGCCGCGCTTGAGCGTGGTCTCCAGCCCGACCTCGACCTCGATGTAGTCGGAGCGCTGGGACAGCTGGAAGCCGGGCTCGTCGCCGGAGGGCCCGATGCCGACCCGGCCGGATCCGGTGACCACCTGCCGGGACACCAGAAACGGGGTCAGCCCGGCGATGATGGCCGAAAACGGCGTCTGCCGGCTCATCAGGTAGTTCTCGTGCGCCCCGTAGGAGGCGCCCTTGCCGTCGACGTTGTTCTTGTAGAGCTGCAGTTTGGCGGCCCCGGGCACGCTGGCGACGTGCCGGGCGGCGGCCTCCATCACCCGCTCGCCGGCCTTGTCCCAGATCACCGCGTCCAGCGGATCGGTGCACTCGGGCGCGGAGTATTCCGGGTGCGCGTGGTCGACGTAGAGCCGCGCCCCGTTGGTCAGGATCATGTTGGCCGCGCCGACCTCGTCGGCGTCGACCACCGGCGGCGGCCCGGCCGAGCGGCTCAGGTCGAAGCCGCGGGCGTCGCGCAGCGGCGATTCCACCTCGTAGTCCCAGCGGGTGCGTTTGGCGCGCTGAATGCCGGCGGCGGCCGCATAGGCCAGCACCGCCTGGGTCGAGGTGAGGATCGGGTTGGCGGTCGGGTCCGACGGCGAGGAAATGCCGTACTCGACCTCCGTCCCGATAATCCGTTGCATGCCTAGAGCTTAGGCGCAGCGACGATGCGGGCCGTTCCCGGCCCGAGGAGGAGCAAGCCAATCCGACCCCGGCGCAGCGACAATGTGCGCAGCCCGCGGCCCGCCGCGCCGCTAGGGTGAGCCGGCATGAGCCTTTCCCGTGGCCGACCGGCGGTGCGCCAAGCATCGGCGAGCGCCGCGGCCGAAAGCTGGTTCTTGGAGCGGGGTTTGCCGTCGGTGCTGACCAGGCGAGCCCGGTGGCGACGGCTCTGGCCGCGCTCGGCCCCCGCGCTGGCGGCGTACGCGGCGCTGCAGGCCTGCATCCTGCCGGTCTACGCGATCACCGGCGGCCACGACGTCGAGATCACCGGGAACCCGACGACCTCCGAACTGGTGGTGCTGGCGATAGTCGCGCTGGCGCTCCCCCTGATGGCCCTGGTCGGCTGGCTGGTGTCCCGGGCGCGAAGTAGTCGGGTGCGCGCGGCGGTGGCGACCGCGGCGGTGGTCGCCGTGGCGTGCGTCGGACTCACCGTGGCCGGCCCCACGCAACTGCCGCAGGAGGCCGTCGTCGTGGCCGCTGTGCTGATCCTGACCGGCTGCGGCGCCGGATCGGTCGTCGGGTGGGCGGTGCGCATGATGCTGTCGCACCTTGCGACGGTGGGGGCCTTGGCCGTCCGGGCCCTGCCGGTCGTGCTGCTGACGGCGTTGGTGTTCTTCAACAGCTACGTCTGGATCCTGGCCGCCACGATCAGCGGCGACCGGCTGGTGCTGGCGATGGCCTTTCTGGTCTCCATCGCCGCGGCCTTCGTCGTCTCCGCCACCCGGGAGCGCGTCAGGCCGATGCTGCGAGCGACGACGGCGGCCCTGCCCAACGACACCGAAAGGCTTGCCGGCACGCCCTTCGCGACCATGTCCGACACCCCGGACTGCGCCGCGCTGAAAAGGACCGAACGCCTCAACGTGATCTTCGTGTTGGCCGCCTCACAACTGGCGCAAATCCTGGTGGTGGCGGTCGTCACCGCCACGATCTACTTGGTCCTGGGGCTGATCGTGCTCAATCCGTCGCTGCTCAACGAATGGACCCACACCTACAAAAGCACCGCGACGGTGCTGGGATTCACGCTGCCCGTGCCGGATTCGCTGATCCACATGTGCCTTTTCCTCGGGGCGTTGACGTTCATGTACATCAGCGCCCGCGCGGCCGGCGACGCCGAATACCGCTCCACGTTCCTCGACCCGCTGATCGACGACCTGCACACCACCCTGATCGCGCGCAATCGCTACCGCGGCGCCGCCGCGATGGCCGTGTGTGAAGTTGACGCCACCGGAGGCAGTGGTTAACTTCACACTGGTCTGCGGCGCCCCGCCGAAGAGGAAGTGTGTGAATCGATGACCGACCTGGCTGGGAAGCGTTACGGCGAAGTGCTCCTGTTGACCCCCGGCGAGGCCGGCCCGCAGGCCACGGTTTACAACAGTTTTCCGCTCAACGACTGTCCCGCCGAGCTGTGGTCCGCGCTTGACGCACAGGCGATCGCCGCCGAAAACGGTGCGGCCGCAGCGCTGCTCAACGGTCCGCGCTACTGGCTGATGAACGCCATCGAAAAGGCGCAGCAGGGCCCGCAAGTCACGAAGACGTTCGGCGGGATCGAGATGATCCAGCAGGCCACCGTCCTGCTGTCCTCGATGAATCCCGCGCCCTACATCGCCAACAAGGTCAATCGCCACACGGTCTTCGTCTTCAACGCCGGCCAAGAGGTCTACGAACTCATCGACCCCGAGGGGCGGCGCTGGGTCATGCAGACGTGGAGCCAGATCGCGGACCCCAACCTGAAACGCGAAGATCTGCCCGGCCTGGCCAGCCGGCTCGACCTGCCGAAGGGGTGGGACTACCGGCCGCGTGTGCTTGCCAACGAGTTGCGGGTGGACACCAAAACCCAAGCGGCCCAGGTGCTGCAAGACAACCTGACCAACAGCTACTCGCTGGAGACCGACTGACCTCGGGCCCTACAGGTACTGGCCCAGGTTGGATTCGGTGTCAATGGCCCGCGACGCGCTCGACGACTTCCCGGTGACCAGGGTGCGGATGTAGACGATCCGTTCGCCCTTCTTGCCCGAAATCCGCGCCCAGTCATCGGGGTTGGTGGTGTTGGGCAGGTCCTCGTTCTCGGCGAACTCGTCGACGATCGAGTCGAGCAGGTGCTGGATGCGCAGGCCCGGCTGCCCGGTCTCCAGCACCGACTTGATGGCATTCTTCTTCGCCCGGTCGACGACGTTCTGGATCATCGCCCCGGAGTTGAAGTCCTTGAAGTACATGACTTCCTTGTCGCCGTTGGCGTAGGTGACCTCCAGGAACCGGTTGTCGTCGATCTCGGCGTACATCCGGTCGACGACCTTTTCGATCATCGCCTTGATGCAGGCCGTGCGGTCGCCGTCGAACTCGGCGAGGTCGTCGGCGTGCACCGGCAGCGCCTCGGTCAGGTACTTCGAGAAGATGTCTTGCGCCGCTTCGGCATCCGGGCGCTCGATCTTGATCTTCACGTCGAGGCGCCCGGGCCGCAGGATCGCGGGGTCGATCATGTCCTCACGGTTGGAGGCGCCGATCACGATGACGTTCTCGAGTCCCTCCACCCCGTCGATCTCGGACAGCAGCTGCGGCACCACGGTCGTCTCGACGTCGGAGGACACCCCGGTGCCGCGGGTGCGGAAGATCGAGTCCATCTCGTCGAAGAACACGATCACCGGCGTTCCCTCCGACGCCTTCTCGCGGGCCCGCTGGAAGATCAGCCGGATGTGCCGCTCGGTCTCGCCGACGAACTTGTTCAGCAGCTCGGGGCCCTTGATGTTCAGGAAGTAGGACTTGGCCTCGCGGGCGTCGTCGCCGCGCACCTCGGCCATCTTCTTGGCCAACGAGTTGGCGACGGCCTTGGCGATCAACGTCTTTCCGCAGCCGGGCGGGCCGTAGAGCAGCACACCCTTGGGCGGGCGCAGCGCGTACTCCCGGTAGAGCTCCTTGTGCAGGAACGGCAGCTCGACGGCGTCGCGGATCTGTTCGATCTGGCGGGTGAGGCCGCCGATGTCCTGGTAGCTGACGTCGGGCACCTCTTCCAACACCAGGTCTTCGACCTCGGCCTTGGGGATGCGCTCGAAGGCGTAGCCGGCTTTCGTGTCGACCAGCAGCGAGTCGCCCGGACGCAGCTTGCGGGGCTTGGTGTCGTCGTTGAGCGCGTCGGGAACGCCGTCCGGCAGGTCCTCGGCGACCAACGGCTCGGCCAGCCACACGATGCGTTCCTCGTCGGCGTGGCCGACCACCAGCGCGCGGTGACCGTCGTTGAGCACCTCACGCAAAGTGGAGATCTCGCCGACGGATTCGAACGTGCCGGCCTCGACGACGGTCAGGGCCTCGTTGAGCCGGACCGTCTGGCCCTTCCGCAGCGACGCGACATCGATGTTGGGCGAGCATGTCAGGCGCATCTTGCGCCCCGACGTGAACACGTCGACCGTCTCGTCGTCGTGCGTTGCCAACAGGACGCCGTAGCCGCTCGGCGGCTGGCCGAGCCGGTCGACTTCTTCCCGCAACGCCAACAACTGCTGGCGGGCCTCTTTAAGAGTTTCCATTAATTTGGAATTGCGGGCCGCAAGCGAGTCGATACGGGCTTCGAGTTGATGCACATCGCGGGCCGAGCGAGTGCCGGCGTGCGATCCAACGGCATGCTCCAGTTGCTCGCGCAGCACCGCTGCCTCACGGCGTAACTGTTCCAATTCGGCCGCATCGCCGCTGGACATGCCAGTTTCACGAGAGTTACCGAATGCTTCAGAACGCTCTGAGTCACCCATGTTGCGCTCCTTTCCCGCCCCGAAATGATGCGGTGGATACGTCAACGCTACCGGCGATTGGCGCTTGATGTGCGGAGTCAAATGCGGTCAAAAGTCGAGTCGCGGGCCCCGCTGGTAATCTCTGCCTCGAATCGCGCCGATCGAAAGGACAACCGTGGCCATGAAAGCCCTCACCACAGGCTTAGCCGGTGTTGTAATCGTCGGCGCTGCCGCCGCCGGTGTGACTTCCATTGCACCCGTTGGCCCGACCGCAGACACGGGCGCATAGCCCGGCCCCACTGGATGCATCGACACCTGTCCGTCGCCTTGAGCGCCGCCACGGCGGTGGCGCTGGGGCTCTCGGCGTGTTCGCCCCACGGACCCAAGGTGGTGTCGTCCGCCACCCAGCCGGCGGGCCCGGCCACGTCGAGTCCACTCGTCGTCGCGGCTCCCCCGACCGCTCCCCTGCCCGCGCCCGAAGCCCTCACCGACGTGCTGAACCGGCTCGCCGACCCCAACGTTGCGGGCGTCAACAAGGTGAACCTCATCGAAGGCGCAACCCCCGAGAGCGCGGGCACCATCGACAAGTTCACCAACGCGTTGCGGGACAACGGCTATCTGCCCATGACCTTCGCGGCGAACAACGTCGCGTGGTCGGACAAGAATCCGTCCCACGTGATGGCCACGGTCAGCGTCAACACCGCCCATGCGAACAACGGGAACTTCACGTTCCCGATGGAGTTCACGCCCTCCGCGTCCTCTCAAGGTGGATGGCAGCTATCGCGGCGAACCGCGGAAATGCTGTTGGCCCTGCGCAAGTCGCCGGCGGCGACGACTCCCGGCCCGGCCCCGGCGCCGCCCAAATAAATGTGGATCGGCTGGCTCGAGTTCGACGTGTTGCTGGGCGACGTGCACTCACTCAAACAGAAGCGATCGGTGATTCGTCCCGTGGTCGCCGAGCTGCAGCGCAAGTTCAGCGTGTCGGCCGCCGAGACCGGTTCGCAAGACCTGTACCGGCGCGCGGGCATCGGCGTGGCCATGGTGTCCGGCGACCGTGGCCACACGGTCGACGTCCTCGACGCGGCCGAACGCCTGATGGCCGCGCGTCCCGAACTCGAGCTGCTGTCGGTGCGACGGGGCCTGCACCACAGCGACGACTAAAGCGTTCGGGCCCTAGCCGTCGCGGCCCTCGCGCTTGCGGCCCAGCGGCGCCGGGGCGACGACGCCGGGAGCGAGCCGTCGCGCACATATCAAGAACGCGGTGTGCCCGCGCATCGAATGCTGCGGCCGCACGGCCAAGCCGACGACGTTCCAGCCGCGCTGCAGCGTCTCCCACGCCCGCGGCTCGGTCCAGCACCGCTGGGCCCGCAGCGCCTCCACGACCCGCGACAGCTGGGTGACCGTGGCCACGTAGATCAGCAGCACACCGCCGGCGATCACCAGCCGCGACACCGCGTCGAGCACGTCCCACGGCGCCAGCATGTCGAGCACGGCCCGGTCGAAGGAGCCGTCGGGCAGCTCGGAGTCCGCGAGGTCGCTGACGATCAACTCCCAGTTGTCCGGTCGTCCGTCGAAGAAGACCGACACGTTGCGGCGGGCGTGCTCGGCATGATCGGCGCGCTGCTCGTAGGAGACCACCCGCCCGTCGGGCCCGACGGCGCGCAGCAGCGAGCAGGTCAGCGCGCCGGATCCGGCCCCGGCCTCCAGCACGCGCGCGCCCGGGAAGATGTCGCCCTCGTGCACGATCTGGGCGGCGTCCTTCGGGTAGATCACCTGTGGCCCGCGGGGCATCGACATCACGTAGTCGACCAGCAGCGGGCGCAGCACCAGGAAGTAGCCGCCGTTGCCGGATTTGACCACGCTGCCCTGCTCCAGCCCGATCACGTCGTCGTGCGCGATCGAGCCGCGATGGGTGTGGAACTCGGCGCCGGGGGTGAGTTCCATCGTGTAGTGGCGGCCCTTGGCGTCGGTGAGCTGGACGCGCTCGCCAGCGGTGAACGGGCCGGTTGCTGACACGCCGTCTAGCGTGCCAGCCGACTCGCCGCGATCGGTGCTCGGGGTTGTCGGCACCCGGTTCTAGGCTTCGCCCATGATGCCCATGACGGAGGCCGCGATCGTCCAGCCGCCACGGCCGGCGCTGTCACCGTCGCGGGCGGCGGACTTCAAGCAGTGCCCGCTGCTGTACCGGTTCCGGGCGATCGACCGGTTGCCCGAGGCGCCGTCCGCGGCGCAGCTGCGGGGGTCCGTGGTGCACGCGGCGCTGGAGCAGCTCTACGGCCTTCCCGCCGCGCTGCGCGGCCCCGACGCCGCGCTGTCGCTCGTGGAGCCCGCATGGGACCGGGTGATCGCCGCGGAGCCCGACCTGGCCGGCGAATTGGAACCCGAGCAGCGAACCGAACTGCTGGCGGAGGCCCGCGCATTGCTGTCCGGCTATTACCGGCTCGAGGACCCGACCCGATTCGACCCGCAGTGCTGCGAAGAGCGCGTGGAGGTCGAACTCGCCGACGGCACGCTGCTGCGGGGCTTCATCGACCGCATCGACGTTGCCGCCACCGGCGAGCTGCGGGTGGTCGACTACAAGACCGGCAAGGCGCCGCCCGCCGCGCGGGCGCTGGCCGAGTTCAAGGCGCTGTTCCAGATGAAGTTCTACGCGGTGGCGCTGCTGCGTTCGCGCGGCGTGCTGCCCACCCGGCTGCGGCTCATCTACCTGGCCGACGGCCAGGTATTGGATTACGCGCCCGACCACGACGAGCTGCTGCGCTTCGAGAAGACGCTGATGGCCATCTGGCGGGCCATCCAATCGGCCGCGCAGACAGGCGATTTCCGGCCCAGCCAGTCGCGGTTGTGCGAATGGTGCGCCCACCGGCAGCACTGCCCGACTTTCGGCGGGACGCCACCGCCCTACCCCGGCTGGCCGGAGGCTAGCCCAGAGGTGACATCTCCTGCAGCATCGTAGGAATGAGCTCGCTGACGGTGGGGTGGATGTGCATCGTGCGCGACAACGTCGTGTACGGCGCCTTGGCCGACATGACGTCCAGGATGGCGTGAATCGCCTCGTCGCCCCCGACCCCGAGGATGGCGGCTCCGAGGATCTCGTCGGTGTCGGCGTCCACCACGACCTTCATAAAGCCTTGCGTCTCACCCTTTTCCACCGCCCTGCCGACCCTGGTCATCGGCCGCTTGCCCACCAACGCGTTGCGGCCCGACGCGCGGACCTGGCCGACGGTCATGCCGGCGCGCCCCAGCGGCGGGTCGATGTAGAGCGCGTAGGTGGTGATGCGGTCGCTCACGAGCCGTGGCGGCTCGTGAGAATCCCTGTCGAGCAGGTTGGCGGCGACGATCTCGAAGTCGTTGTACGAGGTGTGGGTGAACGCGCCCTTGCCGTTGCAGTCGCCCATCGCCCAGATGTGATCGACGTTGGTCTTGAGCTGGTCGTCGACCGCGATGTAGCCCCGGGCGTCGGTTCGCACACCGGCCGCCTCCAGGCCCAGGTCGTCGGTGTTGGGTCGGCGTCCCACCGCCACCAGCAGATGACTCCCGGCGATGGGCGCGGCGCCGGCGCGAGGAGTGAGTTCGAATCCCTTGTCCCGCTTGGTGATCCGGATATCGTCGGCGTCGACGACAACGTCGATCCCTTCGGCCTCCAGGATCTCTTTGACGGCGGCGGAGACGTCCTCGTCTTCGCGGGACGCCAGCCGCGGGCCCTTCTCGACGACGGTGACCCGGGCCCCGAAGCGCCGGTACATCTGCGCGAACTCCAGCGCGATGTAGCTGCCGCCGATGATGACGAGATGCGTTGGCAACGTGTCGAGTTCGAGGATCGACACGTTGGTGAGGAAGTCGACGTCGGACAGTCCCGGGATCTCCGGCACCACCGCGCGGCCGCCGACGTTGAGGAAGATTCGGTCGGCGCGCAGCAGGTCGCCATTGACCCCGACCGTGTGCGGATCCTCGAAGCGGGCGTGGCCGCGAAAGACGGTGCAGCCGTCCATGCCCTCCAGCCAGCTTTCGACACCCTCGCGGTCCTTGAGCATGATGTCGTCTTTGCGTGCCTTGACTTTCGCCATGTCCACGCCGATCGGTCCGGTCCCGACACCGTATTCGGCGCCGCGGCGGGCCAGGTGGGCGGCGTGCGCGCTGGCCACCAGGGTCTTGGTCGGGATGCACCCGGTGTTGACGCAGGTGCCGCCGATCAGTTTGCGTTCGATGACCGCGACGCGCTGTCCCGCCGACGTCAGCCGTCCCGCCAGCGGGGGGCCGGCCTGCCCGGCGCCGACGATGATCGCGTCGAAATGCTCTGTCACAGGCGAGCCGTCAGCGCGACGATGGCGAATCCACCCAGGATCGCGACCGCGTCCTCGAGCAGCGCGATCGGGAGGTCACGCCCGCCGGTCGCGGCCACCAGCCGGGTACGCGCCTGATAGCCGCCGAGGGTGCCGAGCACCGCGCCGATGACACCGGCGCCGAGTGCCGTCCAGGTGAAGTGCCACGCCGCGCCGATGACCGCGCCGGCGAACCCGCCCAAGATGATCCGGCCGGCGAACACGGGCGCCGCGGTGCGGGGCGGTGTCTTGGCAAGTTTGTCGTTGACCAGTTCGCCCACCGCCAGGACGCTGAGGACGACGGCCGTGGCGATGTTGGCCATCCAGGACGCCCACGTGTGCTGCAGGTCGATCCAGCCGAGGAAGGCGGCCCAGGCGATCACGGCGGGAGCCGTCAGCGAGCGCAACCCGGCGACGACACCGATCAGCAAAGCCATCAGCAGAACGAGCACATGTGTCACGGAGACCTCCTGACGTAGCCCCGGGCAAATCTCTCCCAAGGCCGGACGCTAACACAGCCGCGGCCCGATCACCCGTTGATCAGAATCGGCAGAACCTGATATCGGAAGCCAGGATCGCTTTGGCGCCGATGGCGGCGAGCTCGTCCATGATCTCGTTGACGCCCCGACGGGGCACCAGCGCGCGGATCGCCACCCAGTCCGGGTCGGCGAGCGGGGCGATGGTCGGTGACTCCAGCCCCGGGGTGATCGATGTGGCCTTGTCCAATACCGAGCGCGGGCAGTCGTAATCGAGCATCAGGTACTGCTGGCCGAACACCACGCCCTGCACCCGGGCCACCAGCTGAGCGCGCGCCGCGCTCCGGTCGTCGCCGTCGTGGTCGGTGCGCTCGATCAGCACCGCCTCCGAATCACACAGCGGTTCACCGAAGGCCACCAGGTCATGCAGGCCCAGGGTGCGACCGGACCCCACCACGTCGGCGATGGCGTCGGCCACCCCGAGTTGCACCGAGATCTCCACCGCTCCGTCAAGCCTGATGACGGTCGCGTCAATGCCTCGCTCGGCCAAGTCTTTTCGGACCAAGTTCGGGTAGGCGGTGGCGATTCTTTTCCCGGCCAGGTCGGCCGTCGTCCAATTGCGCCCGGCGGGGCCGGCATAGCGGAAGCTCGACGATCCGAAACCCAGTGCCAGGCGCTCGCGCACCGGCGCACCGGAATCGGCCACCAGGTCGCGTCCGGTGATGCCGAAGTCGAGTTCTCCCGAACCGACATAGATCGCAATGTCCTTGGGCCGCAAGAAGAAAAACTCGACCCGGTTGAGGGGGTCGATGACCGTCAGGTCCTTCGGGTCGGTGCGGCGCCGGTAGCCGGCCTCCGCGAGGATCTCGGTGGCCGGCTCGCTGAGCGCACCTTTGTTGGGAACCGCCACCCGCAACATGCTCACAGCTTCCGGTAGACGTCGTCGAGGGACAGGCCGCGCGCGATCATCAGCACCTGCGTCCAGTACAGCAATTGGCTGATCTCCTCGGCCAGCGCGTCGTCGGGTTCGTGTTCGGCGGCCAGCCACACCTCGCCGGCCTCCTCCAGGATCTTCTTGCCCAGCCCATGTATGCCGCCGTCCAGCGCGGCGACCGTGGCACTGCCGGTGGGACGGGTGCGGGCGCGATCGCCGAGTTCGGCGAACAGATCCTCGAAGGTCTTCACGGGCAGCGATTGTTTCACGCGGCGGCGAGCAAAGTCACGGCGGTTTTACCACGTCGCGCTTCCCAGCCGTCACAGCCAAGCCCACAAGTAAGCCCAGCCTAATGTAGGCTAGCCTAACCTATATTAGGCTGTCGAAGGAGCTGGTCGACCGTGACCTTCCCGATCTGGTTCGCGCTGCCCCCGGAGGTGCATTCGACGCTGCTGTCGACCGGCCCCGGTCCCGGTCCACTTTTGAGCACGGCCGGGGCGTGGCGAGCCCTTGCCGCCGAATATGCTTATGCCGCAACGGAACTCACCGGAATTCTCGCCGCCGCCCAGGCCGCCGCGTGGGAGGGGCCGAGCGCGGAGCGGTTTGTCGCGGCGCATCAGCCTTTCCTGTTATGGCTGGGTGAGGCGAGCGCGGCGGCCGCCGGCGCCGCGACGGGGCACGAGACGGCGGCCGCCGGGTATGCGTCCGCGCTGGCCGGCATGCCGACGCTCGCCGAGCTGGCGGCCAACCATGCCCTGCACGCCGTTCTGGTCGCCACCAATTTCTTCGGCATCAACACGATCCCCATCGCGCTCAACGAAGCCGACTACAGCCGCATGTGGGTTCAGGCCGCCGCCGCGATGAGCGGCTATCAGGGCGTCGCCGAGGAGAGCCTCGCGGCGACGCCCACCACGTCACCCGCGCCTCACATCCTCACCGCCGCCGCGACTTCCGCCGCCGGTAGCGCCTTCCCCGACCCCACCGGGTTGATCCTTCAGCTGCTCACCGATTTCCTCAACGGCCTGCAAAGCCTGGCCGCGCAAATACTGCCCGGACCGCTCGGTGGTCTCGTCGTCCAGGTGCTGGACGCGCTGATCTCCCTGGTGTCCACCCAGGTCTTCACGATCCTCGCCTACTCGGTGCTGGATCCCTTGATCTATTTCGGTCCATTCACCCCGCTGCTGGCCGCGCTCGCGTCGCCGGTGGGGCTGGTCGGACTGGCCGGCATCGCCGGGGTTGGCGCGCTGGCCGGCTCGGCACCGGTGGTCGTGGGTTCCAGTGCGCCCGACCACCGGAGTTGGCCCGCGACCACCGTGGTCACACTGACGGGCGCCGGTCCCGCCGCGCCCGCTGCCGCACCGGCCGGCGCGCCGGCGGCGTCCACGGCGTCGGCGTCGCCCACGACCGCCGGCTCCGGTGTCGCCGAGGGCTTTTACGTGGTCGGCGGTGGCCCCGACGGCGAGGGGTCCACCCCGACGTCCAGGATCAAGGCCGCCGCCGCCATCAGCGCGGGCATCGCCGCGACCGCCGCCAAAGTCCCGGCGGACAGCGACCTGGCCAGGGTGAAGCGAGCCGCCAGGGCACGCCAGCACGTCCGAAAGCACCGCTTCGAGTACCTGGAAGACGACGGGCGCACGACGTCGTCGGCCGACCTGCCGGCGGCTGAGCACCTCGCCGCCTCGCAACACGGTTCGGAGACGCTCGGGTTCGCCGGAACGCTCCCGAAATCGGCTGCGGCGCAAGCGAAAGGACTCACCCACCTGGATAGCAGCGAATTCGGCGACGCCCCGCGAGAGCCGATGCTGCCCCGCACGTGGGATGCTTAGACGTTGAAGTACTTGGCCTCGGGATGGTGCAGCACGAAGGCGTCGGTCGACTGCTCGGGATGCAGCTGGAACTCCTCCGACAGCGTCACGCCGATGCGTTCGGGCTCCAGCAGCTCCATCATCTTCGCCCGGTCCTCCAGGTCCGGGCACGCGCCGTAGCCGAACGCGAAACGGGCGCCCCGGTAGCCGAGCTTGAAATAGTCTTCGACCGTCTCGGGGTCCTCGGCCGACATCGCCCGATCCCCGGAGAACTTGAGCTCCTCGCGAATGCGTTTGTGCCAGTACTCGGCCAGCGCCTCGGTCAGCTGCACGCCGATGCCGTGCACCTCGAGGTAGTCGCGGTAGGAATTCGACGCGAACAGCTCGTTGGCGAAGTCGGCGATCGGCTGGCCCATCGTCACCAACTGGAACGGCAACACGTCAACTTGGCCCCGCTCGCGGGCCAGGTCCCGCGAGCGGATGAAGTCGGCGATGCACAGGAACCGCCCACGCTGCTGGCGCGGGAAGGTGAACCGATACCGCTGCGGCGCATCGGGTGTGGGCTCGGTGAGCACCACGACGTCGTCGCCCTCGGACACCGCCGGGAAGTAGCCGTACACCACCGCGGCGTGCGCCAGGATGCCGTCGGTGGACAACCGGTCCAGCCAGTACCGCAGCCGTGGCCGCCCCTCGGTCTCCACCAAATCCTCGTACGCCGGCCCCTCTCCCCCGCGCACACCGCGTAAACCCCACTGCCCCAGGAACAATGCGCGCTCGTCCAGCATGCCGGTGTAGTCGGCCAGCGCCAGCCCCTTGACGATCCGCGATCCCCAGAACGGCGGGACGGGAACCTCGACGTCGGCGGCGACGTCGGAGCGTTCGGGCACCACGACCGGCTCCTCTACCGCCTTGCGCTGCTCCGCGATCCGCTTGGACCGCTCGTGGCGGGCCTTGCGCTCGGCCTCCTTCTCGCGGGCCTTAACAGCCTCCAAGGCCTCGGGGCTCCCCGGTGCCGGCGCCTCGCCCCGCTTGGCGCTCATGATGGTGTCCATCAGCTTCAGGCCCTCGAAAGCGTCTCGCGCGTAATGGACTTCGCCGTCGTAGATGTCGGCCAGGTCGTTCTCCACGTAGCTGCGGGTCAGCGCCGCGCCGCCGAGCAGCACCGGGAACCTCTCCGCCACGCCGCGGGTGTTCATCTCCTCGAGGTTTTCCTTCATCACCACGGTGGACTTCACCAGCAGGCCCGACATCCCGACCACGTCGGCGCTCTTGTCCTCGGCCACTTCGAGAATGTTGGTGATCGGCTGCTTGATGCCGATGTTGACCACCTCGTAGCCGTTGTTGCTCAAGATGATGTCGACCAAATTCTTGCCGATGTCGTGCACGTCGCCCTTGACGGTGGCCAGCACGATGCGGCCCTTGCCCGAATCGTCGTCGGACTTTTCCATGTGCGGTTCCAGGTACGCCACAGCGGTTTTCATCACCTCGGCCGACTGCAGCACGAACGGCAGCTGCATCTGCCCGGAGCCGAACAGCTCGCCGACCGTCTTCATGCCGGCCAGCAGGTTCTCGTTGATGATCGCCAGCGGCGGCTTTTGGGTCATGGCCTCGTCGAGGTCGGCCTCCAGGCCGTTGCGCTCGCCGTCGACGATGCGCTGGGCCAGCCGCTCGAAGAGCGGCAGCTTCGCCAGTTCCGCCGCGCGGGATTCCTTCGACGATGCCGCCGACACGCCCTCGAAGAGCCGCATCAGCTCCTGCAGCGGGTCATATCCCTCGCGGCGGCGGTCATAGACCAGGTCCAGCGCCACCTCGCGCTGCTCTTCCGGAATCCGGTTGATGGGCAGGATCTTCGACGCGTGCACAATCGCCGAATCCAGACCGGCCTCCTGGCATTCGTGCAGGAACACCGAGTTGAGCACCTGGCGCGCGGCGGGATTGAGACCGAACGAGATGTTGGATAGCCCGAGCGTGGTCTGCACGTCGGGGTGGCGTTTCTTCAGCTCGCGAATCGCCTCGATGGTCTCGATGCCGTCCTTGCGCGACTCTTCCTGGCCGGTGGCGATGGTGAACGTCAAACAGTCGATGAGAATGGAAGATTCGTCGACCCCCCAGTTGCCGGTGATGTCGTTGATCAGCCGCTCGGCGATCTCGACCTTCTTCTCGACGGTACGGGCCTGGCCCTCCTCGTCGATGGTGAGCGCGACCACCGCGGCGCCGTGCTCGGCGACCAGCTCCATGGTCTTGGCAAAACGCGACTCCGGACCGTCGCCGTCCTCGTAGTTCACCGAGTTGATGGCGCAGCGACCACCCAGGTGCTCCAAACCCGCTTGCAGCACCGGGGTTTCGGTGGAGTCCAGCATGATCGGCAAGGTCGACGCTGTCGCCAGCCGGCTGGCCAGCGCCGTCATGTCGGCCGCGCCGTCGCGGCCCACGTAGTCGACACACAGGTCCAGCAGATGCGCGCCGTCGCGGGTCTGGTCCTTGGCGATGTCGAGGCAGCGCTGGTAGTCCTCGGCGATCATCGCCTCACGGAAAGCCTTGGAGCCGTTGGCGTTTGTGCGCTCCCCGATCACCAGCACCGAGGCTTCCTGCTTGAACGGCACGGCGGTGTACAGCGAGGACACCGCCGGCTCGTAGGTCACGTGGCGCTCGGGGCGCTCAGGATGCCCGGGACCGGTCACGGCGGCGGCCACCTGCCGGATGTGTTCGGGGGTGGTGCCGCAGCAGCCGCCGACCAGCGACAGGCCGAACTCGGCGATGAAACCGGCCAGCGCCTCGGCCAATTCGTCGGGCTGCAGCGGGTATTCGGCGCCGCGCGCGCCCAGCACCGGCAGCCCGGCGTTGGGCATCACCGACACGGGGATGCGGGCGTGCCGGGACAGGTAGCGCAGATGCTCGCTCATCTCGGCGGGTCCCGTCGCGCAGTTCAGACCGATCATGTCGACGCCGAGCGGCTCGACGGCCGTCAGCGCCGCGCCGATCTCGCTGCCGAGCAGCATGGTGCCGGTGGTCTCCACGGTGACGTGGGCAAAGACCGGGATGTGCCGACCGGCCCGCGCCATCGCGCGCCGCGATCCCAGCACCGCTGCCTTCAGCTGCAGCAGGTCCTGGCAGGTCTCCACCAGGATGGCGTCGGCGCCGCCGTCCAGCATGCCGAGCGCGGCCTCGGTGTAGGCATCGCGGATGAGCCGGTACTCGGTGTGGCCGAGGGTGGGCAGCTTGGTGCCGGGCCCCATCGACCCCAGCACGTAGCGCCTGTGGCCGGGGCCCGAACCCGAGCCAGCCAGCTCGTCGGCGACCCGGCGCGCGATCGCGGTGCCCTTTTCCGACAGGTCCCGAATCCTGTCGGCGATGTCGTAGTCGCCGAGGTTGGACAGGTTGCAGCCGAAGGTGTTGGTCTCCACCGCGTCGGCGCCGGCCTCGAAGTACGCGCGGTGGATGGTTTCCAGCACGTCCGGGCGTGTCTCGTTGAGGATCTCGTTGCAGCCCTCCAGGCCGCGGAAGTCGTCAAGCGTAAGGTCGGCGGCCTGTAACTGGGTGCCCATCGCGCCGTCGCCGACCACCACACGCTGCGCCAAAGTGTCGAGGAGGTCGGTGTCGTACCGGTGTTCGTTTGGGGCAGTCACCCCACAAGGATAGTGGCTCTATGCAAAGAGCCCAGCGGTTGACAGGTCTGCGGCAGGCGGCTTGAAGCATCTGCGCAGGACCGTCTCCGGTAGGTCGTACGCTGATTCTGTGAGCGCGCTGCCCGAACTGCACAACACCGTCGTCGTGGCGGCGTTCGAGGGCTGGAACGATGCCGGTGACGCGGCCAGCGATGCGCTCGAGCACCTCGAGACCATCTGGGAAGCCGATCCGATCGTGGAGATCGACGACGAGGCGTACTACGACTACCAGGTGAATCGGCCCGTCATCCGGCAGGTCGATGGGGTCACCCGCGAGCTGGTATGGCCGGCGATGCGGATATCACACTGCCGGCCGCCGGGCAGCGACCGCGACGTCGTGTTGATGCACGGGGTGGAGCCCAACATGCGCTGGCGCACCTTCTGCGCCGAGTTGGTCGCCATCGCCGACAAGCTCAACGTCGACACCGTCGTGATCCTCGGGGCCCTGCTGGCCGACACGCCGCATACCCGGCCGGTGCCGGTCTCGGGCGCGGCCTACTCCCCCGAGTCGGCGAAGCGTTTCGGCCTCGAGGAAACCCGCTACGAGGGCCCGACGGGGATCGCCGGGGTGTTCCAGGACGCCTGCGTGGCCGCCGGGATCCCGGCGGTGACGTTCTGGGCGGCCGTGCCGCACTACGTGTCGAGCCCGCCGAACCCGAAGGCGACGGTGGCGCTGCTGCGCCGCGTCGAAGACGTGCTCGACGTCGAGGTCCCGCTGGGTGACCTGCCGACCCAGGCCGAGGAGTGGGAGCAGGCGATCACCGAGATGACCGCCGAAGACGAGGACCTGGCCGAATACGTGCAGTCGCTGGAGCAGCGCGGCGACGCCGAGGTCGACATGAACGAAGCCCTGGGCAAGATCGACGGCGACGCGCTGGCCGCGGAATTTGAACGTTATTTGCGCCGGCGGCGCAAATAACTTCTGCGGTGAACCTCAACTAGTGGGGCTGGGGCGGAAAACCGCGGTTTTGCCGCGACAACTCGACGTTGGACGCGGACATCGACCGCCCGAGCGCGGCGACTTCGGCGTCCAGCCGGGGCAACAGCTCGGCGGTGGCCTTGCGCAGCGGAAGTTCGCCCACCGTCGTGGACAGCACCGGCTTGAGCCAGCGGAACAGGCCGACCCAGCGCGGGCAGTAGATGCGGTCCGCGCGGCGCTCGATACCCTTGACGAACGCGTCGGCGCACCGGTCGACGGTGGTGGTCTTGTTCAACGGCCAGGGAAACCTGGCGAGCAGTTCGCCGAACGCGGGCAGGTCGGTCTTGGTGTCGCGGACCAGGGCGGTGTCGATCCAGGACATGTGCGCGGAGCCGACGCTGACCCGAAGGTGGCCGACCTCCAATCGCAGCGCGTTGGCGAGGATCTCGACGCCGGCCTTCGACGCGTTGTACGCCGCCCAGCCCGGGGCCGCCGTGTAGGCCGCCAGCGACGAGACGATCAGCACATAACCGCGGCGGTCGATCACCGCCGGCAGCGTGGCGCGCACGGTGTGAAAGACGCCGAGCACGTTGACGTCCAACACCCGCTTGAACGCCTCGGGATCGACCTGCAGCACCGACCCGTAGCTGGCGATGCCGGCGTTGGCGACGACGACGTCGATGCCGCCGAAGCGTTCGACGGCCCGGGCGGCCGCGGCCTGCATGGCGGGCAGGTCGCGCACGTCGGCGACCGCGGTCTGCACCCGGTCTTCGCCGAGTTCGGCGGCCAGCTCGGCCAGCTCGGCTTCGTCGAGGTCGGTCAGGACCAGGTTGGCGCCCTTGTTGCGCAGCCGACGGGCGACCTCGGCCCCGATGCCCCGTGCGCCGCCGGTGATGAACACGACTTTGCCCTGCAGCGACGTCATCACAGATCCACCCCGAGTAGCGCATCGATCGCGGTCGCCACCCGCTTGGGCGCATCGGCGTCGTGGCCGCCGTACTCCAGCGCGTCGGCGACCCAACCATCAAGTGCAGCAAGGGATTTCGGAGTGTCGAGATCGTCGGCCAGATACCGGCGCACCCGGGCGATGACGTCGGCGACGTCCGGGCCGGCGGGCAGCGCGGTCGCCGTGCGCCAACGCTGCAGCCGGGCGGTTGCCTCGTCGAGCACGTGCTGGTCCCAAAACCGGTCCGCGCGGTAGTGGCCGGCCAGCAGCCCCAACCGGATGGCCGTCGGCTCGACGCCCTGCGCGCGCAACGTCGACACCAGCACCAGGTTGCCGCGGCTCTTGGACATCTTGTGTCCGTCCCAGCCGATCATCCCGGCGTGCACGTAGTGCCGGGCGAAGCGGCGTTCGCCGCGGACGCATTCGGCGTGCGCGGCGGTGAATTCGTGATGCGGGAAGATCAGGTCGCTGCCCCCGCCCTGGATGTCCAGGCCGCTGCCGATGCGGCTGAGCGCGATCGCCGCGCACTCGACGTGCCATCCGGGCCGGCCGGCGCCGAACGGTGACGGCCAACTGGGCTCCCCCGGCCGCGCGGCCCGCCACAGCAGGGCGTCGAGCTCGTCGGTCTTGCCGGCGCGGCGCGGGTCACCGCCGCGCTCGGCGGACAGCCGCAGCATGGTGTCTCGGTCATAGCCGGACTCGTAGCCGAACTGCGGCGTGGCGTCCGCCCGGTAGTAGACGTCCGGGTATTCGTCATCGAGGACGTACGCCGCGCCCGACGCCAGCATTTTCTCGACGAGCTCGATGACTTCGGGAATCGCCTCGGTCGCCCCGACGTATTCGCGTGGCGGCAGTATCCGCAGCGCCGCCATGTCCTGGCGGAAAAGGGCGACCTCGCGCTCGCCGAGTTCTCGCCAGTCCACGCCGTCGCGTTCGGCGCGCTCCAACAGCGGATCGTCGACGTCGGTGACGTTCTGCACGTAGTGCACGTCGTGACCCAGGTCCAGCCATTGCCGATGGACCAGGTCGAACGCCAGATAGGTGGCCGCGTGGCCCAGATGGGTGGCGTCATAAGGCGTGATGCCGCAGACGTACATGGTGGCTTTGGTTCCGGCCGCCACCGGGCGCACTTGCCGGTCGGAGGTGTCGTAGAGCCGTAGCTCTGGCCCGCGTCCCGGCAACACCGGAACCTGTGCGGGGGGCCACGCCTGCATGCCCTCGACTTTAGGCGCGCTGACGATGCGGCCCGCGCGGCGGGCCGAGGAGGAGGCGGGCAATCAGGCAGAGCGCGCTGACGATGCGGCCCGCGCGGCGGGCCGCGCCTTGTCACATCGGCCCCATTGGCCTCCCCGGGAGGAGGGGCACCCGATGTGCCCACCTCAGCGCGACAACCCGCACGGTAGGCCTGTCGCGCGGCGACGTTGTCGCGCTGAGGTGGACACATCGCATGTCCGCTGGTCCAGAGACTGGTGTGGCACCTGCGACCAATGCGACACAATTGACCAGCGGTGCGTCCGGTGCTAACCCAGGTGCTAGCGGTCTGGCCCGCAAGTTCGTCGGGGGTTGTGACCAGACGCCGCTGACGCCGAGTCTGCGCTGGTGGCATCGAGCCTGCGTCCACAGCTAGCGTTGAGGCCTCGGATGCCGCTACCACCGCAGTCTCGATGGCGCCAGCAAAAGTCTCGATGGCCCAGCGAACAGCTAGCCTCACGCCTCGCGGATGGCACCGAGCAGGACCGGCGCCACCTCGGCGCGACACATCAGGAAGTCGGGCAGGTAGGGGTCGGGCTGGTTGTAGCGCAACGGCGACCCGTCCAACCGCGACGCGTGCATGCCGGCGGCCATCACCACCCCGGCCGGCGCCGCCGAATCCCATTCCCACTGGCCACCGGCATGCACATAGGCGTCGACGTCGCCGTCGATGAGGGCCATCGCTTTGGCGCCGGCCGAGCCGATCGCCACGGGTTGGATGGACAGCGTCTGGCGCATGCGGTGCAGCACGGCGGGCGGGCGAGTGGCGCTGACGGCAATCCGGAAGGTGTGGGGAATGCCGACACGCGCGCGGGCGGCTGTCACCGTGTCGCTGCGGTACACCATGTTCCCGCGGGCCGGCAATGCCACTGCGGCATCGGTGATTTCGCGCTGGCCGCCGGTGGGACGCTGCCACAACGCGATGTGAACCGCCCAGTCGTCGCGTCCGGCAGTGGAGAACTCGCGGGTGCCGTCCAACGGGTCGACGATCCACACCCGGTCGCGTCTCAGCCGGACCAGATCGTCGTGCGCCTCCTCGCTGAGCACCGCGTCGTCGGGCCGCTCGGCGTGCAACCGTCGCAAGATCAGCGCGTTTGCCAGGCTGTCACCCGCGTCGCCCAAAGCCCAGGGATGACCGAAACCGACCTCCTCGCGCACTTTCAGCAGCAACTCCCCCGCCTCCGCGGCGAGATCGGCGGCCAGTGCGGCATCAGTCATCTCATGGGCGGCCGGGTTCACCGGTTCAGTATCGCCGACGGCGAAGCTCACCCTAGAACGCCGGCCACGGAATGGGGCGGTGCCGGTTGGGCCCGGGCATGACCGGGTTGTCCAGCAGCGCGAGGGCGCGGCCGCGCAGCGCGGCGATTTCCGCACGGGTGATGTGCCCGGCCAGTTCATCGCCGAGCGAACCGCCAAGAGCCTCGGCGAGCCCGGCGACGGCCTCCAGGGTCTGGTAGTCGACCGGCTTGCCCGCCCAGCCCCACAGCACCGTGCGCAGCTTGTTCTCCACATGCAGGCACACCCCGTGGTCGACGCCGTAGATGTGGCCCTCGATGTCGCGCAGGACGTGGCCGCCCTTGCGGTCGGCGTTGTTGATCAGCACGTCGAACACCGCCATCCGCCACAAGCGGATGTCGTCGGCGTGCATCAGGACGACCTCGTCACCGGCGTAGTCGTAGGCCCGCAGCACCGGCAGATAACCCGCCTGCACGGTGTTGGCGGGAAACAGGTCCACCAACTCGGGCCCCGGCCGGGGATCGGAATCGGCGGTGTCGCCGGGCTGCCCCACCCACAGCTGCAGCATGCCCGGGCCCGCCGGCCCGTGACGAATCACCGTGTAGGGCACGATGTTCCACCCCAACCGCGCCGACACCAAGTAGGCGGCGAGTTCGCGGCCGGCCAGGGTTCCGTCGGGAAAATCCCACAGCGGCGCCTCACCGGAGACCGGCTTGTAGACGCAGTGCACGCTGCACTCGCCGAGCGTCGCCTCGCACAGGAAGGTGGCGTTGCTGGCCGAGCGGATGCGTCCGAGGACCGTCAGCTCGCCGTCCCGCAACACCTGGCGTTCGTGACGCTCGTTATTCCCGGGATTCATCGTCAGGCCCGAGTAGCGCGCTGCGCTTATAACCGTTGGCGCGCGCGCAGATGTGGCCCTCCGGGTCCAACGGTTCGTCGCACAGCGGGCACGGCGGACGCCCGGCCGAGATGACGCGATTGGAGCGAGTGGCGAACTGCCGCGCCGACTCCGGCGTCAAGAACACCCGCACCGCGTCGGGCCCCTCCTCGGTGTCGTCGAGCACCACCGAGGCGTCGAACTCGGCGTCGGTGACGGCCAACAATTCGACCACCACGGTCTGGGCCTCCGAATCCCAGCCCAGGCCCATGGTCCCGACCCGGAACTCCGCGTCGACCGGCGTGATCAACGGACTCAGGTCGTCGACCTCGGTGGGCTCCGGCGGAACCGGTGTGCCGAACCTGCGATTCACCTCGAGCAGCAGCGCACCGATGCGCTCGGCCAGCACCGCGACCTGTTGCTTCTCCAATACCACTGACACCACTCGGGAATCGCCCACCGCCTGGATGTAGAAGGTACGATTTCCGGGCTGGCCAACGGTGCCGGCCACGAAGCGGTCGGGCGTGCGGAAGACATGAATTGCGCGGGCCATGGCACCTCCAAAATACCGGCTGTTGCCGTCGCCGTGCGATTCGATTGCCGCGCCCCAGCCGGATGAAGCGGAATTAATTCGTGGAGCCGCCGACCACCGCGTCGGTCGACGGCGCCCCGTCACGCTCCGGCTCGTTCTTGGGCGGGGGCCCGGCCCGCAATGCGGCGGCCAGCCGCGCACCGGTGTGGTTGACGTGCAACACGAACGGCCGCAGCGCGGTGTAGCGGATGACGCTCACCGATCCCGGGTCGGCCGTGACGCGCTGGAACCCGTCCAGGTGCATGCCGTAGGCGTCGGCGACGACGGCCTTGATGACGTCACCATGACTACAAGCCACCCACAGCGCGTCGCCGCCATGTTCTAAGCCCAGCCGCCGGTCGTGTTCGCGGACGGCGGCCACCGCGCGCGCCTGCACCTGCGCCAGACCCTCCCCGCCGGGGAACACGGCCGCGCTGGGATGGGCCTGGACCACCCGCCACAACGGCTCCTTCGCCAATTCGCCGATTTTGCGGCCCGTCCATTCCCCGTAGTCCACCTCGGCGAGCCGGTCGTCGATCAGCGGCTCGAGGCACAGCGCCTCGGCGAGCGGCTCGACGGTGCGCCGGCACCGCAGCAGCGGCGAACTGACCACCGCCCGAATCGACAGGTCGCCGATCCGATCGATCAGGCCGGCGGCTTGCTCGCGGCCCTTGTCGTCGAGGTCGACGCCCTCGGAGCGGCCGGCCAGAATGCCCGCGGTGTTCGACGTGGAGCGGCCGTGCCGTAACAGGATGACGGTCACGACGACGACCGTACCCGGTTGCGGGTGGCCCTACGGGGCGTGACTAGCCCAATGGTGGCGACCCGTCCCCCGCAAGCGGGCGGTCCCCCCAACGCCCGGCTACGCCGCGCTTGCGATCGCCACTGCTAGCGGGAAACCGGTGCCGCGTGCGCGACCGAGTCGCGGACCGCGGCGGTCAGGCTGCGCTCGTCGGTGAGGTCGATGTCGACCAGGCTGCGGACCGCCCTGGCCACTACGTCCTCGGCCTGGGGAACGGGCCCGACCAGCCGCGGCCGGTAAACTTCGACGACGAGCGACCGGCGCTCAATGTGGAAGGAAAAACTGCGGCCATCACCGACTTGTCCGTACCCGCTGGCGAAGATTCCTGTCGATATGTCCTCGACAGCAAACTCTCCAGCCGCGATATGCCGGTCGGCGGTGACGGTCATGACGCGACCATACCTCTGCAGCACGACCGGATGCAGGCAACATGACCATATTGGATGCGAAACCGTTCCCTAAAATGTGGCTTTCATGTTCGTTACGCGAGGGAAAATAATTGCTGCGACGGCGTAGGGCAGACAAACTCACAGTTCGACGCCGTTTCGTTGGCCTGCTGCTTTTGCCGACGTTGATGGCCGGTTGTTCTTCGAACCCGCTCCAAACGGCACCGCCCACCATCGAACCGGCGCGGGCGGCCCAGTCGCCGCCGGTGTCGCAGAATCCGGCCGGCGCGGTGCGACCGCTGGCCGGCCGGGCCGCGGCGGCGGTCTTCGACGGCGGCACCCGCCAACTGGCCGTCCTGGTCCCCGGCCCCGATCCGGCGGCGCCCGCCAGCGTCGCCATGTTCGGGGACCCGCACGAAGCACCACGCGTCGTCATCCTGCCGGGACCGGCGACCGCGCTGACCGGCGACGGCCGTGGCACGGCCTACCTGGCGGCCCGCGGCGGCTACTTCTCGGTCGACCTGTCCACCGGCCGCGCGGCACAAGTGACGGTCGCCGAGGCCCGGGACGCCGAGTTCACCGCCATCGCGCGACGCGCCGACGGCAGGCTGGTGCTGGGCAGTGCCGACGGCGCCGTCTACACCCTTGCCCCCCAGGCACCCGGCGCCGGCACCGCGACCGTCACCAGCCGGAACAAGATCTTCGCGCGCGTTGATTCCCTTGCAACACAAGGAAATACAACGGTAGTCCTGGACCGGGGACAGACCTCGGTGACGACGATCGGCGCCGACGGCCGCGTCGAGCAGGCGCTGCGGGCCGGCGAGGGCGCGACCACCATGGTCGCCGATCCGCCGGGACTGGTCTTGGTCGCCGACACCCGCGGCGGCCAACTGCTGGTGTACGGAATCGACCCGCTGATCTTGCGTCAGGCCTACCCGGTGCGAGGGGCCCCGTACGGCCTGGCCGGCTCCCGCGCGTTGGCCTGGGTGTCCCAAACCGCGTCGAATATGGTCATTGGTTACGATCTGTCAACCGGAATCCCCGTCGAAAGGGTGCGATACCCAACCGTGCAGCAACCCGACTCGTTGGCCTTTGACGAAGCGTCGGACACCTTGTACGTGGTGTCGGGATCGGGTGCGGGCGTCCAGATCATCGAGCGCGCGGGGGGCACCCGTTGAACGGCCGGCCGACGGCGCGGCGAAGCCGGCTGCCCGCGGGCTGGGACACCGAGATGTCCGACGAATACGAGTGGGTGCCGCTGCGACTGCCGCCGGAAGTGACTCGCCTCAGCGCGTCCACCCGGCTGTCCATCGAGGCCGAATACCGTGGCTGGGAACTGACGCGGGTGCGGCTCTATACCGACGGCAGTAGGCGGGTTTTGTTGCGGCGCAAGAAATCTCGTCTCGACGACCAGCGGCCCGACCAGCCCCAACTGTGATGTACCGGCTCGCGCGCCGGCTGCTGTTTGCGGTCCCGGCCGAGCGCATCCACACGCTGGTTTTCGCGGTTCTGCGCGGCGTCACGGCCGTCGGCGTGGCGCGCCGGCTGCTGCACCGGCTGCTCGGCCCGACCGATCCGGCACTGGCCAGCACCGTGTTTGGGGTGCGCTTCCCGGGACCGCTCGGGCTGGCCGCCGGCTTCGACAAGGACGGCACGGGGCTGCACGCATGGGGTGCGCTGGGTTTCGGGTATGCCGAGATCGGGACCGTCACCGCCCGCCCGCAGCCCGGCAACCCGGCGCCGCGGATCTTCCGGCTGCCCGCCGACCGGGCCCTGCTGAACCGGATGGGGTTCAACAATCTCGGCGCCGGCGCGCTGGCGATCCGGCTCGCGCGCCATCGACCCGACATACCGATCGGGGTCAACATCGGCAAGACGAAGACAACCCCGGCCGCGGACGCCGTCGGCGACTACCGGACGAGCGCCCGGCTGGTCGGCCCGCTGGCCGCCTACCTGGTGGTCAACGTCAGCTCGCCGAACACGCCGGGGCTGCGCGACCTGCAGGCGGTCGACTCGTTGCGCCCCATCCTCGAGGGCGTCCTCTCCGAAGCCGCGGCGACATCAACACCGGTGCTGGTCAAGATCGCGCCCGACCTCTCCGATACCGACATCGACGCCGTCGCGGACCTGGCCGTCGAGCTGGGCCTGGCCGGCATCGTCGCGACCAACACCACGGTCTCGCGCGACGGCCTCGCCACACCGGGGTCCGACGAGCTGGGCGCCGGCGGCATCTCCGGGCCGCCGGTGGCGCGCCGCGCCGTCGAGGTGCTGCGCCGGCTCTACGGCCGGGTCGGCGATCGCTTGGTGCTGATCAGTGTCGGGGGCATCGAGACCGCCGACGACGCCTGGGAGCGGATCACCGCGGGCGCGTCGCTGGTGCAGGGCTACACCGGCTTCATCTACGGCGGGGGCTTGTGGCCCAAGCGCATTCACGACGGCATCGCCCGCCGGTTGCGCGACGGCGGATTCGCCTCGCTCAGCGACGCCGTCGGGTCGGCTTGAGCCAAAACCATTGCGGCATGTGTTCAACCGCCGCGGTTTGTGATTAGGATCACGAGAGTCGGGTGTCGGGCCTGAATCAATGGAGACGCGCATGTCTTTTGTCAGCACCGTTCCCGAAGTTGTGACGGACGCGGCGGTGAATCTCGCGGGTGTCGGCTCGACGCTGGAACAGGCGACCGTGGCGGCGGCGGGTCCGACGACCACGCTCACCGCGGCGGCCGCCGACGAGGTTTCGACGGCGATCTCGCAGCTGTTCGGCGCGTACGGCCAGCAATTTCAGACGTTGAGCGCCCAGGCCGCGGCGTTTCACAACGAGTTTGTGAGCTTGTTGAGCGGCGGCGCGGCGGCCTACCTGAGCACCGAGGTCGCCAACGCCGAGCAGAGCCTCCTGAACGCGGTGATCGCGCCCGCCGCGACCGGCACGACCGTCGCCGCGAGCTCGGCCGCGATCCCGATTCTCGGCGGCCTGGACCCGATCCTGGGCGGCTTGAACGCGTTCCTCACCGGCGGGAACCTGGCGCCCTACATCGGCTTGCCGCCAATTCTTAGCGGCTTGGACCCGATCCTCGGCGACGTGAGTTCGCTGCTCTTTACCGGCGGGCCCATCGGTTCGATCCTCGCGACTTCGCCGCTGGGCCCGATCCTCAACGGCGTCGGCCAAGACGTCGGAGGCGTCGTGTCCACCCTGTTGAGCGGCGGCCTTCCCGCGCTGCTGTCCAACCCCTTCGCGCCGATTACGCAAGCCCTTTCCGGGGTCATCACGGACGTGCCCGGGCTTCAGGGGCTCGAACCCCTGCTGCAACCGCTGCTGCCGGGGCTGTCCGAGGCCGGACAAACGGCTTCCGGCTTCGGCGACCCGTACCAGGTCCTCTTCGCCAACACGAGCGCCAACCTGCAGAGCCTGTTCGCCACCTGGTCCGCCGACCCGTTCCCGGTCCTCCGGGAGGTCATTGCCAACCAGCAGGTCTACGCCCAGACGATCGCCGCGGCGCTCGCGGCCGGCATCCAGAACCTGCCCGCGGAATTGGCGAATCTGCCTGCAGAGATCCAGGCCGGCATCCAGGGCCTTGCGACCTTCAACCCGGGCGCCCTGCTGCAGACCTACATCAACCAGCAGATCGGCTACGCCCAGACGATCAGCACGTCGCTACAGCTCGCGGCCACGGACTTGGGAAACAGGCTGCCCGTCTTCCAGGCCGACCTCGCGATGGCCTCCCAAGCGTTCGCGGCGGGCAACTACACCGGTGCGGTGAACGACGTGGCGGAGGGACTCCTGAATCTCTTCATCGCCGGCTTCAATACCAGCAACCTGTCGAACATCTTGCTGGTCGGGCCCGCGGGAGACCTGCTACCCATCCTCGGCATCCCCGGCCAGATGGCGCAGAACTTCACCAACCTGCTGCTCGCGGGTTCCATCCCCGCGCAGATGGCACAGAACTACACCAACCTGGTCGACAAGCTCACGAACGCAATGATCTCGACGACCATTTCGCTCCAACTCGCATCCAGTCCGCCGATAGTGATGGACGCCTACTTCGGATTGCCGTTGTCGCTGGCGTTTTCGGCGCTCGGTTCGCCTTTCGCCGGCCTGAACGCGCTCGCGACCAGTGCGGCGACGTTCGGGACCGCAGTGCAAAGCGGCAACGGCGTCGCCGCCCTCGGTGCACTCATCGACGCCCCGGCCGTCTACGCGAACGGCGTCCTCAATGGCGAGACTCTCGTCGACCTGAACATGCCGGTGACGGTGGCCGGCGTCACGATACCCATCACGATGCACTTGCCGTTCGACGGGATACTTGTTCCGCCGCACCCGATCACGGCGACGGTGGACCTTAGCCTGCTGGGGATTCCCCTGCCGGTCAACCTCACCCTCGGCGGCACGCCCTTCCAGGGGTTGCTTCCCGAGCTGATCAACTACCTGCCCGAACAGCTCGCCACGGTGATAACGCCCGCGGCGTAGTGCGGTCGCGATCCGTCGCCGTCCAGTTAGTCGGCTCGTAGCGCACTGCGCAGGGAATCCAGTTGGGCGAGCTCGGATTGCCCGGCTTGCACGCTGACCGCACGCAGGGTTCCGTTCCAGGCGAACGGCGGCCGATAGTCGTCGCAGACCGGCAGGCCGCGGTCGTGGCCGAGGGTGAGGTGGGTGCCGCCGTGCTGCCAGATGAACGGAAGCGTGTCCTCGGCCGAGCCGGTAGCGACGACGGTGTCGTCGACCACTGCGTCGACGGCCACGCCGCCGGATGTCGGGCGCAGCACACAGCCGACGCGGTGGTTTCCCGGCGAGAGTTGTTGGGCGGACTCCAATTTCAGGTTTTGGCCGGGTAGCGCAACGGCGAGACGGAGCTTTCCGTCGACCACATAAGCGGCCAGGCCTCCGTTGCGGTCGCCGATCGCGAACAACACCCCGCTCGGCGGCTGGGCCGCAACTTCCACGTCGGCGACGATTCGGCCGCCGCCGGCCAGCATCGGCAACGCTTCGTCGGACACCGGACCGCCCTCGGGGTAGAGCGTGACGCTCTGGCCGACGGGGTATTGCGGCTGGACGGCGGCAGCAAGGCGCCCGATCAGCGAATCAAACAGTGGCAGAACATTATTCGCTTCGGCTTCGAGCCGCCATTGCCGTTTCAGGCGCTCGAGCACGTCGGGATGTTCGCTCGCCACGTCGCGGGATTCGGAGAAGTCGTCGTCGAGCCGGAACAGCGACCAGCGATCGTCGTCGAAGTCGCGGCTGCCCGGGAGTAACAGGTCCTCGTCCATGAGGCCGGCCGAGACGTGGTCGGTGGTGGCTTTCCAGCCGTCCGCGAAGATCGCCCGCGACCCCAGCATCTCGAAGTACTGCACCGAGCGTGGGTCGGCGGCCGCGGGATCGGCGAAGGTGGACAGCAGGCTGGCCCCCTGCAGTGGGGACTGGGCCACGCCGTCGACCGACTCGGGCGCGGCCACCCCGCACGCATCGAGCACCGTGGGCAGCACGTCGATCGCGTGGGCGAATTGGCCGCGAATCCCGCCGCGATCGCGAATACGTTTGGGCCAGTGCGCGATAAAGGGGACACGGGTCCCGCCGAGCCACGTGTAACGCTTCCACAGCCGAAACGGCGTATTGCCGGCCCATGCCCATCCCCAGGCGTAGTGCGGGTACGTCCGGGGCCCACCCCAGTCGTCGAGCCGTTCGATGTTGTCGGCGAGATCGTCGCGGACCCGGTGCGTGAAGCGGTGCTCGTTGACGGTCCCGGTGACGCCGCCTTCGGCGCTGGCACCGTTGTCGGACAGCACGAAGATCAAGGTGTTGTCGAGCACCCCGATGCGTTCCAGGGCATCGACGAGCCGGCCGATCTGCGCGTCGGTGTGGCTGAGGAAGCCCGCGTAGACCTCGTGCATGCGGGCATACAGGCGACGCTCGTCCGCGCCGAGCTCATCCCAGGCGGGCACCCACGGCGGTCGCGGCGTCAGCGTGGTATTGGCCGGAACGATCCCGGAAGCCCGTTGGCGGGAAAACAATTCGTCGCGCCAGCGGTCCCATCCGTCGTCGAACCTGCCGGCGTAGGCGTCGGCCCAGGAGCGCTCCACGTGGTGTGGCGAATGCATGGCCCCGGTGGCGAAATACAGGAAGAACGGCTTGCCCGGCGCGCCGGCCTGCTGGTTGACCACCATGCGGATGGCCTCGTCGGCGAGGTCTTCGGTCAGGTGGTAGCCCCGGTCGGGTCCGGCGGGCGGCTCGACGAACGAATTGTCCCGAACCAATTCCGGCGCCCATTGATTGGCGTCGCCGCGAAGAAAACCGTAGAAGCGTTCGAATCCCAACCCGAGCGGCCAACGGTCGAACGGCCCCGCGCCGCCGCGCTCGCCGCGCGGGGCCAGGTGCCACTTGCCGACCGCCAGTGTGCTCCAGCCGGCGTCACGCAGCAGCCGTGGAAGCGTGGCCGCCGAGCGCGGAATCCGCGCGGTGTAGCCCGGATGCGAGGTGGGCAGGTCGGCGAGGAAACCCATGCCGACCGCATGGTGGTTGCGGCCGGTCAGCAGCGCCGCCCGCGTGGGCGAACACAGGGCGGTCACGTGAAACCGGTTGTATCGCAGTCCCCCGGCGGCCAGGCGGTCGATCGTTGGTGTCGAGATATCCGAACCGTAGCAACCGAATTGGGCAAACCCGAGGTCGTCGAGCAGGATCATCACGACGTTGGGCGCGTCCGTCGGCGGCCGGGGGGTTTGGGTCATGTAGGCGTCGCCTTCCGTCGCATTCGCAAAGGTGTAGTCAAGCGACTACACACTCTATGGGCAGGACCGTGCGCGACGCAAGGCGGAAGGGCCGCCTATTACGGGCGCGAGCAGGCTGGCCGGATAAGCCTCAGCGATTTCCTGCTTGCCCGACTGGGCGAAATCGCCGAAGAACCGACCCTCGACGACGTTCTCGATCGCCTCGCGGCGCTGCCCCGTCGGAACCTCGGCGTGGCCGCGGCCGAACTGGTCGGCGAAGACCGCTCCCGGTGAACGTGTTGGATGCCACGATCGGGTAGAGCACGTTACAGTTCGTTGCGTCCGCATGTGGTGATGGTCGCGGAGTCAGCCAAGGGAGATGGTCATGTCGTTCGTGATCACGACGCCGGAGATCGTGGCGTCCGCGGCCGGGAACTTGGCGGGCATCGGCACGACGTTGGGGCAGGCCATTGCGGTGGCATCGGGCCCGACGACCGACGTCGCGGCTGGGGCCGCCGACGAGGTGTCGACCGCGGTCTCGCGGTTGTTCAGCGCATACGGCCAGCAATTTCAAGCTTTCGGCGCCCGAGCGGCGGCATTTCACGACGATTTCGTGCGCCTCTTGAACGGGAGCGTGTCCGCATACCTTGGCGCCGAGAGCGCCAACACCGCGGCCTCGATCCTCGGCGGGTCCGTCCTGGGGGGTGGCAGCGGTGTCTCACTGCTGACCAACCAGATCAGCGCGGACTCGCAAGCCCTCTCGGGGGGGCTCGAAACCCTGTTGCCGGGCCTGTTCGCGCCCGGCGCGAGCGCTGTCGGCGCCACCGGCGGCCCCTATCAGACCCTCTTCGCCAACACCGTCGCCAACCTGCAAAGCCTCGGGAGCGACTGGATTGCCGACCCGTTCCCGGTTATCCGGCAGGTCGTCGCCAACCAGCAGGTCTACGGGCAGACGATCGCCACGGCGCTTGCCACCGGTATCCAGAACCTCCCCGCGGAGTTGGCGAACGCGCCGACCACCATCCAGGCCGGCGTGCAGCGGCTTTTGGCCTTCAACCCGGGGGCTTCGCTGCAGCAGTTCGTCAACCAACAGATCGGCTACGCCCAGACGGTCACCACGTCGCTACAGCTCGCGGGCCAGGGCTTCGGGACCACCCTGCCCGTCTTCCAGGCCGACGTGGGGATGGCCTACCACGCGCTCGCGACCGGCAATTACAACGGCGCGGTGAACGATCTGGCGGAAGGCTTCAAAAACCTCTTTGTCACCGGAATCGACGCCAGCAACTCGTCGAACATCAAGCCGGTTGGCCCGGTGGGCGACCTGCTCCCCATCCTCAGCATCCCCGGACAGATGGTGCAGAACTTCACCGGCCTCTTCCCTACCGGCTCCGTCCCCGCATTGCTGGCGCAGAACTACGCCAACGTGATCGATGCGCTCACGAACACGACCATCTCGACGACCGGGACGCTGCAACCGCACCAGACACCCCCGATCGAACTCGACGCCTTCTTCGGGCTGCCGTTGTCGGTCGGTTTCGGTGCGATCGGTCCGCCGATCGCCGGACTGAACGCGCTCGCCACCAGCGCAACGACGTTTGCGCAGGCGGTGCAGACCGGGAACGGCGTAGCGGCGTTGGGCGCACTCGTCGATGCTCCAGCCGTCGTCGCCAACGGCTTCCTCAACGGGGAGACTCACGTGACTATGACCATGACGGTGGACATCGACTCCTTCGCCATCCCGGTCACGATGAGCGTTCCCCTCGACGGGATCCTCGTTCCGCCACACCCGATGACGGCGACGGTAGACCTGGGCGCCGCGGGCATTGCCGTCCCGGTCGACGTGACGGTCGGCGGCACACCGTTCTCGGGCCTCCTGCCCGGGCTGGTGAACTACCTGCCCCAACAGCTCGCCAACGCAATAACACCCGTGGCGTAGCGGTTGCGACGGGCCGGCGCTACCTCTGCTCGTAGGTGCCGTAGAGGTAGGCCCGCGCGATCGCGTGCTGGAACAGGTTGAATCCGAGGAACGCGGGACTGGCGTCCTCGCTGAGGTCCAGCTTGTCGACGTCCACGGCGTGCACCGCGACGTAGTAGCGATGCGGGCCGTGCCCGGGGGGCGGCGCGGCGCCGACATAACGGCGCATTCCGGCGTCGTTGACCAACGTCACCGCGCCGCCCGGTAGCTCACGGCCATCGCCGGCATTCTCGGGCAGCTCCGTGACGTCGGCGGGCAAGTTGGCCACCGCCCAGTGCCAGAACCCCGACAGCGTCGGGGCGTCCGGGTCATAGACGGTGACCGCGAAACTACGGGTCTCCCCCGGGAATCCCGACCAGCTCAGCTGCGGGCTGACGTCCTCTCCGCCCGCGCCCATGATCCCGCTGATCTGCGGCGTGGCCAACGGCTGGCCGTTGGTGATCGAGCTCGAGGTCAGGGTGAACGACGGCAGCTTGGGCAGCGCGTCATACGGGTCAGGCGGCAGACTCATGGGCGGTCCTCTCGTGTTTTCTCAACTAGCAGTGTGTCAGGAAGTGGGCCAGCACGTCGGTGCCGAATCTCAACGCGTCGATGGGTACCCGCTCGTCGACGCCGTGGAACAACGCGGTGAAGTCCAAATCCGGCGGCAACCGTAGCGGGCTGAACCCGAAACAGCGAATTCCCAAGCGCGCGAGGGATTTTGCGTCGGTTCCGCCGGAAAGCATGTAGGGCACCGTGCGGCCGTCCGGGTCGAGCGCCAGCACCGCGGCGTTCATGGCATCGACCAAATCACCGTCGAAGCCGGTCTCATACGACGAGAAGTCCCTGATCCACTCCCGGGTCACGTCCGGGCCGATCAGCTCGTCAACCTCGGCCTCGAACGCCGCCTTGCGGCCCGGAAGGATGCGGCAGTCCACCACCGCTTCCGCCGTCGCCGGGATGACGTTGGCCTTGTACCCGGCCTTGAGCATCGTCGGGTTTGCGGTGTCGTGCAGCACGGCCTTGAGCATGCGGGCCATCGGGCCCAGCTTTTCGATCGTCCCCTCCAAATCGGGCGAGTCGGTGTCGAACGTCAGCCCGGTCTCCTCGCTGACCGCGGCCAGGAATTGGGCGACGGTGTCGGTGACCACGAGCGGAAACCGATGCCGGCCCAGCCGGGCCACCGCCTCGGCGATGGCGGTGACGGCGTTCCGGTCGTGCACCATCGAGCCGTGCCCCGCCCGGCCCCGGGCGGTGAGCCTCATCCACGACAGCCCCTTTTCCGCGGTCTCGATCAAATAGAGCCGGCGTTCACCCCCGTCGCGACGCGGCACGGTCAGGGAGAACCCGCCCACTTCGCCGATCGCCTCGGTGACACCGTCGAACAGGTCGGGCCGATTGTCGACCAGCCACTGCGCGCCGTAGTGACCGCCGTGCTCCTCGTCGGCGACAAACGCGAACACCAAGTCGCGGGGCGGCACGATGCCGGCCCGTTTCAGCTGCCGGGCGACGACGATCATCATCCCGACCATGTCCTTCATGTCGACCGCGCCGCGGCCCCAGACGAAGCCGTCTTCGATCGCGCCGGAAAACGGGTGCACGCTCCATTCGGCCGGCTCTGCCGGGACCACGTCGAGATGCCCGTGGATCAGCAGCGCGCCGCGCGAGCGGTCTGCGCCCTCGAGGCGGGCGAACACGTTGCCCCGGCCGGGCGCGCCGGATTCGAGGTATTCGGGCTGGTAGCCGACGTCCGCGAGCTGCTCGGCGACCCACCGGGCGCACTCGGCCTCGCCTCGCGTGGTCTCGGGCTCGCCGGTGTTGGTGGTATCGAATCGAATCAGCCTGCTGACAACCTCGACGACATCGTCGCTGGGATTGTTGGGAACCTCGGTCGCCCCGCTCTCGACGGTCACAACCCCCTTTCCTACCACTGCCGGGTCCGCCCGGCTCGGGGGCTGAGCGGCTCGGCTGGGTTGAATCGTCCGGCTCCTCAACGGCCCGCCCTGCGGGCCGCATCGCCACCGAGCTGGGTTGAATTGCCCGGCTCCTCAACGGCCCCCGCCCTGCGGGCCGCATCGTCACCGAGCTGGGTTGGGCATGCGCGGGCCAATCCGATAGCCTAAGCTGCCAACTCTCGTTTGATCTTGTCCGAGTGGCGGAATGGCAGACGCGCTAGCTTGAGGTGCTAGTGCCCTACTAATGGGCGTGGGGGTTCAAGTCCCCCCTCGGACACATCCGGCGACACGACTTAAGTCGGCCGTCGCCTTGACTTGTCGCAGATGCGGATCGTAATCAAGGCGGAGCCCCAGGCTCGCGTACACCTCGGCGCGTTCCGCCCCGGTCGCCGCACCGAGCACGGCTGACAGCCCACCCAGTTCCTCGACCAATTCGCTGATCTGTGCCGCAGACATGACGCGGGGCCGCTCCGCTTGCTCAAGACGGGCCTTCAGCTCGTCGCGCTCGGCGGTGCGGCGACGCAATGCGGCGGTTAGGTCCTCCACGGCCACGCCGGACTCCACGGCGCTAACCAAAGCAGCAACCTTGGCATTCGCCTCGCGAAGCTGGCGCTGCAGGGCGGCGTAGCCAGTGCCGGCTGCCGGGTCCACATCCTGCCCGCGTGCGAGGTCTTCCGGATCGGCCAGGCTGGCGATCCATTCGTCAAGTCGCGCAGTCACCTCGTCTTCACGGAGATAGACGGTGCGCGGATGATCACTCAGGTCCACAGGTACAGAGCGCGACTTGCCCAGCTCACAACGGTAGAGAATGCGGGTCGTTCGTTTCCCGACGCGAGCGGCCCCCTGCATCCGCCGTCCACACGCGGCGCAGAACAACAGGCCGCGCAGCGCATACGGCACTGTCGATTCTCTGCTGCAAACGAGACCGGGACCACGCCGTGCCTGCGTCCGAAGGCGAACAGCCTGCACCAGTTCATCGGGAATCAGCGCTTCATGTGTGCGGCGATCTGGTGCGATCCAGTCGGCCTCATCACGCCACCGCATGCGAGTCTCATACCCCGCCGCGACATCGTCGGGGTTGACCAGGACCTCGTATTTCTCCTGCTTGCCCCAAACACGGATACCGCGGTACGCCGGGTTGTCGAGTATGGCGCGGATCGCCGAATGGGACCACCCTCGCGGGTCACGGTGACGATTCCGCACCGGGTCGTACTGGCTCGGTGACGGCACGCCATCGTCGGTGAGCTGTTGCGCGATGTAGCGCAGGCCCGCTCCGTCGGCGTACATGCGGTAGATCCGCTCGACAACCGAAGATGTCGCGGGGTCAGGTTCGAGGCGGTGAAGCCGCTGCCCAAGATTGGCCTTAGCAGGGTTTGGGTGCGGGCCGGCATCGACGAGCCGGTAACCGTAGGGTGGTCGACCACCGAGATATCTGGCCGTGTCCTGCGCAAGTGCCGACATCGCGGTACGGACGCGCATCTGGATTCGAGCGCGCTCTCCCTTGCTCATGCCACCGAACAGAGTCATCACCAGGTCGTGTGCCTCGGAGCCGGGATCAACCGCTCCGCCGACCTCGGGTACCCACAGGCCGACGCCGTAGTGCGTGAGGACAGGGAAGGTGAGCGCGAACTGCGGCCCGTAGAACGCACGGGCGGGTTCCCCGATCACTACAGCATCAAAGCTACGGTCCCGACAAGCGACATCAGCAAGGAGACGTGACGCCTCTGGCCTGCGCTTCCACGGCAGCGAACGGCTCTGTCCCACATCGAAGTAGTCAGCGGCGAGGACTCCGCCGTGCGGAGTGATCAAGTCCATGGCCCGCCGCTTCTGCCAGCTGCGGCTCGCCTCCGGATCTTGAGCGTCCTCCGTGCTCACTCGGCCATAGAAGGCGAACCTCAGACTCACCCCACTACCCTTCCTGATCCGAGCATCCGGTCCCGCACCGCCATTATCACGTGTACCAGCGCGCTGTTGGCCTCGCGCGACAGTCGATAGTGGTCGGGCAGGACAATTTCAACATCCCCCACTGACATCGTCGGCGCAGCGATTCGAGCGTCACCCTCGCACCGGGCATTTGCTGTTGGGGATCCGTCAGCCATCGCATCCCCCTGGCAAATCCCATCGCTGGTTGCGGGCTTTGCCACGGACTTCCATCAGTCCGATGCGACGGGCGTCTATGCATCGGAGAGCCGCGGAGTTCACGAGGGTGCGATCACCGAGGCTGGTGAGGCCGGCACGGTCGAACTCCCACACCACCAGATCATCGCTATCGGTGGGGTCGAAACCTAAATCATGTTGGTATGCAGTGCTTTTCAGACGTTGTTCACGTGTCCAGGTGGCGCGGCGTTCCCGCAGCGCGGTCATCGTGGTGGAGTAGCGGCGGGATTTGCTGGTGATGTGCCCGCGGTAGCCCAGGGTGTGCAGCCACCGGCCGACACCGGCCAGTCCCCTATCGGCGAGTTGGCTGATGGTGGTCAGGATCGCCCGGACGTGATCGGACACATCCAAGTTGGCGATGGCCTCGGTGGAGATTCGTCGCGCGCTAATCCCTACGTCGGCTAAGGATTTGGTGACGTATTTCGCGAGGTAGCGAGCTACGCGGCGGCCTGGCAACATCCGGCCGTGTGGTGAATCGTCCTGCACAGCAGGACTTTCCGTGCCAGCGTGCCGGTTGTCGATGGGTTGAGTGTCGACTTGTGTGCCGAACCTGATCACCCGTGTCGCGGTATCTGAGGATGGGTCGGTGACCGTCACGGCTACGGTTCGAGCGGCCTGTTGGACGATGGTGGCCAGTTCGGTGGCTGTGAGGGGCGCTTGCCAGTAATGACCGCCGCAGTTATCGCCGTCGGGCGGGTCGAGGCGGATCAGGGCATGAATATGCGGGATGAGCCGGGCTTGCAATTCGACGACTTTGATGAAGCTGACCCGCACCGCATCCGGGTCGGCGCCCGTGGCGCGTAGCTCTCGGCGGAGTGTGCGGCGCAGGGTGATGGTGAAGCGTCGCCACAGTTCTGGCATGTGCCATGTGAACAGCACATGCCCGATGTAGTCGTAGCAGTCCGCGCAGATCGGCTGTCCCACATGGATGTCAGCTTCTCCGTGAGCTGTGCTGCACCACAGCGGTTTTCCATGCGGGCAGCGGCGGTAGCGGCCAGTCCCGTGGTGGTCGCGGCACACCCGGAGGCGCTTGTCGCCTGCACGTGAGGTGGTGTGGACCGGCCCGTAGCTGGGCGCGGTCAGGGTAACGAACACCTGCGGACGATCCGCCACTGCTTCGGGGATGTCGTGGTGGCCGCCGGCGGTGCCAGCGTGCACCAGTTGCCACGTGTCGCGAGCGTAGAGGTCCGAGCACGACGGGCAGATCTGGGCGCGGCGGTTATTGCACCGTGTCCACACGACCCGATCGCGGCCGAACTCGTCTGTACCCGTGAGTTGAATGGGGTGGGCGCAGAAGCCAACGGATTCCGCGCGCCGCCACCAGGATTCGAATCCCATTGAGGACGCGCGGCGCACCATCTGCTCCACCACCGCGTTGGCGTCGATTGTGGCGGCTATCCCGGGCAACGCCAGCGCGAGGGCCGTCGTTGCAGTAGTCACCGCTGACCCCGATCGGTGTTCGTGCGCTCGCTATTGGCCTGGTTGGTGCGGGTCGCGGCACGGGGTGCCCGGAACCGTGCTGCCAGAGTGGTGATGTCGTGGTCAGTGACGTGAAATGCCCGTACCCGCACCGGGTGGGCGGTGCCATCAATCATCATGTACCCGACACCCGGCGTTGCATCAGAGATACGGTCGCACTCCGCACCGGCATCCCTTGCTCCCTGGCCGAGAACCATGGCGGTTTGGGTGGCTTCGGTCAGTCGCAGCCCGATCCGCACGGTGAACAGTTGGCGCACGGGCAGTGTCTCTTTTGCCGGGTCTTGCACCGCGGCCACCACACTGATTCCCACTGCCCGGCCCTGGGAGAGCAGCAGGCCCAGGAGTTGTTCGATTTCGGCGCGGATTTTGCGATCGGAGACGTAGGCGGTAAGCGCGGCGATCTCATCGATGACCACGACGAATAAAGGTTCCGATGGGGTGGGTGTATGCAGGCGAGTCTTGCCACGTAGCCGGTGCGCCCGCGCGTGCATTACGTCAACCAGTTGGCGCAACAGGCGCACGGTGGTGTCAGTGGCATCGTGCGTGAATACCGTGAACATTGGTGCCCCGGCGCCCAGTTCCATGCCGCCTTTGGGGTCGATCACGCACAGCCGCACCAGCCCGTTTTTCACCTCGGGGGCGATGCCGGCGATCAGTGACCACAACACGCTGCTTTTGCCGGCCCCAGTGGCTCCAGCAATCAGCATGTGGTGGCCCAGCAGGGGCAGGTGCCACCAGTGGCGGGTTTCGGTGATCCCAACCCGCACCGCCCCCACATCCACCCGTGTGGCCGGGTTGGGTATGGGCAATGCGATCGGGTCCGCCAAGACATCCCCGCGCATGACGGTGATCTTTAGTTCCCCGGGCGCGGTCGAGGTGATCGTCAGCCGATCGGCGCGCCAGGCGGCGGCCAGCGCGTCGGCTTGTCTGTGCCAGTCAGCCAGGGATTGGCCGGTCACCACGCGCAGCTGCAGTACGTCGGTACTCTTGCCGATTTGTACCGACCGTAGTGCTGGCACGAGGGCGCGTTCACCCAGGCGGGCGGTGAGTCCGTGCAGGCTGCACACCGATTCCCAGCTGCGGCTGTAGCGCCACCAGCTCAGCCAGCGGTGTCGCACCGGTTCGGTCACCCAGGCTTGAAATGACCCTGGGTCTAGCCAGGCCCACCCCGCATAGGCAGCACCGCACGCGATGGCAGTGATCAAGCCCGCGCGTGGGCCGTGGCTGATGGCGACTGCCAGGCTGAGGATGATGGGGATGCTGAGGGCGGGGAACAGAATCGACCACCACAGCAGGTACCCCGTGGCTTTGGCCAGGGATAGGACGAGGTCTTCGAACCAATCATCATGATCCGACCCAGTGTTGTTGGTGTGCTTCTTGTTTGATGCCATGACCGATGCTCTCCGTAGGTGTTTCGCCGATAGCAGGCCCATCTTGGGGCGCGACCGTATGGGCGCCGCGCCCCAAAATCGTGGTTTATTTCTGCGGGCGGGCCTGTTCGTTGGGCGCACCTGCGGGTGTGGTGGAGGTGATGGCATCAGCGCGGAAGGCCACGCCGCTGCGATCACCTTGAGCCCACGGAATGGCCACCAGACCCGACACCGATACTGCCTGTGTCACCGACACTTTCGGATCTCCTGCCACCGTCACGTTGAGCACTTCGCCGCCGGTGTCGTCCAACGCCAGCAGCTGCGCTGCGTACAACGGCACCCCGGTCGCGGTGTCGACTTTCGGGCTGCCGGTCTCGAAGTTCAACCGCGGCTCGGCAGCCCTGGTGACGATGAATCGCGTCCCCGATGTATCAATTCTCAATCGCATTGTCCTGCTATTCCTTTCGTGATCTGAATGCGCCCGATGAGGCGCTCGAATCAGTTCACGCGGACACCGCGGACGTTGCGAGGGACGTTTGCAGGCGTTGCCGACACGGCCCCAGACATTTCGGGCACGACAGGGACATAGCTGCCGACACCAGGCAGACATCACCGCAGCAGGGAGGCGCCAGCCCCATGGCAAACTAGGAACCACGCTAGTGATGGACAGGATCAACACCGAAAGACATGTGCTGAGACGATGGACGATCAGGACGGTTGCATCGACACCGCAGTGATCCCCAACGATCGCCTCACGCAACGGCTGCACGCCAAGGGGATGTCCCATGGGCGGTTCGCCACTGCGGTGGGCGTAGACGTCAAAACCGTGCGCCGGTGGCTAGCCAACACCAACTACAACGTCCGCCCCGATAATGCACGCCGCGCCGCCGACGTGCTCGGCTGCAGCCCGCACGACCTGTGGCCCAACCAGTTCCAACCCTTTACCGGACGCGCGCTGGCGACAAACTCGGGCGGGCCGTTCACCGCGACGCTATATCCCAGCCGCACGCAGTTACCGATCACCGCGTGGCAGCAGCATTTCGCCGGCGCAACCATCTGTATCGACATACTCGTCTTGGCTGCCACGTTCCTGTTCGACACGCTCGACGGATTTCTCGACACCCTGCTCGACGCCGCCGCCCGTGGCGTTCAGGTGCGATTTCTCATCGGCGACCCCGACACCGCCACCACGATCCTGCGCGGTGAGGAAGAAGGCATCGGTGAAGCCGTCATCGCACGGTGCCGCACCTCCGCCGAACTGCTCACTCCACACGCCAACTCACCGGGGCTGCACATCCGCACCCACGACACCACCCTATACACATCAACCTTCCGGGTCGACGACACTATGATCATCAACTTCCACATCTATGGCTCACCAGGACGCAACAATCCCGTCCTCGTGCTGTCCCGCCACCAAGAACCCCGACTCTGGGCCACCTTCGAACAAGCATTTGCCCGCGTTTGGGACAACGCCACCCCACTGCCAACGAAAGGCTGATCCTCAATGCGCACCGACTACTACAACGACCCCGAAGCTCCCCAGCCCAACAGCGTGGTCCCGTCCGCCTCGGCCATCGTCACCGACGAACAAGGCCGCATTCTGTTGATCAAACGCCGCGACAACACCCTGTGGGCGCTCCCCGGCGGTGGACACAACATCGGCGAAACGATCGCAGGCACCGCCGTGCGCGAAGTGAAAGAAGAAACCGGTCTCGACGTCGAAGTCACCGCCCTGGTCGGCGTCTACACCAACCCACACCACGTCGTGGCGTTCACCGACGGCGAAGTCCGCCAACAATTCTCCCTGTGCTTCACCACCACCCTGCTCGGCGGTGATCTGGCCATAGACCACGAAAGCACCGATATCGCCTGGGTCCACCCTGACGACATCCCCACCCTGGATATGCACCCCTCGATGCGACTGCGCATCGATCACTACTCACAGCACCGCGACAGTCCCTATCTCGGCTGACCCACGGGCGGTTAGAGCCAGTCCCGCATTCGCCGGACAGCGGCTAACAGCTCCTCGCGGCCCGCATCGACCGCGCGATGCACCGGATCCTCAGGCCCATAGCGAGCCAACACGTCGCTCAATCGATCATCGGCTGAAACGGGTGCCCCGTCCGACCCGGTCGTCAAATCACAAAACGTCAACGCATCCAGGACGTCGCTGGGCGGATCACTGAACTCTGACAACCCCTCTAGACCGCGCTCGGATGCCTCCACACGCGCTCCGGTATGAAACGCCACCAACGACGCAACCAGCTCCCCAAAGCCGGCCGATCGAACAAACTCCGCTCCATCGAGCGGATGAAAACCCGTCCGGCGCACCGACGGCGCATAGCCGATATCGTGCAGCCACGCCGCCGCCACCAAACAATCGGCAGTCTCTGCATCGAAATGGCGACCAAACTGCTGCGCTGCCGTCACCACGCCGCGCACATGCGCCAACCGCCCAGACTGCCCTGCCAACCGCGACTCAGCCTCGCGCCGTCCACGCTGCGCCAGAACCCCGCTCACACCCGCAAGCCTACGAGTCCCTCCGCCACGGCGCAGCTCACAGCCGACGCCGCGACACCGAGCGCAACGTCTGGCGAGCACGCCATGCGACGATTACCTGCGGGCTTCGCTCCGCTCCCTGGGCTCCCGTCCGCTGGCGCTCCCGTCCGCGCCGGTCGCTACGCTTCGCCCTCCGTCCGCCGCCACACCAGCCCGTCTACGACCAGTCAGAGCCCACACCTCAAGGGACCTCACGACCCCGGGGTCCCACGACAACCCAGAGCTCTCCTCGCTCCTCGCCGCCACAGCGAGCTCCCGTGGGCAGCAGGCGCGCAAACGCTCATACACCGGCCCCCGACCAGCGGTGTGAGAACTTTCTCTACTGGTATCAAGCGCCGCGACGCCGTGCGCGCCCGAATTGAGAAGGCGCTGCGCGAGCTGCGTAAGCACAACGCCACGATCACCGTCAGCAGCGTGGCCCGCCGCGCCGGGGTAACACGCAAGAGCATCTACCGCCGCGAGGACCTGCTGGCTCTCATCTACGCCCACCGCCCGGTCGTGGCCGTTCCCACGACCCACCACCGCCGGGGACCGAAACCAGCATCGTGGCTGCGCTGCGGCCCGGCTGACTGCCAAGGACACCCAGATCGCCGAGCTCAGGGCCGCACTGCGTGAACGCGACCAGACTATCGCTGCCCTGCACGGTGAACTCGATAGATTACACCGCGACGGGCGCGGCTAAAGCTAAACCCCAGCACGCCTGCGGCGCAAGCGAATCCCGCGCTCAACGGTGGCCTGTGCCATGTTCGGTCAAGAACATGTCGTAGGCGTGGGCAATGTGTTCGGGGGTGGCTTCGGGATGCTCACAGGCCACCACGGCCACCGCGTCCATCGTGCGGGGACCAAGACCAGATCGACCGGGGGGAGCGATACCCTTGGTGAGCGCGGCGTTCAACAAGCCCTGGAACCGTTGGCCCAGCTCAGTCAGCAGCGGCTCAGCGCACATCACCGACGATCCGGTGGCGACGTGTCGAGGTGGATGGCTGCCCAGAGCGGGTTGGTCGGAGGTCACACGGCGCTGCGTCGCGTTCTGCAGGGTGATAGCGCTCGTTGCCGTCGAGCAGTGCGCCCCACGTCGCCCGGGCGATGTGCACCGCGCGCTTTTCGCAGTCAGCCGTGGATTGGCCTTGGGCCAGGGCGACCAGCGCATCAGCCAAGCTGGTTAGGGGGATCGCGTGGCGTCTGGATGTTCGCGCTAACTCGATGAAGGCCTGGTTGAGGTGGTATCGGCGCAGCGTGATCAGTACGCCCTCGGCGGTGTCGAGGATCCGGTCGGCACTGCGGCGCGGATCTGGCGTGCTGTGATCGGTGCTCACGTTCCTCCAATCTGTGTTTCGCGGGTCAGGCGACGAAGCCCTGCTGGGTGTCGCACGTAACGCTTGCGGGTAGCAGCCCGTACAGCCACACCGGCTGCCGGTGCGCTTTGGCTGCTGCAATCGCATGTACTAGCCATCGAATCGTGGTGCCTCTCAGGGTGTTCGGCAGGCCGGGGCTGTGTTGCCCTGCGGAGTGGCTTGGACGCTGTGACGCTCGTCGCAGGCCGGCCGACGTGCAAGCCCGCCGATGCCTGCGCCGCGCCCGATGATTCGGAGTGTGATCACCTGGCGCGGCTGAGCAACGCCGGCACCGGGCCGGCAGGTGATCGCGACGAGTCATTGCTGCGGTTGGGGCACCACCTCAATAGTCAGTTCAAGTGCGGGCAGCAGATTGATCAGCTCGTCGAGGCTGAAAGTGTCGACATACCCGTTGAACAGAGCGGTCACTCGGGGCCCGGTGAGCCCCAAGATGAGGGCGGCTTGTGCTGCACTCAAGCGTTTTTCGCTGATGCGGCTGGTGATCGCGCTGATCACTGCGCACCGGGCGGCGTCAACACCCCCGCTGGCCGGGTCAGCCCCGCGGCCCCCATCGACACCACGATTGACGCGATGGGGTTGTGTGCCCGGCGTCTCGCTCAGGTCGTCGGGTGAGTCCACCGCCGCCCCCGAGCCCGAGGTGTTGCCCGCAGCGCCGGCGTCGGCACGCAAGGTGTGGGCTGGCGGGTCACCCACAAGATCCGTGGTCATCGGGTGCTGCGCTTGCCCGAGCGTGTCAGCGCGCCTGCGGGCAGGCGGTGCCCGATGGCCGCGCGCACCGTGTGCGCCGTGCTGCTCACCGGTTCTCCAAGGCCTGCGGAGGTGGTGCCTGCGGAGGTGGTGCCTGCGGAGGTGGTGCTCGATGGCACAGCATCGATAGCAGCCGGCGCGGGCCAGCCCGCCCAGGCAGCGAGGAGCATCAACCCTGCGAATCCGCGCCGGGGCGCTCCGCAGATAACCCCGCCGTGCTGCGGATCAGCATTGCCGGGTGCCCGCCCCGACACCTGCCCGACGGTGAATGCGGTGGCTCCCGGGCCATGACGGCAACCGGGAGCCGCCGCGGGTGAATGGCCTAAATTACGCGCTGCGACGCGTTGTGCAGCGATAGGACGCGCGTCCCAGCGTGCACCGATGGCGACGTGAAGCGATGCCCGACCGCCCCCGACCCCTGACTGCCCCACCATTACCGCCAGCTCAGCTGTAGCGCTACGCAGGCCGGGAGGGTGAACCGCGGCCCCATCGTTCCCGATCATTACCGTGGGTGATCTATGCGAGCCAACATAGCTTTCATATAGCATTGGTGTTAGGTTGAGGCAAGAGCGGAGTATCGACCGAAAGGGAGCGCCCATTGCCCAACGACCAGCGGCCACGTCCAGGGCGCGGGGTGTACGCGATCTCGGTCGCCGCCGAGCTCACCGGTCTGGATCCGCAGACCCTGCGTCTCTACGAGCGGCGCGGGTTGCTCACCCCGGCACGGACCGGCGGGGGCACCCGCCGCTACAGCGATGACGACGTGGTGCGCCTGCAGCGCATCAGTGCCCTGGTCGCCGGTGGCGTCAACATCGCCGGAATCGCCCAGATCCTGGCGTTGCAAGACCTCAACGGTGAACTCGAGTCCGACCTCAGCCACCTCAGGTCCGAAAACGCCCGCCTGCGCCACACCGGCCCGGGCAATGAACACCTGGTGGCGACTCGAGGAAGGGGAGCCCGTCAGCGATGAGGATCAACGTCGAAAACTGTCAACTGCCCGACGATGTGCCCATCGGCGACGCCGTCGAACAGCAGCAGCCCGTCGACGCCGATACCGAGGACGGCCTCGATCGTGACCACCTCGCCGACCCCCTGTAGCGTGATGCCAACCCCATCGACGTCAGCGATCAAGCCATCATCGTTGCCTGGCCCGACGACGACCGCGACGCCGGCACCACTGGCTAGCCTGCGGCTAGCCCCGTGTCGGGGGGAACTGGATGAAATCTCTGTCTCCGCTAGTCGGGGCGCCGATGGGATGGGCGACGTTGCCGAGCAGGTTAGCGTGGACGCTGGCGAGCTTGCGGATTACCGCTGGACAGGCAGGACTTCCACCGGCAAAGCCTGGTGGATAAGCCGCCGGCGATGCTGTGGCTCTGGGCCCCCTGGTGCCCGATGTGCCAAAAGCGAAGCGCCCGTGGTCGGTCAAGTTACCGTTTCCCACCCGGCCGTGAACCGGTGCGATCGCATTGCGAAGATCCGACTCGATGCCTGAGTATTCAGGGGATGGCCAGCCAAGCCACGTCGATGCTCACGGTGCCGATCCGGGATCGCGCCGCGCTGCAGGCGGTCAATTTTTTCATGGCGGACATGGAAGCCGGCATGGGCCCGTTCCTGGGTGTCTTGCTCGCGAGCCGCGGCTGGACCACCGGGGCGATTGGCACCGTTATCACCTTGGGTGCGATTGTCGGCATGTGCACGGTGGCGCCCGCGGGGGCGCTGGTTGATGCCACCACCCGCAAACGCGCCTGTGTGATCGTAGTCGGTCTAGCGGCCGTGGCGGCTTCGGCGGTGATTTTGACGTCGCGGCAGTTTTGGGTGGTCGCCGCCGCGCAGTCTGTTATGTGCGTTTCCGGGGCGATGATCGCCCCGGCGGTGATTGGCATCACACTGGGCCTGGTGGGCCAGGCCGGGTTTATCAGCCAAAACGGTCGCAATCAGGCGTACAACCACGCCGGCAACATGGCCGGCGCCGCGATTGGAGGTCTGCTGGGCTGGGTGTTCGGATACGCCGGAGTGTTCTGGCTTGCCGCAGCCTTTGCGGTGGTCACCGTCCTCGCGGTGTTGAGAATCCCCGCCGGTCGCATCAACCATCATGTCGCGCGCGGCGAGATCTTGGCCGGCGAGCAGCCCCCGGTCAAACGACTACGGGTGTTGGTAAAGTCCCGGCCGCTGTTGGCGCTGGCCGCCGCCGTGATGCTGTTTTGGCTGGGTAATGCGGCGATGCTGCCGCTCTACGGGCTAGCCGTTGTCGCCACCCACGCCAACGCGTTCACCACCGTGGCCAGCACCGTCGTGGTGGCACAGGCCGTGATGATCCCCGCATCCCTGGCGGCCATGAGGATTGTGCAAACTCATGGCTACTGGCTAGCCATTCTGATCGCGTTCAGCGCCTTACCCATCCGCGCGCTCGTCGCCGCCGGAGTCATCACGACCTGGGGAGTGATACCGGTGCAAATCCTCGACGGCGTCGGGGCGGGCATGTTGTCCGTAGCGGTGCCCGGGCTGGTGGCCCGCATCCTCGACGGCACCGGCCACATCAACGTCGGCCAAGGCGCGATCATGGCCGCCCAAGGACTTGGGGGAGCTCTCAGCCCGGTGCTCGGCGGGTTCACCGCCCAAATATTTGGTTTTTCAGCGGCTTTCGTGATGCTTGGCGGATTGTCGATGGGATCGCTGGCCATCTGGCTCGGGTTCGCGCCCATGCTGCGTCGCACCGGCAACCACATCTCACTGGCCTCTGCCCCCGTCGAGGCGACGTGAGCGAGGGATCCAACCCGTCACGGGGAAGGTACGTGCCCGGCGATATGGTCCGGGGGCCCCATGGGGCTCGCGGGCACTGCCATGGAGGTGACACCCAGTGTGCGGTGGAGGGGAAGCCGAGAAAGCCTTCCGGGACAACACCGTTTCCCGCCGCGTCACATCCCTAATCCCGACCAGTTCTCATCCACCATCCCATCCGGTCCCGTGTCGGGGCGGTGAAAGCTGGGCTGCGGGGCGCTGCGATGGAGTTCCGCTCTGGCACACCGGTCGTTGCCCGTATCCGGTGCAGGGCCGCGCGCCGGCGGGCCTGGCGGCGTCTGGCAGCGGGCCGGTGAGAGCGCTAAAGTTGTTGGCGCACAGTAATTTTGCTGCCCGCCAGGGTGGCGGGCACCGAGTGTGACAGGAGGTGGATTGCTGTGTTGCGTTTCGATCCGTTCACTGATTTCGACGCTCTGGTGCGTGACGTGCTGGCCGGGCCGGTCGGGTCGAGCCGCGGTCCTCGGTTCATGCCGATGGACTTGTGCAAGATCGACGACCACTATGTGCTGACCGCCGATTTGCCCGGGGTCGATCCGGGGTCGATCGACGTCAGCGTGGACAACGGCACCCTGACGGTGTCGGCGCGGCGCACCGCCCGCTCCGAGGAATCGGTGCAGTGGCTGACCGCCGAACGGTTCTTCGGCGAATACCGTCGGCATCTGTGGCTGGGAGAGGGCATCGACGCCTCAGTGATCAGCGCGACGTACGAAAACGGGGTGCTCACCGTCAGCATCCCGCTGGCCGAAGGGGCCAAGCCGCGCCGCATCGAGGTCGCCCACGGCGCGGCACCACACGTCATCGAAGGCCAAGTCGTGCAATCACCCACAGAAACCGCCTAGGACGCTGGTTGCGGCACCCGCGGCGGGCAATACCCGCTGCGGGTCTGTGTGCGCATGTCGGGGGCGGCGTTGTGGCAGCAGCGAATCCACACCATCAGATGATTACGGATCAGGCGGTGCCGCGCACGGAGCGAGCGCGGCGATACCTGGGTCATGCTGAGGAGCTGAGCAGCTGCCAGTCCTCGGGCATCCGATGTATTTTGACCGTGTCACCCTCGGCTTCCAGATCGATGCTGGCGTCTCCCAGGCGCAGGTCGGTCAGCACGACGCGGCCCCACGCCTCGGGCAGATGCGGTGTGACCGCTATCTGGCGCGCCGGCACGTGCGGTTCGAGTCCCAGCAACGATCTGAGCAGCAGGACCGGCGCGGCGCTGGACCAGGCTTGCGGTGAGCACGAGGTGGGGTACGGGATCGGTGAACCGAACTGCGACCGGGGAAATCCGCAGTACAGCTCAGGCAGCCGGGTGCCGAACGCGTCGGCGGCATCCAGCAGGCCGTTAGCCAACCGGTGGGCTAGGACGTGGGCTTCGCGCACATGCGGGTAGCGCAGCAGCCCGGCCACCGCGATCGCGGTGTCGTGCGGCCAGATGGCGCCGTTGTGGTAGCTCATCGGGTTGTAAGCGCCCATCGTGGTGGCCAGGGTGCGCAGCCCGAACCCGCTATCCATCTCACCGGATGCCAGGTGTTTGACCAGCGTTGCGGCGTGCTCATCGGTGGCGATACCGGTCCATAGGCAGTGCGCGACGTTGCTGGTCAACGCATCGACGGGCTGTTTGCGCCGGTCCAGGGCCACCGCGTACCAGCCGCGCTGCGGCAACCAGAACGCCTCGAGGAACCGCGTGCGCAACGCCTGGGCGCGCTCGCGCAGCTGCCCGGCTCCCGTGGGGTCGTCGAATGCCTCGGCCAGCTCGGCGCGCGCCAGCAGGGCCGCGTAGTGATAGCCCTGCACCTCGCACAGCGCGATCGGCGGCTCGGCGGTGCGGCCGGTGGCGTCGTTGATGCCATCGAAGCTGTCTTTCCAGCCCTGGTTGATCAGGCCACGGTCGGTGGCGCGCTGGTACTCGATAAACCCGTCACCATCACGATCGCCGTAACGCTGGGCCCACGACAGCGCCGCATCAGCGGCCGGCAGCAGCGAGCGTACCACTGACGGGTCGGCGCCCCACCGCCACGCTTCGGCCAACAGCATCACAAACAGCACGGTGGCGTCGACCGACCCGTAGTAGACGGCGCCACCCAGCACGTCGGTGCTGGCCGGGCCGCGGCGGATCTCATGCATGATCCGCCCCGGCTCTTCCTCGGTGATCAGGTCCACCCGCCGGCCCTGCACCGCGGCAAGCTGCTGCAAGGTGCCCACCGACAATCCGACGTCCAGCGGCAACGCCATCCACGCGGTCAGCAGGCTGTCGCGGCCGAACAACGTCATGAACCAGGGCGCTCCGGCGGCCACGAACGAACGACCCTGACCGCTCTCGTCATGCATCAGCAGCGCGCCCAGGTCGCTTTCGGTTTGCCGCAGCACCTCGGTGAGCACGCGATGACCCGCCTCCACGGTGGTCGCGGTGTGCCGCCAGGCCTCCAGTTTGCGCGCCGGGGCACTGGACTGCAGGTTCTCGCCGCGACGGAATCGGGTTCGCACGGTGTTGTTGGCCCACGTCGGCTCGGCGAGGATCTCGGTGTGCCAGCGCTGGCCGGCAGCCACCACCACCCGCCAGGTCAGCCACCCCGGTGCCACCACCGGCTCCCCCGAGGCGGTCACCCGCAGGCCGCGGACCCGATCGCCCCACTCCAACAGCACCAGTTCACCGTCGATGGCGGCCACCTCGGCGCCACCGCGCGCCGCGCGGCCCTCCTTGACGGCGAATAGGTCCGCGAAATCGGCGTCGACGTGCAACTGCAACACCACCACGGTGGGTTCGTGGTCGAGGTTTTCCACCGAGATGGTCTCGCGCAACCCGTCGGCCACCAGCCGCTCCCGAACCAGCAGAAGTGTGCTGTCGGCCTGGCCGCCGCGCGGGGCGCGGCGCAACACGAATTGCGCGGCAAACCCCGCCGACGGCTGCACCGACAGCGGTTCGGGCGGCTGGCCGTCGACCCGAAGCTCCCACCGAGACAACACCCGCGCGTCGCGGAAGAACAACCCATGCGCGCGGCCCGCGACCACGTCGCCGAGACAATCGGACAGGCAAAACGTCGACCCCTCCACCAGGGTGACGGTGTCAGCGCCGGCCCCCAGACGCGCCGGCGCACTGGTGTTGAACGCCGCGGGCGCGTCACTCATGCGGTGACCATCTCATCCGTCGACTCACGCCGCCGGGATATCGGGTTGCTCGCCGCCCGAGTAATCTCTTCGCCGTACAGCAGCCGGCGATAGATCCGCTCGTAGCCCGAACCCAACTGCGCCACATCGAAGTTCGCCGCGACATGCCGACGACACGCGTGCGGGTCAAGACTGCCCGCCCGCTCGATCGCGGCCGGCAGCTCAGCCGGCTGCTCACAAATCACACCGGTGACTCCATCGATGAGAACCTCAGCCACCGCTCCGCCGCGCAACGCCACCACTGGCGTGCCACAGGCCATCGCCTCGATCATCACGATCCCAAACGGTTCCTCCCACTGAACCGGAAACAGTAAACACCGCGCACCGGCGAGCAGCTTGCGCTTGCTGACCGCGTCAGCCTCACCGAACACGTGATCGCTGCCGGTCAGCAGCGGACGCACCCGCTGATCGAAGTAGGCCTTCTCCGACGCTTCCGAGCACTTGCCCGCCAACACCAGCGGCACGCCCGCCTCGTGGGCGGCCTGCACGGCCAGGTGCGCACCCTTATACGGGGCGAAACGGCCCAAGAACAACGCATAGTCGCCCTTGTCGGTTTCAAACGGCCACTGCTCGACCTCCAGCGCGTTATGCACGCGCCCAACCCAATTCAGGTCCGGGGCCAATTCGCGCTGGCGATCGCTGATCGCCACCAACGCCACGTCTGCACCCAATCCGCGATAGTACGGGTACAGATCGGCATCAATGGGGCCGTGCACCGTCACCACCGTCGTCAAGCCCAGCCCCCGGTAGACGGGCACGTTGAGCACACCGGCAAAGGTGTGATCGTGCACGATATCGACGCCCTGATCCGCCGCGAGGTCCGCGACGGCGTTACGAACCTTCAATGCATGCATGACCTCCGGATAGGGCTCACCAAGCCGATCCGGAATCGTGCGATCCCACAACGACACAAACCGCGCCGCCGTGCCCGACTCACCAGCCCCCAACACCGTCACCTCATGCCCACGAGCAACCAAAGCATCCACAAGATCAGCAAGCACCGCCTCCACACCCCCATAGCCCTTCGGCGGAACGTCGAAATACGGCGGCGCCACCTGCACAATCCGCAACCGCCGGGCCCGACCATCGGGCCGAGAATGCGTCGACACACCCTGCACGAAATCGATGCTGCGCACTCGGATTTCCTCCTTTCCCAACATCCACAAGCGTTAGCACTTCGATTCCTTGAGTGCTAATTATGGCCCGCTGTGCACGCGCCCGCCACACACCCCAACCGTCACCGACACCCCGCCCGCCACACACACGACGACGGCCGCAACGAGGCCCGTTGCTGAGTGCCTAAAAGCCGAGCGCGATCACCACCGATCGCGAGACGAATCAGCGTTAGCCAGCACCACTCACGAGCTGGCGCCGCGGCCAAACCGGCTCTTCGTGATCGAGCGTGCACCGGTGGTTAGCGGAACGCTGGGGAAGGGTGTCGTGTCGGTGAGCTGAGGCGGGCCCTCGGTGGGTGACGATGCGGGTTCCTACACCAAGCTCCACCAACACCACCGAGGGGACCCGTTGCGCGAGGCCAATGCCTGCCCGCGCTCTGTTGTTGCCGACACGATCATGCGCACGATCGAGTTGGGGGTGACGATCACCGACGCCGCCGTCGACGACACCCAGACCACGATCTTCTGCACCCCCGTGGTGAGGAATCCGCGTTGTCCGGACTGTGGGCGCGACGGCAGGTATCGCGACACCGTGACGCGGCCATTGACCGACCTGCCTGTGGCCGGCCGCCGCCAACCAAAACACCGCGGGGTACCCGAACTGCCAGCCCAGCAGCCCCGACAGCGCAGCACCGGCCATATTGCCAGCGTGATTCCAGGCCTGGTCGCGACCGTTCTGGCCGGTGAACCCGGCCTGGCCCACCACACCAAGGGTGATGCCAATCACTGTCGGGGCGAGGTCGCGTCCGAAAGCCGGTGTAAAAGGGGGCCGGGCGTAGGTTCTGCTTCGAGACCGCCAAGTCATCGAAGTGAAAGGACCTACGCCCGTGCCTGCACGAGTATCACCGACCGATCGTGTTCGCGCCAAGATCGACGAGCTGTTCGCCTCCGATCGTGAGCTGCCCGACATCTTGGAGGAGGTGGCCCGCCTCGGCGCGCAGTTGCTGATGCAGGCCGCGCTGGAGGCCGAGGTGACCGAGTTCCTGGGCCGGGAGCGCTGCCAGCGCGCCGCCGCGGCACCGGATGCCCAGCCCGGGTCACGCAACGGCTATCAGCCGGTGACGGTCAAGACCACCGCCGGCCCGGTCACTTTGGAGCGGCCTAAGCTGCGTGACACGACCACCGCGTTCGCTTCGCGATTGTTCGGCAAGCACGTCACCAAGACCAACGCACTGGAGTCGCTGGTGATCGCCTCATTCGTGCGGGGGTTGTCGGTGCGCGATGTGGAGGCCACCCTGGCCGACGCGCTCGGTGATCAGGCCGCGATCTCGAAATCAACGGTGTCGAGGTATGCCAGGCGATCAAGACCGAGTACGACAGCTGGGCGGCGCGGAGGCTCGACGAGGTGGTGCTGGACTACCTGTTCTTGGATGCGTCGTTCTTCCGGATACATCCTGGCTCGCCGGCCGAGCCGGTCTTGGCCGGCTGGGGCATCACCACCGACGGCAAACCCGTCTTCGTCGGCCTGGCCCCTGGTGCCGGCGAGTCGACCGACGCCTGGGCCGATTTCTTGACCGACCTGCGCGACAGGGGCTTGGGGTGCCCGCTGCTGGTCATCTCCGACGGCGCGGCCGGCCTGATTGCCGCGATCGAGCAGGTCTTGCCGGCCGCGCTGCGGCAACGCTGCCTCATCCACCGGCTACGCAATATTCTGGTCAAGATCCCCGCCGGGATGCAGGCCGAGATCCGCGACGGCTACTGGGCCTGCTTTGACACCGCCGAGGTCAACACCGGGCCCGGTCCGCGCCTGGTCGAGCTCGTCGACGCCCGGCTGACCGCGTTCGCCGAGCGTTACGGCACCACGTATCCGGCGGCGATGAAGATCGTGCTGACCGATCGCGAAGGCCTGACCGCCTATCTGAGGTTCCCGGCCGAACACCATCACCGCATCCGCCACTCGAACTTCATCGAACGCACCTTCGGTGAAACACGGCGCCGCGCAAAGGTAATCGGCCGCTTCCCCGGAGAAACCAGCTGCATCAGCATCGCCTGGGCTGTCCTCGACCGCGCCTCCCGCGGCTGGCGCGGCCTCGCCATGACCCCCGCGGGGCTGCGTCAACTGCAAGACCTACGCCGCAGCCTGCTGCAACCACCCCGCCAACTGCGACCCCAGCACAACCAGGACTGCCCAAACAACACCACCGAAACCGCCAGCGCCACGGCGTCACATCAACCACCGAAGCCAGAACCTTCATCGGCCTCATTTACACCGGATTCCGGACGCCACCATCGTCACCCCAGCAATACACATGGCGGCCTGCGCAGCACCGATGACCCAAAACTGTCGCGCCGAGAGGATCAGCGCAGAGGCCGTCACCGTGCACGCGCCGACGGCGACGACACAGGCCCGCTTGCGCGTGGTCGCATCAACCAGCGCTCCCGCCGGTGCGACCGCGACCATGCCAACAATGGCACCCAGGGTGACCACCATACCGGTAGCGGCGGTGCCCCAACCACGACTCTGCAACACCACACCAAAAACGGGCCCATGCCGGCCGACATGTCGGCCATAAAGAAGTTGACGGCAAGTAAGGCTGTCCGATCACATCTCGACCCAATCGGCCTGGTCATTGGCCCCACTGCACCCCACCCGATAATTTACTCGACCGCCAAGGGCCCGCGGCGTTCGATTAGTGTCACTGCTGCATCAATCAGATACTTCGCGATAACATGAACAGCGGAGCGGGCAGGCAGCACCTTGCACACGAAGGCAGGGTTGCTTGCTGTCGCGCGGCGGATCACTTCTCGGCAGCCGGGGGCGAATTCAGCCCGCTGCTCAATAAACCCGAAGGCATACGGGCTTATTGAGAAGGACGTTCGCTCATACCGGATGCAGTGCCCATCGGAGCTAATGGCGTAACCGCAGACCTGATCGGCGTCGGCGGTCAAGGGCCAAAATGGTGCCGCCACGTCGAAATGGCACACGATCTCAAAGTGAGAGCGCCCTGCGGGCGGCGCGTCGCGATCCGCGAATCGTGAACTACAAGTCGTGGCGATGTCATAGGGGCGCACCCGGTATTGGCGCATCAAATAAACAAAAGCCTCTGTTGCCGCGCGAGCCGCCGCGGGCAGATCTTCGGCCCAGGCCGTCGCTGCCGACGCCAGTTCACCGTTACTGCGGTGTTGGGACTCCACCTCCCGATCAGGGATAACGATCGATGGCTGCAGACATATATTTCTGATAACACAAGCGGAAAACTTCCACAAGCTGTAAGGGCAGGTTTGCGCTGAAAGCACGGCCTGGGCCGGTAGGCGGTCGTCTCCCGAGAACCTGGCTACGTCGAACGGCCCTGCAGGCGTCGGACGGGCCGCAGGTGGTGCAAGTCGATGCTGAACAGTGCGTGATCGACTCGGGCCAGTCGATCGGGCAGGGTCACGCCATTGTCGAAATTTGATGTTGGTCGCCTGGGAACAGCCACCAAGATATCGAAGGCGCGCGGCCCGAGCGCCGTAGGCGACGATGAACACCTGTGTGGGCCTGATTAATCTGCCCCCGCGCAACCGCCGTCTCCGAGATCGTCGTGGTGATGTCCTCCCGAATCGCCCGTGGTGACATCCAGGTAAAACCCCGAAGTGCCGATGACCGAACCCGACTCGTCGACCATGCTGTCACCCACCACGACCACAAAGCGGGTATGCCCGGCCGTGTCAATGATGCGGTGCCGACTGTTAAAGGGCTCCCCCTGCAGCACCCGATCCAAAACAGCCGTGACTTGCTGGCGATCGTCGGGATGTTTGTGCAGCAGGAGCAGCTCGGTGGTCGGTGTCACCGTTCTCGGCTCATAGCCATGCATCCGGGCAACCGCCTTTGACCACTCCCAGCGCTGGCCATCAAGGAAAAACCGGAACCGACCGACCCGCTGCGCCGTGCCAGCCACCACAGCGGCGTCATCGAAGTCGTCAACCACTTCACAACCTCCTGCCCGCACCGCAGAAGCCTCTGTCTGGGCTGGCGTGTGGGCGCGGCGAAGCCTCCGGGGTCACGTAGCACATCGGAATCGTCACCATCTTTGTCGAGCTCCCGACATAGTTTGCACTTTTCGACACTGGCTTTGCGCTCCGAGTGTGATCTGGCTGGTCGCGATAATCTGTTCCTAGCAACAGAGATAATTCATGTCAAATGCATGATTCTTCGTAGCTCACCGAGCCGACATGTCTATGTCCGTAAACGGATGTGGCCCCACCTCCTGATCTTTTCGACCCCGAACCGACCCGACGTGACCCGTCAGACCGCCTGATGCTGAGCAGTGATTACTGATGCTGAGCAATGATTAGAGGTCTGTAGATGAGCCTCGGCGAGGCGGAACGGGCGGACCTTCCCGAGGACGATCTGAAGTCCGTTTGTCTGATCAAGGACCGGCGTCGGCGCCCTGATTCGGGAAGCTACGCCCATGCTCACGGTTGTGGCAGCGGTGCGCCCCCTCTGCAACAGCACGAGAGATCGCTACGCTTGCATCCACTGCACGCCCGATGACTCACGTCGCAAACTCGACTGGTCAGGTCAGACTCAGTTGAAAGGTCTCGACCCGTGTCGCAGATGGCCAAGTCCCCCTCGGACACAATCTTGTTAGCTGGCAGTGTCCGTAAATCAGCTCCGAACTGCATCGGAGCGGATTTTTCGTGGTTGCTTACGTCCACTCGACACCGACACGGACCCCCACAACTAACGCCGGCGGCGAAAGCACCGCCGCGAAGAACTCACCACTGCGACCACCGAGGTCGCAGGCGATCAGACCTGCCGATTAGTAACGGATTCAAGAGGACCGTGAATTGCTTCGACATGTCTCCGGACTCACCGCGATTCAATGCGCCGCGTCCTGGTGACACTGGCGGACGTAAAGGTTCAGCCGGACTGTGGTGGATAGTCTGGCGACCAAGTACCTGACAACGACGGGGAGCAGAATGGTCGCGTTGGGCGGCGGTGGTATCGCAGCCTTCGGTCTCAGGTACCAGTACCTCGTAACGGCCGAATACGTCTTGGGCTTCCTTCGAAATAACCTCGCTCTGATACCGCACACGACGCTGGTGATCGAGCCGCTGCATAGGAAGGACGATGGCAAAGACGACGATGTAGTCGACTTCGCGGTCGAGATCGACGACGAGCCATCGCACAACGTGCAGGTGAAGTCGTCCTCTGAGCCCGATGATCACCCACTGCAACCGGCTGCTGCGGGAGAAGTCTTCGACCGACTTGTGATCCACCCCGCTGAAGAGAGAATTCTGCTCACGAACAAGCCCCTCTCGCCCGTCCTGGCCGACGCGGCGATAGAGCAAACGACCTATGCGAGCCGGACGGAGTACACCTGGCCGTCGGGCCCGCAGGCACCTGTTGGAGCTGCGGAACCGCGCATCATCTTCGACTCGCGAAGCACGGCTGAGTTGTTCGACTCAATCACGGAGTTGATCAAAGGTTTCCGCGTGGAGCGTGGACGCTCGCCAGGCACCGTCACCTGCCAGCTGCTGGTCTCGATCCTTGTCGACTTCATCTTCAGCGCTGCGGCGGGGACAGAACCAAGCAGAATTTCCGCCCTCGATCTCCTCGACAAGCTCGTCATGCCGGACGCAGCGATCGCGCAAGTCGCCGGCGGATTTGATTGGGGCTTACCGATTACCAACATCCCCAACTATCTGTCGACCGTTCCCAGGCTGGGCTACCTCAATGAGATTCAAAGCCATCTCGACCTTACGAAGGAAGTGTCGACTCCTTCTCGCGTGGTGTTAGCGGGCCGGACAGGAAACGGGAAAACCGTTCTTGCATCGGACTATTGCCATATTGAAGCCATCTCGTACGCGTTCATATGTTGGGTCGACTGTCGCGACGTTGACTTCATCGAACCGCAGATCCGCAATCTGATTGAGCAGTTGAACGAGACCGTCCCAGGTGGCACGACAATCGGGCCGGTGTTCGCCGGCATCCTCGGCCGCCACCCGGGCCCTTGGTTGCTCATCTTCGATGGACTCCAAAACCGCACAGATATCGAGGAATACATCCCGTCGCGAGGTTACGGCTCGATTATCGTCGCATCCAATAACAGTCTCAACTGGTGGCCAACTGCTCCGGTTATCGAAGTGGCTGAGTTCACCGAAGATGAAGCCATCGATTGCTTTGCAGCGTATGCGGATATCGGGCCCGCAGATCTCGACCGTGCCCGCGATTCGATCCGCGAGATTGTTGTCCGTTTGGGTCTGGTGCCCTTGGCTGTGAGCATGTCTGCGATCTACTTCAAGAACACTGAGGGTCAACTCGACGAGTTGGCTTTGCAGTACTTCAGCGATTTGGAAGCGCTCGCCGACGATGCATCGATACCGCCCGGCTTCCCGTCGACGGCGTTTGCAGCTATCCAGCATGCCGCCCGCAGCTTGGCAAAAGGCACGCGAACCGGGCAGGTGTACGGCAGGTCGGCGCGGGCCGTCGTGGAGATCGGCTGTCTGCTTGCACCAGAACTGTTGCCACTCAACTTCGTTCTGCAGGCGACAGACGAATCAGTCTACGTCGATCTTGCGAACCTCCCGGTACCAACCGAGGTAGATCAAGCTGTTCGTCGGGGAGTTCTGTCTGCGTTGCGCACGCAGTCCATCGCTCAGCGAGTTGTGAACGACGGGGAAGGTAACCGCACACCCGTCAGTGAGACGGTTGCGGTCCATCCCCTCGTACACGACATTCTCCGCCGGTCATACTTGGCCGCTGTACCCCACGGCTATCTAGAGTCCCAGTGCACCGTATTCATGTACTTCCTTGTCGGGTGGCTGGGAAAGTTGCGCGACCAAGGCGAATTCTTCGCAGTCGAACAGCTTCGCGTCCACGCCGATGATCTTCTGGCGCTCATCGCGGAGAACGAGCCGTTATCATCGATGTCGAGGCAGAGTCTCCGTGTATTCACCTACGCAAAAGCACTTCTGCGCGCCGAGCTCAGCACGTGCGCAGCGAGTCGTGGCAGGCTGCAGCAGGCACTTGAACTCGGTCATGCCGCAACACAGGACCTGGCGCCGTGGCTGCATGAGCAACATGCGCGACTCATCCGAGCCAAGATTCTCAGCAACATGATCGGCGATCTATCCATCGGCGAGGCAGCCCCGGAGATGGTCTCCACACTCGTGAACCCACTCCTGGTCGCGGTTCGCGAAGCTACAGCCAGCGCGGACGAGTCGAAACGCAGGTTCGGCTACGTAATCGCCGCCGAGACCCTCAGCTACCTCAATCGCACCGATCTGCACCGCAATTCGCCGCTATTAGCCGGAGCGCGGACCGAACTCGCCGGCATCGCGGACAGTGACCCCTCTGCGAATCCTGGCGGTGCGATACAGAACAATCTCGCGAATCGTCTCTACGAGGCGGGGCAGTTTGAGGAACTCCTTCGTCACGTACTCCTATGGCGGGAAGCCAATGAGTCAATCGAAAACGGCGTGCTCCTCGACGCGTTGATGATCGTGTGCCAACTCCATACTGACGATATCGACAATGCGCTAGCCGCGACTGACGCTCTCGTCTCCACCAGCGTGCACGCCAACTACGTACTTCTATCCATGCACGAAGCCTTGAAGAAAGTTGGCCGAGAACTCCACCGGGTGATCCCTACGCTGCCCGCACATCGCGATCGTCTCCAATCCGCGCTGGAGCGCGTACTTGCGCGATACAACCAACTCAGCGATTTGTCGGGAGGAGCTCCTCCCGACAGCTAGGACACTCGAAGCACTGATAACACCCAGGATTGTCAGCCGCCGCTCAGGACTCGCAGTGCTGCGTGCCCTCGTCGTGAGTTTGTCCCCGTAGCTATCCACGATCGATGGCCAAGATCACTGAGCATCGTCCACAGCGCGGCGATACGTTTGCGGTCGCTGCCAATCATCCGAGCGCGATCACCAACCGGATCGGTCACTGCGCAGGCCAGCACTGCCGCGTCATCGAGATGGCGACCGCGATCACGCGAGTCATCCAGGTAGGCAGCGCCTTTGAGCACCAACGCGCCCAGCACGTCAGGAATGCTGAGCGTGACGGCGCCCGCGCCGGCAGTCACCTCACAGTTGACCGTCTTGCGCAGCGCCGAAGTCCCACCCGGGACGGCAAACACCTTCCGCTGCAACACCTTCGGATGAAGCTTGAGCGGAAGGCGATCGGCCACCATGACATCGACCGTCTCGCCGTCGCCAGCACCACGGACGAAACGGTGTACCGGCCCGCTGCCGACGGGTTCACGCAGGCGATATCCGAGGCGTTCCAAGTCACGCCGGACACCACCAAATGTCGCCGCTCCGGTCTCGATGTGCAGGATCATGTCCACATCACGCGTGGCGCGGGTCAGCGGCAACCCCGCCCGCACCGCATGCAGCTGCACCATCAATCCACCCACCAGCGTCCACTGCGTGCAGGGGACGGCGTGGGCGATCTCGACGAGCTGCGGCCACGGCGACGGCCATCCGCCGGCCGGGGCATCCACCTGCCAGAGCGGTCGATTCTCGGCCTGCGGACTCATCGGTCCCGTCGTCCCGACACGCGCCGGCCGGTGTCACCGGAACGAAACCGGTCGAGCAGATCCTCCAGGACACCGATCCCCGCAGCAGACTCACGGGTGTCCAGCGACTCGGCCAAGTCGACCGCCACCGCGGCCGTCACGATGTGGTCGACCGCGTAGCCGGCATCCTCAGGCACCACCCGCACGATCACGTCACCCCCCACGTCATCGATAAGCCCGGCCGCGCCGACCACGCCGGCCAAATCGCGAGCACGAACATAACCCTCGACTCGCCCATCGACAGCCGTGAGATCGAACAGCTGCGACATCGCCTCATCGTGCAATGCACTGACTCCCGAGGCCAGCAGCCCGGTATCGGTGCCCCACCCACGCATCCGAAGCACCGACGCGCGGCGACGCGTCATCCAACACAACTGCGACGCGCCGCCAGCCCGCAGCCGATGCCGCAGCCGCGACAACGCCGAGGCGTCCAGCCAATCCACACGCTCACCGGAGAGCAACGCGAGTGCCGCCCACGCCGTGGCCGGCGTCCATGGGCGCCCATTGTGGCGGACCTGGTTTGCCAGCCGATGCACCGACGCACCATCCAACAACAACGCACCGCCAACCGTCCGCGTCACCGTCAACTCCCCCGCACGGGCAAGCCGCGCGACCTGCCGCGCCGAAACCCCCAGGATCTCCGCACCTGCCACAGCCGTCATCTCACTCACACATATATAGTCGACCAGAGGACGCATTTACGCAATATATGCAGCTCAAACTCATGACGATGGCCATCGGCCGTTCCGTCAACGACCGAGTTGGAAGGTCTCAACTCGTGTCGCAGGTGGACAACTCCCCCCTCGGACACCCGCTTTACGGCCCGACGCGCCGCTTCGGCGGCGGGTAGACGGCTCTGGCGATCGTCGCCGACAGCCAGCCGATCCACCATCCCCCGAAAACCATCATGAACGTGTGCCGGGTGGCGCTGCCGGCCGCTGACGAAACCCCGGCCAGAATGACGGCCCACACGATCGCGCAACCAATGCTGTAGCCCGTGTAGGTGTTGCGGAAGTGCCGACTCATCTCGCGAATCCTCTCGATCGTGCCTGACCTGAAAAGCGATATGCGGCAGCCGACGGAAAGCGGCTCGTCGCCGAACATGTCCTCCAGCAAGGCCACCAGTTCATCGCCGTAGCGGCCACGCCAGGCCCGCGGATACCACCGCAGCACCCGCCGCGCGTCGTCGGCGTTCATAACGACCAGCCAGGGCGGGGAGCGAGCAACGGTATACCCAACCGCTGCGCGCCCTCGTTGGCGATCGCGCCCAAATCCCGCACGGCCGCGGCAAGTTCGGCGCGCCCGGCGGCCGTTAAGCGATAGGGGCGCCGCCGCTGGCTGTGTTCCAGGGGCTCGATAAGGCCGCGTTCCTCCAAGCGGGTGATCGCCCCGTAGAGAGTTCCCGGCCCCAGTTGCGCGCCGGAAAAGGCTTCGATATCGCGCGCCAACGCATAGCCGTGCTTGGGACCGGAAGCCAAACTCGTCAAGATCAAGAAACCGGGATCGTTCGGCCTGCTCGCCACACCAGCCAGACTAGTACGTTTGACGTAGTAAGGTCAAAGCCGTCGGCTTTCTGGTCAATCCTGTTCGCGCGCAACGCTATCCGGCTCGACATGACGGCGGGCCGGTCAGGTCGTCTCGGCCACTTGCTGCCACACGTAGGCTGAACGGGGGGCTGGACCGGGGGCCAGTGAGCCGGGAGTGCAGACCATGAAACCACCGAGCGGCTTCCTCCGGCGGACGGCGACGCGCACGTTCCGCGACCGGCGCGAGGCCGGTCGCGCGCTGGCCGCGGAGCTGACGTCCTATCGCGACCGGGACGGCGTGCTGGTGTTCGGGCTGGCACGCGGCGGCGTCCCGGTGGCCTGGGAAGTCGCCGCGGCGTTGCACGCCCCGCTGGATGTCTTCCTGGTCCGCAAGCTCGGGGTGCCGCGTTGGTCGGAGCTTGCGATGGGCGCGTTGGCCAGCGGCGGCGTCGTGATGAACGACGACGTGGTCTCCAGCCTGCACGTCACCGACGAGCAGGTCCGCGAGGTGATCGCCAGCGAGACGGCCGAACTCGCCCGGCGCGAGCGGGCGTACCGCGGCGGGCGCCCGATCGCCGACCCACGCGACAAGGTCGTGATCCTGGTCGACGACGGCATCGCCACCGGCGCCAGCATGCTGGCGGCCGTCCGTGCCCTACGGGCCGCCGCCCCGCGGTCGATCGTGGCCGCCGTCCCCGTCGGACCGCCGTCGACCTGCCGCGAGCTCGCACGGGAAGCCGATGACGTGGTGTGCGCGACCATGCCGCCCGGATTCGAGGCCGTGGGGCAGGCCTACGCCGACTTTCACCAGATCAACGACGACGAGGTTCGCGAACTGCTCGGCACGCCAACCCGCTGAGCGGCCGGCCTACTTGGCCGGGTCGTCGCCCCGGGCCTCGGCGGGCACCGCCGATTCCCCGGCCGCTTGGGTGACGGCATCGTCCACCGGCTCGTCGACGGCGGTGGTCTCGGGTTGGCCCTCGTCCGGGAGTTCCTCGGGGTAGTCGACGTACGCGTCCTCATCGTTGATGGCCACGTGGTCATCGTCCGCGGCGCCGGCGTCACGTCGCTGGCGTTCCCGCAGCGCGTCGATGATCAGCAGCGCCACGCCCAGGACGCTGGCGCCGATGCACACCCAGGCCACCAGCTCATTGCTGGTGACCACCGCGAACACCAACGCGACGAGCCCGATGAGGGCGAGTACCAGCGCAATGATCAGCATCGGTCATCCTCCAGCCGACGAGCGGGACCGCCAGGTCCAGTGCGGGTCTAGTGTGCCAGCCTCGGAGCCCGGCCGAGCGTCCGACACGGTTGGCAGGCTAGTTCAGACTAGTTATTGCCTCGGTTGAATTGCTCGAACCCGCCGGCATCGGCGCTGGAGTCGACGGGCGCCGCCGATCCGCGCTGGCCGAGTTCCTCGAGCTGAGACTCCAGGTAGGTCTTGAGCCGGGTGCGGTACTCGCGTTCGAAGGTGCGTAGCTGCTCGAGGCGGCCTTCCAGCACGGTGCGCTGCTGGTTGATGGTTCCCATGATCTCGGAATGTTTGCGCTCGGCGTCGGCCTGCAGGGCGTCGGCCTTCTCCTGGGCCTGACGCAGCTGGGTCTCGGAGCGGGTTTGGGCGTCGGCCAGCATCGCGTCGGCGCGTTGCCGGGCCTCGGCGACGGTGGTCTCGGCGGTGTGACGGGCCTCGCTGAGGATTTGATCGGCGTTAGCGCGGGCGTCGGCCAGCATCTTGTCCGATTCGGCCTTGGCGGTGCTGGTCAGCCGGTCGGCCGTGTCCTGGGCCAGGCTCAGAACCCGGGCGGCCTTCATGGCCTGCTCCTCGTTGGTGCCCGCCGCTGCCGCCACCGGCGCCGGCTTGGCCGGCTCTGGTTCGGGGACAGGAATCGCCTGGGTGGGCTGAGCAGCGACGGGGCCGGCGCCACCGCCGGCGGCGGCCAGCTCTCGGTCGAGCTCCTCGATCCGCTGACGCAGATCGGAGTTTTCTTCGATGAGCCGCGTCAGCTCGTTCTCCACCAGGTCGAGAAAGGCGTCGACCTCGTCTTCGTTGTAACCGCGCTTGCCGATGGGCGGCTTACTGAACGCCACATTGTGGACGTCGGCTGGTGTAAGCGGCATTGTTATCCCCTCGAGTTCCTGTCAAACGATCTGGAAAGTGTAGAACGGAGTGGTTGCCGTCATGCAACTGGCGTCCATCCTGTCACACCAGACCCGGCGGTAGCCGATTAGCCCAATAACTAAGAACCAATTTCACACATTAAGACCGATAAAATCCAAATCCTTAAAATTTTGAAATCGCGGGCGCCAAACCGACGCTAAAACGTGGCCGAACCGTCTCCGTGTTGGAAGGTGTTGGACGGTGGCTCCCGTCATGGGCCGGAACCGGCTCACGCCGCGGCGCCAAACGCCAGTTGCATGCCGATGAACGCGACGAGCAGCAGCACCATGATGGACAGGTCGAAGCGGACCGCTCCGATGGTGAGTTGAGGGATCAGCCGCCGCAGCAGTTTCACCGGCGGATCGGTAATCGACATGATGATCTCCAGGATCACCACCGTGATGCCGGTCGGACGCCAGTCACGGCTGAACGAGCGAATGAACTCCACGACGACCCGGGCGATGAGCAACAGCCAGAAGATGAACAGCGCAAACCCAAGGATCTGAAAGAACAGCACCAACTCTACAAGCCCCGACCTTGCCGATGAGATTGACCGATGACGTCAGTCGCCGCTCACGAGAGCGGCAGTCGCCAGCGTACCGACTCCAAGGTGCGGGCACACATCTCGCGTGGCCGTCGTAGAGAGCCGGACGGGGCAGATGCGCCTATTGGTAAGCGTAGAAGCCGGTTTCGGCGATCCGGCGACGCTCCTCCGGCGAGACGTCGACGTCGGCGGGCGACAGCAGGAACACCTTGGTCGCGACCTTGTCGAACGAGCCGCGCAACGCGAAGGCCAGGCCGGCCGCGAAGTCGACCAGCCGTTTTGCGTCGGCGTTGTCCATCGACACCAGGTCCATGATGACCGGGGTGCCGTCGCGGAACCGCTCGCCGATGGTGCGTGCCTCGCTGTAGTCCTTGGGCCGCAGCGTGGTGATCTTGGACAGCGGGCTGCCCTCGTCGAACAGCATCGCCATCCGGCGTGGGTCCATGGCCAGCGCGCCACGGGTGGAATTGCGCAGCCACGAGCCGAACCGCGGGCGGCCCATCTCGGGCCGGTCGAACTCGCGGGGATGAACGGGGCTGTAGCGGGGCTCCTCGCCGTAACCGCCGCGGTAGCCGCCGGGCGGCGGGTAGTCGGCGGGCTCGCCGCGGAGGTCGTCATAGTCGCGGCCGTCATAACGGCCGTACCCGTCGTCGAACCGGGGCCGCGGGAAGCCGCGGGAGGGAGCACGGTCGTCGTAGTACTCGTCGTCGTAGTCCTCCATCGGAGCCATACCGAAGTAGGCCTTGACTTTGTGCAGTGTGCTCATCGCGTAACCCTTCTAGCCCCTGGGATTTGTGGTGTCTGTGATGAAGGTGTGACTACAGTGACTACTCACGGTGACGGTAACCGCCGCGGACCCAATAGCGCGGTACCGACACGCACACATGTCGAACCATGTTTGACGGCGATTTCGAAATCGCTGGACATACCGGCGGACAGTCCCACGGCGTTCGGGTGCGATTCGAGCACCCGGCGGTGCTCCGATTGCAGCCGGTCGAAGGCTCGGTCGGGGTCCCAGTTCAGCGGCGGGATGCCCATCAACCCGACTAGCTCCAGGCTTTTCGACTCCTCGACCCGCGCGCAGACCTCGTCGACCGCGCCGGACGCCGTGATGTCGACACCGCCGCGGGACACGTCGCCGTCGAGGCTGACCTCGACGTAGGCGCGCAGCGGGTGCTGCCGGCGGCCCTCGGCCAGGGCCGCGGACACCGCCCGATCGAGCGCGGTCACCAGCCGCGCGCTGTCGACCGAGTGGGCCGTGTGCGCCCACTGGGCCAGCGACCGCGCCTTATTCCGCTGGATCCGGCCGACCATGTGCCAGTGCATATCCCGCAAGTCCTCCCGGGAGGAACTGCTTGCCAGGCGGGCGAGTTCGGCCACCTTCGCCGACGCTTCCTGGTCCCGAGATTCGCCAACGGACCGACAACCCAATCGGGACAAAATCGCGACATCGGTTGCTGGAAAGAATTTGGTAATGGGGAGAAGTTCAATTTCGCCGACATTGCGACCCGCCGCTTCCGCGGCCGCCGCAAGTCGCGAGCGCACGGCGGCCAATGCATGCGTCAATTCCGATTCGCGATCGCCCTGATTTCCCTGGTTCCCGTGGGCCGGCATGTCCACCGCCATGGCGGTCACTCCATCCAGACCAGCGACGCCAGCCGCCCGGTCGGCGCGTCCCGGCGATGACTGAACAGCGTCGGGTCGGCCACCGTGCAGCGCGGATCGACGTCGATCGACGAGACACCCAAATCCCTTAGCTGGCAAGCGATTCCGGCCCGAAGGTCGAGTCCGGCGGTGCCGGCCGCGGTGGTGGTGCGGCTGCCCGGCAATGCCGCCTCGACCTCGTCGGCCATCGCCGCGGGCACTTCGTAGTTGGCGCCGCTGACCGCCGGGCCGAGCAGCGCCGAGATGTCGCCGACCTGCGCGCCCAGCTTGAGCATCGCCTCCACCGCGCGGGCCACCACGCCCTTTTGTGCGCCGACGCGCCCGGCGTGCACCGCGGCGACTACCCCGGCGCGCGCGTCGGCCAGCAGCACGGGCACGCAGTCGGCGGTCACCACCGCCAGCGCCAGCCGCGGTGTGCCGGTCACCAGCGCGTCGGTGCCGTCGACCGCCGTGCCGCGCGGCTCGTCGACCACCTCGACCCGGTCGCCGTGGACCTGGTTCATCCACACCACCCGGTCGCCTGCGAGGCCGATGGCGGTGGCCAGCCGGGCCCGGTTGGCGGCCACCGCCGCCGGGTCGTCGCCGACGTGGTCGCCGAGGTTGAAGGTGTCGAACGGTGGCATCGAAACCCCGCCCGCGCGGGTGGTGGTCACCCGCCGGATGCGCACGCTCACGTCACCAGTATCCGGTCGCCGCTCTTGCCGAGGGTGCGCAGACGTACACCCGTGATCGGTGTGTCGTGTACAAACACGCACGCTCGCGAGGACGAAGTAAGGGGGTCAACGGCGCATGAACGGCGGCACGTCGACGTCGTCGTCGTCGCCGCCGATATTCAGCGTCGAACCGTTGGTGTGAACGGGAACGCTGACCGCGTCGACGGGCTCGAACAGCGTGGAGCTGAGCTTGCCGGCCTTCGCCGACTCGATTCGGTGCGCGCCGGTTTTCTCCCCGGCGCCGCCGCCGATGACGGGCTTGCGGCCGGGTCCGGTGGCCTCGAAGCCCGCCGCGATGACGGTGACGCGCACCTCGTCGCCCAGCGAGTCGTCGATCACGGTGCCGAAGATGATGTTGGCGTCCTGATGGGCAGCGTCCTGCACCAGCGAGGCGGCCTCGTTGATCTCGAACAGGCCCAGGTCACTGCCGCCGGCGATCGACATCAGCACGCCCTGCGCGCCCTCCATCGACGCCTCCAGCAGCGGGGAGTTGATGGCGATCTCGGCGGCCTTGAGCGAGCGCCCCTCGCCGCGCGCCGAGCCGATGCCCATCAGCGCGGTGCCGGCGCCGGACATGATGCCCTTGACGTCGGCGAAGTCGACGTTGATCAGGCCGGGCGTGGTGATCAGGTCCGTGATGCCCTGCACGCCGTTGAGCAGCACCTCGTCGGCGCTGCGGAACGCGTCCATGAGCGACACCGCGGCGTCGCCCATCTGCAGCAGCCGGTCGTTGGGGATCACGATGAGGGTGTCGCAGCTCTCCCGCAACGAGGAGATGCCGTTTTCGGCCTGGTTGCTGCGCCGCTTGCCCTCGAACGAGAACGGCCGGGTGACCACGCCGACGGTCAACGCGCCCAGCTTGCGGGCGATGCTGGCGACGACGGGCGCACCGCCGGTCCCGGTCCCGCCGCCCTCGCCGGCGGTGACGAACACCATGTCGGCCCCGCGCAGCAGCTCCTCGATCTCGTCCTTGGCGTCCTCGGCGGCCTTGCGCCCGACCTCGGGGTCGGCGCCGGCGCCCAGGCCCCGGGTGGAGTCGCGGCCGACGTCGAGCTTGACGTCGGCATCGCTCATCAACAGCGCCTGCGCGTCGGTGTTGATCGCGATGAACTCCACGCCCTTGAGGCCCTGCTCGATCATCCGGTTGACGGCGTTGACGCCGCCGCCACCGATACCCACAACCTTGATGACGGCCAAGTAGTTGTGCGGGGGGGTCATCATTCGTCTTCCTCCCTGGTGGGACTCGGTGTGTCCACCTGGCAAACCCTCAACCTCAACCATAGGCTTAGAGTTATGTCAAGTAGTTCCGCGCAACCAGAACGGTAGGGGCACGACGCGCCCTAACCGAGCAGGCGCGCCGAGGCGCGGCGCGCAAATTTTGGTCAATTTTTCGCACGGCCGTCCGACGGGCCGCCGCTCGCTACGACCCGCGAACGTCACGCCAGCGTGGCGCTCGGCGTCGGGGGACACGCCAGCGTGACGCTCGCGGGGTGGCGCGCCGTGGTTCCCGCCGCTATTTCACCGTCGGCAGGTCGGGGCTGGACACGTCGTAGGTCTTCCCCGGCTGCGTCAACAGCGCGGCCAGCTTTTCGGCCTTCTCCTCGGTGCGGTCGGTGGTCCCCCAGATCACCACCCGCCCGTCGTTGAGCGTGAGGGTCAGCGAGGCCACCGACGGGGCCGCGATCCGCGCCACCTGGCCCGCGACCTCGGGCCGCAGCGCGATCAGCACCTGCAGCGCGGCCTTGGTCGCCGGGTCGCTCGGACCGGGGTTGGCGACGTCGATGTAGGGCAGCGCCGGTGGCGGTGGCGCGGTCGCGAAGTCGACGCCGTCGCGGTCGAAGAGGTGTGGACCGTCCGGAAAATCCTTGACCACCAAGGGAACTCGCTCGACGATGGCGATCCTCAGCGCCGACGGATATTGCCGCTGCACGCGCGCGCTGGCGACTCGCCGGATCGCCGCCACCCGGTCGGCGACCTGGTTGGTGTTGATCTGCAGCAGCGGCGTTCCGGGCCGCACCGATGCCGCGTCCAGGACCTCCTCGCGGGTCACCGTCCCGGTCCCGGTGACGACGATGTTGCGCGCCGACATCGCCGGCGTGAAATAGAGGACCAGCCCGAGCCCGACCCCGACGACGGCCAGCACCAGGCTTGCCAGCAGCATTTTCAGGCCGCGAACGACGCCCCGCGCGACCGGTTTGGGCTGGTTGACGACGCGCCCACTGGCCCGGCGCTTGGCCTCGCGGCGGGCTTCCTCGATGGCCCTGGCGCGGGCCTGCGCGGCGCGACGCTCGGCCCGTTCGCGACGGGCCCGCCGGCGCGGGCCCTCGAATTCGGCTTGCTCCGCCTCCGGTTGGCCGTCTTGGGCCCCGGCCGGCAGCGGTTGCGTGATCACGTCGTCGGCGGCCGGATCGTCGGAGGGGTCGGGCGCCAGGTCGGTCGGTGTGGCGTCGGTCGGTTCGGTCATCGCAGGACCCCCGGCCGGCCCGGCGAGCTGCGGTTGGCCCGCGCACGCAGCGCGGTCACGATCTCCGGCCCCAGCAGGGTCACGTCGCCCGCGCCCATCGTGACGACGACGTCGCCGGGGCCGGCGGCCGCGGCCACCTCCTCGGCGACCGCGGAGAAGTCGGCAAGGTAGCGCACCGGCACGCTGACATGCTCGGCGACGCTGGCGCCGCTGACGCCGGTGAGCGGTTGCTCGCGCGCGCCGTAGACGTCGAGGACGAACACCTCGTCGGCGGCGTCGAGCGCGTGACCGAACTCGGCGGCGAAAGCCTTTGTCCGCGAATATAAATGGGGTTGAAACACCACGATGCAGCGACCGCCGCCGCTCTGCTCGCAAAGCGTGCGGACCGCCGCCAGCGTGGCGCTGATCTCGGTGGGATGGTGGGCATAGTCGTCGAACACCCGCACCAGTGAGTTCGGGGCCTGGCCATCTCCCGAAACCCCGACCAGTTCGAATCGGCGGCGCACGCCCTCGAAGCCGGCCAGCCCGTCGAGCACCTCATCGGCCGAGGCGCCGATCTCGATCGCCGCCAGCAGCGCGGCCAACGCATTGAGCGCCATGTGCCGCCCGGGCACCGACAGCCGCATCACCCGCGGGTGGGGTTCCGGGGCCAGCTGGATGTGCGCGACCGCTTCGGTGCCGTGTTGCTCCCAGGACACCAGCGTGCCGGCCAAGCCTTCACCGGCGGATCCGTATCGCAGCACCCGGATTCCCAGCTCGGCGGTGCGCCGGGCCAGCGCGGCCGCCCCAGGGTCGTCGGTGCACACGACCAGGGCTCCGCCGGGGGCAAGCCGCCCCACGAAGGAGTCGAACACCTCGACGTAGGCGTCGGCACTGCCGTAGAAGTCCAAATGATCGGTCTCGATGTTGGTGACCACCGCGACATTGGGCGTGTATTCCAGGAGCGAGCCGTCGCTTTCGTCGGCCTCGGCGACGAAGCAGTCGCCGCTGCCGTGGTGGGCGTTGGTGCCGGCCTCGCCGAGTTCCCCGCCGACCGCGAAGGACGGGTCCCGTCCGCAGTGCTGCAGGGCGACGATCAGCATCGACGTCGTCGTCGTCTTGCCGTGCGTGCCGGTGACCATCAGCGTGGTGCGCCCGGCCATCAGCTTGGCCAGCACGGCCGGCCGCAAGACCACCGGAATGCCGCGGCGCCGGGCCTCGACGAGCTCGGGATTGGTCTTCGGGATGGCGGCGTGGGTGGTGACGACCGCCGTGACGCCGCCGGGCAGCAGATCCAACGCCGACGCGTCGTGCCCGATGCGGATCAGCGCGCCCCGGGCCAGCAGCGCATGCAGGCCGCGGGACTCCTTGGCGTCGGATCCGGACACCAGCCCGCCCCGGTCCAGCAGGATGCGGGCGATGCCCGACATGCCGGCTCCCCCGATGCCCACCATGTGCACCCGCTGCAGTTCGGGCGGCAGCCGCTCGGCGGTCACCGTGGCCCTCCCGCCGCGACTGCCTTCCTGGCGATGTCCAGCGCCGCCTGGGCCACCTGGCGCGCCGCGTCCCGATGTCCCACCCGCGCGGCGGCCGCGGTCATCGCCGCCAGCCGCGGCGGGTCGCTGAGCAGCCCGGCCACCTCCCGGGCGACCAGGTCCGGCGTCAGGGCGGCGTCGGCGACCACCATGCCGCCACCGGCGTCGACCACCGGCAGCGCGTTGAGCCGCTGCTCGCCGTTGCCGATCGGCAGCGGGACGTAGATGGCCGGCAGTCCGACGGCCGAGACCTCGGCGACGGTCATCGCGCCGGACCGGCAGATCACCAGGTCGGCGGCGGCGTAGGCCAGGTCCATCCGGTCAAGGTAGGGCACCGCCACGTAGGGCGGATCGCCCGGCTCGGGTGCGCGCAGCTCGAGGGTGTTCTTGGGTCCGTGCGCGTGCAGCACGGACACGCCCGCGGCGGCCAGGCCGGCGGCCGCCCCGGAGACGGCCCGGTTCAGCGAGACCGCGCCCTGCGAGCCACCGAACACCAGCAGCACCCGCGCGTCGTCGGCGAAGCCGAAGTGCTTCCGCGCCTCGGCACGCAACGCGGCACGGTCCAGCGCGGTGATGGCGGCCCGGACCGGCACCCCGACCACCTCGGCGCGCGGCAGCCCGCACTCGGGCACCGCGGCCAGCACCCGGTCCGCGCGGCGGGCGCCGACGCGGTTGGCCAGCCCGGCGCGGGCGTTGGCCTCGTGGATCACCACCGGGACGCGGCGCCTGAGGCGGGGCGTGAAGGGCAGGCCGAGGGCCGCGAGGTAGGCCGGCAGTGCCACATACCCGCCGAAGCCGATCACCACGTCGACGTCGACGGCGTCGAGCACGGCGCGGGCTTCCCGGACGGCGCGCCACACCCGCGGCGGCAGCCGCACCAGGTCGCCGCTGAGCTTCCGCGGCAGCGGCACCGGCGTGATCAGCTCCAGGCGATAGCCGCGCGCCGGCACCAGCGTGGTGTCCAGCCCGCGCCGGGTGCCCAACGCGGTGATCCGGACCCGCGGATCCAGCGCGCTCAGCGCGTCGGCGACGGCCATGGCGGGCTCCACATGGCCGGCCGTCCCGCCGCCGGCGAGCACGACCGACAGGGGGGAATTGACCGACGATGCGGCACCGGCGGGCGAGGGGCTTGCCCCCAGCCCGCCGGCCGGCTCCCTGACCGTGTCGTTCACCCGTAATGCTGACCTTCCAATGCGCGAGCTCGCCGTGTCGGACGCTGGCCGGCGTGACGCTGGCCAGATCCATGATGCTCCCCCGGAAGGGGCCGGTGCCCCAAACCCCGCGAGCGGGCGCCGCCTGCAGGCTGGCGAGCCGGCCGGGCGGGCCGCTGGGGTCCCTTCTTGGACGGCTTGGACGGCTTAGACGGGTTGGGCGCCCCGGTTTTGCCCGGCCGCGGGCCGACGCGCTTGCGATCGCGAAACGCCTCGATGCGGCTCGGCACATACGGCTCGGGCAGCGGCAGCCGCAGCAACCGGTTTACCTTGTCGTCGCGGCCGGCCCGCAGCGCGGCCACCGCCTCCGGTTCGTGACGAGCCGCGTTGGCCATGATGCCTATCATGAAAAGCGTTGCGGCCGTGGATGTTCCGCCGGCAGAGATGAGCGGCAGCTGCAGACCGGTGACCGGCAGCACCCCGATCACGTAGCCGATGTTGATAAAGGCCTGCCCGAGGATCCACATGGTCGTGGTGGCGGTCAGCAGCCGCAGGAACGGGTCGGCCGACCGCCGCGCGATCCGCATCCCGGTGTAGGCGAACAAGCCGAAGAGGGCCAGCAGCCCGAACGCGCCGACGAAGCCCAGTTCCTCGCCGATGATCGCGAAGATGAAGTCGTTGTGGGCGTTGGGCAGGTAGTTCCACTTGGCGACGCCCTGGCCGAGGCCGTCGCCGAAGACGCCGCCGTGGGCGAGCGCGAACTTTGCCTGACGGGCCTGGTAGCCGGTGTCCTGGGGGTCGTTTTCGGGGTTAATCCAGGACCGCACCCGGTCCGAGCGGTACCCCGCGGACATGGCCAGGATCGCGCCGGCGACGAAAACGGCCGCCAGCGAGGTGACGAAGACGCGCAGCGGCAGCCCGGCGTACCACAGCAGAGCCAGCAGGATGATGCCCAGCGACACGGTCTGGCCGAGGTCGGGCTGGGCCACGATGAGCGCCAGGGCGATGACGGCGGCCGGGACCAGCGGAATCAGCATCTCGCGCAACGACGCCCGTTCCATGCGCCGGGCCGCCAGCAGGTGCGCGCCCCAGATGGCGAACGCGATCTTCGCCAGCTCGGAGGGCTGCATCGAGAAGCCGGCGATCACGAACCATTTACGAGACCCGTTGGCCAGGTTGCCGATCCCCGGAACCAGCACGAGCACCAGCAGGATGATGGTGACCACGTACCCGGTGAAGGCGACGCGGCGGATGAACCGCACCGACATCCGCAACGCGGCATAGGCGCCGACAACGCCGATGATCGTCCACAAGACCTGCTTGCCGAAAATGACCCAGGCCGACCCGTCGGTGTCATACGAGCGCACGCCGGAGGCCGACAGCACCATGATCAGGCCGAGCGTCGTCAGCAACCCGGCAATGGCGATGATCAGGTGAAACGACGTCATGGGCCGGCCCAGCCACGCGCCGAACCGGCTGCGCAGACCGCCCGGTTCGGCCCCGGAGGCCTTTGGGGGGGCGTCCGAAGCCGGGGCCTTGGCCGCGTCGTCGGTTCCGGATGGATCCGTCGGGGCGACCGGCTCCTCCGCCCCGGCCCGCTCGGCCGGGGTTTCGTCTTTTCCCGTGTCCGGGCCCTTGTCCCGGCCCAGCAGCCGGGTCAGCGCGTTACGCACGCCCGCCTACCGGATCGCCGCGCGCACGGCGGCCGCGAACGCGTCGCCGCGGTCGGCGTACCCGGTGAACTGGTCGAACGAGGCGCCGGCCGGTGCCAGCAGGATCGTGTCGCCCGGCTTTGCCAACTCGCGGGCCGCGGCCACGGCCGCGGTCATGACGCGAGCACCGAGGTCCCCGCCCGCATGTATCACTTCTGCCACACCAGTAACAGAAACAACAGCAGTCGCATCCATACCAGCATCCTCGCCTGTCACAACCTGGACGACGGGGACATCGGGCGCGTGTCGCGATAACGCCTCTGCAACCTCTTGGCGATCCCGGCCGATGAGCACCGCGCCGACCAGCCGGGACGCGATCCTGGCGACCTCGGCGTCGACGGACGCGCCCTTCAGCAAACCGCCGGCCACCCACACCACGCGCGGGTAGGCCAGCACGGACGCCTCGGCGGCGTGCGGATTGGTGGCCTTGGAGTCGTCGACGTAGGTGATCCCCTCGGCGACGGCGACCACCTCGGCCCGATGCCGGCCCACCCGGAACGACGCGATCGCGGTCGCGATCGCGTCGGCGGGCACACCGACGCTGCGGGCCAGCGCCGCCGCGGCCAGGGCGTCGAGCACCCCGACCGGGCCCGGCACCGGAATCGACTCGACCGGCAGAAGCGCCAGGTCGTCGGCGAAGGCGCGGTCGACCAGCTGGCCGTCGCGCACGCCGAGCTCACCGGCGGCCGGTTCGCCGAGCCGGAAGCCGACGCGCACCGGCGCCGCCGCGGTGTCCAGCAACGCGGCGGCGCGGGCGTCGTCAAGTCCGGCCACCGCCACCCGGCCGCCCAGCACCCGGGCCTTCGCGGCGACGTATTCGGCAAAGGTGGCGTGCCAGTCCAGATGGTCCTCGGCGATGTTGAGCACGACGCCGGCCTCGGGCCGCAGCGAGGGCGCCCAGTGCAGCTGGAAGCTGGACAGCTCAACGGCCAGCAGGTCGGCGGGCTCGTTCAGGGCGTCCAGCACGGGGCTGCCGATGTTGCCGCACAGCAGGCTGCGTTGTCCGGCGGCGGTCAGCATGGCGTGCAGCATCGACGTCGTCGTCGTCTTGCCGTTCGTCCCGGTCACCACGAGCCAGCGCCGCGGCGGCCCGTAGTGGCCCGCGGCGTCGAGCCGCCAGGCGAGCTCCACGTCACCCCAGATGGGCACGGCGGCGGCGGAGGCCGCGGCCAGCAGCGGCGTGGCCGGCGAAAAGCCGGGGCTGGTGATCACCAGGGCGTAGCGGGAGATCTGCCGCGCGGCCGTCGCCGTGGTCACGGTCGCCACCCCGCTCTCGGCGTATCCGCGCAGGGTGGCCGGGTCGTCGTCGCACAGGGTCGCCGCCGCGCCGAATCGGGCCAGGGCCGCCAGCACCGCCCTGCCGGTCACGCCGCCGCCGGCCACCAGCACGGGCGCGCCGGCCACGAGAGGCTCGAGCACGTCAGGCACCGATCGCGGCCAGCCACTCACCGTAGAACAGGGCCACGCCCAGGCCGCAGGTGATCGCGGTGAGCAGCCAGAAGCGGATGATCACCGTGGTCTCGGCCCAGCCGACCAGTTCGAAGTGGTGGTGGAAGGGCGCCATGCGGAACATGCGGCGCCCGGTGGTGCGGAAGGCCAGGATCTGCAGCACGACGGAGATGACCTCGGCGACGAACAGCGCACCGAGCACGACGGCGAGGATCTCGGTGCGGCTGGTGACCGAAAGGCCCGCGATGATGCCGCCCAGCGCCAGCGACCCGGTGTCGCCCATGAAGATCTTGGCGGGCGCGGCGTTCCACCACAAAAAGCCGATGCAGGCGCCGGCGGTGGCGGCCGCGATGATGGCCAGGTCCAGCGGGTCGCGCACGTTGTAGCAGCCCAGGCCCGGCGCGGTGGCACACGCGTTGCGGTACTGCCAGAAGGTGATCAACACGTAGGCGGCGGTGACCATCGCCATGGCGCCGGCGGCCAGCCCGTCCAGGCCGTCGGTGAAATTGACCGCGTTGGACCAGGCGCTGACGATGACCACGCAGAACAGCACGAACAGCCCGGGAGCCAGCGTGACGGTGGCGATCTCACGCACGTAGGACAGGTCCGCGCTGCCCGGTGTCAGGCCGTTGGCGTTGTGGAACTGCAGCACCAGCACGCCGAACAGCACCGCGGCCCCGATCTGCCCGACCGTCTTGGCGGTCTTGTTCAGCCCGAGGTTGCGCGACCTGCGGATCTTGATCAGGTCGTCGACGAAGCCGACCCCGCCCAGCACGGTGGCCAGCCCCAGCACCAGCAGGCCCGACGCGGATATGCCTTCGCCGTCGAACGCCAGCCCGGCGATGTGCGTGCCCAGGTAGCCGGCCCAGATGCCGGCCAGGATCGCCACCCCGCCCATCGACGGCGTGCCGCGCTTCGTGTGGTGGCTGGGCGGGCCGTCCTCGCGGATCTGGTGACCGAACCCCTGCTTGGTGAACAGCCGGATCAGCACGGGGGTCAGCAGGATGGACACGGTCAGCGCGATGGCAACGGCGATGAGGATCTGTCTCACGCGCGCACCCCGCCGGCAGAGTCGCCCGGGCCCGCTGAGCCTTCCGCGGCCAGGGCGTCGGCCAACGCCCCGAGACCGGCGGCGTTGGACGCCTTGACCAGGACCACGTCACCGGGTTGCATCTTGGCCCGCAACAACGCCAGGGCGGCGTCGCCGTCGGGCACGCTGACGGCCCCCTTATCGGTGTCCGAGCCCCACGAGTCCCACGCCCCTTCGAGGACCGCTCCGTGGCGCATGGCGCTCATCGACCTCCCGGTTCCGACGACAACGAGTCGAGACACATCTAAGCGCACCGCCAGCCGGCCGATGCGATCGTGCTCGGTTATCGCGTCGTCACCAAGCTCGGCCATCTCGCCGAGCACCGCCCAGCTGCGGCGCGGACGCTCGGTCCGGTGGGCGATCCACGCCAGCGCCTGCAGCCCGGCCCGCATCGAGTCGGGGTTGGCGTTATAGGCGTCGTCGATCACCGTGATGCCGTCGGGACGGGTGGTGACCTGCATCCGGTGCCGCGACACCGGGCCCGCCCCGGCCAGCGCGGCGGCCACTCGCTCGACGCCGGCGCCGCATTGCAGCGCGACCGCGGCGGCGCACAGCGCGTTGGTGACCTGGTGGTCGCCGTACACGCCGAGCCGCACGTCGGCTTGGGCGTCGCCCGCGTGCAGGGCGAAGCGCGGCCTGGCCAGCTCGTCCAGCGAGACCGGCCCGGCCCAGACGTCGGCGGGGCCGGCGCGGCTGACCCGGACCACCCGGGCGGCGGTCGTCTCGGCCATGGCCGCCACAGCCGGGTCGTCGACGTTGAGGATGACCACGCCGGACGGCGGAACGGCTTGCGGCAGTTCGGCTTTGGTGCGTGCGATGGCGTCGCGGGAGCCGAACTCGCCCAGGTGGGCGGCGCCGACGTTGAGGACCATCCCGATCGCCGGCGGGGCGATGTCGGCCAGCGCGGCGATGTTGCCGGGATGGCGCGCCGACATCTCCAGGACCAGGTAGTCGGTGCTGGGGGTCGCGCGCAGCACCGTCCAGGGATGCCCGAGCTCGTTGTTGAACGACCCCGGTGGGGCCACCACCTCACCCAGCGGCTCGAGCACCGCGGCCACCAGGTCCTTGGTGGAGGTCTTTCCCGACGAGCCGGTGATCCCGACGATCGTCAGCCCGCCCGCGACCAGCTCCGCGGCCACCGCCTTGGCCAGCCTGGCCAGCGCGGCCAGCACCGCCGCGCCGGAGCCGTCGGCGTCGTGCTCGAGCACCGAGGCGCGGCTGTCTCGCGGTTCGGGGGAAACCACGATGGCGGGGACGCCGACCGGCCGGGCCGCCAGTACGGCGACGGCGCCGGCCGCGACCGCCGAGCCCGCGTGGTCGTGCCCGTCGGAGCGCGCCCCGGGCAGCGCGAGAAACAGCCCGCCGGGGCCGACGGCCCGCGAATCGAATTCGACGGTGCCGGTGACGCGCAGTTCCGCGGCGGCCCGCGGCGAGATGTCGGTCAGTGTGCCGCCGACGATTTCGGCGATGTGGGCGACGGTCAGGTCGATCATCGCCGCGCCTCCAGCGCCCGGGCCAGCTCCACGCGGTCGTCGAAGGGGCGGACCTCCCCGGCCCCGCGCTGTCCGGTCTCGTGGCCCTTGCCCGCGACCACGACCACGTCGCCGGGGCCGGCCCAGGCCACCGCGTGCCGGATCGCGTCGCGCCGGTCGGCGATCTCGATAATCTCTGCCGCGCCGCCGTTTTCGGCCGCCCCGGCCAGGATCTCGCGGCGGATTGCCGCGGGGTCCTCGCCGCGCGGGTTGTCGTCGGTGACGACGACGAGGTCGGCCAGCTCGGCGGCGATCCCGCCCATGGGCGCCCGCTTGCCGGGGTCGCGTTCGCCGCCGGCGCCGAACACCACCGCCAGCCGGCGATCGGGCCGCCGCAGGGTGGTCAGCACCGCCCGCAACGCGCCGGGCTTGTGGGCGTAGTCGACCAGCGCGAGGAAATCCTGGCCGCGGTCGATCTCTTCCATGCGCCCGGGGACGCGGGTTTGCAGCAGGCCCGGTGCCGCCTGCTCCGGGGACACCCCCGCTACGTCCAGGATCGCCAGTGCGACAAGGCAATTAGCGACGTTGTAGTGGCCCGGTAGCCGGATGCCGACGCGGTGGTGCACGCCGGCGGGGTCGACGACGGTGAACTCCAGTCCCCCGGCGCCCATCGCGGCGCTGTCCATGGCGCGCCAGTCGGCGGGTTGGCCCGCGGCGCTGACGGTGATCGCGGCTCCGCCCTTCATGGCCCTCATGGCCATCGCGCGCCCGGCGGCGTCGTCGATGCACACCACGGCTTTTCGGGCGCGCTGCGGCGAGCCCGGGTCGAACAGCAGCGCCTTGGCCTCGAAGTAGTCGGCCATGCTGGGGTGAAAGTCGAGGTGGTCGCGGGACAGGTTGGTGAAACCGCCCACGGCGAAGGCGGTGCCGTCGACCCGGTCCAGGGCCAGGGCGTGGCTGGACACCTCCATGACGACGGTGTCGACGCCGCGTTCGGCCATCGCGGCCAGCATCGCCTGCAGCGCGGGGGCCTCCGGAGTGGTCAGCGCGCTAGGGACGTCGGCGCCGTCGACGCGGATGCCGATGGTGCCGATCAGCCCGACCGTCCGGCCGGCGGCGCGCAACCCCGACTCCACCATGTAGGTCGTAGTCGTCTTGCCCGACGTTCCGGTGATCCCGATAACCGTCAGCCGTTCCGACGGGTTTCCGTACACGGTGGCGGCCAGGCCGCCGAGGACGCCGCGGGGTGCCGGGTGCACCAGTGTGGGCACGGCGCTGGACCGGGTGCCCATCTCGGCGACCCCCGCAGCGTCGGTGAGCACGGCGACGGCGCCGCGTTCGATGGCCTCGGCGGCGTACCGGGCGCCGTGCGTGGTCGAGCCGGGCAGCGCGGCGAACAGGTCGCCGGGCGTCACGTCCTGGGCCCGCAGCGTCACGCCGGTGACCGGCACGTCGGGAACTGGACCGTCGACCGGCACCGCGCCGACCTGGGCCGCTAGCGCCGGCAACCGCGCGCCCGCGACGGCGTTGGGCCGCAGCGCAGTGGGCACCGACACCCGTCACCACCTCCGTTAGCCATGATCAGGCATGCACCCTACCTAGGAGTACCGGCCAACGAGGTGCTCCCGCGCCCCGCAGGCACGTTATCCGCCTTTACCCGCCTTTGCGCCAGCGGAGAAGGGGGAGAAAGACGGCGTCGACGATCTCCTCGATGGCCTCGTCGGACAGCGGCCGCAGCGTCATGAGGATCTCGTGGCGGAACAGGTCCACGGGCAGGCGCGCGATGCGTTCGGTGACCCGTCCCGGGTCGATTTCACCGCGGTCGATGGCGCGCTGGATCGCCTGCTCCAGCAGGGCGTCGCGGCCGCCTTGGACAAACGCGCTGAGGTCGGCGAGGCTGGTGCCGGTCTGGCGGTAGAAGCCGCCGAGCTGGGTGAACAACAGCGTCGCCAACCCGACCCTGACTTTGTTGGCTTGCCGCAATAGTGCGATGACGTCACCACGGAGGCTGCCCGTGTCGGGGATGACGATGACGTCTTTGCCCACCTCGCACTTCAACGCGGCGAGCACCAGTTCCTGCTTGCCGGGCCAGCGCCGGTAGAGAACGGCACGACTGGTGCCCGCGCGCGCGGCCACCGAGTCAAAGGTGAAGTCGTCGTAACCGCGTTCGGCCAGCTCCGCCCACGCGGCATCCAACAGCGCTTCCTCCAACGCGCGGCCGCGTCGCCTCTGCGACACACCGGTTGAATTAAGAGACATTGCGTTTCCTAACGCCGCGGTCTATGTTTTGGATACACAATGTATCTTACCGTCGGAAGGGTCGAATTCGATGCGCATTCTCATCTCCGGTGCGGGTGTCGCGGGCCTGAGCACCGCGATCAACCTCGGGGCCGACGGCCACGACGTGACCCTCGTCGAGCGCGCCGACCATCTGCGGGTCAATGGCTCCCCCATCGACATTCGCGGCGACGCGCTCGACGTCGCCGACAAGATGGGCGTGCTCAGACAGATCCGCGAGCGCCGGATCGACATGAGCGAACGCGTGCAGTTCGTCGACAGCAACGGCGCCGTGGTGGCCGAGCCACCCCGGGACCTGATCAACGACTCCGCCGACGACACCGAGATTCCCCGCGAAGACCTCACCAACATCCTCTACAACCACCTCGGGCCGTCGGTGGAGCTGCGGTTCGTCGAATCCGTGGCCGAACTCGACGACGATGATCGCGGGGTCGACGTTCGCTTCGCCTCGGGCGCCGTCGACCGCTACGACCTCGTCGTGGGGGCCGACGGGATGCACTCGGCGGTCCGGGAGCTCACGTTCGGGCCCGAACACCAGTTCCTGCACCACCTCGGTTTCTATACCGCGCTGGCCGCGCTGCCCGAGTACACGCCGGCCGGGCGCATCAACCCGATGTACAACTACCCGGGCCACCTAGCCGGCATCGCCACATACAACGATAATGCCTTGGCGGTCTTGATGTTTCGATCGCCGTGGATCGACTACGACTACCACGACCTCGCCGCCCAGAAACGGATCCTCGCCGAGGCTTACGCCGGCCACACCGAGTGGCGGGTCCCCGAACTGGTCGATGCGGCGCGGCGGGACCCGGAGCTGTACTTCGACTCGGTCAGCCAGATTCACATGCCGACTTGGCACCGCGGGCAGGTCGTCCTCGTCGGGGACGCCGCGCACTGCGCCTCACCCCTCTCCGGCCGCGGCACCAGCCTGGCCCTGACCGGTGCCTGGTTTCTCGGGCAAGCCCTGCGTGACCATCCCGCCGACCTGGGCCCGGCGCTAGAGCAATACGAAGACGACCAGCGGCCGCACGCCACCCGCTCCCAGGCCACCGCGGCGCCCGGAGGCGAACTCCTGGTCCCGGCCACCCAAGATCAGATCGACGCGCGCAACCGGAACCTGAAGCCTCACGCGTGACGCCGAGAGTGTGCTCGCGGGCCGCCGCGCCGACCAGGCCGTCGTAGAGCGCGCCGCCGGCCAAGCCGGCGTTGGGCAACCGGGTGAGGACCGAGGATTATGGCCCAGCCCGAGCGTGCGCAGTTGTACATCAGCGACCGGCGAGTCGCGGACAAACACGCACGCTCGCGAAAGGGTGCGGCCTGGATTAGGTGGCCTGCAATGTCAGCGGCGGCCCGGGATCCGGTGACAGCGGCACGTTCTCGCGCTGCATCAGCCAGCCGGCGATGTTGTGGAACAGCGGGGCGGCCGAATGCCCGGGCGTGCCATCGGCGTTGCGCTCCGGGTTGTCCATCATGATGCCGATGACGTAGCGGGGATTGTCGACGGTGGCCATGCCGGCGAAGGTGATCCAGTAGACGTCGTCGAAGTAGCAGCCGCAGCCGGGGTTGATCTGTTGCGCGGTGCCCGTCTTGCCGGCCATCTGATAGCCGGGCACACCGGCCGCCGGCCCCGTGCCCTGCTGGTAGCCCATCGGGTCACGCTGCACGACGGCGCGCAGGATCTGCCGCACCGTCTGCGCGGTCTGCGGCGAGACGACCCGGACGCCTTCCGGGCGCGGTTCTTCTGTCCGGGTGCCATCGGGTGCGATGGTGGCCTTGATGATCCGCGGCGGCATGCGCAGCCCGTCGTTGGCGATGGTTTGGTACATGTCGGTCATTTGCAGCAGGGTCATCGAAAGGCCTTGCCCGATAGGCAGGTTCGAGAAGGTACTGCCCGACCATTGGTCGATGGGCGGCACCAGCCCCGCGCTCTCACCGGGCAGCCCGACGTTGGTGCGCTGGCCCAGCCCGAACTTGCGGACCATGTCGTAGAAGCGTTCCGGGCCGACGCGCTGCGCCAGCATCAGTGTGCCGACGTTGGACGACTTCCCGAACACGCCGGTGGTGGTGTAGGGCATCACGCCGTGATCCCAGGCGTCGTGCACGGTGACGCCGCCCATCTGGATCGAGCCGGGCACGTGCAGCACCTCGTCGGGGTTGGTGAGCCCGTATTCGATGACCGAGGATGCGGTAATCACCTTGTTCACCGAGCCCGGCTCGAACGGCGAGGACACCGCCAGGTTGCCCAGCTGCCGGTCGCCCTGACGGCCGATGTCCTGGGACGGGTCGAAGGTGTTGTCGTTGGCCATGGCCAGCACCTCGCCGGTCTTGGAGTCGAGCACCACGGCCGAAACGTTATGCGCCCCAGACAAATTCTTCGCCTGCTGGACCTGCTGTTGCACGTAGAACTGGATGTCGTCGTCGAGGGTCAGCTGGACGGTCGAGCCGTTGACCGCCCGGTGCCGGTTGCGGTAACTGCCGGGGATGACGACGCCGTCGGACCCGCGGTCGTAGGTGACCGAGCCGTCGGTTCCCGACAGCACGGAGTCCAGCGAGTCCTCCAGCCCCAACAGCCCGTGACCGTCCCAGTCGATGCCACCGACGACGTTGGCCGCCAGCGATCCGCCCGGATACTGGCGCAGATCCTGCCGTTCGGAACCGACCTCGGGGTACTTGTCGGAGATCGCGCTGGCAATCGCGGGGTCGACGGCGCGCGCCAGATAGGCGAAATTCTCGTTGCTTTGCAGCTTCTTCAGGACGGTCGAGAAGTCCGGCTTGTTGTTCAGCCGAGCCGAAACCTCCTTGGCGATGTCGCGCAGCCGCTCCTGCGGCTCGGGGGCGGCCGGGTTCTTCTTCTTGGCTTCCTCCAATTGCTGGCGAATCCTGGTGGGTTGAAACGTCAGCGCGCGCGACTCGATGGTGAACGCCAGTTGTTCATGGTTGCGGTCGATGATGCTGCCGCGGACCGCCTTTTCCACGTCGGTGACCTTGAGCTGTCCGGCCGCCTGGGCCCGCAGTGCCGGGGCCTCTGTCACCTGCAGCGCGAACAACTGCGCCGCCGCCACCAGCATCAACACCGCGATGGCGGCGTTGCCGGCGCGATGCCGGAAGACGAACGACGCGCCGCGTGTGCCCACTTCCACGATCTGGCGGGTGCGCCGCTCCCGCGCCGAGTGACCCCCCGGCACCGCGTCCGCCCGTTCGGCTGGCCGAGTGTTCTTGGCCTGCTTGGCTTTCGGTTGCTTCGGTTGACGGATCGCCTTGGCCTCCCGCGGTTTACCGGGACCGCGCGTGGACCGCGCCGACCGCGACCGGCGTGTCCGCCTGTCCTCGCCGCGGCTCACCTGGGGGCACCCGGCGTCGCAGCGGACAGCGGCCCGAATTGTTCACCGTTGGCCGGCACGCCCGGTTGTGGTCCCGGGGCGAGCGCAGGGATCCCGGGAACGAGCGGGGCCGCGGGCTGGGTGGCCGCGGGGGCCGTCCCCGGCTGCACCGGAACCGGCACTTCTGCGGGGAGCGGCGCGGGAACCGGCACGGGCAGCCCGCCCAGGGGAATCGGCACTTCGGCGGGCACGGGAGCGGGCGCCGGTTGCGCCGGGGCCGGCAGCCCCGGCCGCGGCAGCACGCCCGGCACCTGCCCGGTGACCGGCCCACCGGGCATCCCGGGCAGCGGTTGAGCGGGCTGTGCGGGCAGGTGTTGGCCGCCCAACGTCGAAGCACCGTCGGGAGCGCGCAGCAGGGCCTCCGGTCCGGGCCTGGCCGGCGCGGGCGGACCGCCGGGGGCCGGTTCCAGCCGAACCGGAACCTCCGGGGCCAGGGCCAGCGGATTCGGGGGCGGCGGGGGGGCGGCGTCGGGAAGCTTGGTGTTCAGCGGCGGCGGCGGGACGCCGTCGGCCGGCTTGGGCGTGCCGACCACCACCCAGTTGCCGGACGGGTCCTGCACCAGGTGGGCGGTGTCCCTGGTCGGGATCATGCCCTGTTTGCGGGCCGCCTCCGCGAGCGCCGGCGCCGACTCCGCCTCGCGGACATCGCGTTCCAGCGACTCCTTCTGCTGCTGCAGCATCCGGTTCTTCTCCCGGGCGTGGCTCAACTGGTAAGAACGCTCGGCGGAGGCGGTAGACAGCCACAGCGTGAGGCCCAGCCCGAGCCCGAGCGCCCCGATGATCAGCACCACAAACGGAACCTTGCTGGCCAGCGTGCGGGGCCGCAAATCGATAGACGCCAGCCGGGCGGCCAGACGCTCGGTCAACCGAGGCCGAATGACCTTGGGCGCCTTGGCCTTCCGCGCCTTGGCCCGCGCCTTGGCCTGGCTTGCGCTTTTGGGCCGGGCCGGCCGTTCGACCGGCCGGGCCTCGCGAGTGGGTGCCGAGGAGGTTCCGGGTCGCGTGCGGCGCGGCGACCCCGAGTCGGCCGCGGCACGCCGGTTTTTGCGGGCCGAACCGCCGCGGCCGCCGCGAAGGTCGCTGCCGCCGCGGCGCTTCGGCGTCTGGCGCTTTACCTTCATGAGTCGCCTTTCCCGGTGGCCCGCTGTGATTCCGCCCTGTGCTCCAGCCTTTGCACGGCCCGTAATCGCACCGCGGCGCTGCGAGGGTTGCGTTCGATCTCGGCCGCATCCGCCCGTTCGGCGCCGTGCGTCAACGACCGGAAGCGCGGCTCATGGCCGGGAAGCTCGACCGGAAGATCCACCGGCGTGCGCGACGCGACGGCGTCGGCGAACGCGCGCTTGACGATTCGGTCTTCCAGCGATTGGTAGGCCAGCACCACGATGCGTCCGCCGACGGCGAGCGCCTCCAAGGCGGCGGGAAGGGCGCGGCGCAGCGAGTTCAGCTCGTCGTTGACGGCGATCCGCAGCGCCTGGAAGGTGCGCTTGGCCGGATGCCCGCCGGTGCGCCGTGCTGGCGCCGGAATCGCTTGGTAGACAAGGGCGACCAGCTCGGCCGTGGAGCGCAGCGGGGTGCGGGTGCGGCGGCGGACGATGTGGGTGGCGATGCGGCGCGCGAACCGCTCCTCGCCGTAGCGGCGCAGGATGTCCATCAGCGCCGCCTCGTCGTAGGTGTTGACGATGTCGGCCGCGGTCAGCGGTGACGACGGGTCCATCCGCATGTCCAGCGGCGCGTCCTGGGCGTAGGCGAAGCCCCGTTCGGCGCGGTCGAGCTGCATGGAGGAGACGCCGAGGTCGAAGAGCACCCCGTCGGCCGATTGCGCTGCGGGGTAACCGGATTCGGCAAGCGCCGTGGCAAGCCCGTCATATCGCGTGTGCACCAACGTGACTCGGTCCGCGAACCGCGCCAGCCGGGCCCGGGCGATCTCCAGGGCGCTGGGATCGCGGTCGAGTCCGATCAGCCGCAGGCCCGGCAGTTCGGTCAAGAACCGCTCCGCGTGCCCGCCCGCCCCGACGGTGGCGTCGACGAGGACCGCCCCCGACCCGTCGGCGTGGCGGCGGGTCAGGGCGGGGGTGAGCAGGTCGGCGCAGCGTTGCAGCAGCACGGGCACGTGCCCGAAATCATCTGAATCATCAGCCACCGCAACGCCTCCCCGGGTCTGGCGGCACCCGTCGGACCGGAGGGCCGACGCCCCTGCACCGGGGTCCCTGTCCGAAGGCACGAACCTGGCGTTGGGGAAGTACGCCAGGGTCGGTTCGGGCAGAGACCGCGATGCACGGGCATGCGCCTCAGATAATGTCGCCGAGTGCTTCATCGCTGGCCGCGGAGAAGTTCTCTTCGTGGGTCTGCTGGTAGTCGTGCCAGGCCCGCTCGTCCCAGATCTCGAGATAATCGACCGCCCCGATCACCACGCAATCCTTGGACAGGTTCGCGTACCGGCGGTGGTCGGCCGACAACGTGATGCGGCCCTGGGCGTCGGGATGCTGCTCGTCGGTGCCGGCGGCGAGATTGCGCAGAAACGCCCTGGCTTCGGGGTTGCTCCGCGACGTCTTGCTCGCCCGGCGGGCCAGCTGCTCGAATTCCGTCCGCGGATAGACGGCCAGGCTGTGATCTTGGCTCTTGGTGACCATCAACCCCCCTGCCAGCGCGTCGCGGAACTTGGCGGGCAACGTCAGCCGCCCCTTGTCGTCGAGTTTGGGCGTGTAGGTGCCGAGAAACACCAGAATTCACCTCCCGCCCAAGCGGCTGTGCGTCACCCAAACACTTCAGCCACCATACCCCACAATCCCCCACTTTGCCCCATTGATGGGGTGTCGGCGCCGAGTTTTCCCGGTCATTCGCCACCGAGGGCCGGTCAGGGCCCGCCCGAGACCCGCTGGGGTGACGTCGCGGCCCGCTCGTGGCGCCGAAAAACCGCACTTCAGAGGGATGAAACCACCCAGGTGGGGGAGCGTGGGCCCCTCAGTGGGGCGCGGTGGGGCTTGCACCGTGCACCTCGGCCTCGATTGGGGCTCAATTGGGAGTCGGAAGGGACTCGGAAGGGACTCGGAAGGCACTCAGTGGCTTCGCACCGCCCAACCGAACCGTCGAGCCTGCAGCGATGGCACCGAGCCTGCGTCCACGTGGCAACTGCGACGCCGATCCGCACCCTCACCGCAGACTCGGAAACGCAAAAAACGGGGCAGCCGATGTGGCTGCCCCGTCAGGTCTGGTTTCCGCTAATCGTCGAAGCGGCGGCGGAACCGGTCCTCCATGCGACTGGTGAACGAGCCCCCGCCCCCCTTGGCGCGACGCTGGCGCGCGGACCCGGCCGTCGATCCGGAATGGTCCGGCCTGCCGGACAACCGCGGGCCGGTGATCGCATAGACCACGCCGCCGAACATCACGATGAAGCCAAAGACACTGAGGATGGGGAAGCTTCCAATCATCGTGGCTTTGAACGCCACACCGGAAACCAGCATCGCCAGACCGGTGACGAACAACGCCACGCCCTGCAGGCGCCGGCGCGCGGTCGGTGCGCGAAACCCCCCGCCGCGGACGCTCGACGCGAACTTGGGGTCTTCGGCGTAGAGCGCGCTCTCGATCTGATCGAGCATCCGCTGTTCATGATCGGAGAGTGGCATTCGTCCCTCCTTGCCGACAGTTTGGCACGTAACTATCGATAGCACGCGGATGCCCGTTATAAGGGCAACTAACTCAGATGATACGAGGTCAATCTGCGCCGTACCACTGGTTCGGCAGCGATTCTATCCCGGTCGCATCCCGGCACCGTTGGGGGCCGCAACGGCGCTGCGCTGCAAGCCGCTTGCGAAGCGCGGTGGTTCGCCGGCCCGTTGCGGCGGCCGCCCGGCGAACGGCCCCGCGCGGGTCCGATAATGGCGGGAGCCATAACACGGATCACCGGATGAGGAGGACGACGCGAGTTGGCGATATTCCTCATCGATCTGCTGCCGAACGACATGGAGCGCCGCCTCAACGACGCCCTGGCGATATATGTCGACGCGATGCGATACCCCCGGGGCACCGAGAGCCAGCGCGCCGCCATGTGGCTGGAGCACGTTCGGCGACGCGGGTGGCAGGGGGCGGCGGTCGTCGAGGCCGAAGCGGCCGCCGAACTGAGCAACGCGCCGCTGCTCGGCGTGGCCTACGGCTACCCCGGGGCCCCCGGGCAATGGTGGCAGCAGCAGGTTGTCCTGGGCTTGCAGCGCGGCGGCTTGCCGCCCCTGGAGATCGCCCGCCTGATGGGCAGCTACTTCGAGTTGACGGAGTTGCACATTGCGCCCCGCGCCCAAGGCCGCGGCCTCGGCGAGGCCTTGGCCCGCCGGCTGCTCGCCGGCCGCGGCGAGAAGAACGTCCTGCTCTCCACGCCGGAAACCAACGGTGAATCCAACCGCGCGTGGCGGTTGTACCGGCGGCTGGGCTTCACGGACATCATCCGCGGCTACCACTTCGTCGGCGACCCACGGGCATTCGCGATCCTGGGCCGCGCGCTGCCGCTGTAACCGACGGGCCCGGCGGGGCGGGGCACCGGATCTGGCACGATGACCTGGTGCGCGCCAGCCCTCCCCCGCCCCACGCCCGCAGGGTCACGTCTTGGCGGCGCCGCGTTCTGGCCGGCGCGATGTTGCTGCTGGTCGTGCCCCTGGCCACCGGATGCCTGCGGGTCAGGGCGTCGATCACCGTCTCGCCCGACGACCTGGTGTCCGGGGAGATCATCGCGGCGGCCAAGCCGAAAACCCCCAAGGACACCGGTCCGCAGCTCGACACCAATAACTTGCCGTTCGGCCAGAAGGTGGCGGTGTCCAACTACGACAGCGACGGCTATGTGGGGTCGCAGGCCGTGTTCTCCGACGTGACCTTCGCCGAGTTGCCGCAGCTGGCGAGCATGAACTCCGACGCCGCCGGGGTGAATCTGTCGCTGCGCCGCAACGGCAATCTGGTGCTGTTGGAAGGCCGGGCGGATCTGACGTCGGTGACCGATAACGACGCCGACGTCGAGCTGACCGTCGCCTTTCCCGGCGTGGTGACCTCCACCAATGGCGATCGCGTCGAGCCCGACGTGGTGTCGTGGAAGCTCAAACCGGGCGTGGTGAGCACGATGACCGCCCAGGCCCGCTACACCGATCCCAATACCCGCAGCTTCACCGGGGCGGGCGTCTGGCTGGGCATCGCGTCGTTCGCGGCCGCGGGCGTGGTGGCGCTGCTGGCCTGGGTCAGCCGCGACCGCTCCCCGCGGTTCACCGCTCCGCGCGACCAACCGCCCAGCTAAACCGGCTGGGCCGGTGACCAGTACTCCAGCATCTCCGCGAAGGTCTGGAAGGCGGGCCCGGACACGCCGTAGGTCGCCTCGAGGTGGATGCTCAGCGGATACCCGAGCTCGGCGACCCCGTCGATCACGCGCTTGTACAGGTCGACCATGAGCTTGCGCTTCTGCGCCGGTTCGCTGCCGGCCAACCTCTTGACGAACGCCTGTTCGTCGGCCACCGCCGCGTTTCCCGGGTCCTGAATGAGCCAGTTGATCAGGCCGATCCGGCTTTCCACCTTCGGCACGAAGCCGAACGACAGCAGGATTTCCGGCCGGTGATCGGTGTTCCTGGCGAACTCCGTCAAGAAACCCACGATCGCGTCGGAATACAGCAGCTGCGTCATGCCGTAGGTCGCGCCCTGGTTGCACTTGAAGTTGAGCCGGCCCTGTTCGCCGTCGCGGGTGGGGATCAGAATCACGCCGCGGTTGGCCACCAGATCGCGGTAGATCGACAGGGCGTCGGTCGGCGCGACGCCGGAACCCTCGCCGTCGTTCATCGTGCGCGGCACGCCGACGAACACCACGCCTTCCATTCCGGCGGCGCACAGCTCGGTGAGCCGTTGGCGCAGCGACGCCTCGTCCATGAACGCGGTCACCTGTGTGCACAGGCCGCGCAACCCGGGCAATTCCGGCTTGATCACCGACCAGAAGTTCAGCACGTCCAGCTTCGGCTTCATGGGGATGGGACGGTCGTCGTCCTCCGCGATCATTCCCGGGATCATCACGTGCCGGATCCGGCCGTCGAGGCCGGATTCGGCGGAGTACCGCACCACTTTTCGTGCGTCTTCGACCGCCCGCTCCGGGCCGTCGTCCACGTTGGGTGGCACCAACTCGAGCGCGATGGTGTTGAGGGTCACGCGGCTCCTCTCCGTCAGTGATTTAGTGCGGGCTGCCCAACGCCGGGACGCCCTCGCCAGCATAGGTGCGAAATAGTGAGCCAGTCGAAGCAACCGGGGCCGGCGACGCGACATACACTGTCGGCCCAGGAACATGGCGAATGAGAAAGGGGCGCCGCGCTGAGCCTAAAAGCCACAGAGGCAGCGGCAACCGTCGAGTTGACCGGGGTCATCACCGAGCAACTTCGGCGCTATCTGCGCGATCGGCGCGCCCAGGCGGCCTACATCGGCGGCTCTGACGGCGGCGACTACGACGTCCTGATCGCTGCTCTCGAGGATTTCGTGCTCAACGGCGGCAAGCGGCTGCGGCCCGCCTTCGCCTATTGGGGCTGGCGCGCCGTGGCGACCGGCGACCCCGATCCCGAAGCGTTGCGGCTGTTTTCCGCGCTCGAGCTGCTGCACGCCTGCGCGCTGGTGCACGACGACGTGATCGACGACTCCTCGACGCGCCGCGGCAAGCCGACGACCCATGTCCGCTTCGCGGCGCTGCACCGCGACCGGCGCTGGCGGGGCTCACCGGAGCGGTTCGGGACGTCGGCGGCCATCCTGCTCGGTGACCTGGCGCTGGCCTGGGCCGACGACATCGTCTTCGGGCTGGACCTGCCGGCCGGAGCCCGGCGGCGCGTGGGGCGGGTGTGGGCCGAGATCCGCACCGAGGTGTTGGGCGGGCAATACCTCGACATCGTCGCCGAGGCCAGCGCCGCCGAGTCGATCGCCTCGGCGATGAACGTCGATACCTTCAAGACCGCCTGCTACACCGTGGCACGTCCGCTGCAGCTGGGCGTGGCCGCCGCCGCGGACAGGCCCGACGTGCAGGCCGCCTTCGGCCAGTTCGGGATGGACCTCGGCGTGGCGTTCCAGCTGCGCGACGACGTGCTGGGCGTCTTCGGGGATCCCGCGGTGACCGGCAAGCCGTCAGGTGACGATTTGCGGTCGGGTAAGCGAACCGTGCTGCTGGCCGAAGCCCTGGAGCTGGCGGACAAGTCGGATCCCTTGGCCGCCAACCTGTTACGCACTTCGATCGGCGCGAAGTTGACCGACGCGCAGGTGGGTGAACTGCGCGACGTCATCGAATCGGTGGGCGCGCTGGCCGCGGCCGAGCGGCGCATTGCCGCGCTGACCCAACGGGCGCTGGCCACGCTCGCGGCCGCGCCCATCGACGCGGCGGCCAAAGCGGGGCTGTCCGAACTGGCCAGGGTGGCCACGAATCGGTCCGCCTGAGCCGATGACTGAGCCAATGACGACCCCGTCGACTCCGACCCACACCCCGGCCGCCGATTCTCTGGCTACGAAATATATTGCGGCCCAACGGTTTTCACGACTGCGTGCGTTCACGGCCACCCCGGAGGCGCGGCCGGCGAAGCTGGGCTTGCTGGGCTCGGTGCTGATCACCGCGGGCGGGCTGGGGGCGGGCAGCACCAAGCCGCATGACCCGCTGCTGGAGTCACTGCACCTGTCCTGGCTGCGCTTCGGGCACGGCCTGGTGCTGTCGTCGATCGTGTTGTGGACGGGTGTGGGCCTCATGCTGATCGCGTGGGTGATGCTGGGCCGACGCGCCTTGGCGGGCAACGCGACCGAGTTCACGATGAGGGCGACCACCGGTTTCTGGTTGGCGCCCTTGCTGCTGTCGGTGCCCGTGTTCAGTCGCGACACCTACTCGTATCTGGCCCAGGGCGCGCTGCTGCGCGACGGCTTCGACCCCTATGCCGTCGGCCCGGTAGCCAATCCGAACACGTTGCTGGACAACGTGAGTCCCATCTGGACCATCACCACGGCGCCCTACGGCCCCGCGTTCATCCTGATCGCGAAGCTCGTCACGATGGCCGTCGGCAATCACGTGATCGCCGGGACGATGTTGCTGCGCCTGTGCATGCTGCCCGGGCTGGCGCTGCTGATTTGGGCCACCCCCCGAATGGCCCATCACCTGGGCACCAATGGCGCGCTGGCGCTGTGGATCTGCGTGCTCAACCCGCTGGTGCTCATCCACCTCATGGGCGGGGTGCACAACGAAATGCTGATGGTGGGCCTGATGGCCGCCGGGATCGCCTTGACCTTCCAGGGCCGCCACGTGCTGGGCACCGTCGCGATCACGGTCGCGATCGCGGTCAAGGCCACCGCCGGGATCTCGCTGCCCTTCCTGGTGTGGGTGTGGATGCGGCACCTGCGCGACCGGCGGGGGTACCGGCCCGCCTGGGCGTTCCTGGCGGCGACCGCGATATCCCTGCTGATCTTCGCCGTGGTGTTCGGGATTCTGTCCGCCGTGGCCGGCGTCGGCCTGGGGTGGCTGACCGCGCTGGCCGGATCGGTGAAGATCATCAACTGGCTGTCCGTGCCCACTGCGGCCGCCAACGTGATCCACGTTCTCGGCGGCGGGCTGCACACGGTCGACTTCTACGCCACGCTGCGCATCACCCGCTACATCGGCATCGCGATCATCGCGGTGTCGCTGCCCCTGCTGTGGTGGCGGTTTCGGCGCGACGACCGCGCCGCACTCACCGGGATCGCGTGGTCGATGCTGATCGTGGTGCTGTTCGTGCCCGCCGCCCTGCCGTGGTACTACTCCTGGCCGCTGGCCGTGGCCGCCCCGCTGGCCCAGTCGCGGCGGGCGGTCGCGGCCATCGCCGGCCTGTCGACCTGGGTCATGGTGATCTTCAAACCCGACGGGTCGCACGGCATGTACTCGTGGCTGCACTTCTCGCTGGCCACCGCGTGCGCGCTGGCCGCCTGGTACGCGCTGTATCGGCCGCCGCCGGTCAGTACGCCATAGCCTGTGCGCGCCGCACCACTTCCCGAGCCTGGTGGGCGTGCAGGGCGTCGACGGGACGGGCGTTGCTGATGGCGTCCTGGGTGCCGTCGCGCGTGATCGTCAGCGACGGGTCGGGGGTGAAGAGCCAGCGCACGATCTCGGTGTCGTGATAACCGCCGTCGTGCAGGATCGTCAGGAGCCCCGGCAGGCTTTTGACCACCTCACCGGAGTTGGTGAAAAACACCTGCGGCACCACCACGCCGCCGCCGCGCCGCACCGCGACTAGGTGACCCTCCCGTAGCTGCTGAGCCACCTTGTTAACCGGCACTTTGAGCAACTCGGCGACCCGCGGCAGGTCATAGGTCGGTTCGTCAGGATCCAGAACGTCGTCGCCGGCGGGAATACTGCTCATCGCGCAAGTGTAGGCCGCGCCAGGCGCGTTGGACCCGTGTTCCGCGGGCCACACCTACGATGGCCCCGTGGCCGAAGCTGGGACTGGAGACGCGCTCGAGGGTGCGTTGCTGGACGGCCGTTACCTGGTCCAATCCAGGATCGCCAGCGGCGGCACCTCGACGGTCTACCGCGGTGTCGACGTACGGCTCGACCGCCCCGTCGCGGTGAAGATCATGGACTCCCGCTACGCCGGCGACGACCAATTCCTGACCCGCTTCCGGCTCGAGGCCCGCACGGTCGCGCGGCTGAAGGATCCCGGGCTGGTCGCGGTCTACGACCAGGGCCTGGACGCCCGGCACCCGTTTTTGGTGATGGAACTCGTCGAGGGCGGCACCCTGCGCGAGCTACTGGCCGAGCGTGGCCCGATGCCACCCCACGCCGTGGCGGCGGTGCTTCGCCCGGTGCTGGGCGGGCTGGCCGCCGCGCACCGGGCCGGCCTGGTGCATCGCGATGTCAAGCCCGAGAACGTGCTGATCTCCGACGACGGCGACGTCAAGATCGCCGATTTCGGGTTGGTCCGTGCTGTCGCGGCGGCCGGAATCACCTCCACCAGCGTCATTTTGGGCACCGCGGCCTATCTGTCGCCCGAGCAGGTGCGCAACGGACAGGCCAGCCCCCGCAGCGATGTCTATTCTGCCGGGATCCTCGCCTACGAACTGCTGACCGGGCTTACACCGTTTACCGGCGACTCGGCGTTGTCGATCGCCTACCAGCGGCTGGACACCGACGTGCCGCCGGCCGGCGCGGCGATCGACGGTGTGCCACCGCAATTCGACGACTTCGTGGAGCGCGCGACCGCCCGCGACCCGGCCGACCGCTACGCCGACGCGATCGAGATGGCCGCCGATCTGGACGCGATCGTCGAGGAACTGGGGCTGCCGGGCTTTCGGGTGCCGGCGCCGCGCAACTCCGCCCAGCATCGCTCGGCGGTTTTGCACCACACCCGCGTGAGCCAGCGCCACCCCACCCGCCAGCTGACCCTTGCCGACCCCGGGCCCGACGACGAATACCAGCCGGTATCAGGGGAATTCGCGGGTATCCCGATGAGCGAATTCGTCTGGGCCCGTCAGCACGCGCGGCGCATGGTGTTGGTGTGGGTGGCGGTCGTGCTGGCGCTCACCGGACTGGTCGCGACGGCGGCGTGGACGATCGGCAGCAACCTGACCGGCCTGCTGTAGTTCCTCCCCCCGCGAGCGTGCGTGTCTGTATAGCGACACGCCGCAAAACGGGTACAACTACGCACGCTCGCGACAGGAAGGGAGCTTAGTCGCGGAGCATTTCGGCGACCAGGAATGCCAACTCCAGCGACTGCTGGGTGTTCAGCCGTGGGTCGCAGGCGGTCTCGTAGCGGCCGACCAGGTCCGTGTCCGAAATGTCTTGCGCCCCACCGAGACACTCGGTGACGTTCTCGCCGGTGATCTCGACGTGGATGCCCCCGGGATGAGTGCCCAGCGCGCGATGCACCTCGAAGAATCCCTGCACCTCGTCGACGATGCGGTCGAAGTGGCGGGTCTTGTAGCCGTTGGACGACTCGTGCGTGTTGCCGTGCATCGGGTCGCACTGCCAGATCACCTGGTGCCCGGTGGCCCGGACCTTCTCGACGATCGGCGGCAGCAGGTCGCGCACCTTGTTGTTGCCCAGCCTGCTCACCAGCGTCAGCCGGCCGGGCTTGTTGCGCGGGTCGAGCCGCTCGACGTATTCGACGGCCAGCTCCGGGGTCATCGTCGGGCCGATCTTGACGCCGATCGGGTTGGCGATCACCTCCGCGAACGCGACGTGCGCGCCGTCGAGCTGACGCGTCCGCTCGCCGATCCACACGGTGTGCGCGGACAGGTCGTACAGCTGCGGCTCCCCGCCCTCGGCGTCCGACAAGCGCAGCATCGCGCGCTCGTAGTCGAGCACCAAAGCCTCATGGCTGGCATAGATTTCGGCGGTCTGCAGATTGCGGTCGGCCACCCCGCAGGCGCTCATAAACCGTAAGCCCCGATCGATCTCGGTGGCCAGCGCCTCGTACCGCGCGCCCGCCGGCGAGGTGCGGACGAATTCCCGGTTCCAGTCGTGCACCAGGTGCAGGGAGGCCAGCCCCGACGACGTCAGCGCCCGCACCAGGTTCATCGCCGCGCTGGCGTTGGCGTAGGCCCGCACCAGCCGCGACGGGTCATGCTCGCGCGCGGCGGCGTCCGGGGCGAAGCCGTTGATCATGTCGCCGCGGTAGGACTTCAGGCCCAGCGCGTCGACGTCGGCCGAGCGGGGCTTGGCGTACTGGCCAGCGATGCGGGCCACCTTGACCACCGGCAGGCTGGCGCCGTAGGTCAACACGACGGCCATCTGCAGCAGGGTGCGGACGTTGCCGCGGATGTGGGGCTCGGTGTTGTCGGTGAACGTCTCCGCGCAGTCGCCGCCCTGCAATAGGAACGCCTCACCTTTGGCGACCTGGGCCAGCTGTCCTTGCAGCCGGACGATCTCGGACGGCACCGTCACCGGCGGCACGCTCTCCAGAACCGTGCGCATCGCCGCGGCCTGGTCGGCGGGCCAGCTGGGTTGCTGGGCGGCCGGCTTGGCCAGGGCGGCGTCCAGTCGCGCCCGCAGGTCGGCCGGCAGCGGCGGCAGCGGCGGCAGCTGGTCGATCGGTATGTCGACGGTCCAGTTCATCGGTCCATGGTAACTGGGATCGATCAACGGCTGATCAGGGCGAATGCCCCTCACCGCCCGTGATGAGCCGGAATCGGCGCAGCTGATCGCGGGCGTCGACCAGCGCGTCGTGGGCGTCGCGCGGCCGCGGCGGCATTCGGGGGGAGCCCCGGTCCTCCCACAACTGCCGCAATTCCCGGGTGAACCGCGGCAGCGCCTGCGGCAGGGCCGGCATCGGGCCCCACAACTGACACAGGGCCACGTGGTCGTAGGCCCCTACCCACGCCCACAGCTCGATCGGCTCTTTGGCCCCGGGGCCAAAGACCCCGAAGAACTCCTCGAGGTCCAAGCGGATCTGCCTGCGCGAGCGCCACAATGGCGACGCCGGGGGCGGCAGCTTGGGCAATACGTTGGTGCGCACCCAGTTGCCGGCGCGCTCGGGATCGAATTCCGTTGAGACGGCGTAGTATTCGCGGCCGTCCTCGGCGACCACCCCGATCGAGACCAGCTCGATGGTGCGGCCGTCCTCGATGAATTCGGTGTCGTAGAAGTACCGCACTGAGGCAGCCTAACGGCTGATCAGGATGGGCTCGGTTCCCTCGGGCGGTGGCGCCGGATGGACGTCTTGGTCGAGCTGCGCGTCGACGGTGCGCTCGTCGGGCAGCCGTGGGGTGCCCGCGATCGCGCACTGCACCCACAGCTTGGCCCGCACGACCGGGCGACGCAGCCGTCGTTCCCGCTGCAGCGCGCGCCGCATCTTGTCGGGTTGACCGCTGTAGCGCCACCGCGCCCACGGGGCGTGCGGGCGCGACAACCGGAGCGCGCCGATGACCAGCAGCACGACGATGAACATCCCGAGCAGACCGGTCCACACCTTGCCCTTGAGCACCACCACCACGGCCAGCGGCAACGTCAACGCCATGGCGCTGCCCACCGCGGCCCGCAGCGCCACCGAATCGGTGCCTTGCCAGATGGGCAGGAAAAACATCAGCGGGTGCAGACCCATGATCAACAGCCCGGCCACTCCCGCCGCGGCGAAGACCGCGTCCACCGAGGTGCGACCGTCTTCCGACCAGTAGACGTCCGACAGGTGCAAGATCAACGCGTACTCGTCAAGCACCAGCGCGGCCCCGATGCCGAAAACCGTTGCGGACAAGGTGAATTCGGGCTCATGCCCGTCGATCGACAGGGTCACCAGCGTCAGTCCGGAGATCATCACCAGGATCACCCCGAACGTCACGTGGTGGATGTGTACTCCCCCGATGTGGACGTTGCGCGGCTGCCACCATCTGGCCGGCCGGCCGGCGCCCGCCCGGTACCGGATGAAGCGCACGAAACTGCGTGTGACGAAAAACGTCAGGATGAAGGCGACCAGGCAGCACAGCAGGGGCAGACGGCCACCGTCATAGATGTCATGCGCGAACCAGCGGGCCACCCTGGGCGCAAACCAGTGGAGCACCTTTGAAACCTACGCCCGCACTCCCCGGCGCTGCGGGAGCCGCGCTGCGACACGTGGCCAGCGCGCGGCAGCGATTACGCTGTTTTTCGACATGAGTAGATGGCAGGCGCCCGGCGTGGGCTTCCTTGGTAGTAGCCGCGGGCGGGTGTTGCTGTGGTGCCTGCTGTGGCTGCTGGCGGCCGCGGCGATGAACTACGTGGCCTGGCGACTGTTCGGGCACACGCCGTACCGCATCGACATCGACATCTATCAGATGGGCGGGCAGGCCTGGCTGGACGGGCGTCCGCTCTACCGCGGCGATGTGTTGTTCCCCACACCCATCGGGCTGGATCTGCCGTTTACCTATCCCCCGCTGGCGGCCATCGTGTTCTGCCCGTTCTCCTGGCTGCACATGCCGGCCGCCAGCGTCGCGATCACGGCGCTGACGTTGGTGTTGCTCATCGTCTCGACGACGATCGTGTTGGCCCGCCTCGACGTGTGGGACACCTCGGCCGTGGTGCCGGGCCCGGCGTGGCTGCGCCGGTTGTGGTTGGCCGTCATCGTCGCGGCCGCGGCGACGGTCTGGCTGGAGCCGATCACCTCGAACTTCGCCTTCGGCCAGATCAACGTCGTGTTGATGACGCTGGTGATCGCCGACTGCGTGCCGCGCCGCACGCCGTGGCCGCGGGGCCTGCTGCTGGGTCTCGGCATGGCGCTCAAACTCACGCCGGCGGTGTTTTTGCTCTATTTCCTGTTGCGCCGCGACTACCGCGCGGCGCTGACCGCGGTGGCGTCCTTCGCGGCCGCGACGCTGCTCGGCTTCGTGCTGGCCTGGGACGATTCGTGGGAGTACTGGACCCACACCGTCCACCACACCAACCGGATCGGTGAGGCCACGCTGAACACCGACCAGAACATCGTGGGCGCGCTTGCCCGGCTGGGGCTCGACGAACACGAACGCTTCCCGCTGTGGGTGGCCGCGTGCCTGCTGGTGCTGGCGGCGACGGTATGGGCGATGCGGCGGGTGCTGCGGGCCGGCGAGCCGACGCTCGCGGTCGTTTGCGTCGCGCTGTTCGGGCTGGTGGTTTCGCCGGTGTCGTGGTCGCACCACTGGGTCTGGGCGCTGCCGGCGGTGCTGGTGACGGGAATCTTGGGCTGGCGGCGCCGCAACGTCACGCTGGCGGCGCTCAGCGCCGCCGGGGTGGCGCTGATGAGGTGGACGCCGATCGACCTGCTGCCCAAGCATCACGAGACGACCGCGAACTTGTGGCGCCAACTGGCCGGGTCGTCCTACGTGTGGTGGGCCCTGGCGGTCATCGTCGCGGCGGGATTCACGGTCACCGCGCGGGTGGCTTCGCGGGATTCGGCGACACAGGCGCTGACGCCGGTGTCGGCGGTCGGCTGATCGGCGGTGCGCCGAATACAGCAAGTGCCCCCCTCTGCTCGCGAAGGGGGCCACCTGCCGGCTACCTACTACGGGCAGCAGGCCTTGCTGGGATTTACAGTGCTGAGAGGATGTTGAACGCAATCGTGGAGAGGTCGACGGACAGCGTTCCGGCCAGCGTCCCCAACGATCCCGTAACACCCGCTCCCAACGACGAACCAAGCGACCCTGCAATATCCGCCGCCAACGACGGACCCAACGACCCCGCGATATTGGTCACCGCCGCCGGATCAAACGCCTTGAGCACACCAGCCGACAAACCAGGCAAACCAGCCATGGCACTAGCCGCCGGCGCCAGGGCCGCAAAGTCGCCCCCGTTCGCCGCCGCGGCCGAGATACTAGATTTACTCAGCGCATAATCAATGACGTTTAGCAGATTATTGAACACTTCCTGCGCGGTGGGCCAGCCATTGGTCAGCGTGTTAAAGAAGTCCTGGTACGCAGTCAAGAGACTGCCGCCGCTCATGATGTTCTGGGCGCCGGGGGCGACGATCTCGGGAGTAAGTTGCTGTGGGATCGTTAGAAACAGGGTTTTGGCAAGACCGCTTCCGTCACTGATCAAGCCGTTAAAGTAGTTTCCGCCGCTGTAGGATCCGTTGAGGAGCGCGTTTGTCACTGCGCCGGGAATATCAACCGCGTTGATCAGAGCCCCCACCGCGTCCCCGGCGGTGAATGAATTGTAAACATTTTGGATGCTCGTGCCGAGTGTCTGTTCGAACACGACGGGCAAGCCGAAGACAAAAAATACGCCAATATCTGCTATACCATTGGTTGTCAGGTAATCAGTCGCGTTCGCGAGGTTCTGCGTGATGGGATTAAGGATTTGCGGAATCGTTTCGAGTGGTTCTAAGACTTGTATGACCGGGTTGGTATACAAAGCCCCCACCAGGGTTTGAACCGCGCCGCTGCTGCCGCTGAACTGGCCCGCCGCCGCTTCAGCCAATGCCTGTTGAATACGCGGTACGAAATCTGAACTACCAGTCCCGAGGAAGTAATTGACAGCGGCGTTTACGGCCGTATGATACGGGCTCACATAATCGACTCCGTACTGCAAAAAGTTGGCGGCTACCTGCTCCAACCCCGGGAAGGGATGCGCTTGAAATTGCGTCACAAGCGACTGGATATTGATGCCCGCCGCCTGGAAAGTGTCGATCCAAGTTTGGATGGGGTTGGCGACGGTATCGGCAAGCTCTATCGCGCGGTGCTGGATAGCGACAGTGCCGCGCTGGAGATCAGACGCGACATCCGTTGAGAGCACCGGCGTCAGGGCGATCACGCTAGCGCCTATCGCTGCGGCGCCCGCGGTGGCGAGGGGCCGGAGGGCTGTTAGCTGTTGCATGCGCTTTGTTCCTTTGCTGTTTGTGGTCTGGATGTTCGAAGGGGGTATTAACTGTTTCCACCAGCGAGGCCGGCCGCACCGAGGATCCCGGCGAGGCCGCCGACACCACCGCGGCCGTAGGCGCCGATGGCTCCGCGGGCGCCGCCATTGCCACCGTTGCCGGCCAGCATCCCGCCCAAACCGCCGTTGCCGCCGTAGCCGGCGTAACCCCTGGCTGCACCGCCGGAGTTGCCGCCGACACCGCCGGCGCCCGCGTTACCGACCAGCTGGCCGCCGTTACCGCCGGCACCACCGTTGCCGCCGGAACTCCCGTTATTGGGGCCACCGAGGCCGCCGGCACCACCGTTGCCGCCGTAACCGAACAGCAAGCCGCCGCCACCGCCGGCACCACCGTTGCCGCCGTAACCGGCGTTGATGCCGGTACCGCCGACTCCACCGGCGCCGCCGTTACCGAACAGCAAGCCGCCATTGCCGCCGGCACCGCCGGCAAACCTGCCACCCGACTCGCCGGCCCCGCCGATGCCGCCGTTGCCGATCAAGCCGGCGGCACCGCCGGCAAATCCGGCGGTATGAGCGGCGGTACCGGTCGCACCGGCCCCGCCATCGCCGAACAAAAACCCGCCATCGTGGAGGCTGCCGTTGAGCCCGAACTGGCCAAGCGGCGAGGCGTTCGCTCCGGTGAAGCCGTTGACACCATTGCCAATCAGATCGCGCCCGAATAAATCCACGAACGGCGCATTGACCGGCCCGTCCACCGCCTGACCGATCGGACTGGCAATCCACGACTGGCCGGCCGTGTAAATCGCGCTATAGAAATTGTCGAACGCTCCATACACGAGCTGGTTCAGCTCAGCTCGAGGAGACTCCGCCGCGGCCGAGACCGCCGCACCAAGGCCGCCAACATTCAGAGCGGCAGCAGCACTGGCATGCACGCCATCGAGGCTGGTGCCCAGCGCGCCGACATTGAAGGCGGCGGCACTCGCATTGATGCTGCTAGTAATGCCCTCAAGGGCGGCCGTATGAATGCCGTCGAAAGCGGCCGTGCCGGCACCAAGGCCCTCGAGAGCCGCCGTGGTCCCCGCGGTAACACCCTCAAGAGCCGCGGTGCCCGCATTAATGCCCTCAAGGGCTGCTTGGCTGGCGGCCCCAATCACGGGCTGAATGATGGGGTCGATGATCATGTCCAGCACACCCGCACGCGCGGGAGGAGCACTGGGCAGCGGGGCCATTGCGGCGGTCAGAAAAGCGCCGGCAGCCGCACCCAAACCGACCACACGGCCCCGGTGACGCGTCTGCGCCTTCAGCGACCGGCGATGACGCCTCATACTGTGCTGCTTGCGTTTCATCTGCGAGCCTTCCTGTCATAGTCGATAAAACGATGCTTTGAGACACGGACCTGAAAAGAATTGAGCGCTAGCGACTTTCGCGGAACACATAAGTAAATGTCCCCACAGGCGGCCCAGCCGGCGGCAACCTGCTGCAAAATCGGGAACGGGAATTTTTTAGATCAAATTGACGATTGTCTGCAGGTTTTTGCCCGCTGCCTGGAACGTGTTGACCCATGCCGCCGAGGGCGGGGTAGGCGTTGGGCCAGCTGAAGGCCGGGCAGATGCTGGGTCATCGGACCAGCGGCGCTGGCTAACGCGGCTGCGGCGGTGATGTGCGGGCGGGCTGCGAGCTGCACGACCATCTCCTTTGATCGGTTTTAATGGCGAGCCAGCTGAACATACCTAAGAAATATGTTGAGCCGATCGCGCAAAAAACCCGCTAATTAACTGCAAGTCTTATGAATTCGCAGCAAAAAAACCCACCCACGATGCACCAAAAATTATTATCATTCTGAAATGCTTGCCGCCGCCGCCACACCCGATGACCTGGTGGCACTGCTGCCCAGCTGGCAACTGGCCATGCACGCCGACCGCAAAGCGCCCTACACCATCGACTCCTACCTGCGGGGCGCGCGCCACTACCTCGCATGGTGCGCCGCCGAACCCGACGAGCGCCCCTTCACCAAACCCGCCCTACAGCGCTGGACCACCCACATCCTCGACTCCGGCGCCGAACCCGCCACCGCACGCATCCGCCAACAGGCCGTCCGCCGCTTCGCCGCCTGGCTGGCCGAGGAAGGAGAAATCGACCACAACCCCTTCCACGGTCTCAAACCGCCCAAGATCGACACGAAAATCGTGCAACGCCTCACCGACGACGAACTGCGCCTGATGCTCGAGGCCTGCGCCGGCGAGGGACTCCACGACCGCCGCGACGAGGCCTGCCTGCGCCTACTCGTCGAAACCGGAATGCGCGCAGGCGAACTCCTCGCCCTAGTAATACACGACGTCGACCTCACCGCCAACGTCGTCACCATCCGAAAAGGCAAGGGCGGCAAAGGCCGTCACGTCCCGTTCGAAACACACACCGGGGAGGCCATCGACCGCTACCTGCACGTACGCAAACGCCACCCGCTCGGTGACACACCAGCACTCTGGCTCACGGAAACAGGCGGCCGCACCCAGCTGGGGTACCACGGCCTGCGGATCGCGCTCCTGGCACGCGCCACCACAGCCGGCATCGAAGGCTTCCACATCCACAGACTCAGGCACACCTTCGCCAGCCGATACCTATCCCTCGGTGGCACCGAAGGCTCACTCATGCAAGTCGCCGGCTGGCGCACCCGACAAATGGTCGACCGCTACAGCCGAGACACCGCCGCCGAACGGGCCATCACCGAAACCCGACGCCTAAAACTCGGCAACATATAAAACCACTCACATCATTCGCGTGCTGTGGAGGAATTTCACCGGGCCACGACTGTACATCGCCGCCCCGATGGACCGCCTCGACCTAGTCGTCGGACCCCACGGAGCCGGCAAATCGACCTTTGTCGAACTCACGCGCTCGCACCGCTGCTACCGCGAAGCGTCGTCGTCAACGCCGACGAGATCGCCGCCGACCCGGCCGCATATGCGCCCACCGGGCCGCCGGGTCACGGCCGAGACCACAACCAGGCTGGGCCCGGCGTCGCTGGTGCTGCTTGACGTGTCCACCGGTCCGGCACGTGTTGCGTCGGCAAATGATCGCCGGGGTTGACGCCTTTTCGCGCGTTGGCGCCTAATGACACATGGGCACCGCGGCCCGTCGGATACCCGCTTTCCGAAGTGCGCCGCAGCAAACTAAGAAATTCGCTATATAACGAATCAAACGGCCATGTAGCAATGGGCGTAGCTATCTTGAGTGCCGAGCGAGCGCGGGGCCCGGTTGTACCGGTAGGTACTTTCAAACTGAACTATCAGTGCGCCGGATACACGTTGCTGTCATACGATCACAGCTCTGCTAACAGTGATTATTCGGCTTCGTAAAGATTGCTAGACGACACGTCTCCGAAGTGATCGGTTAATGCCCATCGAAAGTCCCGCGAACTCAGGTTCTTCTTAGTTATGTCCAGCTCGGCGGGCCGTAAAGGCCAAACCGCCAGCCTGCTAGGGGCCTCCTGACAGCCATCCGGACCGGATTCGTACCGGCGGGCGACGACGAGCTTTCCAATCGTGCAGAGAATCGCCGATCACATGCTTTGAAGTGGAGTTATTGACACATATATTCCGATAAAAGACTATATGTGCATGGCCGACATAACCTCACATGTCGCATCCGGGATTCTGGGTGTGTCGCCGCGTGAAGTGCGTCGGTTGGCTGCTGAAGGCAGGATTCAGGGTTCGCGTTACATGGGGAGGACCTTGGTGCTCGATGCAGCGGCAGTGCGCCGGCTAGCGCGCGAGCGGAGACGCCCGGGACGGCCCTGGTCGGAGAGGGTCGCGTGGGCGGCTCTCAATCTTCTGTCGGGGAAAGAGGCGGGTTGGCTCTCGTCGGCGGAGCGAACGCGCTTAATGCATCGACTTCGAAAGACCACGGCCGAAGAACTTGAGCACCTTGCGATGCGTCGAGCCCGGGTGAGGCATTTTCGCGGTCGGGAGTCCGCGCTCGATGACCTCGGTGCGCACATAGTTCCCACTGGTGGTTCGGCTGTGGATGACACACAGCTAAGGGTGCTGGGGTTGGCAGGGGCGACGCGACGTCTCGGACGTCTCGATGGCTATCTGCCGCTGCCGGAGTTGGAAACCTTGCAGGAGAACTTCGGACTGATCGAGGATCCTTCAGGAAACGTCACCTTGCGCGGGGTGAGCGTCGAGGATGCGTTTGCAGATGGCATCACCCCACGTGCGGCGGTCTTTTTGGATCTGGCGGGTTCTCTTAATACACGAGAAAGCGCCACGGGATTGCGAGAAGTCGCCACTCTAATTGCCGCTGTGACGCGATAGCGGGCATGGTGACTACCCCAGTCCGTCCGCAGTGCTCGATAGCGATGCCGGCGCCGGCCTCGTGATGGAGCGAGTGACGACGGACGTCGATATGGTTCCGCATATCGAGGCCCCTTCACCACGACGGGGGGCTGAGACCGGTGTCGACGCCCAGGATCAGGCCGAGGGCGTGTTCGATCCCGTGCATCGTGTCGGGTGCGACGGTGCCCAACCGTTCCACTAGACGGCTGCGGGCTACTGCCCGAATGTCACGGCACACGGCCACACTCTGCGTGTCCACCCCCTCGGCCGGCATAACCGGTGGGCGCAACGGCGATCCAGAACGCGAACTCGACACCGGCACCACAACAACGAGTTCGTCGTCGAGGCCGGTGAGAATCTCATCGACGGAAACCACGACCGCTGGGTGATGTTTGCCGGGCCCACCAGCGCGGGCTGCGCCGAGGGCGACCAGCCACAGCTCGCCGCGACGCGGCTCAGGCAATGCCGTCGCCCGCGGTGTCGTCCCAGTCGCGATCCTCCTCACGCACTCCAGCAATGCCCGCGTCGGCGAGAGTGGCATCCCGCTCGGCCCGGAAAACCGCTTCCTGCTCGGCGCGCGACGCGAGTTCGGTGACCAGTCCGGCAAGCGAGATCCCCCGTTGACGGGCTTGGGCGACGAGGCGGTCACGAGTCCGGACCGATACCCGGATTGTCGTCGTCGATGTAGACATATTAGTAGCCTACTCTGTATCCGTATTTGCCGCTATCGGAGCCAAGGGCACAGAACCGCAGCATCGGCGGTTTCCGTTACCCACTCCCGAGTTCGGGAATCATCCCTGCCGTACCAGCGACCGACGATACGTACCTGTGCACGACACCAGCCGCGCCACTGAGCAGCACTTCGAACCGTCGATTCCTAACGCTCAGCCCTTCCGGCTCTCCACGCATTTCCGCCGGCATTGCTAGCCCACCCCAGCTCGCACGCCTCATATGCGATTCGTACCCTCGGTGCAAAGTTTCGCCTCCGGCTTCCTGCCTGCCCCTCACAGTGACGCAGCTGCCCCTGACTCGCAGTTAAACCACCTTCTCCCCATGAGGTCTCACACCTCCCAGCAAATACCCATGCTGGGCGTACAACGATTGGCCCCCTTCGGTGAGAAGGGAGCCAATCGCCGTTGGCGGTCACCGGCTCGCATCGGCGACCGTTAGCGGACTCAAAGCATCTTGAGCAAGTTGATGATCATCGTGCCGAGCTGGGTTGCGATGGTGCCCAACGTCGACGGGAGACTTGACAGGACCGACGGGAGGCTTTGCAGCATTGAGGTCAATGTGCCAGAAATGTCGCTCGTGATGCTGCTAATCGCAGCATTAAATGAGGGCCACCCATTGATCAGCTGGTTGCCAAGATTCTGGATTGCGGTCATGAGGCTGCCGCCACCCACGATGTTCTGTGCATTCGGGGCAACGATTGCGTTGGCGAGACCTGGGTCGACACCGTTTAACAGCTGGTTAAGGAAGCCGGTCTGGTTGCCTGTCCCAAGGGGAATCGCGTTGCTGCTGAGCAAGCCACCTGTCATGGGTCTGGTGAGGCTCGGCTGGAAGCCATTGAGGAAGGCGTTTCCTATTAGGCCGGGCACATTAGCGAGATTGCTCACCGTCCCCGCCAGGTCACCTGCGGTCCATGAGTCATAAACGGTTTGCAAGCCGGTAGCAAGCCCATGGACCGACTCGGTCCAAAGAGTGGTGGTCCCATATTGACCGAGCGTGACGACGCCGTGATTCACGGCATAGTTTGTCGCGTTGGCGATGTTCTGTGTGATCTGTACGGGGATCTGCAGTGTCCCTAGAAGTTCTCCGACACCGAATGCAAATGGTTCTTGAATCAAATTTTGGTAGAGATCAAATACTCCCGTTGCGACATTTCCCGCCGCGATGTCGGCAAGGCCCGATTGAACCGCAGGCCCCCAGGTGGGGAGCCAGGTGGCGGGGTATAGCGCAACTTGTTGAAGAGCACTGACATATTCGCTCGCGTAGTCGACTCCGTTCGCCGCGACCTGCTGCAGCACCGGGAAGGGGACAGCACTCCATTGGTTAAGAATGTACTGCAGATTGGTTCCCGCTAACGAGAACGCGTTAATCCAGGTCTGGAACGGGGTGACCACGTCGGTCAGCAGGCTCGAGGGCACCGTAGCCGCTGCGGTCGCCCCGCTTGCGAACGATGAAAGCTCGGTTTCCACGCCGGCAAATAAGTCCACCATGGCACTACTGGCGTCGGTGAGCTGGATGCCCGAGATGCTCACGGCGGGGAGGTGCAGGTTGGGCAGGTGTTGGGCCATCGGGCCTACGGCCAGGACAGCGGCGCTGGCTAACGCGGCTGCGGCGGTGACAGTGGGGCGGGCTGCGAGATCCACGACCATCTCCTTTGAACGGTGAGTCGAATTCGGATGGTCAGAAGGTAGCTGAGAACCACATTAATTTCGGTCGAGTTGAGGTGAGATCGGTCAGGTTGGCCCGGCAGACATTGAGTCACGCAAACTATACGAAGTAAAGGAGCCAATGCTTGCAGAGATTTATGAAGGCCTGGAGTTAACCCCCCCCCCGAATTTTAGTTCAACACGCAACTACCAGCAGCCGCACCCCAACACACATTTGCCCACACCCGTCCCACACAACCAGCAAACCCCGATAAGACCCCACGTACCCACCCGCCGCTTTCGATACAACAGGCTCACCATCCGCCGCCGACTCAACACGCCTCCCGCCCGGTATCCCTCGACACAAAGTTTCGTCTCCGGCTTCCTGCCCACCCCACCTCACCAGGGACACAACTGCCCCTGACTAGCAGCTAAATCATCTTCTCCCCATGAGGACCCACACCCTAAGCAAATACCCATGGGCGCACAACGATTGGCGGTCACCGGCGCGCATTCGCGACCACCACCAGACTCAGAGCAACATGGGGAGGTTCGCGATCAACATGCCTGTCACCGAATTCAGAGCACCCGGGACTTCGGCGCTCCCGGGATCAATGTCGGTACACCGAATTTAGGGTGCCACGGCCGGGCGCGCTGCAGCGATCGCGCGTCCCATATCCGCGGCGCTGACGTTAAGCACGCACGGATCGGTGCACACAAGTTGCTCAAGATCGCGGAGGCTAGGCGCCAGCCGCCGCAACCGGCGGGTCCGCGCACGCCGACACACCGCGACCACCTCACCGACATAACGGGCATTGCCGGCAACGTCAAGCAGCGTGCCGTTGCCGTATGGGATCGACTGCAGTTGGGTTGCTTCGGTGCGTAGCAGTTCCCATACCGTGTTTTCGACGATCAGGTTTTCTTTGCTGGCTAAGCGGCGCCCGATGGTGACGATTTCTTCGGGGGTGTAGCTGGTGAAAGTCATGGTCAGGGGGAATCGACCGGCTAGCCCGGCATGAGCTGTGAGGAAGTTCTGCATTGGGGTGGGGTGGCCGGCGAGGATGACTACCAGTTCGCCGCGGTAGTGCGCTACGTAGGTCTGCAAAGTGGTGATCGCGTCTTCACCGCGAGTGTGGTTTTCGGTGTTGGGGGGCAGTTGGTGGGCTTCGTCGATGAACAACACTCCACCGCGGGCGTTGTCGCATGCGTTTTTTATTCTGGCTGCGCTGCGCGAAGGATCATCCCTGGTGATGTCGTGGGGGGTGATTTCGGTGACTTTTGGGCGGGTGAGGGTGCCTAATCCGAACAGCACTTCGCTGATCACTCGGGCGAACGTTGTTTTCGCTGTGCCTGGTGCGCCGAGGAAGACCATGTGGTTTTCCCTGCAGGAGGTCACCGCGCCGCTGTGCTCGAGACGATGGTGGCTGGTCTGCAGTGCGGTGCGCCACATCGTGAAGTGTTCTTTGGCCTCGGTCAAACCGATCAATTCATCGATACGTGCTTGCGCCCAATCAAGGACCTCCTGACACTCGGCGGCCCGCGCGGGGTCCCCGCGTGCGTCGCGACCGCCCAACGCCTCCCCAACGGCTTCATTCTCACCGAATTCCGGTCGGCACCAGCCTTCTGCCGGTGCCAGGCCGGCCATACTGTTGACATTGCTCATCGGTACCTCCGCTACCGGGTCCAACGCAGACCGGGCCTGTCCCAACCACACCGACCCCACCGCGGGCAACGTTGGTGTCCTCGCCAACAGGTCGTCAGGCATATCGGTGGTCGTCGCCAATGCAACAGGCATCGCTTGCGCGCAGTAATACCTGCGGGCGGGCCAGCCTGCCCAGCACTGGCGTGGGTTCCCACCTGCGCTGGGCGGGCAGACCCGTACTGGAACTCAGAACAGCGACGTGAGGAGATGGGCCGCGAGTGCCCCGAGCTCGGGCGCCAGCGTCCCAGCAATGTTCGTCGCGATCGACGGGGCCACGGCAGAGAAGTCGGCCGCGATCGATGGGGCTATGCCGGCGACGCCGGCCGCGAACGACGGGGCCACGGCAGAGAAGTCAACCGGCAGGGCGACGGCCGACGCCGCGCCGGTGAGACCGCCCACACCGAAGTACGTCTGGACGAGATTAACCGTGCTATCGACCCATTCCTGAGGAGTTGGCCAACCGGTGGCCAGTTGAGTCAACAATGCCTGGAACGTCGCGGCGAGACTGCCGCCGTCTGTGATGTTAGTCGCACCGGGAGCCACGATGTTCGACGCTAAGAAGCCGGGGAAGAGGTTCACCAACAAAGGAACCAAACCAGTGCCACCGTCGAATCCGTTCAACCCAGTAAGGATGCCTGTTATGCCACTACCATCACCACCGGCAATACCGTTGAGCAGAGCGTTTGCTACCGCACCCGGAGTATTGAGCAGGTTGAGCACCCCATCGAGCACGTTCCCGGCAGCGAACGCGTCGTAAGCAGCCTGAAGACTACCACCGAGCGAGACGTTAAGATCGCCCGAAAACGGAAAGAGCACAAACGCACCAAGCCCGACGATGAGGCCCTTTATCGAGCTGGGATCGGTGCCCGGGTTGGCCAATATGTCATAGGTAGCACTAGCGAGATTCTGGGTGAGGTATATCGGGATGTTCAAGATATTCTCGAGCGGTTGGAGAACCTGGTATATTGGTCCGAAAGGAAAGGCCCAGGTTATATTGTTAACCGCTTGAGTCAAATTACCCGACTGGATGTTAGTAAGGGCGCTTGCCAAATTTAGCCAAAAAGCTCCAGAGCCCCAACTTCCAATATTCAGTGGTGGGTTGGTGCCGGTGTAGAAGGTGAGAGCGCTATTTGCCGCTGCTTGGTATGAGCCGATGTAGAGGCTCGCGTATTGCATCCAGTTCGCGGCCAGCTGTTGCAGGAGCACCGCAGGAATCTGGCTCCAGTCGTTATAAACCGTCTGTAAGTTGGCGACCGAGTTCGTGAAGACGTCGATCCACGTCTGGATCGGGTTGACGGCGTAATCGGTACTGGCGAGTTCGACCGCGCGCTGCTGGACAGTGGCCGCGCTGTGCTGGAGGTCGGCTGCGAGGTCGTGGGAGACCGCGGGTGTGAGGGCGATCAGGCTGGCGCCTACTGCTGCGGTGCCCGCGGTGACGAGGGGCCGGAGGACTGTTAGCTGTTGCATGGGTGTTGTTCCTTTGCTATTGGTGGTCTAGGTATTCGTGGGCGTGCAGAGGCCATTCCGCCCAAGGGGCTATAAGCCGGGCGCCCCGTGGGCGCCTGCCACACCGGACTGGCCGAGGAGCCCGGCGAAGCCGGCGGCACCACCCCGTCCGCCGCTGTAGTTGTAGCCGGGGGTGGCATTGCCACCATTGCCACCATTGCCGCCATTGCCGGCTAACAGCCCACCCAGACCGGCATTGCCACCGGATCTGCCAGAAAGGTAATCACCGTTGCCGTAGATGTTGTTCGGGGCTGAACCACCGGAGCCGCCGTTGCCGACCAGCTGGGCGGCGTTACCGGCCGCGCCGCCGTAACCGCCGTAACCGCCAGCGGGGTTGGTGGCGCCGCCGTTGCCGCCAGCGCCGCCGTTGCCGAAGAGCCAACCGGCGTTCCCACCCGCGCCACCGGCACCGGAGTGGGCGCTCCCGGTGGTGCCGGCCATGCCGCCGACACCACCGGCGCCGCCATTACCCATCAAGAAGCCGCCGGCACCGCCGGCACCGCCGGCACCGTTCACGGGGGAGAAACCGGCACCACCAACACCACCGTTGCCGATCAGCCCGGCGGCCCCGCCAGCACCACCGGCCGGATGAGCGGCGGTACCAGCCGCACCGGCCCCGCCATCACCAAACAAGAACCCGCCAGAACCCAAGTTGCCGACCGGCAGCCATTGCCCTAACGGCGAGGTGTTGGCACCGGTGAAATCGTTGATGCCGTTGCCGATGAGGTCGCGTCCGAATAAGTCGACGAATGGCGCATTGATTACCCCGTCCACTTGCTGGCCGGTGGGGCTGGCGATCCATGCCTCACCGGCCCCGTGAATCCCGGTATAGAACGTGTCGAACGCGCCATAGATGAGGTCATTGAGCGCGGCACGCGGGTTTTCGACAGCCGCAGCACTCAGACCGCCGAGATCGACCGCGGCGGAACTGAGATTGATCCCCTCCATGGCGGCCGCACCAGAATTGATGCTCTCAAAAACCGCCGGGCTGAATCCGCCGGCACCCAGCGCAGCGACGCTGGCATTGATGCTGTTGGTAATGCCCTCCAGAACAGCCGAATGAATACCTTCGAAGGCGGCCGCACCCACACCAACACCGTCGAACGTCGCACCTGCTCCAACGCCGTCGAGGGCGACTGCGCCCGCGTTGATGCCTTCTTGGGCAGCGGTGGTGGCCGCGGAGATCACGGGCTGGATGATGGGGTCGATGATCGCGTCGAGCACCCCGGCGCGGGCCGGAGGCGCGCCAACAACTGGAGCCATTGCGGCAGTGAAGAAAGCGCTAGCTGCCGTACCCAGGCCGATCACACGGCCGTGATGGCGCGCCTTGGCGTGACGGCGATTTCGCCTCGTTGTGTGCTGTTTGCGTTTCATCTGCGAGCCTTCCTGTCATAGTCGATAAAACGATGCTTTGAGACACGGACCTGAAAAGAATTGAGCGCTAACGACTTCCGCGAGACACCGTGCCGCGTTTGATTCGCTGGCCAACAAAGGCGAGTCGCTTTCCACCCCGGCGAACAAGCCCACCATGGTGGCGGCCGGCGTCGGGACAGTTAAACGGTGAACACGCTCATCGGGCGTAGTTATCGGCCACGTGACGGCCGGGTAGGTGCGAGGCCATCGGATCGGGAGCCGGGACGCGGCTGCGGCGGTGATGTGCGGGCGGGCTGCGAGCTGCACGACCATCTCCTTTGAACGGTGAGTTGAATTCGGATGGTCAGAAGGTAGCTGAGAACCAGCTTAGTTTCGGGCGAGTTGGGGTGAGAGTGGTCAAGTTGGCGCGGCAAACATCGAGATTCGCAAACCATATAAAGTAAAGGAGCCAATGCTTGCAGCGATTCAAGAAGGCCTGGAGTTAACCCCCCCCCCGAATTTTAGTTCAACACGCAACTACCAGCAGCCGCACCCCAACACACATTTGCTCCACCCGTCCCGCACAACCAGCAAACCCCAAAAAACATCCACCTCGTCTCGCCCACACCGCCTGTACACACCCGCCACTCTCGATGCAACAGGCTCACCATCCGCCGGCCACCCCGACCAACACGCCTCCCGATTCACATCCCCGGTACAAAGTTTTCACCCCGGCTTCCCACCCCACCCGCAGTGACGCAGCTGCCTCTGACTCGCAGTTCAACCACCTTCTCCCCCACGAGAACCCACACCCTCCCAGCGAATACCCATGCCGGGCATACTGCGATTGACGGTCACCGGCGCGCATCCGCGACCACCACCGGACTCAGAGCAACATGAGGAGGTTCGCGATCAACACGCCTGGCACCGAATTCAGAGCACCCGGGATTTCGGCGCTCCCGGGATCAGTGTCGGTACACCGAATTTAGGGTGCTACGGCTGGGCGCGCTGCAGCGATCGCACGTCCCATATCCGCGGCGCTGACGTTAAGCACGCACGGATCGGTGCGCACAAGTTGCTCGAGCTCGCGGGGGCTGGGCGCTAGCCTGCGCAACCGGCGGGTCCGCGCACGCCGACACACCGCGACCACCTCACCGACGTAGCGGGCGTTGCCGGCAACATCCAGCAGCGTCCCAGGGCCATGCGGGATCGACCGCAACCGAGCCGCTTCGGCACCCAGCAGATCCCACGCCGCGTCCTCCACCACCACATGCTCCTTACCGGCCAGACGGCGCCCAAGGGCGACGACTTCCTCGGGGTTGTAGCTGGTGAAGATCACGGTGAGGGGGAATCGAGCGGCCAACCCAGCGTGAGCTGTCAAGAAGTCCCGCATCGGGCCGCCATAGCCGGCAAGGATGACCACAAGTTCGTTGTGGCACTGCGTCATACACGTCAGCAGCGTATTGATCGCCGCCACACCGAAAGCGTGGTCTTCGGTGTCGGGCACCAGCCGATAAGCCTCATCGAAGAACAACACCCCGCCGCGCGCAGCGTCGCACACGTCCCTCATTCTCTTGGCCGCGCCCCGCGACAGATCGCCCCCGACGATGATGTCGTGGGCGTGGACCTCGGTGATATCCGGGCGCGTGAGCGTGCCCACCCCGAACAACACCTCACCCACCACCCGGGCGAACGTCCTTTTCGCCATGCCCGGGGCGCCCAAAAACACCATATGGTTTCCCGCACACGACCTCACCACACCGCCATACTCGACACCACACTGGTTGATCTGCAGCCCGGCGCACCACCCCGCGAACTGTTCTTTCGCCTCGGCCACACCGACCAACTCATCGACACGCGCCCGCGCCCACTCCAGCACCTCCTGACACTCGGCGGCCAGCACGACGCCCCCGCGCGCATTGCGACCGCCCAACCCCGCAGCGGCAGCTTCCTCCTCACCCAACTCCCCCCGGCGGACAGACATCAGTGACCCCACCCAATTTCAGGCCACACCGCGCGCGGTAACACCCGCTGGCAGTAAGGAATTAGCGCCACAACACCACCTGGACATCGCCGACCACATCCAGATCATGTGAGTACCTCCGACACCGGGCCGTGTGCCGGCGACGTCGAATCACGCCACCGGCACACGCGCGAAGAAGAGGGCTTACAGCGCCGAGAGGATATGCAGTCCAAGCGTTGAGAGATCGACGGCTAGCGTGCCCGCCACCGATCCCAGACTTCCCGCCACCGACGTGCCCAGCGACCCCGCAACATCGGCCGCCAACGACGGACCCAGCGACCCCGCGATATTGGTCACCGCCGCCGGATCAAAACCCTTCAACAGATCGGCCGACAAACCGGGCAGCTGTGTCGACAGGCCGCCGATAAGGCTGCCGCCATTCACGGCACCGGCCGAAGCTGCGGCAGCATTTCCGATACCGCCATATGTATTCCATAGATTGACCAGGTAGTCGACGACGGTCTGTAAGGTTGGCCAACCGCTAATCAGTTGGCTGGACAATTGCTGGAAGGCGGTCGCAACGCTGCCGCCCTCCGTGATGTTCTGGGCGCCGGGAGCCACCATGTTCTCCGCAATAAGCTGCGGGATGTTGACCAACAGGTTTTGGAAAAAGCCGTTGACTAGACCGGGGCTGGGGCTAACCAAGCCTAGGCCTTCTGCATTTAGGAGCCCGTTCGTCACTTGGCCAGGTATATCAAGCAGGTTGGTCAACACCCCGAGCGGGGACCCGGCCACCAAAGAATCGTAGGCAGCTTGAAGACTGTCCCCCAAAGGGTCCTCGATTTCGGTCGGCAATAGGACAAGGGAGCCGGAGAGTGCTGAGAGACCGACGTTGGAGTGGGTGCTAAAAAATGCCGAAGTGGCATTCGCGAGATTTTGAGTAATGGCTGGGATAATCTCGCGTGGAATATTTTCGAGATTTTCGACGTAGTTAGCGAGCGGAAAGTAATACAGCGCATCAACGAGTAGGGTTACCGCACCATCGTTCGTGGGAGTCTGTGCGAATTGGCCAGCCCTGGCGTCAGTGATGCTGTCTTCGAGCAACGGAACAAAATCATTGAGACCTGTTCCAAGGTAGTAGCCGACCAACCCGTTGGCAACGGATTGAAGGTTACTGATATCGATGTTCCCGTAGTTGAGCCAGTTCGCGGCCAGCTGCTGTGCGACCGGGAACGGAAGTTGGCTGAACTCACCGAGAATCGTTTGTATGTTCGCACCCGCCGTCTGGAAGGTGTCGATCCAGGTTTGGATCGGGTTGACGACGTCATCGGCCAGCTGTACCGCACGCTGCTGGGCGGTGATCGCGCCGTGTTGGAGCGTGGCCGCGGCGTCATTGAAGACCGTCGGCGTTAGGGCGATCAGGCTGGCGCCTAGTGCCGCGGCGCTCGCGGTGATGAGGGGTCGGAAGGCTGTTAGCTGTTGCATGCGCTTAAATTCCTTTGCTGTTGGTGGTCTGGGTATTCGTGGGCGTGCAGAAGCCATCACGTACATCGACAAGTCAGGGCTTGATGCCAGCAGTGCCGGATTGACCGAGGATCCCGGCGTAACCGCCGGCACCACCGACACCGCTGCCGTAAGGGCCGTAACCACCAGCGCCGCCGTTACCGCCATTGCCGGCCAACAGGCCGCCCCAACCGCCAGCGCCACCCCTGTAGCCGTCACCACCGCCAGTGGCGGCAGCGCCGCCTTGGCCCCCGTTACCGACGAGCTGGGCGGCGTGACCGCCGGCACCGCCGGCACCGCCATAACCATGAGCACCACTGGCGGCGCCTCCGACACCGCCAACACCTCCATTGCCGAACAGCAAACCACCCGTACCGCCGGCGCCGCCGGCACCGCCATAACCATGAGCACCACTGGCGGCGCCTCCGACACCGCCAACACCTCCATTGCCCATCAGCAAGCCGCCGGCCCCGCCAACACCGCCAACACCGCCAACAGCGCGACCCCCCGCACCCGCGGCGGCGCCAGCACCACCGGCCCCCCCGTTACCGATCAACCCGGCCGAACCGCCGGCATAGCCAGCCATGTGAGTCGCGGTGCCGGCCGCACCAGCCCCGCCATCACCGAACAAGAACCCGCCATCGTGAAGGTTGCCGACGGGTAGCCAACTGCCTAACGGCGAGGTGTTTTGGATCGGCGCCCCGTCGACGCCGTTGCCGATCAGATCCCGCCCAAACACGTCGACGAACGGCGCATTGATCACCCCGTCCAACTGCTCACCGGTGGGGCTGGCAATCCATGCCTCACCAGCCCCATGAATCCCGATATAAAAGCTGTCGAACGCCCCATAGATGAGGTCATTCAGGACGGCACGAGGGTTTTCAACAGCCGCAGCACTCAAGCCACCGAGACCGACCGCGGCGGAACTGACATTGATCCCCCCCACGGCAGCCGCACCAGAATTAATGCTCTCAAAAACCGCCGGACTAAGCCCACCGGCACCCAACGCAGCGACACTGGCATTAATGCTGTTGGTAATGCCCTCCAGGGCAGCCGAATGAATGCCGGTGAACGCAGCCGCACCCACACCAACACCGTCAAACGCCGCACCTGCTCCAACGCCGTCGAGGGCGACCGCACCCGCATTAATGCCCTCTTGGGCAGCGGTGGTGGCCGCAGAGATCACGGGCTGGATGATCGGGTCGATGATCGCGTCGAGCACGCCGGCGCGTGCGGCAGGCGCGGTTGCCATTGGGCTCATTGCGGCAGTGAGAAAGGCGCCGGCTGCCGTACTTAGGCCGACCGCACGGCCACCACGGCGCGCCTTGGCGTGACGGCGATTCCGCCTCGTTGTGTGCTGTTTGCGTTTCATCTGCGAGCCTTCCTGTCATAGTCGATAAAACGATGCTTTGAGACACGGACCTGAAAAGAATTGAGCGCTAACAACTTCCGCGAGACACCGGGGCCAGGCTTGATTCGCTGGCCAGCAAGGCGAGTGGCTTTTCACCCCGGCGAATGGGTCCACCATGGTGTCGGCGGTGTCGGTGAGTTAAATGGTGAAGACGCTCATCTGGGGTAGTTGTGGGCCCCGTGACGGGCGGATGGGTACTGGGTCATCGGATCGGGGGCCGGGGCAGCGGCGCTGGCTAACGCGGCTGCGGCGGTGATGTGCGGGCGGGCTGCGAGATCCACGACCATCTCCTTTGAACGGTGAGTCGAAATCGGATGGTCAGAAGGTAGCTGAGAACCAGCTTAGTTTCGGCCGAGTTCGGGTGAGAGCGGTCAAGTCGGCTCGGCAAACATTGAGACTCGCAAACCATATAAAGTAAAGGAACCAATGCTTGCAGCGATTCAAAAAAGCCTAGAGTTAACCCCCCCCCCGAATTTTAGTTCAACACGCAACTACCAACAGCCGCACCCCAACACACATTTGCTCCACCCGTCCCGCACAACCAGCAAACCCCGACAAGACCCCATATACCCACCCACCGCTTTCGATACAACAGGCGTCACCATCCGCCGCCGGCCCCACCCGACCAACACGCCTCCCGATTTCGTCTCCGGCTTCCTGCCCACCCCACCTCACCAGCGACACAACTTGCCCCCGACCCGCAGTTCAACCACCTTCTCCCCCATGAGAACTCACGCCCTAAGCAAATACCCATGGACGCACAACGATTGGCGATCACCAGCTCACACCAGCGACCACCACCGAACTCAGAGCAACATGGGGAGGTTCGTGATCAACACGCCTGTCACCGAATTCAGAGCACCCGGGATTTCGGTGTTTCCGGGATCAGGGTCGGTACACCGAATTTAGGGTGTCACGGCTGGGCGCGCTGCGGCGATCGCGCGTCCCATGTCCGCTGCGCTGACGTTAAGAACGCACGGATCGGTGCGCACAAGCTGCTCGAGATCCTGGCGGCTAGGCGCCAGCCTGCGCAACCGGCGGGTCCGCGCACGCTGGCACACGGCGATCACGTCACCGACGTAACGGGCATTGCCGGCAACATCCAGCAGCGTGCCCGGGCCGTACGGGATCGCCCGCAACCGAGCTGCTTCAGCACCCAGCAACTGCCAGGCGGTGTCGTCGACGACGAGGTGTTCCTTGACAGCGAAGCGGTGTCCGAGGGCGACGATTTCTTCGGGGGTGTAGCTGGCGAAAGTCACGGTGAGGGGGAATCGAGCGGCCAACCCAGCATGAGCCGCCAAGAAGTCGCGCATCGGGCCGCCATAGCCGGCAAGGATGACCACAAGTTCGTTGCGGCACTGCGCCATACACGTCAGCAGCGTATTGATCGCCTCCACACCCCAAGCGCGGTCTTCGGTGTCGGGCACCAACCGATAAGCCTCATCGAAGAACAACACCCCGCCGCGCGCGTCCTCGCACACGTCCCTCATTCTCTTGGCCGCGCCCCGCGACAGATCGCCCCCGACGATGATGTCGTGGGCGTGGACCTCGGTGACCTGCGGGCGCGTGAGCGTGCCCACCCCGAACAACACCTCACCGATGACCCGGGCGAACGTCCTTTTCGCCGTACCCGGGGCGCCCAGAAACACCATATGGTTTCCCGCACACGACCTCACCACACCGCCATACTCGACACCACACTGGTCGAGCTCAAGCGCGGTGCACCACCCCGCGAACTGTTCTTTCGCCTCGACCACACCGATCAATTCATCGACACGCGCCCGCGCCCACTCAAGCACCTCCCGACACTCACCGGCCAGCACGACGCCCCCGCGCGCCTCCCCCATACCGGCACCGATAGCAACCGTCCGGCATCCCGGCTCCTCAAGCACCGCGCATGTCTCCGAGATCAACCGGATCAGCCGGCCCTCAACACCGACATCGCCCCACACCCCATCACCCCAGCAACAGCGAGAGGGGGTCAATTGCCGTCACCTCTCACCTACTACGCAGCAGGCCTTACCGGGACCTACAGTGCCGAGAGGATGTGCAGCGCGAGCGTTGAGAGGTCGACCGACAGCGTTGTCGCCATTGTTCCCAGCGTTCCCGTGACGTCCGCTCCCAACGACGGACCAAGCGAACCGGCGATATCGGTCACCATCGCCGGGTCGAAGCCCTTGAGCACATCAGCCGACAGACCGGGCAGCTCGGTTGTCAGAGTGCTGGCAGCCGGTGAGATTGCAGCGAGATCGGTCACGCTGGCAGCAGCGCCGCCGTTGGCCGCACCTAAGTAGCCTAAGTACTGATCCAAGTTAGCAACAAGGCTGTCGATGGTGCCCCGCAGAGATGGCCACCCAGTGACCAGCTGGTTAATGAAGTCCTGGGTTGCTGTGACGAGGCTGCCGCCCTTCACGATGTTCTGGGCGTCGGGAGCGACGATGTTGCCCGCAAGTACTTGGGAGATAATGTTCAGCTCGGTGTTGAGCGGGCCGCCTGCATAGGCTAGCAAGCCGCTGGAACTCGTAGGCGGGGTACCTACTCCGTTGAGGAAGCCGTTCGTTACGACGGCAGGGAGATTGAGCAGATTGGTCAATACGCCCAGCGGATCTCCGGCGCTCAATGCATCGTAAACACCTTGAATACCCTCACCAAATGACGCCACGGTATGTGATTCCGTATTGATGAGACCCAACAAAACAAATAAGCCAAGAAAGTTGATTGATCCTGCCGACGCGTTTGCAAATTCTTGCGCCATATAAGTGGGAATGAGCAGAATGTTCTCAAGCGGTGTCCCGATCGCAATAAGCGGAGCGGTCCACAATGCAACGTTGAATTGCGAAAGCGCGTCGGCGATGTCGCCTGCACGTAGGTCAGTGAGCGCCGTGTACATGACCGGTATTAAATCGTGAGTAACGTTACCCCCAGAGAAATATCTAGCGGCCCCCGCGGCGGAGAGTTGGTAGGCGCCGACGTAGTCGGAGGCGTACTGGATCCAGTTCGCGGCGACCTGTTGCGCGATTGGAAAAGGCATCTGCAGCCAGGCATCGCCAATCAATTGCAGATTACTGCCCGCCGTCGTGAGGGTGTCGATCCACGTTTGGATGGGGTTGACGACGTCATCGGCCAGGGCTACCGCGCGGTGCTGGGCATTGACCACGCTGCGCTGGATATCAGATGCGGCATCGGTGGACACCGTCGGTGTCAGGGCGATCAGGCTGGCACCTACCGCCGCGGCACCCGCGGTGACGAAGGGCCGGAGGGTTGCGAGCTGTTGCATGCGCTTTGTTCCTTTGCTGTCTGCGGTCTGAATATTCGCTACGTCCACTGGGTATTAACCAAGGCTCGAGCCGTCGCTGCCGGCCGTGCCGTTTTGGCCGAGGATCCCGCTGAAGCCACCGGCCCCGCCGTAGCCGCGCCAGTACCCGGAGATGCCATTACCCCCGTTGCCTCCATTGCCGGCCAATATCCCGCTGGAACCGCCGACACCGCCGTTACCGCCTTGCCCGTAAGCGCCGCCCACGCCGCCTGCGCCCCCGTTACCCCCGTTACCGACCAGTGCGCCGCCCATGCCGCCAGCCCCGCCACCTAAACCGCCGTAACCGCTCCCGCCCTGACCCCCGTTACCGCCGTTGCCGAACAGCAAGCCAGCGGCACCACCGGCACCGCCGTAACCGCCGTAACCGCTGCCCGCGCCGGTACCGCCAATGCCCCCGGCACCGCCATTCCCCATCAGCAAGCCGCCGGCGCCACCGACACCGCCAACACCGCCTCGACCACTCGCGGGGCTGAAACCGGCGCCGCCCATGCCGCCGTTGCCGATCAGCCCGGCGGAACCGCCAGCAAAACCGGTGGTGTGCGCAGCGGTACCGGCCGCACCCGACCCGCCATCCCCGAACAAGAACCCGCCATCTTGGAGGTTGCCGAACCACCCGGTTTGGCCTATCAGCGAGGTATTGGGGCCGTTGAAGCCATTGACGCCGTTGCCGATCAGATCGCGCCCGAATAAATCGGCGAACGGCACATTGATCACGCCGTCGATTTGTTGGCCGGCTGGGCTGGCAATCCACGACTCGCCGGCCGTGTGAATCGTGTTATAGAACGTGTCGAACGCGCCATACACGAGTTGATTGAGCTCAACATTCCCAGCAGGGCTAGCCGCACCCAGACCGCCAACATTCAGGGCGGCAGCAGCACCGGCATGCACACCATCGAAGCTGGCGCCTAGCGCACCGACATTGAAGGCGGCAGCACTGGCATTAATGCTGCTAGTAATGCCCTCAAGCGCGGCCGTGTGAATGCCGTCGAAAGCGGCCGTGCCGACACCAAGGCCCTCGAAAGCCGCCGCGGTGCCCGCAGTAACACCCTCAAGAGCCGCGGTGCCCGCATTAATACCCTCAAGAGCAGCCTGACTGGCAGCCCCCATCACCGGCTGAATGATGGGATCGATGATCATGTCCAGCACACCCGCACGAGCCGCAGGCGCGGCAACAACTGGAGCCATCGCGGCAGTCAGAAAAGCACCGGCAGCCGCACCCAAACCGACCACACGACCCCGGTGACGCGCCTGCGCCTTCAACCACCGGCGATGACGCCTCATACTGTGCTGCTTGCGTTTCATCTGCGAGCCTTCCTGTCATAGTCGATAAAACGATGCTTTTGAGACACGGACCTGAAAAGAATTGAGCGCTAACGACTTCCGCGAGACACCGCAGCCACGCTTGCTTCGCTGGCCAACAAGGCGAGTCGCTTTTCACCCCGGCGAACAGGCCAACATAGTGTTGGCGGTGTCGGTGAACTAAACGGTGGACACGCTCATCTGGCGTAGTCGTGGGCCCCGTGAAGACCGGATGGGTGCTGGGCCATCGGACCGGGAGCCGGGGCAGCGGCGCTGGCTAACGCGGCTGCGGCGGTGATGTGCGGGCGGGCTGCGAGCTGCACGACCATCTCCTTTAAGCGTTCTGGATAACGACACGCTGAACGTACTCGAAAAGTATGTTGAGCAGACCGCGCCACAAAACAGGTAATTAACTGCAAGTTTTATGAATTTGCAGCAAAAAAACCCACCCACGATGAACAAAAAATTATTATCATTCTGAAATGCTTGACACCGCCGCCACACCCGATGACCTGGTGACACTGCTGCCCAGTTGGCAGCTGGCGATGCAGGCCGACCGCAAAGCGCCTTACACCATCGACTCCTACGTCCGAGGCACGCGCTACTACCTCACCTGGTGTGCGGCCGAGCTGGATGAACACCCCTTCACCAAACCCACGCTGCAGCGGTGGACCACCTACATCCTCGACTCCGGCGCCGAGCCGGCCACCGCCCGTATCCGCCAGCAGGCCGTCCGCCGCTTCGCCGCGTGGCTGACCGATGAGGGAAAGATCGAAGAGAACCCCTTCCTCGGCCTTAAGGCACCCAAACTCGACACCAAGCTTGTGGAACGCCTCAGCGACGACGAACTGCGCCTGATGCTCAAGGCGTGCGCCGGCAAGGAGCTCCACGACCGCCGCGACGAGGCCTGCCTGCGCCTCCTCGTCGAGACCGGGATGCGCGCAGGCGAACTACTGGCGTTGTCGGTACATGACGTCGACCTCGCCGCGGGCGTGGTCACCATCCGTAAAGGCAAGGGCGGCAGAGGTCGTCACGTCCCGTTCGAAGCGCATACCGGTGCGGCCATTGACCGCTATCTGCGCGTACGCAAACACCACCCGCTCAGTGACACACCGGCATTGTGGCTCACGGAAACGGGCGGCCGGGCTCGGCTGGGCTACTACGGTCTGCGGGTCTCGCTCCTGGCACGCGCCACAGCGGCAGGCGTCGAGGGCTTTCATATACATAGGCTCCGCCACACCTTTGCGAGCCGGTATTTGTCCCTTGGTGGCAGCGAGGGCTCCCTGATGCAGGTGGCCGGCTGGCGCACCCGGCAAATGGTGGACCGCTACAGTCGAGACACCGCCGCCGAACGCGCCATCACCGAAACACGGCGCTTGAGGCTGGGCGACCTGTGAAACGAATGGCCGTTACCGCCGTGGTGTATTCGAGGAAGCCTGCGTGGGGTTAAGCCCGTCAGTTTGACGGGTCGAAACCTTACCCGCCCTCGGCATCGATGAGGATCTCCCGGATACGGGCGGCCTCGGCGGGCAGACGATGCGCCAGGGCGTTCCAAATGATTTCGTAGTCCACATGGTCGTATTTGTGAGCGACGACGTTGCGGGTCGCCTTCATGCTGCGCCAAGCCACCTCCGGGTGAACGGCGATGAATTCCTCGGGTAAGCGGGCGACGGCTTCACCGATCTTGTGCAGGATGGCCTCGGCCGCTAACCGTAACGCTTCGTCGGAGTCATAGGCACCCTTGCCGCGGGCAACAAGCCGGGCCGCGGTGTCGGTGAACCGGGTGATGTCACGAAGAGTGCGTACGACACGGTCGGCACCGGAGCCGGATGATTCGCTCACAGCGGACGCGCCTCGGCGGCGATGGACGTAGCCTGGCCGCCGAGCCCGCGTTCGGACACGACATCGACGTGCAGCCCGGTGAGTTCTTCCAAGTCTGCGGTCAGATCGGCCAGGTCAAAGACATCGGCATCGGACGCGAAACGCACCATCAGGTCGATATCGCTGCCGGATACGTCATCGCCCCGGGCGGCGGAACCGAAGACGCGCACCCGGCCGGCTTTGTGTTGGCGCGCAAGAGCAATGATGGCGTCTCGATGTTTGGCGAGCACCACCGAGGGCCGGGGCTTTGCGGCGGCGCCGAGTCTGTCGAGCATGGCCGCCGACGGAATGCGTTGTCCGCTTTCGTAAGCCGCGATGTTGGGCTGTGCGACACCGGAGCGGGCGGCAAGCTCGTCTTGCGTTAGCCCCGCTGACCGCCGCAGGTCTCCCACGTCGCTCATACCGCGGTATCATATCACTTGATATGACGACGGTCGGTCGCCGGCCAGCATCGTTGCTGACGCAATCAACCCATACGAGCATTGAAACGGGCCGCCGGCCACCTTTACTCCAGCAAACACAAATAACTTCGATATATGTCCTGTCAGATGCCTATCTCGATCCAATAACGGTCAACAAGAATGCAAGACGCCTTGCTACCGTCGGGTAGTTTCATACTGAACTATCACGGTGGTGAGGGGAGTTTGCTGTCCGATGCGCCTAAGGCCTTGCTACCAGCAAGCTCTCGACTTCACAAAGATTGCGAGCATGCAGTCGCATGGCGTGATCTGCCAATGCCCATCGAAAGTCCCACGACCTCACGTTCTTTTCGAGTATGTACAGTGACCGCCCCAACGTCCCCGCTAGAGCTGCTCAGGGCCCGCAAAAAACGCACTCGCCGGCGGAGCCGGCCGGGGCGGCCGTACCGACGGTCTTACTCAACTAACCGACGGCGGTCTCGGGGATCCGGGCGGCCTCATCGGTGGCGCCGTCGCCGCGTTCCTTGACGCTGGCGGCGTAGATGTCGACGTACTCCTGGCCCGAGAGGCCCATCAACTCATAGATCACCTCGTCGGTGACGGCCCGCTCGATGAAGCGGTTGCCGGCCAGGCCCTCGAATCGGGAGAAGTCCATCGGCTTGCCGAATCGGACGGTGACCCTGCCGAAGCGCAACATCGTGCTGCCCGGCGGGTTGACGACGTCGGTGCCGATCATCGCCACCGGGATCACCGGGACGCCGGTCTCCAGCGCCAGCCGGGCCGGCCCGGTCTTGCCCTTGTACAGCCGGCCGTCGGGCGAGCGGGTGCCCTCGGGGTACATGCCCAGCAGCTTGCCCTGATCCAGCAGCCGCTGGGCGGTGTGCAGCGCGGCCTGCGCGGCGTCGGAGTCGGCACGGTCGATGGGCACCTGCCCGACGGCGGTGAAGAACCAACGACTGAACCAGCCCTTGAGCCCGGTGCCGGTGAAATATTCGGCCTTCGCCAGGAAGGTGATCCGGCGGCGCACCACCAACGGAAGGTAGAAGCTGTCCATCACCGCCAGGTGATTACTGGCCAGGATCACCGGCCCGGAACTCGGAACGTATTGCAGGCCTTCGACTTTCGGCCGACCGAGCAGGGTGAGCAACGGGCCCAGGAGGATGTACTTGAATAGCCAGTACCACATGGCCCTCCCTCTCGCCCGCCACCGATGGTGTTCTGCGCCAACTGTACCGACCCGCGGCGCAACCGACCACCTTCTCCCGGCGCGTCACTCCTCGACGGTGACCGGGATGGGCTGGTAACGGGTCTTGGCGACGGTGGCTTCAGCGTCTGGCTCGCCACGCACGCCCCCACCGGGCGGGCCGTCCGGCGGCGGTTTGGCCGACCGGTCGATGTCGTCGACGATGCCGCGGATCACCTCCAGCAGAGCGACGCTGTGGTCGGCGATCACGGTGAGCAACGGGTGCTGGTCGCCGGTCGCCAACGCGGCCAGCGCGCACACCGGACACCACACCTGCTGGCACTTACCGGTCCCGACTCCCCCGCCCGCCGCCAACGCGGCCGCCGTCCGCACCGCGGGATCGATTCCGTCCAGGATCGCCTGGGCGAGCCTGCGCAGCTCGGGACCGATATCGGGATGAGCCCCACTCACCTAGGCCACACCTCCGGATCCGGTCGGAAACGAACTATCAGCTCACCGCCCCGCAGGCGCGCGTCCAGCACCGTGCACCGCCGCAGCACGGACGCCAACCGAACCCTGCGCCGCAACCCGCCGGCGGTGATGATGAGGTCGTCGTCGACCCGGCCCAGCGTCAACGCTGAAGGATCGAGTTGGGGCAACGTTAGCCGCATACGGTATATCGACCCAAGCCCCGACCCGGACTCGAGGTCCACGACGGGACGCAGCGGCCCCGGCGGCGGCGCCCCGCTCCGGCGGCGTGCGCCGTCGAGCAGCGCGCCCAGCGCCTTGGGACCGATCGGCTCGCCGGACAGGTGCGGCGTCAGCGCCAGCGCCACGTCCCCGATGGTGGCCTCGAGTTCGTCGAGCACGGCGCGTTGCTCCGAGATGCGCTCGGCATACCACGAGAACGCCGGGTGGTCGGGCAGGTTGCGGTACTCGTAGGACTCGTCCTCTACCAGCACCTGGTTGACGATCAGCTCCTCGACCCGCACACCCATCAGCGCCAACGAACCCAGCGTCCGGACCGCCTCGGCGGCGACCACCCGCTCGGGGGTCAGCACCAGGTGCGCGCCGACCAGTTCGCCGTCGGTCAGCAACGCCCCGAGCGCCTCGACGCTGGCGCTGATGCGCTCGAGCAGTTCCACCACCGCGGCCGAGCGGGCGTCGTCGGCGGCGATGGACAGCCGGCGATGGCGCGGCCACGCGCGCTCCACGTAGAGCCCGAAGGTGGCGGGCAGCGTCAACATTCGCAACGCGTCCGCGGTCGAGGCGCAGTCGACGACGACGCGGTCCCACCGCCCGGAGGCGGCGAGCTCACCGACGGCGTGCAAGCCGAGCACTTCCTGAACGCCCGGCAACGCCGAGAGTTCTTCGGGGGCAATGGTGCTCAGCTCGGAATTGGGAAACCGCCGATCCAAAGTGTCGACCACGCCAAGCCACCGGGCCTCGAGCAGGGCCAGGGTGTCCAACGCCAGCGCGTCGAGAAAGCCACCGCCCGCCTCGGCGTCATCGGCGAACACCCGAACCAGTTCAGTGTTGCCGCTCGGTGGGACGGGGACGGCAAGCACGTCGCCCAGCGAGTGCGCCTGGTCGGTGGACACCAGCAGCACCCGCTGCCCCGCGCCCGCATCACAGACCGCGGTAGCGGACGCCAACGTGGATTTTCCTACCCCGCCCTTGCCAACGAAGAGACTGATCCGGGCCGGGGTCGGCGGCGCGGACTCACTCAGCCTCGACTCGTTTCTTCAGATCCTTCAATGCGGTGTCGATCAGCCTGCGCTCGGCCTTGCGTTTGAGCAGCCCGAGCATTGGGACGGCAAGGTCCACCGAGAGTTCGTAGGTGACGTCGGTGCCAGATCCCTTGGGCGCCAAGCGATATGAGCCTTCAAGCGAACGCAGCAGCGAACTGGAGACCAGGGTCCAGCTCAGCGACTGGCGGTCTTGCGGCCATTCGTAGGACATCACCAGGGTGTCTTTGATGACGCCGGCGTCCATCACGAATCGCACGACCTTCGGGTAGCCGTCGGCGCCCCTTTCTTGCACCTCGGCTTCCTTGTACTCCGAGATCCACTCCGGGTAGGAGTCGATGTCGGCGATCACCTTCAGCACCGTGCCGGGATCCGCTTCGATGTGAATGGTCTGCGTCGTCTTCTCCGCCACCTGGCTACTGCCCTCTCTCCCGCAAGCGGGTAGGTTCGCGACGCGCGCGACTACCTCGGCCTCCGGCCCGAAACGGTACTCTCCCCGCCGAACCTCGACCGGAGTTAAACTACCGGAGAAACCCCGACCGGACGCGACCGTTCCACCGTCCTCTTGACCTCGAAGGCCATTTTCTTGCCGGCCACCCGGCGGCGGTGTGTCATTTTCGCCAGGTTCAGCTTGGCCAGCTGCCAGGCCGCCACGCCGGTGGGCTCGGCGTGCAGGAAGTAGTGCAGCACAACGCCGTCCAGCGACGGCTCCAGCCAGATCTCCATGGTGCCGGTCAGCGCGCCGGTGACCGACCACCGGATGCCCTTTTCGGCACGATCCTCGACAACCTGCAGCCGCAGGTCCGGCCACCACCGACGCCAGCACGACCGATCGGCGACCGCGGCGCCGACCCGCGCGCCGTCGGCGGCGACGAACGTCTGGTCGGCGATCTGGATGCTGTTCACCACCCCAGCTTCACACACCAACCCGAACCGCTCTTCCGAGGGCACCGCAATCCGGCTGCTCGGCCATGCTGCGCGAATGCGCGGATTAGGCTGGGCGACAGCAAGCCGGCCCGCGAGGGGTCACTAGCCGAACGAGGTCATCGAAAGTGCGTGAGTACAGCGTCCCCGCCCGCTTTTCCGTCGGCGAGCACGAAAACATCGCCGCCATGGTCTTCGACCACGAGCGCGACGATCCCGGCTTCGTCATCTTCCGACGTCAGATCGACGGCGTGTGGACCGACGTCACGTGCGCCGAGGCGGCCGGCCAGGTTCGCTCCGCGGCGCTGGGTTTGATCTCGCTCGGGGTGCGCGCCGGCGACCGGGTGTCCATCTTTTCGGCCACCCGCTACGAGTGGGCGATCCTCGACCTGGCGATCCTGTCCGTCGGCGCGGTCACCGTCCCGATCTACGAGACGTCGTCGGCCGAGCAGGTGCGCTGGGTGCTGCAGAATTCGGAAGCGGTGTTGGCGTTCGCCGAGACCGACGCGCACGCGGCGATGGTCACCGAACTCACCGCCGAGCTGCCCGCCCTGCGCCGGGTGCTGCACATCGACGGCTCGGGTCCCAAGGCGCTCGACCAGCTGGTCGAGGCCGGCGCGTCGGTTGACCCGGCGGAGCTCACCGCGCGGTTAGAGGCATTGCGCGCCGACGACCCGGCGACGCTCATCTACACGTCGGGCACCACCGGACGGCCCAAGGGGTGTCAGCTCACCCATTCGAACCTGCTCTACGAGACCCGGGGCGCCAAGGAGTGCCTCCCGACGCTGCTGGCCGAGGGGCAGCGGCTGTTGATCTTCCTGCCGCTGGCCCACGTGCTGGCCCGGTCGCTGACCTTGTCGGCGTTCGCCAACAAGGTGACCGTCGGGTTCACCAGCGACATCAAGAACCTGCTGCCGATGTTCGCGGTGTTCAAGCCGACGGTGGTGGTGTCGGTGCCGCGGGTGTTCGAGAAGGTCTACAACACCGCCGAGCAAAACGCCGTCAACGACGGTAAGGGGCGGATCTTCGCGATGGCCGTGCAGACCGCGGTCGACTGGAGTCAGGCCCAGGACGACGGCGGACCCGGGCTGGTGCTGCGCGCCAAGCACGCCTTGTTCGACCGGCTGGTCTACCACAAGCTGCGCGCCGCGCTGGGCGGCGACTGCCACGCGTCCGTCTCGGGTGGCGCGCCGCTGGGCGCGCGACTGGGTCACTTCTACCGCGGTGTGGGCCTGACCATCCACGAGGGCTACGGCCTGACCGAGACCAGCTCGGCCATCACTGTCAACCAGGTCGGCAGGGTCAAGATCGGGACCGTGGGAACGCTGTTGCCCGGCAACAGCATGCGCATCGCCGAGGACGGCGAGCTGTTGGTGCGCGGCGGTGTGGTGTTCAGCGGCTACTGGCGCAACGAGCAGGCCACCGGCGAGGCCTTCACCGACGGCTGGTTCAAGACCGGCGACCTGGGCGCGCTCGACGAGGACGGCTTCTTGAAGATCACCGGCCGCAAGAAGGAGATCATCGTCACCGCCGGCGGCAAGAACGTCGCCCCCGCCGTGCTGGAGGACCAGCTGCGGGCGCACCCGCTGATCAGCCAGGCCATGGTCGTTGGGGACGCCAAGCCGTTCATCGGCGCGCTGATCACCATCGATCCCGAGGCGTTCGACGCCTGGAAGCAGCGCAACCACAAGCCGGCCGGCGCGTCGGTGGGCGATCTGGTCACCGACCCCGACCTGGTCGCCGAGATCGACGCGGCCGTCAAGCACGCCAACCTGGCGGTGTCGCACGCCGAGTCGATCCGCAAGTTCCGCATCCTGCCCGTCGACTTCACCGAGGACACCGGCGAGCTGACCCCGACGATGAAGGTCAAGCGCAACGTGGTGGCCGAGAAGTTCGCCTCCGACATCGAGGCGATCTACGAAAAGGACTAGCCGCCCGGGTCTTCGAGCGTCACGCCAGCGTGGCGCTGACTGCCGAGCGTCACGCCAGCGTGGCGCTGACTGCCGAACGTCACGCCAGCGTGGCGCTGACTGCCGAACGTCACGCTAGCGTGACGCTCGGCGGCCTTAGCCGGCCTTAACCGCGCAGCAGGTCGGCCAGGCGGGCGGCCAGCGTGTCCCAGCGCCACTGCGACGTCACCCACTCGCGCCCGGCCGCGCCCATGGCGGCGGCACGGTCGCGATCGCTCAGCACCTCGGTGACGGCATCGGCGACCTTACCCACCGAACGGCCGTCGACCACCAGCCCAGTCTTGTTGTGCTGCACGGTTTCTGGAGCTCCGCCCGATAGGCCGGCAATCACCGGCACGCCGCTGGCCGAGGCCTCCAGGAAGACGATGCCCAGCCCCTCGACGTCCATGCCGGCGCCTCGGGTGCGGCATGGCATCGCGAACACGTCGGCCAGCGCGTAGTGCGCGGGCAGCTCGGCGGCCGGCACGCCGCCGGTGAACGTCACGTGGTCGGCCACCCCGCAACCCTGGGCCAGCTTGCGCAGCGCTGGCAGATACGGACCGCCGCCGACCACCACCAACGCGGCCCCGTCGACGCGTCGCCGGATCGACGGCAACGCCTTGATCAGCGCGTCCTGGCCTTTGCGCGGCACCAGCCGCGACAGGCACACCACGGTGGGCCGCTCGCCCAGCCGGTAGCGGTCACGCAGCTCGGCGCGGGCGGCCGGGTCGGGACGGAACCGGTCGGTGTCCACCCCGGGCGGCAGGTGTTCCAGCCTCGCCGCCGGCCCGAACGCCGACGCGAACCGGGAGCGGGTATAGCGGCTGACGAACGTCACGACGTCGGTGCTGTCGCCGATGCGCCGCAGCACCGATCGCGCGACCGGAAGCATCGACCAGCCCACTTCGTGGCCGTGCGTGCTGGCCAGCACCCGGCTCGCCCCGGCCTGTCGGGCACGCCGGGCCAGCAGCGCCAACGGCGCGGCGGCGCCGAACCAGACGGTGTCGATGCCCTGCTCGGCGATCAGCCGGCGCATCCGGGCATCCACCGTCGGGCCGGGCAGCATCAGCGTGCCCGGATGGCGCACCACCCGATAGCCGGCGGCCCCTTTGGCCGAGCGGTCAAAGGCGTCGGCACCCTTCCATTGCGGCGCGTATACGGTCACGGAATGCGGTCCGCCGACCAGCCGGCCCACGAACTCGCCCAGGTAGGACTGGATGCCGCCCGGGCGGGGCGGAAAGTCGTTGGTTACCAGCAGGACCCGGCTCACCTGCGTCAGGCTAACGGGTCTCTCGGGTCTCGCCAGTGCCTCCCTCGCGAGCAGTAGCTCCTATGTCAAGCTGCGCTGGGTTGGGTGCGGGCTTGGTAGTCCTTGAGGAGTCGGCGGTAGACGTTGCGGGATATGCGGCGTTTGATGCAGCGTCGTGCTGCGGCTTTGGTTTTTCCGTTGGCGATAAGCCGTTGGTAGTAGGCGTGGGTTTCGCTACTGGTGATGCGGATCTGGGTGAGGGCGATGCGATGGATGGCGGTGTTGATTTGGCGGTTACCCGAGCGGCTTAATCGCACTTGACCTTCGGTGTTGCCTGACCATACCGGGATGGGGGCTATTCCGGCGTGGCAGGCGAAGGCGGCCTCGCTTTTGAACCTGTCCACTGCGGCGGCTTCGCCGACGATTTTGGCCGCGGTCAGCTCTGCGCAGCCGGGAATGTCGAGCAGTGTGGGAGCCACGTCGCGGACCCGCTCACCGAGGCGCTTTTCTAGGGTGTCGATCTCGGTGGTGAGTCGGATGATGTCGGCGAGCTCGGCGCGCGCCATTTCGGCCACCACGCCTGGCTGGGTGTCCAGCCAGGCCGCTAGGGCTTGCTGGTGTTTGATCGCTCTAAGCGCACGCGGTGCTGGCTCGCGCTCGGGGTCGAGCTCGTGGACATGCCAGCGCAGCCGACTGATCGTCGACGTGCGGTGGGCGACAAGGACATCACGGCGATCGGTGAGCAACTTCAACTCCCGCGAGATTTCATCATGGGAAGCGACGGGCAGGTCGGGTTCGCGCAGCACCGCCCGCGCCACCGCCTGGGCATCGATCGGATCGGACTTACCCCGGGTCCGCGCCGACTTACGCACCGCGTGCATCAACTTCGTCGGCACCCGCACCACCTGCTGCCCGGCGCTCAACAGGTCGCGCTCTAGGCGCGCGGACATATTCCGGCAGTCCTCGATACCCCAGATCAGTGCGGTACCGAACTGCTCACGGGCCCATAGGACAGCCAGGGTGTGACCGGCTGTGGTGGCCTTGACCGTCTTCTCACCAAGCTTGCGGCCGACCTCATCAACGGCGACAAAGGTGTGTTTGCGCTTGTGCACATCAGCTCCAACAACAACCATGAAGGTTGCCTCCTTCACTTCCTGGATGGGGGTGTTGAGGTTGGGCCGGTCGGCGGACACATCTCAGTCGGGGCGAATGCCAGGCTCCTATCAAGTCACGCCGGCCGGTCCATCTCACCGGTGCCGGCACTACTGCTCAACGCCAACCCGCAGGCGGCAACACAAAATCGAGCCAGACACCAGTGATCCGGAACCAACCACCACGCGCGGCACCTGTCACGAAGACACGCCCCAACACGGCACACCCACCCTGACACTAAGACGCAGAATCGCACCGAGAAGCCGCGGTTTGTGCGAGTCTGCGTCTGCTCGCGAGGGGGAGGTGCCCCCTGCTCGCGAGGGGGGAGGACCTACCCGCGCAGCCACTGCTGCCAGCGCGTGAGCAGCCCGGCGGGATCGGTGCCCAGCACGTCGCGGAAGGCGCCCGGCAGGTCGGCGTGCCCGGCACCACACGCGGCCAGGTACAACACGCGCAGCTTCGGCGTCCCGTAGGTGTCGGCGACGAAACGGGCGAACCACCACGCGCGGTCATACGCCGACGAGCGCTGCGGCCCGGGCGTGTCCAGGTCGGTGTCCGACGGCAGCGTCAGCGCAACCGACGGCGCGTCGGGCGGCACCGGGGTGATCGGCCGGGCCACGAAATCGGCGACGCCTTCCGTAAGCCACCGAGGCGCGTCCAGCGCGGTGTCGCCGCGCGCCGCGTAATGAAAAAGCTCGTGGGTCAACACAATTCGCAGCGCCGATTCGCTCATGTTGGCCGCGCCCGGCGCGAACACAATCCGCTGGCCAACCGCCACCCGGTGAACGGGATCGACGCGGTCGACGACCGTCACCGCCGCGATATCGGCCCACTGCGACGCCGACCCGCCGCCGGCGACGGCGCGGAACTGTTCGTCCGAGCCGGCGGCCACCACCGAGATATCCCGCGGCCAATCGACCCCCCAGAACGCCTCCACCTTGTCGACCGCGACGCCGATATCCGACGCGACACGCGACAGCAGGCGATCGGCCACCGGGCCGCCGAGACCAACCAACCGGACCGCACGGTCGCCCACAACCAGGGGCCCCGCCGCGGCGCTCGGGTGGCCATACGCGGCCGGCGGAGCGGGCCGTGAGACGGCGTGCAATGGCACGGCCGCGGCCACGATCAGCTCGACAGCGAACAGCCCGGCCAGCAGGCGCCGCCAACCGGGCGACGCCCGGCCGGGAAGCTCAGTAGCGGCGGGCGTCGTAGATCGGACCAGAAGAGTTCATCGGCACCACCCGCACCGGCACGCCGTAGGTGGAGGAATGGATCATCATGCCGTCGCCGACGTAGATCCCGGCATGTGACGCGTCGGAATAGAAGGTCAGCACGTCGCCGGGCTGCAGATCCGACAGCGCCACCGGCTGGCCGCCGTGGGCCAGCGCCTGGCTGGAGTGCGGCAGCGAGATGCCGGCCTGCTGGAACGCCCACATCACCAATCCGGAGCAGTCGAACCCGCCCGGTGCGGCACCGCCCCACGCGTACGGCGCCCCGACCTGGGTCAAGGCCGCTTGCACGACGGTCCCGCGGTCGCCGCCGCCGGGAAGCATTCCGGGCAGTCCGCCGGGCGGCGGGGCCTCACCCGGTGCCTGCCCGCCGGGTGGCGGCGCGCCGGGCGGCAACGCCTGCGGCGCCGGGCCACCCGCCGGGAGGGGCCCGGGCTCGGCGAGCGCGGTGCGCTGCTGCGGCGACAGGGCCAGGTACTGCGACTTGACGACGGCGATCTGCACCTGCAGCTGGCTCTGCTTGGACTGCAGGCTCGCCCGGACCGCGGCCGCCTGCTCGGCCGCGCTCTTCGCGTCGGCGGCGGACTTGGCGGACGCCTGCTCGGCCGCGGCGGCCTGCTCACCGGCAACCCGGTAACCCGCCATCTGCGTGCGCATTTGGGTCGCCATCAACCGCTGCACGGCCAGCTTGTCGATCAGGCCCTGGGGTGATTGCGCGGTCAGCATGGCCTCCATGCCGTCGACCCGACCACCCATGTACGTCGCCGCGGCAAGCTTGTTGACAGCGCCCTGGAATGCGGCCAGGCGGGCCTTCGCCCCGTCCACGGCCGCCTGGTCATCGGCGTGCTTCTTCTCCGCCGCGCGCTCGGCCGCCAGCTTGTCGTTCAGGTCGAGCTGGGCGCTGTGCATCGCCTCCGTGGTCTGTTCGGCCTGGCGAGACAGCTCGGTGAGCTTTGCCAGCGCGTCATCCGCCGGATCGGCCACCGAATTCGCGGCAAGGATTCCCGAGAAGACGGTCAAGCCCGCTAACGTACCGAGGGCGGAACGTGTGAGGACACGCGCACACGGGTACCTAAGGACGAGCCTCAAAATTTTGCTTCCTTAAACGGCCATCGACGGGGCGCCGTCGAGCTGGGTTTAGGTCTCAAACAGGTTACGAAACGATATCGGCGTTTGTCCAAAGCGGATCGTTAAGAAAATGGAAAGATTTCTGTCATTAGTTTGTGGGTGACGGCGCGTAGATCGAGGCGATTCGGCGGTCCCGGCGCGCGGGGCATTTAAGCGACACCGGACCCACGGTCGCGGCGAATCGGCACCAGGCGCAATCTCGGCGCCAATCCGACGTCGGCGAGCACTTCCAATGCGGCGCGTTCGTCCTCCAATAACGTTTCCGGGACCCCGAGTAACACGCTCACCACGCAATCGCGGCATCCGGGGCCGCGCACCGCGCAGCTATCGCAGTCGATCACCAGGGGTTCGTGTTCCATCGGGGCGGTCCTTTCGTCTGGCCTTCCGCACGCTTGAGTCGCGCTGGCCTGGACGCTAACCGCGGGCACCGACATCTCTCTCCCGGCGTGGGAATCCGCGCCTGTCGGTGGGCATGCCTAACGTCGCGGCCATGGGTGCAGCCGGCGCGACTCAGCTGAGTTTCGCCGACCTGGGACCTCCTGCCGACGACGTCCCGCTGCGGGAAACCACTTTCGTCGTGGTGGACCTGGAGACCACCGGCGGGCGCACCAAAAGCACCGGAGGGACACCCGCCGACGCCATCACCGAGATCGGGGCGGTCAAGGTCCGCGGCGGCGTCGTGCTCGGCGAGTTCGCCACCCTGGTCGACCCGCGCCGCGACATCCCGCCGCAGGTCGTGCAACTCACCGGCATCACCACGGCGATGGTGTGTGACGCCCCGGCCATCGACGCCGTGCTGCCGATGTTCTTCGAATTCGCCGGCGGCGCGGTGCTGGTCGCCCACAACGCCGGGTTCGACGTCGGATTCCTGCGGGCCGCCGCCCGGCGATGCGACATCGCCTGGCCCCGGCCGCAGGTGCTGTGCACGGTCCGGCTGGCCCGCCGGGTGCTGTCCCGAGAGGAGGCGCCCAGCGTGCGGCTCGCCGCGCTGGCGCGGCTGTTCGCCGTCGCGACCCAACCCACCCACCGCGCCCTCGACGACGCCCGCGCCACCGTCGACGTGCTACACGCGCTCATCGAGCGGGTGGGCAACCAGGGCGTGCGCACCCTCGCCGACCTGCGCTCGTATCTGCCCGACGTGACGCCGGCCCAGCGCCGCAAAAGGGCGCTCGCCGAGGGCCTACCGCACCGGCCCGGGGTCTACCTGTTCCGCGGGCCGGGCGGCGAGACGCTCTACGTCGGCACCGCCGTCGACCTGCGCCGCCGGGTGAGCCAGTACTTCACCGGCGCCGATCCCCGCGGCCGGATGAAGGAGATGGTCGCGCTGGCCACCGCGGTCGACCACGTCGAGTGCGCGCACCCGCTGGAGGCCGGGGTCCGCGAACTGCGGATGCTGGCCGCCCACGCCCCGCCGTACAACCGCCGGTCGAGGTTCCCGCGGCGCTGGTGGTGGCTGGCGCTGACCGACGAGGCGTTTCCGCGGCTGGCGGCGGTCCGGGCGCCGCGGCACGACCGCGCCGTCGGCCCGTTTCGGTCCCGCACCGACGCCACCGAGACGGCGGACCTGCTGGCGCGGTTCACCGGCGTCCGGACCTGCACCGCGCGACTGGGACGTTCGGCCCTGCACGGGCCGGCCTGCCCCGAGGCCGAAGTGTCGCCCTGCCCCGCCGCCCGCGACGTCACCGCCACCCAATATGCGGCGGCCGTGGCGCGCGCCGCGGCGCTGATCGACGGCCTGGACGACGGCGCGCTGGCCGCCGCCGTGCGCCAGGTTGCCGCGCTCGCCGAGCGCCGTCAGTTCGAGAGCGCCGCGCGGCTGCGCGACCGCACCGCCGCCGCGATCGACGTCCTGTGGCGCGGCCAGCGGCTACGCGCGCTGGCCGCGCTGCCCGAGCTGATCGCCGCCGCGCCGGACGGTCAAAGCGGCTACCACCTCGCCGTCGTCCGATACGGCCAGCTCGCCGCGGCCGGCACCGCCAAGCGCGGGGTGCCGCCGATGCCGGTGGTCGACGCGATTCACGCTGGCGCACAGGCGATCCTGCGGGCGGCGGCGCCGCTCGGCGGCGCGCCGGTCGAGGAGACCGCGCTCATCGCGCGCTGGCTGGCCACCCCCGGGGTGCGCATCGTGCGAGTGGCCGACGACGACGGATGGGCCTCGCCGCTGCGGTCGGCCGGCGCCTGGGCGGGGTGGGCGGCGCTGGCGCGCTCGGCCCGGCTGGCGGGCGCGCAAGCGCCGAGCCCGATTGCCCGGCTCCTCCCCGGCCCGGCGGACGGGCCGCATCGTCGCCAGGCCGACTCAGACCTGCTGGCCGAACCGCACCCATCGCGCGAGCAGCTGTTCGGCCGCGCCGGAGTCGATGGCCGCGCCGGCCCGCGCCAGCCCGTCCTCCCACGCCGGCAACCATTCGGCGCGGCTGGATAGGCCGGCATGGGCGACGATCGCCCCGGCGGCGTTGAGCACGACGGCGTCGCGGACCGGGCCCTTGGCGCCGGACAGCACCGCGCGCGCCTCCGCGGCGTTGGCCTGCGCGTCACCGCCCAGCAGCTCGTGCAGCTCGGCGCGGGCGAACCCGAAGCCGGCCGGATCGAACGTCAGCCGGTCCACCGTGCCGGCCTGCACCCGCCAGATCGTGCTCGTGGTCGTGGTGGTCAGCTCGTCGAGCCCGTCGTCGCCGTGCACCACCAGCACGCTGGATCGGCGCGCCGCGAACACCCCCGCCATCACCTCGGCCAGGTCGGCGAACGCGCAGCCGATCAACCCGGCCCGCGGCCTGGCCGGATTGGTCAGCGGCCCAAGGAGATTGAATACCGTGGGCACCCCGATCTCACGGCGCACCGCGGACGCGTGCCGGTACGACGGATGAAACAGCGGCGCGAAGCAGAACCCGATGCCGACTTCGGCGAGACTGCGCGCGACCTGCTCGGGCCCCAGGTCGATGCGCACCCCGAGCGCCTCCAGCGTGTCGGCGCCGCCCGACAGCGACGACGACGCCCGGTTGCCGTGTTTGACCACCGGCACGCCGGCGGCGGCGACCACGATCGACGCCATGGTGGACAGGTTGACGGTGTTGACCCCGTCGCCGCCGGTGCCGACGATGTCAACGGCATCACCGCGCGTCGCGTCGGCGGGAAACGCGCGGGCGTGGCGCAGCATGACGTCGGCCAGCTCGCTGACCTCGGCCGCGGTGGGGACCTTCATCGTCATCGCCACCGCAAACGCGGCAATCTGGGCCGGGCTCGCGTCGCCGGCCATGATCTGGTCCATGGCCCAGGCGGCCTGGCCCCACGCCAATTCCCGACCGCCCATCAACCGACCCAGGACCCGCGGCCACGACGGCGCGGGCCCGGGAAACGAGCCTTCGGATGGCGCGGGCACGCGCCGATGGTCCCACGAGGACCGAGCGCCCCCCAACCGCGCCGAAAACGACGCGGCCGATCAAATTTCTGACCCGGGTAGAGTTCGACAACTACAAAGCGTCATACTTGCGGATGTGACCAGCGCTGTGGGGACCTCCGGTACCGCGATCACGTCGCGAGTGCATTCGCTGAATCGGCCCAACATGGTTAGTGTCGGCACCATAGTTTGGCTTTCCAGCGAACTCATGTTCTTTGCTGGCCTGTTCGCGATGTATTTCACCGCGCGGGCCCAGGCCGGCGGGAAGTGGCCGCCGCCGCCCACCGAGCTGAACCTCTACCAGGCCGTCCCGGTGACGCTGGTGCTGATCGCGTCGTCGTTCACCTGCCAGATGGGCGTGTTCGCCGCCGAGCGCGGCGACGTGTTCGGGCTGCGCCGCTGGTACGTGATCACGTTCCTGATGGGCCTGTTCTTCGTCCTCGGGCAGGGCTACGAGTACTACCACCTGTCGACCCACGGCACCACCATCCCGGGCAGCGCCTACGGCAGCGTGTTCTACCTGGCCACCGGCTTCCACGGCCTGCACGTCACGGGCGGGCTGATCGCCTTCATCTTCCTGTTGGCCCGCACCGCGATGAGCAAGTTCACCCCGGCGCAGGCGACGGCCAGCATCGTCGTCTCCTACTACTGGCATTTCGTCGACATCGTGTGGATCGCGCTGTTCACCGTGATCTATTTCATCCGTTAAGCAGGCAGCCACCGAACAGGAGTGCTCGGTTGAAGAAACTGAGGTCAACCCGATTTCCCGGTAAGCCGCGGGGTCAGCGAAGCGATCGTGCGCGGCGGCGCCTTCGCCGCCGGTTGTCGGGCGGGCTGCTGCTGCTGATCGCGCTGACCATCGCCGGCGGTCTGGCCGCCGTGCTGACCCCCACCCCGCAGGTGGCGGTGGCCGACGAGTCGTCATCGGCGCTGCTGCGCACCGGCAAGCAGCTGTTCGACACCTCCTGCGTGTCCTGCCACGGCGCCAACCTGCAAGGCGTGCCCGACCACGGGCCGAGCCTGATCGGCGTCGGCGAGGCGGCCGTCTACTTCCAGGTGTCCACCGGCCGGATGCCCGCCATGCGCGGCGAGGCCCAGGCGCCGCGCAAAGAGCCGATCTTCGACGAGTCTCAGATCGACGCGGTCGGCGCCTTCGTGCAAGCCAACGGCGGTGGTCCCACCGTGGTCCGCAACCCCGACGGCAGCCTCGCGATGCGGTCGCTGCGCGGCGACGACCTGGGCCGCGGCGGCGACCTGTTCCGGCTCAACTGCGCCTCCTGCCACAACTTCACCGGCAAGGGCGGCGCGTTGTCGTCCGGTAAGTACGCGCCCGACCTGGGTCCCGCCAACGAGCAGCAAATCCTCACCGCGATGCTGACCGGCCCGCAGAGCATGCCGAAGTTCTCCGATCGCCAGCTCTCCTTCGACGCCAAGAAGGACATCATCGGCTACGTCAAGACGGTCAGCGAAGAGCGCCAGCCGGGCGGCTACGGCCTCGGCGGCTTCGGACCCGCGCCCGAGGGCATGGCCATGTGGATCATCGGGATGATCGCCGCCATCGGGCTGGCACTGTGGATTGGGGCGCGATCATCATGAGCGACTTGTCCAACAAGGGCGCGCAGGAGCCCGACGAGGCGGCGCTGGCCGTGATGTCGCAGCAGGAGCTGGTGGCGCTGGGCGGCAAACTCGACGGTGTCGAGACCGTCTTCAAGGAGCCCCGCTGGCCGGCCGAGGGCACCAAAGCCGAAAAGCGCGCCGAGCGCTCGGTGGCGCGGTGGCTTTTGCTGGGCGGCGGGTTCGGGCTGGCCCTGCTGCTCGTCTTCCTGTTCTGGCCGTGGGAGTACAAACCCAAGGAGGCCGCGGGCAACTTCCTGTACTCGCTGGCCACGCCGCTGTACGGCCTGACCTTCGGGCTGTCCATCCTGTCGATCGCCGTCGGCGCGATCCTTTTCCAGAAAAGGTTTATCCCGGAAGAGATCTCGATCCAACAACGCCACGATGGCGCGTCCCGCGAGGTCGACCGCAAGACGGTCGTGGCGAACCTGGCCGACGCCTACCAGGGTTCCACGATCGGGCGACGCAAGCTGATCGGGCTGTCGTTGGGCATGGGCCTGGGCGCGTTCGGCCTGAGCACCCTGGTCGCGTTTGCCGGCGGTCTGATCAAGAACCCGTGGAAGCCGGTGGTGCCCACCGCCGACGGCATGAAGGCCGTGCTGTGGACGTCGGGCTGGACCCCGCGCTACCACGGCGAGACCATCTACCTGGCGCGGGCCACCGGCTCGCACTCCGGTGCGCCGTTCGTCAAGATGCGCCCCGAAGACATGGACGCCGGCGGCATGGAAACCGTCTTCCCGTGGCGCGAGTCCGACGGCGACGGCACCACCGCGGAATCGCACGAGAAGCTGTCAGCGATCAAGATGGGTATCCGCAACCCGGTGATGCTGATCCGGATCCGGCCCAGCGACATGGGCCGGGTGGTCAAACGCCAGGGCCAGGAGAGCTTCAACTTCGGCGAGTTCTTCGCCTTCACCAAGGTGTGCTCGCATCTGGGCTGCCCGTCGTCGCTGTACGAAGAGCAGTCCTACCGAATCCTGTGCCCGTGTCACCAGTCGCAGTTCGACGCATTGCATTACGCCAAGCCGATTTTCGGTCCGGCGGCGCGCGCGTTGGCGCAACTGCCCATCACCATCGACACCAACGGGTATCTGGTCGCCAACGGCGACTTCGTCGAGCCCGTCGGACCGGCATTCTGGGAGCGCACGACATGAGTCCGAAACTGAGTCCCCCGAAGATCGGTGATGTCCTGGCCCGCCAGGGCGAGGACATCGACACGCGGTATCACCCGTCGGCGGCGGTGCGCAGACAGCTCAACAAGGTCTTCCCCACGCACTGGTCGTTCCTGCTCGGCGAAATCGCGTTGTACAGCTTCATCATCCTGCTGATCACCGGCGTGTACCTGACGCTGTTCTTCGACCCGTCGATGACCGAGGTCACCTACAACGGCGTCTACCAACCGCTGCGTGGGGTCGAGATGTCGCGGGCCTACGAATCGGCGCTGAACATCTCCTTCGAGGTCCGGGGCGGCCTGTTCGTCCGCCAGATCCACCACTGGGCCGCGTTGATGTTCGCCGCGGCGATCATGGTGCACCTGGCGCGCATCTTCTTCACCGGGGCGTTCCGGCGGCCCCGCGAGGCCAACTGGGTGATCGGGTCGCTGCTGCTGATCCTGGCCATGTTCGAGGGCTACTTCGGCTACTCGCTGCCCGACGACCTGCTGTCGGGCATCGGCCTGCGGGCCGCGCTGTCGTCGATCACGCTGGGCATGCCGGTGATCGGGACCTGGCTGCACTGGGCGCTGTTCGGCGGCGACTTCCCGGGCACCATCTTGATCCCCCGGCTCTACGCGCTGCACATTTTGCTGCTGCCGGGGATCATCCTGGCCCTGATCGGGCTGCACCTGGCGTTGGTGTGGTTCCAGAAGCACACCCAGTTCCCCGGTCCCGGCCGCACCGAGCACAACGTCGTCGGCGTGCGGGTGATGCCGATCTTCGCGGTCAAGTCCGGCGCGTTCTTCGCGGCCATCGTCGGCGTGCTGGGCCTGATGGGCGGCCTGTTACAGATCAACCCGATCTGGAACCTGGGGCCCTACAAGCCATCTCAGGTGTCGGCCGGCTCGCAGCCGGACTTCTACATGATGTGGACCGAGGGCCTGGCCCGCATCTGGCCGCCGTGGGAGTTCTACTTCTGGCATCACACCATTCCCGCGGTGGTCTGGGTCGCGCTGATCATGGGCGCGGTGTTCATCCTGCTGATCATCTACCCGTTCCTGGAGAAGCGGTTCAGCGGCGACTACGCGCACCACAATTTGCTGCAGCGGCCGCGGGACGTTCCGGTGCGCACGTCGATCGGCGCCATGGCGATCAGCTTCTACATGGTGCTCACCCTCGCGGCGATGAACGACATCATCGCCTTCAAGTTCCACATCTCGCTGAATGCGACGACGTGGATCGGGCGCATCGGGATGGTGATCCTGCCGCCGTTCGTCTACTTCATCACCTACCGGTGGTGCCTCGGGCTGCAGCGCAGCGACCGGTCGGTGCTCGAGCATGGCGTCGAGACGGGCATTATCAAGCGGCTGCCGCACGGCGCCTACATCGAGCTGCACCAGCCGCTCGGCCCCGTCGACGACCACGGCCACCCGATACCGCTGGAGTACCAGGGCGCGCCGCTGCCCAAGCGAATGAACAAGCTGGGCTCGGCGGGGTCACCGGGTGCCGGCAGCTTCTTGTTCGCCGATCCGGCGTCCGAGGACACGGCGCTGCGCGAGGCGGAGCACGCCGCCGAGCAACGGGCTCTGACCGCGCTGCGCGAACACCAGGAGAGCATCGCCGGTTCCCCTTCCCCGAACGGCGAGCACTAGACGACGGTCGGGCATCCCCGAGGGCTAATGGTCTGGTCCGTCAGTTCGTCGGGGCTTACTTCCCTGCGTTGAGATCGACGGTAGCGTGCCGCCTACCTCGAACTTTCCCGCGCCACCGTTGATTTCGGCGCATCGTGGCCCAAACCGCGGCCCGACCGCCGACAAACTCACGGACCAGACTGCTAATGACAGCCGGAGGCGCGCTGTTGCAGGGCGGCCCGCAGGATCGAGCCCGCGGTGAGGTAGGCGGGTTTGTCCCGGTCGGCGGCATTGACGGGCAGGTCGGCGGCGCAGCGCAGCACCATCAGGGCAAGCGCGCTGTAGGTCGCGTACGGGATGATGAGCAGGTTCGCGCAGGCATCACCGCCGTTGACGGTCATCACGTGCTGGCGTTTGTGTTCCCATCCCGGCCAGTTGAAGTCGGGTGGCCGTTGTAACGGTGGCCAGTTGACGTTGATGGAGGTGATGTCTCCGAGCACGGGAGTCAGGACCGCGACAAGGTCGGGTAGTTCGTTGGTGATGCGGTCCGCGCGTGGCCACCACGCGCCGTCGATGGTGCGCCCGAGCTCGCGGGCCACCGCCAGCCGGACCGGATTGGCCCGGCCGCGGCCCCCGAACGGGCGGGTCATCGGAGGCGTCGCTGTGGACGCGGGTTTCACGGTACGTGCCTGCTGTGCACGAGAGCCAGACTTGGAATGTCTGATCGCGGGACAGGGAGGGTTGCACAATCCACGGGCGGTTCCCTTCAAACTCGGCATCGTCGCCCCGCGGTCGCGGCGCGGACGGAGGGATCACATTGCCTGTGGGTGTCACCCGCGACGATCGCGGCGGACCACCGCTGACAACGAAACGGCTCGCCCCTGACGCTACGCCACCAGCGACCCACCAAGCGCCATCAGGTAACCAATGACAGCGCGTAAGCCCGGCGCAGCTTTCCCGACGGTGTCTTGGGGATGGCGCCCGGGGCCAGCACCACCACATTGCGTGGCCGCGCCGCGACTTCGGTGACGACTTCGTGGGCCACCTCGTGCTTGATGCGCCGCACCTGCGCTGGGTCGTCGACGTTGTTCGATTCCACGGCCACGGCAAACGATTCCCGGGAATGGCCGGCGTCGAGCCGCACGGCGGCCGCGCAGCCCGCACGCACGCCCATGACTCGCCCGGCCGCACGTTCTACGTCAGTGGGGTAGATGTTGCGTCCGGCCATGATAATCACGTCCTTGGCCCGGCCGCAGACCACGACGTGGCCCTGCTCGGTGAGATAACCCAGATCCCCGGTGTTGAACCATCCCTGGTCATCTTGGGCGGCCACAAAACCGGCCGCCGTGACATATCCGGATGTGACCGGATCCCCCCGTACCTCGATGAGCCCCACACCGCGGATTGGCTCGACGGCGCCATCCTCGTCAACGATGCGGGCCTGTATGCCGTTCAACAATGGCCCCAGCGACGCCAGCCGGCGGGTATTGCCGGTGGTGGCGGGCACTGCCCGGCGCAGCACCGCGAGCATGTCGGCGTCCACCTCATCAACCACCAGTCCGCGGCCGCATTGCGAAAACGACACCGCCACAGTGGTTTCGGCCATCCCGTAGGCCGGCAAAATCGCCTCGGGACGCAGGCCGAACGACGCCCCGGCCGCACAGAGATCCTCCACATCGGTCGGTTCGACCTGTTCGGAACCCGATAACGCCCACCGTAACGACGACAAATCAAAATCACCGGGCCTCGCATGCCGGCGTAACCGCTTCGCCAGCAATGCGTAAGCAAAGTTCGGCGCCGCGGTCATCGTCGCCCGGTACTTGTCAATCAGCTTGGGCCACAACAAGATATCCGCCAAGAAGTCGACCGGCGTGACCTTGACCAACTCGGCACCGAACAACATCGGCACCGTCAAAAACCCAGTCATACCCATGTCATGAAACAGCGGCAACCAGCTCACGATCACATCGGTATCCAGGTCATGCTGGGCGCCGACGAACATCGCCTCGGCGTTGGCGATCACATTGGCATGGGTGATCGCCACCGCTTTGGGGCAGCCCGTCGAGCCAGACGTCAACTGCAACAGCGCCAGATCGTCCTCATCGCTGCCCACGACGTTGATCGGCGCGGCGGTCAACAGCTCGGCGATCGTCACGACGGTAACGCCGTGCTCGGACAGCACCGCCACGACGGCCATGAACGGATCCGACACGATCACCACCGTCGCCTCGATCATGGCGATGACCGCCAACGTGTCGTGCGCCCACGCCTGCAGATCGGTGCGCGGCGTTGGCTGATGCAACATCGTCAAACACGCGCCCCGCAACCAAACACCCTGCGCGGTCGGCGCGATCTCCACCGGGGCACCGGCCAGCACACCCACTCGATCACCCGGGCCGACCCCCAACGCGGCCAAACCACCCGCTACCCGCCGAGCCCGCTGATGAACCTCACCCCAGTCGGACCGTACCGGCGAGTCAGGGTCGCCAGTCACCAGGCCGTGGGTACTCGATTCCGCACTGCGCAGCATCGACTCAACGAATCTGCTCACGGCCACCTCCCCCATAACAGGCCGGGCAACTGACCCGCTTTCCGCCATCTCGGGACATATGAGGTGACGGCTTGACGCTACCGCTCTAACGAGCGCACCTTGGACAGGCACGCCGACATGACCCGGCGTCGAGGTGGCCGCGGCGCTGCTCGGGGCACTGCACAAGCCGTTCCAACGAGGGCCGCACTTGCCCTCTGTCCCTTTCGGCGCGCGATCCGATCCGCTTCGGTCGGCGCGCGCCGCGAATCAAGGTAATGTATGAGCAACTAACGCGAGGATAGGCGGGCATGGCGATACAGAACTGGTGCGACGCACCCGAGATTCACCCGTCGGAGATCCGGGTCGGTGACATCATCGGCACGACGCGGCCCACCCATCTGCGCTACACGGTCAAGCTGATCAGCGGCCCACAGACAAGTCCGGGGCGGTGGACATTTTTCTGCCGCGACGCCAAGGGCGTGCAGCATCTGAGCACGTTCGGGGACGACGAGTTAGTTCGCCGGTACGCCAAAGCGTCCTGACGACGCCCCGGAAACTCGGCTAGCGCGCGGCAACCACGCGGCGCAGCTGCCGAATGTGTAGCCACTCGACCACCGGCATCGCCGCGGTGACGATCCCGGCCAGCCCGTAGCCGACCCACGACGGGCCGTCGTGGCCGACGGCCATCAGGTAGGTCGCCGCCGCGACCGCGATCAGCGCGGCGCCCATCGTGCCCGTCAGCACTACCGTGCCACGCAACCAGACCCGGTCCACAGCCGCGCCGGACCACTCGCCCGCCGGCTCCACCGCCCGCACCCGTTGCTGGCGCGCCCGCTCGGCGGCGGTGCGCGGGGCGGGCGACATGAGGCGGACCGGGGGCCTGGCCTGCCCGCGTGCCGAGCCGGCGGACCGCGCAGCCGGGTCGGTCAGGCCCATGCGGCGAGCCCGCAACAGCACCGGGATCGCGCCGGCGATGATCAGCGCGGAAACGATGATGACGGCGTACAGCACCCACGGTGTGTGCGGGTTTTTGGCCATCTGGTGGAAGCCCCGCCCCAGATCCACCAGCGCGACGGCGGCGGCCACGCTCATGCCCAACAACACCAGCCAGATGGCGGCGCACGCCCCGACCAGGATGCGGTCGACGACGTCCGGTGGAACGGTGTCCGACCCGCGCCGGTATGCCGAATACCTGCTGACCATCAGCAGCTCGTCTGCGGTGCGTCGTTGGTATTGGACGACAGCACCGTTCCGTCGCTTGTGGTGATCGAGCAGTTGAGCCTGCTGACCCGGAAAAGGCTCGACGCCTCGACCGAGCCGACGTCGGAATTCGAGATCGGCGTGACGGTCATCGACCATGGGATGTACACGTTGTGCTGCGTGCGCCGCCGCCCGGAGGCGTCGACGTAGGTGACCGAAATGATGTCGCCCGGGGCTTTGGTGCCGGTCACCGAGTAGGTGACCTGCCGCGGGCCGGCCGGGGTGGTCGCGGTCGGCGGAGGCGCGGCCGGTGCCGTCGTCGTTGTCGCCGGCGCCGGGTTGGTCGTAGACGGAGGAGCCGGCGGGGGCGGCGGCGGGGGCGGGGGCGGCGTCACCGTCACGGTCTGGGTCTCCGTTGCCGTTGGGGCCTGGGTGCTGGGCGGCGGGGGCGGGGGTGGGGGTGGCGGTGTGGTGGTTGTTATTTCGTCTTGCACCGGCGGTGTCGACGGCGCGGTGCTGGTCGCGGGATTGGCGAGTTTGCTGGTGTCGGTGCGCGTGACGAGCAGCGACACCGACACCACGAGCGCGATCGCGGCCACGATGGCGGCGACGCCGACCACCCATGGCCAGCGCGGAGCGCCGTGTTCCTCGTCGGAGTCGGACGGCTCGTCATAGCTGTCGTAGTCGTAAAGCCTGAGATCGGCGGGCACGTATGGGCCGCTGACGAAATGCTCGGACTCCGGGGCGGAGTAGGCCCGCGAGTAGGCGTCGGTCTGGCCGGTCTGGCCGGCCGGTATTTCGGCGCTGTCGTCGAGGGGTTCCGGCCGGTCGCCGGAATGGAGTTCGTCGGGTTCCACGTCGTCGCCGGACGCGCCGCCGGAATCCGGTTCGTGGCTGAGCTCGCTGGCGGAATCGGGTTCTTCAGGATCCCATCCCGGGGGGTTTGGCCCGCTCATCTTTGCCTGCCCTGTCCAACTGCATCACCAGCGCGCGGGGCTCCGCGGATCCATCGTTGCGCGCGCGCTCGGAAGATTCTCATTGTGCCTGGGCAAACCCTACCGAACCGAATGGGGCGAAGAAGTCTTGGCGACCGGGCCACGGATCAACTGATGCCCGGATTGTGACCTTCGAGACGCAAATCAGTGCTTCTCGGGACCGACGTAGTACTCGAAGACCAATCCGGCCGCCGAAGCCAGGACAAACACCACCCCGGCAACGATCAACCACGGCAGCCACAGTGCAATGCCGGTCGCCGCCACCGAGCCCGACAGCGCGACCAGGATCGGCCACCAACTGTGCGGGCTGAAGAAGCCCAATTCCCCTGCGCCGTCGCTGATCTCAGCGCCCTCGTAGTCCTCGGGCCGGGTGTCCAGCCGGCGTGCCACGAACCGGAAGAAGGTCGCCGTGATCAACGCCAGGCCACCGGTCAGCGCCAGCGCGGTGGTGCCCGCCCACTCCTCGCCGCCGGTGGCGAACAGCGCCGTCAGCACCCCGTACAGCACCGCCGTCACAACGAAAAAAGCGGCGATAAATTCGAACAGCCTCGCTTCGATATGCATTGCGTCCTCACCTACTGGCTTGTGGTCTTTTCACCACGGCGGGTGTCGAACGGGTGGGTGGTCACCGCCACCGGGGACTGGGCGATCGCCTGCAGCGCTTCGGCGTTGGTCTTTCCGGCGATCCGCTGCTGCAGGTAGGCCTTGAAGTCGTTGGCCGCCACCACCCGAACCTCGAAATTCATCATCGAGTGATAGGTGCCGCAGAACTCCGCGCAGTGACCGACAAACGCCCCGGTCTTGGTGATCTCGTCGACCTGGAACACGTTGACGGAGTTGTTCGCCTCGGGGTTGGGCATCACGTCGCGCTTGAACAGGAACTCCGGCACCCAGAAGGTGTGCACGACGTCCGCGGACGCCAGTCGGAATTCGACGCGCTTGCCGGCCGGCAGCACCAGCACCGGGATTTCGGTGGCAGTTCCCAGGGTTTCGACCTTGTCGAAATTCAGATAGGTCCGGTCCTCGGTGTTGAGCCCGCGCACCGGCCCGACGAGCTCCTCGCCGTGGGCATCCTTGCCTTCCGGCTTGGAGACCATCGCGTTCTTGCGCGCCGGATCGGCGCCGTCGTAGGTCAGCGTGCCGTCCTTGAAATCGACGCGCTGGTAACCGAACTTCCAGTTCCATTGGAAGGCAGTGACGTCGATCACGACCTCGGGGTCCTTGGCCAGATGCAGCATCTTCTCCTGCACCACCACGGTGAAGTAGAACAACACCGAGATGATCAAGAACGGCGTCACGGTGAGCACCAGCTCCAGCGGCATGTTGTAGCCGAACTGCCGAGGCAGTTCGGTGTCGGTCGCCTTCTTCCGGTGAAACGCCGAGGACCAGAAGATGAGGCCCCACACGATGACCCCGACGACCAGCGAGGCGATCACCGCCCCGATCCACAGCTCCCGGTTGAGGTGGGCCTGCGGGGTGATGCCCTCCGGCCAGCCCATGCCCAGCGCTTCCGACCAGCTGCATCCGCTCAGGGTTACCGCCAGGACGCCCAGCGTCGCGGCCAGCGCCAGGGGCCGAAGACGACGGGACAGACCTCGAGGAACGCCTCCGGAACCGCGCTGGAATCTGCCCTGCGACAAGCGTTGCGAACGGACCTGCTCGCGAGGTGTCACGTCGGCGCCTCCTGCTTCGGACATCGAATACTACGCAGCGTAGACCACGCCGCTTACCCCGGCGACGGTTGGCCGGGTGCGCGGCGTCCACGGGTGCCGCCCGAGTGCGGCATACTGGGGCGCCGTGTGTGGTCTGCTGGCGTTCGTCGCGGCGCCGAGCGGTGCCGACGCCGCCAAAGCCGATGGCGCCGTCGCCCGCTCGTTGCATTTGATGCGCCACCGCGGGCCCGACGAGCCGGGCACCTGGACCGACCCGTTAAGCGACGGCTCCGTCGTCTTCGGCTTCAACCGGCTGTCCATCATCGACATCGCGCGTTCGCATCAGCCGCTGCGCTGGGGGCCGCCGGAGGCGCCCGACCGCTACGTGCTGGTGTTCAACGGCGAGATCTACAACTACGTCGAGCTGCGCGAGGAGCTGGCCGCCCGGCATGGCGCCGTTTTCGCCACCGACGGCGACGGCGAGGCCATCGTCGCCGGCTATCACCACTGGGGCACCGGGGTGCTGACGCGGCTGCGCGGCATGTTCGCGTTCGCGCTGTGGGACACCGTTGCTGGCGAATTGTTCTGCGCGCGTGACCCTTTCGGCATCAAGCCGCTGTTTATGGCGACCGGCACCGGCGGCACCGCGGTGGCCAGCGAGAAGAAATGCCTGCTGGATCTGGCCGACCTGGTGGGTTTCGACACTGGGATCGATCTCCGCGCCGTGCAGCACTACACGGTCCTGCAGTACGTGCCGGAGCCCGAGACGCTGCACCGCGGCGTGCGCCGGCTGGAATCGGGCTGCTACGCGCGGATTCGTCCCGGGTTGGCGCCGGAGGTCACCCGCTACTTCGTGCCGCGTTTTGCCGCCACGCCTATCGCCCGCGACACCGAGCAGGCCCGCTATGACGAGATCACCGCGGTGCTCGAGGACTCGGTGGCCAAGCACATGCGCGCCGACGTCACCGTCGGCGCGTTCCTGTCCGGCGGCATCGACTCCACCGCGATCGCGGCGCTGGCGATCCGGCACAACTCGCGGCTGATCACGTTCACCACCGGCTTCGAGCGGGAGGGCTTCTCCGAGATCGACGTCGCCGTGGCCTCGGCGGAGGCGATCGGTGCCCGGCACATCGCCAAGGTGGTCAGCCCCGACGAATTCGTCGCCGCCCTGCCCGAGATCGTCTGGTATCTCGACGAGCCCGTCGCCGACCCGGCGCTGGTGCCGCTGTTCTTCGTCGCCCGCGAGGCCCGCAAGCACGTCAAGGTGGTGCTGTCCGGCGAGGGCGCCGACGAGCTGTTCGGCGGCTACACGATCTACCGGGAGCCGTTGTCGCTCAAGCCCTTTGACTATCTGCCGCGGCCGCTGCGGCGGTCGATGGGCAGGGCGTCCAAACCGCTGCCCGAGGGCATGCGGGGCAAGAGCCTGCTGCACCGGGGATCGCTGACGCTCGAGGAGCGCTACTACGGCAATGCCCGCAGCTTCTCCGATGCGCAGCTGCGCGACGTGCTGCCCGGGTTCCGCGAGGAATGGACCCACACCGACGTGACCGCGTCTGTGTATGCCGAGTCGACCGGCTGGGACCCGGTGGCCCGCATGCAGCACGTCGACCTGTTCACCTGGCTGCGGGGCGACATTCTGGTCAAGGCCGACAAGATGACGATGGCCAACTCGCTGGAGCTTCGGGTGCCGTTCCTGGATCCCGAGGTGTTCGCCGTCGCCTCCCGGCTGCCGGTGGAGGCGAAGATCACCCGCACCACCACCAAGTACGCCCTGCGGCGCGCGCTGGAGCCCATCGTTCCGGCGCACGTGCTGAACCGGCCCAAGCTGGGGTTCCCGGTGCCGATCCGGCATTGGCTGCGCGCGGGCGAACTGCTGGAATGGGCCTACGAGTTGGTGGCGGCGTCGCAGGCCGGTCACCTGGTCGACCTCGGGGCCGTTCGCCGGATGCTCGACGAGCACCGAAGCGGCGTGAGCGATCACAGCCGCCGGCTGTGGACCGTGCTGATCTTCATGCTGTGGCACGCGATCTTCGTCGAGCACAGCGTGGTGCCGCGGATCAGCGAGCCCGTCTACCCCGTCCAGCTCTAGTGTGAAGCGAGGGCTTCGGGAGTGAACCCTGGGCGGGGATTTCGCGGATTTCCCGCCGTGGATTCACACCCCACGCCGTGACTTCACACCCGACGCCCTGGATTCACACCCCACGCCGTGACGGCACACCCGCCGCCAAGTTAGGCGAGCACGGCGGTGATCTCGGCGGCGGCGTCCTCGCCGTAGGCACCGGCCAACCGGGTGGCCGCGACCTCGTGATCCCAGGTCCACTCCTGGGTCCCGGTCGACTCCAGCACCAGCACCGCGACCAGCGAGCCCAGCTGCGCGGAACGCTCCAGGCTAAGACCCGCGCTGCGGCCGGTGAGGAAACCGGCCCGGAAGGCGTCGCCGACGCCGGTGGGGTCGGTCTGGCTGGTCTCGGGCACCACGTCGACGTGGGTGGTGGTGCCGTCGGGCTCGACGATGTCGACGCCCTTGGGGCCCAGCGTGGTCACCCGCAGGTCGACCTGCGCCATCACGTCGGCCTCCGTCCAGCCGGTCTTGGACAGCATCAGATCCCACTCGTAGTCATTGGTGAACAAGTACCTGGCGCCGTCGGTGAGCTGGCGGATCTCGTCTCCGGACAGCCGGGCCAGCTGCTGGGACGGGTCGGCGGCGAACGGCACCCCGAGCTTGCGGCATTCCTCGGTGTGCACCAGCATGGCGTCCGGGTCGTTGGCCCCGATGATCACCAGCTCCGGCGCGCCGATGGACGCGATCACGTCGGCGAGCTTGATGTTGCGGGCCTCCGACATGGCGCCCGGGTAGAACGAGGCGATCTGCGCCATGTCGACGTCGGTGGTACAGGTGAAACGCGCCGTGTGCGCGCTCTCGGAGATCAGGACGTGGTCGCAGTTGACGTTGTGGGACTGCAGCCATTCGCGATAGTCGGCGAAGTCGTCGCCGGCCGCACCGACCAACGCGACGTCCCCGCCCAGCACGCCGATGGCGAAGGCGATGTTTCCCGCCACACCGCCGCGATGAATCACCAGGTCGTCGACCAGAAAGCTGAGCGACACCTTCTGCAGATGCTCGGGCAGCAGCTGCTCGGAAAATCGGCCGGGAAACCGCATCAGATTGTCGGTCGCAATCGAACCTGTCACCGCGATGGTCACGAAATCTCCACCCTTCGTTAGTAAGGTTATCTAGCTTACTCAGGCGCATCGAGCGTCGTTGCGTCGCGGTCGACGGGAGGCCGTGCGCTAGCCTGCCAAGGGAACTCACTCAAGTCGCGCCGGGGCCCGTTCACGGTCCCGTCTATCACCGTAGGAGAACCACGATGGCCGGTCCGCACTCGCCGAACCACGCTGTCGGCACCGACGGACCAACGCCGCACGCCGAGTCCCAGCCGCTTGAGTTCCCCCATGAACCCATCGCCGGCGATCCGGTCTTCGCCTCCGCGCCGACCAACGACGCGTCACCCAATTATTCCGGACAACCGCCGCCGGTGTCATACCCGAGGCGACGGTCCAAGCGCCGGCTGGTCATCGGCATTCTGGTGGCCGTCGCGCTGGTGGCCGCGTTGACGGTGGCGATCACCTACGGGGTCCGCACCAACGGCGCCAACACCGGCACGTCATTCTCCGAGGCGGCGGCCAAGACCGCGATTCAGGACTATCTCGACGCGCTCGAACACCGTGACGTCAACACCATCGTCCACAACTCGCTGTGCGGCATGTACGACGGCGTCCGCGATAAAAGGGCCGACCAGGCGCTGGCCAGGATGAGCAGCGACGCCTTCCGCAAGCAGTTCTCCGAGGTCGAACTGACCTCGATCGACAAGATCGTGTACTTGTCGCAGTATCAGGCCCAGGCGCTGTTCACCATGCGGGTGTCGCCCGCGACCGGCGGCCCGTTGCGCGGGGAGGTGCAGGGCATCGCGCAGCTGCTTTTCCAGCGGGGCCAGATCATGGTCTGCTCGTACGTGCTGCGGACCGGGGGTTCGTACTGACTCACTTTTCGGCCGCGAAAGTGCAGGCACCGACGGCGTCGGTCGCGGTCAGTTGAACGAGTCCCCGCAGGCGCAGGAGCCGGTGGCGTTGGGGTTGTCGATGGTGAAGCCCTGCTTCTCGATGGTGTCGACGAAATCGATGGACGCGCCCTCGACGTAGGGTGCGCTCATCCGGTCCACCGTCAAGGTCACGCCACCGAATTCCGCGGTCAGGTCACCGTCCAGCGTCCGGTCGTCGAAGAAGAGGTTGTAGCGCAGCCCGGCGCAGCCGCCCGGCTGGACCGCGATGCGCAGCGCCAGGTCGTCGCGTCCCTCCTGGTCGAGCAGGGACTTCGCCTTAGCGGCGGCGGTATCGGTCAGGATCACGCCGTGGGTCTTGGCGGTTGACTCGTTTTGCACCGTCATTGCTTCTCCTACGTGCCTCATCGTTTGGGTTGGGCGGCCCGAACCACTCGGGTGAAAACCCACTGACTCAACGGTACCTTGCGGGACCGCTATTCCCGAGGCGCGCCGCCACCTGTGACGCCAATCCCATGAGCTGGTTTGCCGCGTCGGCCTGCGCCAATCGCACCGAACCGGCGTAATCGGCGATGGACAGGGCCGACATGATGCCCGACGATCGCACCGCCGAATTCTCCAGGCCGACCTGGCCGGCCAGCACGATCACGGGAATTCCCAGCGGACGGGCCGCGTCCGCGAGAAATCCGACCACCTTTCCGTGCAGGGACTGCTCGTCGAACCGCCCTTCACCGGTGACGATCATGTCCGCGGTCTCGAGGTCGTCGGCCAGGTGGGTGTGTTCGGCGATGATCGCCGCGCCGGATTCGCACCGGCCGCCGAGCGCCAGCAGCCCGGCCCCGATGCCGCCGGCGGCGCCCGCGCCCGGCTCCGCGCCGACGTCCCGCCCGGCCACCGCTTCCAGTTCGAGCGCCCACGCCTCGAGGCGGACTTCGAGCGCGGCGACGACGGCCGTGTTCGCGCCCTTCTGCGGCCCGAACACCCGAGCCGCGCCCCACGGCCCCAGCAGGGGATATTCGGTGTCCGAGGCGGCGATCAGCTCCACGTCGGCCAGCCGTCGGCGGGCCGCGTCCAGCCCGCCCAGCTGGGTAATCATTCCCTTCCCGCCGTCGGTGCACGCGCTGCCGCCCAGCCCGACCACGATCCGCTTCGCCCCGACCCGCAGCGCCTCGGCGATGAGCTGCCCGACTCCGCTGCTGTCGGCCGCCAAAGCGGTCTCCGGGGTGGGCGGGCCGCCAAGCAACGTCAGGCCACACGCCTGCGCACACTCCAGGTACGCGGTCGCCGAGATGCGATCGAATACCCACGCGGCTTCTACCGTGGTGTCCAGCGGCCCACATACCTGCAGTCGCCGCGTCTCCCCCAGCCGGCTGGCCAGCACCTCGATGAAGCCCGGGCCGCCGTCGGACTGCGGGGCGACGATGAACCGATCGCCGGGTCGTGACCGGGTCCAGCCCGTCGCGATCGCGGCGGCGGCCTCCACGGCCGTCAGGCTGTCGCCGTAGCAATCCGGGGCCACCAGGACCAGCATGGCCGGCAACTGGAGACGACCGGGCGCGGGGCCGCCGGCAGCATCACCCGAGGCCATCGTGCCGTCGTCCATCACAGGTAGCCATTCATCACAGTCAAGCCTAGGGCCAAGTCACACGCTGGCGCATGCCTAACAACAACGCATTCCGGGGCCATTACGAGGTAGATCATGCGCGAAGTAACCTGGCCACTGTGAAGCTGATGGGCCGGAAGAAGGGCCACAACGACGACCTCGACGGGGGCATCAACGGGGATCCGGTCGGTTCCCCGGACGGCCCGCCGCGCGCCTCCCGCCGGACCGACCCCAAGGGCCGGCCCACCCCCAAGCGCAGCCAGGCCCGGCGCAACGCAAAGAAGGGCCCGGTCGCGCCGGCACCCATGACCTCGTCCGAGGCGCGGGCCCGGCGCAGATCGCTGGCCGGACCCAAGCTCAGCCGCGAGGAGCGCAGGGCCGAAAAGACCGCCGGCCGCGCGCGGATGACGGACCGCCGGGAACGCATGATGGCCGGCGAAGAGGCATACCTGCTACCGCGCGATCAAGGGCCGATACGGCGCTACGTGCGCGATGTGGTGGACTCCCGGCGCAACGTCCTCGGCCTGTTCATGCCCGCAACGCTGGTCCTGCTGTTCGCCACGTTCGCCGTCCCGCAGCTGCAGCTCTACGTCTCTCCGGCGATGCTGGTGCTGATGGTCGTGATGGGCGCCGACGGGCTCGTCCTGGGACGCAAGGTGAGCAGGCTGGTCGACGCGAAGTTCCCGGACAACACCGAAAGCCGTTGGAAGCTAGGCCTTTACGCCGCCGGCCGGGCTTCCCAGATCCGCCGGATGCGGGCGCCTCGTCCCCAAGTCGAGCGCGGCAGCGGTGTCGGCTAGACGTCGCCCGAAAGCCGCCTGACCCCGGTGCGCACCCTGGTTCTCGGCGGGATCAGATCGGGCAAGTCCCGGTGGGCCGAGGAAGCCATCGCCGGGTCACTGCCACCCGGCCGGCCGGTCCGCTACCTGGCCCCCGGGCCGGCGTGCCGGGGGGATGCGGCCTGGGCGCACCGGGTCGCCGAGCATCGCGGCCGGCGGCCGGCGCATTGGTCCACGGTCGAAACCGACGACATCGCGACCGAATTGCGGCGGTCGCCGGACACCCCGACGCTCGTCGACGACCTTGGCGGCTGGCTGACCGGCACGCTGGACCGCAACAACGCATGGGACGACGGCTCGGTGGCCGTTCCCGTCGACGAGATGCTGGCCGCGGTGGGCGCGTTTGGTTCCACGCTGGTGCTGGTCAGCCCGGAAGTCGGGTTGACCGTGGTGCCGGCCACCGCGTCCGGCCGCCGGTTCGCCGACGAACTGGGCAGCCTCAACCAGCGCGTCGCCGCGGTGTGCGACCGGGTGGTGTTGGTGGTGGCCGGGCAGGCGGTGCCGATCAAGCCGCCGGGGGCCTGATGGAATTCCCGCCGGTATCGCCGCCCGATGCGGGCGCCGCCGCGGCCGCCCGCGCCCGCCAGGACAACCTGACCAAGCCGCGCGGCGCCCTGGGCCGCCTCGAGGACCTGTCGGCGTGGGTCGTATCATGCCAGAGTCGTTGTCCGCCAACGCAATTCGCGCGCGCCCGGGTGGTGGTGTTCGCGGGTGACCACGGCGTCGCACGGTCCGGGGTGTCGGCCTACCCGCCGGAGGTGACCGCCCAGATGGTCGCCAACATCGACGCCGGCGGGGCGGCGATCAACGCGCTGGCCGACATCGCCGGCGCGACGGTGCGGATCGCGGATTTGGCGGTGGACGCCGAGGCGGCCTCGGAGCGGATCGGCGCACACAAGGTGCGGCGCGGCAGCGGCGACATCACCGTCCAGGACGCGTTGACCGACGACGAGACCGCCCGGGCGATCGCCGCGGGCCGGGCCATCGCCGACGAGGAGGTCGACGCCGGCGCCGACCTGCTCATCGCCGGCGACATGGGGATCGGAAACACCACGCCCGCAGCGGTTTTGGTGGCGGCGCTGACCAACGCTGAGCCGGTCGCGGTGGTCGGCTTCGGGACCGGGATCGACGACGCGGGATGGGCACGCAAGACGGCCGCGGTGCGCGACGCGCTGTTTCGGGCGCGGCCCGTGTTGCCCGACCCGGTCGGGTTGCTGCGCTGCTGCGGCGGCGCGGATTTGGCGGCGATGGCCGGCTTTTGCGCGCAGGCCGCGGTGCGGCGCACCCCACTGCTGCTCGACGGCATGGCGGTGACGGCCGCGGCGTTGGTCGCGGAGCGACTGGCGCCCGGCGCGCGGCGGTGGTGGCAGGCCGGTCACCGGTCCACCGAGCCCGGTCACGGCCTGGCCCTGGCGGCCCTCGAGTTGGACCCGATCCTGGACCTGGGCATGCGGCTGGGCGAGGGAACCGGCGCCGCGGTGGCGCTGCCAGTGCTGCGCGCCGCGGTGGCCGCGCTGTCGTCGATGGCGACCTTCACAGAGGCCCGGGTGGCCGGGCCAACGCCGTGATGCGTTCTTTGGCAACGGCTTTCTCGTTCGGGACGGTGCTGCCCCTCCCCCGGGCCGCCAGCGCGCCGATGGGCCGGGGCGCCATGACCGCGCTTCCCGTGGTCGGCGCCGCGCTGGGGGCGTTGGCCGCGGCCGTGACGTGGTGCGGCGCATGGGCTTTCGGCCCGCCCAGCCCGCTGCCCGGGCTGCTCGCCGTGACGGCGCTGCTGCTCGCGACCCGCGGCCTGCACATCGACGGCGTCGCCGACACCGCCGACGGGCTGGGCTGCTACGGCCCGCCGCAGCGCGCGCTGGCGGTGATGCGCGACGGGTCGACCGGGCCGTTCGGTGTGGCGGCCGTCGTGCTGGTGATCCTGTTGCAGGGGTTGGCCTTTTCGGCGCTCGGCGCGGTCGAGATTATCGTGGCGGTCTTCGCCGGCCGGGTCGCCGCGGTGCTGGCCTGCCGCCGGTCGGTGCCGGCGGCCGAGGGCAGCACGCTGGGTGCCCGGGTGGCCGGGAGTCAACCCGCGCCGGTGGTCGCGGGCTGGGTGGCCGTCCTGCTCGCGGTCTCGGTGCTGGCGGGTGCCCGGCCGTGGCAGGGGCCGGTGGCGGTCCTGGTCGCGGTGGGCTGCGGAGTGGCCCTGGTGTGGCACTGCGTACGGCGGTTCGGCGGCGTCAGCGGCGACGTGCTGGGCGCCGCGATCGAGCTGACGACGACAGTCGCCGCGGTGACGCTCGCCGGATTCCACGGCTGAGCAGACACAGAATCGCCCATTTTCGTACGAAAATGGGCGATTCTGTGTCTGCTCGCGAGGGGGGTGTGCGCCCGCTCAGCCCAGCCGGGCCATCCAGCCGTGGGTGTCGGCGAAGGTGCCCCGCTGGATGCCGGTCAGCGTGTCGCGCAGCGCCATCGTCACCTCGCCCGGTTGGCCGTCGGCGATGGCGAACTCGGTGTCGCCGTACTTCACCCGCGACACGGGGGTGATGACGGCGGCGGTGCCGCAGGCGAACACCTCGGTGATCTCGCCCGCGGCGGCCTTCTTCTGCCACTCGTCGATGTCGATCCTGCGCTCCTCGACGGCGAACCCGGCATCAATGGCCAACTGCAGCAACGAATCCCGCGTGATACCCGGGAGCAGCGAACCGGACAGCTCGGGGGTGACCAGCCGCGCCGATCCGCCGCTGCCGAGCACGAAGAACAGGTTCATCCCGCCCATCTCTTCGATGAAGCGGCGTTCGACGGCGTCCAGCCACACCACCTGGTCGCAACCGTTTTCGGCGGCCTGGGCCTGAGCCAGCAGCGACGCCGCGTAGTTGCCGCCGAACTTGGCCGCGCCGGTGCCGCCCGGGCTGGCCCGCACGTATTCCGTCGACACCCACACGGTGACGGGGCTGATGCCGCCCTTGAAATATGCGCCCGCCGGCGAGGCGATCAGCAGGTAGCGGTACTGCTTGGCCGGTCGCACGCCCAGCCCCGGCTCGGTGGCGAAGATGAACGGCCGCAGATATAGCGCCTCCTCGCCCCCGGCCCGCGGCACCCAGGCATTGTCGACGGCGATGAGCTGACAAAGGGATTCGATGAACAGCTTCTCGGGCAGTTCGGGAATCGCGAGCCGCCGCGCCGACGATCGCAACCTGGCCGCGTTGGCCTCGGCGCGAAACGACACGACGGAGCCGTCCGCCCAGCGGTAAGCCTTGAGCCCTTCGAAGACTTCCTGCGCGTAGTGCAGCACTATCGCCGACGGGTCCAGCTCGATCGGGCCGTAGGGAATGACCCGGGGATTGTGCCAACCCCGGCCGTCCGCGTAGTCGATCGACACCATGTGGTCGGTGAAGTATCTGCCGAAGCCCGGGTCGGCCAGGATTGATTCGCGTTCGGTGTCGGTCGCCGGGTGTGCCGAACGAGAAACCGTGAACCCAAGTGAGCCGTCGGTCATGGGGCCGATTGTATAGCCGCCTGTCACCGGGATTTTTCCGCGGTGAACCGGTGGCGGCTAACGGGTTTTCAGGGTGACGAAGGGCGGGCGCACGACGTCGCACTCGGCGGCGCGGCCGCGCACATCGACGGTGACTCGCTGGCCGTCATCGATGCCGGCGGCGGTGTCGATCAATGCCAGGGCGATGCCGGCCTGTAGCGTCGGAGAGAACGTTCCGGACGTGGTGACACCGACGGGGGCGTCGCCGGCCAGCACGGTCAGCCCGGGGCGCAACACCCCGCGGCCGACCATCCTCAGTCCGCGCAAGAGCCGCCGCGGCCCGGCCTCCTTTTCGGCCAGCAGCGCGTCGCGGCCGAAGAACGCGTCCTTCTTCCAGCCGACCGCCCAGCCGCATCCGGCCTGCAGCGGCGAGATGTCGAGCGAAAGTTCGTGCCCGTGCAGCGGATAGCCCATCTCGGTGCGCAGCGTGTCGCGGGCGCCCAGGCCGGCCGGCTGCCCGCCCGCCCGCTCGACCGCCTTGTGCAGCGCGTCGAACACCACGCCCGCGGAGTCCCAGGGCGGCAGCAGCTCGTAGCCGTGCTCGCCGGTGTATCCGGTGCGGCACACGCGCACCGGCACCCCCGAGTACACGGCGTCGGCGTAGCCCATGTAATCCATGCCGGTCGGCAGGCCCAGCGCGTCGAGCACGTCCGCCGACCGTGGGCCCTGCACGGCCAGCACCGCATAGGAGCGATGCTCGTTGGTGATCGTCAGGCCGGCCCCCAAACCGGCCTCAGCGGCGGCCTTGAGCGCGTCGACCACGGCGGCGGTGTTGGCGGCGTTGGGCACCAGGAAGATTTCGTCGTCGCCGACGTAGTAGGCGATCAGGTCGTCGATGACGCCACCGGATTCGGTGCAGCACAGCGTGTATTGGGCCTTGCCGGGACCGATGCGGCCCAGGTCGTTGGTGAGCGCGGAGTTGACGAACCGCGCGGCGCCCGGCCCGCGGACCAGCGCCTTGCCGAGGTGGCTGACGTCGAACAGGCCGACCGCGGTGCGGGTGGCGTTGTGCTCACTGACGGTTCCGGCGTAGGACACCGGCATCAGCCAGCCGCCGAACTCGGCGAAGCTCGCGCCAAGCTCGCGATGGCGTTCTTCCAGCGGTCCGTGCAACAGCCCATCGGTCACGACGCCCCACCCTAATCGGCGCGGCCGCCGGCGCACTTGGGGAGGTGTCCGGTCCGCACCGCCGGGCCCGGCCCCGCCGCCGGTGATTAGGGTGGTTGGCCGTGACCACCGAACCGGCTTATCAAGCCCCCGCCGTCCCGTCCGTCCAGGTCGCCGCGTCGCTGCCGAAGCGCGGCGCGGGTTCCGCGGTATTGCTGGTGCCGGTCGTATCGACCGGCGACGAGGACACGCCCGGCGCGGCTGTCGCCGCGGCCGGGCCGTTCCTGCCTCCCGAAGCCGTCGCCGAGATCGAGGCCGGCCTGCGGGCGCTGGCGGCCACCGGCGGCAGCGAACAGGTGCACCGGCTGGTGATCCCGTCGCTGCCGGTGGCCAGCGTCGCGACGATCGGCCTGGGCAAGCCGCGATCAGAGTGGCCCGCCGACACCGTCCGTCGCGCTGCCGGCGTGGCGGCGCGGTCGCTGAACGGCGTCGAGGCGGTGGTCACCACGCTGGCCGAACTACCGGGTGACGACGTCGCCTCGGCCGTCGTGGAGGGCCTGATCCTGGGCGGCTACCGGTTCACCGCCTTCCGCACCGACAAGACGGCGCCGAAAGACCCTGGGCTGCACAGGATCACCGTGCTGGCCACCTCGAAGGACGCCAAGAAGCAGGCCGCCCACGGGGCGGCCGTGGCGACCGCGGTGGCCACCGCCCGCGACCTGGTCAACACCCCGCCCAGCCACCTGTTTCCCGCCGAATTTGCCAGGCGCGCAAAGGCTTTGGGGGAATCCGCCGGCCTCGAGGTGGAGGTGCTCGACGACAAGGCGCTGCAGAAGGCCGGCTATGGCGGGGTGATCGGTGTCGGCCAGGGCTCGTCGCGCCCGCCTCGGTTGGTGCGGCTGATCCATCGGGGTTCGAAGCTGGCCAAGAAGCCGAGGCAGGCGAAGCGAGTTGCGCTGGTCGGCAAGGGTGTCACGTTCGACACCGGCGGCATCTCGATCAAACCGGCCGCCTCGATGCACTACATGACCTCGGACATGGGTGGCGCCGCCGCGGTGATCGCGACCGTGGTGCTGGCCGCGCGGCTGCAGCTGCCCATCGACGTGATCGCCACGGTGCCGATGGCCGAGAACATGCCGTCGGCCACCGCCCAGCGGCCCGGCGACGTGCTGACGCAGTACGGCGGCACCACCGTCGAAGTGCTCAACACCGACGCCGAGGGCAGGCTCATCCTGGCCGACGCCATCGTCCGGGCGTGCGAGGACCACGCGGACTACCTGATCGAGACGTCCACGCTGACCGGTGCGCAGACGGTGGCGCTGGGCGCCCGCATCCCCGGGGTGATGGGCAGCGACGAGTTCCGCGACCGGGTCGCCGCGATCTCGCAGCGCGTGGGCGAGAACGGTTGGCCAATGCCGCTGCCCGACGAGCTCAAGGACGACCTGAAGTCCACGGTGGCCGACCTGGCCAACGTCAGCAATCAGCGCTTCGCGGGCATGCTGGTGGCCGGGGTGTTCCTCCGCGAGTTCGTCGCCGACGGCGTGAGCTGGGCGCACATCGACGTCGCGGGCCCGGCCTACAACACCGGCAGCCCGTGGGGATACACGCCCAAGGGCGCCACCGGCGTGCCCACCCGCACCATGTTCGCCGTCCTCGAGGACATCGCCGACAACGGCTAGCTGGCTTCCCCGCCCGCTTTCCCCGCTCGCCGAGCGTCACGCCAGCGTGACGCCGCTCGCCGAACGCCACGCTGGCGTGACGCTCGCCGACCCGAGGCGGCTGCTGGCGTGACGCTCGGCGACCCGAGGCGGCGGCCGACGACCGTCGGTTTAGGTTTCGCGGCCAGTGGCTATTAAGCCCTTACCAGACCGACGTTGGACGGGAGACGAATAGTGACTGCGCGACGGTTGATCATCGCGGTGGGTGCCGCGCTTTTGCTGGCCGGCGTCATCGGCTTGTTGGTACCGGTTTCCGTATCGGACCCCAATGGCAATTCGGTCTCGTGCGGCAACGGAATCGCCGCCGATTTGTCCGCCGCGCGAAGCGCCAACGACAAGAACGGTGCGAACATTCCGATCCTGAACCAAGTCCTCCCGCACACCGACTATGTGGCGCAATGCCAGTCGGCGGTCAGCGGCCGGCGCATGTGGACCATTCCGTTGGCGGTCGTCGGGGTCGTCGCGGTCGGTGGTGCGCTGCTGGTCCGGCGATCGGCGGGCACTGGATCGGGTCTAGATCAGACGGTTTAGATCACCTTGAACCGCGCGGTGCTGCGCAGCGCCTGTGGCGCGATCCGGGAAATGCCGTAGAACGCGTACGCCTCCGGCGCGACGGGACGGATCGGCTTCTTCTTCTTGACCGACGACAAGATCGCGTTGGCGACGTTCTCCGGCCCGTAGTGGCGCAGCGCGAACATCTTGCCGATCTGGCCCCGCCGGCCGTCGACGTCCTCGCCCTGGCCCGCGGGCGCGTCGAAGCGGGTGGTGTTGATGATGTTGGTGTTGATGACGCCGGGGCAGATCGTGGTCAGCCCGACGCCGGCGGCGTCGAGTTCGGCCCGCAGGCAGTCGGAGAACATGTAGGCCGCGGCCTTGGAGGTGCAGTAGGCGGTCAGCGACTGCGACGGCGCGTACGCGGCCATCGACGCGACGTTGACGATGTGGCCGCCGGTGCCGCGGTCGACCAAACGCCGGCCAAATGACCGGCAGCCGTTGACCACGCCGCCGAGGTTGACGTCCAGCACGCGGTCGAACTGCTCGGCGGGCGTGTCGAGGAACCCGCCGGCGTGCCCGATGCCGGCGTTGTTGACCACGATGTCGGGGACGTCGTGGTCGGCGCTGACCCGTTCGGCGAACGCCTCGACCGCGTCGCCGTCGGACACGTCGAGCACATACGGGTGCGCGACACCGCCCCGGGCGGCGATCTCGGCGGCGGTCTCCTTGACGGCGGCCTCGTCGATGTCGCTGACGATCACCTCGGCGCCCTCGCGCGCGAAGGCGAACGCCGTCGCCCGGCCGATGCCGCTGCCGGCGCCGGTGACCGCGACCAGGGTGTCGCCGAACGCCTCGCGGGGACGCCCGACCTGGGCGCGCAGCAGCGCGCGGCTGGGCCGCTTGCCTTCGGCCAGGTCGGCGAAGTCGTGCACCGCGGCCGCCATCACCTGCGGGTGCGACATCGGGGAAAAGTGGCCCGCCTTGATGTCGCGGCGCCACAGCCGCGGGACCCAGCGGGCCGCGTCGTCGTACCCGTAGGGCCGCACGTAGCGGTCGTGGGTGTTGACGATGAGCTGCACCGGCACGTCGACGACGTGGATCGGCCGCTTCCCGGAAAACGAGCGAAAGTAGTTGGCGGGGTAGGTTTTTACCGAGTGCGCGGCGTCGCGGGCCAGCGTGGCGGAGTGATGGATCTTCTCGCCGGGGATGTTGTCGACCATGTTCCGCCGCACCGGCGCGAGGGACAGCGCGACCCGCAGCAGCAGCGGCGCCAGCACCGGTATCGAGAAGAACGCCATGTAGGTCAGCCGCAGGGCCTGGCTGACGGCCCGCGCGAAGGTTCGCGGGCGCCAGGGCCGCCGCAGGCCGCCGAAGATGTAGTCGACGAGCTGGTCCTGGCTCGGGCCGGACACCGACGTGAACGACGCGACCCGGTCGTTCGCGCCCGGGCGGCTCAGGTACTCCCACACGCCGACCGAGCCCCAGTCGTGGGCCAGGACGTGCACCGGCCGCCCGGGGCTGAGCTCGCCGATCACCGCGGCGAAGTCGTCGGCGAACCGGGCCATGGCGTACGCGGACACCGGCTTGGGCACCGACGACATGCCCACGCCGCGGTTGTCGTAGCGGATGACCCGGAACCGCCCGGCCAGCAGCGGGACGACACCGTCCCACAACACGTGCGAGTCGGGAAAGCCGTGCACCAGCACGACGGTCGGGCCGGCGCTGTTGCCCTCCTCGTAGACCGCGAGGCGCACGCCGTCCGGGCTGTCGACGAACCGCTGGGGCGCCTGGTGTAGTGCCGGCATCGGACCTCCGCGCTCTGACTGGCAGTGGCCACACCGTAGCAAGCGCGTCGGGTCCGGCCGGGCGCCCGAGCGCGGTCCGCCCTGGATGTGTGCCGGTGCACGAGCAATGACAGGATGGTTTCGGACATCTGGTAAGCCAGATGCCGCCCCGCCCCGACCCACGAGCGATCGAGGAGTCAGAAGAGATGGCCTTCTCCGTCCAGATGCCGGCACTCGGTGAGAGCGTCACCGAGGGGACGGTCACGCGCTGGCTCAAGCAGGAAGGCGACACGGTCGAACTCGATGAGCCGCTCGTCGAGGTGTCGACCGACAAGGTGGACACCGAAATCCCGTCGCCGGCCGCGGGCGTGCTGACCAAAATCATCGCCCAGGAGGACGACACCGTCGAGGTCGGCGGCGACCTGGCCGTCATCGGCGACGCCGCCGAAGGCGGGTCGCAGGCCGCACAGGCGCCGAGCCAACCGGAACCCGTGCAAGCGGCCCCCGCCCAGCCGGAGCCCGAACCCGCGGCGCCGGCCCGTCAGGCTTCCGGTGACGGCGGCGGCGCGACCCCCGTGCTGATGCCCGAGCTCGGCGAGTCGGTGGCCGAGGGTACGGTGACTCGCTGGCTGAAGAAGGTCGGCGACTCGGTCCAGGTTGACGAGGCGCTGGTGGAGGTGTCCACCGACAAGGTGGACACCGAGATCCCGTCGCCGGTCGCCGGCGTCCTGGTCAGCATCACGGCCGACGAGGACACCACCGTGCCGGTCGGCGGTGAGTTGGCGCGGATCGGCTCGAATGTGGAGGCTTCCGCCCCCAGCGCCCCGCCCGCCCCCAGCGCCCCGCCCGCCCCCAGCGCTCCGCCCGCGCCCAAACCGGAACCCGCGCCCCAACCCAAGGCGGAGCCACGACCGGAAGCCCGCCCCGCTCCGGCGGCCGAACCGGCGCCGAAAGCCGAACCCCAGGCCAGGCCCGAACCCGCGGCCGAACCGGCGGCGGCCGGCGGCTCGGGGGTAAATGGCACGCCGTACGTGACCCCGCTGGTGCGAAAACTGGCCGCCGAAAACAACATCGACCTGGCCGAGATCACCGGTACCGGGGTGGGCGGTCGCATCCGCAAGCAGGACGTGCTGGCCGCGGCCGAGCAGAAGGCCCGGCAAAAGGAACCAGCCAAGCAAGCTCCCGCCGCCGCGGCCGTGGATGCGGGCAAGGCGGCTCCCGCCGCCGCACCCACCCCGGCGCCCGCGCTGGCGCACCTGCGGGGCACCACGCAAAAGGCCAGCCGGATCCGTCAGATCACCGCGGTCAAGACCCGCGAATCCCTGCAGGCCACGGCCCAGCTCACCCAGACCCACGAGGTCGACATGACCAGGATCGTCGGGCTGCGCGCCAGGGCCAAGGCGGCGTTCGCCGAGCGCGAGGGCGTGAACCTGACCTTCCTGCCGTTCATCGCCCGGGCCGTGATCGACGCCCTCAAGATCCATCCCAACATCAACGCCAGCTACAACGAGGACACCAAGGAGATCACCTACTACGACGCCGAGCACCTCGGCTTCGCGGTCGACACCGAGCAGGGCCTGCTCTCCCCCGTCATCCACAACGCCGGCGACCTGTCGCTGGCCGGGCTGGCCCGCGCGATCGCGGACATCGCCGCCCGCGCCCGGTCAGGCAACCTGAAACCCGACGAGCTGTCCGGCGGCACCTTCACCATCACCAACATCGGCAGCCAGGGCGCGTTGTTCGACACCCCGATCCTGGTTCCGCCCCAGGCCGCCATGTTGGGCACCGGGGCCATCGTCAAACGGCCGCGGGTGGTCGTCGACGAGGGTGGCAACGAATCGATCGGGGTCCGGTCGGTGTGTTACCTGCCGCTGACCTACGACCATCGGTTGATCGACGGGGCCGACGCCGGACGTTTCCTCACCACGATCAAACACCGGCTCGAAGAGGGAGCGTTCGAGGCCGATCTAGGGCTGTAACGTGGCTCGAGCTGGTCATAAGGCCGTCGTCGCGATAGCGGGTTCCTCCGGCATGATCGGTTCGGCGTTGGCCGCGGCCTTGCGGGCCGCCGATCACCCGGTGTTGCGCATCGTGCGCCGGACACCGGCGAATTCCGAGGAATTGCACTGGAATCCGGGAAGCGCCGAATTCGACGCCGACACGCTGGTCGACGTCGACGTCGTGGTGAACCTGTGCGGCGTCAACATCGGCCAACACCGATGGTCGGGCGCCTTCAAGCAAAGCCTGCGCGACAGCCGCATCACCCCCACCGAAGTGCTGGCCAACGCCGTCGCCGCGGCCGGTGTCGAAACCCTGATCAACGCCAGCGCGGTCGGCTACTACGGCAACACCAAGGACCGCGTGGTCGATGAAAACGACCGGGCGGGAAGCGGTTTCCTGGCCCAACTGTGCGAGGACTGGGAAGCCGCCACGCTGCCGGCCCAATACGCCGGAGCCCGGGTGGTGCTGGCTCGCAGCGGCCTGGTGCTGGCCCGCTCGGGCGGCGCGCTGCGCCGGATGCGGCCGCTGTTTTCGTTATGCCTCGGCGCCCGGTTGGGCAGCGGCCGTCAATACATGTCGTGGATCAGCCTCGAAGACGAGGTGCGGGCGCTGCTGTTCGCGATCTCAAACCCCACGCTCTCCGGGCCGGTGAACATGACCGGACCGGCGCCGGTCACCAACGCCGAGTTCACCACCGCGTTCGGGCGCGCGGTCAACCGCCCAACCCCGTTGATGCTGCCCGGTTTCGCGGTGCGGGCCGCGCTCGGCGAGTTCGCCGACGAGGGCCTGCTCATCGGTCAGCGCGCCATCCCGTCCGCGCTCGAGCGCGCGGGTTTCCAGTTCCACCACAACACCATTGGCGAGGCGCTGGGCTACGCCACCGCCCGCCGCGACCACGACTAGGCCCGACCCGGCTGACGTTTGTTCCGGTCAACATGACGCCGCGTCCCGGCGCCGAGTACCGTCGCCAACGTGATGAACTCCATCCGGTCGAGCCGGGCCGCGATCGACGTCCGCCAACTCGGACTCGTCGACTACCGCACCGCCTGGCAGCTGCAGCGCGACCTGGCCGACGCCAGGGTCGCCGGCGGTCCCGACACGCTGCTGCTGCTCGAGCACCCCCCGGTTTACACCGCCGGACGACGCACCGAGCCGCACGAACGACCCGTCCCGTCCCTGCAGGGCATTCCCGTAATAGACACCGATCGTGGCGGCAAGATCACCTGGCATGGGCCGGGGCAGTTGGTCGGTTACCCGATCATCGGATTGGCCGAGCCGCTCGATGTGGTCAATTACGTTCGGCGCCTTGAGGAATCGCTGATGAAGGTGTGCGGCGACCTGGGCCTGGACACCATCCGGGTCGACGGCCGGTCGGGAGTTTGGGTGCCCGCCGGTGCCGGTCGGCCCGCGCGCAAGATCGGCGCCATCGGCGTGCGGGTGGCGCGCGCCACCACGCTGCACGGCTTCGCGCTCAACTGCGATTGTGATCTGGAGGCGTTCGCGACCATCGTGCCGTGCGGCATCAGCGACGCCGGGGTGACGTCGTTGTCCGTCGAATTGGGACGCACGGTCGCCGCCGACGATGTGCGGACCGCGGTCGCCGCCGCCGTCTGTGACGCCCTCGACGGGGTCCTGCCCGTCCATGACCACGTTCCCGGCCCCGGGGCCCGCCGTTCCGGCGCGCATCGGCGACAGACGGACCATCCCGTCGCCCGCGTAGCATCGCCACTGTGACCGTCGCCCCGAGGCCTGATGTCGCCGCCGCCGCGGCTCCGCCAGGCCGCAAGTTGTTGCGGCTGGAAGTGCGCAACGCCCAGACCCCGATCGAGCGCAAACCGCCGTGGATCAAGGTCCGGGCGAGGATGGGACCGGAGTACACCGAGCTGAAGGGCCTGGTCCGGCGCGAGGGCCTGCACACGGTCTGCGAAGAGGCCGGTTGCCCCAACATCTTCGAATGCTGGGAGGACCGGGAAGCCACCTTCCTGATCGGCGGCGACCAGTGCACCCGTCGCTGCGACTTCTGCCAGATCGACACCGGAAAGCCCGCCGCGCTGGACCGCGACGAGCCCCGCCGGGTCGCCGAGAGCGTGCAGGCGATGGGGCTGCGCTATGCCACGGTCACCGGCGTCGCCCGCGACGACCTGCCCGACGGCGGTGCCTGGCTGTACGCGGCGACGGTGCGCGCCATCAAGGAGCTCAACCCGTCGACCGGCGTCGAGCTGTTGATCCCCGACTTCAACGGCGAGCCCACGCGGCTTGCCGAGGTTTTCGACTCGCGCCCGGAAGTGTTGGCGCACAACGTCGAAACGGTACCCCGCATCTTCAAACGGATCCGGCCCGCCTTCACCTACGGGCGCAGCCTGGACGTGCTCACCGCCGCGCGCGACATCGGCCTGGTCACCAAGAGCAACCTCATCCTCGGGCTCGGCGAAACCCCCGACGAGGTGCGCACCGCCCTGGCCGACCTGCATAACGCCGGTTGCGACATCGTCACCATCACCCAATACCTGCGTCCGTCGACGCGCCACCACCCGGTCGAGCGCTGGGTTAAGCCCGAGGAGTTCGCCGAGTTCGCCCAGCACGCGGAGGGGTTGGGCTTTTCGGGTGTGCTGGCCGGGCCGCTGGTGCGATCGTCCTACCGGGCGGGACGGCTCTACGAGCAGGCCGCCCGCAGCCGCGCCTCGGCGCGGTCGTGAACCGCGCCCGTCCGTATCCTTGGTGACTATGGCTAAATCCCGCACTGCCACTGAAAGCAAGGCCGCCAGGGCGCAGGCGCAGGCCGCCCGCAAGGCCGCCGCGCGGGAACGCCGCGCCCAGTTGTGGCAGGCGTTCAACATTCAGCGCCAGGAGGACAAGCGCCTGCTGCCCTACATGATCGGCGCCTTCGTGCTGATCGTGGGCGTCTCGGTGGCGGTCGGCGTGTGGGCGGGCGGGTTGACCATGATCACGATCGTCCCGCTCGGCGTGCTGCTGGGTGGTTTGGTCACGTTCATCATCTTCAGCCGCCGCGCCCAGCGATCGATCTACAGCAAAGCCGAAGGTCAAACCGGCGCGGCCGCGTGGGTCCTGGACAACCTGCGCGGCAAGTGGCGGGTGACCCCCGGCGTCGCCGCGACCGGCCACTTCGACGCGGTGCACCGGGTGCTCGGCCGGCCCGGGGTCGTCTTGGTCGGCGAGGGATCGGCCGCACGGGTCAAACCGCTGCTGGCCCAGGAGAAAAAGCGCACCGCCCGGCTGGTCGGCGAAGTGCCGATCTACGACATCGTCGTCGGCAACGACGAGGGCGAGGTCCCGCTGGCCAAGTTGGAACGCCACCTCACCCGCCTGCCGAACAACATCACCGCCAAGCAAATGGATGCGCTGGAGTCACGGTTGGCCGCGCTGGGATCGCGGGCCGGCGCCGCTGTCATGCCGAAGGGACCGCTGCCCAACGCCGGCAAGATGCGCGGCGTGCAGCGCACCGTGCGCCGCAAGTAGGGGCACCGTTCAGCGGCGATCGCAAGCGCGGCGAAGCCGGGCGTGGCGGGTCGCCGCCATCGGATTCAGCGGCGATCGCAAGCGCGGCGAAGCCGGGCGTGGCGGGTCGCCGGTTCAGCGCCGCACCACCGCCGTTCCGGTCAGCCGATCGTGAATGCCGCGCCCGTCCCAATCGGTGAACAACGCCGGGATGACCGTCCCGACGAGCAGCCCCCGCACCGCCAGCCGGCCGATCCCGATCGGCAGACGTCCATCCACCGCCGCCACCTGCAGGCCCAGGGCCAACTGTCCGGGCGTGAAGCTAAACAGCCGCACCGCCACCACGCCGAGCGCAAACCAGACGACCAACACCGCGGTTGCCAACATCCGCTCGGAGAAAAGGCCGAACGCCATGGCCAGTGCCGCCAGGCCGTAGGAGATCAGCCAGTCGATCAGCAGCGCGGCCAGCCGGCGGCCCATCGGCGCCAGCGATCCCGGGCCACTCTCCGGCAGGCCGAGCTTCTCACCGGGATAGGCGGATCGCGATCCCGGGGTCACCGGCCGGCACCTCGGCTCGGCTTCCCCGCTCGCTCGGCCCGCCGGAACGCAACGGTGCGCCCGTGCGCCGGACCAGATACGATCTTGCGGTCCATGGCCCCCACAATAGAACCCGCCGGCAACCCCGGATCCCGCTGCGCGCGCCCTGGTCACGTAACCTCTGCGCAACATCGGGTTGACCGGCAGGCAACATCAGCTCCATAGCGTCAGGCCGCGGATCACCAAGTAAAGGAGCACTCTGTGACGGAAATGACGCCCGACGACGTCTTCAAACTCGCCAAGGACGAAAACGTCGAATTCGTCGACGTCCGGTTCTGTGACTTGCCGGGCATCATGCAGCACTTCACGATTCCGGTTTCCTTCTTCGACAAAAGCGTTTTCGAAGACGGGTTAGCCTTCGACGGCTCGTCGATTCGCGGATTCCAATCGATCCACGAGTCCGACATGCTGCTCCTTCCCGATCCAGACACCGCGCGCATCGACCTGTTCCGCGAAGCCAAGACGCTGAACCTGAACTTCTTCGTGCACGACCCGTTCACCCTCGAGCCGTATTCGCGCGACCCGCGCAACATCGCCCGCAAGGCCGAGAATTATTTGATCAGCACCGGTGTCGCCGACACCGCCTACTTCGGCGCCGAGGCCGAGTTCTACATCTTCGACTCCATCAGCTTCGACTCGCGCACCAACGGCTCGTTCTACGAGATCGACGCGATCTCGGGGTGGTGGAACACCGGCTCGCCGACCGAACTCGACGGCAGCCCCAACCGGGGCTACAAGGTCCGCCCCAAGGGTGGGTATTTCCCGGTCGCGCCCACCGACCAGTACGTCGACCTGCGCGACAAGATGCTGTCCAACCTGATCAAGTCCGGCTTCAGCCTGGAGAAGGGCCACCACGAGGTGGGCACCGGCGGGCAGGCCGAGATCAACTACAAGTTCAACACGCTGCTGCACGCGGCCGACGACATGCAGCTGTACAAGTACATCGTCAAGAACACCGCGTGGCAGAACGGCAAGACCGTCACATTCATGCCCAAGCCACTGTTCGGCGACAACGGCTCCGGAATGCACACCCACCAATCGCTGTGGAAGGACGGCAGCCCGCTGATGCACGACGAGACGGGCTACGCCGGTCTGTCGGACATCGCCCGGCACTACATCGGCGGCCTGCTGCACCACGCGCCGTCGCTGCTGGCGTTCACCAATCCGACGGTGAACTCCTACAAGCGCCTGGTTCCCGGCTTCGAGGCCCCGATCAACCTGGTCTACAGCCAGCGGAATCGTTCGGCGTGCGTCCGTATTCCCATCACCGGCAGCAACCCGAAGGCCAAGCGGCTGGAGTTCCGCTGCCCCGACTCGTCGGGCAACCCGTACCTGGCGTTCTCCGCGATGCTGATGGCCGGCCTGGACGGCATCAAAAACAAGATCGAGCCGCAGGCGCCGGTCGACAAGGACCTCTACGAGCTGCCTCCCGAGGAGGCCGCCAACATCCCGCAGGCACCGGTTCAGCTCTCCGCGGTGATCGACCGGCTGGAAGAAGACCACGAATACCTCACCGAGGGAGGAGTTTTCACGCCTGACCTGATCGAGACATGGATCAGCTTCAAGCGCGAGAACGAGATCCTGCCGGTCCAGATACGGCCGCACCCATACGAATTCGCGCTCTACTACGACGTTTAAGCAGGCTAAGGCCGTCGCGACGGCACCGGGATAGGCCCGGGCTTCAGCGCAGCCCTAGCGCATCGATTCGGCGGGGTTGCTTGTCGTCGACTTTGACTCTGCGCCCACCAGGCGCTCTACTCGTACTTTTGCCTGGTGGGCGCAGAGTCAACAAGCCGCCCCACGGAGAAGCTGGCCAGCTAAGTTGAGCCAAGTCAGACCTAGCGCCAAACCCGTCCTGATGCAGGCTCCTAGCCCAGCCCCAGGTCTTTCCGGAAGCGTTGCATGCCGTCGATCTTGTCGGAAAGTGTGGCGTCGGACCCGGAATAGAACATCCACGGCGCGGTGATGATGCCGGTGATGCCGGCACCTTCGGCGCGCTGGTAATCGGCGGTGGTGAAGGCGTCGGTCAGCGGCGTCAGGATAGTGAAATCGTCCATCGAGAGACCATTTTCGGCCCGCAGCTCCCGCAACCGGCCCACCGTCTCGATGGCGCGATCGGTCTTGATCAGATCACCGATCCAGCCGTCACACCGGGCGGCCCGGCGCAGCGCGATATCGCTGAGGCCGCCGACGTAGACCGGTATCGGCGGCGGGGTCGGCTGCATCTCCAGCCGCGGCGCCCGATAGAACTCGCCGTCGAACTCCGTCCAGCCCGGCTCCCACAGCGCCCGCATCAACTCGATGATCTCGTCGGTGCGCTTGCCGCGGGCGTCGAACTTCTCGCCCATCAAGGCGAATTCCTCTTTACACCAGCCCACGCCGATGCCCAGTTCCACCCGGCCGGACGCCAAAACTGCCGCGGTGCCAATGGCTTTCGCCGCCGAGTAGGGGTTGCGCATCGCGGGAATGTAGACCGTGTTGACGAATCGGAGCCGGGTGGTGACCTGGGCCAGCGCGCCGACGAGAACCCAGGGATCGGGCCAATCGGTGAACGGCTGCCACCGCCGTTGCCCATCTTTGGTGTACGGGTACGGGGTGTCCAGGGTCTCCAGGTTGACGACGTGGTCAGGGATCCCGATCCCGTCGTACCCGAGTTCGTCGGCCGCCCTGGCGATCTCGACGATCTCGCGGGTGTTCAAAAAGGCGCTGCTGACGTAGAACTTCATTCGGCTTCCCGGGCCCACGCCGGCATGATGAAGACCCCTTCCGCCTCCACGGTCACCCCCGCGGAATCCGAAAGATAGCCGCGCGCAAAGGCCTTGACGCCCTCGCTGCGTTCGACGATCGCCTCGGAGCGAAGCGGACCCAGCGGCGTGCCGCGCAGGTACTTGATGGTGATGGTCCCGGTGAACAGCGGCTTGGTCAGGCCCTGGCTGGCCGCCTCGCCGAGCATGTGGTCGAGCACGAGGGCGCACATACCGCCGTGCACCAGGCCGGGCGGGCCCTCGTAGGCCGCGCCCAGCACGAACTCGCTCCAGCACCGTCCGTCCGCCTCGTGCTGGACCACCAACGGCGGCGCGATCGGGTTGCACTGCCCGGTCGCGGCGTTGCCCAACGGCAGCGGGCGGCCGTCGATGCGGTAACTCACGGCGGGCGGCCGGGTTCCTTGGCTCAGCAGCGATCGGGTCACCGCCTCGATCGCGACCCGCGCCCGCTCGATGACGTGGTCGTCGGCCTGGGTCCGGACGGTGGCGTCGATGAGTTCCCGAACGGCCTCGGTCAACGGCGCATACGTCGCCGTCACCCGGTCGAGCTCCTCTTCGCTCAAGACCTCAAACGTGGCTTCCAACGATCCCGCCTTTCAACTCAACTCCCAAACACCTTGCGCACCACGGCTTTTGCCCGGCGCGTGACCCGCAGATAGTTGTCCAGGAACTCGCTGCCGTCGTCGGTGGGCCAGCCGGCGGCGACCGCGACCGCATTGAGCTGGCGCCCGGGCCCCGGCAGCTGGTCGGTGGGCTTGCCGCGGACCAGCACCAGCGCGTTGCGGGCCCGGGTGGCGGTCAGCCAGGCCTGCCGCAACAGCTCCACGTCGGCCGCGGGCACCAGGTCGGCCGCGGCGATCGCGTCCAGGGATTCCAGCGTCGAGGTGTTGTGCAGGGCGGGAACCTCGCGCGCGTGCCGCAGCTGCAGCAGCTGCACGGTCCACTCGATGTCGGCCAGTCCCCCGCGGCCCAGCTTGGTGTGGGTGTTGGGGTCGGCGCCGCGCGGCAACCGCTCGGACTCGACGCGGGCCTTGATGCGGCGGATCTCCCGCACCGCCTCGGCCGACACCCCGTTGGGCGGATAGCGCGTCTCGTCGGCCATCAGCAGGAACCGCTGGCCCAGATCCGCGTCGCCGGCGACCGCGTGCGCGCGCAGCAGGGCCTGGATCTCCCACGGCTGCGCCCACTGCGCGTAGTAGGCGGCGTAGGCGCCCAGCGTGCGCACCAGCGGACCGTTGCGGCCCTCGGGCCGCAGGTTGGCGTCGACGTCCAGCGGCGGATCGACGCTGGGGGTCCCGAGCAGCGTCCGAACCTGCTCGGCGACCGACGTCGACCATCGAATCGCCACCGAATCCTCGACGCCGTGGGCCGGCTCGCAGACGAACATCACGTCGGCGTCGGAGCCGTAGCCCAGCTCGGCGCCGCCCAGCCTGCCCATGCCGATCACCGCGAGGGCCGCCGGTGCCCTTCTTTTTTGGGGGCCGTTTTGGGGGCCATCGTCGGGAAGGTTGGCCCGGATCATCGCGTCCAGAGCGGCCTGCAGCACGGCCACCCACACCGACGTGAGCGCCTTGCACACGTCGGTGACATAGAGCATGCCGAGCAGATCGGCGGAGCCGATGCGGGCCAGCTCCCGGCGGCGCAGCGTGCGCGCGCCGGCGATCGCCCGCACCGGGTCGGTGTAACGGCTCGCCGACGCGATCAGCGCGCGGGCCACCGCGGCGGGCTCGGTCTCGAGCAATTTCGGGCCGGCGGGACCGTCGCCGTAATCCTGAATGACCCTGGGGGCGCGCATCAACAGGTCGGGCACGTAGGCGGAGGTTCCCAGCACGTGCATGAGCCGCTTGGCCACCGCGGGCTTGTCCCGCAGCGTGGCCAGGTACCAGCTCTCCCCCGCCAGCGCCTCGGACAGCCGCCGATAGGCCAACAGCCCCGCGTCGGGGTCGGGCGCATAGGACATCCAGTTCAGCAACCTGGGCAGCAGCACCGACTGCACCCGGCCGCGCCGGCCGCTCTGGTTGACCAACGCCGACATGTGCTTCAACGCCGTCTGCGGTCCCTCGTAGCCCAGCGCGGCCAGCTGCCGCTCGGCGGCCTCCGAGGTCATGCCGTTCGAGATCTCCAGGCCGGCCGGCCCGATCGACTCCAGCAGCGGCTGGTAGAAGAGCTTGGCGTGCAGCTGGGACACCCGCACGTTCTGGTGCCTGAGCTCCTCGCGCAGCACCCCCGCCGCATCGTGCCGGCCGTCGGGCCGGATGTGGGCCGCCCGCGCTAGCCAGCGCACCGCCTCCTCGTCGTCGACCTCCGGCAACAGGTGGGTGCGCTTGAGCCGCTGCAGCTGCAGTCGGTGCTCGAGCAGCCGCAGGAACTCATAGGAGGCGGTGAGGTTCGCCGCGTCCTCGCGCCCGATGTAGCCGCCCTGGCCCAGCGCGGCCAGCGCGTCGACCGTGGACGCCACATGCAGCGACTCGTCGCTGCGGCCGTGCACCAGCTGCAGCAACTGGACCGCGAATTCGACGTCGCGCAATCCGCCGCTGCCGAGTTTGATCTCACGGGCGCGGACCTCGGCGGGCACCAGCCGCTCGACCCGGCGGCGCATGGCCTGCACTTCGACGACGAAATCCTCACGCTCGCAGGCGACCCAGACCATGGGCGTCAGCGCGGCCACGTAGCGCTCGCCGAGTTCGGCGTCGCCCACCGCGGCGCGGGCCTTCAGCAGCGCCTGAAACTCCCACGTTTTCGCCCAACGCTGGTAATAGGCGACGTGCGACTCGAGCGTGCGGACCAGCTCGCCGCTGCGTCCCTCCGGCCGCAGCCCGGCGTCCACCTGGAAGAACGCCGCCGACGCCACCCGCATCATCTCACTGGCCACCCGGGTGGTGACGGTGTCGGCGTGCTCGGCGACGAAGATGACGTCGACGTCGCTGACGTAATTCAGTTCGCGCGCACCGCATTTGCCCATCGCGATGACCGCCAGCCGCGGCGGCGTCCGGTCGCCGCACACGGTCGCCTCGGCCACCCGCAGCGCGGCCGCCAGCGCGGCGTCCGCGATGTCGGACAGGTGGGCGGCCACCAGGGTGAAGGGCACCACCGGCTCGTCCTCGACCGTCGCGGCCACGTCGAGCGCGGCCAGCACCAGCAGGCGGTCGCGGTACAGGGTGCGCAACCGCGACACCGCCGCATCCGCCGCCGACACTTCGTCGGCGCACTCGGTGAACGCCGCGCACAGTTCGTCGCGCGTGGGCAGTTTGACCTTGCCCCGCAGCAGCTTCCAGGACTGCGGATGGGTGGCCAGGTGATCCCCCAGGGCCAGTGACGAGCCCAGCACCGCGAACAGTCGCCCGCGCAGGTCACGTTCGGTGAGCAGCGCGGCGTTGAGCTCGTCCCATCCGGCGTCCGGGTTGTCGGACAGCCGAACCAGGGCGCGCAGCGCGGCGTCGGGGTCCGGCGCGCGCGACAGCGACCACAGCAGGTCGACGTGTGCCTGGTCGTCCTGGTCACTCCAACCCAGCTGCGCCAGCCGCTCGCCCGCCGGGGGGTCGACCAGCCCGAGCCGGCCCACGCTGGGCAGCCTGGGGCGCTCGGTCGCGGGTTTGGTCACGACCACGACGGTAGCGCAACCCGCCTGCCTTCCAGGCAGGACGGCAGCCTCAAAAAAGCGTCAAAAAAGGATGTGAGCTACAGCGACAGGTAGGTGCTCAGCTCGTAGGGCGTGACGTGGCTGCGGTAGTTCGCCCACTCCGTGCGCTTGTTGCGCAGGAAGAAGTCAAACACGTGCTCCCCCAATGTTTCCGCGACGAGCTCGGAGGACTCCATGGCCCGCAGCGCGCTGTCGAGGCTGGTGGGCAGCTCGCGATAGCCCATCGTGAGGCGTTCCTCGGGGGTGAGGTCCCACACGTTGTCCTCGGCCTGCGGCCCCAGCACGTAGCCCTTCTCCACCCCACGCAATCCGGCGGCCAGCAGCACGGCGAACGTCAGGTACGGGTTGCACGCCGAGTCGGGGCTGCGCACCTCGATCCGCCGCGACGACGTCTTGTGCGGCGTGTACATCGGCACCCGCACCAGGGCGGACCGGTTGGCGGCGCCCCACGACGCCGCGGTGGGCGCCTCACCTCCGACCACCAGCCGCTTGTAGGAGTTGACCCACTGATTGGTGACCGCGCTGATCTCGGAGGCGTGCTCCAGGATCCCGGCAATAAAGGATTTGCCCACGTCCGAGAGCTGCAGTGGGTCGTCGGCGCTGTGGAAGGCGTTGACGTCGCCCTCGAACAGGCTCATGTGGGTGTGCATGGCCGAGCCGGGGTGTTCCGCGAACGGCTTGGGCATGAACGTCGCGCGGGCGCCGTTTTCGATCGCGACTTCCTTGATGACGTAGCGGAAGGTCATGACGTTGTCGGCCATCGACAGCGCGTCGGCGAAGCGCAGGTCGATCTCCTGCTGGCCGGGGGCGCCCTCGTGGTGGCTGAACTCGACCGAGATGCCCATGAATTCCAGGGCCTCGATGGCGTGGCGGCGGAAGTTCGACGCGGAGTCGTGCACCGCCTGGTCGAAATAGCCGGCGCTGTCGACGGGGACCGGTGTCGACCCGTCGTCCGCGCCCGGCTTCAACAGGAAGAATTCGATTTCCGGATGCACATAGCAGGAGAAACCGAGGTCGTTGGCCTTCTGCAGCTGACGCCGCAGCACGTGCCGCGGGTCCGCCCACGATGGCGAGCCGTCGGGCATGGTGATGTCGCAGAACATCCGCGCCGAATGGTGGTGGCCGGTGCTGGCGGCCCAGGGCAGCACCTGGAAGGTCGACGGGTCCGGGTTGGCCACGGTGTCGGATTCCGAGACCCGCGCGAAGCCCTCGATGGAGGACCCGTCGAACCCGATGCCCTCTTCGAAGGCGCCTTCGAGTTCCGCCGGAGCGATGGCGACCGACTTCAGATAACCGAGCACATCGGTGAACCAGAGCCGAACGAACCGGATGTCTCGTTCCTCCAGCGTGCGGAGGACGAATTCCTTCTGTCGATCCATAACCCGAACACTAAGCAATCGCTGTTAATTCTGTGTTACGGCGGCGATTAGTGCCGTGCACAACCGTTAAAAAACGCGCAGGTAAACGACGTGCGGTGCGCCGGTTATCCAACGCTTGGCAAATCAACGAAATTGGGCCTGGTCACATATCGGGTCACGTATCGGATAGTCGACGCCCTTCTCAACGCTGGCAGCGTAACGACGCCGGCGGCAGCGCCCCCGCGACGAAGTAGCGCACCACCGCGGTATCCACGCACTGGTCACCGTTGAACACCGCGGTGTGCTGGGTTCCGTCGTAGGTGATCAGCGGAGCGCCCAGCTGGCGGGCCAGGTTGACGCCGGCCTGATACGGGGTGGCCGGGTCGTGCGTCGTGGAGACGACGACGGCCTTGCCCGACGGGACGGGCGGGGCGGCGTGTGGTTTCAACGTCGCGGGCACCGGCCACAGCGCGCACAGATCGCGGGGGGCATCACCGGTGAACTGCCCGTAGCTCAGGAACGGAGCAACCTGGCGGATCCGTTGATCGGCGGAGATCCACGTCGCCGAATCCTTCGGCGTCGGCCCGTCGACACAGCGGATGGCGTTGAACGCGTCCTGGTCGTTGCTGTAGTGCCCGCTTTGGTCGCGGCCTTCGTAATCGTCGGCAAGCAACAGCAAGTCGCTGGCGTCGGTGCCGCGCTGCAGCCCGAGCAGACCGCTGGTCAAATACTTCCAGTGCGCCGGGGTGTAAAGCGCGTTGATGGTGCCGGTGGTCGCGTCGGCGTAGCTCAGGCCGCGCGGATCCGCCGTGCGGGCCGGCTTTGCGACCAGCGGGTCGACCAGGGCGTGGTAGCGGTTGACGAATTGGGCCGGGTTGGTGCCCAACGGGCAGGCCGCCGACCGGGCGCAGTCTTTGGCGTAGTCGTTGAAAGCCGTTTGGAATCCGGCCATTTGATTGATGTTTTCCTCGACCGGATTCATGGTCGGGTCGATGGCGCCGTCGAGCACCATGGTCCGCACGTGATTGCTGAACCCCTCGAGGTAGGCGGTGCCCAACTCGGTGCCATAGCTGTAGCCGAGGTAGCTGATCTGATCCTCGCCCAGCGCCTGACGGACCATGTCCATATCGCGTGCGGCGGATGCGGTGCCGACGTTGGCCAAGAACCCGGTCCCCATCCGATCAACGCATTGCTGGGTCAACTGCCGGTAGAGCTGCTCGATGTGCGCCACGCCAGCCGGGCTGTAATCGACCATCGGTTCGCGTCGGAAGGCGTCGAATTGGGCGTCGGTGCGGCACCGCAGCTGCGGGGTCGAATGGCCCACTCCGCGCGGGTCAAAACCCACCAGGTCGAAGTTGCGGCCGATCTCGGTGTCGCCCAGGTCGGATGCCAGGCCGGCCACCATGTCCACCGCGGACGCCCCGGGACCGCCCGGGTTGACCAACAGCGATCCGATCCGCCGGCCGGTCGCGGGCACCCGGATCACGGCCAGCTTGGCTTGGGCGCCACCCGGATTGGCGTAGTCGACCGGGACCGACACGGTGGTGCACTGGGCGGTGGGGACGTCGCTGGTGTCGCTCAGGAGTTGGCTGCAGCCGCCCCAATTCTGCGGCCGCACCGCAGCATTCGGCGGAGCCGGGCTCGGGGTCTGCCCGGCACCGGGTTCCGGAGTTGCGCCGGCCACCGGCAGCGCCGATTGCCCCGCAAGCAGCAGCCCAAACGACAGCAGCGCCGAGCTCAATGGTCTCAGGCGCGACATGGCTGTCATCGTTGCAGCCTCGAATACCCGTGGCGGCTCGAAAAGGTCACGCCTTGATCTCGTATCGGCCGTCGCCGAACGCTCCTACGCCGAGCAGACGCAGAATCGCCTCGCGAAGCTACTTCGCGTGCGATTCTGCGTCTGCTCGCCCTAGCACTTGGCGCCGCTCGGCGGTGTGGTGCCGCCGATCAGATACGCCGTCACGTAGTCGTCGATGCAGCTGCTGCCCTGGAAGACCACCGTGTGCTGGGTCCCGTCGAAGGTAAGCAGCGAACCGCGGAGCTGATTCGCCAGATCGACCCCGGCCTTGTAGGGAGTCGCCGGATCGTGAGTGGTCGACACCACCACCGTCGGCGCCAGGCCGGGCGCCGAGATGGCGTGCGGCTTGGTCGTCGGCGGCACCGGCCAAAACGCGCAGGTGCCCAACGGCGCGTCACCGGTGAACTGCCCATAGCTCATGAAGGGGGCGATCTCGCGTGAGCGGCGATCTTCGTCAATGACCTTGGCGCGGTCGGTAATTGGCGGCTGGTCGACGCAATTGATCGCCACCCGCGCGTCGGTGGCGTTGGTGTAATGGCCGTGCGGGTCGCGGCGCATGTACATGTCGGCCAGGGCGAGCAGGGTGTCTCCGTGGTGGTCGACCAGTTCGGTCAGGCCGTCGGTTAGGTGGTGCCATAGGGTCGGTGAGTACAGCGCCATGATGGTGCCCACGATGGCGTCGCTGTAACTCAATCCGCGCGGATCCTTTGTGCGCGCGGGCCTGCCGATCATCAGATTGTTCGGGTCGACCAGCGGATCGACCAGGCTGTGGTAGACGGCGACGGCTTTGGCCGGGTCGGTGCCCAGCGGGCAGGTCGGTTGCTTCGCGCAGTCCGTGGCGTAGTCGTTGAACGCGTCCTGAAATCCCTTGGCCTGACGCAGGTCTGCCTCGATCTGATCGGCATTGGGGTCGACGGCGCCATCGAGGATCATCGCCCGCACCTTCGTGGGGTAGGCCTCCGCGTAGGCGGAGCCGATTCGGGTGCCATACGAGTAGCCGAGGTAGGTCAGCTTGTCGTCGCCCAGCGCCGCGCGGATGGCGTCCAGGTCCCGGGCGACGTTGACCGTCCCCACGTTCGCCAGGAAGTTCTTGCCCATCTTGTCGACGCAGCGGTCGACGAACTCCTTGGTCTCGTCCTCGATGTGGGCCACGCCCGCCGGACTGTAGTCGACGTTCGGCTCGGTGCGCAGCCGGTCGTTGTCGGCGTCGGAATTGCACCAGATCGCCGGCCGCGACGACGCCACCCCGCGGGGGTCGAAGCCGACCAGGTCGAACCGTTCGCGGATGCGCTTGGGCAGCGTCTGGACGACGCCCAACGCGGCCTCGATGCCGGACTCGCCGGGGCCGCCGGGGTTGATCACCAGCGAGCCGATCTTGTCGCCCGTGGCGGGGAAGCGAATCATTGCCAGCACCGCCACGTCGCCGTCGAGGTGGTCGTAGTCGACCGGCACGGCCAGCCTGCCGCACAGTGCGCCGCTGGGGACCTTCACCTGCGGGTTGGACGAGCGGCACGGTGTCCACTCCACCGCCTGGCCCAGCTTGGGCCCGCGCATGACGGCGCGCCCGTCGACAACGCGCAGGCAGCCCGCGACCAGCAGCGCCACGGCAGCGATCGCCGTCCAGATCAGCAGCGTGCGCGCGATCTTGTCGCGGCGAGACAGACCCATGCCACCATATGCTGCCAGAGGAAGGCTGAGATTCTGATGAGCGCCACCACCGGCCGCTACCCGGCGGCCGCGAGCAGTTCCTCCATCGCCACCGCGAAGTCGTCGGCCATCGGCCACAGGTCCGGCAGTAAGTCCGGGCACGAAATCAGGCCGACGTCCAGGTTGCCGCTCAGCGACATCACGGTGATGTTGAGGCCCGAACCATGAAAGATCGGCCCCAACGGATACATCGCCTTGACCTCGCAGCCCAGCAAGTACAGCGGATCCTGTGGACCCGGGACGTTGGAAACCACCAAGTTGTGCACCGGCATGTTCTGGGTCAACCGGCTTCGGGCGTACAGCCGCATCGCGACGCCGAAAACCGCCGGCGCGGCGAACTGCGACCAGTCCTGCAGCAGAGAGGCGCCGATGGCCGAACTATGTTGTTTGGCAACAGAATTCGCGGCGGCGATGGCTTTCAGACGCGCCACCGGATCGGCGATCCGGGTGTGCAGGCTGGAAAACATGGCCGAAACCTGGTTGCGGCCCGGGCGATCGGACTTGCCGCGCACCGAGACCGGCACCGATGCCACCAGCGACGCGTCGGGCAACGCGTCGCGTTCGGCCAGGTACTGACGAAGCACCCCGGATACCAGAGCCATCACCACGTCGTTGACCTTGACGCCGAAGTGGTTCTTCACGTCCTTGACGTCCTCGAGATCCAGTTGGGCGTAGGCGATGTTGCGACGACCGCTGATGCTGGCGTTGAACGCGGTCCGCGGCGCGGTGAACGGGCGCGCCATCGCCTGGCCGTCGCGGGTCTTCCGCAGCGTCGCAACCACCGAGGACATGGTTTGGGGCACCACGTTGGCCAGCTGCAGTGGCCGGGTGGCGAACCGGAACAGCCCGCCGGTCGCGATCTGCCACCCGCTGCCGCCGCCGACGCCGTCCACCGGATCCGGTGCGGGCGGGTCGGCTTCGGTGGCGCACAGCTGCGACATCAGGTTGGCGCCGGTCACCCCGTCCACCCCGCAGTGGTGGACCTTGATCATCACCGCCAGCCGCCCGTCGTGGTGGCAATCGGTGCCCGCCACCCCCTCGATGACCCACATCTCCCACAGGGGCCGTCGCCGGTCCAACGGCAGCGACGCGATGTGGCCGCAGATTTCCGATAGTTCGGTCCGTCCGCCCGGCGGCGGCAATCCAATGCGGTGCAGGTGGCGATCGACGTCGAAGTTCTCGTCATCCACCCACACCGGGTGATCGAGGTTCAGTGGGCTGTTGGCGAGCTTCTCGCGGAACTGTGGCATCGCTTTCAGGCGCAGCGACAACGCCTCGCGCAGCCGGTCGAAGGCATAGCCGCCGGGCACCGTCGACGTGTCCAACTCGATGATCGAGCAAACATGCATGGGCTGCGAGGGCGTTTCCAGGTACAGGAAACTGGCGTCGAGCCCGCTGAGCCGCTGCATGCGCAGAATGGTATGTCTCACACTGCTCGGGCGGTGCGGCCGCGCAAAAGAGATGGCAGAATATCTCCCGTCAGACGAACCCGGGGACCCTAGCGGGCCACGAGGATCGACCCGACCACTCCTGAGGACAATGATGTCTGAACAGAACCTTTACGGTGCAAACCCTTCTGGGCACACCAAGCCGCTGACAAAGATTCGCACGCACCACCTGCAGAAGATGAAGGCCGAGGGCCACAAGTGGGCCATGCTCACGGCCTACGACTATTCGACCGCCCGCATTTTCGACGAGGCCGGCATCCCGGTGCTGCTGGTCGGTGACTCGGCGGCCAACGTCGTCTACGGCTACGACACCACGGTGCCCGTCTCGATCGACGAGCTGATTCCGCTGGTGCGCGGGGTGGCGCGGGGGGCTCAGCACGCCCTGGTCGTCGCCGACCTGCCGTTCGGCAGCTACGAGGCGGGCCCGGCCGCCGCGCTGGCCGCCGCCACCCGGTTCATGAAGGAGGGCGGCGCGCACGCCGTCAAGCTCGAGGGCGGCGAGCGGGTGGCCGAACAGATCGCCTGCCTGACCGCGGCCGGCATCCCGGTGATGGCGCATATCGGCTTCACACCGCAAAGCGTCAACGGCCTCGGCGGTTTCCGCGTGCAGGGCCGCGGCGACGCCGCGGAACAGACCATCGCGGACGCGATCGCCGTCGCCGAAGCCGGCGCGTTTTCCGTCGTCATGGAGATGGTGCCCGCCGACTTGGCCACCCAGATCACCGGCAAGCTCACCATTCCGACCATCGGGATCGGGGCCGGCCCGAACTGCGACGCGCAGGTCCTCGTCTGGCAGGACATGGCCGGTTTGAGCGGCGGCAAGCCCGCCCGCTTCGTCAAGCGGTTCGCCGACATTGGTGACGAATTACGCCGGGCGGCAACGCAATACGCGCAAGAGGTGGCCGAAGGGGTCTTCCCCGCCGACGAGCACTGCTTCTAGAGTTCTCCCGGCACCAGCCTCGCACACTGGCGATCGCCGCTGGGCGCTTAACCGTGGTGTGGCAGTCTATGGGGACCCATCCACGACCGTCGACGACCGTCTAAGACCGCGGCGACGCGCCCTCACGGAGCCGGAAATGCCAAGACCCTCTCGCCATCTGGAAGTGGAGCGCAAGTTCGACGTCGTCGAGTCCACGGTGGCACCGTCCTTCGAAGGCATCGCCGCGGTTGCTCGCGTCGAGAAGACGCCGACCCAATCGCTGGACGCGACGTACTTCGACACGCCGACGCAGGACCTGGCACGCAACAAGATCACCCTGCGGCGGCGCACCGGTGGCCCGGACGCGGGTTGGCACCTGAAGTTGCCGGCCGGACCCGACGCCCGCACCGAGATCCGCGCTCCGCTGGACGCATCCGGCGCCGGCCACGACACCGTGCCGGCCGAGTTGCTGGATGTCGTGCTGGCGATTGTCCGCGACCGCCCGCTGCAACCGGTCGCGCGCATCGCCACCGAACGCGAAGCCCAGGTGCTGTACGGCGTCGAGGGTCAAGCGCTCGCGGAGTTCAGCAACGACCACGTCACCGCGTGGGCGACCGGGGGCTCCGACGCATCCCCCGCCGAACAGGAATGGCGCGAGTGGGAACTCGAGCTCATCCCGACGAACGGGGCCGTCGACACCGACTTGTTGAGCCGGTTGAGCAATCGACTGCTCGACGCCGGCGCCGCGCCCGCCGGCCACGCCTCCAAGCTGGCGCGGGTGCTCGGTGCCACCGCGCGGCCCAACGGGACGCGGCTGCCGGCGGACCCGGTGCATCGCGCGGTGGGAGAGCAGGTCGACGAGCTGCTGGTGTGGGATCGGGCCGTTCGCGCCGACGCCGACGATGCCGTGCACCAAATGCGGGTAACCATCCGGAAGATCCGCAGCCTGCTGGCCGACGCCCAGGATTCGTTCGGGCCGTCCGACAACGCGTGGATCCTCGACGAGCTGCGGGAGCTGGCCAATGTGCTGGGCACGGCCCGTGACGCCGAGGTGCTCGCCGAGCGTTACCAGCTGGCCCTGGACGGGCTGCCGCCGCAGCTGGTGCGTGGGCGCGTCCGGGAACGCCTCGTCGAGGGTGCCCGACGCCGCTACCAGACCGGGCTGCGGCGGTCCTTGATCGCGATGCGGTCGCAGCGATACTTTCGGCTGCTCGACGCCCTCGACGCGGTGGTGGCCGAAACCCCTGCCACTGTTTCGGGCGAGGATCGGGCGCCGGTGACCGTCGATGCCGCCTATAAGAAGGTCCGCAAGTCCGCGAAGGCCGCCGCGCGGGTGGAACCGGGGGCCGAGCACGAACGCGACCTGGCGCTACACCGAATCCGCAAGCGCGCCAAGCGGCTTCGCTACACCGCGGCGGCGATCGGCGCGGCGCGGGTGTCCGAGCAGGCGAAGGTCATCCAGACGCTGCTCGGCGATCACCACGACAGCGTGGTCAGCCGGGAACACCTCAGCCATCAGGCCGAGGTCGCGCACAACGCCGGCGAGGACACCTTCACCTACGGTCTGCTGTACCAGCAGGAGGCCGACTTGGCCGAGAGGTGCCGTCAGCAGCTCGACGACGCGCTGCGCAAACTCGCCAAGTCGGTGCGCAAGGCCGGGCATTAGCCCGGCATTAGCCCGACATTAGCCCGGTCCTCCTCGAGACTGGGGCGCCTTCCCCTCGCGAGACTGTAACTACCGACGCGTTTCGCGAGAGACGACGTCGCCAGTTACAGTTTCGCGGACGGCGAGGGCGGGCGAGTTGGCCTGTAAGCCGGATTCTGTTCCCCGCCGCCGCGGCATAAGCAACGGCGGCGCGGCGGCGACCATCCATCTGGACACACCGTCGCCGGGTGCCTCAAGCGGCCTACCCGCAGGCTCGGGCGAGCAACCCTCGAGCGCCTGCGCGGCCGCACTTTCGTGCGGCCTTCTTGGCCTTGCTTCGGGTGGGGTTTGCCGAGCCATTCCGGTCACCCGGAATGCTGGTGCGCTCTTACCGCACCGTTTCACCCTTACCACCGCGAAGGTGGCGGTTTGTTTTCTGTGGCACTTTCCCGCGAGTCACCTCGGATTGCCGTTAGCAATCACCCTGCTCTGTGAAGTCCGGACTTTCCTCGACTCGGCACCGGCCTCTCGACCGGCGCGAGCCGCGGCCGCCCGGCCAACTCGTCCGCACGAACACGGTACTCGCTGCGTCATCTCCTGGCCAGCGGCGCGACGGGTGCCCAGCTATTGCGCAATCTATTCAATCATTGCGTAAATACGGGCGTTGGTGCCACGCTGACCGCATGACAGAAACCGAACGGTTCGTCGATCAGGCGATGATGGGCCTGGCGGAGCCGCAACCGATGTACAAGGCGCTACGCGAATCCAGCCCGGTGTTCCGGTCGCCGCAGGCGGTGGTTCTCAGCCGTCTCGCCGACATCGAGATGGCCCTCAAGCGCACCGAATTGTTCTCGTCGAACATGGATGCCGTCGACCTGGGCAACGTGCGGCCACTGATTCCACTGCAGGTCGATCCTCCCGAGCACGCGAAGTACCGCCGCATCCTCGACCCGCTGTTCACCCCGCGCGAGATGGCGCGGCGCGAACCGCGCGTCGCCGAGCTGGTGAACGAGATGATCGACCGCTTCGCCGATCGGGGCGAATGCGACTTCCACGCCGAGTTCGCCGTGCCCCTCCCGTGCACCGTCTTCCTGCAATTACTCGGCCTGCCGCTGGAGGATCTGGAGAAGTTTCTGCTCTGGAAGGATGGGGTGATCCGCCCGGAGGGCGCCATCGGCTACGACGGCCGCCACGAGGCGTCGGCGGTAGTGGCGCAACAGATTTACGACTACTTCGAGCGCGCCATCGACGACCACATCGCCAGCCCCGCGACGACGTGCTGTCCGCGATGATCGCGGCCGACGTTGCGGGCCAACCGTTATCGCGCGAGGAGCTGCTCGACATCTGCTTCCTGTTCCTCATCGCCGGGCTGGACACGGTGACCGACTCCCTCGACTGCTTCTTTGTGTACCTGGCACGCCATCCCGATCACCGTCGTCAACTCGTCGAGCAGCCCGACGTCCTGCCGAGCGCCGTCGAGGAATTGTTGCGCTGGGAGACGCCGGTGCCCGGCGTGGTTCGGGTCGCCATGCAAGACGTCGAGGTGGCCGGATGTCCCATCAGCAAGGGCGAGCGGATCAGCCCGTTGCTCGGCGCCGCCAACACCGACCCGGCCGAATTCCCCGACCCGGAACTCGTGGACTTCACCCGCAACCCGAACCGGCACCGCGCGTTCGGCGGCGGTCCGCACCGCTGCCTCGGATCCCATTTGGCCCGCATGGAGCTGCGGGTGGCGCTGCGCGAATTCCACCGTCGCATACCGGATTACGAGATCAAGCCCGGCGCCCAGCTGACCTACACCGCGGCGCTGCGGTCCGTGGAATCGCTGCCTTTGGTATTCACACCGTTCCCAGTGTCATGACCCGGGTCTCGGTCGACGACGACCGCTGCACTGGCCACGGCCGCTGCTACACCTTGGCCCCCGACGTCTTCGACGCCGACGAAGTGGGTCACTGTGTCGTGCTCGTCGCGGAGGTCTCGGGTGAGCTCGAGGCGCAGGCTGCCGCGGGCGCGCAGAACTGTCCCGAGCAGGCAATCACGCTGTCGCGCTGAGTGTTTGAGCGAAGCGGACCACGCTGTGAACGGTTGCGCTGCACGTCGTCGTTATGGCTCGACTTTGTGTCGACTGCATTGGCAGCGGTCGAAGACTGACGACAGCCTTCGGAGGCCGCCGCCCGCGGTGGCGAACCATTAGACACGCTCCTGGACATCGTGATCGCGGACGAGCTGCGTACCGCCGCTGACTGACGATGACGCAGCCGAGTTGCGGGACGGGCAAGAACGCGCAAACGCGGCGCCGGGTGATGCGGGAAACCACCTAGGGCTAGCGAGCCACCACAGTTGTCAAACATTCACGGTTCATGACTGCGGAACCCCGTCGCCGAGATCAACGCCCAGCACGTTGGCGATCTTCGCGTTGGTGCCGCTAATCCTGCCCACCAGCGACGAGACCACCTGACCCGCATGGAGCTACAGGTCGCGCTGTACGAATTCCACTGTTGCATACCGGATTACGAGATCAAGCCCAGCACCAAGCTGACCCACACCGCGGCGCCGCGGTCCGTGGAATCGCTGCCTTTAGTGGCTCATCGCAGAAGCGGGTGTATTCGGGGTCTGTCGATTTCCGAGATCACCGGCATGGCTTTTGGCGCGTGGCTGAACTCTTCTCCGGGTGAGACGTGCGCCGGGGAGCGAGCTATGCACCGTCGTTGCCCTCGCGCAGGGAATGAATCATGCTCTGCAGGGTCCGGAACACGTCTGACTGCTCGGTCTCGGTTATGCCGGCCAGCATTCTGACCTCGACGGACCGGACCGCCGCCGACGCCTTCTTAAGGCTCCGTCGGCCGCGAGGCGTGAGCCGCGTGGGAAGAACCTTCCCGACGGGTGCCTGCGCAGGCCTGGTCACGTAGCCCTCTCGTTCCAGGGCCTGGAGCAGCACGTTCATCGACTGCCGTGTCACGAACGCGCCCCGCGCGAGCTCGGAGTTCGACAAGCCCGGTCGTTGAGCCAGCAGCTCGAGGCAGGAGTAGTGCGTCACGCTCATCCCGAGCGGCCGCAGCACCTCTTCCATGGCGGCGCGGAGGGCGCTCGACGCCTCTTTCAGCAGGTAGCCCAGTGACGTCTCCAGGTCGATACCGACTTGACTCATGTCAGTATTCTGACATAGGTTGACCTGTGTCAGAAAGCTGACACGAAAAGAAGGAGCATCATCATGCCCGCCACCGGCCCCGACTTCATCTCGCTCCAAGCGCGCGACCTCGACGCTTCGCGGGCGTTCTACGAGCAGTACCTCGGCCTCGTCCGCTCGCAGGCCGGACCTCCGCACGCCGTCGTCTTCGAGACGAAGCCGATCGCGTTCGCACTCCGCGACGTCGTTCCCGGCACCGATCTCGCATCCGTCGCTCAGCCCGGCATCGGTGCCGCGATCTGGCTCCACGCCACCGACGTCCAGGCCATCCACGATGCTCTCGTCGCCGACGGTCACACCATCGTCTCCGCACCGATCGACGGCCCCTTCGGCCGGACATTCACGTTCGCCGACCCCGACGGCTACCAGGTCACTCTCCACGACCGCGCCTGATAGACCAAACGGGCCCTTCATGAATGGCGGCGTATTTGGGGTCTGAATCCGCCGGTCTCCAGTAGCCAGCCGGGCTTTCTGCTTGTCGGTGAGCGGGCGCGCAGGACTGCCCCGAGCAGGCAATCACGTTGTCGCGCTGAAGCTTCAGGTGGCGGCGACGGGGTTCGGGCATTCACCCGCCGGCACCGAACGACCGTTTCCCAATGGGTTCGCCGGACGCTGCGCGAAGTGTCGGAGCTCGAACTCTGGCTGTCGAATGTAGCAACCATGGGCCAAGATACGCCCTTCAAGCCTCTCAACTCGTCGCTCACCGAGAAGCCGAACGGTCTACAACCCCGCAGCTCGCATGCGGGGTTGTAGACCGAGCTGGTGGTATCAGCCGGCTAGCCCCGCAGGGCCCACGGCCCCGGTCGCGCCTTGAGCGCCCGCCGCGCCGGCCTCGCCGGGATTGCCGGCCACGCCGGGCAGCCACTTGGGGGCGTCAGGGCCTGGTTCGAAGGGCGCCCCGCCCGCGCCGGCCGCGCCGCCGGCTCCACCGCTGCCGCCGACACCGCCCGCGCCCCCGGCGCCGCCGCCTCCGGCATTGCCGCCAATACCAACGAACCCGCCGCTGCCACCGACACCGCCCGTGCCGCCCATGCCACCGGTGCCACCGGTCCCGCCGACACCACCGGTACCGCCGTCACCGCCGGTACCACTAGGCATGTTGGCGTTCTCCGAGCCACCGCCGACGCCACCGGTGCCCCCGGCGCCGCCCGCGCCGCCCGCCGCGCCGGTGCCCCCGGTCCCGCCGACACCGCCTGTGCCGCCGACACCGCCGTTACCGAGCAGTATCCCGCCCTGGCCGCCGTTGCCGCCGAAGCCGCCCATACCGCCCGTGCCGGCATTGTCGGCGCCGGCGCCGCCCGTACCGCCAGTGCCGCCATTGCCGGCCAGGGTTCCGCCCAGTCCCTCGCCCCCGGTGCCGCCGATACCGCCCGCAGCCCCTGTGCCGCCCGTGCCGCCGGTCCCACCGACACCACCGATGGATTGGGGGGAGTCGGGCCAGCCGCCGCCTTGACCGACGCCCCCGGTACCACCGTTGCCGCCTGGCGCGCCGGCGCCGCCGGTCCCACCGGTGCCACCGGTCCCACCGGTAGTAGGCCAGCCGCCGCCAGACCCGCCTGTGCCGCCGTTGCCGCCCGGTGCGCCGACGCCGCCGGCGCCTCCATTGCCGCCGTTGCCGCCGTTGATCTGCGTGCCGGGGACGCTGGTGCCAGTGCCGCCATTACCCCCGGGCTGCCCGGCGGTGCCGTTGGCGCCGGCTCCCCCGTTGAAGTGCAATATGGTTCCGTCGGTTCCGTTGCCGGCGGGCGACGAGGTGACGTTTTCACCAGGGTTAACGCCGACGGCCCCCTGGGCGCCTTGACCGCCCATGCCGCCGGCGCCACCGTTACCGAAGAACCCGGCGCTGCCGCCGGTCCCTCCAGTTCCGCCGGCAACGTTCACGCTGGTCGACATGCCCCCGGCACCGCCGGGGCCACCGTTACCGAACAGCCATCCGCCGGCGCCGCCAGTGCCACCGTTGGCGCCATCGATCCCGGCCCCGCCTATCCCGCCGTTGCCGATCAAGCCGGCCGCGCCGCCGTTGCCACCGTCAACGCCGCCGCCGCCATCACCGAACAGCCAGCCGCCCGGCGTGCCGTCAATGCTGGTGTTGCTTCCAGTTAACCCATTGACGCCATTGCCGATCAGGTCGCGGCCAGTCAAAGTCACAAATGGCGCGTTAATGATGTGATCGACAGGTTGGCCGATCGGACTGTTGATCCAGGCTTCGCCGGTGTTGTGGATCGGCCCGTAGATGAGATCTTGGAAGACAGTAACAATGAAGTTTTGCCAGTCGGGAGACAATCCTCCACCCACCACGGAACTGCCCGTATTACCAATATCGGCGGCTGCGCTACTGAGGTTATCCACGTTGGCGGCGGCTGCGATCGCGACACTATTCAAATCCAGGCCATGCGCACCTAGAGTTACCAGGTCGAGACCAGACGCGCCGACGTTACCCAGATCCAGTCCGGACACACCGAAATGGCCCACATCCAGACCGATCGTGCCTATGTTGCCGAGATCTAGGCTCGACGCGCCGACGTGGCCTAGGTCCATGCCCATCGTCCCGATGTCGGCTCCGATGACACCAAGATTCAGTCCGGTCAGACCCAAATCGCTGCCGGCCGCAGTCCCCGCCTCGATTCCGTGACTGATGCCATTGATGACTGGCTCGACGATCAAATCAAGCACGTCGGCGTGAGCCGACGCCGCGTCCGCCACCGGGACCATCCCGGCAGCCAGAAATGCGCCAGCAGCGGTGCGTAGCCCCGCTGTCCGTCCACGACGGCGCCGCTTGGCTTTGCGCGAACGGCTATTTGCTTTGCTGTCATGACGACCGGCCATTTGTCTATACGCCTTTCTTATACGGGGACTTCAGAATCGGAATCAATGTCAACGGAATGCGACTCACAGCAGACCGGTCAGCAAGTGGATAAGCATGGCCGCCAGGTTGGGCGCCAATTGAGTAGCCAGCATGGAGCCAAGCCCCGCGACAGCGCTCGGATCGAACAGGTTGTCGGCCGCCGCGGCGAGCGCGCCCGGATCCGGCACGTTGCCGAGATCCGCAACGGATGTGCTCAGACCCCCAAGTGACGTGAGCGAAGCGGCCGCGGTGCTTGAGGTCGATCCGCCGATCGACGCTGCAATGGCCTGCGGCAAGCTGACCATAAGGCTGTAAATCGGTCCGCCGATTTCACCAAGCTGGCTACTTGTCAGGCCACTGAGCAGACCGGTTTCCGGCAACAGCGCGCCCGTTCCTGGGAGGTTGAGCGGGATTCCGCCGTTGAGGAATGCATTCAGCGCTTCGGCGGGCGCGTTTAACAGGGCTCCGAGCGCCGCCGAGTAGTCGCCGGTGTCGAGCGCATCGAGGAATGCTTGAGAGCTATTGCCCAGCGCCGCAGTCGGATCGAAGAGGATTGGGATGGCGCCATAGCCGAGCGGAATCAGCAGGTTGCTGTTCACCGTGTCAACCGCGTTGTAGAAGTTGTCGGCCATGTCGACCGCGATGTTGCCCAGCGAAGCCAGCGGCAGTGCTTGGTAGAGCAGGTCGTAGATGGCGCCGTTGACCGCGGTAACGGCGTCTGCGGGCATGCCTGATGTGACGTCGTTCAAGGCGACGGTCAGCGCGGCGGGCAGCGTCGTCTGGAACCACTCGCCGGCAGCCTGGCCAAACGTCTGAAACGCCGAGCCGGCCGTGGCGGCATAGCCTGCCTGATTAATAAGTACCTGGTGCAAGACCGGCAGTGGATCAGCGACCACCCCGTTGGCGAGCGCTTGGAGATTCGCGAACGAGTTCGTGAAGAGCTCTACCCACGGATTGCTCGCCGCGTCGCCCACGGTTAGCCCAGCCAACAATGAGGTCGGGCTGAAGGCCTCGGCGGCAAGTCCGGCCGGTAAATCGGTCGCGCCGATACCATTTCCCAGACTCGCGATATCGCTCTCCGCGCCAGAGAACAGATCAGTGATGCTGCTCTCGACGCCGGCGAGCTGGACTCCCGGAAGGTGAACCTCGGGCAGATTTTGAGGGACCGGCGCGGCGATGATGCTGGCGCTGGCCAGGGCCACACCGGCGGTGACGTAGGGGTGGGCTGCGAGGTCCACGACCATCTCCTTTGATCGGTTGTCCAAATCGGATGGTCAGAAAGTAGCTGAGAACAACCTGAGTTTCGGGTGAGTTACAGCGATACCGTTCAAGTCCGTCCCGCAAACCTTGCCTATCGCAAACTATTCGAATTAAAGTAACCAATGCTCGAAGAGATTTTTAAAAGCCTGGAGTTACCCCCCCCCCCGAATTTTAGTTCAGACCGCAACTACCCTCTAGCGATGCCTGGCATATGTTTGCCATACCCTCGTGGCACAGCCAGCAAACCCATCGATATAACCCCCCCTACAGGACTCCATCACCAGGCCGATGCGCGCGCGAAGGCAGCTCCCCCGCGAACAACACGTCACGCGCGCCCATCGGTGCCGCGGCCCCCGGTCGTCGATTTACGACCCGGCCATGGTCTCGGTCATGGGCCGCACCCTGCTCGAACTCGAGAGAGTCGAGCGTCAGGCCAACCGGGACCCGCTGCCGCTATCTACGGGCGAGCGCATGCCATGCCATGTCGGCGATGGCCACGCAGTAGTCGTCGTCGACGTCGGCGTCGGAGTAAAGAGCACGAATGTTGAGCGGCGCCAACACGATCTGCACAGCGGCCAGTGTGTTCACGCCCTCGCGCAATTCGCCACGCTCCCTGGCCCGATCCACGACCGCGCGCACGACAGCGAAACGCGCCCGCCAGAACTTCATTCGAGTATCTTCGTCGTGATGCCCACGACGGTCCATGACCAACGCCCGCAGGAAAGTTCGGCCTTCCTCGGTATTGATCCGGTCGGCCACATTCCGGGCCAACGCCCGGAGGTCTCCGCGCAGCGACCCGGTGTCCGTTGCGGCACTCAAGGTTTCAACATCGGCGAGGGCCGCATCGACGATGAGTCGTTGCCGATCGCCCCAGTACCGATAGATCATGGCCGCGTCGAGGCGGTGGCGCTCCGCCAAGGCCTCGACGCTGAATCGCTCGACACCCCAGCGGGCCAACTCGTCGAGCACTGCCGCCATCACCGACGCCCGGATGTCCGCGGGGACAGGTTCGTTGGGTGGTTGAGGCGGCTTCATCTGTGTTTCCTTGCCACTTGGGGCCGCCTAGAGATAGCCCGTCTGGTTCACCAGCCGCACCGAAGACGCTCCGTCGGAATAGAACTCGGCGATGCTCAACGACGCCAGGTCCAGGTGCAGCCGGTATAGAATGCCCGGCCCGGCGTCCAACGCCAGCCGCAGCAGCATCTTGATCGGCGTCACGTGCGATACCACCAGCACCGTCGCGCCTTGGTGTGCGGCGACGATTCGTTGGCGCACCCGCAGCACCCGGTCGAGCACATCATCGAAGCATTCACCGCCCGGTGGCGTGGTGCCGGTGTCGCGCAGCCAGCGCCGATGCAGCTCCGGATCACGCTGGGCCGCCTCGCCGAACGTCAGGCCTTCCCACGCCCCGAAGTCGGTCTCGATCAGATCGTCGTCGACGCTCACGTCCAGGCCCAACGCCTTGGCGGCCGTGGCCGCGGTGTCGTAGGCCCGTTGCAGGGGCGAGGAGAAGACCGCGGCGATCCCGCCGCGTTGCGCCAGGTACCGCGCCGCGGCCCCCGCCTGCTGCCGCCCCACGTCGGTCAGCGCCGGGTTGCCGCGCCCGGAATAGCGGCGCTGCGCCGACAACTCGGTCTGTCCGTGCCGCAGCAACAGCAACCTGGTCGGCGTCCCACGCGCACCGGTCCATCCGGGCGCCGAGGATTGGGCCGCAACGGTTTTCGGGGACTCTGTCGCCGGTGGCGCGGAATTCTCGGCGGGGTCGTCGGCCCGGTCCGCGGCGTCCATCGCCTCGTTGGCCAACCGGTCCGCGTGCGAGTTGCGAGCCCGCGGAATCCACGCATAGCTGATCCGGTCGAACCGCGCCGCCAGCTTCCGGGCCTGGGCGTGCAGCTCGATCAGGCCGGGGTGCTTGACCTTCCATCGCCCGGACATCTGCTCCACCAACAACTTGGAATCCAAGAAAACCGTGGCCTCGGTGGCGCCCAGTTTCAGAGCGTCGTCTAAACCGGCTATCAGACCACGGTATTCGGCGACGTTGTTGGTCGCCACGCCGATGTCCTGCTTGGCCTCGGCCAGCACGGTCGAGCGGTCCGCGGTGCGCACCACCGCGCCGTATCCCGCCGGTCCGGGGTTGCCGCGCGACCCGCCGTCGGCCTCGATGACGACTTTCACTGCTCGAATCCCTTGACCCGCAACAGGATCGCGCCGCACTCCGGGCATCGCACCAGGTCGTCCTCGGGGGCGGCCGAGATGCGGGACAGTTCGCCGCGGCCGATCTCGATCCGGCAAGCACCGCACCGATGCCCCAGCAGTGGCCCGGCGCCCGGTCCTCCCCCAGCGCGCTGTCGTTCGTAAAGGGCGGACAGCGCGGGGTCCAGTGCGGCGGTCAGCGCCTCGCGCCGCGACGAATGCTCCTGGCGGGCCTGGTCGATTTCGGCGAGCGCGGCATCGAGGGCCTGCCGGGCGCTGTCCAGCTCGGACTGCAGCGCCTCGAGCGCCCGCTGCTCGGCGTCCAGCCGGCCCTGCAGCTCCTCGCGGCGCTCCATCACATCCAGCAGGGAGTCTTCCAGGCTGGCTTGACGGCGAAGCAGCGTCTCCAGCTCGTGCTGGAGGTCCGAGAGCTGCTTGGCGTCCGTCGCACCCGACTTGAGCAACGATCGGTCGCGGTCTTCGCGTTGCCGCACCGCCTCGATCTCCGACTCGAATCGCGATACTTGAACGTCTAAGTCTTCCAGCGCAATTCGAACCGCGGCCAGCCGGTCACCGGCGGCGGTGTGCTCGGCCTGCATCCGCTCGTAGGCCTCTTGCTGTGGCAGGTGGGCGGCCCGGTGTGCGATGCGGGACAGCTCGGCATCCAGTTTCGACAACTCGAGCAGCGAACGTTGCTGCGCTACTTCGGCTTTCATGGCTACCCTCTCCCCGCATCGTTGCCAAGGTGCCCGATATTCCACGGGTCGGTGCGGATGGTGCACACCCGCACGGACAGGGCCGCACCGAAATGGGACCGCAGTATGCCGGCGGCCTGGTCGCACCACGGGAATTCGCTTGCCCAGTGCGCCACGTCGATCAGCGCCACATTCGAAGCCCGGCGATGCTCGTCGGTCGGATGATGCCGCAGATCGGCCGTGACATACGCCTGCACGTCCGCGCCGGCCGCGGCGGCCAGCAGCGAGTCCCCCGCGCCGCCGCAGACGGCGACCCGCGACACCGGCAGGTCGGGGTCCCCCGCCGCGCGCACCCCCCAGGATGTCCGGGGCAACGCGGCGGCGACCCGAGAAACGAAGCCGCGCAACGGTTCCGGTCGCGGCAGCGCGCCGATGCGGCCCAGCCCGGCGTCACCGGGTGGCGGCACCAGCGCGAAGATGTCGAACGCGGGCTCTTCGTAGGGATGGGCGGCGCGCATCGCCGCCAGCACGGCCGCCCGAGCCCGGGCGGGTGCGACGACCTCAACCCGGTCTTCGGCCACCCGCTCGACGGTGCCGACGCTGCCCACCGCGGGCGACGCCCCCTCCTGCGGGAGGAACTGCCCGATGCCGCTGACGCTCCAGCTGCAGTGCGAATAGTCGCCGATGTGGCCCGCGCCGGCCGCAAACACGGCCTCCCGCACCGCTTCCGCGTTCTCGCGCGGCACATAGACGACCCACTTGTCGAGGTCGGCGTCGGTCGCCAGCGGCTCGAGCACGGCTTCGACGGTGAGGCCGAGAACGTGGGCGAGCGCGTCGGACACCCCCGGTGATGCCGAGTCGGCGTTGGTGTGCGCGGTGAACAGTGACCGCCCGGAGCGGATCAGGCGGTGCACGAGCGCGCCCTTCGGCGTGCTCGCCGCCACCGTGTCGACCCCGCGTAACAGCAGGGGATGGTGGGCCAGCAGCAGTCCGGCCGCCGGAACCTCGTCGACCACCGCGGGTGTCGCGTCGACCGCAACGGTCACCGACTCCAGCACGTCGTCGGGGTCGCCGCAGACCAGCCCCACCGAATCCCATGATTGGGCCAGCCGCGGCGGGTAGGCCTCGTCCAGCACCTCGATGACGTCGGCCAGCCGCGCGCTCACCGGCGCACCTCCGCGATGGCCCGAACCAGCAGCGGCCAGTCCTGGCGCACGGCCGCCCGCAGATACCGCTCGTCCAGGCCGACGAACGTATCACACCGGCGAACGGCAATACCACTGCGCCGCAAGCTATTTCGTATCCGTGCCGCATCGGGCATGCGAAACAGCACGAACGGGGCCCGGCCGTCGACCACGTCGGCGCCCACCGACGCCAGGCCGGCCACCATCTCGGCGCGCAACGCCGCCAACCGCACGGCGTCGGCCGCCGCGTTGGCGACGGCTTCAACGGAGCAACACGCGGTGATTGCCGCCAGCTGCAGCGTCCCCACGGGCCAGTGCGCGCGCTGTGCGGTCAACCGCGCCAACGCTTCTGGCGAGCCCAGGGCGTAACCCACCCGCAATCCCGCCAGCGCCCACGTCTTGGTCAGGCTGCGCAGCACCACCACATCGGGCAGTGAGTCACCGGCCAGCGACTCCGGCTCGCCGGGAACCGCATCGGCGAACGCCTCGTCGACCACCAGAATCCGCCCGGGCCGGCGCAGCGCGAGCAGCCGCTCGCGGGAGTGCAGCACCGCGGTGGGATTGGTCGGATTGCCCACCACGACAAGGTCGGCGTCCTCGGGCACGCGCACACCGTCCAGCCTGAACGGCGGCTCGAGCACGACATGGTGCACGGGCACCCCGGCCGCGCTCAGCGCCGCGGCCGGCTCGGTGAACGACGGCGCGACGATCGCCGCCCGCGCCGGACGCAGGTTGGCCAGCAACGCGAACCCTTCCGCCGCCCCGGCCAGCGGCACCACCTCGTCGCAGGCCCGGCCGTGCCGCTCGGCGACCGCGTCCTGCGCCCGGCGCACGTCTTCGACGCTCGGGTAGCGCGCCAGGTCCGGCAGGCGGTCGGCCAGCCGCCGCGTCAGCCATTCCGGCGGCCGGGCGTGGCGGACGTTGACGGCGAAATCCAGCATCCCGGGCGCGACGGCCTGATCGCCGTGATAGCGGGCCGCCGCAGGCGGGCTCGGGTCCAGAGTCGCCATCCGAGAAACACTAGTGGGCCGTCACGGGAGCGTGGCACGCCGATGCCTCTCGCCCGCCTTGTCGTCGGTGCCCAACGATCGCGGGGACCACGTTGCGACTCGACGCTCTGAGCGGCGCCGAGCGCCTCGTCGTGCACCGGGTTGGCGAGGACCGCAAGCACGATGAGCGGGTGTACTCCTTTGTCGACGCGACGAGCTTTCGCGTCATGCGCGACCGGCGCCTACGCGAGGCTTTGGCCTTCGACCAGGACTTCGCGGTGGCCGGATTCGTGGAGGCCCAGGCCAGCCGGTAGACCGTATGCCTTGCGGCTTGCCCAAGCGTGCCGTCAGGGACAATGGGAATCGTGACAGACACGATCTCAGCCGGGGTCGATTCTCCGTGCGGCCCTGGCGCCACTAAGGCCCAGCTGGTGATCTTCGACCTCGACGGCACACTCACCGACTCGGCGGAGGGGATCGTGGCCAGCTTCCGCCATGCGCTCGGCCACGTCGGCGCCGCGGTGCCCGACGGCGACCTGGCCGCGCGGATCGTCGGCCCGCCCATGCACGAGACCTTCCGTTCTATGGATCTCGGCGAAGAGGCGATCGCGGCCTACCGGGCCGACTACACCACCCGGGGCTGGGCGATGAACAGCCTGTTCGACGGCGTCGAGCCGCTGCTGGCCGACCTGCGGGCCGCCGGCGTCCGACTGGCCGTGGCCACCTCCAAGGCGGAACCCACCGCCCGGCGCATCCTCGCCCACTTCGGGCTCGACCGGCATTTCGAGGTGATCGCGGGCGCCACCACCGACGGCACCCGCAGCTCCAAGGCCGACGTGCTGGCCCACGCACTGGAACAGCTGGCGCCGCTGCCCGAGCGCGTGCTCATGGTCGGCGACCGCAGCCACGACGTGCACGGCGCGGCCGCGCACGGCATCGACACCGTGGTGGTCGGCTGGGGTTACGGGCACGACGACTTCGGTGACCTTGCCGACGGGGGCGGCACCGGCGTGACGCATGCCGCGACCGTCGACGAGCTGCGGAGGGCGCTCGGTGTCTGAACCGCTGCACGTCACCTTCGTCTGCACCGGCAACATCTGCCGTTCGCCGATGGCCGAGAAGATGTTCGCTCACCAGCTGCGGCGCCGCGGTCTGGGTGACGCGGTACGGGTGACCAGCGCGGGCACCGGCGACTGGCATGTCGGCAATTGCGCCGACGACCGGGCGACCCGGGTCCTGCGTGCCCACGGCTACCCCACCGACCACTGCGCCGCACAGCTCGACGAGGATCACCTGGCCGCCGACCTGGTGGTGGCATTGGGCCGCAATCATGTTCGGATGTTGCGGCAGCTGGGCGTCGACGACGGCCGGATACGGATGCTGCGCTCGTTCGACCCGCGCTCGGGTGCCTATGCCCCCGACGTCGACGATCCCTATTACGGCGGCGCGCACGACTTCGAGAAGGTTTTCGCCGTCATCGAGGCCGCCCTACCCGGCCTACATGGCTGGGTCGACGAGCAGCTGGCACGAAACGGCGGGACTTGATGCGGCGTTTGGCTTTTCTACTGCGGCCGGGCTGGATAGCGCTGGCCCTGGTGATCATCGCCTTCACCTACCTGTGCTTCATGGTGCTCGCGCCCTGGCAACTAGGAAAGAACACCAGGACGTCGCGGGAGAACCACCAGATCGAGTATTCCCTCAACACCCCGCCGGTTCCACTGAAAACCCTGCTGCCACAACAGGACTCGTCGGCCCCCAACGCGCAGTGGCGCCGGGTGACGGCCACCGGGCATTACCTGCCGGACGTTCAGGTGCTGGCCCGGTTGCGGGTGGTCGACGGCGACCCGGCGTTCGAGGTACTGGCACCGTTCGTCGTCGACGACGGGCCCACCGTTCTGGTGGACCGCGGCTATGTGCGGCCCGAGCAGGGGTCGCATATCCCCCCGATCGCCCGCCCGCCGTCACAGACGGTGACCATCACGGCACGGCTGCGCGACTCCGAGCCCACCGCTCCAGGCAAAGAGCCATTTTTCAGAGATAGCGTGCAGCAGGTGTATTCGATCAACGCCGGGCAGGTCGCGGCGTTGACCAAGGTCCCGCTGGCCGGGTCGTATTTGCAATTGGTCGACAACCAGCCCGGCGGACTCGGCGTGATCGGCATCCCCCACCTGGACGCCGGACCGTTTCTCTCCTACGGCATCCAGTGGATTTCGTTCGGCATTCTCGCGCCGATCGGGCTGGGCTACTTCATTTATTCCGAGATCCGCGCCCGCCGCCGGGACAAGCAACACGCCCCCGAAACGCCGATGACCGTCGAGCAGAAGCTCGCCGACCGCTACGGCCGCCGGCGGTAGCGGGACGCGTTGATTCTGCGCTGACCACGGGGGTTACTCGCACTTTTGCCTGGTAGACGCAGAGTCATCCCACACACAAGCGCGGCCGCCGCCTGCACCGCCCGCGACAGCACCACCGCGCGGCGCAGGTCGGCCACCGTGGGTTCTCGGCCGTCGCCGAGGGTGGGCCGGATCTGCAGCTCATGGTGGTACTGGGTGGGCCCGCCGAGTTGGACACCCAGTGCCCCGGCAAAGGCCGCCTCGATTACACCGGCGTTGGGGCTGGGATGCCGGGTAGCGTCCCTCCGCCAGGCCCGCACCGCACCCGACGGCGATCCCCCGACGATGGGTGCGCATACCACCACCAACCCCGCGGTCACCCGGGCCGGGACGTAGTTGGCCAAATCATCCAATCGCGCTGCGGCCCAACCGAATCGGATGTAACGCGGAGAGCGGTAACCGACCATCGAATCCAGCGTGTTGATGCCGCGGTAGGCCAGCACCGCGGGCACGCCACCCACCGCCCACAGCAGGGGCGCCACCTGGGCATCGGAGGTGTTCTCGGCGACCGATTCCAGCGCCGCGCGCGTCAGGGCGGCCCCATCCAGCCCCGTCGGATCGCGCCCGCACAGCGACGGCAACAGCCGTCGCGCGGCCTCGATGTCGCCGCCCTCCAGCAGCCGCGACATTTCCAACCCGGTGCGCGCCAACGACGTCCCGCCCAGGCATATCCAAGTGGCCGCGATGGACCAGGGCCGGCCCCTCCTTGCGACGGCAATACCCAGCACCGTCACCGCACCGACCAGCAGGCCCACGTGCACGGCACCCGCGATCTTGCTGTCGCGGTAGGTGGCGCGCTCCAACGTCGCGGCCGCCCGGCCGAACAGCGCGACCGGGTGACCCCGTTGCGGGTCGCCCAGAGCGAGGTCGGCCAGATAGCCGGCCAGCACGCCGAGCCGTGTGGTCGCAAACACCCCGGCAGCGTCTCACACGTGGTCTACTCGATTCCATGGGGCGAGATTCGCTATGAAGCGGCCCGCGACCCGGGTCGCCGACCTGCTGAACCCGGCGGCCGTGTTGTTGCCCGCCGCGAACGTGATCATGCAGCTGTCCCTGCCCGGTGTCGGCTACGGCGTGCTGGAAAGTCCCGTGGACAGCGGCAATGTCTACAAGCATCCGTTCAAGCGGGCCCGCACCACCGGGACCTACCTGGCGGTCGCGACCATCGGGACCGAGGCCGACCGGGCCTTGATCCGCGGCGCCGTCGATGTCGCCCACCGGCAGGTTCGGTCGACGCCGTCGAGCCCGGTGTCCTACAACGCGTTTGACCCCAAATTGCAGCTGTGGGTGGCCGCCTGCCTGTACCGCTATTTCGTTGACCAGCACGAGTTCCTGCACGGCCGACTGGACGATGCCGCCGCCGACGCCGTCTACCGCGACGCCAAACGGTTAGGCACCACGTTGCAGGTGCCCGAGCGCATGTGGCCGCCGGACCGGGTGGCGTTCGACGAGTACTGGAAGCGCTCCCTCGACGAGCTGCGCATCGACCCGCCGGTGCGCGAGCATCTACTCGGCGTCGCGTCGATGGCGTTTCTGCCGTGGCCGTTGCGGGCGCTGGCGGGGCCGTTCAACCTGTTCGCGACGACGGGATTCCTGGCCCCCGAGTTCCGGGCGATGATGCGGCTGGACTGGTCGCGGGGCCAGCAGCGCCGGTTCGAGAGGCTGCTGACCGCCCTGCGGCTGGCCGACCGGCTGATCCCGCACCGAGCCTGGATCTTCGGCTATCGGCTTTACCTGTGGGACATGCGATCCCGCGCGCGACGGGGCCGCCGCATCGTCTAGGGCCAAAGGCCGCGAGCGTGCGCAAAATGCCGCGTCGAGCGGCGTGTCGCTGTACAGACACGCACGCTCGGCGTCTCGGGTGTTTACCGCACCGTCGCAAAGAACGCGCGGACGTCCTCGACGAACAGCTCCGGTTGTTCGAACGCGGCGAAGTGTCCGCCGCGCGGCATGTCCGTCCAGTGGGTGATGTTGTAGATCGGCTCGCACCAGCTCCGCGGCGCCTTTAGCAGCTCCTTGGGGAAAGCGGCGACGCCCGTGGGCAATTCAACCCGGCCGTCCTGCCCCCAGACCTTGAAGCTCTCCCAGTACAGGCGGGCCGAGGACGCGGCCGTGGCGGTCACCCAGTACACCATCACGTTGTCCAGAAGCTCGTCGCGGCTGAACGCGTTCTCGGGGTGGCCATCGCAATCCGCCCAGGCCCCGAACTTTTCGACGATCCAGGCAAGTTGCCCTACCGGCGAATCGACCAGCCCGTAGCCCAGGGTTTGCGGTCGGGTGGACTGCTGCTTGGAATAGCCGGTGCCCCACTTCCGGTGATCGGCCAACGCGGCAAGGGCGCGTTGCTCTTCCGCGGTGGGGTTCTTGAGGGTTTCGGGCGTGGGCCGCCCGATCGGCATGTTCAGGTGGATGGCCGCGCAGTGGCCCCCAGAAAGGCCACCGTTGCGGCCCATCTGTGTCGTCACGGCCGCGCCCCAGTCGCCGCCCTGCGCGCCGTAGCGGTCGTAGCCGAGGCGCAGCATGAGCGTCTCCCAGGCGTCGGCGATGCTGCCCACCCCCCACCCGGTGCGAGTGGGCTTTCCGGAGAAGCCGTACCCGGGAAGTGACGGGCAGACGACGTGGAAGGCGTCCTCGGGGCGGCCCGACGCCGGATTGGTCAGCGGCTCAATCACTTTGTGAAACTCCACAATTGAGCCCGGCCAGCCGTGAGTGATCACCAGCGGGAAGGCGTTGTCGTGGGGCGAACGTTGGTGGATGAAATGAATGTCCAGGCCGTCGATTTCGGTGACGAACTGGTCAAAGCGGTTGAGCGCGGCCTCGCGGGACCGCCAGTCGTATGTGTTGGCCCAGTAGTCGGCCAACTCGCGGGTGTAAGCCAGCGGGATGCCCTGGCTCCAGTCGTCCACGCATTCGGCTTCGGGCCACCGGGTGCGCGCCAGCCGCGATCGCAGGTCGTCCAGAACGTCGTCCGGGACGTCGACGCGAAACGGCCTCACGGATTGCTCTCCCACGCCCTGACCTTGCCATAACTCCCGTCCGGCGCGAACGTAACGCCACCGCGAAAATCGGCGAGCGAATTCGCAGTGGCGTTACGCTCGCAAGCGGAGATGCCCCCGGCCGCCAGCCGAGTGGGCGCGGACGGTATCGAACCGCCGACCGCTGGTGTGTAAAACCAGAGCTCTACCACTGAGCTACGCGCCCTGAAGCCCGGGGGAAACCCGGGGGTCCGCCGCAGGCTACACGCCCGAAGCCGAGCACCCAAAACATTCAGGCCCGCAAAGCCGCCAGCGCGTCGGTCCAAAGCCGCTGATCGCGGGCCTCGCCGGGCTGCTTCACCTCGGCGAACCGGACGATCCCGGACCGGTCGACGACGAAGGTGCCGCGGTTGGAGTAACCGGCGTCGGAATTGAACACGCCGTAGGCCTGGCTGACCTCGCCGTGCGGCCAGAAATCCGACAGCACCGGGAACGTGAACCCGCTCTCGAGGGCCCAGATCTTGTGCGTCGGCGGCGGGCCCACCGAGATCGCCAACACCACACTGTCGTCGTTTTCGAAATCGGGCAGGTGATCGCGCAGCCGATCCAGCTCGCCCTGGCAGATCCCGGTGAATGCCAGCGGGAAGAACACCAGCAGGACATTCTTGGCACCGCGATAGGCGCTCAGGGTGACACGCTGTTGATTCTGGTCGCGCAAGGTGAAGTCCGGGGCGGTGGCGCCGACGGGCAGCATCAACGCTTCCCGGTCCGCGACTTGGGCTGCACCAACTGGCTGGCGCTCCAGTCGCCGAGGTTGACCGACGAGGTGGGCATCAATCCCGCGGTGGGGGCCGCCTCGGCGATCTCGGCGGGCAGGACGTGACCGGGCTTGCCGGTCTTGGGCGTCAGCACCCAGATGACGCCATCTTCGGCCAGCGGGCCGATCGCGTCCATCAAGGTGTCCACCAGGTCGCCGTCCCCGTCGCGCCACCACAGCAGCACGACGTCGACCACCTCGTCGCTGTCCTCGTCGAGCAACTCACCGCCGCACGCTTCCTCGACCGCAGCGCGGATGTCGTCGTCGGTGTCTTCGTCCCAGCCCCATTCCTGGACGACTTGGTCTCGTTGGATGCCCAGTTTGCGAGCGTAGCTCGGGGCGTGATCCGCCGCGACCACCGTGGAGCCTCCTTAAACCATCCGCGGAACCATCCGCGCGCCGTGCGATGAGAATTATCGTCGCACAGCCAGAACGCGGTCCATACCCGTGCCTCATGACGCGCCTCAGAAGGCCGCCAGGCAGAGTTTCAGTGCCTTCGTCTTGGTGTCGTTGAGCTGATCGACCCGCTTGTTGAACTCCGATGTCGACGCGTGCGTGCCGATCGCGTTGGCCACGCCGCGCGCCGCTTCGATGTAGGCGTTGAACGCGTCCCGCAGCTGCTGGGACAGCGCATCGCTGAAGCTGTCGGACACCGTGGTGGCGCTGTTGTTCAGCGCCTCGATCGCGGGGCCTTCGGCCGGGCCGGTGCTGCGGCCGTTGTTGTACGCCGCGACAAAGGCATTGACCTTGTCGATCGCGTCCTTGGCGGTGGTGGCCAGCGAGTCGCAGGAGGTGCGCACCGCCCTGGTCGTCAGCGATTGTTGCCGCTGGGACTCCCGGATCCTTGACGTCGCCGACGAGGCCGACACCGACGCCGACACCGACTGCCGGTAGGCCGGGGCGACCTTGGTGTCCGGTGTTGCCGTGCCACCGGTGACGGTGGTACACCCGACGATTCCCATCAGCGTCGCCGCGACGCAGCCGATCGCCAGGGCACCTCGCCTTGGGGACGCACCCGCGAGGACGGCACGCCATCCAATGAGCACGGTTGGTGACGTTACCGGGTGACGATTCCACCACCCCAGCGCGCACCACCGTTGATCGGCGACCGGACGGCGGCTACCCGCCCCGAACGCCGGTGCGGCACGATAGGGAGGCATAACGCAAGCGGATATCCCGCCAACTACAGGAGTAGTGAGTTGACTACCGAGTTCGCGCGCCACGATCTGGCCAAAACCCCAAGCAGCGCAAGCGAACCCGACCGCGTTCGGGTGATCCGCGAAGGTGTGGCGTCCTATCTGCCCGACATCGACCCCGAGGAGACGTCGGAGTGGCTGGAGTCCTTCGACGAGCTGCTGGAGCGCTCGGGGCCGGCGCGGGCGCGGTATCTGATGCTGCGGCTGCTGGAACGGGCGGGTGAGCAGCGGGTGGCCATCCCCGCGCTGACCTCGACCGACTACGTCAACACCATCCCGACCGAGCTGGAACCGTGGTTCCCCGGCGACGAGGACGTCGAACGCCGCTACCGGGCGTGGATCAGGTGGAACGCCGCCATCATGGTGCACCGCGCCCAGCGCCCGGGAATCGGCGTGGGCGGCCATATTTCGACCTATGCCTCGTCCGCGGCGCTCTACGAGGTCGGCTTCAACCACTTCTTCCGCGGCAAATCGCATCCCGGCGGCGGGGACCAGGTGTTCATCCAGGGTCACGCTTCCCCGGGGATTTACGCCCGCGCCTTCTTAGAGGGCCGACTCAGCGCGGACCAGCTCGACGGCTTCCGCCAGGAGCACAGCCATCCCGGCGGCGGGTTGCCGTCCTATCCGCACCCGCGGCTGATGCCCGACTTCTGGGAATTCCCGACGGTATCGATGGGCCTGGGCCCCATGAACGCCATCTACCAGGCCCGGTTCAACCACTACTTGCACGACCGGGGCATCAAGGACACCTCCGACCAGCACGTGTGGTGCTTTTTGGGCGACGGCGAGATGGACGAACCCGAAAGCCGGGGATTGCTGCACGTGGGGGCGCTCGAGGGCCTGGACAACCTGACCTTCGTCATCAACTGCAACCTGCAGCGCCTCGACGGCCCGGTGCGCGGTAACGGCAAGATCATCCAGGAGCTGGAGTCGTTCTTCCGGGGTGCCGGCTGGAACGTCATCAAGGTGGTCTGGGGCCGCGAGTGGGACGCGCTGCTGCACGCCGACAAGGACGGCGCGCTGGTGAACCTGATGAACTCGACACCTGATGGTGATTACCAGACCTATAAGGCCAACGACGGCGCCTACGTCCGCGAACACTTCTTCGGCCGCGACCCGCGCACCAAGGCGCTCGTGGAGCACATGACGGATTCCGAGATCTGGAACCTCAAGCGCGGCGGTCACGACTACCGCAAGGTCTACGCGGCCTACCGCGCCGCCATCGACCACAAGGGACAGCCGACGGTGATCCTGGCCAAGACCATCAAGGGCTACTCGCTGGGCGCGCACTTCCAAGGCCGCAACGCCACCCATCAGATGAAAAAGCTTGCGCTGGAAGACCTCAAGGCCTTCCGCGACTCGATGCGGATTCCGATCAGCGACGCCCAGCTGGACGAGAATCCCTACCTCCCGCCCTACTATCACCCCGGACCCGACGCTCCGGAGATCCGGTACATGCTCGACCGTCGCCGCACCCTGGGCGGCTTCCTGCCCGAGCGCCGGACGAAGGCCAAGGCGCTGCGGCTTCCCGGCCGCGAGATCTACGCCGCGCTGAAGAAGGGATCGGGAAACCAGGAGGTCGCCACCACCATGGCGACGGTGCGCACCTTCAAGGAAGTGTTGCGCGACAAGGAAGTTGGGCCGCGCATCGTCCCGATCATTCCCGACGAGGCACGCACCTTCGGGATGGACTCGTGGTTCCCGTCGCTGAAGATCTACAACCGCCTCGGCCAGCTGTACACCGCCGTCGACGCCGACCTGATGCTGGCCTACAAGGAAAGCGAAGCCGGGCACATCCTGCACGAGGGCATCAACGAGGCCGGGTCGGTGGGGTCGTTCATCGCGGCCGGCACGTCGTACGCGACGCACAACGAGCCGATGATCCCGATCTACATCTTCTATTCCATGTTCGGGTTCCAGCGCACCGGCGACGGCCTGTGGGCCGCCGCCGACCAGATGACGCGCGGCTTCCTGCTCGGCGCGACCGCCGGGCGCACCACGCTGACCGGCGAGGGCCTGCAGCACGCCGACGGCCACTCGCTGTTGCTCGCCGCCACCAATCCGGCGGTGGTGGCCTACGATCCGGCGTTCGCGTACGAGATCGCCTACATCGTGGAGAGCGGGCTGGCCCGCATGTTCGGGGAGAACCCGGAGGACGTCTACTTCTACATCACCGTCTACAACGAGCCGTACGTGCAGCCACCCGAGCCGGCCAACTTCGATCCCGAGGGCGTGCTGCGCGGCATCTACCGCTACCACGCCGCCACCGAGCAGCGGGCCAGCAAGGCGCAGATCCTCGCCTCGGGGGTGGCCATGCCCGCGGCGCTGAAGGCGGCGGGGATGCTGGCCGCCGAGTGGGATGTCGCCGCCGACGTCTGGTCGGTGACCAGTTGGGGCGAGCTGAACCGCGACGGCGTGTCCGTCGAGAGGGCCAGGCTGCGGCATCCGGACCGGCCGGCCGGCACCCCCTACCTGACTCGGGCCCTCGCGGATGCGGCCGGGCCGGTGATCGCCGTGTCGGACTGGATGCGCGCCGTCCCCGAGCAGATCCGGCCATGGGTGCCGGGCACCTTCGTCACGCTGGGCACCGACGGGTTCGGCTTTTCCGACACCCGGCCCGCCGCGCGGCGCTTCTTCAACACCGACGCCGAGTCGCAGGTGGTCGCGGTGCTGGAGGCGCTGGCCCGCGACGGCGAAATCGATCCGTCGGTACCGGTCGCGGCCGCCCGTCAGTACCGGATCGACGACGTGCAGGCCGCGCCGGAGCAGACGTCCGATCCCGGCCCCGGGGCCTAACCCTGGCCTAGCCCCGCGGCCGGCCGCCCTCGCCCACCCTCGCCTGCCATCGCCCACCCTCGCCCGCCCTCGCCCGCCGAGCGTCACTCCAGCGTGACGGTCGGGCCGCCCGCCCCTTGGTGAGCCGCTACGACGCGCCCCGCTTTGGGGGAAAGTTCCAGAAATCTGGCGTAAGTTTTAGGGGTGAATGACAACCCCTTCGCCGGCCCGTTTGCCAAGCCGAGGTCGCCCCTCGAGCTGCTGGATACCGTGCCCGAATCCCTGCTCCGGCGGTTGAAGCAGTATTCCGGCCGGCTGTCCACCGAGGCGGTCTCTGCCATGCAGGAGCGGCTGCCGTTCTTCGCCGACCTGGAGGCCTCCCAGCGCGCCAGCGTGGCCCTGGTGGTGCAGACGGCGGTGGTGAACTTCGTCGAGTGGATGCACGATCCGCACAACAACGTCAACTACACGGCGCGAGCGTTCGAGCTGGTGCCCCAGGACCTGACCCGGCGGATCGCGCTGCGCCACAGCGTGGACATGGTGCGGGTCACCATGGAGTTCTTCGAGGAGGTCGTGCCGCTGCTGGCCCGCTCCGAGGAACAGTTGACCGCGCTGACGGTCGGCATTCTGAAGTACAGCCGCGACCTTGCGTTCAGTTTCGCCTCCGCCTACGCCGACGCGGCCGAAGCCCGTGGCACCTGGGACAGCCGAATGGAGGCCAGCGTCGTCGACGCGGTGGTGCGCGGCGACACCGGCCCCGAGCTGTTGTCCCGCGCGGCCGCGCTGAACTGGGACACCACCGCGCCGGCGACGGTTGTCGTCGGGACGCCGGCCCCCGGCCGCGACAACACGAACGGCGAGGGCGCCAGCGAGCGAGCCAGCCAAATCGTCCGCGACACCGCCGCTCATCACGGGCGCGCGGCCCTCACCGACGTGCACGGCACCTGGCTGGTGGCAATCGTGTCCGGCCAGTTGTCGCCGACCGACAAGTTCCTGGGCGACCTGTTGACCGCGTTCTCCGACGGCCCGGTGGTCATCGGACCCACCGCGCCCATGCTGACCGCGGCCTATCACAGCGCCAGCGAGGCGATCTCGGGGATGAACGCGGTCGCCGGCTGGGGCGGTGCGCCGCGGCCCGTGCTGGCCCGGGAGCTGTTGCCTGAGCGCGCCCTGATGGGGGATGCGTCGGCGATCGTGGCGTTACACACCGATGTGATGGGGCCGCTGGCCGATGCCGGGCCGACGCTGATCGAGACGCTCGACGCGTACTTGGATTGCGGCGGCGCCATCGAGGCCTGTGCCAGAAAGTTGTTCGTTCATCCAAACACCGTGCGATACCGGCTCAAGCGCATCACCGACTTCACCGGGCGCGATCCCACCCAGCCGCGCGACGCATACGTCCTGCGGGTGGCGTCGACGGTCGGCCAGCTCAACTACCCCGCACATCCGTCCAGCGTCGACAACAGCACCGTCGCTCCGGTTCCCCTGCCGGTCAGAGGCGGTGTCACGGCCCCGTCCGGGCGATAGTGACCCAGGCAACAGATCGCGGCACGGTATCAAAAACGTAGCTTACGAAGCGGTTTTGTAAGGTATATACAAAAACCTAAGACGAGGTTCATAATCTGTTACACCCGCCAAAACCCTTTCCACAGTGTTCTCTTAGACACGTGATTGCATTGCTTGCGCCCGGACAGGGTTCGCAGACCGAGGGGATGCTGTCGCCCTGGCTGGAGCTGCCAGGCACCGCCGACCAGCTGACCCTGTGGTCGAAGGCCAGCGGCCTGGACCTCGTGCGGCTCGGGACCACCGCGTCGACCGAGGAGATCACCGACACGGCGGTCACCCAGCCGCTGGTCGTGGCCGCCACGCTGCTCGCCCACCAGGAGCTGACCAAGCGCGGCCTGCTTGCCGGCGAGGAATTGATCGTGGCGGGGCACTCGGTCGGCGAAATCGCGGCCTACGCGATCGCCGGCGTGCTGGCCGCCGACGACGCCGTCGCGCTGGCCGCCACCCGCGGCGCCGAGATGGCCAAGGCCTGCGCCGTCGAGCCAACCGGCATGTCCGCGGTGCTCGGTGGTGAGGAGGCCGAGGTGCTGAGCCGCCTCGAGCAACTCGGGCTCTTCCCCGCGAACCGCAACGGTGCCGGTCAGATCGTCGCCGCGGGCCCGCTCGCCGCATTGGAGAAGCTCGCCGAAGACCCACCGGCGAAGGCCCGGGTGCGCGCGCTCGGTGTGGCCGGAGCGTTCCACACCAAGTACATGGCCCCGGCTTTGGACGGCTACGCCGCGGCGGCGGCCGCCGTCATGACCGCCGAGCCCACCGCCACGCTGCTGTCGAACCACGACGGTAAGCCGGTGGCTTCCGCGGCCGCGGCGATGGACACGCTCGTCGCTCAGCTGACCCAGCCGGTGCGCTGGGACCTGTGCACCGCGACGCTGCGCGAGCACCATCTCACGGCGATCGTGGAGTTCCCTCCCGCGGGCACTCTCACCGGTATCGCCAAGCGCGAACTTCGGGGAGTTACGGCCCGTGCCGTCAAGTCACCCGCAGATCTGGACGAGTTGGCGAACCTCTAAACTGCCCGCTTTCGCCAGAACAATAACAACTGCAAACGTCAACCCGATTTGCACACAACACATTACGAAGGGAAATAAGGCTGTGGCCGTCACTCAGGAAGAAATCATCGCCGGTATCGCCGAGATCATCGAAGAGGTCACCGGCATCGAGCCGTCCGAGGTCACCCCGGAGAAGTCGTTCGTCGACGACCTGGACATCGACTCGCTGTCGATGGTCGAGATCGCCGTGCAAACCGAGGACAAGTACGGCGTCAAGATCCCCGACGAGGACCTCGCCGGTCTGCGCACCGTCGGTGACGTCGTCGCCTACATCCAGAAGCTCGAGGAAGAGGACCCCGAGGCCGCCGCTGCGCTGCGCGCCAAGCTCGAGGCGGAGAACCCCGACGCCGTTGCCAACGTCAAGGCAAGGCTGGAAGCGGAAAGCAAGTGACCAAACCTTCCACTGCTAATGGCGGTTACCCCAGCGTCGTGGTAACCGCCGTCGCGGCGACGACGTCGATCGCGCCAGACATCGAGAGCACGTGGAAGGGTTTGTTGTCCGGCGAGAGCGGCATCCGCGTGCTCGAAGACGAGTTCGTCACCAAGTGGGACCTGCCCGTCAAGATCGGTGGACACCTCAAGGAGCCGATCGACAACCACATGGGCCGGCTGGACCTGCGGCGCATGTCGTACGTCCAGCGCTTGGCCAAATTCCTGAGCGGCCAGCTGTGGGAGGCGGCGGGCAGCCCCGAGGTCGATCCGGACCGCTTCTCGGTCGTGGTCGGCACGGGCCTGGGTGGCGCCGAGCGGATCGTGGAGAGCTATGACCTGATGAACGAGGGCGGCCCCCGCAAGGTGTCGCCGCTCGCCGTTCAGATGATCATGCCCAACGGTGCCGCCGCGACCGTCGGGCTGCAGCTGGGGGCGCGCGCCGGAGTGATGACCCCGGTGTCGGCCTGCTCGTCGGGCTCGGAGGCCATCGCCCACGCATGGCGCCAGATCGTCATGGGTGATGCGGACGTCGCCGTCGCAGGCGGTGTCGAGGGCCCGATCGAGGCGCTGCCCATCGCGGCGTTCTCGATGATGCGGGCCATGTCGACCCGCAACGACGAGCCCGAGCGCGCCTCACGTCCGTTCGACAAGGACCGCGACGGCTTCGTGTTCGGCGAGGCCGGGGCGCTCATGCTGATCGAGACCGAGGAGCACGCCCGGGCCCGCGGCGCCAGGCCGCTGGCCCGGCTGCTCGGTGCCGGCATCACCTCGGACGCCTTCCACATGGTGGCGCCCGCGGCGGATGGCATGCGTGCCGGCAGGGCGATGACGCGGTCGCTGGAGCTGGCGGGCCTATCCCCCAAGGATGTCGACCACGTCAACGCGCACGGCACGGCGACGCCGATCGGCGACACCGCCGAGGCCAACGCCATTCGGGTCGCCGGTTGCGAGCGGGCCGCGGTGTACGCGCCGAAGTCGGCGCTGGGCCACTCCATCGGCGCGGTCGGCGCGCTGGAATCTGTCCTCACGGTATTGACCCTTCGGGACGGCGTCATACCGCCCACGCTGAACTACGAGACCCCCGATCCCGAGATCGACCTTGATGTTGTCGCGGGCGAACCTCGCTACGGCGATTTCCGTTACGCGATCAACAACTCGTTCGGATTCGGCGGCCACAACGTGGCGCTCGCGTTCGGGCGTTACTAAAGCTGGATGGTGGTGACCCGGCTCGCGATCACCACTAAGCACGGAAGGAACCTTTGCAAGACCCATGACAGAGCTGGTTACCGGGAAAGCTTTCCCGAATGTGGTCGTCACCGGTATCGCCATGACGACCGCCCTAGCATCCGACGTGGAGACCACCTGGAAGTTGTTGCTGGACAGCCAAAGCGGTATCCGCGTCCTCGAGGACCCGTTTGTCGAGGAGTTCGACCTGCCGGTCCGCATCGGTGGGCATCTCGTGGAGGAGTTCGACAGCCAGCTGACGCGCGTCGAGCTGCGCCGGACGGGCTACCTGCAAAGGATGTCCACCGTCTTGGGCCGCCGGGTGTGGGAGAACGCCGGCTCGCCCGAGGTCGACACCAACCGGCTGATGGTGTCCATCGGCACCGGTCTGGGTTCGTCGGAGGAAATGGTCTTCAGCTACGACGACATGCGCGCCCGCGGCACCAAGGCGGTCTCTCCCTTGGGCGTGCAGAAGTACATGCCCAACGGTGCGGCCGCGGCGGTCGGGCTGGAACGGCACGCCAAGGCCGGGGTGATGACACCGGTGTCGGCGTGCGCTTCCGGTTGCGAGGCGATCGCCCGGGCTTGGCAACAGATCGTGCTGGGTGAGGCCGACATGGCCATTTGCGGCGGTGTGGAGACCAAGATCGAGGCGGTGCCGATCGCGGCGTTCTCCGCGATGCGCATCGTGATGTCGACCAACAACGACGATCCCGCCGGCGCTTGTCGCCCCTTCGACCGGGACCGGGACGGTTTCGTGTTCGGCGAGGCCGGTGCGCTCATGGTGATCGAGACCGAGGAGCACGCGAAGGCTCGCGGCGCCAACATCCTGGCCCGGATCATGGGGGCCAGCATTACCTCGGATGGCTTCCACATGGTGGCGCCGGACCCCAACGGCGAACGCGCCGGGCATGCGATGAGCCGCGCGATCCAGCTCGCGGGCTTGGCTCCGGGCGACATCGACCACGTCAACGCCCATGCCACCGGCACGCAGGTCGGTGACTTGGCCGAAGGCAAAGCCATCAACAATGCCCTCGGCAGCAATAAGCCGGCCGTGTATGCGCCCAAGTCCGCCCTCGGCCACTCGGTGGGTGCGGTCGGCGCGGTGGAGTCGATCCTGACCGTGCTCGCGTTGCGGGACCAAGTGGTTCCGCCGACACTGAACCTCGTAAACCTCGATCCGGAGATCGACTTGGACGTGGTGGCGGGCAAGCCGCGGCCGGGCAAATACCGGTACGCGATCAACAACTCGTTCGGATTCGGCGGGCACAACGTCGCACTCGCCTTCGGGCGGTACTGACCCCGTTTCATACTCGGAGCACACGCGGAACAGGAGACCTGCGATGACACTTATGGCCCCCGAGGCGGTTGGCGAGTCGCTCGACCCCCGCGACCCCTTGCTGCGTCTGAGCAATTTCTTCGACGACGGAAGCGTGGAGCTCCTGCACGAGCGTGACCGCTCGGGCGTGCTTTCCGCCGCCGGGACGGTGAATGGCATGCGCACCATCGCCTTCTGCACGGACGGCACCGTGATGGGTGGCGCGATGGGCACCGAGGGTTGCGCGCACATCGTCAACGCCTACGACACCGCCATCGAGGAGCAGAGCCCGATCGTGGGGATCTGGCACTCGGGCGGGGCCCGGCTGGCCGAAGGCGTGCGCGCGCTGCACGCGGTCGGGACGGTGTTCGAGGCCATGATCCGCGCGTCGGGCTACATCCCGCAGATCTCGGTGGTCGTCGGTTTCGCGGCCGGCGGCGCCGCCTACGGTCCGGCGCTCACCGACGTCATCGTGATGGCGCCGGAGAGCCGCGTGTTCGTCACCGGTCCCGACGTGGTGCGCAGCGTCACCGGCGAGGACGTCGACATGGCGTCGCTGGGTGGCCCGGAGACCCACCACAAGAAATCCGGGGTGTGCCACATCGTCGCCGACGACGAGCTCGACGCCTACGAGCGCGGCCGCCGGCTGGTCGGATTGTTCTGCCAGCAAGGCCATTTCGACCGCAGCAAGGCCGAGGCCGGTGACACCGACATCCACGCGCTGCTGCCCGAATCGGCCCGGCGAGCCTATGACGTCCATCCGATCGTGACCGCGATCCTGGACACGAATGATGACGGCACGCCGTCCTTCGACGAGTTCCAGGCCAATTGGGCGCCGTCGATGGTGGTCGGGCTGGGCCGGCTGTCCGGCCGCGCCGTCGGCGTGCTGGCCAACAACCCGTTGCGCCTCGGCGGCTGCCTGAACTCCGAAAGCGCCGAGAAGGCAGCGCGTTTCGTGCGCCTGTGCGACGCGTTCGGGATCCCGCTGATCGTGGTCGTCGACGTCCCCGGCTATCTGCCGGGCGTCGACCAGGAGTGGGGCGGCGTGGTGCGCCGCGGCGCCAAGCTGCTGCACGCGTTCGGTGAGTGCACCGTTCCGCGCGTCACACTGGTCACCCGAAAGACCTACGGCGGGGCCTACATCGCGATGAACTCCCGCTCGCTGAACGCGACCAAAGTGTTCGCCTGGCCGGACGCCGAGGTCGCGGTGATGGGTGCCAAGGCCGCCGTCGGCATCCTGCACAAGAAGAAGCTGGCCGCCGCGCCGGACCACGAACGCGAAGCCCTGCACGATGAGTTGGCCGCCGAGCACGAGCGGATCGCCGGCGGTGTGGACAGCGCCATCGAGATCGGTGTGGTCGACGAGAAGATCGACCCGGCACACACGCGCAGCAAGCTCACCGAGGCGCTGGCCCAGGCGCCGGCGCGCCGCGGCCGCCACAAGAACATCCCGCTCTAGTCACCTTTCACCCGCGAGCCCCCTTCACCCGCGAGCAGACGCGGAATCGCACTGCGCGGGGCCCGCGCGTGCGATTCTGTGTCTGCTCGCGCGCGTTATCCCCAGGGGTGACTGGTCGATACCGAATAGCCCCCGCATGCTTCCGCGATGCACACCGATGCTCTTGCGGTCCTGGAGAAGGCCGGCGGTTTCGCCACAACCACACAACTGCTGACGGTCATGACTCGTCAACAGCTCGACGTTCAAGTCAAGAACGGCAAACTGATTCGCGTGTGGTATGGCGTCTACGCGGCCGAGCAACCAAATCTGTTGGGCCGCCTGGCCGCGCTCGACATCTTCATGGGCCGACCGGCCGTCGCCTGCATGGGCACAGCCGCCTCGTTATACGGCTTCGATACCGAAAACACCGCTGCCACCCACGTGCTCGATCCCGGTGTGCGAATGCGCCCCACGACCGGACTGATGGTTCACCAACGCACCGGCGCCCCGCTGCGACGGACGGCGGGGCGCCTGGCGACCACGCCGGCATGGACCGCCGTGGAGGTCGCACGGCAGTTGCGGCGCCCGCGAGCACTGGCAACGCTCGACGCCGCATTGCATTCCCTGCGGTGCACCCGGACCGAAATCGAAAGCGCCGTCGCCGAACAGCGAGGGCGTCGGGGCATTGTGGCGGTGCGCGAACTCCTCCCCTTTGCCGATGGACGCGCGGAATCGGCCATGGAAAGCGAGGCCCGGCTCGTGATGATCGACCACGGCCTACCGCTTCCGGAGCTCCAATATCCAATCCGCGACCATGACGGCGAGCTGTGGCGCGTCGACTTCGCTTGGCCGGAAGTGCATTTGGCGGCTGAATATGAAAGCATCGATTGGCACGCGGGGCCGAAGGAGATGCTCCGCGACAAAAGACGGTGGGGCAAAATCCAGGAGATCGGCTGGACGATCATTCCCATCGTCGTCCACGACGTAAGGCGCGAACCCGATCGCCTCGCCCTACGAATCGCCACCCATCTAGAGCGTCCGCGTCTGGCTGGCTAACGCTGGCGAGCAGACGCAGAATCGCACGCGCGGGCCCCGCGCCGTGCGATTCTGTGTCTGCTCGCGGCAGGCTAGCGGCCCAGGACCTGCGAGAGTGCCCGGCGCAGTTGGCCTTCCGGATCGGCGGGCAGTGCGTCCACACGCCATGCCACGAAGGCGTCAGGGCGGACCAAAAGCGCGCCGGAAGGCGCGAGCCCAGTGGCAGCGACCCAGGCGTCGTCGATGCGCTGCATGATGATCGGGATGCCCAGGGCCGACGCCGAATCCACCGCGGCGCGCCATCGCTCGTCCCCCGTCAGCACGGTGAACCCGGGGCCGAGCAGGTCGAGCGTCGACACCCCCTCCCGCACCCACACGTGCGGCACCCGGGTGCCGGACTGCCCCCGCAACTCGTCCACCAACGACACGGCGTCCGTGTCCGCGGCCGGGGCCGCATCGGAAACGACTGCCGCCGAGCGGTATTGGTAGCCGATGAGCAGGGCGAACATCGGCTCCTCTTCGTCCGGCGGCAGTTGCGGTCGGTTGTCGTCCAGCCTGAGGAGCACCAGCGGCGGCCCACTCAGCGACTGGCGGGCGTTGAACCGCCCGACGGGGTGCCGCTCGGCGTGGTAGGTGTTCAGCAGCGCGGGCCGGGCCCGGCCGTTCACCACGGCGGCGAGCTTCCAGGCCAGGTTGTCCGCGCTCTGGATGGCCGTGTTCGCCCCGCCGGCCTTGAACGGCGGCATGGTGTGGGCGGCGTCGCCGACGAGAAATACTCGCCCGCATTGGAATTGGTCGGCCACCCGCTCGTAGGGTTGCCACGAGGCGACTTCGATGATCTGCACGTCGATCGGCTCACCGATGGCTCGGGTCAGCAGCTCGGCGCAGTACTCCGGGGTGAACTGCTCCGCCGTTTCGCCCTCGCCCGGCAGGTACGTGGTGATGAACATGCCCAGGTCGTCCTCGACGACCAGGAAGATCCCGTCCACGTCGGCGTTTTTGACCTGCACGCCATCCCCGTCGCCCAGGTTCGGGACAAACTTCCGCCACGGCGCCTTGAAGTAGGCGAAGACGACAAAGATCGGCAGCGCGCCGTATCCCGACGTGGTGACGCCGAGCCGGTCCCGGATCGGGCTGTGCACACCGTCGGCGGCGACGAGGTAGTCGGCGCGCACGCTTTCGGTCGCGCTCGAATCCCGTTCGCGCACAAACACCGTCACGCCGTCGTCGTCCTGCTCGAACGACAACACCTCAGTTCCGTAGCGAACCTCGCTACCCTGCCGACGCGTCTCGGCCAACAGCATCGGCTCCAGCCTGCTTTGCGGGCAATACTGTGCGGGCGGCTCGGGGCTCAGCCCGGCGTAGGGCGCGAATATGGCGTCGACGTCCATGGCCGGCGCCTCGTCCGCGCTGTTCAGCGTCGGCTTGACGACCATGCCGGACACGCCTTCGGCAACCTTGCGGACCTCGTCGCTCAGGCCCAGAGAGCGCAGGATCTCCAGGCTGCGGAAGCTCAGGTTGCGGGCTTTCGGGTAGATGAAGACCTCGCGCCGCTTCTCGACCAGCAGCGACCGAACGCCGTACTTGGCCAGCAGAACCGACGTGGCCAGCCCGCCCACACCGGCGCCGACGATGAGAACGGGGACACGCGTGACGTTCATGCTCATTTCCCTTCCACGGGTGGGGTCCTGCCGGCCGGATGCAGCCACAGGAACGTCTTCGTTCCCGGGCCGACGATGAAGGGCTTTACCAGCGGCGGATAGGCCTTCATCGCCTCGGCGGCGGGGATCAGCTCGGGCCTTTCCAGCGCGTACTCCTTGCCATTCCAGGTGAGCGTGCATGTCCCGGCGGCCAAAACATTGTGGCACCAATCGACTTCGGGGTATGCGACCCCCAGCACGAAGCCGTCCCCGAGGCGGTACGCGCTCAGCGGGGTGACGTAGCTTCGCCCGCTGCGCCGCCCGACGTGATGCAGAGCGCCGAGGTTGAAGTACAGCATTCCCACGCGGGTGCCGGCGATCCTGCGCATGGGGCGATTCGCCGTCTTGGTGAACCGGCGAATCCTGTCACTGATCCACTTCACCCGCAGCAGCGGCGAGACGCCAAGCAAGAGCAGATACAACCCCACCACGGTCACGACGGGCGTCGCCACCATCCGCAGCAAACACACCAACCGGCTGTGACGCGTCATGCGGCGAGCTCGCTTCCCGTAGATCCCAGGACCAAACAGACGGAACTAGTCGGTTCCGTTCTGCATCGAGACTGGCACGGGTCGCCGCGGAGCGCAAGGGCCCCGAGGCGATCAGGGGCTGTTACTCGACGGCAGCAGGGGTCGCGAGCGGCAGCAGCACCTCTTCGAGGGCGCGTCGAACGTAGACGCGATTGATCGGTCGTCCCGTCACCACCCGCAGGAGGTTGAGGCCCAGAAGGGCGTCGGGTATCAGGGTCACATCGCGGCCCGCCGAAATCTCCCCCCGGGCCACGGCCTGGTCGAGGACCACGCTGACCACCCGGCGGGGCACCGAGAGCACAAGGTCGTCCAGCGCCGCCGCCAGAACGGGGTCGTTCATCGCCGCCGTCGCCGCGCCGACGATCATCTTGACCGTGCTCAGACCCGATTCGTCGAAGTCCGGTGCCGCGGCGACCAGGGCGTCGATGTCACCGCGAAGGCTGCCGGTGTTCGGCGGCTCCACCGGTCCCAGTCCCCGTCGCCAATGCGCGATCGCGTCGGCCACCATCGCGGCCTTCGACGGCCAGCGCCGGTAGATGGCGGCCTTGCCCACCCGCGCGCGCGACGCGATGTCGTCCATGCTCATCCGGTCGTAGCCCTGTTCGCCCAGCCCCTGCAGCGCGGCCTCGAGGATGGCGCCGTCCAGAGAGGGATCGAAGCGTCCAGGATTTTTGCCCGACGGTCGGCGCGCCCGGTCGCTTCGAACGCTGTCGGCGGGCATGGCGGATGTTCCTCAATTCAGGCGATACGCTACGGTTCCGTTTCAATGTACCGGGGGCGTAAACCCGGTCGCAAGCACGGCGATCAGCCCAGCAACGCCAGGAACTCCTCGGCCACCGCGACAACCCGCTCGCGATCGCGCGGCACCAACCCGATCCGGGTCCGCCGGTCGACGATGTCGTCGATGTCGAGCGCGCCCTCGTGCGTCACCGCGTATTCGAACTCGGCCCGGATCACGTCGATGCCCTCGGCGACCGGCTCGGTGGGGCGCTCACAGCGAGCGCTCGCGATGACGTGGGAAGCCTCGGCGCCGTAGCGCGCGACCAGAGACGCGGGCAGACCGGCGCCGGACCGAAACCCCGGCCCGGGATTGGCCGGCGCCCCGATCAGCGGCAGGTTCCGGGTCCGGCATTTCCCGGCGCCCAGGCGTCGCGAGCGGACGGCGCGATCCAGGACATCCTGTGCCATGTAACGGTATTCGGTCAGCTTTCCGCCGATCACGCTGATGACGCCGGACGGCCCTTCGACCACGGCGTGCTCGCGCGACACGTCGGCGGTGCGGCCCTCGCCGGTGTCGATCAGCGGCCGCAACCCGGCGTAGGCACCGATCACGTCGGCGGCCCCCAGCGCGGTCCCCAGCGCGGTGTTGACCGTGTCCAGCAGGAAGGCGATCTCCCCCGACGACGGCTCCGGCACGTCGGGAATCGGGCCGGGGGCCGCTTCGTCGGTCAGCCCCAAGTAGACCCGGCCCAGCTGCTCGGGCATGGCGAACACGAAGCGGTTGAGCTCGCCGGGAATCGGAATGGTCAGCGCCGCAGTCGGATTCCCGAAGGCGCCGGCATCGAAGACGAGGTGGGTCCCGCGGCTGGGCCGCAGCCGCAGCGACCCGTCGATCTCCCCCGCCCACACCCCGGCCGCGTTGATGACCGCGCCGGCCGACACCTCGAACGACTGTCCCGTGCGCCGGTCGGTCAACCGCACCGACGTGCCGGTCGCCTCGGACGCCGCGACGTAGCTCAGAATCCGGGCGCCGTGCTGGGCCGCGGTGCGCGCGACCGCGATGACCAGCCGGGCGTCGTCGATCAACTGCCCGTCGTAGGCCAGCAGGCCACCGGCCAGGCCGTCGCGCCGAACCGTCGGGGCCATCTCCACGACCCGCCGCGCCGAAATCCGGCGCGACCGGGGCAGGGTCGAGGCCGGCGTCCCCGCCAGCATCCGCAACGCGTCGCCGGCCAGGAATCCGGCGCGCACCAGCGCCCGCTTGGTGTGACCCATGGACGGCAGCAACGGGACTAGCTGCGGCAGCGCGCGGACGAGGTGAGGGGCGTTGCGGGTCATGAGGATTCCGCGTTCGATGGCGCTGCGCCGCGCGATGCCCACGTCACCGCTCGCCAGATAGCGCAGGCCGCCGTGCACCAGCTTTGAGCTCCAGCGGCTGGTGCCGAACGCCAGATCGCGCTTTTCCACCAACGCCACCCGCAGGCCGCGCGACGCGGCGTCCAGGGCGATCCCGGCGCCCGTGATGCCGCCGCCGATCACGACGACGTCCACCGGCGCGCCCTCGGCGAGGGCGGTCAAGTCCGCGGCCCGCCGGGCGGCGTTCAGGGCCGCCGAGGTCACGACAGGTACCCGTTCAGCGAGTGGGCGAGTTCGACGGCCAGCGCGTCGGCGTCGAGGATCGGCCGGACGATCCGTTCGGACTGAATGGTCGACTGGGTGATCAGCAACACCATGGTGGCCATCTGAAGCGGGTCACCAGGGCGGACGCTGCCGTGGCGCTGGGCCACGCGCAGCCGGTCGGCCAGGGCGTCGATCAACATCTGCTGGCTGGTGCCCAGGCGTTCGGTGATGTAGGTCGGCGCCAGCGCCGAGTGCAGCACCGACATCACCAGTTCGTCGCGGCGCAGCACGTCGGCCACCGTAACGATCTGTCGCACAAGGGATTCCCGGTCGTCGCCGAGCAACGGCGCATCGCGCATCACGCCGGTGATGTGCTGGGTCAGCAGCGCCGCCACGATCGACCGAGTGTCCGGCCAGCGGCGGTACACGGTCGGCCGGCTGACGCCCGCGCGCCGGGCGATCTCGGCGAGGGTCACCCGGTCGACGCCGAAATCGACCACGCAGCTGGCGGCCGCCGCGAGGATCCGCTCGCCGGTGTCCACACCGGCATTACTGATTGACAGCATGTGTAATACTGTAACGCATGACCCAGCCCAGGGACCTCCAGCCGCCGATGAAGTGGGACGCGTGGGGGGACCCCGCGGCGGCCAAGCCCCTGTCCGACGGCATCCGCGCGTTGCTGAAACAGGCTGTCGGCCTTGAGGATTCAAAGGAGTCCCAACTCGACGCGGACGAGGTGCGGCTGCGCCCCTCGGCGCTGGCACAAGCCGACCGCGACGCGCTGGCCGGGATCGTCGGCGCCGAGTACTGCCGCACCGCCGACCGCGACCGGCTGCTGCATGCCGGCGGCAAGTCCACCCTGGACCTGTTGCGCCGCAAGGACACCGGCGTGCAGGACGCGCCCGACGCCATCGTGCTGCCCGGCGATGAGGACGCCGTCGCCGCGATCCTGCGCCACTGCTCGGAGCGCCGCATCGCCGTGATCCCGTTCGGCGGCGGCACCAGCGTGGTCGGCGGGCTGGACCCCACCCGCGGCGGGTTCGAAGCCGTGGTGTCGCTCGACCTGCGCCGCTTCGATGAGCTCGTCGACCTCGACGAAGTGTCCGGCCAGGCCGTCCTCGGCGCCGGGGTGACCGGGCCCGGCGCCGAACGCCTGCTCGGCGAACGCGGCTTCTCGCTGGGGCATTTCCCGCAGAGCTTCGAGTACGCGACGATCGGCGGGTTCGCCGCCACGCGGTCGTCCGGACAGGACTCGGCCGGCTACGGCCGGTTCGACGACATGGTCACCGGGCTGCGGATGGTCACCCCGGCGGGCACGCTGGATCTGGGGCGCGCACCGGAATCGGCGGCGGGCCCGGACCTGCGCGAGCTGCTGCTCGGCTCGGAGGGGACCTTCGGCGTCATCACCCAGGTGCGGCTGCGCGTGCACCGGATCCCGGAAGCCGTGCGCTACGAGGCGTGGTCGTTCCCCGACTTCACGACGGGAGCGGCCGCCCTGCGCGCCGTCACCCAAAACGCCACCGGCCCCACCGTCATCCGGCTCTCCGACGAGGCCGAAACGGGCGTCAACCTGGCCACCACCGAGGCCATCGGCGAAAGCCGGATCGCCGGCGGATGCCTGGGGATCACCGTGTTCGAGGGCACCAGGGAACACGTCGAGAGCCGGCATACCGAGACCGGCGTGCTGCTGGCGGCCCACGGCGGCACCTCGCTGGGTGAGGGGCCGGCGCGCGCCTGGGAGCGGGGCCGGTTCGGCGCGCCGTACCTGCGCGACTCGCTGCTGGCGGCGGGCGCGCTCTGCGAGACCCTCGAGACGGCCACCGACTGGTCCAACGTCCCCGCGCTCAAAGCCGCCGTCACACAGGTGCTCACCGCCGCGCTGGCCGAGAGCGGAACACCGGCGCTGGTGATGTGCCACATCTCGCACGTCTATCCCACCGGCGCCTCGCTGTACTTCACCGTCGTCGCCGGGCAGCGGGGCGATCCGATCGAGCAGTGGCGGGCCGCCAAGAAGGCCGCGTCGGATGCCATCATGGCGGCCGGCGGAACCATCACGCATCACCACGCGGTCGGCGCCGACCACCGGCCCTGGATGCGCGACGAGGTCGGCGAGCTGGGCGTGCGGGTGTTGCGCGCGGTCAAGGCGACGCTGGATCCGGCGGGAATCCTCAACCCCGGCAAGCTGATCCCGTGATCCCTGTCGCGGGACAACTGCGCCGGCGTGAAATCGCCCATGTGATCGCACTAACCAATCCCGTATCGGGACACGGCGCCGCGATACGCGCCGCCAAACTCGCGATCGGACGGCTACACCATCGCGGTGTGGAGGTCGTCGAAATCATCGGCGACGACGCGCAAGACGCGCGGTATCTGGTCAGCGCGGCCCTCGAGAAGGGCACCGACGCGGTGATGGTGACCGGAGGTGACGGCGTCTTCTCCAATGCGTTGCAGGTGCTGGCGGGCACCGACGTTCCGGTGGGAATCGTCCCGGCGGGAACCGGCAACGACCACGCACGTGAATTTGGTGTGCCCACAAAGGATCCCGAAGCCGCCGCGGACATCATCGTCGACGGCTGGACGGAAACCGTTGATCTGGGCCGTATTCAGCGCGGCGAGGGCCGCAAAAAGTGGGACAAGTGGTTCGGCACCGTGGCCGCCGCCGGGTTCGACTCCCTGGTGACCGATCGGGCCAACCGGATGAGCTGGCCCCACGGGCGGCTGCGCTACTACGTCGCGATGCTCGCCGAGCTGTCACGGCTGCGGCTGTTGCCGTTCCGGATGGTGCTCGACGGAACCCACGAAATCGACGCCGACATCACGCTTGCGGCCTTCGGCAATACCCGAAGCTATGGCGGGGGCATGCTCATCTGTCCCAACGCCGATCACGCCGACGGCCTGCTCGACATCACCATGGTGCACGAGGCATCCCGGACCAAGCTGGTCCGCCTGTTCCCCACCGTCATGAAAGGCACCCACATCAACCTCGACGAGGTGAGTACGGCGCGCGCCAAATCCATTCACGTCGAGTGCCCCGGCATCAACGTCTACGCCGACGGCGACTTCGCCTGCCCGCTGCCCGCCGAGATCACCGCGGTTCCGGGCGCGCTGCAGATCCTGCGGCCGGTTACCCGACGCCCCGGCTGAGCCAGGTCACTTCCCCGGCGTCGCCACCGTCGCGATACACCTCGAGCGCCTCGTCCCACGCCGTCCCGAGCACCGAATCCAGCTCGGCGGCCAGGGTGTCGGCGCCCTGCGCCATCATCGCCCGAAGCCGCATCTCGCCGACCATGACGTCGCCGTTGGCGCTCATCGACCCGCTCCACAGGCCCAATTGCGGCGTGTGGCTGAAGCGCTGGCCGTCGACACCCGGGCTGGGATCCTCGGTGACCTCGAACCGCAGCACCGACCAGGAGCGCAGCGCGTTGGCCAGCCGGGCGCCGGTGCCCACCGGCCCGACCCAATTGGTGACCGCGCGCAGCTGTCCGGGCATCGCCGGCTGCGGCGTCCACACCAGGTTGGCCTTGGACTGCAGGGTCGACGACAACGCCCACTCGACATGCGGGCATACCGCCGCGGGCGAGGCATGGACGTACACCACGCCTGTCGTCACGTCGGCAAATTGATTCGACGCACGCATCTCCTGCTCCTTCGGTTCCACGAGGGACGTCTTCCCCAACGACCTGGCGGATCCGTCAAGCAGGCAGTCTGCTGATATTCCACGATATTTTTGTGTCGTGCGTGTCTATTGTGCCTTGTGATACCCGTGTTGCGCTAGTGTGCAGTGCTGATCAGTTGTATTCGACGATCACCGCGTCGGAAATCGCCGGCCACGGCCGCAGCGCCCACTCGCCGAAATCGCGGTCGGTGAGGACCACCAACGCCAGCTCCACCTGGGGATCTGCCCAGATGAAACCGCCTGCCTGGCCGAAATGGCCGTAGGTTCGCGCCGAGTTGCGCGCGCCCGTCCAGTGCGGCGATTTCGCATCCCTGATCTCGAAACCCAGCCCCCAATCGTTGGGCCGCTGCACGCCATAGCCGGGCAGCACACCGTCCAGGCCGGGAAATTGCACCGTCGTCGCCTCGGCGTGCAGCTGCGCGGAGACCGTCGACGGACGCAACAGGTCACCGGCGAACACCGCCAGGTCGGCAGCCGTCGACGTCGCCCCGAATCCGGCCGCCGCCGCGCCACCATCCAGCCGGGTGGACGCCATGGCCAGCGGCTCACACACCGCCTCGGCCAGGTAGCGGCCGAACTCGATCCCCGACTCTCGCTCCACGGTTTGGGCCAGCACCGTGAAGCCGTAGTTGGAATACATTCGCCGGGTGCCGGGCTTGGCCAGCACGCGATCGGAGTGCATCGCCAGACCCGACGCATGCGCCAGCAGGTGCCGGACGGTGGAGCCGGGCGGGCCGGCCGCGGTGTCCAGCTCGACGACACCTTCCTCGATGGCGACGTGCACGGCCCGGGCCACCAGCGGTTTGGTCACCGACGCCAGCTCGAACACCCGCTCGGTGTCGCCGTGGCTGGCCAGCACCCCGCCAGGCCCGATCACCGCCGCGGCGGCGTTGGCCACAGGCCAATCAACAAGGCGCGCGAGTCCGTCGAGGGCGGCCATCAGGTCGGGCGCGTCACTTCGTGGCCCGCTTATGGGCCAAGTAGTAGTTGTTGATCGGATCCGACTCGATCTCGGCCACCCGCACGTCGTCGAACCCGGCGTCGGCGAGCATCGAGATGGCTAGCTGCGTTCCCCAGGCCGCGCCCAGCCCGGCGCCGCCAGCCGCCAGCGACACGGTCATGCAGTGCATCAGCGAGGTCGTGTAGAGGTACGTGCTCATCGGGACCCCGACGTTGTCCTCGAGCCGGCTCGACGCCTTGATGTCGGCCATCAGCAGAACGCCGCCGGGCCGCAGCGCGCGGTGGATGTTTTCCAGCACCCGCGCCGGCTGCGCCTGATCGTGGATGGCGTCGAACACGGTGATGACGTCGTAGGCGGCCGCCCTGTCCAGCTCGGCCAGGTTGTGGCTCTCGAAGGCCACGTTCGTCAGGCCGAGACGAGCAGCCTCCCCGATGCCGGCCGCGATGGCCTCATCGGAAAAATCGATGCCGGTGAAACGGCTCGTCGGAAACGCCCGCGCCATCACGTTGATCGCGTGACCGCTGCCGCATCCGAAATCGGCCACGTCCACTCCGGAGCGCAGTCGCTCGACGAGCCCGTCGACCAACGGCAGCACGACGTCGACGAGCGCGGCGTCAAAGACCACGCCGCTCTGTTCGGCCATCAGCGCGTGGAAGCGGGGAAATTCGCTGTAGGGCAGCCCGCCGCCGTGCCGGAAGCAGCCGATGATTTTCTGTTCGACCTCGCCGAACTGCGGAACGAACAGGGCCACCAAGGCCAGGTTGTCCGGCCCCGCCGCGTGGGTCAGCGCGCCCGCGCGGTGGGCGGGCAGCGAGTAGGTGGCGGTGCCGGCGTCGTAGTCGACGACGCGCCCGGTGGTCATGCCGGCCAGCCATTCCCGGACGTAGCGCTCGTTGAGTCCGGCCGCCTCGGCGATCTGCGCGCTGGTCGCCGGCGACAGCCCGGCCATCGTGTCCAGCAGGCCGGTCTGATGCCCAATGCTCAGCAGGATTGTGAGGCTGGCGCCGTCGAGGGCCGCGACTATGCGCTCGATGAATTCCTCGGCGGTCTCGCCGGCGGTGGTGCTTCCGTCGAGTGTCGTCACGTTGTGTAGACGCTACACGGGTGCGTCGGCCGGGCGTGCGGCCGTTGCCTTATCGGCGTCGAGTCTGCGTCCAGCATTGGCGATTCGCCGCGGTTGACGCCCTCATCGCGGAATCGGCGCCATGGTCGCAGGCTCGACGGGCCGCCGCACCAAAAGCCCCATGGGTGGACGGGTCGGCGCGCGGTGTATGGCGACCCCTCAGTAGGTTGGAGCCCATGAGTCAGACAGTGCGCGGAGTGATTTCACGCAAGAAGGGCGAGCCCGTCGAATTGGTGGACATCGTCGTCCCGGATCCCGGCCCGGGTGAGGTGGTGGTCGACGTCATCGCCTGCGGGGTATGCCACACCGACCTGACCTACCGCGAGGGCGGCATCAACGACGAGTACCCGTTCCTGCTCGGCCACGAGGCGGCGGGCACGGTCGAGGCGGTCGGACCGGGCGTGACCGCGGTCGAGCCCGGCGACTTTGTGATCCTGAACTGGCGCGCCGTGTGCGGCCAGTGCCGGGCCTGCAAACGCGGCAGGCCGCAATACTGCTTCGACACCTTCAACGCCGCACAGAAGATGACGCTGACCGACGGCACCGAGCTCACCCCGGCGCTGGGCATCGGCGCCTTCGCCGACAAGACGCTGGTGCACGCCGGGCAATGCACCAAGGTCGATCCCCAAGCCGACCCGGCCGTCGCGGGCCTGCTGGGCTGCGGGGTGATGGCCGGCATCGGCGCGGCGATCAACACCGGCGCCGTGACCCGCGACGACACCGTCGCGGTGATCGGCTGCGGCGGGGTGGGCGACGCCGCGATCGCCGGCGCCGCGCTGGTCGGAGCCAGGCGCATCATCGCGGTCGACACCGACAACGCGAAGCTGGACCTGGCCCGCAAGTTCGGTGCCACCCACACCGTCAACGCCCGCGAATTCGACCACGAAATGGGCCTAGTCAAAACCATCCAGGACCTGACCGGCGGCTTCGGCGTCGACGTGGCGATCGACGCCGTGGGCCGGCCCGAAACGTGGAGGCAGGCCTTCTACGCCCGCGACCTCGCGGGAACCGTTGTGCTGGTGGGTGTTCCGACCCCCGACATGCGCCTGGACATGCCGCTGGTGGACTTCTTCAGCCACGGCGGGTCGCTGAAGTCATCGTGGTATGGCGATTGCCTGCCCGAACGCGACTTCCCCACCCTGATCGACCTCTACCTGCAGGGCCGGCTCCCGCTGGAAAAGTTCGTCTCCGAACGCATCGGGCTCGGCGACGTCGAGCAGGCATTCCACAAGATGCATGGCGGCACGGTGCTGCGCTCGGTGGTGATCCTGTGATTGATCGGGTGGTGACGCATGGGACCTTCGAACTCGACGGCGGCAGTTGGGAAGTCGACAACAACATCTGGATCGTCGGCGACGACTCCGAGGTCGTGGTGTTCGACGCCGCCCACACCGCGGAGCCGATCGTGCGGGCGGTCGGCGGCCGCAACGTGGTGGCGGTGGTGTGCACGCATGGCCACAACGATCACGTCACCGTGGCCCCCGAACTCGGCAAGGCGCTCGACGCGCCCGTGCTGCTGCATCCCGCCGACGACGTACTGTGGCGAATAACACACCCGGACAAGGACTTTCGCGCCGTCTCCGACGGGGACACGCTGCGGGTCGCCGGCGCCGAGTTGCGGGCGCTGCACACCCCGGGTCATTCCCCGGGATCGGTGTGCTGGTATGCCCCGGAGTTGCATACGGTGTTCAGCGGCGACACCCTGTTCTCCGGCGGCCCTGGCGCGACCGGGCGCTCATACTCCGACTTCCCGACGATCCTGCAGTCGATCTCCGAACGCCTCGGCAAGCTGCCGGGCGACACCGTCGTGCATACCGGCCATGGCGACAGCACCACCGTCGGCGACGAGATCGTCCATTACGAGGAGTGGGTGGCCCGGGGCCACTAGGTCTTTGGGCGCGAGCGTGCGCACAATGCCAGCTTCACCGGCGTGTCACCGTACAAACACGCACGCTCGCCGCAAGTGGCTCAGCGGACGTCTTGATCACCGGGTGGTTGAGCCGCGGGGGGGCCGCGACACCACCGACGACACCGCCCTGCGCCGGGTGCGAGCCAGCCACATACCGGACATGATCGAATCGACCAGGCCCACAACGAACACGGTGACGAACACCCACACCAAAAAGCCGTAGGAACTCCGGTGGCCGAAGGCGAGTCGCGGGTCGATGTATCCGTTGACTTTGCCGTCGGTCGTGACGTTGTAGGTGCCGTCGGCGGCAATCCGAGCCACCCACACCCGCACGTGCGCATCGTTGTTGACCGTCGTTGTGCCGCCGATGCTTTCGGTCACCACCGGCTGCGCCACGCCGTCGGGCGGCGCGATCGTTACCCCAAGCGGCGGCACCGGCAGGCCGCCGCCGTTGGGACGGCCGATCACCACGGTGTGCAGGCTGACGGTGACTTCCCCGGCGGGCAGGTGCAGGCTGCCCGATCCCGGGATCGGCACCTCGCCGTAGGCGTTGTACCTGTCCAGGAAGAAAGCGTTGAGCACCAGCGCCACGATGAAGCCGCCTACCGCCACGACCATCATCACGATCGCGCCGGCCAGCGAAATCTTCGCGAGCCGCCTGCTGCTCATCCACGCAGTGTGTCACTGCCAGCCGGGCGGTGCCAGCGAAAGGGCGCCCGGCCGGCGACCGACCAGAATGCCGCCCGGATTCGCCGACGGCGACACCAAGGGCACACTAGGACGTAATCCCCATCGGACAAGGAGTGATACGCATGGCCAACGATCTCGTCGCCACCGTGCCCGACCTGTCGGGGAAGCTGGTAATCGTCACCGGAGCCAACAGCGGCCTGGGGTTCGGGCTCGCCCGGCGGCTGTCGGCCGCCGGCGCCGACGTCGTCATGGCGATCCGCAATCGCGCCAAGGGTGAGGCGGCGATCGACGACATCCGCGCCACGGTTCCCGACGCCAAGCTGACCATCAAGTCGCTCGACCTGTCGTCGCTGGCCTCGGTTGCCGCCTTGGGCGAACAACTCATCGCCGAGGGCCGCCCGATCGACGTCCTGATCAACAACGCCGGCGTCATGACGCCGCCGGAACGCGACACCACCGCCGATGGCTTCGAATTACAGTTCGGCAGCAACCATCTCGGACACTTCGCGCTGACCGCACACGTGCTCCCGCTGTTGCGCGCCGCCAACGGCGCACGCGTCGTCTCCCTGAGCAGCCTGGCCGCCCGCCGCGGCCAAATCCACTTCGACGACCCGCAATTCGAGAAGTCCTACGCACCGATGGCGGCCTACGGCCAGTCGAAGCTGGCCGTGTTGATGTTCGCCCTCGAGCTGGACCGGCGCAGCCGCGCGGCCGGCTGGGGCATCATGTCCAACGCCGCGCACCCCGGCCTGACCAAGACCAACCTGCAGATCGCCGGGCCGTCGCACGGCCGCGAAAAGCCCGCGTTGATGGAGCGGTTGTACAGGGCGTCCTGGCGTTGGGCGCCGTTCCTGTGGCAGGAGATCGACGACGGGATCCTGCCGGCGCTCTACGCGGCCGCCGCCCCGCACGCCGAAGGCGGCGCGTTCTACGGACCCCGCGGCTTCTACGAGGCGGCCGGTGGTGGCGTGACCCTGGCCAAGGTGCCCGAGCGTGCCCGCAACGAGAACGATTGCCGGCGACTGTGGGAGCTATCCGAGCAGCTCACCGGCGTCAGCTACCCGAAGCCGAACTGAGCATGCGGCCGGAACCTCGAACGCCCGAATCGAGTGTTGTGGTCCGGCCCGAGCCGACGGACAGCGCGACGTACACCGCATCGTCGCGGCTGCAGGCCGCAGGCTTGGCCCACGCCATCGCGCTGTTCGAGCGGGCGGCGGAACACGTGCGGCTGCCCACACCCCCGCAGCCGATCGTCGTCGCCGACTATGGCGCCGCCAATGGGCACAATTCGCTCAAACCGCTGGCGGCGGCGATTGCGGTGCTACGCCGGCGCACCCGTCACGATCACGCAATCCTGGTGGCGCACACCGACGTACCGGACAACGACTTCACGGCCCTGTTCCGGACCCTGGCCGACGACCCGGACAGCTACTTGCATTCGGACACAACGAGTTTCGCTTCGGCCATCGGCCGGTCGTTCTACGGCCAGATCCTGCCGTCCAAAACGGTCAACCTCGGCTGGTCCTCGTGGGCGACGCAGTGGCTGAGCCGGATTCCCTGCGAAATCCATGATCACGTGCACGTCGCCCACAGCGATGACGACGCCGCCCGCGCCGCCTACGCGCGCCAGGCCGCTGCGGATTGGCACGACTTCGTGGCCTTCCGCGGCCGTGAATTGGCCCCCGAAGGCCGGCTGGTGATATTGACATTGGCGGTCGACGGGGACGGCAAGTCCGGCTTCGAAGCGTTGCTCGACGCGATCGTTGCCGCGCTGACCGATCGCGCACGCGACGGGCTGCTGAGCCAGGATGAGTTGCGGCGCATGGCCGTTCCGATTTTTGGCCGCGGCGAGAAGGACCTTCGCTCCCCGTTCGCGCCGAGCGGGCGGTTCGAAGGCTTGACGATCGAGCGTCTCGAGATGTTTACCGCCGAAGACCGGTTCTGGGCTCGGTTCCAAAACGACGAGGACGCAGAGGCTTTCGGCGCGCGGTGGGCGGCATTCGCGCGGGCCGCGCTCCTGCCGGCCCTGGCGGGCGCGCTGGACGGCGGCGCCGGTGACCCACGGGCGGTCGAGTTCGTCGGGCAGGTGGAGGCCGCCGTCGCCCAGCGTTTGGCGAGCGCGCCCGAACCGATGCGGATTCCGCTCGCGGCGGTGGTGCTGGTCAAGCGCGAGCGAGCGCACTAGACGGGAGTTTCGGCACCACGCCGCGGCCACGCCACCCGCAGGGCGCCGCCGATGGCCGCCGCCAGTTGCGGACGCGGCGTCGTGACGACCGGCACCCGAAGATGTGCCGACAGCATGGTGGTGACCGCCGGGATGTTCGCCCCACCGCCCACCGAGACCACGGCGACGATATCGCGAATTCCGTTGCGGCTCAAGGTCTGATCCAATACCGTCACGAAGTTGTTCAGCGATTCTCGGATCGCCTCGTCAAGTTCGTTCCTGGCGAGCCGGATGTCGCCAAGCAGCTCGTCGGTGAACGTGGTCGCCGTGCTCGACGAGAGTTGCTCCTTGGCGCTTCGGCATCCGGCCCGCAGCCGGCTCAGCGAGCCGATCGCCGAGGTGCCGAACGGGTCGGATGAACCCGTGCTCGCCATGTCGGCCATGACGGCGGTCAACAACGCCTGGTCGATCATGTCGCCGGAGAAGTCGTGGTGCCGCACGGTCGGGGCCACGGGCTGATAGTCGCCGGCGGCGTCCATCAACGTGATGTTGGTGCCGCTGCCGCCGAAGTCGCACACGGCCACGGTCCCGCGGGCCGGTATGCCGGGGTTGGCCCGAACCGCGAACAGCGTCGCCGCGGCATCCGGGATCAGCAATATCGGTCGCGCGCGGTTCGACCATTCGGATACCCGGCTCAGCGCGGCGCCCAGGGCGTCCACCGACTTGGAAGGCCAGTGCGCGGGGTAGGTCACCGCCACGCTTTCGGGCAGGGGCCGCCCGCCGGTGGCGGCGTAGGCCAGCGCGCGCAACCCGTCGGCGGCCAACGCCTCGCTGCGGTGCACCGAACCGTCGGCCGCCGCGATCCCGACCGGATCTCCGACCCGGTCCACGAAGTCGGCGATTACCAGGCCCGGCTCGTCCAGCCTGGGATTTTCCGACGGCGCGCCGACCACGGGCGGACGGTGGCGATACAGCGTCAGGACCGACCTACGGATGACGGCGTGATCGGCCGTCACGGCCGCCAGGTTGGTGGCGCCGATCGACAAGCCCAGCGCGGGCCTAGCTTCGTCGGCCATTTGTCCAATCCCCGTGTTTAGCCCAGCCGTAATTGTGCCGCCAAAAGCTGTAGCCCGTCTTGGCGGCCGCTCCGCGTGAGCCGTATGACGGCATGGCCACAGCCTGGTCAGCGAATGGTGCCGGCCCCGGCAATCAACGGAAGGTCGAGCGGGGTGACCCAGCCCGGCGGCAAATCGTTGACCGCCGGCACGGCGTTGAGCGCCCGCATCCCGGTCGCCAGGCAGCCGGCCGTGGCCGGGTCGCGCCCGGAGCCGTCGGTGAACCGGAACGCGGTTTCCTGGAAGACGCTCGGGGTCCCTTCGATGTCCACCCGGTAGACGTCGTTGTCGTGACCGGACGGCCAGTCGGGGGCGGCGTCGAGCCCGATGCGGTTGACGTGTTCCAGCTGGATCCGCGTCTCGCCCCGGTAGATCCCGTTGATGGTGAACCGGACGGCCGCGACATGGCCGGGCTTGATGACGCCCTTCGCCGTGGTGCGCTCCGTCGGCGTCACCCACTTGTCCCAGGTCGTGGTGATCTCGTCGAGCGTGATGCCGGCGGCGTGGGCGATCATCGGGACGGTGGCGCCCCACGCGAAAATCAACACGTCGCGGTTTTCCAGCATCGGGCTGTATTCGGGCTCGCGGCCGATGCCCATCTCGACTTCGTAGTCGCCCTCGTAGTTGGTGTAGTCGAGCAGCTCGGACGCGCGCACCCGCCGTACCTCGGAGCACAGGCCCATCAGCGTCATCGGGAACAGGTCGTTGGCGAATCCGGGGTCGATGCCGGTGGTGAAGCACGACGATCCGCCCAGCTCGCAGGCTTCGGTGATGGGCTCGATCCAGTTCGGCGGGTTCAGGTGCATCGCCGGCCACACCCACGGCGTCATCGCCGTCGAGCACACGTCGATGCCGGCCCGCAGGAAGCGGGTGATCAGCGAGATGTTCCCCTTGGCGTGCATGGCCGTCGGGCCGTAGTGCACCAACGCGTCGGGCTGCAGCGCGATCAGGGCGTCGACGTCGTCGGTGGCGGTGACGCCCACCGGTTCGGGCAGCCCGCAGATGTCGCCGACGTCGCGGCCGACCTTGTTGGGGTTGCTGACCCCGACGCCCACCAACTCGAACAGCGGATGCTTGACGATCTCGGCGATCACCATCCTGCCGACGAATCCCGTGCCCCAAACCACCACGCGCTTTGCGCCGCTTTCCGACATACCCACCTTCCGATCACTAGCCCCGGTTCCCGGCTTCACCCTAGGCGGGAGCGCAGGCGGCATCTATACCCGGCGGCGGCTTCCGTACCGTCTCGCGCGGTGACACGATGGGGAACCATGACGAGTCATCTCAGCGGGCCCTCGATCCTGTTCGCCATCGGCATCGGGTTCGCCAGCGTGTGCGGCGGGACGGTCGCCGGCGTGGCCAACGCGGACAATTTTCCCCAAGTTCGCTACGAGGTGAGCGGTCCGGGCGTCGCCGAATACATCTCGTATCAAACCGACACCGGTCAGCAGCGCGCGGTGAATGCGACGCTGCCATGGTCGACGCAGTTCACCGCTTTCGGCGGCCAGGTGTTCGTTATCAGCGCCCAAGGACCGGGACCCATTTCCTGCAAGATTCTGGTCGACGGCAATGTCGTGAGCGATGCGACGGCAACGGTGGGTGCTCCCGCCAGGACCGTCTGTTCGCACTGATACCTCGTCAAGGGCGAAGGAGGGTCTAGGTGAGCCTCAAGACGGGCCTCCAAAAAGGCCTAGCGACTCGGGTGAACGGCGCACCACCGCCCGAGATTCCGCTGGCCGATATCCATCTCGAATCGCTGGACTTCTGGGGGCTCGACGACGACGTTCGCGACGGCACTTTCGCCACCCTGCGCCGAGAGGCGCCAATCTCGTTCTGGCCCCCGATTGAGTACGAGGGATTTGAATCCGGCAACGGGTATTGGGCGCTGACCAAGCTGGACGACGTCCACTTCGCCAGCCGCCATCCCGACATCTTCAGCTCTGCCGGCGGCATCACGATCGCCGAACAGACACCGGAGTTGGCCGAGTATTTCGGTTCGATGATCGTGCTCGACGATCCGCGACACCAGCGGCTGCGGTCGATCGTCAGCCGGGCCTTCACCCCGAAGGTGGTCGCCCGCATCGAGGCGTCGGTGCGCGAGCGGGCCCACCGGCTGGTCGCATCGCTGATCGCCAACCACCCCGACGGCCAGGCCGATCTGGTCGGCGAGCTCGCCGGGCCGCTGCCGCTGCAGGTCATCTGCGACATGATGGGCATCCCCGAAGAAGACCATCAGCGCGTATTCCACTGGACCAACGTGATTCTCGGCTTCGGCGACCCCGATCTGACCCTCGATTTCGAGGAGTTCCTTCAGGTTTCGGCCGACATCGGCGCCTACGCCTGCGCGCTGGCCGAAGACCGCCGGTCCAATCATCACGACGATCTGACCACGAGCCTGGTGCAGGCCGAGGTCGACGGCGACAGGCTGACATCCCAGGAGATCGCGTCGTTCTTCATCCTGCTGGTGGTGGCCGGCAACGAAACCACCCGCAATGCGATCAGCCATGGCGTGCTGGCCCTGTCCCGCTACCCCTCGGAGCGCGACAGGTGGTGGGCCGACTTCGACCGCCTGACGCCCACCGCGGTCGAGGAGATCGTGCGGTGGGCTTCGCCGGTGGTGTACATGCGACGCACGCTGACCCGGGACATCGAGCTGAGCGGCGTCGAGATGCGGGCCGGCGACAAGGCGGCGCTCTGGTACAACTCGGCCAACCGCGACGAGTCAAAGTTCGCCAACCCGTGGGCTTTTGACGTGGCCCGCAACCCCAATCCGCATCTCGGCTTCGGGGGCGGCGGTGCCCATTTCTGCCTGGGCGCCAACCTGGCTCGTCGTGAGATCCGGGTCGTCTTCGACGAATTGCGCCGCGAGATACCCGACATCGTCGCGGTCGAGGAACCCGCGCGGCTGCTGTCTCAATTCATCCACGGCATCAAGAGCCTGCCGGTGGCCTGGACTCCCCCACGGGGTTAGCCTCCCCGCGCCCTTTTTCCCGCGCCCTTTTCCCCGCGAGCAGACGCAGACTCGCACGATTTCGCGTGACGCTATGCGATTCTGTGTCTGTTCGCCGGACGGAACGCGCAGGTTTACGCTCGCCACGTGACCATTCCCGCGTTTCCCGCTCCCGAGGTGCTGGCCGCCCGCCAGAAACTCGTGCTCGACCACTTCCATGATGAGGTCCGACAGGCCTGGGACGACGTGTTGGCGACCTTCCCGCATCCGCGCTACGAGCTGATCCCGCAGATGGTCGTCCATGACGGCAACGACGCGGTGCGCGGCTACTACGCCTACACGCGTACCGCATTCCCCGACCAGAACCACGAGATCATTGCGCTGCGGCACAGCGCCGATGCGGTGATCGTCGAGTTCTGGCTGATGGGCACCCATCGCGGCTTCCTGGGCAAGGTTCCGCCCACCGGCAGCCGGTTCCGGGTCCGCATGACCGCCTACTTCGTGTTCGACAATACGGAAACGCTTGTCTGCGAACGCATTTACTTCGATACACTGACCATGATCAAACAGCTGCTGGGCGGGCTGGACATGAAAAGGCCGGCGAACTGGTTGCTGGCCGCGCGCTGCGTGCGTGGGTTCCTGTCGATGGCGTCGGACAAGCCGGACCCGGCGCTGACCAACACCGTGCCGCCGACGTTCATCCAAGCGTGCTAAAAGCGCTGCGAATACACCCCTCGCGCCCTTCGACACGCTTAGACTGCAGCGCTAACCGATCCGATCGAGGAGGCTGCGATGCGGGTCCGAAGCCTGCACGCGTTATGCGGCCTGGCCGCGGCGTCATTGCTGGCCGCCTGCGCCACGGTTACCGCCGCGGCCGCTCCTTCGCCGCCAGGCTCGAGGACCGAAAAATGGATCGACCTGCAAGTCGGCGAGTGCGTGGACGACCTTCCACCGGCCGATCTGAGCCGGGTGACGGTCACCGTGGTTAATTGTGCCACAGCGCATTTGGCCGAAGTTTATCTTCGCGCCCCGATGGCCGTCGACACCGCCATCGCCAACGTTGCCAACCGGGATTGCGCGGCGGGGTTCGCTCCATACACCGGCGAACCCGTCGACGGCGGCCCGTACTCGATCACCTATCTCATCGACTCGAACCAAGATCGAACCGGGTCCAATGCCGCCCCGAGCACCGTCATCTGTCTGCTGCAGGCCGCCAACGGTCAGCCCCTCACCGGGTCCGCTCATCGTTGACGCGGTACCCCAACTCGATTGGCCGGGCCTCGAAGCCGCCGTCGACGCCCGACGGGTCGCACAGAAGGCAATCGAAGTGGCCGTGCGGGAAGCTCGCGCCGCGGATTGGTCCTGGGACCAGATCTCTGCCGCTCTCGGCGGAAAGCCAAACGGCGAAACGCTTCGTCGCAATTTCGGCGCAGCAGAGTAGCGCTCGTCATCAGCAGCCGAGTTGTGCTGCAAGGTCGAGGAAGTCGGACGCGTTGACGTCGAACTCGTCCGAGTAGGCCACGTCCGCTTCGCCACCGACCCCGAATTCCAGCGGGCGCGCGACAAAGGCCGTCGCAAAACCGAGACGGCCCGCGGCTCGGATGTCGTACTTGTGGCTTGCCACCATCATGATTTCGGCGGGGCCCAGGCCGAGGTAGGTCGCGGCCATCTCATAGATCGCCGGGTCGGGCTTGAACACCCCGGCCATCTCCGCGGCAAAGATCGCATCCCAGGGCAACCCGGCCCGCTTGGAGATGTCGATCACCGCGGACACGTCGGCGTTCGACAGGGTGGCCAATGTGTACGAGCTTTTCAACCGGGTCAGCCCCGGCACGACGTCGGGCCACGGCTTCAGCCGCCGCCAGGCCAGGGTGAGCTCCTCGCGTTCGGTATCCGAGAAGCCCGTGATGCCGCAGGTGCCGAGGGCGGCATCCAACGCGCGCCGATACACCGACTGGACGGAAACCCATCCGCTGCCGCGGCTTTGCGCGTCCTCCAGCAGGGTGAAATAGCCTGCGCGCCAACGACGCACGAAATCGGGCCAATCGACGCCGGGGTGGCGGCCGGCGTCGATCCGCTGCGCCTCCCCGCACACGGTCGAGTGGAAGTCCGTCGCCGTGCCCTGCACGTCGAACAACAACGCCTTAACCACAAGCGTCAATCATGCAGCACGGCGTGACGGGCAGTAGGGTTGGTTAAAATCTGCGGTATCGAAACACTTGCCCTAACACGCTCTGCGAGGTAAACGGTGGCCGAAAATATCGCTGCACCCGCCGGCGAGCGTGGTGTTGACGGCGCGGAAGAGTGCGACCCCGACTACCGCTTCACGCTGGCCAACGAGCGGACGTTCCTGGCCTGGCAGCGCACCGCGCTGGGGCTGCTCGCGGCGGCGGTCGCCGTCGTGCAGCTGGTTCCCGAGCTGACGGTGCCCGGCGCGCGCCGCACCCTCGGCGTGGGGCTCGCGGTGCTGGCAATCCTGACCAGCGGAATGGGGCTGTTGCGCTGGCAGCAGGCGGATCGCGCGATGCGTCGCGGCGAACCGCTGCCCCGTCACCCCACGCCGGCCTACCTCGCGGTGGGTCTCAGCGTGGTCGGGCTGGTCGCGCTCGGGCTGGTGATCGCCAAGGCGGTCGTGGGTTGAGCGATCGGTGGGCTCGCACACTGGCGGCGGAACGGACGGCACTGGCTTGGACGCGAACGTCTTTCGCGTTTCTGGCCAACGGCGCGCTGCTGATGATCAGAAACCTGCACGGCCCCGTCTGGCCGACGGCGTTCATCCCCGCCTTCCTGGCCGGTGCCGTCGCGTTGGGCACCTACGGGATCGCCCTGCATCGCCAGCGCACGCTGCAGCGGCAGCCGATCCCGACGCGGATCACTCCCCGGCGTCAGGTGCACGTCATCGGGACGGCCGTGCTGGTGCTCATCATCGTGACGTCAGTTGCCCAGCTGATCTAGCGCTCCTTTGTCGGCACAACACGCGGCCCCGTGAAGGCAACGGCCCCGTGGCGGCTGCGATTCGCGCAAAATTTGGACGAGGGCCCGACTAGCCGGTCGCGGCCTTGGTGTTCAGATACGCCACTATCCCCTGGGTGACCGCGGCGGCATACTTCGCCTGACCGTCCACGCTTTCCATGCGCGCGGCCTCGTCCGCGTTTTTCATGTTGCCGAGCTCGACGAGGACGGCCGGGTACTGGGCCAGGTTCAGGCCGGCAAGGTCGTCGCGGCCGTACAGCCCGTCCGACCCGATATAGGTGGCCGGCCGAAAACCCGACTGTACCAACGCATCCCGCATCGTGTGCGCCAACTGGACCGCGGGACCGGCTTGTACGTCGTTCAGTGGCGGGCTGGAGTAGTTCACGTGGAATCCCGCGCCGGAGGCGGGTCCGCCGTCGGCATGGATGCTCACGATCGCGTCGGGGCGCATCGCGTTGGCCATCGCCGCGCGTTGGTCGATGCATGGGCCGACGCCGTTGTCGCTATCCCGCGACAGCTGAGTGCGGACGCCCATTTGGTTGAGCGAACCGCTGATCAGCGATACGACGGCCCAAGCGAACGCGTGCTCGGGATAGCCGTCGTCGGTCGCGGTGCCCGAGGTGTTGCACGGTTTGGTGCCTCCCCGACCATTGGGGACCTGTTGGGTTATTGAGGCGTCGCTGACGCCGTTGTGACCCGGGTCGAGAAAGACCGCCGTCCCCGCGATGCCGGCGCCCGCGCGGGGGGCGTCAGCCAACGCGTTGATGCCGAGCAGCGCCCCCGTGACACCGGCGCATCTCAGGGCGTCGCGCCGTGAAACGGATCGCGGCCAACCGCGCCGATCACTCATCGCGCGATGGTAACCGGTGGTTTGATGATCTTGAAGGGTGTCGAGCACGAGGATTGTCGTTCTCGGGAAGGATATGTCCGTGGTGACGATCGATCCGCGACAAGCGACCCGGGACCGGGCCGAACGAGACTTGGCAGACGGCGGGCCCCACCTGTATCGACCGCGGCCGCCCCTAACCAGCTATGTCGAGTTCTTCGGACATTGGCGACACCGCGGGGCCAACTATCGGAGCCGAGCGTTGCCGCGCGGCGCGGTCACCATCGTCTTCGACGTGGGGCAACGACAGCGGCTGGATTTTTACGCCGCCGACGGTCGCACCCGCTTGCCGGTTCCGCCCGCGGTCGTCGCCGGACCACACAGCGGGTCGTACATCACTGACATTGCGGCCGACGAGCCCGCCATGGCGATCCATTTCCGCCCCGGGGGTGCGTTCCCGTTCTTCGGAATCCCATTGGGCGACTTGGAAGATGCGGGCGTCGGCCTCGACGAGGTTTGGGGCCGGGACGGGCATGAGCTGCACGAGCGCTTGATCTCGGCCCCCTCGGTGACGGCCCGATTCGGCATCCTCGAGGAATTTCTGCTGTCACGGGCGCGGTTCTCGGTGCGCCGCCATCCCGGTGTCGCTGCCGCGATGGCCGCGGTCGAAGCCAACCCTTCGATTCGGATGGCGGAAGTCCGCCACCTGGCGGGCTTGTCCACCAAGCGGATGATCGCCCTGTTTCGCGCCGAGGTCGGTCTGGCGCCCAAGGCATACGCGAGGGTGCGTCGCTTGCAGGCGGCGCTTCGGCGCCTCGGCGCGGGCACGACGGGTGGTGCGGGCATCGCGGCCGATATCGGCTATTTCGACCAGGCGCATTTCCTGCGGGAGTTCCGATCGTTCACCGCGATGACGCCGACGCAGTACGGCCGGCAACGCATTGTATTGCCCAGCCACGTTCCCATCGACCGGCACAAATATCCAATACCGCCGGCGCCCGCGCGCACATGATCGGGGGCATGGACAGCACACGAGAAGCGGTAGCGGCCACCGGATTGCTCGCGGCGGCGGTGCGCGCCGAGGAATCCGCGCGCCATGAGCGGCTTTTCACCGACGCATTCGCCGAAAGGTTGGCCGGCGACGACGGCCGACAGTTGCTCGCCGACTTCGTGGCCGCGACCGGGCAGGCACCGGCGGAGATCATCATCCGCACGCGGTTCTTCGACGAGGCGCTGCTTGCTGCGCAGGACGGCGGGGTGTCGCAGGTGGTGATCGTCGCCGCGGGAATGGACGCCCGCGCCTACCGCCTCGCATGGCACGCGGGCACCACCGTCTACGAAGTCGACCAGCCGCAGGTGATCGCGGCCAAAGACGAGCGACTGGACGGTGCGCGGCCCCGCTGTCGTCGGGTCGCGGTCGGCGTCGATCTCGCCGACGATTGGCCAAAAGCGCTGCGCTCGAATGGTTTTGACCCGTCGGTGCGGACGGCGTGGCTGGTCGAGGGATTGCTGCAGTACATCGACGCATCGGCCGTCGACACCCTGTTTGCGCGCATCGACGCGTTGTCGGCCCCGGGGTCTGTGGTGCTGTACAACGTGGTCGGCAAGGCGTTGCTGGAGTCACCGATACTGCAGTCGACCCGGGAATTCATGCGGGGGCTGGGCGCGCCGTGGGTGTTCGGCACCGACGCGTCGGCCGCCCTCGTCGAGGATCGCGGCTGGACCGCCGTCGTTACCGATATCGCCGAAATCGGAAACAGGTGGCACCGATGGGAGCACCCCGTCGTCCCACCGGACGTGCCCGGTGTGCCGCGCGGCTACTTCGTGACGGCGACCAAGGACTAGCCCGAGCCTAACTTCCACGCCGAACCCTTGGAGGCGTCGTTAGCCGGCACGGGCGCGCAATGCGCGGTAGGCGGCGCGGCCGACGATGTCGGCCAGGGCATCCGGCGACCACGCGTCTGGTTGCTCGAGCATCATCCGCGCCGCGGTTTCGCAGATGCCGAGAAACAGCTCGGTGAGTGCCGGTGCGACGCGGTCGATGTCGTCGACGTGCCAGCGTTCGAACAGCGGGCGCATCACGGCGGCAACCTGCTCGCCGACTTTCCGTCGACCGCGCGAGATCGCCTCGGCGAGAACGGGATCGGGGTCGTTGGCGAACACGATCCGCCACGACGCGGGGCGCCGCTTGACGTCGTCGACCAGCGATCGAAACCCGTCGACGAACATCTGCTCGACGGAGGTTGTCTTCAGCGGCGGAAGGATCGCGAGCAGTGTGCCGAGGGCGACTTCCGTCTCCCGATCGAGCAAGGCCTTGAGCACCTCACCGCGTCCGCCGTAGCAGTCGTAGACGACCGGACGGCTGACCCCCATGCGCGCCGATATGGCGCCCACGGTGACCGCGGAAATCCCTTCTTCGGCGGCGATTTCGAGCGCGGCGTCGAGCACCTGGGGTCGTCGGCGCTCCGGGCCGAGGTGTTCGGCCCGCACGCGGTCACCGGTCGCGTTTTTCTGCATCACACCACAGAACCGAGGATCGGCTGGGACTCGATGATGCCCTCGTCGCTGGGGGCCGCACCCTCGTCGAACACCCGTGCCCTCTGGCGATCGCGGAACTGCTTGTGCGCCAACGCCGGGGGATCGAAACCGAACCGGGCTTGCGCCAGGCGGGGGGTGGTGGTCGCCCGATTCTTGGCCGGAACGGAGCACAGCACCGGGGCGGCGACCTCGACCGTTGTCGGCGATAACAATTGCAAGAGCATGAGCTGAAGCCGGGTGCTCATGCCGACGGCCTTGAATGCGAGGCGCAGCACGGGCACCACCGCCGCGTCGAGGACGGGGTTGACCGGAAGTCCGGACATCTCTCGCATCCACTTCGGCATGGTGGCCAGTGTCCCCCGCCGCAGGAAGGCGGCGATGACCAGGGCGCCGGGCTGCAGCAGCAGCGGTATGGGCGGCAGCATGACCTCGGCGCGCAGCAGGTGGTTCATCGCTTGCTTGGCGATGTCGGAACCGAGCAGCTGGAGCCGCATCTCGTCGAAGTACTGTCGGATGCCGTCGCGCGTGCTCGGGACGTCGGACGGGTCGCAGGTTTGCAGCTCGGTGGCCAGCGCGCATTCGGCCCAGTAGCGCTTTTCCTCCTCCAGCGAGAGCTTGCCGGGCCCGTACCTCTCGTAGGCCACGAGGATGGAGTGCCACGCGGTGAGGTGAATCCACAACTGCGACGCCGGATCGTTGGCGTCGTAGCGGATCCCGGTCACCTCGTCGGTGCCGACCGCCTTCGAATGGATCTTGACCAGCACGTCGGCGGCCTTGACGGTGGACGCACTGTCGCCGAACGCGACCATCGCGAAGTAGCGCAGTGTGCGGTCGTAGCGGGTGCGGGGCCTTTTGTAGATTTCCTGCGTCTTGTCCACCGCCGCGACCAGCGCGGGGTCGAGTTCTTCGATGACCACCGACCGCTGGAACCCGATGGTCAGTGACGTCGGATAGCTCCACACCTTCCAGGTCACCGAATCGGGGCCGAAGAAGCCGTAGTCTTCTGCGGCTTCGACCTGCGGAAACGACAGCAGCTCGCGGATCCCGATCATGCGGTCCCCCATTTTCCGACATAGTGTAGGAATTTCCTACAAGCTGTAGGATAGCGCCTCGCCGTGCCCGTATGTCAAGGCACCGGATTTGGCGACGGTCACACGCACCGCCGGGATTGTCGTCCGCACCCTTAACCCTTGCGGCGAAACCCCGCTCGACGCCCGGGCTGACAGGACGTTGTCGAGTTCCCGCAGCGCCGCCACGGCGCGCCCGATGCCGTACTCGGCGCAGAAGCGAACAACATCACGGACGTCGTCGGCGCGCGGCCACCTCGATTCCGAGCTTCTCGAACTGCGGATCCAGTTCTCCCAGCGGGCTGCTCGGTAGGTCCGTCGTCAACGCGCCGTTGCCAATTGGCTGACGATGTCGAGCCGGAGGAACTCCGGCGCCTTGATCACTCTGCGCAGCATGAACCGGATGAACGCCGGCATGTCGGTCGCGTTCTCGTCGCGGAACACGACCGGGGTGTCGAGCTGGTAGCGCCGCCGCCTGGTCTGTAGCTCGCAGCCCCCCGCGGCGAGGACGTTGCGCACCCAATCCGTTCCGGGGCCGTAGGTCAGCGCGATCACAAATCCGTTGTGGCGGCGGAAGGCCCACAGCGGGGTGCGGAAGGTGCGCCCCGATTTGCGCCCGCGATGGATGACGACTCCCCATCCCGGCGCCCACGGGGCGATGTACTTGGTGAATCGATTGAGGCCGATCTTGTTGGCCCGGGCGACCCATCGTGGTGCTGGCATCTCCCTAACTCCTCGCTTGGAGAATTTTACGGGGTCCAGGTTAACGCCCCGCCCGTGTAGAAGTCAACGACTGTAGAATTTCGGGACTGTGCCCCCCATTGGACGACGCCCGGGTAACCCCGACACCCGCAACGAGATCGTGGCCACCGCTCGACGGCTGTTCGCCGACTCGGGATACGACAAGACCTCCGTCCGCGACATCGCTGCCGGCTCCGGCGTCGACCCGGCGCTCATCCGGCACTACTTCGGCAGCAAGGCCGAGCTATTCCGGTCCACCATGGGGTGGCCGTTCGAGCCGGCCGAGATCAGCGCGCGCATCGCTCGCGGCGATCGCGACGACATCGGCGCGCGCCTGACGCGGGTGTTCTTCGAAGCGTGGGAGCAGCCAGACTCCCGCGCTTCCCTACTGGCGATCCTGCGCGGTGCCGCCACCCACAACGAGTCGGCCGCCCTGGTGCGGCAGTTCATTCAGGGCCAGCTGTACCCGCAGTTGGCCAGGCTGTTGACGGGGACAGACACCGAGCTGCGTATCGATGTGGCCATGGCCCAACTCCTGGGCATCGCCTACTTGCGCCATGTCCTGCAGGTCGAGCCGATCGCGTCCGCTCCGGTGGACGAACTCATTGCGCGGGTCACGCCGATCGTCACCGCCCATCTCACGCCGCGGCCTTAGGCAACCTCGGGAGTGTCTTGACCCGTGGTCAAGCAAGGTCCAGGGTCGGGTATGTGAGCATCGACGACGACCCGGTCACGACGCTGGACGATCTCAAGGGCGACCTGGCGCTCCGGCACAAGTGGACGCCGAGCGGCGGCGCCTCGGTGGACCCCGCGATCGTCGACGCCGATATGGCGGCCCTCGACCGCGACGGCTACCTCATCTGGGAGAAGCTGCTCGACGCCGACGAATGCCGGCAGATCCGCGACACCGTCGGGCCCTGGCTGGGGCACACCGGACGCAATTCGTTTGAGGGACGAAGCACCCAGCGCATTTACAGCGTGCTGAGCCGCACGCGCGTGTGCGACCGACTTGTCGATCACCCGCGGGTGCTAGCGGTGCTCGATCGGCTTCTCATGCCCAACTACCTGCTTTCGGCGTTGCAGGCCATCAACATTCAACCCGGAGAGTCCGCGCAACTGCCACATCACGACGACGGGTTCTACCCGATTCCGCGGCCGCGGGCGCCGCTGGCCGCCGCCACAATCTGGGCGATCGACGACTTCACCGCCGACAACGGCGCCACGGTGATTTTCCCCGGCAGCCATCGCTGGGGCCGGCGCCCGCCCGGGCCGGACGATCCCTCGCTGCCCGTCGTGATGCCGGCCGGCTCCTGCGTCTTCTTCGTGGGAACCCTGTGGCACGGCGGCGGCGCCAACACCACCAGCCGCGCGCGGCTGGCCGTCACCGCGCAATACTGCCAACCCTGGCTGCGGCCGATGGAAGCCTTCACCCTCTCGGTGACCCGGGAGGTCGCCCGCGCGGTCTCCGATGACATTCAGCGCATGATCGGCTACAGCATCCATCCGCCATTCGTCGGCGCCGTCGACGGCCTGCACCCGCGGCGTTTGTTAGAGCAGCCGTGATGCCTGCGACGCGGTTCGCGGAAATCGTCGGCAACCACAACTTGCTGACGGGCGACGCAATCCCCGACGACTACTCACACGACGAAGAGCTGACACAACCGCCGCAAAAGCCGGCGTACGTCGCCAAACCGGCGACCGCAGAAGAGGTTTCGCAGCTACTGAAGGCGGCGACGGAACATGGGGTGCCGGTGACGGCCCGCGGGTCCGGGAGCGGCCTGTCGGGCGCGGCGAGGCCGCGGAAGGACGGGCTGCTGATCTCCTTCGAACGCATGAATGCCGTCCTGGAGGTCGATGTCACCAACCAGGTCGCCGTCGTCCAGCCCGGGGTGACCCTGACCGAGCTCGACGCCGCGACCGTGGACACCGGGCTGCAGTACATGGTTTATCCGGGCGAACTGTCCTCCAGCGTCGGCGGCAACGTCGGAACCAACGCCGGTGGCATGCGCGCGGTCAAGTACGGGATCGCTCGCCACAACGTGCTCGGGCTGCAGGCCGTGCTGCCCACCGGGGAGATCATCCGAACCGGCGGCAAGATCGCCAAGGTCTCCACCGGCTACGACCTGACCCAGTTGATCGTCGGCTCCGAAGGCACCCTGGCCCTGGCCACCGAGGTGATCGTCAAGCTGCACCCGCGGCTCGACCATAGCGCCACCGTGCTCGCGCCGTTCGCCGACTTCGACCAGGTGATGGCCGCCGTGCCCAAGATCCTCGCCAGCGGGCTCGGGCCCTACATCCTCGAATACATCGACAACTTGACGATGGCCGCGCTCGTCTACACGCAGAACCTGGAGCTGGGTATCCCCGACGGCGTCCGCGACAGCTCCGCGGCGTATCTCGTTGTGGCGCTTGAGGACCGCACCACCGACCGGCTGGACGAGGACGTCGAGAAGGCGGGCGAGCTGCTCGCCGAGCTGGGTGCCATCGACGTCTACGTGCTGGAAGGGGGCTCGGCGCGCAAGCTGATCGAGGCGCGCGAGAAGGCGTTTTGGACGGTCAAGGCCGTCGGCGCCGACGACATCATCGACACCGTCGTGCCGCGTTCCGCGATGCCGAAGTTCCTTGCCGCCGTTCGCGATCTGGCGGCCGCCGCGGGCGGTGCCGCGGCCGGCTGCGGGCATGCCGGCGACGGCAACGTGCACCTGGCCATCGTCTGCAAGGATCCGGAGAAACGCCACAGGCTGATGACCGACATCTTCGCGCTGGCAATGGAATTGGGTGGGGCGATCTCCGGTGAGCACGGCCTCGGCCGCGCGAAAACCCCTTACTTCCTCGACCTCGAAGACCCCGTCAAGATCGACCTCATGCGCCGGATAAAGCGAAGCTTCGACCCGGCGGGCATCCTCAACCCCGGTGTTCTCTTCGCGGCAGAAGAGGCATGACCAGGGCGCGCGGTGAGCGCGGCCACCCTTTCTGGGACCGAAATCCCTTAGACCACAACGGTCCCGGTTTTGGCCGGGATATCCGGAGTGCCCGGCTCATAGCGACAGGTGAAGGGCTCTCGACGCGCCGCCGCAATGTGTCGCTATGAGGTGGACACAAAGCGTGTCTCCTCTCCGAGAGACTGGTGTGACCGATGTGACTTAGCCGGCGATGGGCTTGCGCGAGGCCACGGGCCCCCGTCCGCACCACCCGACCACCTCGTAAGGTGACCCAATGCGGACAGCTCGAATCATCCACATCATCCGGCAAATAGCGTCACTGGCGGTGACGGCGGTGACCGCCGCGTCCACCCTCAACGCGTATCGGCCGCTGGCGCGCCGCGGGTATGCGTCGCTGTTCTCGTGGATGTTCGGCCTGGTGGTTACCGAGTTGCCGCTGCAGACACTGGTGAGCCAGCTCGGTGGGCTGGCGTTGACGGCCCACCGCCTGACCCGCCCGGTACGCGCGATCGCGTGGCTGGTGGCGGGCGTCTCGGCGCTGGGATTGCTGAACTTCAATCGCGCCGGCCATAAGGCCAATGTCCCGCTGGCCGAAGCGTTGGACGACGGCCTGGGACCCGCTCGTCGCACCGACTCCGCGGACCTATGGCGCCGGCCGGCCGGCGCCGGCACCGCCAAGACGCCGGGAGCGCTGCGGATGCTGCGCATCTACCGCGACTACGCCCACGACTCCAACATCAGCTACGGCGAATACGGCAGCGCCAACCACCTGGACATCTGGCGACGCCCCGACCTCGATCCCAACGGAAAGGCGCCGGTGCTCTTCCAGATCCCGGGCGGCGCCTGGACGACGGGTAACAAACGCGGACAAGCACATCCGTTGATGAGCCACCTCGCGGAGCTGGGCTGGATCTGCGTGGCGATCAACTACCGGCACAGCCCGCGCAACACCTGGCCCGACCACATCGTCGACGTCAAGCGCGCCCTCGCCTGGGTCAAGGCGCACGTCGGCGAGTACGGCGGCGATCCCGACTTCGTCGCCATCACCGGTGGTTCGGCCGGCGGCCACCTGTCATCGCTGGCGGCCTTGACGCCCAATAACCCACAGTTCCAACCGGGATTCGAAGACGCCGACACCCGCGTGCAGGCGGCCGTGCCGTTCTACGGCGTCTATGACTTCACCCGTTTCGACGACGCGATGCATCCGATGATGCCGGGACTCCTCGTGAAATCGATTCTCAAGCAACGGCCCTCGACGAACCTGCAGCCGTTTATCACCGCGTCGCCGGTCAACCACGTTTCGGCCGACGCTCCCCCGTTCCTGGTGTTGCATGGCCGCAACGACTCGCTGGTACCCGTCGAGCAGGCACGCGCCTTCGTCGGCCGGCTGCGGGAAGTCAGCAGGCAGCCCGTCGTGTACGCCGAATTGCCTTTTACCCAACACGCTTTCGACATCTTCGGCTCAGCCCGGGCGGCACGCACCGCGATCGCCGTCGAGCAATTCCTCGCCGAGGTCTACGCGACGCAACGCCAGGCCGAGGTGGCCTAAAGCGCTTGGGCCACCACGCCCGCGGTCCACGGGACGACGACCGCCACGGTCACTGCACCGTCACGTTGGCCGTATACGTGCACACCGGTTTGGTGTCCTTGCCCACGATGCTGGCGTACGAGGTGGTGATCGTCGTCGTCCCGGGCTTCAGAGCCGTGAACGTCCACACCTCGGTGCCGGGCGCGCCCAGGGCATCGGAGGTTGGCTGCACAAACTCGTGACTGTTCTGCCTCACGATCGTCGAATCGCCGATCTTCATGTTGGCCATCCACCGGTACGGCGTGGAGTAATTCGAGCCCAGCTTCACCGTCAGCGTGTTGCCGACGGCCAGCGTCGCGTTCTGCGTGATGACGCTCTGCTTCAGCACGCGACTCATGGGGACCTGGAGGGTCTTGCTCGTCGGCGGGTTCCTGGACGGAAAGGCGCAGCCCACGACCGTCGATGCAACGAGCACGGCGACTGCGACCACCCTGAGCCTCACCAGAACACCCTTTCAACACCTCCCGCAAACGTAGCCGCTGCAGGATAATCGACCGACTCTCAGCGAGGCACCCGATTGCGGGCCCAAGCACGAGCAGCCGCGTTACCCAAACCCCACGCCGCGCAAACCCGAGCAGGTCCGGCAGGATGGGCAGGTGTTTGGCCTCGTCGTCATCGTTGCGCTGGTCTCTACCGTCATCGTGGGGACGGTCATCGGCCGGCGCTATCGCGTGGGTCCGCCGGTGCTGCTCATTCTGCTGGGCGCGTTGCTGGGCCTGATCCCTCAGTTCGGTCATGTGCGGATCAATGGCGAGCTGGTGCTGCTGCTGTTCCTCCCGGCGATCCTCTATTGGGAGGGCCTGAACGTCAGCTTCCGCGAGATCCGCAAGAACCTGCGCATCATCGTTTTTCTCAGCGTTGCCCTGGTGATTGCCACCGCGGTGGCGGTGTCGTGGACGGCGCGGGCGCTGGGCCTGGAACCGCACGCGGCGGGGGTCCTCGGAGCCGTGCTCTCCCCCACCGACGCCGCCGCCGTCGCCGGCCTGGCGAAGAAGTTGCCACGCCGGTCGCTCACCGTGCTGAAAGCCGAGAGCCTCATCAACGACGGCACCGCGCTGGTGCTGTTCGTCGTCAGCGTCCACGTCGCGGTAGGCGGGTCCGCGATCAGCCCGGCCGACGTGGCGGCCCGGTTTGTCGGGTCCTACCTTGGCGGTATCGCCGCCGGGCTGCTTGTCGGCGGATTGGCGACCCTCGTGCGAAAACGAATCGACGCGCCGCAAGAGGAGGGGGCCCTGAGCCTGCTGACGCCGTTCGCGGCGTTCTTGCTGGCCCAGGCAATGGACTGCAGCGGTGTGGTCGCGGTCATGGTGTCGGCTTTGGTGCTCGCGTACTCCGGGCCGGTGGTGATTCGGGCTCGTTCCCGCCTGGAGGCCTACGCGTTCTGGGACATGGCGACGTTCCTGATCAACGGCTCGTTGTGGGTGTTCGTCGGGGTTCAGATCCCGGGCGCGCTGCGCGGCATATCCGGCGTGGGCGGCGGACTTCGCCACGCTGCCTACATCGCCCTCGCCGTCACCGGTGTCGTGATCGTGTCTCGGATCTTCTGGGGGGAAATCACCACCCTGCTGCTTCGCCTCATCGACCGTCGCGAGGTGCAGCGCGCCCGTCGCGTCGGCTGGCGTCAGCGTTTCGTCACCGTCTGGGCAGGATTCCGCGGAGCCGTATCGCTTGCCGCGGCGCTGGCCGTCCCGGCGACCACGCTCAGCGGCGCGCCATTCCCGGACCGCAGCCTGCTCATCTTCATCGTGACCTTCGTCATTCTGGTCACCGTCCTGGTCCAGGGAAGCACGCTGCCCGCCGTCGTTCGCTGGGCCCGGATGCCCGACGACGTTGCCTACGCCCAAGAATTGGAGCTGGCCCGTCGCCGGGGTAGTCAAGCCGCTCTCGACGCTTTGCCGGTGGTTGGCGCCGAAGTCGGCATCAGCGAGGACCTGCTACGGCGGCTGCAAAAGGAATACGAGGAAAAGGCCGAATTGGTACGGGCCACCGAAGACGGTTCGACGGACAGCCGCCTGGCCGAGCGCAAGGACCTGGTTCGACGGGTGCGCCTGGGTGTGCTGGAACACAAGCGCCGCGAAATCACCGCGCTGCGAAACCAAAACCTCATCGACGACATCGTGCTCCGCGAGCTGCAAGCCGAAATGGACCTGGAGGAAGTGCAACTCCTCGACCCCGCCGACAGCGGCTGAGGTCCCTCCCGGGAAATTTCTCGGTAGGCAATTTTACACACTGTGCAAGATCTTCTGGTACGTTGATTCCCATGACCGACCAAACGCCCGGGCTGCGCGAGCGCAAGAAAGCCGATACCCGGCGTGCGCTCAGCGACGCCGCATTGAACCTCGCGTTCGAACGCGGGCTGGACAACGTGACGCGCGAGGACATCGCGAGTTTGGCCGGGGTGTCGCTGCGCACCTTCAACAACTACTTCGGCGGCAAGTACGAGGCCCTCGCCTACCGGCAGACGGAACGCCTGCGCCGCAGCGTCGCCGCGCTGCGGCAACGCCCGGTCGACGAGCCGCTGTGGACGTCGATCGCGCGCGCCGTTCTCGAACCACTAGAAGAAGACTTCGGCGATGTGCACGGTGAGGAAAACCGGGCGCCCAGCCGCGAGGAGCTCCTCGAAGTCCGGAAGCTGCTGATGAACCCGCAGGTCCGTAACGCGTTGCCGCGGCAGCTCTTTGACGAGTGGCTCGAGGCGATCGCCGAACGCACCGGCACCGACCCCGAGCGCGACCTGTACCCGCGGCTAGTGGTGGCCGTCGTGCGCGCCGTCGGCGACGCGGCGGCGGAGGCCTACGTGCGGGCGGATCCGCCCGTGGCGATCACCGAATTAATCCGCTCCGGCTTCGCCACGGTCAGCGCGGGCCTGCCCGAGCCCAAGCGCAAGGGGGTACAGCATGCCTGACGGACAAGCCGACATCGTCATCGCCGGGGCCGGGCCCAACGGACTGATGCTGGCCTGTGAGCTCGCGTTGGCCGGCATCAGGCCCGTCGTGCTAGATGCCCTGCCCGGTCCCAGCTCGGAGCCGAAAGCCAACGGCCTTGTCGGACAAGTGGTTCGGATGCTCGACATGCGTGGCCTGTACCAGGCGTTCACCGGCGACGACCATCCGCCCCAACCCACCTACGGGTGGATATTCGCCGGCATGACGCTGAACTTCCTAGGCGTGCCCGACAATCCGATGTACGCGATGCTCATGCCCCAACCCCGTTTGGTGCGGCTGCTGGAGAAGCGGGCGCGCGATCTCGGGGTGGACGTGCGCTGGGGACACGAGCTCGTCAACCTGGAGCGGGAGCCGGAATCCGTTGCGCTGACGGTGTCGTCGCCGCAAAACGAGTACCGCATCGCCACCGGGTACCTGGTGGGCGCCGACGGCGGACGCAGCCTGGTCCGCAAGACGGTGGGCATCGACTTCCCCGGCACAACGTCGGACACGGTGAGCCGGCTCGCCCACGTGCACATCCCCGACGAACTCCGCCGCGCCGACGGCAGCGTCGAGGTCCCCGGATTCGGCCGGATTCCCTTCGGCCACAACCGGCTGAATCGCGGCCTCGTGGTGTACGCCGAATTTGAACCCGACCGTTCGCTGTTCGGCACCATCGAATTCGGGCCGCCGGTCGAGGATAAACCGATGAGCTTAGCCGAGCTGCGCGAGAGCGCACGCCGGGTGCTCGGCGTCGACGTCCCATTCGAGGAGCCGAAAGGCCCTGGGCCACATGCCCTTCGGCGCATCAACGGGCAGAACACCCGCCACGCGGAACACTACCGCGACGGACGGGTCCTGCTGCTCGGCGACGCCGCCCACGTCCACAGTGCGATGGGTGGCCCCGGCCTGAACCTTGGCCTGCAGGACGCGATGAACCTGGGCTGGAAGCTTGCGGGCCATATCAACGGCTGGGCGCCCGCCGGATTGCTCGATACCTATGAATTCGAGCGCCACCCCGTGGGCGAGCGCGTCATGATGCACTCGCTGACCCAGCTCGCGCTCGTGGCGCCCGGCTGCGAAGTCACCGCGTTGCGAACGCTGCTGGGCGAGCTCCTCACCATTCCCGAGGTCACCAAGCACATGGCGGGGCTACTGGCCGGCTCCGACGTGAGATACGAGATGGGTGACGACCACCCCCTGTCGGGACGGCCCGTGCCCGAGCTCGCCCTCGAGGATGGCCGGCGCGTCGCCGAACTGCTCCACGACGCACGCCCGGTCCTGCTCGACCTCGACGGCAACATCGGAGATGCGGCACGCGGGTGGGCCGATCGGGTCGACGTCGTCAACGCGACCACCGCCGACCGGCCCGCCGCGGCGCTGCTGATTCGGCCCGACGGCTATGTCGCATGGGCGGCAGACACATTCGGGGCGGCCGAAGAAGCGGGGCTGCAGGCCGCCCTGCAGCGGTGGTTCGGGCCCGAGTCGAGCGGATAGCGGTGCCGGCCGCGGCCCTTCAATCTGCGGAATTCATGGACTGTTCAGGCCGGCGTCGGTTCCCCATCGTTGACTGCACACGCGCGCCGCGTGTCCTCACCGTATGCGTGTTGTACAGGTCGCCAACTTTTATGGCCCTCGCTCCGGCGGCCTTCGCACCGCGGTGGACCGACTGGGCGCGGAATACTGGGCCAGCGGCCACGAGGTGTTTTTGATCGTCCCCGGTCGCTGCGCCGAACGCGCCAGGCTAGCCACGGGCGTGGTGCGAATCACCCTGCCCGCTAGGTTGATTCCCTTTACCGGCGGCTACCGCGCGGTGATGCCTGGACCCGTCAAAGCGCTGCTGGAAGCGCTGAAACCCGACGCGTTGGAGGTCTCCGACCGGCTCACGCTGCGGTCGCTCGGGCGGTGGGGCCGCGAATACGGTGCCCGGACGGTGATGATCTCCCATGAACGCCTGGATCGCCTTGTGGGACAGTTACTTCCGCGTCGGACAGCGCAGAAGTTCGCGGACTTCGCCAACGCACGCACCGCCGCCAACTACGACACCGTGGTCTGCACCACGGGGTTCGCGCGCGAAGAATTCGACCGGATCGGCGCGACGAACACCGTCACCGTCCCACTGGGCGTCGACTTACAGACCTTTCACCCGCGCCGGCACTCGTATCTGGTGCGACGGCATTGGGCCACGCCGCAGCAGATCCTGCTGGTGCACTGCGGACGGCTGTCGGTGGAAAAGCGCGTCGACCGCAGCATCGACGCGCTCGGCGCGTTGTACCACGCCGGCGTCGACGCTCGACTGGTCGTCGTGGGCGAAGGCCCGTTACGGGCCAGGCTGGAAAGACAAGCCGCGCGGCTGCCGATCGACTTCACCGGTTTCATCAACGACCGGCACACCGTCGCGCAGCTGTTGGCCTCGGCCGACGTGACGCTGGCACCCGGGCCGCATGAGACGTTCGGGCTGGCCGCACTGGAATCGCTGGCGTGCGGAACGCCGGCCGTGGTGTCGCGCACGTCGGCGCTGACCGAGATCGTCACACCCGATAGTGGTGCGTTGGCCGACAACGACCCCTTTGCCATCGCGAGAGCGGTCGGCGCGGTCGTCAGCCGACCCGAACACCACCGCCGCAGCTCCGCGAGGCGCCGCGCGGAAAACTTCACCTGGGAGCGGGCCGCGGCGGGCATGCTGGCGTCGTTGGGAACCCCGGCCCTCACCGACTCAGGCGACGAGCGCGGCGAATCCCAAGAAACCGCGTAGCGCTAATAGTTTCGCGGTAGTGCCATCACCATCGCTTCGACCTGCGCGCGCGTGGGTGTGGCGACGCTGCCGTCCGGCAGCCCGAGGATGCGGTCGACGGCGAGGCCGTGCAGCCTGAATCTGGTTATCAGACAGTCGATCGCGCGCTGACGGCCCGACTCGTCGGCGGCCTGTAACACATCCAGGATGTTCGAGTTGGTGCGGGCGGCAAGACCGTAGATCATGTCGGCGACACCCTCGGGGTCGAATGTGTCGAAGACGCCGGCCGCGACCCCTTCCGATATCAGCCGCGTCAGCAGAGGCCGGAACAGCGCTTCCTCGACAGCCAGGATTCGTCCGTACAGTTGGGCATTATCCGGGCGCAGCAATGACACCATGGCGGCCAGCTGCTCCGGTCCACCCATCTTCACGTTGACGTCAAAACCGGCCTGCAGCAACGCGTTCAGTCGTGCCAGCGCGTCGCCGCGGCGCGCGGCGACGGCATCCTCGACGCCGGCGAACGTTTCGCGCGCGCTGCGCTCGGCCAAGGCCGCTATCAGCGCATCTTTGGACGGAAACCAATGGTAGAAGGCGCCTTTGGAGATCCCGGCGTCGGCGATGATGTCGTTGAGGCTGACATTGTCGAATCCGTGCCGCAGAAAGAGCGCCGCCGCCCGATCCAGCAGCTCCGCTCTGCGGATATCGGGGTGCTTAACTATCCGTGGCACGCGGGCGACCCTCGGCTGGGCTCACCACCGCTCTCGGCGTGCCAGGTTCCGGCTTCCAGCCGACATAGGTCAGGTACAGCCCGGCCGAGGCAAGGCAGACGAACAACACCCATATCACCGCGGACGCACGGGAGCTGTAGACGGCATTGCTGGCCGCGTCGTAGGCCTGGGGAACAGTCAGCAGAAGCACCCCGCGTATCGCGAAGAACCAGCCCACCGCCGACACGATGATCGCCGCGGGGCTGCGCCAGTACTGATGAAACGCGATGATGAAAAGGCCGCCCATCAAAAGGATGGCGCCGTAGAGCCACGGCCACATCGGATTGGCCTTGAACTCGGTAAACAGTGTCTGCATGTACGAGCCACGCACCGCAACCGTGGTGGGCACGATTGTGAGGAACGGGCCCATCACGCGGGCGAACATACGTGTGCGGATCTGCGGCTGCTCTGGCGTGCGCATTGCTCTACCTCCATGGTCGCCAAGAGCCTATACCGACCACTGGTCGGTATGCCAGACCGGCGGTCGGTGGCGCTATGGAGGAGTCGATCAGACGGACCGGACTTTGGGCCGGTGGCTACGCCGTCACCTGCCGCTTGGCTTGGTCGGATTGTGTTTGCCCGGGCAGTAACTCGCGGTGGCGGCGCCGATGAAAAACTCGGCCTGCTGTTGGCTCAGACGTTTTGAACCCGTCAGTTGGTCGACCTCATCCTTCTGGGAATAACCCGACTCGAGATCTTGGCACATCACGTGGGCCATGTTGACGGTCTGGGTCGCGTTACCAAGGTGGATGCCGTGCGACTCCACGTACTCGGTGAAGTCCGCGTCGGTTTGGTCGGCGCGCGCGACGCCGCCGGGCACCAGCATCACCGCCAGCAGCGCACCGAACATGCACGCGGGTATTTTCTTTGCCATTTCGCACCAATCACTTTCGAAGCTTCACACGACCCTCGGAGACCCTGGAAGCCCTCGGATCAACACGAGGGTCCGGAGCAAGGCCCAATGTCATTGATCCTTGCGCGCGGTCGGGTCGGTGGTCAATAGCTCACTCGCCGTACGGCCGCCAAAATCCAAAGTTCAACCCGCCGTTCATTTTTAGTTCTGACCGAGTTTAATTCCGACCGCCATGGCCCAGCCATTGAAACCGCGGGGTTTAACCCACCGTTCACTCTTAATTACGATGGCGTCTATATCCGCTCGCGCGACTAGTCTCGCCATAGACGAATGAGGAGGGAAACCGGTGGAAGCGCGCGACCGGGTGCTGGTCACGGCCACCGACCTGGCCGCCCTTATCCGCGCCGCCGACCCGGTGACCGTATTGGATGTGCGATGGCGGGTCGATGATCCCGACGGGCGTGAGGCCTACCTGCTGGGCCACATACCGGGAGCGGTCTATGTGTCACTCGAGGACGAACTCAGCGATCACTCGGTCACCGGACGGGGCCGCCACCCGCTGCCGTCGGGCCGCCGCTTGCAGGCTGCCGCACGCGAATGGGGAATCCGGCAGGACGTTCCGGTGGTGGTCTATGACGACTGGAATCGCGCCGGCTCCGCACGAGCGTGGTGGGTACTGACCGCGGCTGGGCTCGAAAACGTGCGCATCCTGGACGGCGGCCTGTCCGCGTGGCGGTCGGCCGGAGGTAGCCTTGAAACCGGCCCGGTCAACCCGCAGCACGGGAATGTGACTGTGCCACAGGACGATTTGTATGCCGGCGGCCGACCGACGTTGACGGCGGAGGAATCTGGCACCGTCACCCTGCTCGATGCGCGCGCACCGGAACGCTTCCGCGGCGACGTCGAACCTCTCGATCCAGTCGCCGGTCACATCCCCGGCGCGAAGAACCTTCCCAGCACCGCCGTCCTGGCGGGCGACGGCACGTTTCTTAGCGACCACGCGCTCGCCCGGCTGTTGTTCGACCGCGGAATCGGTCACGACGGCCGCGTGGGCGTCTACTGCGGCTCGGGTGTCACCGCCGCTGTCACGATCGCGGCGCTCGCCGCGACGGGCCGAGAAGCGGCGCTGTATCCCGGGTCGTGGTCGGAGTGGTGTTCGGATCCGGCCCGTGCGATCGGCCGCGGTCCCGAATAGCTGAACGATTTTGATTCACTTCTTTCCCAAGGTATTTGGGATGTGCGCCGTGCCCGCCTTTCAGCGACAATCGCGCGGCGTTATCCGCCGCGATCTGCTTGTAGAAGCGGTTCGTGTCCTCATTACACTAGTCTCAGCGACGTTCCTCACCAGCGACGAGAGCCGAACCGTCACAGCGCAATCGATCCCCGTCGACGCCGGAGGGTATATGCAGGGATGAGCACCGATCCCGTGAAGCTGTCGGTAGCCACACCCGTGGTGACCATGCTGCCGCAGACCGGCGGCGGCTGGGAGAAACACGCCTCAATCGAGGACCTGGCCCAGATCGCCGAAGCCGCAGACCGGCTCGGCTATCACCACCTGACCTGCAGCGAGCACATTGCGCTGCCCGCAACAGAGCACGGTCGCCGCGGCACCCGTTATTGGGATCCACTGGCCACATTCGGCTACCTCGCCGCACGCACACAACGAATACGGTTGGCCACCCACGTGCTGGTGCTGGGCTATCACCACCCGCTCGAGATCGCCAAGCGCTACGGCACGCTGGACAAAGTCAGCAACGGCAGGCTCATCCTCGGGGTCGGCGTCGGCAGCCTCAAAGAGGAGTTCGAGCTCCTCGGCGCCCCCTTCGACGACCGCGGACCCCGCGGCGACGACGCGCTGCGGGCGCTTCGCGCCTCGCTGTCAGTCCCGGAACCCGCCTACCACGGCGAGTTTTACTCGTTCGGCGGCATGGTCGTCGATCCGTGCGCCGTCCAGGATCGCGTCCCCATCTGGATCGGTGGGCGCACGCCGCGGTCGCTGCGTCGAGCCGCAACCCTGGCCGACGGCTGGGCTCCCTTCAACGTGAGCCTAAAGCAGGCCCGAGACTGGTTGAGCCGCTTCGAACTTCGGCCCGGATTCGACGTCGTTCTGCCGCCGTCGGAGCCGCTGGACCCGATCAATGAGCCGGAACGCACCGGCGAAGCCCTCGCCGGGATCGCCGCGCACGGCGCCACCATCATCAGCTCCTTTTTCACCCACACCTCGCTGCAGCATTACCTGGAAAATCTGACGGCGCTTGCGGAGCTACATCAGGACATGATTGGGCCGGGTACGTGATCCGGGTCAAGGCAGGCATTTTCAGTCTCACCGCCGCGGCCCCGGCCGACGACGACGGCAGTTACCTGCGTTGGCATCTGCTGGATCACATGCCGGAGCAATACCAACTGCCGGGCATCGTGCACGGGTTGCGCTGGATCGCGGACGGCGACTACGTCGACCATCGCCTGGTCGCCCACGGACCACGTGGACAGGTCGGCAACGCGGTGCATTACCTGGTCGGTGACCCGGTCGAAGAAACCTTCGATGAGTTCGTCGCACTCGGCCGCGCGTTGCGGGAGAACGGCCGGTTTCCGGTCATGCGGCCGTCGCTGCAAGTGGCCGGCCTGCGCCTGCTGCAGTGGCGGTCCTCTCCGCACGCGCTCGTCTCCGCCGAAGTGGTGCCGTTTCGGCCACACCGCGGCATCCTGCTGATCGTCGAAGAGCCCACCGGCGGCCGCCCCAACGAGTGGCTGCAGTGGCTGCACGCCGAACACTACCCGGCGCTGCTCGCCACACCGGGCACGGCCGGCGCATGGACGTTCGGTTCGAGCGCCGGATGGAGCCACCTGCCACCGGGATGGCGAACGCAGCACCAATACGTCACCGTGGTCTACCTCGACGACGACCCGCTCGCCACCACCGGCGCGCTGGCTCCCCTCGTCGAGGAGCGGTGGCGGTCAGCCGCAGTGCGGCCCGTATTCGCCGGACCGCTGCGAACCATGGTCCGTTGGGAAGCCTGGAGGTAACCCCATGGCGCTGCCGTTTGACCCGGCGCCAGAGAAATGAGACCTTCCAGAAACGAACACGACCTATAGTTCTGCTGGCCTTTCCAGTGGAGGTGAGATGAGGAATCGGAACGGTCGGCGGCGACTCGTTCTCGCCATCGCCGCGCTCGGCGTGGTCGCGTTGGCAACCGCTCTGTCGGCCTGTTCCGGCAAGAGTGGCCAGCCATCCGCCGCCCCAAGTTCGAGTCCGGCTTTCTCGAGCACAACCGTCATGGTGGACGGCAACAAGCACACGATGATCACGCGAGTCGACTGCAATAACTCGGCCGCGCAACCGAGCGCGACGCCGGCGGAGTCGGGGGACCTGACCACCCGCATCAGTGTTCACGACGATTCGGCATCGATAGCGCTGGCCCTGTCGGACGAAAAACCGCCAAGCATCGACGGCTTTGCTATTTCGCTCAAGGCGGGATCCGGTCAGTATCAGCTGCCCTATCAGTCACCCCAGTCGCCGACCCAAGTCCAAGCAACCAAGGACGGCACGAGTTACACGGTGACCGGAACGGGCCAAGCGACGACACCCGGCCAAGGCGGCACGCGCCGGGTCACGTTCGGGATCCACGTGACCTGCCCCTGACCGGGACACCCGTTGTCCAACCGCGACCGCCTCTGCGATGCTGGCAGCTTGGACATCTTCGCGGAGTGGCAAAACGGCGGGACCGAACTGCGGTGGCGGTCGACAACCGCCGCCAACGATAGACGGGAAGTCAGCGTGTTCAGCCGCCGCTGCGGCACGCCCGGGGCACCCGCACTGGTGCTGGTGCACGGCTTCCCGACGTCGAGCATCGACTATTTCGCCTTGGCCGGGGAACTGGGATCGGAGTTCGACATGTTCGTGCTGGACTTCCCCGGCTATGGGCTGTCCGACAAGCCGCCGGCGCCGCACGTCTATTCCCTATACGACGACGCGCGTCTGCTCGTCCACGCGATCACCCAGGTGTGGAAGCTGACCGAATATCGCATGCTCACCCACGATCGCGGCAGCAGTGTCGGCATGATCGCGCTGGAGATGTTGGCGGCCCAAGACCCGCCGGCCGCCCCCGTCGACCTCATTTTGACGAATGGCAATATCTACCTCCCGCTCTCCAACCTCACCGTGTTCCAGGCCGCGCTGCTCGACCCCGCCACCGGGCGGGGCACGGCGGCCGCCACCACACCGGAGATGCTGGCGGCCGGATTGGGTGCCAGCGCCTTCATGCCCCGGCGGACACCGGAAGACCCGGAGATCTCCGCGCTGGCGAAGTGCTTCGCCCACAATGACGGAATCGGCGTGCTGCCGGACACCATCCAATACCTCAACGAGCGCGCCGCGGATGAAACCGGTTGGCTGGAAGCGCTTTCCAAGAACCCCGTCAACACCACGGTGGTGTGGGGCGTGCACGACAACATCGCGCCCCTGCGCGTTCCCAACCATGTCTGGCAGACCTACCTGAAGGGCAAGCCCGGCCGGAACCGCTACTGGGTGGTGCCCGGCGCCGATCACTATGTGCAGTGCGACGCCCCCGGGCAGTTGGCGCAGATCGTCCGCCTCACAGCCGAGGGCGGGGACATCGCGCTTCAAACGCTCGGCAACCAACCCGACGGCGCCGTCCTGGTGGACCAAAGCGACTCATAATGCCGTCGCGTGTCACGCTGGCGTGACGCTCGAAAGCGGGCGCCACACTGGCGTGACGTTCGAGGGTGAACCAGCTCGCTTTATCCGGTGATAACCGGCAGCTTCGCCCATCCCCGCACGCTCGACGTGTGGGCCTTGCTGGCGTTGGCGTAGTCGACTTCCCACTCCGGCCAACGCTTGATGACCTCCTCCAGCGCCACCCGCGCCTGCATGCGCGCCAATGCCGACCCCAGACAGAAGTGAAGCCCATGGCCGAAGCTGAGATGGGTGGCGCCGCGATGGATGTCGAATCTCTCCCCATCGGGATACCTGCGCTCGTCACGGTTGGCGGATCCGTTGAGCAACAACATGATCGAGCCCTCAGAAATCATGGTGCCACGGCATTCGACGTCGCGGGCGACATAGCGCGCCTGCACCGGCGACGGCGTCTCGTAGCGCAGGACCTCCTCGATGGCCATCGGAATCAGCGAGGGGTCGGCCACGATCTGCCGGCGCTGGTCGGGGTGCTCGGCCAGCAGTTGACCGATGAAACCGATCAGACGGGTCGTCGTCTCATTGCCCGCGCCGGCGATCATGCTGGTGTAGAGCAGCACCTCGGACCTGGTCAGCCGCCGCGTCGCTCCGTCGTCGTCGACCTCGGCGTTGAGCAGCTGCGTCATCAGATCGTCGGAAGGATGCTCCACCCGCCAGTCGATGTAGTTGGAAAACATCTCGTGGCTGTGCTCCAAAAAGTCTTGCGGGACGGCCCGAAAAGTGCCCTCCTTCAGCGTGAGTTGACTGCCGCCCCGGTCGCGGATCGCTTCCTGGTCGTCTTCGGGGATGCCCAGTAGGTAGCCGATCGTGCGCATCGGGACCATCGCGCCGAGGTCCTCGACGAAGTCGAACCGTCCCGAGCCCACCAGTGGGTCAAGGGCACGCGCACAGAACGCGCGCGTGAGGGGCTCGATCGCCTCCATTCGCCGCGGCGTGAAAACCTTTGAGAGCACATGGCGATGAACATCGTGGATCGGCGGGTCCTCGAAGAGGATGACCCCGGGCGGAACGTCGATGCCGCTCATGATGATGTCCATGGTGGTGCCACGGCCCGACCGGTAGGTATCGAAGTTCATCAGCTCACGGGCGACGTCCTCGTAGCGGCTGAGCGCGAAGAAGTTGTACTTGTCGTTGTGGTAGAGCGGGGCGTCGTCACGAAGCCGCTTCCAGATCGGGTACGGATCGTCGTCGATGTCGAAATCGAACGGGTCGTAGTAGACCTCGGCCGTGCCTGTCCCGGTCATAGTGGTGTCTTTCTCCGCGACAGGGCCTCGGGCAACACGACGTCGCCGACGCGCTTGAGATAGGGCCACGCGACGTCCGGCGGCAGCCCACCGCACAGTGGCGCCAGGTTGAGGATCTGGCCGGCGCGAACCCGCGAAATCGCTTCCGGGACAGAAATAATCACGTGTGACGCCGCGGCGTCCCGCAGCTCGGCGACAGTTGTCACGTGCGAGAAACCCGCCGATGTCTGGTTGCCGGGGTTCCACTCGGCATAGGTTCGCGCGTCATGGAGCAGATGCTCGCCCAGCTCCGACCAGGCCTGCTCCACGTCGTCGGCGACGAAGACAACGGATGGGTGGTCACGGTCGGGAAGCATCGTCGGCCCGGGCTGATGGCCGTGCTCGCGGCAGGCGGCCTCGTAGGCCTCCGACATGCCGGGGACATTGGCGTTGGCCAACAGGCCCAGGCCGTATCTGCCCGCGCGCCGGGCCGCCGCCACGCTTCCGCCGCCCCACGTCAGTCCCGGCCCGCCGGCGGTCCGTGGGCGCGGTGTCACCATGATCCGTTGTCCGTCTTCGACGACGGTTTCGCCGGCGAGCAGGCGGCGCAGCAGGGCGAGCTTCTCGTCGGCGAGCCGGCCGCGATCCCGCAGCGTCAACCCGAAGTGCTCGAATTCCTCGGGCCGGTACCCCAGGGCCAGGATGTACGACGCCCGCCCGCCGCTGAGGAGGTCGAGGACCGCCATGTCCTCGGCGAGTCGTACGGGTTCGTAGAACGGAAGGATCAGGATCAGGCTGAGCGCCAGACGTTGGGTGCGCGCGGCCGCCGCCGACGCCAACAAAAACGGCGACGGCAGGTAGCCGTCGTCGGATCCGTGGTGCTCGCAGAAGACGCCGGCGAGGCCGCCATGATCCTCGGCCCACGCGCACATCTCGGGCACGGCGGCATACAGCGCGGCCGGGGACGCGCCCCAGGTCGGGGCGCGCATATCGAAGCGCAGCGTGAACACACCCAGCTCCTAGACAACCTAATATTTGTGTCAGTACGCTACGTGGCCTCCGAGATCTGCGTCAACGTTTACTCAAACGCGTGCCGCGGCAGAGTTGCCGGGATGTCCAGCGAGCTCAGCGGGCCCGGCCGCGCGTCGACGACGTACGGGATCGCGTTGACCACCCGCATGGCCGTGGAAACGAGGCGAAGCCGGGAAAGATGCCCGAGGCTTAGAAGGATCCGCCGCCGGACTTGGCCGCCGCCTTGAGTTGGTCGCGCCGGTCCGGGACGAAGTACGACGGCGGGTACACCAGGCTCGTCGACGACGTCGACACGGCGTTGATGCCCGCTTCCAGGAGGCGCAGGTAGTCGGGGACGGCGGCGCCAGCGATCAGCGCATCGGCATCGTCGGTGGCCGTAACCTCCAGTGGCTCAATGCCGGCCAACTCACCTGCGTCCCTGCCGACCTTGTCGGGCGAATGAACCCATACGCCAACAAGTTCCAGATCCGGTCGCCGGCATCGATAGCGATCGCCCCGACTCCGCCGGTGGACCAGACGACGGCACGGATCGGCCCGGACATCATGCCCTCCTCTTTTCTGGTGGGCTTTTCTGGTGGGCGCGCGGCACGTTCGAGGTATGGCCAAGCACCATGACCTAACATTTGTTCTACTGGCCAAGTCCGGGTGGATACGAGGACGGCCCGGGCCGGCGCGGCTCAAACTTCGGCTAACGTAATGCCAGCCGGCTGCAACCCGCGGCGGACGTGGTGTGCCGGTCCCGATGTGGAAGGTGGTCGTGGGTGTCGGAACGGTCTCCTAACCCACTCGAGGAACTCACGCTGCAACAACTGCGGCTCCGCACCAGCATGAAGTGGCGTGCCCACCCGGCCGACGTGTTGCCGCTCTGGGTCGCGGAGATGGACGTCAACCTGGCGCCGACGGTGGCCGACGCCCTCCACAGGGCAATCGACAACGGCGACACCGGATATCCCTACGGCACCGCGTTTGCCGAAGCGGTCGCCGAATTCGCTTCTCGGCGTTGGCAATGGCACGACCTGGAGGTCGGCCGCACCGCGATCGTTCCCGACGTCATGCTCGGTGTCGTCGAGATGCTGCGGCTGGTCACCGACCGCGGTGACGCCGTCGTCGTCAACCCACCGGCATACGCCCCGTTCTACGCGTTCGTGTCGCACGACGGCCGCCGAATAGTCGAGGCGCCGCTTGACGTGGACGGACGAATCGACTTGGACGCCTTGGCGGATGCGTTCACCCGTGCGTGCGCGTCGGGCGGGAGGGTCGCGTACCTGTTGTGCAACCCGCACAACCCGACGGGGTCGGTGCATACGTTCGACGAACTACGCGGGGTCGCCGATCTGGCCCGCCGGTTCGGTGTCCGGGTGGTGTCGGACGAGATTCACGCCCCGGTCATTCTGTCGGGGTCGCGATTCGTCCCGTATCTCACCGTCCCCGGCGCGGAGAACGCCCTCGCCCTGACGTCCGCCTCGAAGGCGTGGAACCTTTCCGGGCTGAAGGCGGCGTTGGCCATTGCCGGCCCGGAGGCGGCCGCTGACCTCCGCCGGATGCCGGAGGAGGTCAGCCACGGCCCAAGCCATCTGGGTGTCATCGCGCACGCGGAAGCATTCCGCAGCGGCGGCGACTGGCTCGACACGCTGCTGCACGGTCTGGACGTGAACCGAACGTTGCTGCGAAATCTGGTCGACGAACACCTTCCGGGAGTGAAATGCCAACGGCCGCAGGGCACTTACCTGGCATGGCTCGATTGTCGGGGGCTCGGCTTTGACGACGAGGTCACCGATGGGCTTGCGGCGGTGGCCGATTTGTCCGGGCCGGCCCGCTGGTTTCTTGACCACGCGCGCGTCGCGCTCAGTTCTGGCCACGTCTTCGGAGCCGGCGGAACCGGGCATGTGCGGTTGAACTTCGCCACCTCGCAAGCCATCCTCGCCGAGGCCATGTGGCGAATGGGCGCCGCCCTGAAGGGCCGGTAGCGGAAATATGTTCGGAAAGACCCGTTTTCACCTAGGCGGACGTTCCCTCGGTGCCGCGGTTCAGGCCGCGGAAGCCTTCAGCGGTTTCTTGATGCCCAGCAGGAATGGCAGCGTGCTCAACTCGAACTTCGCCATCTTCCCCAGCCGGCCGAAGAAGCTGCGCTCGGGGGCGCCGGTGCCACGTCCGACGTGGCGAGGTCGATGTAATGTGTCGACGTTTCGCCGATGCCTTCGAAGTTGTGGCCTGTCGTGCTCTGCCTCAATGAAATCTGCACTGGACGAATTCGCGCCGGGGAGAGAGGCTTGCAGGGGTGCCGACCCACCGGAGGAGCCGAATATGGATGTGCTGCGAACCCCAGACTCCCGATTCGAAAATCTGGAGGGCTATCCGTTCGTAGCGAACTACCTCGACGTGGCCGCGGGCGACACCCCGCCGCTGCGCATGCACTTCCTCGACGAGGGTCCGGCCGATGGCCCGCCGATCGTGCTGCTGCACGGCGAGCCCACATGGAGCTACCTGTACCGCACGATGATTCCGCCGCTGGCGGACGCGGGCAACCGGGTGCTTGCGCCCGACCTGATCGGGTTCGGCCGCTCCGACAAGCCCAGCCGGATCGAGGATTACACCTACCTCCGGCACGTCGAGTGGGTGACGTCGTGGTTTGAGCGCCTCAACCTGAAGGACGTCACGCTGTTCGCGCAGGACTGGGGATCGCTCATCGGTCTGCGCATCGCCGCCGAGCGGGGTGACCGGATCGCGCGACTGGTGGTGGCGAACGGTTTCCTTCCCACAGCGGAGCGACCTACGTCCCCTGCCTTCTTCGTGTGGCGGGCCTTTGCGCGCTATTCCCCCGTCTTGCCGGCCGGCCGCATAGTCTCCGCCGGCACCGTCCGCAGAGTTTCCCCTAAGGTGCGGGCCGGTTACGACGCGCCCTTCCCGGACAAGACGTATCAGGCCGGGGCCCGCGCGTTCCCCAATTTGGTGCCAACAGCACCGAATGATCCGGCGATTCCGGCCAATCGGGCGGCCTGGGACGGGCTGGGCCGCTGGGAAAAGCCCTTCCTGGCGATCTTCGGAGCACGCGATCCCATTCTCGGGCGAGCGGACCGTCCTCTGATCAAGCACATCCCCGGCGCGGCCGGCCAGCCGCACGCGCGCATCAACGCCAGCCACTTCATCCAAGAAGACGCCGGACCCGAGCTGGCCGATCGTTTGTTGTCCTGGCAGCAGGCCCTACGCTAAGGCCACCTCACCGCGTGTTGACCAGTCGCGTGATGCCGCGCAGCACGGCCCTGCTGGCCGCGTGACGGACCCGATCGAGCGCCGAGCCGGCCTCCGGCGGCGACGCCGCTCCGAGGCGCGGGAACAGTGCGAGCGCATTGGTGCGCTCGATCGCCGCACGAGCGTCGGGGCCGAGTCCGGGGTAGGTTTCCAGGCCGGCGGCGAACAACTTGCCGGCCGCGAGGGGTGCGAAGGGCCAGTCGGAGCCGAAGGTGACGTGTCCGGGCTTGGCGAAGGCAAGCAGGCTCGGCAGCGCCGCGGCGCTGGAGGACAAGGCGGTGTCGAAGTAGAAGCCCGCGAAGTCATCCAGGCTGTCCGCCAGGCTGCGCCCGGTGTCGCCCATGATGGCGACCGCCATCCGGTGCGAGGCGTAGGGCACGAATCCGCCCGCGTGGCTGAGGATGAACTTGATGTTCGGATACTTGTGACAGAGGCCGTTTCGGACGAGAAGATACGCCGCGCGGGTGGTATCGAGCAGGAAGTCGGCGGCGAACGGTGCCACGCCGTCTACCGCGGGGCCCGGCAGGTCGGCGGGATGGATGAACACCACCGCCGAACGTGCGTCCAGCGCGGCGAACAGGTCGTCCTGCCCGTCCTGGCCAAGGTAGGTCCCCGCGCTGTTGGCCAGCACCACAATCCCGTCCGCGTGTAGTTCGTCGAGTGACCTGGCGACCTCGCCGACGGACTCGCGCAGATGGGGCATGGGGATGGTGGCAAAGAATCCGAACCGATCGGGTTGAGCCGCAACGAGTTCGGCGAGATAGTCGTTGATGTCCCGCGCAAGCGAGGTGGCATCGGCGGCGCTCGGCACAAACGCGGTGCCCGGCGTGGACACCGAGAGTATCGCGGTAGCGACGTTCAGTTCGCCCATGGTCTGCAACGACCCATCCGGGCTCCACTCCGGCACGCCGCGATTGCGCGCCTCATCGATCCCGGCCTTCAGCAATGCGTCCCGGTAGAAGGATGGGATGACATGGTGGTGGGTGTCGATCCGCAACATCGTTGGGCCGCTCCTTTTTGGGGTCCTTTTGGGGGCTTTGGACCATCAGTAGTCTGGAATACCCCCACCCGCAAGCGCCGGAACTATGTCCTCGCGGTGCTGGTCCACGGCTGCCAGTACCCGCCCGGCGGGCTGTCCAGCCGCGCGGTGTCATCGCGCAGGCCAGGATCCGGATCGCGCGATGCGTAACGCTGGATCGTACTGCGCCGCTTGAAGTTTCGGTTTTATACCCCACCGCCGCCTTCTCGCCAGTTAGAAGGCTGATTCGCCCATGTGGCAGTGTCACCGAGTGACGGCCAGCACGGCTTCGGCCAGCTCGGGACGGCAGACCACCAGGTCCGGCAGCTTCGGGTCCGGTTGGTTGTACGCCAAGGCGGACCCGTCGATGCGGGAAGTGTGCAAACCCGCGGCCCGGGCCACCGCCACCGGGGCGGCCGAGTCCCATTCGAACTGGCCGCCGGCGTGTACGTAGACATCGGATAAACCCTGGACGATCGACGCCACCTTGGCTCCGGCGGAACCCATTTCCACCAGGGTGCCGTCCAACGCGTCGCGGACGGATAGCGCGATCGCGGGCGGTCGGGTACGGGAGACCACGATGCGCGGCTTGCCCGGTGCGGCGGGCGGGGCATCAACGTGAGGCGTCGCTAGCGTGATTCCCTGCGCCGGCAGCGCCACCGCACCGGCAACGAGCTCGCCGGCCTGCCAGAGCGCGACGTGCACCGCCCAGTCGTCGCGCCCGAGCTCGGAGAATTCGCGCGTCCCGTCGAGCGGATCGACGATCCACACCCGCTCCGAGGCCAATCGAACGGGGTCGTCGGCGCCCTCCTCGGACAGCACCGCGTCGCCGGGCCGCTCGGCCGTGAGAGCTTCCAGCAGAAAGTCGTGGGATCGCTTGTCCCCCGCCGCTTTCCGCTCGCTCGTGTCGGCGTTGGCAAACTCCTCGCGCACTCCCAATAACAGCCGGCCCGCCTCGGTGGCCAAACGCGCGGCCAGTGCGTGATCATTCATCGGTGACAATCCCCAATTGTTAGTAGCGTTGACCAAATTTACCGTGCCGCGACTCGCCCGGCGGTGCCCGCCCCCGGCGTGACATTTCGCGCTCGGGCTGAGAATCTATGAAAAGTGAGCGGCAACCTCAACGTCGGACTAGCGAGCCGGTTGCGGCGCATTCCGCGGGGACGCCTGATCGTGCTCCTTGTGGCTGCCCTGCTGGCCGGTGGGCTTATTTTCGCGGGCGTGCGGCTGGTCGAGGGCCACGAAGGCGCCGCGCCGCCGTCCACCGGCCAATCACCCCCGCCGCCCGAGAGCTTTGCCATCCCGGGTTGCTACAACCCGTCGGTCCCGCCGGTCGAGCGTCCAAACAAGCTCAACGTCTTGGGATGCGCCAGCGTAGCCGTTGCGCTGCAAGACATGTCGTGGACATCGTGGGGATCGCAGGGCGCCGACGGGACGGGCACCGCCGTTTTCAAGATCTGCGATCCTAATTGCGCGGCCGGCTATCAACTCATCGATCCGGTCGTCGTGCATGCGTGGAATGCGCAGGCGCCGCGCCCCGACGCCATCTGCCAGGCCGGCCTCAAGGTCTTTGCCGACATGATCCTGGCGTTCCCCAAAGGCGTCCCCCCGCCTACCGCGCAGAAGATGAACACCCAGTACAACGGAATGCCGGCGGTGCACTACGTCAACTACTCGGGCGCCGACACCCGCGACACCCAATTCATCGGCTACACGTTCTGCAACTAATCGTTCAGACCTGATGGCGGCGACACGCTGCTGAACCGGCTGGCGGCGCGATCGCCGCTCAGACCTCGATGACGACGGCGCCGCCCTGGCCACCGCCCGCGCACATCGCCGCGACGCCGATGCCGCCGCCGCGCCGGGCCAGCTCGTAGGTCAACGTGGTGACCATGCGGGCGCCCGAGGCCGCGATGGGATGGCCGAGGCTGCAGCCGCTGCCGAAGAAATTCACCTTCTCCTCGTCGATGCCGTACTCCCGGCACGCCGCGATCGGCACGGAGGCGAACGCCTCGTTGATCTCCCACAGCGCCACGTCGCCGACCGACAGCCCGGCCCGCTGCAGCACCTTCCCGATGACCTTGACGGCGCCCAGACCGGTGTCCCTGGGTGCCACGCCCACCGCGGCCCACGCCTTGACGGTGCCCATCACGTCGAGCTTTTCGGCTTGCGCGTAGTCGCGGTCGACGAGCGCGACCGCCGCGGCGGCGTCGTTGGTGCCACTGCTGTTGCCCGCCGTGATCGAGAATCCCTCGATCTCGGGGTGCAGCACCTTGAGCGCGGCGAGTTTCTCGACGGTGGTGTCGCGCCGGGGATGCTCGTCGACCGAGAACTCGGTCACCGAACCGTCGGGCCGGGTGATCTTGAGCGGGACGATCTCGTCGAGGAACTTGCCCGCGTCGATGGCCGCGATCGCGCGCTGATGCGACCGGGCCGCCCAGGCGTCCATCTCCTCGCGCGTGATGCCGGCCGCCTGCGCCGTGTTCCAGCCGACGGTGATCGACATGTCCTTGGTGGGAGCGTCCGGCGCCTCGACGTGCGTCGGCGGCAGCCACCGCTCCTCGAACTGCAGCTCGGGGCCGGGGATCCGCTGGTTCATCAGCGGCGTCATCGACAGCGACTGCACACCGCCGGCGATGAGCACGCGCTCCATCCCGGAACCGATCTGGGCTGCGGCATTGCCGATGGCGGTAAGGCTCCCCGCGCAGTGCCGGTTCACCGACTGCCCGGGAATGTCCTCCATACCGGTCGCGGCGGCGGCGTATCGGGCCAAATCCCCGCCACCGTAATGGGATTCGGCGAAGATGATGTCGTCGATGGCCGACGGGTCGACACCCGACCGGCGCACCACCTCGGGAAGCACCGTGGTGATCAGCGCCTCGGGCGGCGTGTTGACCAGCGTGCCCTTGAAGGAGCGGCCGATCGCCGTCCGGGCGGCTCCGACGATCACGGGTGTGGCCATGTTCTCAACCTCGAACTGTTATGGCTGCGGTCGGCAGCACGGGCGGGACATCCGGTCGGACGAGGCGAATCGTATCAAATACCGTATGGGCAATAGTAACGGGCTAAGTTTACCGACCGCGATGAGACGGTCGGAGCCTGGTCGTTGGCGAGCACGTAATCATGCCGTTCATTCCGTCCTTCGGACGGGCTACCTTTCCCGCGCGTGCCATCGGCTCGCGTTCATAAACGGCGTTGATCATCACATCCAAAACGGGTGTTGGACGTGACGTCACCGGTGGCGGCATTGTAAAAGTCGAATCTCCGGTCCATCACTGCCAAGGAGAACGAAATGCTCACGCAGACAAGCACACACGCTGCCTCACTGATCGACGGCGAAATCGTTGAAGAGTCCGATCTCGGCTCGATCCGGCGATTGACGGCAGACACCTTCCCGATCCTGAAGGGCATGTCGATCAAGCGGCTGCTGATCAATCCGGGCGCCATGCGGACCCCGCACTGGCATGCCAACGCCAACGAGCTGACCTACTGCGTTTCGGGCACCGCGCTGGTGTCGGTGCTCGACACCGGCAGCCGGTTCTCGTCTTTCGTGGTTCGCGCGGGAGACATGTTCCACGTCGACTCCGGTTCGCTGCATCACATTGAAAACATCGGCAGCGACACAACCGAATTCATCATCGCCTTCCGCAACGATCGGCCCGAGGATTTCGGGCTGGGTGCGGCTTTCGGCGCGATGACCGACGCCGTGCTGGGGAATACCTATGACCTGCCGGCCTCGGATTTCGCCGCGATGCGCCGCAGCACTACCGACCGTGCATTGGCCGCGCGTCACGAGGAACCGGACGTGCCGGCCACCGCGTACTTCGACGACCCGCACAAGTTCTCGGTGGACGCCATGACTCCGCCCGTCAGCGTCGCCGTGGGCTCCGCCCGGACCGCGCGCTTGCAGTATTGGCCCGCGCTCAAAGACCTGTCGATGTATTCCTTGCGCATCCGCGAAGACGGTATGCGCGAACCTCACTGGCATCCGATTACCGCCGAGATGGGCTACGTCAATCGTGGAGCGGCCCGCATGACCGTAATGGATCCGGACGGCACCCTGGACACGTGGTATTTGCGGCAGGGCGATGTGTACTTCGTGCCGCGCGCCTACCCGCACCACATCGAGGTCTTCGACGCGCCCGAGATGCACTTCTGCATCTTCTTTGACCAGCCCACCCCGGGTGACATCGGGTATCGCACTTCGGCGAGCGCCTACTCGCGGGAAGTGCTGGCGGCCACGTTCGACACCCACGTCGACGACCTGCCCGACTTCCCGTTCACCAAAGCCGATCCGCTGATCGTCAACCGGCGCAATCCGGTCGACGCCCACGGCGTCGAGAACGATGAGCGCGCCGCCACTGCACGCGCCACAATGAGTCGATGACCACTACGCTGCTCGCCCAACGTGACGCGACCCGGACAGCCGCATACCGAGTCGCGGCGATGCTGATGGGCACCGGCACCCTCCACTTCCTGGCGCCCAAACCGTTCGACACGATCGTTCCCGCCGAACTGCCCGGGGACGCGCGGCTCTACACCTACGCGTCGGGAGTGGCCGAGGTATCAATCGGAGCGCTGCTGCTGCCGCGACGCACCCGGCGGCCAGCCGCGCTGGCGGCCGCCCTGCTGTTCGTCGGGGTGTTTCCGGCGAATGTCAACATGGTTCGGTTGTGGTGGGAGAAACCCTGGCCGGTGCGCGTTGCGGCCCTGGCCCGGCTGCCACTTCAGATTCCGATGATCACCACCGCGCTCAAAATCAGGCGCAACAGCTGACGGCAGCCCTTGGCGGCCTCGTGTCGGGCGTCACTCGCCGCGCAATTCGGCCGCGAAGCCTCGGCACGTTCGCCGCACACAGACCGCGGATCAACGCGATGCCGGGCGGCGGCTGACCGGCGCGGTAAAGCCTTGGGTGTCATCGAAGAAGGCCCAGTTACCGTCGTCGTTGACCTCCATCCGCCAGCCCAGCTCGGAACTCCCGATGGAGTCGACAAACCATGCGTGTGCGGCCTCGGCGCTGGCAAATTCCTTCGCCGCGACAACCTCGCCGTGTGGGTCGATGACCCGAAACTCAGCCATGAAACGTGATTATCCCCCGTGGCCGGACAGCAATCACGTGTAATGCCGGCTCACCGAGCCGACGATGACACCGCCTATACCGTGCGGGCCAACCGGTCGGCGATCAGCTCGGCGAACCGCGCCGGATCCTCGAGTGCGCCACCTTCGGCGAGAAGCGCTGTGCCGTAGAGTAATTCGGCGGTCTGGGCGACCCTAGCGAGCGCAGCGTCGTCATCCGCCTTCTTTTGCGCTTCCCGCAGGGCGGTGATGAGCGGGTGATTCGGGTTGAGTTCGAGAATCCGCTTCCCGACCGGAACATCCTGCCCGGAAGCACGGTAAAGGCGCGCGAGCGTCGGGGTGACCCCGAAGGCGTCGGTGACCAGGCATGCCGGCGACTCGGTCAGCCGGGTCGACAGCCGCACCTCCTTGACGTGGTCGCTCAACGTCTCCTTCAACCAGGCCAGCAGGTCAGCGAACTCCTTCTGTTGCTCCTCGCGCTCGGCCTCGCTCTTGTCCCCCTCGGAATCCAGGTCCACCTCGCCCTTGGCCACCGACTGCAGCGGTTTGCCGTCGAATTCGCTCACCACGCCCACCCAGACCTCGTCGACCGGGTCCGTGAGCAGCAGCACCTCGTAACCCTTGGCCTTGAACGCCTCGAGGTGTGGTGATTTCAGGAGTTGCTGTCGGGTCTCACCGGTGGCGTAGAAGATCTGCTCCTGGCCTTCCTTCATGCGCTCGACGTACTCGGCGAGGGTGGTGGGTTGCTCGTCGCTATGCGTCGAGGCGAACGAGGAGATGCTCAGCAGCGTGTCCTGGTTGTCGAAGTCCGACAGCAACCCCTCCTTGACGACCCTGCCGAACTGGGTCCAGAAGGTGCGGTAGTCATCGGGCCGCTCGGACTGCAGCTCCTTGATGGTGGAGAGGACCTTCTTGGTCAGCCGGCGGCGGATCGCCTTGATCTGTCGGTCTTGCTGCAGGATTTCGCGGGACACGTTGAGCGACATGTCTTGTGCGTCGACGACGCCCTTGACGAAGCGCAGGTACCGGGGCATGAGCTGATCGCAGTCGCCCATGATGAATACGCGCTTGACGTACAGCTGTAGCCCGATCTTGGCGTCCGAGTCGAACAGGTCGATCGGGGCGTGCGACGGGACGAAGAGCAGGGCCTGGTATTCGAAGGTGCCCTCGGCCTTCATCACGATGACCTCGAGCGGGTCGTCCCAGGCGTGCGCGATGTGCTTGTAGAACTCCTTGTACTCCTCCTCGGACACCTCGTCTTTGGGACGGGCCCACAGGGCCTTCATCGAGTTGAGGGTCTCGGTTTCGATCGTGACGGTATCTTTGCCACCTTCTTCGGTGGCCGGGGTGTGTCGCTGGACTTCCATCCGGATGGGCCAGGCGATGAAGTCGGAGTACTTCTTGACCAGGTTCCTGATCTTCCACTCCGCCGTGTAATCGTGCAGCTCGTCCTCGGCGTCTTCGGGCTTGAGACGCAGGGTGACCGACGTGCCTTGGGGAGCCCCTCCACCTGATGAGTCGACGGATTCGATGGTGTAGGTGCCCTCGCCGCTGGATTCCCACCGGGTGGCTTCGCTCTCGCCGGCCTTGCGCGTCAGCAGCTCAACCTTGTCGGCCACCATGAAACATGAGTAGAAACCGATGCCGAACTGACCGATCAGTTCCTCCGACGCGGCCGTGCTTTTAGCGGTCTGGGCCTCGCGCAACTGTCGGCGCAGCTCGGCGGTGCCCGACTTGGCCAGGGTGCCGATCAGGTCCACGACCTCCTCGCGCGTCATCCCGATGCCGTTGTCACGAACCGTCAGGGTGCGCGCGTCCTTGTCCACCTCGATCTCGATGTGTAGATCGGAGGTGACAGTGCCATCAGGGTCGAGGTCCTTGTTGCGGAACGCTTCGAGTCGCAGCTTGTCCAGCGCGTCCGAGGCGTTCGAGATCAACTCCCGTAGAAACGAATCCTTGTTGGAGTAGACCGAGTGCACCATCAAATCCAGCAGTTGCCGAGCCTCCGCCTGAAACTCCAACTGCTCGATACCCGCGTTCATGAGACTCCATTCGACGACATGACGTTTCAAATTTACCGAGCCCGGAACACTCGTTCTCTGGCACCCGGGTTCCCCGTTCGCCGATCGCGCCGGGCTCTACCCTGAACAGGTCGGCATCAACGATGATCGAGCTGGGCTGATGGGAGATCATGGTGTCTGTTGCGCAACGCGAACGTGCCGCCCTCGTCGACACCCTGCGCGGCGTCGGGCCGGACGCACCCACCCTGTGCGAAGGCTGGAAGACACGAGACCTGGCCGCCCACCTCATGATTCGGGAGTACCGCCCCGACGCCGCACCGGGCATCCTGATCCCATTCTTCGCCTCCCACACCGCCAAGGTGCAGAACGAGGTGGCCGAGCGGACCGAGTGGAACGAGCTGGTGAACAAGGTCGCGTCCGGACCGCCGGCCTACTCGCCGCTCAAGCTGCTGGACCCGCTGGCCAATGTCGCCGAGATGTTCATCCACCACGAGGATGTGCGCCGCGCGCAGCCGGGCTGGGAGCCGCGCGCACTCGAGCCCGCCCTGAGCACCAGGCTGGGCCGCATCCTGCCGCTGATGGGCCGGCTGACGCTTGCGAAGGTCCCCGCGCGGGTGGCGTTGCGCACCCCCGAGGGCAAGACGGCGCTGATCGTCGGGAGCGGCCCGGCGGTCACGGTGACCGGTGCTCCGGAGGAGCTGCTGCTGTTCGCCGTCGGGCGACGGGCGCGAGTCCAGTTCGACGGCGATGCGACGACGGCGCAGGCGGTCCGCGATGCGCCCAAGGGGCTGTAGCACCTCCTCCGGTCTTCATCCGGCCGGTGAATTTACCGATGCCGGACGGAATCCGGAGTGCGCTATCGCGACGGACACGCCGCTGCCGATCGGGCCGTTGCGGTCGACGAGAACGGCCGAGCCGGTGGCCACCCCGTCGTGGCTAGAGTGCGTCAGCGAAGCCAGCCCGATGTGGGGCCCTTCGGGCAGCCGGCTCAGCGTCAGCGTGTAGTCGGCATTGATGAACTGCAACGCCTGCGTGCCCCAATTGGCGATGGAGGCCGTGATGTCGGCGGCCATCGCCGCGCGGGTGAAGGCGCTGAGCGGTTCGCCGCCGATCAACGGGCGTGTTTCGTGCAACCAGGTGTATTTCGGTCCAGAGGTGTTGGCCCACTTCGGATCGGGATTCTGGATCCCCGCGCCCCAGCCGTAGGTCCGCATGAAAAGCGACGGTTGGGCGCCGTCCTCGACTGGCAGCGGCGGCATCTGCACCGATTGGGACCACACGCGCCCGTCGGGCTGCGGGCCGCGCCGCAGAAACAGTGCGCTCCCGCGTGCCACGGGGGCGCCACGCTGGGTGAGAACGGCTTCGACGAGCCGCAATCGCCGCCGGTCATGGTGGACGCGGGTGTGCACCTCGATCGGTTCGAGCGCGGTTGGTGCCGGTAGGTCGACGGTCAGCCGGGCGGGTTGCAGTTGCGGGTCGTCGACCGCGCGTTCGACCGCCCGGGCCAAGAGGCCGCCCACGACGTGGCCGCTGATCGACGGGCCCCACCCGCCGCGCGCGATTTGGGTTGGCACGTAATGGCTTTCGTCGCGTACAAAGTACGGCGTCGGCATCGCCGGATCATTGTCATCCGGCGTGATATTCGATTCGGTCAATGCACGACTCTCCGCCTGATCGGGACCCTCAACGGGTTCCGCTCCCGTGAGGTTGACAACTGTAGAAGTTACAGTTTCTCGTCCAGTCGCGACGTCCGGCCATCGGGCCCTCGTCCCCCGCGGCCATCGCGAGATCGACGGTAGCGTGCGACCTTCCTCGAACTTTTCCGCGCTCTCGTCGATTTCGGTGGCAACCTGCGTCGCACCGTCAGGCGATTGCGGCGCCCACCAGATGGCCGATCGCGTAAGTGACCGCCAACGCAAGACCACCGCCGACGACATTGCGGACCGCTGCCCGGCCCTGCGGTGCTCCGCCCAATCCCGCCGACACCGCACCGGTGATCACCAACGCCACGAGTACCGCCACGACGGTGGCTGGGATTCTCCACGTCGTCGGCGGCGCCAAGATCACGATCAACGGCAACACGGCGCCCAATGTGAATGACAGCGCCGAGGACAGCGCGGCGTGCCACGGGTTGGTCAGCTCCTCGGGATCGATACCCAGTTCGACCTCGGCGTGGGCGGGGAAGGGATTGCGGTCGGTGAGTTCCTCAGCCACGGTGCGCGCCGTCGCCGGCGACAGACCCTTCGCTTCATACAGCGCGGCGAGCTCGTCCAGTTCGGCGGCCGGATCGTCGTGCAACTCTTGAAGTTCCTTGGCTAACAACGCCTGCTCGGTGTCTCGCTGGGTGCTGACGGAGACGTATTCCCCCAACGCCATCGATACGGCTCCGGCGGCCAGCCCCGCGATTCCGGCGGTCAATATCGGGCCGCGTTGCACGGTCGCCGCCGCCACACCAACGACGATGCCCGCAGTGGAGACGATCCCATCGTTGGCGCCCAGCACCCCCGCGCGCAGCCAATTCAACTTCGACGACACCGAACCCTCATGGGGTTCGTGGTGGGGCGTGGTCGACACGGCCGCAACGATATCCATCAAAACCACGTCTGACCAGCAAACATAGCCTTGCCAAAGCTAGCCAAACCTTGCCTTATCCGGACCTTGTCCGGCTAGGGGTTTGCCGGGCGGCGAGGGCTGCGGCGACGGATGCGACGGTCCGCCCAAAGGTTTTGCATGGACTTGTCATAGCGGATCCATAGGTAGACTATTTAGTCTACGGGTGTTGGGGGATCGAGGAATTCGTTATCTAGACAGGTGAAGGGCCATGAAACTGAAGCAACTGATCGCGGGGGGCACCGTCGCCGGTGCTCTAAGCGCGGCGGCATTGGGTATGGGCGTCGGTACGGCGAACGCCGCTCCTGGACCGCCTCCACCCGCTCCCGGTGGCAACCATGGCGCGCCGGCGCCCGGCGGCTTCCACGCCCCGACCGGACCAAATGATCCCGGCGGGCCCGGTGGCCCCGGTGGGCCGGGCGAACCCGGCGGACCTGGCGGACCTCCGGGTGGACCCGGCGGACCCGGTGGCCCGGGCGGCCCGGGTGCACCCGGTCATCCGGGCGGTCCGGGTGGACCCCCGGGCGGACCCGGTGGCCCAGGCAACCCGGGCGGACCCGGTGGTCCTGGCGGGCCCGGTCATCCGGGTGAACCCGGCGGACCAGGAGGTCCGGGTGGCCCAGGCGGACCCGGTGGCCCATGGCACGGCGATCCGCAGCGCGGTTATTTCCACAACGCCCCTTGGGGCGACGGCCCCGCACCCTGGGGGCCCGGCGCGCCGCCGAGGCCGGCGTGGGACAGGCCGCTACCTCCGCCCGGCGGGCAATGGGGGTATGGCCCCATCAACTACTACGGCTACAACGAAACGCCCGTCTGGGATCCCGGGTTCAACCAGTGGGGCTTTTGGTTCTTCGGGGTCTGGATCCCGCTGTAAAGGCCAGCTCACCCGGCGTCCGCCTCGCCCGTTGGCGAGGCGGACGCCGGTGGGTTTGATTCACGTTGTCCCGAGGCCACTTTGGGCCTGACCACCATTGGCCCGAGGGGACTTTTGTCCTTTTGTTAGGGGCCCTACGCCATGCCGAGGCGGTGCCGTGTGGCCCTCGTCTGCGGTGTCTCGATAGCGAAACATTGCGGTCACGGTTTGGTTTTTTGACCAGCCAAGCTATCGATTGAACAGGAGTGGCGATGGCTGAGCGCGCTATCAGACGTGGTGCCCCGCCGGCGGCTCGGGACCCGCGCCTCGCCGCCCTCCACGCCGGCGCAATAACGATCGTTGTCCTATCGGGCGCGTCGGCCCTGACAGCGCTCGTGGCCGGCTCACCACTCCAGTTCGGTGTCGCGTTGGCCTTGTGCGGTGCGGGGTGCATCGCTGCCGACTTTGTCAGATGGACGGATGAACGTGAACGTCACGCTCGCCGGTGCGCGGTCCCGACCGCGCGACTCAATCCCGATTACGGATCATCCCATGTCGTGTCCGTCGGTGTGGGCGAGCACTTCTCGTGCACGGCACCCGCAGCCGGTACCCGATTGGCCGCTTGAATATCTACGCTCGGCGGCAGTGGCGACACCTAACATCCGCACAAGCATGCCCCGATATCTACCAAACTTCCTTTGGCACAATGCTTTTACGACGCATCGCCTCCGCGAGTGGCGTCCGGTCCGGCCGGGATAATGGTCTGGGATTTCGCGGTCTGGGGTTGCCGCGGTGACGGAAGCCGGCTCCTAACGCGGGCCGGGGCCACCAGGTCCACCGGGGCCACCTGGCCCGCCCGGTCCACCGGGGCCTCCCGGTCCACCAGGGCCACCAGGTCCGCCCGGTCCGCCGGGTCCATTTGCGGCCGGAAGCCAGAACACGCATTGGTTCAGGTCGGCGTTCCAGTACCAGCCGGGGGCGCACGGATCGTCGGCCCTGCTGACTGCCGGCGCGGCCAGTCCCGTCACCGGCAACCCCGCCAACACAACGGCGGACACTCCGATTGCGCAACGCCGTAGAAAAAGCCTCATCACGTCATTCTGCTCCCGACGACCCCGTCGCGTCCCGGATTGGCCACATTACCGGTTGTTCACGCTCGTCGCGGCCGGCAACCGTGTCGCTGTTCATGCGGGCGCGAGCGTCGTGGTGGCAATGTTATAAGCCCAGCGATAGTCGGCCTTACCGACGGGCGAACGCGCGATTTTCGACACGCGGACAAGTGTTTTGGGAACCTTGTAGCCGGCGATGCGCTGACGGCACGCGTGCAGGATCTCGTCGTCGGTGACCGAAGTACCCTCAGCGATTTGCACGATGGCGACGACTTCGCTGCCCCACCGCTGCGACGGCCGGCCGACCACGACGACGTCATAGACGGCGGGATGCGCGGCGATGGCCCGTTCGACTTCTTCGACGAAGATCTTTTCGCCACCGGAGTTGATAGTCAACGAATTTCGGCCCAGCAGCCGGATGCGGCCGTCGGGCAGGTATTCGGCTTCATCACCGGGCACCGACCAGCGCGTCCCGTCGATGGTGGGAAAAGTGCGTGCCGTCTTGTCCTCATCACCGAGATAACCCAGCGGTATCAGGTCGCGGCGGGCCAGCCAGCCCTGCACCTCACCGGGCTGCAGTACTCGGGTGAAATCCGTTGCGACTACGGCGGTGTCAGAGCCGGGGGTGAACACGGCGGGCTCGGAGTCCTTGGCGGCCATGGTGTTCATCTGCATTCCCGACTCCGACGCGCCGACCGCATCGAGGATCATGACGTTGGGCAGGGCGGCCAGGATGCGCTCGCGAACCGTCGGCGAGAGCGGGGCGCCGCCGTTGCTGATCGTCACCAGCCCGGACAAATCGTAAGCCCCGGTTTCGATCTCCTCGAGCAGCGGCCGGGCGATCGCGTCACCGACCACCGGAATGTTGAGCACTTTTTCGCGTTCGGCCAGCCGAAGCACTTGGGCGGGCCGCAGCCGTTCCACGTCGTCGGGGATCACGATGCGACCTCCCATGGTGATGACATGAAACGTCGCCCACTGGGCGGCGCCGTGCATGAGCGGGGGGAGCATGAGCACCGACAGCGCGCCGGGAGACTGACTGGCCTGCGCGGCCAGTTCGGCGTAGGACGCCAACGGGGTTTGGCTGCCGAACGGTCGTCCCCCCATCGACGACAGGAAGATGTCGTGTTGGCGCCACAACACCCCTTTGGGCATGCCGGTGGTGCCGCCGGTGTAGAGGATGTAGAGGTCGTCGGGGACCGGAGTGGGCATCCCGGCCGGCGGCGCGGTGGTGGTGGTGATGGATTCGTAGTCGACGGCGCCCGGCAGCGGCGCGTTGCCACTGTGGTCGGCGACCTGAATGAGCACCTGAAGGTGGGGCAGCCGGTCGCGAATGGCCGCGACCTTCGGCGCGAACTCCGCGGCGTAGACCAGTGCGCGGGCGTCAGCGTTGTTGAGCAGGTAGACGAGTTCGTCTTCGACGTAGCGGTAGCTGACATTGAACGGCGCTACCCGCGCGCGGAATCCGGCGATCATCGATTCGAGGTACTGGTTGCCGTTGCGCAAGTAGATGCCGACGTGGTCCTGCCCCGATTGATGCCCGCGCAACTGCTCGCGTTCGGCGTGACACCCCAACCCGCGGGAGACCAGGTAGCGGGCCACCCCGTTGACGCGGGCGTTGATCTGGCCGTAACTGTAGCGCTGGTCGCGCCACACCAGCAGCGTCTGATCGGGGATGGCATCGGCCACCGTCGAGAACACCGAGGACAGGTCGAATACGGTCATGTCGCTCCTTTGCGGGTCGGCTGCTTGCCGACGAAATGTTGCGCCTCTACGGGCTATCGAGCCCGAAGTCGGTGCGGTATCGTGCCATGGCGTCAATCTTGGCTTGTATGGGGGCATCCGGCGAGCAGTAGGCCGGATAAGGACGTGGGTGATGCCGCCATCCCGAGACCGTCATATCCCAATTGGTCAGCGGCGCTGGCCAGGGCCACGATGTCGCGAGTCGGGGCGAGCCTTAAAGCATCGGCGACCGACCCGGTTCATCGCTGCCTAGACAAGCTCGGCCGCATTGCCGTAACGCACCGGCAGAGCTTTGACGCCGTTGATCCATCCGTGTCGCAGGCGGTGCGGTTCGCCGAGCTTCTCGATGTCGGGAACGATGTCGGCGATCGCGTTGAACATCAGATTGATTTCCATGCGCGCCAGGTTGGCGCCGATGCAGTAGTGTGCCCCGCTGCCACCAAATCCCAGGTGCGGGTTGGGCTCACGCATGATGTTGAAGGTGAACGGCTCGTCGAACACGTCCTCGTCGTAGTTGGCTGAGCTGTAAAACAATCCCGCCCGTTGCCCCGCCTTGATTGTCACTCCCCCAACTTCAGTGTCCCGCAACGCCGTTCGTTGAAAGCAGTGCACCGGAGTGGCCCACCGCACGATCTCGTCGGCCGCGCTGGCCGGGCGCTCGCGTTTGAACAGCTCCCACTGCTCGGGGTAATCCAGGAATGCGTTCATGCCGTGCGTCATGGCGTTTCGGGTGGTTTCGTTGCCGGCCACCGCCAGCAGGATGACGAAGAACCCGAACTCGGTCTCGTCCAACGCTTCCCCGTCGATGTCGGCGTGTACCAGCCGGGTGACGATGTCGTCGGCCGGGCAACGCCGCCGCTCCTCGGCCATCTTGTAGGCATAACCCAGGATCTCGGCGTTGGCCGCGGCCGGATCGTCGGGGAAATCCGGGTCGTCGATGTTCATGATCGAATTGGTCCAGTGGAACAGCTGCTCGCGGTCGGCCTCGGGAACCCCAAGTAGGTCCGCGATCGCCAGCAGCGGCAGACCCACGGCGATGTCCTGCACGAAGTTGCCCGACTCCTTCTCGGCAGCGGCGGCCACGATGCTCCGGGCGGCCGCATCGAGTTTGGCCTCCAGTGCGGCCACGGCGCGGGGGGTGAACAACCGCGACACCAGCTTGCGCAGCCGTGTGTGCGCCGGCGGATCGTGGTTGATCAACAGCGCTTTGGTCAGCTCGATCTGTTCGGGGGTCATCTCGTCGTGGAACCGAATTACCACGCCGTTGCGGTTGGTCGACCAGGTGTCGTTGTCGCGTGAAATCTCCTTGATGTGTTGGTGTTTGCTGATCACCCAAAAGCCACCGTCGCGGAAACCCGCCGTGCCGACCGGTTGCGCGTTCCACCACACCGGCGCCGTCTTGCGTAACTCGGCGAACTCGCGCACCGGCATGCCACGTTCCAGCAGATCTGGGCTGGTGAAGTCGAAACCCGAGCCAAACGGACATGTGGCGGTCTCCATCGGCGGTCTCCCTTGTCCGGCCTGATTTGGCACCGATCATACACATCAATTCTGCTGTATGACCAGATCTCGGGCGTCGGGCGATTACCGTTTCCGGTTATGAGCCAACATTTGCGCGCGGTCGAGGGGCGCTGATGCGCACCCGGGGCTGGGCCGGCAACGTGCCGGCCACCGACGAGGAGGCCGTGACCCGCATTCTCGAGGCGACCCGGCACACCATCGATGAACGAGGCGAACAAACCAGCATCGCCGACGTCGCCCGCACCCTCGGCGTCACCCGGCAAACCGTCTACCGGTACTTCGCCAGCACCGAAGAGCTGTTGTCGGCCACCGCTGCCGACGGCGCGAGCGGCTTTCTCGACCAGCTTGCGGAGGCGCTCGCCGGCATCACCGATCCCGGCGACGCCGTCGTCGAGGGCATTGCCATTACCCTCGAACGCCTGCCGGGCGACCCCTACGTGGGCCTGCTGCTGCGGTCGCAGCGCGCCAGTGCCTTCGCCGTCACGGTCACCACCGACACCGCCCGCTTGTTTGGTCGCTCGATTCTCGACCGCCTCGACGTCGACTGGGCCGGCTTCGACGAGCAGGCCATCGAGGATCTCATCGAAATGATTTTGCGGACCCTACAGTCGTTCATCCTGGCACCGCTGGAGGCGTCGGGCGACGAACTGCGTCGCCTGCTGCGGCGATGGATCGGCCCCGCCGTCGGCGCGGCCGGTCGCGCCCAACGGCGCAGCACCGTCGCCACCGTGTAAAACGGGTCGATAACGACTGGTTGAGGGCTAGGAGGCCTGGCTTGAACGTCCGACGCTTTTGCCCGGAATACCGCACAATGGCCTTCATGCGCGCGGACCATACGTCGCCTCACGTGCGCTGTCGCCGTCCGCGCCCGATGGATCGCGCTGATTGTCACGGCAGCGGACCGACGTTCCGCGATGCAGAGTGGGTGCCCCGGCGTGAAGTTCGTCGATGAAATCGCGTTGGCATGGGACCTGCTCGATGCCCTGCCCTCGCTTACCGACTCCAACCGCGTATCGCTGTGTGTCGAGATCGGCGCCGGCGAGATGCCCAGTGCGATCGAACACCTTTTGACCGCGTTCGTAGTCAACCGTTCCGCACTGCCGGCCGATCTGGCACCACGAGTCAGCGTGTGGCTCGACAGCTATATCGGGAGCACCAACGAAGCCTCTCTTCGCCGGCTCCTGCACCGCGCCACCGAACCGGACGAATCCAGAATGTAATGGTTGCAACAGGATCCGTCGAATGCCAGAGTTGCGAAGTGGCCGGGATTGACTGTTAGCCCGTCAACACTGTCCGGACACCGCACAATATATGTATGGTCATGGACGTGGGCGAGTGGATCCGCATGAAGAGCGGAGCGATGGACAAGTCCGCCGAAGGGTGCGGCTTCGATGTATGACGACATTGACCTCACCGATTTAAACCGGTTCACGACCGGGTTCCCATATGAAGTGTTCGACGTGTTGCGGGACGAGTCACCGGTCTGGTTTCATCCGCCCACCGCGCATACGCCTGGCGACGAAGGGTTCTGGGTGCTCAGCCGGTATGCCGATATTGTCGCTGCCGCCGCGGATCCGGTGACCTTCTCCTCCGAGACCGGCGGTGGCCGTGAGGGCGGTGGCACCACGCTCGAGGACATGCCGCGTGGTCTCGCCGTCGGCGCGCTGCTGAACATGACGGACGACCCTCGTCATGCCCAGATCCGGCGGCTGTTGACTCCCAGCACCACGCCGCGGGCGTTGCGAGCCATGGAGGAGGACCTTCGCCGCCGCGCCGTCGCAATTGTCGACGCGGCGTTAGCCAAACGCGAGTGTGACTTTCTTGTCGACGTCGCCGCCGAACTACCACTACAAGCCATCGCGCAGCTGGTGGGCGTGCCCCAGGCCGATCGCCACGAATTGATGAATTGGGCCAACGTCACTTTGGACTATGAGGACCGTGAGGTCGGCGAGATCAACGATCGCGTAGTCCAGGCGCAGGCGCAGATGTTTACCTACGGCACAAACCTGTTGGAGCGTAAGCGTTCCGAGCCCTCTGACGACCTGCTTTCCGTCGTCACCCAGGCGCTGATCGACGGTGAGCCGTTGACCGAAAATGAGCAGCGAATGTTCCTGAGCCTGATCATCGCCGCCGGCAGCGAGACGACGCGGAACTCCATCGCCATTGGCATGTCGGCCCTAAGCGAGCATCCCGACGCGTGGGAGCACCTGCGGCACGATCGAGAGCTTCTGCCGGTTGCCGTCGAGGAGATGCTGCGCTGGGCATCGTCGACTCCATATAACCGACGCACGGCCACCCGAGACGTCGACCTGCACGGTCAGCACATCGCCGCCGGCGACAAGGTCACCCTCTGGTGGGCGTCGGCCAACCGCGACGACGCGGTGTTCGCCGATCCCTACACATTCGACATCACCCGAAATCCGAATCCACATTTGACCTTTGGCCGCGGCGTACACTTTTGCCTCGGCGCGTCGCTCGCCCGCCTCGAAATGCGGGTGATGTTCGACGCGCTGCTGAACCAAGTCGGTACCATCACGCTGACCGGTCCGATAGAGTACGTCCGCAGCAATAAGCATGCGGGTGTTCGGCATATGCCCGTCACGATCGACTCACGTTAACGAGGAAAATAGCGACCATAGCCGAGAAGTACGTCGACGCGGTCAACCGTGGCGACATCGATTGCCTCATTTCGCTTTTCGCACCGACCGCCACGCTGATGCACCCGGCGGGCACGTTTTCTGATGCCGACGCGATCGCGGACTTCTACACATCGGTCGTGTTCGCCGGGAAAGCGGTGACGGAGATCGAGAGGCAGTTCGCCGATCACGATGCGCAGATAGTCCAGATCAGGGTAGGTGTCAGCGCGCGCCGCGCACCAGGCGGCCGGGCCGCGCACCGGTGTCGATGCTGTCGCGTCGGGTGATCGTCCCGCTGACAACCGTTGCGGCGTAACCGCTTGCGGCCTGGATGAGCCGCCGTCCACCGGCGGGCAGGTCATACGCCATCCGGGCGGGCTGCAGCGTCAACGCGTCCATGTCGACCACGTTGATATCGGCCTTCTTGCCGACCTCGATCGTTCCGCGATCGGTCAGCCCGAAAAGCTCTGCGGTATCACGGGATTGCTTGCGCACCACGTACTCCAGCGACAACTTCTTGCCACGGTGGCGATCTCGGGCCCAGTGCGTGAGCAGAAAGGTCGGGTAGGAGGCGTCGCAGATCAAGCCGCAGTGGGCGCCGCCGTCGGACAAACCCAGCACGCCGGCGGGATGGGTCATCATCTCGCGGATCGCGTCGTGGTTGCCGTCGGCGTAGTTGAAGAACGGCAGCATCAGCATGGACCCGACGTCGGCCTCCAGCATCAAGTCATACAGCGTGGCCAAGGGGTCGTCGCCGCGTCGCGCGGCGATCGCGGCAACGGTGCGATCCGGGGTCGGCTCATAGTCCGGCGGATCTCCCAGCGCGTAGATCCGGTTCAGCGAATGCTGCACGAGCGCGAACATTCCGTCGAACTGCGACGTCGGATCGATGGGCAGATCCTCCTCGGCCAGGATCGCGGCCTTGACCGCCGGATCGGCCAGACGCTGCGCCAGTTCCTCGCGACCACATTCGCCCTTCAACCGGCGGTAGGTCGGGCGGTGGGTGAAGGCGTGGTGGCCGGGGAAACCGAGCAGCATCCCGAACGGCCTGGCGGCGATCTGCGGGTGCAGCCGGCTTCCCGCCGCGTGGGCGGCCGCCGAGATATCCAGCTGTTCGCGCCACAGGTTCGGGTCGGCATCGACCTGAATCAGCGCAAACGACACCGGCCGGTCGATCTCGGCACTGAGGCGCCGCATCCACTCGAGTTCCTTTTTGGGCGCGACGATGTCCTCACCCGCCGCGCCCTGCGGGGCCAGCTCGAATACCGCGTTGCCACCGGCCGCCATGGCCCGGCCCAGGCCAAACAATTCGTCTTCGGCGGCGAACGTGCCGGGGACGGGCTCGCCGTCCATCGCCCGGTGAGCGATCGTGCGTGACGTCGAAAACCCCAGCGCGCCTGCCTCGATCGCCTCTGTCACCAATCGGCTCATCGCCGCGATGTCGTCGGGAGTGGCCGGTTCGTTGCGGGCGCCGCGGTCGCCCATGGCATAGGCACGAATCGCGCCGTGCGCCACCTGGCTTCCCACGTCGACGGCAAACTCCTGGCGACCGATCACGTCGAGATACTCGGGGTAACTTTCCCATCCCCACGAAATGCCTTCGCTGAGTGCCGTGCCGGGAATGTCTTCGACGCCCTCCATGAGCTTGATCAGCCACTCCTCGCGGCCGGGTGCTACCGGCGCGAAACCGACACCGCAGTTTCCGGTAACCACCGTCGTCACCCCGTGGCCGCTGGACGGTTCCAGGAGGCTGTCCCAACTGACCTGACCGTCGTAGTGGGTGTGGATGTCGACGAACCCCGGCGCCACAATGCGACCCGTCGCGTCGATCGTCTCCACGGCCGCACCGTCCAAACCGGGATCGTCCGCACCGTTTCGGCGGCGCACCTCCACGATTCGCTTGCCCTTGATGCCGATGTCTGCGGGATAACGCTCGACGCCGGTGCCGTCGACGACGGTGCCACCAACGATCTTCAGGTCGTACACGGCCATCTTCTCCTCGTCACCTGATCGCGATCAGGCCCACGTCACCCAACCCATCAACATGCTGATCAACTTGAACACATATCGCTATGGTGTGCAAGGGACGGTGCCGACAGCCCCCGAGACGGCAGATGTTGACCGGTCTGAACACATGTCGCTAATGTGTTCAAGTGCCAGTCGACACCGTCCACGAAGCCAAACCCGTGCCACCCGCTCTTTTGACGGCGGCCACCGACACGCTCCGCCACCTTGGGCCACGACGATTCAGCCTCACCGCGGTCGCGGAGGCGGCCGGCGTGTCGCGCGGCACCGTCCACAACGTGCTCGGTACCCGCGACGACGCCATCACCACCGCGCTCAATCACCTGGCTGCAGCATTCACCGAAACCATGGCCGCCGAGGTCGACAAGGAGCCCACCCTGGCCGGGCAGGTGGCGGCCGCGGCGGTGCTGATCTGTGCGCATCGGCAGGGTTCGCAGGCGACGCCGCGGGGCATCGGTCGGAGCATCCTGGTGCTGCTGTTGGAGCACGGCGGCGACGAGCTGATGCGCCGCTCGATCGAACTGTGGAAGCCGTTGGTCAAGGCCGCGCAGCGCACCGGGGAAGTTGGTGGCAGCGTCGACGCGGCGCGGGCCAGCGAATGGATCATCCGAATGCTGTTCAGTTTCGAGCTGTTACCGCCACTGGGGATAAACCTGGACAATCCCCGCGTGGTGCGGCGTTTCGTGTGCGATCACATCGTTGCCGGCCTTACCGGAGCTGGATCGTGAATGAGCCCGACTACGAAGTAGCCATCATCGGCGCCGGGCCGGGAGGTATCGCCACAGCGAAGCTGTTGCGTGACAAAGGCATAACGGATTTTGTCATCCTGGAGCGCGGCCACGACTTCGGCGGCACCTGGCGTGACAATCACTACCCCGGCCTGGCCGTCGACATCCCCGTGCTGTGGTATCAGTTGTCGTTCGCGCCCAACCCGAACTGGACTCGTTTCTTCGCCCCCGGCACCGAGATCTACCGGTATCTCCGCGATACCGCCGCGAGCCTGGGCCTCTATGAGCATCTGCGGCCCAATGCCGAAGTCACCCAACAACGATGGGACGCAAAGGCCGGTCTTTGGCACCTTACGGTCAAGGATCGGCCCACGGTGTCGGCACGGTTTGTGATCAACTCCGTCGGCGGTTACGTGAACGCCAAGGATGTCGTGGACATCCCCGGGGTCGACGACTTCGCGGGAACCATCCTGCGTCCCAACGCCTGGGACGACGGCTATGACACCACGGGCAAGAAGGTCGCCGTCATCGGCACCGGTTCCAGCGGTGTCCAGATCGCAGGGGCGTTGTCGAACCAGGCCGCCAGCCTGGACATCTACCAGCGCACCCCGGCATGGGTGCTGCCCAAAATCGACTTCGACATCCCGCCCTGGATGCGCGTCCTGCTGCGACTACCCGGGGCGGTCGGCGCCATCAACGCCGTGGGGCGTATCGGCATGGACGCCTTCATGGTTGCGCCGATCGTGCACCTACTGCCCCGGCTGCCCAGCGCGCTGCTGGTGCGGCTCATGCCGCTCTACGACGCCGGTTACCGGGCGCTCTACCGAATGCTGTTGCGCGCGGTGGTCGACGACCCGCAAACGCGCCGGGCGCTGGTGCCCCGCTACGGCCTGCTCGCCAAACGCCCGGTCATCTCGAGCAGCTTCCTGCCCGTGTTGAACCACGTCGGCACCCACCTGATCACCACCCCGATCGAGCGGATCACCCGCACCGCCATCCGCACCGTCGACGGCATCGACCACCCGGCCGACCTGATCGTGACGGCCACCGGTTACGAATTGTGGACCGATCCCGAAACATACAGGCCGGAAACGGTTTTGGGTGACGACGGATTCGACCTTGCCGAGTATTACCGCACCCACGGGCTGCGCAGCTACGCCGGTACCGCACACCCGCAACTACCCAACCGGTGGGAGATCGTCGGGCCCCTGGGCTTCGTCGGATTCGCCTGGCCAGACTTCGTTGAGACCATGGCGGCCCACGCCGTGCGCATCATCGACGAGGCCAGGCGCCGCGGAGCGGTGAAGGTCGCGGTAAGCGAGGCGGCGTTTGATCGATGGAACGATCGGATGCGCCGGCACGGCAAAGCCGTTCACCTGTATCTCACGGCGTGCAACCCCGGTCTTTCCACCTACTTCGTCAACTCCCAGGACGACACCGTCTATCACCGGCCCCAAACCATTGCTGGGTCACGCCGCTTCAGCCGGCGATCGCCCTTGACGGATTATGAATTCCACTGCAAGGCTGCCAGCAGACCACAATTGATGCCGCATTCAAAGGAGCTGTCGGCATGACCGACCCTGCTAACCCGTTGGCCGGCAAGGTCGCCTACGTGACCGGAGCCGCCCGCGGACAAGGCCGCTCGCACTGCATCCGGTTGGCCCGCGCCGGCGCCGACATCGTCGCGATCGACGCCTGCGCGCCGGTCGCCGAGCACAACGGCTATCCCCCGGCACTGCCGGAAGACCTCGCCGAGACCGTCAGCCTGGTCGAGAGTGAAGGCCGCAAGATCCTCGCCGCCGAGGTAGACGTCCGCGATTTGGCCGGCCAGCAACGGGTGGTGTCGAACGCGATCGAACAGTACGGCCGCCTGGACATCGTCGTGGCCAATGCCGGCGTACTGAATTGGGGCCGGCTGTGGGAAATTTCGGCCCAGCAGTGGCAGGACATCCTCGACATCAACCTGACCGGGCTGTGGAACACCATCAAAGCGACGGTGCCGCCGATGATCGCCGCCGGTAACGGCGGATCCATCATCACGATCAGCTCGGCGGCCGGCATCAAGGCCGTCCCCGGCTGTGGCCACTACTGCGCCAGCAAGTTCGGTGTCGTCGGCCTCACCAATTCATTGGCCATGGAACTCGGCGAATTCGGCATCCGCGTCAACTCCGTGCATCCGTACGGCACCGACACCCCCATGGGCAACGATGTGTCGATGTATCAGGTTTTCCAAGACCATCCGCATTACATTCACAGCTTCTCGCCGGGTGCGCTGCCGACGGATTCGCTAGCCGACCCCGACCTGATCTCTGACATCGTGGTCTGGCTCGCCAGCGACGCGTCGTCGCTGATCACCGCCGCCCAGATTCCCGCTGACAAGGGCTACATGAAGGTTTGAGCGTCCATCGATTTCCGATGGCATCGGCGGGGCGCCGCGGTAACCATAGTCGCCGAGTCGCTCGGCGTCGAGCTCGACAAGATCCGGGAGACATGCGAGTTCGCCCCGTCGCCGCGCCGGCTCGAAACTGATCACATCGGCCGTAGGGGCGCTACGCCCGCACCGGGAGGGAATTCCCGCTTTTTGACGGAGCCCCCGGGCCACGGGTTGACACCTTGCAGATGTGGGAGGCGCTCAGGTGTAGCGGACCTGCCAGTGTTTAATGCCGTTGATCCACGGCGAGCGTAGCCGCTCGGGCTCGGAAAGTTGCGTCAAGTTGGGCATTGTGTCAGCGATGGCGTTGAAGATCAGATCGATTTCCAACCGGGCCAGGTTTGCGCCCACGCAGTAGTGGGCCCCGGTGCCGCCGAACCCGACATGTGGGTTCGGGTCGCGCAAGACGTTGAACGAGAATGGATCGCCGAACGCCTCGTCGTCGAAGTTGGCCGAGCTGTAGAACAATCCGAGCCGCTGCCCTTGGCGAATGGTGACTCCGCCGAGTTCGGTGTCTTGGGTGGCGGCGCGCTGGAATGCCGTCACCGGAGTCGCCCAGCGCACGATCTCATCGGCCGTCGTCGCGGGTCGCTGGGCTTTGAACAATTCCCATTGCTCGGGATTGTCGACGAAGGCTTTCATGCCGTGGGTGATGGCGTTGCGAGTGGTTTCGTTGCCGGCGATCGAGAGCAGGATCACGAAGAATGAGAATTCCTCCGAGGCCAGCCCGTCACCGTCGACATCAGCGGTTACCAGTTTGGTGACGATGTCGTCGACTGGTTCGGCGCGCCGTTGTTCGGCGAGATTCCATGCGTAGCCGATCAATTCGGCGGTGGCTTGGTTCGGGTCCACGTCGTATTCCGGATCATCCCAGTTGAGCACCTGGTTAGACCAGTCGAACAGCTTGCGTCGATCCGACTGTGGAACGCCGAGCAGTTCGGCGATCGCCTGCAGGGGAAGCTCACAAGCGACTTGCTCGACGAAGTCACCGGCCCCCGCCTGTCGCGCCTCGGCCACGATGGATTGCGCGCGGGCCGCTAGCGCTTCCCGCAGACTGTCGACGGCTCGTGGGGTGAATCCGCGCGAGATGATGCGTCGGTAGGCGGTGTGCTTAGGTGCATCCATGTTGACCAGCATCGCCTTGGACACCCCGATTTCCTCTTCGGTTGCGCCCGCAGGGTAGCGAATGATTGAGGTCTTCAGCGCCGAGGAGAACACGGCTGGGTTTCGCGAGACATCCTTTACATCGGCATGTTTGGTGACCGCCCAGTACCCGCCGTCGGTGTAGCCGCTGATCGGTGGCTGCTCAACCCACGACACCGGCGCCGTGCGCCGCAGACTGGCGAACTCCTCGTGCGGTATCCGCGATCCCCATAAAGCCGGGTCGGTGAAATCGAGTCCGGGAGCCGAGCTTGGAGACGTCATGCGTGGACTCTCAACGATGTCTCGATGTCTCGGTAGGTCTCCGTCATTGGAACGCTCCCCACTCCTCGTTGAGCACTACTACTGATACCGCCGCGCCGGAGGTGATCATACATTTATCATCTCCACTGTATGATCACCGTTTTGGTTAGGCCTTGTCAATGCCACGTCAATGCCGCACTGGAGGCTCGCCTCGCCGCGGGCGCGGCCTCGACCGATATCCTGCGGCAATGGTGTTACGCAAGGGCGTCGGCCATGGCGCGTAGGCGCGGCTGGGACGGTCATCCGCCAGTCACCGACGAGGAGGCCTCCCAGCGCATCGTGGCCGCGGCGGTGGAGCTGATCGCTGCGAGCGGCGCAGATGTCAGCATCGCTCAAGTTGCCGAGTCGTTGGGGGTAATCCGGCAGACGGTGTATCGGTATTTTCCCAGCGCTGAGGCTCTGATGCAGGCCGCGGCGGTGGCCTCGGTCGACGGATTCCTCGACCGGCTCACCGAGGCTGTCCACGGCATCTGCGATCCCGCTGAGGCCATGACCGAGGCGGTACTCTTCGCGCTCGAAGAGGTAACGCGCACACCGCATTTGGGCATTTTGTTGTCCGAGCCGTACCGCAACGCTCACACGCCGAGCCTTGCGTCTAAGGAAGCCCAGGAGTTTGGGATGCGGATGATCACCCGCTTCGACGTCGACTGGAACAGGTACGGTTATGACCAGCTCGCGCTTCGCGAGCTGGTGGAATTCACCCTCCGCACAATGCTGTCGTTCTTCGTAGCGCCTAACGATCCGCGCCGTAGCCGAGATGGCTTGCGGCGGTTCATCAAACGGTGGCTGGGCGGCGCTATCGTGGCCCAACAATATGCCACGGTTGTCACCCCCCGCGGCCAATGAGTTCGCCGCTAGGTGTTCTCGAACACCGGCACTAGGGGTCGACTTGGCGAGTGCCCATATCCGCTACGTCGCGATCGCCGTCGCACCTGGCGTCCGGGCTGGAAGCTGACGCTGGATTGCGCGTCGACCTGGCACCGAAACGTTTGGCCGGGTTACACCTTGCCCTGGCGTAGCTCGCGGACGACAAGCCGCCCGTAATACCAGGCCGTCTTGACCACCGTCGGCACGTCGATGGTGCTGAACAGGGAGTCGGCCAAGCCAAAAGGCAACATCCCGGGAATCGGTCCCCGCGCGTACTCCAGCATGAACGCCGCGTCGGGGACGGCGTAGCCCTTGGCCCGACCGCCCGCCAGATACGCGACGTCGCCAGGTCCGTATACGCTCCGCTCGAACTGCCCCTCCTCGTAACACCACACCTCGCCGTCGATGATGAAGTCCCACACCTCGCTGCCATAACGGCCAGAATGGCCCTCCGTCCCGATCGGGGTGCCGAAAAAGATCAAATATTCGGACAGCGAAGCATGCAATAACTTCATTTGCCCCATCGCGCCGCCGGCATTGTTGAACACCCACGGGATGTCATCATGAATGTGACCCGGATACTCGCGTCTCAATTCGGCGATTATCTGGGCAAAAGCCTCGTCCTTGGTCTCCAAACCGACAGCACGCTTCGCAATAGCGTGAAGACTCTCAGAATCGAATATCGCTCCCATGAACCGCGACCCTACTTGGGTCATACGCGCCACGTCTAGAGTGTATGGTTGCAGCCGATCAGGGTAGCCCTCCAGCATGGTCGCCACGATCTGCGGCCCGGGCCGCTCTAGATCAATTGCTCAAGTTGCCAGCGATCGCGATGCACATTGATATACCTGTCGACCTCGCGGGCGACCTTGACGGCTGAATCCGCGGCTCCATGGGTGCCAAGCCCCTGGCCAGTGGAGAAACCCACGAAATACAGCCCGCGCACCGGCGATTTAGCCGTGGGCGCATGCCGGCCGCATTGGCCGACGGTTTGCGCCAGCCCGTAGACCTCACCACCTTGACCCGGCAGCACCGAGGCGCTACCAACTTCGGAAACGGCTGCGGGACCGAAGGATTCAAGCCGCTCGGCACCATCGAGCAATCCGGGCCACACCCGGTCGACGATCTCGCGCGTTCTGGCCAGATACGGGGCCGGGTCCAGGTTGGGATGCGAAGGCGAGGTCATTCCGGCATACACCAACTGCCGGCCAGCTGGAGCCATCCCCCGATAGACCGAATTCGTCCCGACAAACACATACGCGTCCTTTGGCGGTATGCCCGTCTTGGCCGCCTCGGCCCACTGCCTCGAAGTCACCACGGTGTTGTGCGAAAAGTAGATATTCGTATATCCCTTGAGGACTTCGCGCGGGATGAACGCACGGTAACCGACGAAGCCCCAGCCGGGGTGGAGGTCGGTGACATAGTTGAGGTAGCCGCGGTCGAAGTGCTCGCGCCCAACGAGACTGAGCACGGTCGTAGGAATCGACGCATTCGAAATGACTGCGGGGGCACGAAACGTTCCCGCGTCCGTTTCCACCCCGGTGACCCGACCGTCGTCCACAGTTATGCGATGAACCTTCTCGCCGAGACGGACCGTACCGCCGTTGCGCCGCACGACGTCGGTGAAGACTTCAAACATGTGGCCATAGCCGCCGACAACGTAGCGGCTGGACCCCTGCTTGGACGACTGCTGATAAATCCGAACGAACTCGCTGGCGCATGCCACATCGGCGGGAGTTTCCAACGCGCCTTCGGACAGCGTTCCGAGCAGACCATATATCGAAGGCGAGGGGTTATACCGGGTCAGCAGCTCATGGACCGTCACGTCGTCAAGGGCTGAAATGTCGGGCTCCTTCATGGTGAGCAGGCGCATCATCAGCCGCACATCGCCGACTAGCTTGCGCGGCGGTATCTGCAGCTTGCGCAGCATCTCTACGGCGGTTATCGGCGAATCTCTCATCTCGATATGCGCGATATCCCCGGAAGGCAGACCGAAAGCGAAACTCCCGACAACCTTGGGCGTAATCAACTGGATTTCGCGCTCCAGCGCCAGTTCCTTGATGACGTGCGCGAACACCGATCCTCGGGACGGAACACCGTTGATGGGAAACAATTCGTAGGTGAACCCATCACGCTGTTGCCGCATCATGCGCCCGCCCGGAAGAGCGTTCTTGTCGATCAGCAACACGCGGTGGCCACGATGAGCGAGTAATGCCGCGCAGGTGCTGCCTCCGGGACCCGCGCCGGCCACGATCACGTCGAAATTGTCGTTGCCGCTCACTTGTCGCCACTCCGTGTGCACGACGCCATTGGGAGTACCGCCCGCCGCACCTGGCATCCGGCTCGCTGCTTCCTAATCGGTGATTTGTCGACGTCGTTGCCCCTGCAACGGATTACCGGCAGCCGATATTCATGGTCATACAACATGAACACAGTGTATGGTCTTCGCGGTGAGCATGGTGACGGTAGAACGGCCGCGTCAAGGCATTGCCCTCGTCCTGTTGAATCGACCGGAGCGGATGAATTCTGTCGCATTCGATCTCATGGTCCCCCTGAAGAGAACGTTGGAAGAGATCTCTTATGACAACACTGTTCGGGTAGTCGTGCTGACCGGTGTGGGGCGCGGTTTCTCGTCGGGCGCCGACCACAAGTCCGCCGGACCTGTCCCGCATATCGACGGATTGACTCGTCCAACAATGGGTTTACGGTCGATGGAGTTACTCGACGATGTGGTGCTGACCCTGCGGAAAATGCACCAACCCGTGATTGCGGCGGTCAACGGCGCGGCGATCGGAGGCGGGCTGTGCCTGGCGCTGGCGGCCGACATCCGTGTCGCGTCCTCGTCCGCTTACTTCCGGGCCGCGGGTATCAACAACGGGCTCAGTGCGAGCGAACTTGGCCTGAGCTATCTGCTGCCCAAAGCCGTTGGAACCTCGCGAGCTTTCGACATCATGCTCACCGGGCGAGATGTCGATGCCGTAGAGGCCGAGCGCATCGGGCTGGTGTCGCGGCATGTCGCGCCCCAGGACCTGCTTCCCACCTGTTTGGACATGGCCGAACTGATCGCGAGTTTTTCGCGGCCGGGGGTGGAACTGACCAAGCGAACGCTGTGGACCGGCCTCGATGCAACCAGCCTCGAGGGGCACATGCAAGCCGAGGGTCTGGGTCAGCTCTATATCCGACTGCTCACCAGCAATTTCGAAGAGGCCGTCGCCGCTCGCGCCCAACAACGGGCACCGGTGTTCACCGACGACATGGTGTCGATTCTCGATGACGAACAACTGAAGTAGCTTTTCACTGCCCGAACCGCGCCCCTGTCCAAAGCGCATAAATCCCTCACAGCGGGCATATTCACGACCGGTTTTGCTGTTCCTGGTGTTATGGCTGGGCGCGCACTGAGCGCAAAACTTCACGGCGATGTTGAACCTCGTAACCGAGCCGTACAACGCCTCGCCCGGCACGACATTCCGGCAACGTGCGTGCGCCCGATCGCGCCAATTTCTGCCGTATTTGCGGTGTTTCGATCACTCAAAGCGCTACACCGTCGTCGTTCGGCGCCCGAAGCGGTGCCGTTGAGGGACCGGACAGGAGGACCCAAATGATCGCAACGTCGGTGAAGGCGCCCCTCGGTGCTGCCACCGCGCGCCATCGCATCGCGTGCGTTCTTTTCGCCGCGGCGGGCCTGTGTCTGATGCTGACCGGCTGCACCGTATCCACCATCGGGCGCCCGGCGGCGGCTCCCGACCTGGGGCATTGGCAGCCTCCGCCGATCCTGAGCTCGCGGCTGGGGAACCTGCTGCTCAGCGAAAGCGACGTCAATGTCGTCGGCGGCACGACGGCCATGGCGCTACGCAGGCCGATCTCCGAGATGTCGCACAGCGACGGTCTGGGTACCAATCGGAATTGCCTGGATGCCTATTCCCCGATCGAGGCCGCCGTCTACCAAGACAGCAACTGGGTGGCGGTGCAAGGGCAGCTCCTCGACAATGTTCACTCGCGGGTCGACGCGCACATGCACGCCTTGGTCCAGGCCGTGGTCGGGTTCCGCGACGCCGACGCGGCCCAGCAATTCTTTAGCCGAGCCGAACCGCGGTGGTCCGCCTGCGCCAATCGGACACTGACCATCACGCAACCCGACCAGGATCCCGTCTCGTGGGCCTTGGGCGAGCTGGTGACGAGCGACACCGCGCTGACCATCATGCAAACCCTCGACGGCGTCGACGGCTTTGCCTGCCAACGCGCGATGGGAGTGCGCAACAACATCATCATCGACGCGCTGTGGTGTGGATTCGACACCACCAACCAGGCAGGCGAGGTCGTCACCAAGATCGCCGCCGCGGTATCACAAGCATGACCGCAGCCAGCAGGACTTCGCATCCCAATCAGGTATTTTGTGGGACGAATTCTTCACCAGGCGACTCGGCAGCGCCTATTACCGCCGAACGAGAGTGGTCATCGAAACATATTGTTGCACAACATAAATCATGCACGGGGGCGCTGACCTATGTGTTACCGCACTTGACTACGTGTGGCCCATTGCTCTTCGGATTCGCACACAAATGACCGCGGCTTCGCGCAACGAAGAGCCGCCATCATTGGGGTGGTGGTCCTGCGGCATGTTATGGACACCGGACGACACGCTTCAGCCTTGGAAGGGACAGTTTGGTGCGTTAGAGTCCCAGCTCGGGGCAAAGAAGGGCGACGACAATGGCCACAGGTCTAGCCATAGCGGCGATGGTGATTTCAATTCTGTCGGCTCTCAGCTCTGCCCGAACGAGCTACCAAGTGAACGGGAGCGGGTTCCGGGCTTCCCACGCCCTACTAACGGATCTCGCGACCTTGCTCGCTGCCCTACGGTCGATTTCCGTCAAAGGTGCGATGGTCATGGGAGAGCAGCGCAAAACTCCAATTCCAATCGACACGGAGCTGGCTACCCTTCGCACTTTCTTGACCAGCACAAGTGGGCTTGCGGTCTCTCTGTACGCGGGAAAAATTGGGTCTGCCGGCGCTCCGGATGATCCACGCGCTGGTGCGTGGCGCGTATTGAGGATGAACTTTACGAACCTTGCGGCGATGACCCTTACCACCGCGTCGGACAATCAGGTCGCCGGAGTGCAGGCACTCGAAATCGAGCGCACGTTAAGCGCTTTGAACAGAAAATCGATCAAAGGGATCCGGCACGAGATCAAGAATTTGCCGAATGTACTGTCGTCGCTGGCGGACTCTCGACAGCACGACGTTCTGCTTAAGGCGCTGGATGAGGTGACCGCGAAAAGAAAGACGGAAGCAGATTTTGGAACCGAGCGTCAACGGCTACGTCAGCTCAAGACTTCTGGCATAGATGATGCGGAACTTGACCTGTGGTTGGCCATGCTTGAAAACGACCTCCCGGCAGGAAAAGACGCTCTTGCGCGTGGCGCTGATCCCAACATATCCCTTGGGAAAGTCCTCGATAGGTATAGGGACGTGGACTTAGACTGAGACACCCGCCTATCACGGTCGCGGCCCCGGGTCGTTCAAGGCTGGCGCTCAACGGCTCAGCTATGGATCATCGCGTAGATGCGGTGCCCCGACGTCGTCGCGGGCCGTGCGCCGCTAGCACGTCGGCGTTTGCCAGCGTTTGTGCCTGAGCGGCCAGCGTCGATGCCCTGTTGGCATAGGCAATCGCTTCGGTGTCGTTGCTTGCTTCCGCGCCGTGCGCCGCGGCCAAATATCGTTTCGCGTCTTCGAGCCGGGTCTGGGCCTCGGCGCGGACGCTCTCGCGATGCCTGGTGACGTAGTCGGAGATTTGGCGCAGTCTGGCGTCCGCGGTGGACAACGCCTGCGGCAACGAATCTTCAATGTTCACCTGCCCAGCGCTAGGGTCGGCCCGCCGCGCGGCGCGCCGGCGGCGGCGCGCGCGATAGAGCACGAGAACCACCACGACGACGACCACGACGATGATGACGCCGATCGCGATCGGCAGCCAGCTCCGCTTTGGTGAGCTTGCCGATTTGTCCAACCCGTCAGCCGCGGCGACCGCGGCACGGCCCCAGTCTTTGGCGCCCACCGCTGGTTCAATTTGATTGCTCCGCAGACTGTTTAACTCGGCTGCGGTGAGGCCCTGCACCTTCGGCGGCACGGTGAACGCGTACAGCTTGGTGTTCGTGGCCACGGCCAGTAGCGCGTCGTGGTCGCCCATGCCGCTGGCGCTGCGGGTTCGCTCGGCCCAGTTGTCGGGTTTGAACCTGGAGAAGTTGTCGACGTAGACCACCCACAGTTGAATGTGCCGATCGCGGTAGAGCCGGTCGATTGCCGAGCTGACCGCCACCCGACCGGAATCCGTCAACGCCCCGGTGCTGTCGGTGATGTGATCCGTAAGCTTGGACGGCGGTTGCGCGCCGGCGGGGGTTGCCAGCAGCAACCCCGCTGTGAGGATCGTCAGGACTACACCGAGCAGGCGGACAACGCGCATACGGGTAATCTAACCCGCCGCCGGCCGCGATCCAGGGCTGCGTAAGCCACAACACGAGGCCAAGGCGACCCAGGGTTAAACACCGAGTTCCTGGTCGATCTGCGGCCAGTATTGGGGACCGTCCACGGTGAGGATGATCCAGTCGTGTATTTCGCCGTTGGCGAGCACGAAGCTGAACGGGGCCCCCGCGGCCGCGGCCTCCTGCTGGAGGACAAGCACGTCGGGCGAGAGTATGTCCAGGTTGCCCGAGTAGACGGTTGTCGGCGGGAGTCCGCTGAGCGACCCGTTCAGCGGGCTCACCATGTAGTTGCTCACGGGTAGATCGCCCGCCCACACCTTGCCGAGTACTTGCGCGGGCCCAGAAGAGAGCAGTGGATCCTGAACATACGCGATATTCGGATTGGTCATCGCCAGGTTCAGCCATGGAGACAGCAGAACCATTGACGCCGGTACCGGGTCACCCTGGGCCACCATGTATTCGGCGGCCGCCAGTGCGAGGTTGCCGCCCGAGGAGTCACCGATCACGCTGACGTGCGGGGCCCCGTACGCAGCGATTTGCGTGGAGATGAAGCCGGCCATTAGGGGCACAACCGTGCCGGCGGTGCCTCCTTGCTGCAGCAACGGGTAGATCGGCACTTCAATGGTCGCGCCGGTCTGGTAGGCCATCACCGTGTAATCGAGCCAGTGGAAGAGCGAGGGCGGGAAGATAAACGCACCGCCGTGAATGGCAACCACGTAGTTGCCGGATGGATGGGCAGGAGTAATCTGCACGACGCTCATCCCGTTGTATGTGGTGTGCTGGACCGTCTCTCCCAGCAGCAACGTCAGCAACTGTGGCGGGGTGTTGCCGAGAAATAGCCCGAATAGCGGGTTGTTGCCGGTAAACAGCGATAAAAGTGGGTCACCTGGCACCGCAAGTTGGGTTTCGAGTCCGGGGAAGAAACCCAGGGCATCTTTTACCGGCCACAGCGCGGCGACTTCAAGCCTGGTTGCCAGCGACGGCGTGCCGGTGAAGGTCCCCGCTTGCGTTGCCGAGAATGGCGGAGCGGCCGGTGACCCGAAGATATCGACGAAGAGCGTGTTGGCCGTCCCGGTGATCACCGTGGCCAGATTTGTGGGGGTCTGCTGAATTTCCTGCTCGACGACGGCGAACCCGTTTTCCAGAGTTTTGGCGAGTTGGGCCGATGTTCCGGGCAAACCCTCCAGCGCTTGTCCCCAGGATTCCAATTGGGTGACCGCTGCCGACGCGCTGAGGTGATACCCGCTCATCGCGGCGACATCCTGGGCCCACATCTGTTCGTATTCGGCCTCCGCGGCCGCGATCGCAGGGGCGTTTTGACCGAACAGGTTCGAGGTCACCAGCGATGCCAGCTGGCCGCGATTGGCCGTTACCAGTCCGGGGTCAACGATCGTTGCCAGCGCAGCCTCATACGCGGTGGCCGCCGCTCGGGCCTGGGCCGCCGACTGTCCGGCTTGCGCGGCCGCCCCGCCCAGCCAGCCCAGATACCGGACGGCCGTGTTCGTCATGGACGCCGATGCCGGGCCTTGCCAGGCCTGGCCCGCCAAGTCCGAAGTTACCGAGCTAAAGGCGTTCGCCGTCGCGCTCAACTCACTGCTGATCCCGTCCCAGGCCGCCGCCGCCGACAACATCGGCCCCGAACCCGGTCCATCGAGCAGCAGCACCGAATTGACCTCAGGCGGCCACACCGAAAAGTTCATCGCTGCTCCTTCTCGATCAGCCCTTCAGCAGCCCACTGCGGCAACGTACATCGTCTAAGGTTTTCGAGAAGGGGTTTCTTGGCAATCGCCCGGATGGGGCGCGCGGCCAACCCGTCTATAACGAGGCGCGGTAACCAGGTGGCCGAACTCGTGCCCTCCGGCCGCGCCGACGGACCGCTGCGATCGCCGTCTTGAGCCCGCGGCGACGCCCCGTTGTTGGGTCGGTCTCAGCGAAACCGGGCCCCAGTTCGGTGAACATCCGCTCGCTACGGGTCTCCGGCGCGTCGTCAGCAGTGTCGCGCAAGTACTTGTTCGGCAGCGACAGTTTGGCGATGGTGCGCCACGTCTTGCCGTACTGCATCAGGAAAGAACCCGTGGTGTAAGGCAAGTCGTACTTGTCGCACACCGCTCGCACCCGCACCGAAATTTCGTGCAACCGGTTGCTCGGCAAATCGGGAAACAGGTGATGTTCGATCTGATGGCACAGGTTGCCGCTCATGAACCGCAGCACCGGACCGGCCTCGAAGTTCGCACTGCCCAGCATCTGGCGCAGATACCACTCACCCCTCGTTTCGCCGATCATGTCGGTCTCGGTGAATTTCTCTGCGCCATCGGGGAAATGCCCGCAGAAGATCACCGCGTTGGCCCACACGTTGCGAATCACGTTGGCCACCACGTTGGCCTTCAGCGTCGATTTGTAGGTCGCCGCCGGCGACAGCGAGGTGAGCGCCGGCAGCGCGACATAATCCTTGAACAGCTGCCTGCCGGCCTTAACCGAGAACTCGCGCGTCTGCTGCAGGGTGATGTCGCGCTCCGGGCCGGCCTTCAAGAGTTTTTCTAGATCGACGGTCTGCAAACCAATCCCCCACTCGAACCCAAGTGCAAGAAGGGCATTGAACAGCAGGTTGCCGATGTTGAAGCGCTCCCAAGGCTGGTCACGTGTGACTCGCAGAATGAAGTAGCCCACATCGTCATCCATGCCAAGGATGTTGGTGTACTTGTGGTGCTGAAAGTTGTGGGCGGAAATCCAGTGTTTTGATGCCGCACTCATGTCCCACTCCCATGTCGTGGAGTGGATCTCGGGATCGTTCATCCAGTTCCACTGGCCATGCATGACATTGTGGCCGATCTCCATGTTCTCGATGATCTTGGCCAGACCAAGGGCGGCGGTTCCCGCCCACCACGCCGCGCGTTTCGAGCTACCGGCCAGCAGGAGCCGACCGGCCACATCGAGGGCACGTTGCGCGGCGACGGTGCGGCGGATGTAGTGGGCGTCGCGCTCGCCGAGGGAATCCTCGACGTCTCGTCGGATCGCGTCCAGCTCGAAGGCCAGGTTCTCGATGTCGGCGTCGGTTAAGTGGGCGAAGGCCGCAACGTCCGTAATCGCCATGTTTCCCTCCCCTTCGGGCTGCTATGTGGGAATCGCAGCGTTAATATGCCATCGGCAAGTGGCTATTCCCTCGATGGCTCAACGCGGGTTGGCGGTTCAACGTTCCTTCAGGCTGATGGACTTACGGGATTCACAGGTGCGCGGCGTAGATCGAATTGTCTGCACGTCAACACCTGTTCATCGACTAGTAGCTGAATACCTCGCGAGATGAGAGGCGGCTTGCTACAAGATAAGCGGTTTTAGTAATTGCGGCGGTACCCGTCGGCGGCGTGTCCCATCCGTTCCGCGCGACTTCGATGACGGACCAGTTTGTGCCCGGGAAGTGCTCGTTCGCCGCCGCGCGCTTAGGTTGAGATCTTCCAGAGCCATCCGGAAGAACCGGTAAATGCCTGTGCTACAAGGAATTTGGAACTCCAATAGACTGAACAGCCCTCACCGATTCTGGTCGATTCTCGATCAGCTTTTCAAGAGACTTGCGCCCGGCGATGCACGTTGGGGCTGCTCAAACCATACGCACGTAATGCAGTTCGACGGGTTGGACCAGCCAGCCTGCCAAGTTGGCCCCTATCGGTCGACCGTGTCCGCGTGCGCGGTTACACCTCCTCGCGATGCTGTCGTTTGCAGCCTTAGTTTGTTATTATCGGACAAAGAAGGGAGGTGAATGACAGTGGCCCGAGTCATTTCACGCTCAGTCTCCGGCATAGTCGAGCAGCTCGAACTCGAGAGTGACCTGGTAGTGACGTTAGCGCGGCTGTCCGCGGTCATGCGCCAAACTGGTCTTGACGGCGATGAGGCGGTGGCACGCCGTCTCGCATACGAACTCCAGCGTGACGGCTGGCTGGGACAGCTGCGGACCCGACACGCCTGGGAGTTCCTGCCCGGGGCGCGCGGCGGTGCCTACGGCTCTGGTGATCGCTTTATCGAGTTCCGCGCGCAGCGCGCGGTGGACTCCGGTTGGCGGGGCGTGCTGGCGATGGAGACGGCTGCGTCCATGCTGGGGCTGGCCCAGCGGTTGCCGGAGCAGGAGGTCGTTGCCCTCCCTGCCGAGCAGGCGTTTCCTAAGGCCCTCGTCGGCGATTGGCGTTACGTCCGCATCAAGCTGCCCGGAGTTGGGCTGACGACTCTCAACGGATTGCCATCATGGAACGTCGACGGGCTGATCGTCGGTATTGCGGTACGTCCGTCTGCCTATCAGGACGTAGCTGGCCTCGGTCAGTGGCTGCCCGATGCTGTCACGGACGTGGACGTCGACACCGTCATTCGCTTGCTGAACACGACGTCTCGCGCAACAGCGCAGCGCACCGCGTATCTCCTCGGGGCGGCGGGCAACGACGACGCTCGAGCGGCGATCGTCGCGAACTACCCGGCGACAGAGACGGCCTGGCTTGGACCGCGGGTCGCCGGCGCAGGTGTCTTCAACGCCGAGACCAAGGTCAACGACACCCTGCTGCACCGGTATCTCACTGTGGGCACCGGATCTTGAGCCGGGTTACCGAGGGACATCTCGCGCGCCACTATCAAGGCGTAAAGGGTGGACGCGATGCGGCCCTGCTGGACATTGCCTTCATGAGGTGGAAAGGGCACTCGCGTCTCTTCGAGCGCACACCTGAACCACAAGTCACGAGCGATAGTCTGCGCAGTAGAGAAATTACTTGTTTCCGATTCCGCGCCGTAAACATCATCAAAACACCGCTCCTGATGGGGCTGTTCAGCGGGGCTCGAACCCGGGACCAACTGATTAACGCCCCACCATGTGCGATGTAGCCAATCTGTCCCGTATTTGCTTGTTCCCCAACCGATTACAATGCTCGTTAGACACTCATCGTTGCCGTCGATTCTCGTCGCTTCTCGACCATAAACGACGAATAAAACGAGCTGGCGGAGAGGCCAGGGAGGCCAGCCAGGGCCCAACGATGGCTCAAAGTTGTCACCGTGCCCACCTACCGATAGCGCTAGAACTAGAACGTCATCACGATCGAGACCGCGCGGCGGTGATCGCCACCATGGCTTTGCAGCCGACACAGTTCCAACTATAGTTGTGATACTCTAACTTTAGTTGTAGATAAAGAAGGGGCCGGCGATGCAGCTGAACCGGCCGTTCGCCACGGTGACGCCGACGTTGGACGGCGATGTGCTCGGCGTTCTGACGACCAGCGAAGCGACGTTCACGATCGCCCAGATCCAGCGCATCCTGACCACCGCGTCAGGGGAAGGCATCCGCAAAGTCCTCACCCGCCTGACTGTCCAAGGTGTGGTGCTCCGTGATCAAGTCGGCAGGACCAACACCTACCGACTCAACACCGAACATCTTGCGGCAGAGCCGATCCTGGCGCTGTCGCGGCTGACCGCAACGTTCCTGAACCGCCTCGAATCGCACCTGGAAGGGTGGGGAGAGGAGCTCAAGTACGCCGCGGTATTCGGGTCAGCGGCAACAGGGCGGATGACCCTCGGCAGTGACATCGACCTGTTCCTGGTGCGCGCCTCCAACCCCGAACACGATGGCCGCCAGGGGGATTCGGAGGTGTGGGAGCAACGGGTGGCCGAACTCGCACGGTCGGTCACCGCGTGGACCGGCAACGACGGCCGCGTCGTCGAGTACACCGAAAATGAGCTTCGCGCCGCGGCCACTGCCGGTGAGCCGCTGCTGAGCGACGTGGCCGGGCAAGGCCTGACCGTCGCCGGAACACGGGCATGGCTCAATAGGCAGCTCACCCGATAGGCAAGGCTGCGACAACGAGGAGGGCCTGATGGCGGGGACGCGTAAGTGCAATTCCGCTGTCACCACGGGGCGCCTATATAAGGCGGTTGAGTTCTTCGACGCCGCTGAGCATCTGGCAGACGACATGCCCAACGCCGCGGGTGATCTGTTCGTGGACGCCGGTATCGCCGCTTCCGACGTTATCTCCTGCGTCCGGCTCGGCGTGTATTCGTCAAGCGGGACCCACAGCGAAGCCGTCACTCTGCTGGCAACGGCGGACAAGGGATCCGAGAAACACCTGAGCACTCTGCTCGGCTTGAAGAATAAGGCGGCCTACACCCACCAGGCGCTATCCACCGCCGAGTGCAAGAAGATGAACCGCGCCGCTTCCTATCTGGTCGAGGCGGCCAAACGGGCCGTGGCGTCAGCAGGCCGGTAACCTGACATCGGACAAGAGCGGCCCCGATCAGCTAACTACCTACTCTGACGTGGGTGCTGACGTGGGGCGGGCGGGGCTCGAACCCGCGACCAACGGATTATGAGTCCGCGGCTCTAACCAACTGAGCTACCGCCCCGATGTGGCGCGGCACCCATGGTGCCACGACGCCGCAACGAAGCATATGCCGCCGTCAGCTGAACACCGTCTGACCGTCGGCGTCGAGCAGGTACCGCTCGATGCCGTGCTCAACCCGTGGGGCGTCGGCCCCGAGCGATACGGCGATCTTGTTGCTGGCATTGCGCATGACGTCGAAGGTGAGCTCCACTGCCTCGGCCTCCGAGAACCGGGAGCGCACCTCGGCGGCAACGTCGGCGACGAGGTGCGCAGGGGTCCAAATTAACCCATCGGTATAGCGCAGCGCTGCTTTAGCGCGTGGGGTCAATGACTGCGAGTTCTCGTAGCGCTCGATGTCGCCGTACAGCGTCTCCGTGCCCCCGGCGTCGAGTGCGGTGCCCTCGCGCAGCGATTTGCACAGCCGGCAGTTGTGTTGCGCCGCGCCGCGGAGCCGGACCAGCTCGGAGGTGACCGGGTCCAGCGCACGCATCCGGGCCACCGCCGGCAGGAACTCGTTGAACACCATGTCCGACGGCTCGCTGACGTGGTCCCAGGCGATCGGCGCGTCCACCCAACCGAGATACTCCGAGCCGACACCGAGCGCCTCCAGCCCGGCCCGCACCCGCGGCACGAAGTCGGCGATATACATCAGCACGACGACACCGAAAGTGCGGTCGCCCAACGACTTAAACAACCGGGACCGCTGCTCGGCGGTGATCGCCGAGACGTCGACGCTGAACTGCTCGGCGAACTCGGCGACGACGGCCTCGGCCTCCGACGCGGGCTCGTCCACCTCGACGCAAGCGGGCAATGGCGGCAGCGACAGCGTCTGCGCGCACACCCGACGCACCAACCCGGTCAGACGACCGTCTCCGGGAGAGAAAGCCACCAGCTGATCCAGCATCACAGCATTATTGCGCCTGGCTCACCGACGACATATGGAAATCCGGTATCCGCAGCGACGGCATCGCCGCGCGAGTGGCCCAGTCCCCCCATTCTCGTGGCAGGGTCTTCTCGCTGGCGCCGGCCTCGGTGACCCGTCGCAGCAGGTCCAGCGGGCTCTCGTTGAACCGGAAGTTGTTGACTGCGGCGGTCACCTCGCCGTCTTCGACGAGGTAGACGCCGTCGCGGGTCAGCCCGGTGAGCAGCAGCGTGGTGGGCTCGACCTCGCGGATGTACCACAGCGTGGTCAGCAGCAGGCCGCGCTCGGTGGCCGCGATCATGTCCGCGAGTTCGGCCGACCCGCCGGTCATCACCAGGTTGTCGGCGGCCACGGAGACCGGGGCGTCGAACTTGGCGGCGGTGGCCCGCGGGTAGGCCAGCGCGTTGATCACCCCGTTGCGGATCCAGTCCACGTGCCTGATGTCCATCCCGTTGTCGAACACCGACGCCGTCTCCGACGAACTGCTCACCGCGACGAATGGCGTGCACGCCAGGCCCGGCGCCATCGGATCGGAGAACAGGCTCACCGGCAAGTCGGTGAGCCGCTCCCCCACCCGGGTCCCACCGCCGGGCGCGGAAAACGCGGTGCGGCCCTCCTGGGCGCCGCGGCCGGCCATCGACCAGGCCAGGTAGATCATCATGTCGGCCACCGTCGACGGCGGCATGATCGTCTCGTAGCGACCAGCGGGCAGCTCGACGCTGCGCTCAGCCCAGCCGAGCCTCGTCGACAACTGCTCGAGCAGCGAATCCGTTGGCACATCGGCGAAATCGGCCGTGCCGACACCCGCCCAGGCGCTGGCGTCGCCGCGTTTGGCGTTGATCTCCACCGCGCCGGTGGGCTGCGTGAAACGCCGGCGCAGTCCGGTCGAGGACGCCAGAAACGTCGTCGAAACGCTATGGTGGGCAAAGCCATACAGCCGGTCGGTGCCCCGAAACGCCCGGCTCAACCAGTCGGCGACATCGGCGAACACCAAGGGACCGGTGCCGGGCACCGGCGCGTCCCAATCGGCGGGCACCCCGGTATCGACCAGCAGCGGCGCGGCATCGCCGGCCTCCGGCGCCGAGCGGGCCGCCTCCTGGGACGCCGCCACCAGCCCGGGAATGACCCGTGGGTCCACCTCAGCGGACACCACCGTGCCGACGCGTGCGCAATCGCCTTGGCACACAAAGGAAATCACCGTGATGCTACGGCTGATCGAAACCCCGTTGGTGGTCATCGAATTGCCCGCCCAGCGCAGCGTCGCCTCGACCTTGTCGGTGACCAGCACCATGGTCTCGTCGGCGCCACCACGTTTGGCCGCCTCGTCCAAAACGATGTTGACGACGTGCTGCGCGGTGATCATCGGCGCCGCTCCTCAGCATCACTTCGTTCTGCATCGTCACCGGCGCGGATCATCGGCGCCGCTCCTCAGCATCACTTCGTTCTGCATCGTCACCGGCGCGGATCATCGGCCGCCCTCGGTAACCGTGTTGAGCACGTTGATATTCCGGAACAGCGCCGAAGGACAGCCGTGGCTCACCGGCGCGACCTGGCCGGGCTGGGCCTTGCCGCAGTTGAACGCGCCGCCCAGCCGCCAGGTCGACGGGCCGCCCACGGCTTCCATGGAATTCCAGAAATCGGTGGTGGTGGCCTGATAGGCGACATCGCGCAGCTGGCCGTCCAGCCGGCCGTCGCGGATGCGGAAGAACCGCTGGCCGGTGAACTGAAAGTTGTAGCGCTGCATGTCGATCGACCATGACTTGTCGCCGACGATGTAGATGCCGTCCTCGACGCGGCCGATCAGGTCGGCGGTGCTGATCTCCTCGGGGGCGGGCTGCAGCGACACGTTGGCCATCCGCTGGATCGGCACGTGATGCGGCGAGTCGGCATACGAGCACCCGTTGGAGCGCGGCTGCCCAAGCCGCGGCGCGAACACCCGGTCCAGCTGGTAGCCGACGAAGATCCCGTCGCGCACCAGATCCCAGCTTTGCGCGGCCACTCCCTCGTCGTCGTAACCGATGCTGGCCAAACCGAATTCGACCGTGCGGTCGGCCGTCACGTTCATCACCGGCGAACCGTAGCGCATGGTGCCGAGTTTGTCCGGGGTGGCGAACGACGTTCCGGCATAGGCGGCCTCGTAGCCGATCGCACGGTCGTATTCGGTTGCGTGGCCGACGGATTCGTGAATAGTCAGCCACAGGTTGGTCGGGTCGATCACCAGGTCCTTGCGGCCCGGAGTCACGGTGGGCGCCTTGACCTTCTCGGCCAGCAGCGCCGGGAGCCGCGCGAGCTCGTCGGTCCAGTTCCACACGTCGTCGCCGGCCAGCGCCTCCCAGCCCCGGCCCATCGGCGGAGCGAGCGTGCGCATCGAGTCGAAACCGCCCGACTCGGCGTCGACGGTCACCGCCTCCAGCGCCGGCAACACCCGCACCCGCTGCTGGGTGATCGAGGATCCGTAGGTGTCGGCGTAGAACGTCTGTTCCTTGACGGCCGTCAGGCCGGCCGACACGTGGTCGATGCCGCCGGCGTCCAGCAGCCGCCCGGAGTACTCCTCCAGCACGGCGATCTTGTCGGGTGTGGGCACCCCGAACGGGTCGATCCGATAGTTCGACACCCAGGTGGCGTCGGTGTAGACGGGCTCTTCGGCCAGCTCGACGCGCTCGGTGTTCAGCAGCGCCAGCGTCCTGGCCACGTGCACGGCGCGGCGCGCGGTCTCGGCCGCGACCGCCGGCGCCAACTCCGCGTGCGAGGCGAATCCCCAGGTGCCGTCGACGATCACGCGTACTGCCAGGCCGACCTCACGGCTGACGACCGCGGTCTCCAGCTCGCCGTCGCGCAACAGGATGATCTCCGTGCTGATGCGGTGAAGCCGCAGGTCCGCGTGGCTGGCCCCGGCCGCGGTGGCCGCCGACAACGCGGCTTCGGCAAGGTCGTGGCGCGGCAGGTCCACAAAGTCGGCATCGATCCCCCGGTTCGGTGTCACCCGTCCACCCTAGGTCCACTGTGACCGCCCGGCTTTAATACACCCATGCACGACGCGCCCCGCCGATCGACCGCGCTGGGCTATGCGCTGCTGGCACCCAGCCTGTTCGGCGTGGTCGCCTTTTTGCTGCTGCCCATCCTCGTCGTGGTCTGGCTCAGCCTGTACCGGTGGGACCTGCTGGGCCCGCTGCACTATGTGGGCCTGGCCAACTGGCGGTCGGTGCTGGCCGACTCGGGGTTCGGCAACTCGCTGATTGTCACGGCCGCCTTCGTGGCGATCGTGGTCCCCGCGCAGACGGTGCTGGGGCTGCTGGCCGCATCGATGTTGGCCCGCCAGCTCCCCGCCACCGGCCTGTTTCGCACCCTGTACGTGCTGCCGTGGATCTGCGCGCCGCTGGCCATCGCGGTGCTGTGGCGCTGGATCCTGGCTCCGACCGACGGCGCCGTCAGCGCCGTGCTGGGACATAGCATCGGGTGGCTTTCCGATCCCAGCCTGGCGCTGCCGCTGGTTTCGGCCGTCGTCGTCTGGACCAACGTCGGCTACGTCTCGCTGTCGTTTCTGGCGGGCCTGCTGGCCATCCCCGACGATATTCACGCCGCCGCGCGCACCGATGGCGCCACCGCCTGGCAGCGGTTCTGGCGCATCACCCTGCCCATGCTGCGGCCGACGATGTTCTTCGTTCTGGTGACCGGGATCGTCAGCACGGCACAGGTTTTCGATACCGTCTACGCGCTGACCGGCGGCGGACCGGCCGGCAGCACCGATCTGGTGGCGCACCGCATCTACGCCGAGGCCTTCGGTTCGGCGGCGATCGGACGGGCCGCGGTCATGGCGGTCGTGCTGTTCGTCATCCTGATCGGCGTCACCGTCGTTCAGCATCTGTATTTCCGGCGGCGGATCAGTTATGACCTCACCTAGCCGCCTCGGGGCCAACACCGCGATCTACGCCGGGCTGACGCTCGGGGCGCTGATCACGTTGGCGCCGTTCGGGCTTGGGCTACTGACGTCGTTCACGTCGGCGCACCAGTTCGTGACGGGTACGCCGCTGCAGTGGCCGCGGCCGCCCACGCTGGCCAACTATGCCGACCTGGGCGGCGCCGGGTTCGGCCGCGCGGCTGCGGTGACGGCGTTGATGACGGCGGTGATCCTGGTGGGCCAGCTGACCTTTTCGGTGCTGGCCGGATACGCGTTCGCGCGCTTGCGGTTTCCCGGACGCGATCCGCTGTTCTGGGTCTACATCGCGACGCTCATGGTGCCGGGCACGGTCACGGTGGTGCCAATGTATCTGATGATGGCCCAGCTGGGTCTGCGCAACACGTTCTGGGCGCTGGTGCTGCCGTTCATGTTCGGCTCGCCATATGCGATTTTCCTGCTGCGCGAGCACTTTCGGATCATCCCGAACGACTTGATCAACGCCGCGCGCCTCGACGGCGCCAACACGTTGGACGTGATCGTGCACGTGGTGATCCCGTCCAGCCGCCCGGTCCTGGCCGCCTTGACGCTGATCACCGTGGTCTCGCAATGGAACAACTTCATGTGGCCGCTGGTGATCACCAGCGGCCACAAGTGGCGAGTGCTCACGGTGGCCACGGCCGATCTGCAATCACGGTTCAACTCCCAGTGGACGTTGGTGATGGCGGCGACGACGGTCGCGATCGTGCCGCTGATCGCGCTGTTCGTGGTCTTCCAACGCCACATCGTCGCGTCGATCGTGGTCTCGGGGCTGAAGTGACCCGGCCGCGCTTTTCCACGCTGGTCGCTGCAGCGCTGGCGCTCGTCACGGTGCTGTTGGCCACGGCCGCGGTGCTGTTGGACTACTCCGGCCAACCCCACGGTGGCAAGATCGTTGTGACCGTGCGTATCTGGGCCGACCAGATCGCCGCGGCATATCGGCAATCGTTCGAGGCATTCACCCGCGCACATCCCGCTATCCAGGTGCACATCAACATGGTGGCCTACTCGACATACTTCAACACCCTGCGCACCGACGTGGCCGGCGGCAGCGCCGACGACATCTTCTGGCTGTCCAACGCCTACCTTGCCGCCTATGCCGACAGCGGCCGGTTGCTGAACGTCGGCAAGACCCTGGGCCCGGACGCGGCCTCGGCGTGGGAGCCGGCGGTGGTGGACCAATTCACCCGCGGCGGCGTGGTGTGGGGGGTGCCGCAACTGACCGACGCCGGCATCGCCGTGTTCTACAACGCCGACCTGCTCGCGGCGGCGGGCATTGATCCCTCCCAGCTGAACGGCCTGCGGTGGAACCCCGACGGCGGCGACACGTTGCGTCCGCTGCTGGCTCGGTTGACCGTCGATGCTGACGGAAACACCGCGGGCACACCACGTTTCGATGCCGGACGGGTACGCCAATGGGGATACAACGCGGCCAACGACCCCCAGGGGATCTACCTCAACTACATCGGCTCGGCCGGCGGGGTGTTCCAGCGCGGCGACGAGTTCGCGTTCGACAATCCCGCGGCGGTGCGAGCATTCCGCTATCTGGTTGGTTTGATCAACGACGACCACGTCACGCCGCCGGCCGCGGACACCAACGACAACGGCGACTTCTCCCGCAACCAGTTCCTGGCCGGCAGGATGGCGCTCTTCCAGTCCGGCACCTACGACCTGGCGCCGGTGGCCCGCGATGCCCGCTTCCACTGGGGTGTGGCGATGATGCCCGCGGGCCCGGTGGGTCGGGTGAGCGTCACCAATGGCATTGCCGCGGCGGGTAATTCGGCGACAAAACACCCGGACGCGGTGCGTCAGGTCTTGGCCTGGATGGGCAGCAGGGAGGGCAACGCCTACCTGGGCCGCCAGGGTGCGGCCATCCCCGCGGTGCTCTCGGCTCAGCCGGTCTACTTCGACTACTGGGCCGCCAGGGGCGTCGACGTCACACCCTTCTTCTCGGTGCTGAACGGCCCGCGCATTCCGGCTCCGGGCGGCGTCGGTTTCGCCGCTGGGTACACGGCCCTGCAAAGCTACTTCGACGAAATGTTCCTGGGCCGAGGCGATGTCGCGGCGACCCTGAAGCGGGCTCAGGCGGCCGCCAACGCCGCCGCGCAGCGCTGATCGACGCTAGCCGGGTAGCACCAGCACCGGCACCGGACTCTCGCTGAGGATCTTGGCGCTGCGCGATCCGAGGAATACCCTGCTGACGTCGCCGCGCGGTCGGGTGCCCAAAGCCAGGATCTCACCGTCCTGCCAATCCGTCTTGTCAAGCGCCTCTTTCCAGCTACGGCCGGTAACCACTTCCAGGACAACGTCTTCACCGACTATCCCGTCGGTCTTCAGATTTTCCAAGGCTTCTCGCGCTTGCGACGCCCAGGCCCGCAGTACCTCATCCTCGACGTCGAGCCCCACCTGCGGCGGATACATCGTCTTGCCCCGGACCGCGAAGGTAATCACCCGCATCGGCAGCCCGAATCGGGCGGCGGTCTCCGAACACCGCCTCACCACGTCGATCGAGTCCGGGGTAGCCGAGTAGGCGCAGGTGAGCCGTGTCAGTTTGCCTGTGTGCGAATGATATTCGCGGGGGCTGATGGCCACCGGCACGGGCGACGCGTGCAGCAGCCCGTCGGCCGTCGTACCGATCACCACCAGCCCGGGACCACCGCTGGGCAATGACCCCAACACCAGGACGTCGGCGCCGGCCTCCTCGACCACCTCGATCAATCCACCGGGCACCGAGTGGTGGGCGCGATGGAGGTAGGTGACCTCGACCCCGTCGACCAAATCGTGCAGAAACCGCGCGGCCTCGGCCGCCGAGTCCGCGGCGAGATGGTCCGCCCAGTCCTCGTACTCGGCGTCGACACGGGCGAACGACGGTGTCAGCCACGGCTTGGGCACGATCGTCGCCACCGTGAGCGACGTGCCGAGCGTCCGCGCGACGCGTACCGCCAGGTGCAACCCCGTCAGGCCGACGTTGCCGGCCCGGTAGCCGACGACGACGGTCACACCAACTCCCCGGACGAATCGTTGAGTGCGCTATGGCGCCGGCCCCACAACAGGTAGTAGCACAGCGCCAAGGCGATCCAACCGGCAAACGCCGCCCAGGTGTACCAACGCTGGCCGGACAGGATGTATCCACATGCCAGCACCGAACAGATGGGCGTCACGGGATAACCGGGCACCCGGAACGCGCGCGGCAGCTCCGGCTCGCGGACGCGCAGGACGATCACCCCGACGGATACGACGATGAACGCGATGAGAGTGCCGATGGACACCAAGTCGGCCAGCTTCTCGAGCGGAACGAGGGCGGCCAGCAGCGACGCGGCGACCGCGACGATCACCGTGTTGTTGACCGGGGTCATCGTGCGCGGACTCACCGCCGCGAACTGTGCGGGCAGCAGCCCATCGCGACCCATCGCGAACAGGATGCGGGTCTGGCCGTACATGGTGACCAGCGTGACGGTGAAGATCGAGATCACCGCGCCCGCGGCCAGAATTGTGCTGGCCCACTCCGCATGTGTGACGTTGTCGAGAATCGTGGCCAGCCCGGCCTGTTCCTGTTGTTCAAAGTCCTGCCATGGCTGCGTGCCCAGCGCCGCGAAGGCTACCAGTGCGTAGACGCTGGTGACGATGACCAACGACGCGACGATTGCGCGCGGCATGGACTTGTGGGGGTCCTTCACCTCCTCGCCCGCGGTGGATACCGCGTCCAGGCCGATGTAGGAGAAGAAGATGGTGCCCGCCGCCGAGCCGATGCCGGCAACGCCGAACGGGGCGAAATCCCTGAGGTGGTCGGCGTTGTAGGCGCTGAAAGCGATGATCACGAACATGCCCAGGACGGCGAGCTTGACCAGCACCATGATCGCATTGATCGTCGCCGATTCACTGGCTCCGCGGCTGAGCAGCAGCGCGCACAGTCCGATCAGGATGATCGCCGGCAGGTTCAGGTAACCCGGCTGCTTGTCCCACGGTGCGGCCGACAACGCATGCGAAAACTGAAAACCGAACAGATTGCTCAGCAGCTTGTTGAGGTAGCCGCTCCAGCCGACCGCGACCGCGGCGGTGGCCACGCCGTATTCCAACAGCAGGCAGGCCGCCACCACCATCGCGACGGCCTCACCCATTGTCGCGTATGCATACGAGTACGACGAACCCGAGACCGGCACGGCCGACGCCAATTCGGCGTAGCACATCGCCGCCAGCCCAGCCGCGATACCGGCGATGACGAACGCGACGATCACCGCGGGACCGGCTTCCGGCACCGCCTGCGACAACACGAAGAAGATACCGGTGCCGATCGTCGAACCGACGCCGAACATGGTCAGTTGGAACGCGCCGAAGCTGGGCTTGAGATGCTCCGACGCGCCGCGCGCCACCGGGGCGTCCAGCACCGGGCGGCGCCGCAGCATCTGCTGTCTCAGGCCGATCGACGTGGCTCGCAAATTGCGCCTCCTGTTACGGGATCAGCTGATTATGAGGCAGCCTCCCGCAGCACGGCGGCGAACTGGGCCACCGCCCAGTCGATCTCCTGCTCGGTGATCGCCAGCGGCGGCGCGAACCGCAGCGTCGAACCGTGGGTGTCCTTCACCAGCACACCGCGGTGGGCCAGCCGCAGGCTCATCTGTTTGCCGGTGCCCAGCGTCGGTTCGATGTCGACGCCGGCCCACAATCCGAGGCCACGCACCGCCACCACACCGTCGCCGATCAGCGCCCGCAGGCGACGGTGCAGGTGGGCGCCCAATCTCGCCGAGCGGGCCTGGAATTCGCCCCGCGCCAGCATCGCGACCACCGTGGTGCCGATCGCCGCCGCCAGCGGGTTGCCGCCGAAGGTCGAGCCGTGTTCGCCGGGATGCAGCACACCCAGGATGTCGCGGTCGGCGACCACCGCCGACAGCGGAACGACGCCGCCGCCCAGCGCCTTGCCGAGCAGGTAGACGTCCGGCACCACGCCCCAGCGATCACAGGCGAACGTGTAACCGGTGCGGGCCAGGCCCGACTGGATCTCGTCGGCGATCATGAGCACGTTGCGCTCGCTGCACAGCGCGCGGACGGCCGGCAGGTAGTCGTCGGGCGGGACGATGATGCCCGCCTCGCCCTGGATCGGCTCCAGCAGCACCGCCACCGTGTTGTCGTCGATCGCCCGCGCCAGCGCCGTGGCGTCGCCGAACGGCACCGAGCGGAATCCCGGGGTGAACGGCCCGAAGCCGTCCCGCGCCGCCGGGTCCGAGGAGAAGCTGACGATGCTGATCGTGCGGCCATGAAAGTTGTTGTCGGCCACGATGATGTTGGCCCGGCCCGCGGGAACGCCTTTGACGTCGGCGCCCCACTTGCGGGCGACTTTGAGGCCGCTTTCCACGGCCTCGGCGCCCGAGTTCATCGGCAGCACCATGTCTTTGCCGCACAATTGGGCGAGCGCGGCGCAGAACGGTCCGAGATTGTCGGAGTGGAAGGCGCGGCTCACCAGCGTGACGGTGTCCAGCTGTGCGTGGGCCGTCGCGGTGATCTCGGGGTTGCGATGACCGAAGTTGACCGCCGAGTAGGCGGCCAGGCAATCGAGGTAGCGGCGGCCTTCGACATCGATGATCCAAGCACCCTCGGCGCTGGCCGCCACCACGGGTAGCGGCGAATAGTTATGCGCCGCATGCCTTTCAGCCAGCGCAATGGCGGCCTCGGTTCGGTTGGCGGCGACCCGTCCGTCTCGGATGTCGAGCAATGTCATGGGAAGACCTCCAATGTGCAGCACTTGACGGAACCGCCGCCCTTGAGCAGCTCGGACAGATCGACGCCGACGGGCTGGAAGCCGGCTTCACGCAGCTGTGCGGCGAAACCCGTTGCGGCGGCGGGAAGCACGACGTGCAGGCCGTCGGAAACGACGTTGAGCCCGAGCACGAACGCGTCGGCGCTGCCCACCACGATAGCGTCCGGAAACAGCGCACGCAGCTGATCCCGCGCGGCCGGGCTGAACGCCGGAGGATAGAAGGCAATCGTGTGATCGTCGAGGACGGCCAGCGCGGTATCCAGGTGATAGAACCGCGGGTCCACCAACGCTAAGGAGACGAGCGGCACGCCCAGCGTCACCGAGATTTCGTCGTGTGCGCGCAGGTCGGTGCGAAAACCATAGCCCGCCAGCACCATTTCGCCGACCATCAACAGGTCGCCCTGTCCCTCGTTGACGTGACGGGTGGTCACCGGCCGGTAGCCAAGCGACGACATCCACTCGGCGTAGGCCCGCGACTCGCCGGCGCGTTCGGCGAATCGGAACCTGGCGACGATCGCGATGTCGTGCGCGAGGAATCCAGCGTTGGCGGTGTAGACCATGTCCGGAAGCCCAGGCACGGGTTCGATCACGTCGACGTGGTGCCCGAGCCGTAGGTAGGTGCGGTACAAAGAATCCCACTGTGCTTGCGCGACGTGGACGTCGACGGGTGTGGTGACGTCCATCCACGGATTGATCGCGTACTCGACGGCGAAGAAGGCCGGCGGGGTCATCGCGTACCGGCGGGTCCGGTGAGTGCGGCTCTCGGCGCCTTGCTTGTGCGATGCCGCAGCGACGTAGGAATCCGTCATAAATCAACGATATTTAGGATGCTTCAAACAATCAAATGACGGCTATTGCGTGTCTATTATCGATTTATTGCGTTAGCATGGCAGCTACGGCGATTTGTTGTGCATCACCGCAAGGAGCAGCGATGGACCGGCTCGATGAGACCGACGAGCGCATTCTCGCCGAGCTGACCGAGCACGCGCGCGCCACCTTCGCCGAAATCGGCCAGAAGGTGAACCTTTCCGCGCCGGCGGTGAAGCGCCGGGTCGACCGGATGCTCGACAACGGCGTGATCAAGGGCTTTACCACGGTTGTCGACCGCAATGCGCTCGGCTGGAAGACGGAGGCCTATGTGCAGGTGTTCTGCCACGGCACGATTGCGCCCGATCGGCTGCGTGCGGCCTGGGTGAACATGCCCGAGGTGGTCAGCGCGGCGACGGTGACCGGCACGTCGGACGCGATCCTGCACGTGCTGGCCCGCGACATGCGGCACTTGGAGGCGGCCCTCGAGCGCATCCGGTCCAGCGCCGACATCGAACGCAGCGAAAGTATCGTCGTGTTGTCGAACCTCATCGACCGAATGCGGACCTGACCCGACGCACCAGCCCGGACGGCTGCCGGCTCGGCGGTCGGCGAGATGCATAGGGCCACGGCCGGTTTCGCTCGGGGATGGCGCTGGCCCGGGCGTGTTTGAGCTGTGTCCGCAGGTGCTGGCGCAACTCGTGCAGATCCGGATCCGTCCAACGGTTGTCGGCCTCGATCGGATCGGCCGTCAGGTCGTAGAGCTCCCACTGGTCGTCGAGCGGGGACGTCCGGTAGGCCTCTCCCCCAAGCCCGTTAGCGGCCAGGTGACGCACCCCGGGTTCGGTCCAGGTTCCCGGATCGTCGAACGTGCGGACCAGCTTCCACAGGTGCCTGGTGCCTCCGGGAACGTCGTCGACGCGGACCACCAGTCCCTCGAAGTTGGATGCGGTATGCGCGGGAATCCTAATCCGCAGCGGCGCAGGCGGATTGACCGTCCGCTTGAGGCGGCGCGCCAGGCCCGAGGCGCCGCTGTCGCCTTCGAGCATGTTGTCGCGGGTCATGATGTAGACGGCCCGAGTGTCGTCGGCGGGTGCGCCGTCGACGATCGGCATGAGGTCGCGGCCCGGCAGCTCGTGGACCTCCGAGAACGACTCGGCCAGCGTGGCCGCGAGGTCCCCCACGTCTAAGCCGGCCGCAGAGAGCAGGGTCGGCACCAGGTCGACGTGCGACGTCGGCGCGGTGACGACGCGCGGCTTCGTCGGGCGCTCGCCGATGCGGGCGATGACGAAGGGCACGCGGGTGGCCTCGTCGTAGAGGTTGAACCATTTCTGGTGCAGTCCGCCGTGGGAGCCGAGCAGATCGCCATGGTCGGCCGTGCGCACCAGCACCGCCTCGGAGGAGCCCTCGGTGACGGCCCGCCGGACGCGGTCGATGGGCCCGTCGACCTCGGCGTGCAGGCGGTAGTAGAGGTCGCGGTAGCGCTGGGCGTTGCGGTCGTAGGTTCGGCTGATCGCGGGCGCCGGGCCGTAGCCGGAATAGTAAGTCTCGCGAAACGCGATTTGGGCTGCCGGCTTGGTCGACAAATCCTCGTCCGCGGTGGGCGCCGGAGGTACCGGCGGCGGATCCAGGGGCGATGGCTTGACCGGGCCGCGGAGTGACCACGTCGGGAACAGCACGATGTCGTGCGGGTTGACGAAGCTGGCCACCAACAGGAACGGGCGCAGCGCGCCGGGGTCGCCGGCGCGGCGGCGGGCGTAGCGGTCGGTGAGCCAGGCGACGACCCGGTCGGCGATCAGCGGGTCGCGGCGAACGCCGGCGTTGGCCAGCGCCGCGCCGTGCGGTTCCGGGCCGACCCATCCCGAAAAGCCAAACGGCCCAAGCGGATCGGCGTCCAGGTAGCGGCGCACCGCGGCGGGGTCGACCACACCGTCGTCGTCGTTGGTCGCCAGCGGGCGGCCGGTCGCGGGGTCGGTGAGGTCGGCGTGCGAGATGTGCCATTTGCCGTCGTAGTGGGTGTCGTATCCGGCCGCGCGGAACCAGTTGCCCAGCGTGGGCACCTCGTTCTGGCGCAGCCAGCGCATGCGGGAGTCATCGGCCGTCTTTCCGATGCCGTCGGTCTGGGTGACCCCGTGCAGGTCCGGGTAGTGACCGGTGAAAATCGTTGGGCGGCTGGGCACGCAGGCCAGCGAGCCGGTGTAGTGCCGGGCGAAACTGATGCCGTGTTCGTCGAACCACTTGCGGCCGGCTAGCGTTCGGTCGCGCCAGGCGAGCACGTCGGGAGCCTCGTACGGCGGCACCGCGCGCTCCTCGTCGGTCATCACGATGACGACATCGGGGCGATCAGACACGGGCGTTCTCCAATCGGTTCGCGAGCCCGGCGAGCATCGAGTCGGACTGTCGCGCCACAAAGCGACACAGGACGCGCTCGACCAGCTTTTGGTATGGGCGAGGCCCGATTTCGACGGTGCTGGTCAGGGTCACCACGGTGGAGTCGCCCGCGGTCGGTTGCAGCGTCCAGCGGTTGGTCACCCTGCGCAGCCGGCTGGGCAGGCCTTCGATGTCGTAGGCAAGCGCGTGCGGCGGGTCGAACTCGGTGATGGTTTCGACGAGGACGTCGCGTTTGACCTGAACGCGCCGGGCGGTGCCGACGGGTCCGCCGTCGACACCGGAATGCAGGATGCACGAGTGGTCGGCGTTGCCGGCCCACGAACTGATCGCGCCGAAGTCGGCAAGCACGTCCCAGATTTCCTGCACGGGAGCCGCGATGCTGCGGGTGCGGTGAATGTCGGCCACCCGCTCAAGCTACGCGAAAGCGACCGGCCGCACGCCCTTTTCACATGTAGCACTCCGTTCGCGAATAGAGCGACGGTGAAGGTCTTGGTGATCGATTCGATCGCCAAGATTGTCCTTGACGCGGGTGAGGATCTGGCTCGGCTGGTCGGTCTCGCGCCGTGCCGCACACGCCAGTCGAGAAGCACACTAAGACGGATTGGCCCCCTCCTTGGGAGGGGGCCAATCGCCATTGGTTGGTCACCGGCTCGCAACGGCGACCACCAGCGGACTCAGAGCAACTTGAGCAGGTTGATCAGCAACGTCCCAACCTGGCCTGCGATGTTGCCCCAGATCGACCCGACCTGGCCCGTGAGGTTGCCCACCAGCGATCCCAGCGGCGCCAAAGCCGATGGGATGTTTTGCAGCACTGAGGTCAGTCCACTGAGGCTGGGGAACATCTGGCCCAAATCGGCGGTCAGGGTGGTCCACAAATTGGTGAGGCTGGTCTGCACTGTGCTGCCGAAGGTGTTCAACGCACCCGGAATCAGACTCGACGTATTTTGCCCGGCCTTCGCCCCAATCGACTGAGCAAACATTTGGGGAAAATCAATCCCGAAGGTCTCCGCAAGGCCCTGGTAGGGGAAACTCGTGCTCAGTACCCCGTCATATACGTGGCCGCTAATCGACGTGAACCCGTTCAAGATGTCGCCGGTGATATTGGCGGGAGCGTTGACGATCGCGCTCAGTGCACCCACCGGGTTCCCCGCCTGCACCGCATCGATCGCCCCCTGGGCGCTATCGACAAACGCCGCGGCCACACCCTCGTTGAAATAGACAAAACCCGGAGCCAAAAACGCGTCGAGGAGAACCTGAAACGACGTGGCTTCTGTGACCAGGTTGTTAAGGTTCGTGGTGATCTCGGTGGGGATCGCCAGGGCGGGGATGATGCCAAACCCACCGCTTAATATGGCGTTGTTGAGAACGGTGAACCAAGTGTTCAGCGCTCCGGAGAGGTTACCCGCGGTGAGGTCGGTCCACGCGGTCTGCATGGCGGTGGGCACAGCGCTTGCCAAAGTGTTGAAAAACCCGTTGCTGAAGCCATTGACCCCCGTGGCCAACGCCGAACCGTAGCCGAACTGGTTGAGCATGACCTGCGACGCCAACGGCATGGGATCGGCGAGCCAGTCCTGGCCCAGCACGCCGATGTTGTTGGCCGCCGTCTGGAGCACGTTGATCCAATTGGTGATCGGGTTGACGAAGGCGCCGACCGTGGCCGCCGGCACGGCAGCCACGCTTGCGCCGCTGGCAAGTGATGCGAGTTCGTTCTCCACTCCGGAGAACAGGTCAACCACGCCGCTGGCCGCGTCGGTGAGGTTGATATCGGACACGCTTACCTGGCGCAGGTGTTGGGCCAGGCGCAGCTCAGGTAGGTGCTGGGCGACCGGAGCCGCGGCGATGACGCCGGCGGTGGCCAATGCGACGGCGGTGATGTGGGGGCGGGCTGCGAGGTCCACGACCATCTCCTTTGATCGGTGAGTCAAAATCGGATGGTCAGAAAGTAGCTGAGAACAACCTGAGTTTTGGGCGAGTTCGGTTGAGCTTGGCCAACTTCGTCCCACAAACTTCACGTCTCGCAAACTATATGAAATGAAGTAGCCAATGCTAAAAAATATTTTTAAAAGCCTGTAGTTACCCCCCCCCCCGAATTTTAGTTCAAGGTGCAACTACCAGCGGGTTACCACAAACACGCATTTGCTCGACCATGCCGAATCGAACAGCAAACCCCCTCCGATAGAGACCCCTGCCAGGCCCTCTCACCCGCTGGGCCATTCCCCGCGAAGGACTAAGCGCTGGTGTGCAATATCGTCTCGAGCACCACCGCCGCGCCACAGGTCGCGACGGTGACCGCGAGCGTCACCCAATCAGCCAGGTTCGGCCGGGCGGGATTGGCGGAAAGCTGACCCGTGCCGCCGCGCGCGGTGATCGCGTCGCCCATCTCGTCGGCGCGCCGCAGGGTCACCGTGATGGCGGCGGCCAGCAGGTCGATCAGCTCCAGGGCGTGCCGCCGGCGGCGAGCCTTGCGACTCTGCGGAATCCGTTTGGGCCGTAGCCGGCGGGCGGCGTAGAGCACCTGGAATTCGTCGAGCAGCATCGGGAAGGCGCGCAGTGCGAGCGCCAACGCGACCGCCCATTCGTCGACCGGGATCCGCAACAGTCGCAAGGGTCGGCCCAAAGTCGCCAGCGCGGGCCCTATTTCGGCGACATTGGTGGTCCAGGACACCATCGCCCCGAGCCCGAGCAACACGACCGACAGCGCGGTGATCCGCAGGAAGTGCAACCCTCCGCCGAGCCCGATCTCGACCCCGTCGATCGAGACCTTTGGGCTGCCGCCGGCCAGCGCGGCCGTGATACCGCCCAACGCGATAACCACCCACAGCCACCGCGGTACCGATGGCAGCACGCCGCGCGGAATCCGGGCGATCCTGGCCGCCGCCAGCACCAGGGCCGCCACCGATCCGATCGTCACCCACCCCGGGTAGAACGTCAGCAGCACCGAGACACCGAAAACGACCAGCAGTTTGGTGCCCGCCCACAGATCGTGGATGGTCGAGGTTCCGGGCACCGGAACCAGCAGCACAACCGGACGGGAGGGGCGTCGGGTCGCGCCGTCACTCGGGGCCGAGGTCGCGGTCACGTCATACCCCCCGCCGCGGCCGACGTTGATTCCAGAGGTTCCAGCGTGCCGTTGTGCAAATGCAGGGTGCGCGGGCACAGGTCTTCCAGGCCGACGAAGTCATGCGAGATGACCACCACCGTCAGACCCCGCTCGCGGCGCAGGTCTTCCAGCAGCCGCAGCAGGCCGCGCTGGCTGGCGGCATCCAACCCCGCCAGCGGCTCGTCGAGGATCAACGCGCGCGGCGAACACGCCAGCAGCCCGGCCAGCACCACGCGGCGCATCTGACCGCCGCTGAGCTGATCGATCGGCCGCTTGGCCAGCGTCGGATCCAGCCCGACGACACGCAGCGCCGCGGCGACGCGATCCTCGTCGCGGGGCGAAAAGCCCGCCGCCGAGGCCACTTCCAGGTCGACGCGGCTGCGCATCAACTGCAGCCTCGCCGCCTGGAACGACAACGCCACGGCGCCGACCTGCTCATGGGTGGGCCGGCCGTCCATCAGGCAGGAGCCGGTCGTCGGAACCGTCAGCCCGGCCATGATCCACGCCAGCGTCGACTTGCCCGAACCGTTGCCGCCATAAATCAGCACCCCGTCACCCTGCTCGACGGTGAAGGTGACGTCGCGCAGTGCCGTCTTGGCCCATGGGGTGCCGCTGCCGTATTCGTAGCCGACGCCGAGAAGTTCGATCACCGGCGCGTGGCACCGGTGATCGACCGCTGTGGTTCCAGTGGTTCTCGTGGGCGCGCCCGTGGTCTCCACCATGCCGGTGTTATCCGGTGAATCGCTGAGATCGATTGTGCGCTCGGCGGAATCGGCTTCGTTGTTGTAATGCGTGATGTGCACCAGGGCGGTCCGGTGCCGTTGGGTGAGCCCGGATAGCACGCCCAGCAAGGCATCCCGGCCCCGCTGGTCGACCATGGTGGTGACCTCGTCGGCGATGAGCAACGCCGGCTCCCGGGCCAGCGCCGCCGCGAGCGCGAGGCGCTGTAGTTCGCCGCCGGACAGGCTTCCGGTGTCGCGCTCGGCGAGCCCGTCGAGGCCGACCTCTCGAAGTAGTTGGCCCACATCGACATTGGTGCCCGGCGGCAGGCCCCAGACCACGTCGTCGGCGACCCGGGTGCCCAGGACCTGGCTTTCGGGGTGCTGCAGGACCACGGCCGTGCCGCCCAGCTTGCCCAGACCCACGGCGCCCGGGCGGTCCACGGTCCCCGACGTGGGTTCCCGGCCGGCCAAGATCAGCATCAGCGTGGTCTTCCCGGAGCCGTTGGCCCCGGTGATGGCGACGTGTTCGCCGGGCCGGACCTCCAGGCTGACCTCGCGCAGCGCGTCTTGACTGGCACCGGGGTAGCGGAAACGCACCCTGTCCAACCGCACCGGAACCGGCCCGACCGGGCCTTCCTCCGCCCCGCTCCCGTCCCAAGCTTCCAGTTTGTGGACATCGGGCAGACCGCGCATCCGGTCCAGCACACGGGACAACGCCCACCAGCCGATCAACGACACGATCACGACTCCGACGGTGAAATAGACCAGCAACACCCATGGCCAGTAGTGCAGCGCGTCGGCGAAGTAGCGCTTCAAATCGGCGGCGGCCCCCTGCATATGCACCCGGCCCATGAACGCGGCGAGCCCGTCCACGTTCGCGGTCATGACCTCGAAAATCAGGTGCCGCAACCGGGTCATCACCATCAGCGAGCCGACCGACGCGGCACCGAAGGCGACCCCGGCGATCAGGGACGCGACGATCACCGTGGGTGTGCCCCGGCCCCTGCGCTTGATGAATCCGGTCAGGCCGCCGATGTAGACGCAGTGGACAACGGTCATGAAACCGCCCAGCCCGGCGATCAGAAAGGCAATCACCCCGGCGGCCGCCGTCGCGGCCATCAGCACGCGCAGCCGGTAGCGGTAGGCCAGCAGCCCGGTGGGCACGGTGCCCAACAAGGCCAGCCCCGCCGCGAACGGGACGATGACGGAAATGATTGCGATCACCGCGCACAACGCGCCCATCACGGCGGCCTGTGCCAATTCGACCGGCCGCAGCGGTCCACCCCGACGGCGCGCACGGAATGGTCTGGGAACGGTCACTTTATCGATTCTGCCAGGCCGCGGCGCCAAGTCCCCGCGCCACACCATGCGCTGCGGGTTTTCGCGCCACGGGCGCGTGGGTTACGTCTCGCTTAGCAAAGCTATGCAACTATGGACGCATGAACGCATCCGCCGCCAACCACACCGAAGTCGTTGACGCCGCAAACACCGAACCGCAGCCGGGGCTGGGAGCGGATCTCCTCGCCGTGGTCGCGCGGCTGAACCGGCTGGCCAGCCAGCGCATCCAAATGCCCTTGCCTGCGGCGCAGGCCAGGCTGCTGGCCAGCATCGAAGCCCACGGGGAAGCCCGAATCGGCGACCTGGCGGCCGTGGACCACTGTTCGCAGCCGACGATGACCACGCAGGTGCGCCGGCTCGCGGACGCCGGCCTGGTCAGCCGAAGCGTCGACCCCGGGGACGCACGGGCGGTCCGAGTCCGCATCACGGCCAAAGGGGTCCGCACGCTCAACGCGGTTCGGGCCGACCGCGCCGCGGTGATCGAACCGCAATTGGCCCGGCTCGAGGCGGCGGACCGGCAGGTGCTGAAGGAAGCGGTCGAGGTGCTGCGCCGGCTTCTCGAGAATGCCACGTACTACCCTCGCCGCGATGTGTGAGCAGCGACTGTGTGATCGGCGCCCGCCCTGGTGGATTGACCACCGCCAGCGGGTAGACACTTACATCGATGTCTGAAGGCGGGACCGAATCGGTCTGACCGGGTGACGAAAGGTGGCGGTGATGCGGCCCGAGGCTTCCGCCTTCCCAGCCCCGCCGTTGACCGCATGGGTCGGATCGGCGAGGTACGTCTTTGCCCCGGGTCGCGACGTGCTGGTGGGCTACGGCCCGGGGTTCGACATCCCACTGCAGCGGCCCGGTGGCGCCGCCCCGGCGCCTCGCCCCGATGTGGTGCTGAGGTTCACCGGTACCCAGTGGGTGGCCATCGACAGCGGCCCCCATGGCATGTTCGTCAACGGCTCGCGGCTGTCGGCGGTCGAGATCCACAGCGGTCAGGCGATCACGATCGGTGATCCGCAGCGAGGCCCCCGGCTGGTTTTCCAGATCGGTCCCCCAGCCGGTCCAGCTCAACGCCCGGTTCACGCGCCGCCCCCGCAACGGCCGCAGTTCGCGCCACCGCCTCCCGCCGCGGCCCGGCCCAATCGTCCGAACGTGCAGCCCCCGACGCAGCGGACCACCCAGCGGATGCGGGTAGGCCCACCCCAACCGCCCGCGGCCGGGCGACCTGCCCAACCCGCCCGGCCGGGACCGACGACGCCACCGCCCGTCCCACCCACAGCGCCGCCCGAGCAGCCCAGTGGCCCGGGTCTGATCGAGCGGATGATCACGCGAAAGCTGCGGGCCCCGCGGTCCTCTTTCAGCACCGAGGAGGCCAGCTCCACCTATCGATTACCGCTCAAGCCCGGGGCGCGCACGATCGGGGTGACCGCCTACCGGCTGGGACTTATGGTCGACGGGCGCGAGATGCTCACGGACATCTCGTTCACGGCGCGCCCGGGCACCCTGACCGCGGTCGTCGGACCGTCGGCGGCGCGCAACTCGGCGCTGCTCGCGCTGCTCGCCGGCACCAGGGGCCTGACCGCCGGCCGAATGACCGTCGACGGCCATGACGTGTACGCCGAGCCCGAGTCCATGCGCGCCCGCATCGGGATAGTGCACCGCGACGAGCGCGTTCACCCGCGGCTCACCGTCGAACAGACCCTGGGGTACGCCGCCGAACTGCGCCTGCCACCGGACACCTTGCCCCAGCACCGTCACCGCGTGGTGGACCAGCTGCTCGAAGAGCTCGCGCTGACACCGCACCGCACGACCCGGATTGGCAAGCTCTCCCCCGAGGTGCGCCGATGCGCGTCGATGGCGATCGAACTCATCACCAGACCGACACTGCTCGTCGTTGACGAACCGGGCGCCGGGCTGGATGCGGCGCAGCAAAACCACGTGATGGCAATCCTGCGGCGCCAGGCCGAAATCGGCTGCGTGGTGGTGGCGGCGATGTCGTCGCAGACATCGCTGAGCAACCTCAATCTGTGCGACCAGGTATTGGCGCTCACCTCGGCCGGCACGGTGGCTTTCGCCGGGACGCCGCTGCAGATCGAGTCCGCAATGGGCACCGCCGACTGGCCGAACGTCCTCGCGCGGGTAAGCGCCGATCCCGACGGCGCCCATCGCGCGTTTGTGGCCCGGCAACAAGAAGCGGCTCCGCCGGCGCCACCGGAGGTCGCGGCACCGTGGCCGCTTCCCGCCGAGCTTCCCGTCAAGCGGCAAATCGGGTTGGTGGCCCGTCGCCAGCTTCGCCTGCTCGGCGCCGATCCCGTTTATTTCCTGTTCCTGGCGGTCCTGCCCTTCGTGCTGGCGGCGCTGGCCCTGCTGATTCCCGGTGATTCGGGGCTCGATCGGCCCAAGCCCGGCAGCGTCAACCCGCACGAAGCGATCGAGCTGCTGGCCGCGTTCAACATCGCCGCGGTGATCGTGGGCACGGCGCTGACCATCCGCGTCCTCGTCGAGGAGCGCCGCGCCTTCCGGCGTGAGCAGGCCGTCGGGTTGTCGGCGTGGGCCTACGTGGCGGCCAAGGTCATCGTCTTCGGCCTGGCGGCGGCAATCCTGACGGCCGTCTTGTTCGCCATCGTCATCGTCGTCAAGGGCGGCCCGGTGCACGGCGCCGTCTTGCTGCGCAACGCGACCGTCGAGCTTTACGTGAGCGTGGCCGCCACGGCCATCGTCTCGGCGATCGTCGGGCTGGCGCTCTCCGCGCTGGGGAACCGGCTGCGGGAAGTCCTGCCGCTGGTGGTTCCGGTGATCCTGGCGTCGCTGCTGTTCGACGGCAGTTTGGTTCAGCTGGTAAGCAAGTGGGGCCCCCAGCAGATCTCCTGGTTCGTCCCGGCCCAGTGGGGCTTCGCGGCATCGGCGTCCACCGTCGATCTGCGCAGGATCGACCCGCTGGCCGCCAACGCCGAGATGTGGACCCACTATTCGGGGTGGTGGGTGTTCGACATGGTCATGCTTGTCGTCTGTGGCGCGGTGGCGGCCGGGTTCGTCCTGTATCGACTGCGGCCGCCCAAACGCGAAACGCGTTTCCCAAGCACTACATCGCGAACACCAAGAACTGGGTGACCTGACTCGGTGAAAAGTTGTTGTCGCTGACCAGCACCACCGATTGGCGGCCGTCGGGCAGTTTCGGTCCCAGCGTGATGCCCTCGATGTTCTCCACCGGCGACGTTGTCGACAAATCGACCGCCAGCGTCTTGGTCATGGGGGTCAGTGCGGCGCCTTTCATCGACGGCAGCGCCGACACGTCGGTCGCCGCACCGATCTCGGCGCGGTAGATCCGGATGGTCGGCGGTATGGCAGAGGACCGTTCCAGCACCAGGAAGGTCGTGTCGGACAGCGCGACGAGATCCGGGACCCCGTTGAGGTCGACGGGCGGCGCGGGCGGCTCCATCGGATACGCGTACTGGGCGGTGGGTTTCTCGGTAGCCACGTCGAATTTGGTGATCCGCGTCAACACAGCGCGGCCGTCGTCGCTCTTTGGTCCGTCGTTGTAACCGGGATCCTCCATCGCGGCGAACAGCGACTGGCCGTCGGGCGTCAGTGCCACCCCCTCCAGCGCCTTATTGCGGCGCGGCCCGGTGTGCTGTGCGGACATCGCCAGATTCGGCGGCAAGCTGAACTGGCCCAGGTAGGCACCGTCGAGCCCGGCGGCCCGGACCCATGGGTTCAGCAATACCGGCCCCGCGGTGAGTCGCTCGCCTTCCGAGCACCAATACAGCCGTTGCCGCCCGGGGTCGAAGGCGATGCCCTCCGGGTCGGGGGGAACCACCGGCGGCGTGGTGTTCTGAGTCAGTGGCTTAAACGGCCGACCGGACTCGTCGAGCAGCGGATGCGTTGCGGTGAATGTGACGTTGTCAATTCCCTTGTCGGACAGCGCTATCCGAACCGTGTAGAACCGGGCCGGGTTCCTCTCGGAGCGGTCGTCGCTGATGACGTAGTACAGCTGGCGGCCCGCGTCATAGCTGATCCCCGAGAGGCCGCCGATGACCGTGCCGTCGAAAGTGGCGCCGAACGAAACCTGCGACTGACCGAGGTACGTCAGCATCGGCCGCGGCGGGGGCGCCGGGGCGCATCCGGCCAGGGACAAGGCGAGGCATAGGAGGCTCAGCGCAAGCGCGCGGGCCGGCGCGGGCATCACACGACTAGATATACAGCCTGACGTGGCGGCAGGCAGATCGGCGGCACCCAAACCCGCATGGCAGCGTCGAACGTGCACTCAGCGCGAAAAAATCGCCGTTTTCTCGCAGTGAGTACACGCTCGGTGCGAGTCATGGTCGGTCCGGCAATTGGCATCGCCATGTTTTTCCCTTACCGAGGCCCGGGCGGCGGGATACGGTCGGGTTATGGCTCTGGACACGACCAGCACAGCCGAACATCTGCGCAACGCCTTGGACGGGCGTTGGCGCGACGTGAAGAACCGGATGCGGGCCACGCTGACCGAAGAGCTGTTCCGCCCGCATTACACGCCGAACACGGTGATCGCCCGCACCAAGGTGGCCGAGCAGATGAGGATCATGGCCGCGTTCGGTGCCGCCGCCGACTCTTTCCGCAAGGAGCATGGCGGGACCGGCGACGTCGGTGCGGCGATCACGATGATCGAGATGCTCGCGATGTCGGACCTGTCGCTGATGGTGAAGGCCGGAGTCCAGTGGGGCCTGTTCGGTGGTGCCGTCGAGAACCTGGGCACCGAGCGCCACCACAAGGCGTACGTGACGAAGATCATCAGCCTCGAGTTGCGCGGTTGTTTCGCGATGACCGAGACGGGGCACGGCAGCGACGTTCAGTCGCTGGAGACGACCGCGACCTACGACGTGGCGACGCAGGAGTTCATCGTCGACTCCCCCACCCCGACGGCCCGCAAGGACTACATCGGCGGTGCCGCCGAAACCGCCACCATGGCAGCGGTTTTCGCGCAACTGATCACCACCGAAGACGGCGAGCCGGTCAACCACGGCGTGCACTGCGTTTTGGTCCCGATCCGCGACGCCGACGGCAATGACCTGCCGGGGGTGACGACATCGGACTGCGAATACAAGGGCGGCCTGCCCGGCGTCGACAACGGCCGCATCGTGTTCGACCACGTCCGCGTGCCGCGGGTGAACCTGCTGAACAAGTACGGCGATGTCGCCGCGGACGGCACGTACAGTTCCCCGATCGAGAACCCCAACCGCCGGTTCTTCACCATGTTGGGCACACTGGTTCGCGGCCGCATCACGGTGGGCGGCAGCGCGGGCGCCGCCGCCCGCGTCGCGCTGGACATCGCCACCCGATACGCGTTGCAGCGCAGGCAGTTCAGCGCACCTAACGAGGACACCGAGGTGCTGATCATGGATTACCTGGTGCACCAGCGCCGACTGTTTCCGTTGATCGCGAGGTCATACGCGCTGCAGTTCGCCCAGAACGAGCTGGTGAGCAAGTGCCACGACATCCAGACCGCCGACGAGCCCGACGCCGACGAGCAACGCGAACTGGAAGCGCGCGCCGCCGGGCTGAAGGCGGCCAACACCTGGCACGCGTCCCGGGCCATCCAGGAGGCCCGCGAGGCGTGCGGCGGCGCCGGCTACATGGCCGAGAACCGGCTGATCGCGCTGCGCGGCGACACCGACGTGTTCACCACGTTCGAGGGCGACAACCACGTGCTGACCCAGTTGGTGGCCAAGGAGCTGCTGACGGCCTATGCCGACGACATCCGCAGCATGAGCCCGGTCGAATGGGTGCGCTTCGCGGCCAACACCGTTGGCGACCGCGTCATCAAACACACTGCGGCCGAGGCGATTATCCAAACGATCGTCGACGCCCGGCAGGACAGCGAGGAAGAGGGCAGCCTGTTCAACCGCGGCACGCAGATCAAGATGTTCGAGGACCGCGAGGAGTACCTGCTGTCGTCCGTCGCGCGCCGGCTGCAGGCCAAATCCAAGGAGATGTCGGAATTTGACGCGTTCAACGCGGTCCAGGATCATGTGCTGCACGCGGCGAGCGCGCACGTCGACCGGATCGTGCTGGAAGCGTTCGTCGCCGGCATCGACTCGTGCGAGGACGAGGAGGCCCGCAAGCTGCTGGGGGTCGTCTGCGACCTGTACGCGCTGTCGGTGATCGAGGACGACAAGGCGTGGTATATCGAGCACCGCTACCTGTCCACCGATCGCGCCAAGGCCGTCACCCGGGGCATCAACGATCGTTGCCGAGCGCTGCGCCCGCATGCCGAGACGCTGGTCGACGGGTTCGGCATCCCGGAGCCGCTGCGTTTCGCCGAGATGCTGCATCCCGAAAACCTTTGAACCAATTCACTGGAGACCGTGGCGATATCCTCAGTGCTACCAACGTGATTGCAGAGCCGCCGGTGCGTACGCCGGCCGGCCTCGCGGCGCGCGGATCACTGTTAAGGAAATTCTAAGCGGAGACCTTATGAATCTCTTATTTTCTGTGTAGGCTAGTCGGGCATGATGCCTTTGCGCGCCTCGGCTTTCCCGGAAGGACGCCGGGCCGACCTCGACGAGCGCGTCGACGTGCTCTCCATTTTGTTGCAGGCCCGCCACCAAGACGGCGAGCCGATGAGTGATGTCGAGATCCGCGACGAGCTGATGACCCTGCTGGTGGCCGGGCACGAAACGACCGCGACCGCGCTCGCATGGGCGGTCGAGCGGCTGGTCCGTCATCCCGAGCACCAGGCCCGGTTGACCGAGGAAATCCATGCGGGCGAACACGAATTCTGCGACGCGGTGGTCAGGGAGACGCTGCGGCTGCGGCCGGTGCTGTCACTGGTCGTCCGGTGCCTCAAAGCGTCGATGGACATCGGCGGCGTCCGATTGCCGGCCGGGGTGAGTGTCGTGCCATCGATCTACCTGATGCACCGGCGACCCGATGTCTACCCCGACCCAAAGCGATTCCGGCCGGAGCGTTTCCTCGAGCGGCGAGCCGGGGCCTATACCTGGATTCCGTTCGGCGGTGGCGTCCGGCGTTGCCTGGGTGCGGCTTTCGCCGAATACGAGATGCGCATCGTGCTCGCCACGCTGTTCGGCAGCTGCGCGGTGCGGCCCACCGACGGGCGGCCGGAACCGGTGCGACGGCGCGGCGTCACGCACGTGCCCGGGCGAGGAGCCACGGTCGAACTGGGATCGGCCGTAGCGTTGAATTAGTGCCAACTGGCGGGAGCGATGTGGTGATGAACAATGACCGGCGCGCCGACGAAGATGCCATCCGCGAACTGGTTGATCGCCAGGTTATGGCGTGGGCCGCGGGGGATCCCGAGGCCTACGCCAGCGTATTCACCACCGACGCGGACTACGTCACTTTCCTGGGCAGTCACTACAAAGGCCGCGAAGCGATTGCGGCATCTTATGTTTCGCTGTTCAAAAAACTCCTCAAGGGATCGCGCCTGGATTTCGAGATCACCCAGCTGCGATTCTTGACGCCCGACGTGGCGCTGATTCACGCGAAAGGCGCCGTCGCGAAGGGGATACGGCGAAGCAATCGACGCAATGCCAGGGTGAACACCAGCGTCGCAGTCCGAACCGACGGCCGGTGGCTGTTTGCCGCCTCGCAGAACACCACGCATCGCCGGTTCGCCGAAAAGCTTATGCGCAAGTTCATTTCAGGACCGCTGCCATCGATCGACGCGGGAACCTCGGCGGGGGCGTAAGGCTACTGATGCGGGATCTTGCCGAGCGCCTGCAGCTTGCCGTCCGATCCGATTTGGAACTTCACCGTGCCGCGGCCGGTGGGACAGCACGGCTGATCGTTGCCCACCTGCCATTGATACTGAACCGTGATCGTGTCGTCGGACGGCGGCAACACGGTTATGTAGGGCTTCGGGTTCGGGGTGGGTGTGCCCAGGAAAATGTTGTGGTCGAAGAACAGCAACTGCTGGGGCGTTGACTCGCTGGCGATGGTCGGGATGATCTGAACCCAATATAAACGGCACTTCTTGGCATGTCCCCGGGCGATTTCGACCCAGGTCGTATCGGGGACCGCGACGGGAACCGAGGCGATGGCCCGCCGCACGGTGCCGGGCGTCGGGCCGTCGGAGTCCTTGCATTTGTCCAGTGGCGTCGATTGCGGAGCCGGCCGCTGCGACCCGCATCCAGCGGCCAGCAGGATTAGCAGGATCGCGATCAGCCGACGACGCACACCGTGAGCTTAGCGAAGACTGTGAATGTCCCGTCGGTTTCGTCGGAGCCCCAGCTCGTGGCGGCGGAGCGGGGGGCGGCGCCGGTAATCTGGTGCGAGGTCGGCTGGTCGACGATGACCGCACTGACCTGGGACGATCGCGGCTTCCCGCAACACTTCACGGTCGCATCAGGCCGGGTGAGAGGAAGCCGTAAAACGTGGGAAACACCGGATGCCCGGTGCCGAAACATCCTTGTCGCACGATTCAGCGCAAACCCATGCGCACTCGAGGGAGGGACGTAAGCGTGGCTCGCGAGTCCATGGCGTCCGGCCAGGAGGCCGTGAATACCATGTGCGCCTATTGCGGCGTGGGCTGCGGCATGGTGTTGCAAGTCACAACCGGCCCCCAGAGCGACCGTCGTCACGTCGTCAAGTCGGTTGGGAACAAAGAACATCCGGCCAACTTCGGCCGGCTGTGCACCAAGGGTGCAACCACAGCGGACCTGCTGGCCGCACCCGGGCGGATGGAATCGGCGCACCTGCGGTCCGACCGCGGCGAACCCCTCGAGCCGATCGACATGGACAAGGCGATCGCCCAGTGCGCAAACCGGTTACGGGCGATCATCGACCAACATGGCCCGGACGCCTTCGCCATGTACGTGTCGGGCCAGATGTCCCTCGAGGCTCAGTACTTGGCGAACAAGCTGACCAAAGGGTTCATCGGCACCAGCCAGATCGAGTCGAACTCGCGACTGTGCATGGCCAGTGCGGGTTCTGGCTACAAGCTGTCCCTGGGTGCGGACGGACCGCCCGGCTCGTACCAGGACTTCGACCATACCGATGTCTTCTTCGTCATCGGCGCCAATATGGCCGACTGCCACCCGATCCTCTTCCTGCGCATGATGGATCGCGTCAAGGCCGGCGCCAAACTCATCGTGGTCGACCCGCGCCGCACCGCGACCGCGGAGAAGGCCGACCTCTTCCTGCAGATCGCCCCCGGATCCGATCTCGCACTGCTCAACGGGCTGCTGCACCTGATCGTCAAGAACGGGCATGTCGACACCGAATTCATCTCCGAATTCACCGAAGGATGGGAGGTGATGCCGAGTTTCGTCGAGCAATACACCCCCGACACGGTCAGCGAAATTACCGGCATCCCGGTCGAAGACATCCACACGGCGGCCCGCTGGATCGGCGAGGCGACGAACTGGATAAGCTGCTGGACAATGGGACTCAATCAGAGCACCCACGGCACCTGGAACACCAACGCGATCTGCAACCTACACCTGGCCACCGGCGCGATCTGCAAGCTCGGCAGCGGCCCCTTTTCGCTTACCGGGCAGCCCAACGCGATGGGCGGCCGCGAAATGGGTTACATGGGACCGGGTTTGCCGGGCCAGCGGTCGGCGACGTCGGCCGACGATCGCGATTTCGTCGAAGACCAATGGGGTATTCCCCGCGGCTCGCTGCGCACCGAGGTCGGCACCGGCACCATCGACATGTTCTCCCGCATGGCCGACGGCAAGATCAAGGCGTGCTGGATCATCTGCACCAATCCCATTGCCTCCGTGGCGAACCGGAAGACGGTCCTGGCGGGCCTGGAAAGCGCGGAGCTGGTGATCAGCCAGGACGCGTTCCTGGAGACCGAGACCAACGAGTACGCCGATGTGTTGCTGCCGGCCGCCCTGTGGACGGAGTCCGAAGGGGTGATGGTCAATTCCGAACGCAACCTGACCCTGTTCCAGCCCGCCGTTAAGGCGCCGGGCCAGGCGCTGCCCGACTGGCAGATCATCGCCCGGATCGCTTGCGAAATGGGCTTTTCGGAGTCGTTCAGCTACGACTCCGCGGAGGACGTCTTCGAGGAGATCAAGAGGTTCTGGAACCCCGCGACGGGGTATGACCTGCGCGGCGTCAGCTACGACCGGTTGCGGCAGACACCGCTGCAGTGGCCGTGCCCGCCCGAGGGCACCAGCGACCGCAACCCGATCCGCTACCTGAATGACGGTGTCAGCCAGACTCGATTGGTCCGTGACGACGGCAGCGCGCCGCGGTTGGCCTTCCCCACCGCGAGCGGCCGTGCGGTGTTCTTCGCCCGTCCGCACCTGCCGCCCGAGGAAATGCCCGACGACGACTTCCCGTTCCTGCTCAACACCGGGCGCCTGCCGCACCAATGGCACACCATGACCAAGACCGGCAAGGTCGCCAAGCTCAACAAGCTCAACCCCGGACCGTTCGTCGAAATCCACCCGGACGACGCCGCCCGGCTGCAGATCTCCGACGACGACCCCGTCGAAATCGCCTCCCGCCGTGGCCGAGCCGTGCTCCCCGCCGTCGTCACCGACCGGGTGCGGCCGGGCAACTGCTTTGCGCCCTTCCACTGGAACGACGTTTTCGGCGAATACCTGTCGATCAACGCCGTCACCAACGACGCTGTCGACCCGATCTCGCACCAACCGGAATTCAAGGCGTGCGCGGTCACCGTGACGAAAGTCGCCGTCGCCAAACCCGATTCGACAACCGCGGTCGGCCGCCACGAAGCGGAGGCGATCAACCCCGCCAAGGTCGATGCCCTGGCCGAACTGCTCGGCATCGGGAACGAACCGGTGCCGCAGTTCGGCCCGCTCGGCCGCTCCTACCTCGCGGGACTGATCACCGGGCTGCGTTCAGAACCCGGTCGCCGCACCGCCGGGGTGCCCACCCTGCCCCAGAGCGCCCCCCTCGATCCCAACACCCGGCTGTGGGTCGACGGGCTGCTCGCGGGGCTCTTCGCACGCGCCGAGGCACCCCAGTCAACGCCCGTGCCGGCCGTCGAGGAGGTCAAAGAAACAGCGAACGAAACGGCCGACGCCAAACCGGAACCCGAACGGGCACCGATCGCGGTGTTGTGGGCCTCGCAAACCGGAAACGCCGAAGAGCTCGCCGCCGACGTCGCCGCGCAATTGGGTGAGGCCGGATTGTCGGTCGCGTTGCACGGCATGGACGACTTCCCGGCGGCAGAGCTACCCACGACGCGGGAACTGTTGCTGATCACCAGCACCACCGGTGACGGCGAGCCACCGGACAACGGCGCCGGCCTGTGGCGGGCGCTAACGTCCGGCAGCGCACCACAATTGGCCGACACCCGCTACGCGGTCCTCGCGCTCGGCGACTCCAGCTACGACGATTTCTGCGGTCACGGACGCAAACTCGACGAGCGTCTCGCCGAGCTGGGAGCCGCCCGCATCGTCGACCGCGTCGACTGCGAACCCGACTACGAAGACGCCGCGGCGAAGTGGTTGAGCGAGGTCATCCAGGAGCTGACGCGCACACCGGCGCCGGTCGGGCGCGACGGCAGCGCGCCGCCACCGGCAGCCCCCTCCGCGCTTGCGGCGCCGCCCCGCCCGGCCAACCGGGCCGAAACGCACACGTACACCAAAAAGCGTCCGCTGATCACCGGCATGGCACGCAATATCAAGCTCAGTCGGCCGAAGTCGGCAAAGGACGTACGGCAGTTGGTGTTTCATCTGCCCGAGGATGCGGCCGGCTACGAGGCTGGCGACGCGCTCGGGGTGTGGCCCCGCAACAGCGACCGGCTGGTCGACGAGTGGTTGTCGGTCACCGGCCTGGGCGCCGAGACCCCGGTAGAAGTCGGCGAACACGGGCTGATGTCATTGCGTTCGGCGCTCACCGAGCGGTTCGAGATCGCCCAGATCAGCCCGGACCTGCTCCGGTTCGTGCAACGACGCAGCGGCAACCGAGACGGCGCCGCCGAACTGGCCGAGCTGATGAAGCCGGAAAATAAGCGCACACTGTCCGATTGGACGTGGGGCCGTCAGTCGGTTGACCTGCTGGCTCAGCTGCCGGTCACCGCGCCGGTCGACGAGTGGCTGAGCGTGCTCAAACCGCTTCAGCCGCGGCTGTATTCGATTTCGTCGAGCCCCAAAGAAAGCCCGGGGGAAGTTCACCTGACAGTGTCGCCCGTGCGGTACAACTTCCGTGGCGTCCCACGCCGTGGGGTGTGCTCGACGTACCTCGCCGACCGCTCCCCCGGCGACCGCGTCGCCGTCTATGTGCGGCCGTCGAGCAATTTCCGGCCCCCCAGCGATCCAGACACGCCGATGATCATGATCGGTCCGGGCACCGGGATCGCACCCTTCCGCGGTTTCCTGCAGGAGCGTCGCGCGCTCGGCCACACCGGCCCCAACTGGCTGTTCTTCGGCGAACAGCACGCCGCCACCGACTATTACTACCGCGACGAGATCGAGCAGATGCATGCCGACGGGTTGCTCACCGAACTGGACCTAGCGTTCTCCCGCGATCAGCGCGACAAGGTCTACGTGCAGCACCTGATGCGCAAACGCGGCACCCAGCTGTGGCGCTGGCTGCAGGACGGCGCACAACTGTACGTCTGCGGTAGCGCCGACCCCATGGCCAAGGACGTCGATCGCGCGCTCTGCGAAATCGCCGCCGAACACGGCAACCTCGACCCGGACGCCGCGAAAGCGTACGTCCAGTCGCTGAGCGCCGACAAGCGCTACCACCGCGACGTCTACTAAGCCCCTGTTGCGTGCGGGGAAACGCGTAATACGGCGGAAACGCCACCACACCTACTGCTGAAACATCTTTGCCGCACCATTCGGCTTACGACTTGATTGCGCACTCGTGAGAGGGGCGTACACGTGGCTCGGGAGCATGGTGGGCCCGACGGGGACGCCGTCAACGCCGCCTGCCCGTTGCGGTGCGGCCGGCGGCGTGGCGCTGCAGGTGACACCCGTGACCAGGCGTCGGCGCGTGACCAAGTCGATTGGGCGGGGTTACCCGTCAATCTGGACTTGGTGTTCTCCCGCCAGCAGCGCGACAAGGTCTACGTGCAGCATCTGATGCGCAAGCGCGGCACCCCGCTACGGAGCTGGCTGCAGGACGGCGCACCGCTGTGCGCCTGCGACGTCGCGGCCAACTACGGACGCGCCTACCCGGTCGCGGCCGAGTCCATGTCCGGTCGATAGCCGTCCCGCGACCGCCCGGCCGGGCCGTGCGCGTCCCCTTCAAAAGCTCTTCAGGGTGCGTTCACTGAGTTCCTTGAGATCGGCGCTACGGTGACTTCATGGGCCAAGTCATCGGACGGAGCTTGCGATGAGCGATCCCCGGACGCCGCGGATCCCGGCGGCACTGGCCGCGCCGAGTCTCAACCGCGGCGTGGGGTTCACCCACGAGCAGCGGCACAAGCTGGGACTGACCGGCCGGCTTCCGTCGGCGGTGCTCACGCTCGACGAGCAGGCCGATCGCGTGTGGCATCAGCTGCAAAGCCTCGCTACGGATCTGGGCCGCAATCTGCTTCTCGAGCAGCTGCACTACCGCCACGAACTGCTGTACTTCAAAGTGCTGGAAGACCATTTGCCCGAACTGATGCCGGTGGTGTACACGCCCACCGTCGGTGAGGCCATACAACGCTTCTCCGATGAATACCGTGGGCAGCGAGGACTTTTCCTGAGCATCGACGAGCCGGACGAGATCGCCGACGCCTTCGAGACTTTCGGACTCGGACCCGACGATGTCGACCTCATCGTCTGCACCGACGCCGAGGCGATCCTGGGCATCGGCGACTGGGGTGTGGGCGGAATCCAAATCGCCGTGGGCAAGTTGGCGCTCTACACCGCCGGCGGAGGCATCGATCCCCGCCGTTGCCTCGCGGTGTCACTCGACGTCGGCACCGATAACGAACAGCTGCTCCAAGACCCGTTCTATCTGGGCAACCGCCACGCCCGGCGCCGCGGTGAGGAGTACGACGCTTTCATCAGGCGCTACATCGAGACCGCCCACCGGCTATTTCCGCACGCAATCCTGCATTTCGAAGACTTCGGGCCGCTCAACGCGCGCAAGATTCTGCAGACCTACGGCGACGAGTACTGCGTGTTCAACGACGACGTTCAGGGAACCGGCGCCGTGGTGGTCGCCGCCGTGTACGGCGGATGCCACGTCACCGGAGTTCCGTTGCGCGACCAGAGAACGATCGTCTTCGGAGCCGGCACCGCCGGGATCGGCGTCGCCGACCAGATTCGCGACGCCATGGTCGCCGACGGCGCCACCGCCGAACAGGCCGCCTCACAAATCTGGCCGATCGACAAGCAGGGCCTGCTCTTCGACGACATGGACGACCTGCGCGATTTCCAGGTGCCCTACGCGAAGAACCGCCACCGGCTGGGCGTGGCGGCCGGGGATCGGGTGGGATTGGTGGACGCGATCAAGCTGGCGTCCCCCACCATCCTGTTGGGCTCCTCGGCGGTGTTCGGCGCGTTCACCCAAGAGGTCGTCGAGGCGATGACGGCGTCCTGCGACCACCCGATGATCTTCCCGCTATCCAACCCGACCTCACGCATGGAGGCCATGCCGGCCGACCTGTTGGAGTGGTCCAACGGCCGCGCCCTGATCACCACCGGCACTCCGGTTGCCCCCGTCGAATACGACGGCACCACCTATACCATCGGCCAGGCCAACAACGTGCTGGTGTTCCCGGGAATCGGACTGGGCATCGTGGTCGCCCGAGCCAGCCTGGTCACCCGGGGCATGCTGCAAGCCGCGGCGAAAGCCATTGTGCGGCAGGCCAGCCCGACGGCTCCCGGGGATTCGCTGTTGCCGGACGTGCGGAACTTGCGCGAGATCTCGGCGGCGGTCGCCGAGGCCGTCTATCACGCCGCCGTCGACGACGGCGTGGCCACCAAGACCCACGACGATGTCCGGCAAGCCGTCCACGACACGATGTGGCGGCCCAAGTACGACTAATGCCGCCTCAGCGAGCACGCGGGGCCGGCTGTCCGTAGACCGCCACCACGACGGTGCGGTCCGGGCTGTTGTCCGACCACACCCCGATCGCGGTGTTGGCGCAGTCGCGGATGATCGCCATGTCGTCGGGGTTGTAGTACCACTGGTTGATCAGCTCGAGGCTGCTGATCGAGATCGCCGGGTTGATCGCCACCGTCTCGGCGGCCTTGCCCTGGAAGCCGGCGGCGTTGGCGCGGTCCTGCGGACTTGATCCGTCGGATCCGATGTCGCCGTTGATGTTTCGGCTGTTCATCATGTCATCGGCGTGCCATTCGGCGGCCAGCGTCAGCGCGTTGTTCCTGATGACGTCGTTCGTGCAGCCCGCCTGGTGCTGGAGGGTGTAGACGCCGGAGATGACGGCGTTGTTGAGCCCCCTGTTGTCCGCTTGCGCGGTGGGCGCCGACAACGCGCCCGTCCCGCAAAGGAGCACGGCAACGGGCAGCACGCGGCGGATCCACGCGATCATGTGGCCCCCTCGGCTCACACCGGGTCGAAACGCGAAACCAGCCATCGACCGTTTACCTCGTCCAGCGTGACGCGAATGACGGGCTGGGTATCCGTGGGAGCGCCGTCGCCGATGGTGACGGTTTGATTGACGAACAACAGCACCACGGCGTGGTTGGCGGTTGCCGAAACCGATGCTGCCGCATTAACTTTCGCCACCGCCGCGATGTGCTTTTCTTTGGCACCCGGAATGACCACCTCGCGGGTCAGCGTGGTGTACGCATCCTTGAAATCACCGGTCAGCCGTTCACGCGCCGCACCGAGGTCCTTGTCCACCGAGTCCGGCCGGTAGGACAACAAGGCGACCGCGTCTTCGCTGGCGGCTCGCACCGATTCCGTGCGGGCCCGCGCCACGTCGTCGACCGACCCGTCCACCCACTTGAAGCAGCCCGCCGCCAACGCCAGCAGCAACGCGAATCCGGGCAATAGACCGTAAGCGAGCACGCGTGGCCAGGCGATCCGCCGCCGTTTGCGCGTGGTGTCGGACGCCGCGTCGGCCTCGGCTGCCGCCGAATCTTCTTGCTTGGCCTGGTCTTCCGGCGTCGGCTCTAGATCTTGGGACATCGCCTCGGCCGAATCTTCTCCGTCACCATTGACTATCTCCTTGTCGCGCGCGGCGGCGCTTTCGGTGTTTTCGCTGAGTGTGGTCATGGCACGAACACCACGTTGGACACCTTGGCGTCTCTGGCGCCGACGGAGCGAACCTCGATTCGCATGCGCCATTCCCGCGGCGCCTCCTCGCCGCCGGCGGTCCGCGACTTCACCGCGACCGCCACCAACACCTGGGCCGAGTCGCCCCGCTGGGACTCGAGGCCGGCCTCGGTGACCGTGCCTTCCGATTTGGACTGCGCGGCCTTCACGACTTCGATGAACGGCTTGGACCGCTGCTCAAAGTCATCGCGGAAGGCCCCGGTGGCCAAATCGAGGATCCGTTGCACGTCGGCATCGACCTCGGTGTAGTTGATCGTGGTGAGGTTCACCGCGCCCTGGCGAGCAACCTGAACGAACAGCTCGCGCTGGACCTGCGCCTCATGCTTTTGGTAGGCGCGGTATCCGAGCCAGCCGGTCGATCCGGCTATCGCGGCCACGACTAGAGCGCTGACCGCCAGCGCCGATCCGACACTCGAAAGCCGACGCCGCGGGGCGGGCCGGGCCGTGGCTTCGCTTGTGCCCTCATCGATTTCGTCGGGTTCGTCGGGTTCGTCGGCCATATTTACTCCTTCACTTACGGTGGCGGCACCAGCAGCGACTGCCAGCTCTTGGCACGCGGATGTGCCAAGTCCGACTCGGTGTAGCGGTGCCCGTCAGGCCCGATGTAGTCACCGGTGGCGGGGTCATAGGTCGCAACGGCGAGCGGCGGTGGCGCGGTGTCCCGCGGCCCTGGCAGCCGCGGATCTTGCCCCGGCGGATACTGCGGCACGCCCTGGCCGCTGTAGGTGGCGTTCGGATCGCCCTTCCAGTTGTAGCCGTCGTTGAGCGGCACGTACTCCTCGTCGCTTTCACACAGCTCGACGGTGGGGGCGCGCTTCCACGGCTTGGCCTCGCACGGAATGTTGCGCGCGCCACGCACATTGAGTTCGGAATCCTGCGGAATCCTGCAATAGAGATCGGCCGCAGGTCGGTCCGGAGCGTCCACGCTGGCCGGTGAGCGACGCTGCGTGGGCGGAAGGAAGCCGGTCGTGCACGGCGGCGGCAGGTTGATGTTGAGGTTGAAATCCAGATAGAAACCGCGGTAACCCTGCTTGGTGCCCAAGTTCGGCACGAGCGCCGCCGACATAACCGCAATGCCTTGCGGGAGCAGCACCAGCAGTTGCTCGATGTCGTGGCGGTAGACGACGGCGATGTCGCCGAGGCTGACCAGGTTGACCATCAGCACCGGAACCGCGGGCGCTATCCGGTCGAACAGCGCGCGACCTTCCTCCAGTCCGGAGCTTCCCCGCGTCAGCAGGTCTCGCACCGCCGCGTCCTGCGCCTTGAACTGCGCCATGATCGCCGCGGTTCGATCGGCCCACGTGGCGATCGCACCCGATGTCTGCACCTGGGAATTGAGCACCGGAGGGGACTGGTCGATCAGGGCGGCGAGCGGACCGACGGTCCGGCCACCGGCAATGGCCAACGCCGTTGACCCGTCGACGATCCTGGACAACTCGGGTCCGAGCCCGCCGACCGCTCGGTTGGTCTCGTCGATCACCGTACGCAAGTTGTCCCGCGGAATCGCCTGCAGCGCACGGTTTGTCAGGTCGAGCAGGTGCCCGATGTCGACGGGCACGTCGACGCGGCCAGCGGGAATGACATCGCCGGCACGCAGTGGCCGGGAATGTTCTCCGTCCTTCCCCGGCTGCGGTGTCAGTTCGATGTATTGCTCGCCGATCGCCGAGCGGCTGTGCACCGACGCCTGGACGTCCGACGGCACCTTGACTCCAGACCTCATCGCCAGCACCGCGCGCACCCCGGTGGCGGTGACCTCTACCGACTTGACCTGGCCGACGTCGGTGCCGCGATAGGTGACGACCGAGGTCTGGTAGAGCCCGCCCGACTGCGACAGGTCGACCGTGACGTTGTACTCCCCGATCCCGAACAGCGTCGCGGGCAGCTTCATGAAGTCGAATGCCATTGCGCCACAAGAAACTACCGTCACCAGGAGCAAAACTGCCAACTGGATCCACGTCCTGCGATTCAGGCGCAGCATTCAGTATCCCCCGAAGTGGTACGGATAGGTCAGCGGGTTGCCCGCCGTGGCCGGGCTCGGCTGCATGCCGATCGTGCGTCCCCACTGCAGCTCGAGCTGGGTAAGATTGCCTTCCCAGCGCGAGCCGGTGAAGATCCCGGTATCGATACGACTCAATGTCAAATCGACGATCATCGTGAGGTTGGCATAGTCGCCACGGAACCAGTTGGTCACAGTCGATGTCGGCCACGGATAGGTCGCCAATCCGTCCAGTCCTTTGGTGAGGGCCGGCCCGGCGTCGGCGAGCGACCGCAGCACCGGCGCGATGTTGCGCAGGTTGTTCACCAGGGATTCCTTGCTTTGGTGGATCGTGTCGGCCGCGATCGCGCTGAACTTGCCCAGCTGATCGATCGCGTCGGCGATCTTGGTACGCTCCTCGGCCAGTACCGCCAGCGCTTTGGGCACGGTCGTCAACGCCTTGTCCACGACCCGATCTTTGGCGGCGACCTGGCCGGCGAGCGAGTTGAGATTCTCTGCGGCGGCGATGATGTCGTCGGTCTGCGCGTTGGTGCCGGCGATGAACTCGTCCAACTGGCCGAGCAGGCTGCGCATGTCGTTTTCGCGGCCGGCGAACGCCTTGGCGAGCGCCTGGTTGATTTCCTGCAGCTGACCAATTCCGCCGCCGTTGAGCAGGATCGACACCGAGGCCAAGGTCTGCTCGGTGGTCGGATACATGCTCGCACGCGACAACGGGATGACCGACCCGTTTTTGAGTTGGCCGACCGGCGGCTCGTCCGTGGGCGGCGCGAGTTCGATGTGCATGGAGCCGAGCAGGCTGGTCTGCCCGAGCTTGGCCGTCGAATTGGCCGGCAAGTGGACATCGCCATTGATGCGCATGGTGACCAGCGCGTGCCAGTCTTGCAGTTCGATCTTGGTGACGTTGCCGACGTTGACGTCGTCGACCCGGACGCGGGTGTTCTCCTGAATGGTTACGACATCGGGCATTTGGGCCTGGATCGTGTAGGAGCCCGGTCCCCCGCCGGCGGTACCGGGCAGCGTGAACGAATTCAGGCCACGCCATCCACACGCCGGAAGCGCGGCAATGCACGCAAGGCAGAGCGCCGCAACCGTGGCGCGCCTCACGACGGACCCGTCGGAAGCATCAGGTTCTGCAGCACTTGGGTTGAGCTCATCGTGGTGTTCGGTGGCGGCGTAGGTGGCGCCTCGGCCGGCGGGGTTCCCTCGGGCGGCGGCGTTGATTCAGGGGGCGTGTAGCCGGGCCGAAGCCGGTCCTCGCTGTAGGTGATTTCGTTGGGCCGGGCCTGGGTCCCGACGAACGGGTTGATCCCCGCCGGTATGTAGTTGTAGATCCGGTTCTTGATGATCGGATTGATGTATTGCAGGCACAGCTTCGACACCCGGTCCAACCGCAGCCGCGACGCCGCCTCGATCGAGCTGCAGATCCACTGCGGGATGTCGGCGAAGTTGTTCAAGGCGATGATGCCGGTCATCGCGCTCTGCGCCGGCTGGTAGATGTTCATGAAGTTCTGGAACACCGTCGGGGCGACGTGCAGGATCTGTTTGATGTCACCGCGGCTGTCGTTGAGCGCGGTCGTGATGGAACCCAGCCGGTCGAACGTGACACCCGTCGCTTCGGAGTTTTCGGCGAGAAAGTCGCGCACATCCGCCAGGGCCTGGTCCAGGCCCTTCACCGCGTTGGCGACTTCGTTGGGTGTGTTTGACAGCACGGTCGTCACGCTGGCCAGGTTCTGGTTGAACGAAGCCAGTAGATCGCTGCTGGAGTACAGCGCCGACACCAGCAGCTGAAGATTGTGCACCGTGCTGAAGATGTCGTCGGCGTGGTCACCGAGTGCCGAGATCGCTTGGGAGAGCTTGATCACCGTGTCACGCGCGGTGTCTCCCTGGCCACGCAGGTTGTCCGCGGCGGAGTTGACGAATTCGCCGGCCGAGTTCACGCCGCCCGGGCCGGTGGGCTGCAGCGCGTCGGTCAACTTTTCCAGCTGCTTGCGGAAGTCGTCCCATTCGACCGGCACCGCCGTGCGGTTCAGCGGGATCGATGCGCCGGGGCTCAATTTGGGCCCGCCGGAGTACGCGGGGACCAGTTGGACCGCCCGGGACGTCACCAACGACGGCGACAGGATTGCGGCGCGGGCATCGGCGGGGACCGGATACTGCTTCTCGACGGAGAACGTCACCTTGGAGCTGGTGGGCTGCGGCTCAATCTTGTCCACCACGCCGACGGCGACACCGAGGATCCGAACCTCGTCACCGACGAACAGGCCGTTGGCCTCGGCGAAATACGCTGAGTACGTGTTCTTTTCGACATCCTTCCACAGCTTCTTGCCGACCAGGAACGAAGCCATGGCCAGCGTCGCGACCAGGATGACGGCGGTCACCCTTTGAAGGGTGGTACGGCTGATGTTCACTGCGCACCGCGTTCGGCGGGCGTGGGCGCGGGACTCGGCTCGGGAGGCGGGCCCGGCGCGGGCCCGGGAGAGGGCGGCTGGGACCAGATCGGGTGCGGTGCGTCCTCCGGCGGGACGGGTGGTGTTCCGGTTGGCGGATCCACCGACTCCGATGGCAACCCCTGGTTGGGATCCAAGAACCGGTCATACATGCGGGCGTCGATCGTCGGCCCGCTGATCTGGCCGGGAATCAGGTTGGCAACGTAGGCCTTGAAAAACGGTCCCGATCCCAACACTTCGCCGAACGACATCGCGTATCGCTTGAACTTGGGCAAGGTCCTTTGCAGGTCCTGTTTGCGGTTGTCCAGGATCTCGAGCACCCCGTTGAGCTTGTCGAGGGCCGGCTTGAGTTGAGTTCGGTTGTCGTTGACCAGCCCCGAGATTTGATGCGACACCGTGGTGAGGTTGTTCATGAGGGCGTCGAGTGAATCTCGTTCGGCCAGCAGCGCGGCCAGCAGCGCGTTGGAGTCCGCCACCAGGCCGGCGATCTGTTGGCTGCGCCGGCCCAGCACCGCGGAGACCTTGTTGGCGTTGCCCAACAGGCTGCGCAGCTGCGCGTCGCGGGTGTTGAGCGTCTCCGAGAACCGGGCCACTCCCTGCAGTGCGGGCCTGAGATCCGGTGGCGTTTCCTTGAAGGTGTCGGCCAATGTCATTAGCGCCGAAGAGAGTTGGCTGGTGTCCAGGCCGCTGATCGTGGTCGTCAGGTCACCCAACGCGACGGGAAGGTCATAGGGCGAGGTGGTACGTTCCAGCGGAATGGTGCCCGTCAGCTTTCCCTCGCCACGCGAGGTGAGCTCGAGCATCTTGCTGCCAAGGATTGTCTCGGTCTTGATCGCCGCTTCGGTGCGGTCGCCCAGTTGGACGCTCTTGCGGACGGTAAACCCGACGCGAACCTTCGTGCCCTCCAGGCGGATGTCGGAGACCCTGCCGACTCCCATGCCGGAGACCCGAACCGTGCTACCGGGTTTGATGCCGCCGGCTTCGGAAAAATAGGCCGAATAGTCGTTGGTGTTCTTGACGAACGGCAGCTTGTCGTATTGGAAAGCGGCGACGACCACCAAGGTCACGATCGCGGTTCCCATCACCCCGACCACGACGGGGCTGCGCTGGCTGAGCGGTCTTATCTTGGGCAGCTTCATTGGGGTGTGCACCGCCCGCTGGGTTGGCCGAACAGCTTGACGAAAATCGGGTTGCCGCCCTTGCCGTTGAGCTTGAGCAACACTTCGCAGAAATAGAATCCGAAGTAGTCGCCATTCAGGCCCTGCCGAGCTAGCACCTGATAAACGTCGGGGAGCTGCTTGAGCAAGCCGTCCACATAGTCACGGTCGGATAGCACCTGGCCGGACATGCGGTCGGTTTCGCGCACCACGTCCTTGATCGGCTGGCGCGTTTGCACGAGCAGATCGGCGACCGACCCGGATGCCGCGTTGATATAAGCCAGCCCGGTGGAAATGTCGGCCTTCCGCTGCGCTAAGCCGTCCACGAGCTGGGACAGCTTGTCCAATCCGTCGGAGAACTCGTGGTCGCGCACGGCGAAGGTGTGCAAGACGGTGTTCAAGTTGGTGATCAACTCGCCGATCAGCTCACCGCGCCCGGCCAGCGTCGAGGTCAGCACCGAGGTCTGCGCCAGCACCGAGGCGATGGTGCCGCCCTGCCCCTGGAAAATTCGTAGCAATTCACCGGACAGGGCGTTGACCTGGTCGGGATCCAGCGCCCGAAACAGCGGACGGAAGCCCCCGATCAACGCATCGATGTCCAGTGCGGGTGACGTTCGTGCCAGTGGAATCGTCGCTCCCGCCGGCAGGCGGCGTGGCGGGCCGGGACCGTCTTCGAGCGCCAGATAGCGGTCGCCGATCAAGTTTTCGTAGCGCACCACCGCTTTGGTGCCCTCGGTGAGCCGCACCCCGTTGTCCACCGCGAAGCCGACGGTCACCGCGCCCTCGCGATGCAGGGTGAGGTCGCCGACCTTGCCGACCTCCACCCCGGCGATGCGGACGAAGTTGCCGGACTTCAGACCGGATATGTTCGTGAAGACCGCTTGGTAGCCGGTGCGGTCCTCGAAGCGCAACTGCCCGAACACCGCGATCAACGTGAACGTGAATACCAGACAGACGGCGGTAAATAACGCGACACGGGCCACGATCGCGGACATCTTTCGTCTTTTCATGGCGGCGGCTGCCCCCCGCGGTAGAAGTAGCGCGGCGGCTCCGGAGGGTTCTTGGTGGTCGGGAAGTAGTTGGCCCACCACGGATTGCCGACCCACGGACTGGTGCGGACCTCGTCCGGAGCGGCGCCCCAGCCGGTGTCGGTGACCAGCGCACGCACCGGGAAGTTCGCGCTCGGATCGGGCAGCGAACCACAGCTGGGGCTGCCTCCCGGACCGCCGGTTGCATTCACCTTCGGAAGGTGTCTCGGGTAGCGGTACGGGTCGTCGCCGAAAAGCAGGCCGGCGTCCATAATGAACGAATAGCCATTGCCACCCAATGCATCCCGGCCGCCGTGGTCCACGTACCACTGCGCACCCTGGAACAGGCACGTGTAAGTGGGAGAGTATGTCTGCAGCAGTGCCATAGTCGGGTCGAGCAGGTTTATTGATCGCACGATGTTGGATTCGTTGTTGCCGATCACGTTGATGCCGGCCTGGCTGAAGCCCGCCGCCGACAACAGCAGCGTGTCGAGCGACCGCTGGTTTTCGGTGAGGGTGGCGCTGGTGGTCGCCGCCGAGTCCAGGATCGACAGAATATCTTGCGCCGCATCGGAATAGGCGGCCATGGTCTTGCCGAAGAGCCGCCAGTCCTTGTGAATTGTCCCCATCCGCGGGTTGACAGTCAGCAGCAGGTTGTTGGCATCGGTGATCGCCTGTCCGAGCCGATCCCCCTTACCGCGCAACGATTGCGCGAAGGCCGACAAGATCGCGTTCAGCTTCGCCGGGTCAAGTGCCTGGACCACCGACTGCAGGTTCTGGAAAACCGTGTTGACCTCGACGGTGACGTTGCGGGAATGCAGCACGGCGCCGGGCTTCAGCGGTGTCCGGCTGGGATGGTCGGGCTCGATCAGGTCGACGTACTTGGACCCAAAGGCGGTGGTCGATTTGATCTCGGCCTCGAGGTTGCTCGGCAGGTATTTGAACGGCCCCGGGTCCATTTTCAGTTGCAGCTGAGCGGCTTTCACGTCGGTGCCAATCGAGGCGACCTGGCCGACCTGCACGCCTCGCAGCTTCACCTTCGCGCCGGGTTCCATCACCAGTCCCGCCCGGTCCGACACCAGGGTGAGCGGGATGAACGGGCGGAACGTACCGGAGAACGACGCGGCGGTCAGCGCAACCAGGCCCGCGACCAGGATGAACAGGGTCGGCGCCCACCAGATCGGGTCGATCTTGCCCCGGCGGGCGCTATTGCCCGTGCTGTGCCTTCGGCGTCCGTTGCTCATGTCGGTCATCCCGACAGGTTGAAGTTGCCGGACTGCCCGTAGATGGACAACGAAATCATCAGGCACACAAAGGCCGTGACGATCATCGATGACCGTACCGAACGACCGACCGCCTCCCCCACACCGGCGGGGCCACCCGTCGCGGTGAAGCCGTAGTAGGTGTGCACGACCATCACCCCCGCCGCCATCGTCAGCGCCGCCAAAAACGACCAGAACAGGTCGGTGGGACGCAGGAACGTGGAGAAGTAGTGCTCATACACGCCGCGCGACTGGCCGTAGATGTAGATCGTGCCGAACTTGGCCGCGGCGAACGACATCAACACGGCGACGGCGTAGAGCGGGATGACGACCAGGATGCCGGCGATGATCCGCGTCGACGCCAGATAGGTGATCGACCGGATGCCCATGACCTCCAGCGCGTCGATCTCCTCGTTGATGCGCATCGCACCCAGCTGTGCCGTCGTCCCGGCACCGATCGTGGCGGCCAGCGCAACGCCGGCCGTGCACGGCGCGATCATCCGGACGTTGAAGAAGGCCGACAGGAAACCGGTCAGCGCCTCGACCCCGATATTGGACAAGGTGTCGTAGCCCTGCACCGCGACAAGGGCACCGGTGGTCAGCGTCAGGAAGCCGATGATGCCCACGGTGCCCCCGATCACCGCGAGCGCGCCCGTACCCATGCCCATCTCGGCGATCAGCCGCAACAGCTCTCCCGGATAGCGGCGCACCGCGTCGCCGGTCGAAGCCAAAGACTGCCCATAGAACGCGGTCTGTTCGCCGAGTCTGCGGGTGGCGGCAACCAGCCGGGGACCAAGGGTGGCGAACCACGTTGGCTCGCTTGCCGCCTCGCTCACTTGGCGGTCACCTTCACTCCGAGCGCGGTGACCACGATGTTGATGAAGAACAGGGCCATGAACGAGAACACCACGGTCTCGTTGACCGCGTTCCCCACACCGGTGGGACCGCCGCCCACCGACAGGCCCTTGTAGCAAGCGATCAGGCCCGCGGACAACCCGAACAGGGTCGCCTTGATGAGCGAAATCACCACCTGCGGAAGCCCCGTCACCAATGTCATCCCCGCAATGAACGCACCCGGCGTCACATGCTGAACGAACACCACGAAGATGTAGCTGCCGGTCAACCCCGTCACCGCGACCACCGAGTAGAGCAGCAACGCGACGAAGGTGGCCGCGATGATGCGCGGAACCACCAGGGCCTGAACCGGATTGACGCCGATCACCTTCATGGCGTCGATTTCCTCGCGGATGGTGCGGGCGCCGAGGTCGGCACACATCGCGGTCGATCCGGCGCCGGCGACGGCCATCGCGGTGACGACCGGCCCGACCTGGGTCACCGACGCCAGCGCGGCACCGGCACCCGAGAGGTCCCCGGCGCCGATCTCGACGAGCAGGATGTTGAGGACGAACACGATCAGCACCGTGTACGGGATCGACAGCATGATCGTCGGGAAGATGGAAACCCGGGCGACAAACCAAATTTGCTCGAGAAGCTCCCGCCACGCCCACGGCCCTCGCACCACGGCAACCAATGATTCGATGCTGAGCATGAAGAACTGGCCCACCGCATCCATGGGCTTTGCGATGGCCGTGCCATTCATGAGGCCCACTCAGTCCAACGGCGGTCCATACGGTTCAATCCGGTCCCCCATTTTCGTAATGATTTTTACCCGCTCGTAATTAATTGGCTTGTAATGGATCGTCGCTGTTTATGCACATAGAGCACACGGGAATTTACGGGCAGAGCGATGCCCGGCGTTAGGGTTGCAATCAACCAGAAGAAATCTGGCTGGTGCCGGCCGACGTTCGCGGCGAACTCCGCAGGATTGACCCGCATGGCTCGACGTCGACATCGACGCGGCCGGCTGTCCAGCCGCCGCGTCCGAACAGAGTGTTGCGGTTTTACGGTGGGGCGCGAGGATGACCTGGCCAGCACGCTCCCGATGTTCCTTGTGCCCCGAAAATTACCCGGCCGCAACCCATCTGACCGCGAAACTCGGGACGGCAAAGCTGCAGCAGGATCCGGACAAGGGAAACGTCGCCAGCGCCGAGGTTGACGCCGCTGAGCGAAATTCGTCCCGCCGTGTCGAAACCTAATGGTCCCGCCCGTAAGTTCGTCGGGGCGCTGTTGGCTGGGCGTCGAGACTGCGGTGGTTGCGGCGCCCGAGGCGAAAAGCCGGCCGTGGACGCAGACTCGATGCCACCAGCGCAGACTCGGCGCCAGCGGCGTCTGGCCACAACCCCCGACGAACTTACGGACCGGACCACTACTTGGGCATTCACGACCACCATCCCGTCCGGCTATTGCCGAACGCCACAGTTCGGACAAGTCGGGTCCACGGCAAGGGTTTCGGTCAGGCTGAGCGTAATGCGTTGTCTGCAAAGGGATTTCTGCCCGGCTAGCTAGTTAAGCGGATTGGCCCCCTTCTTTGGGGGAAGGGGGCCAATCGCCGTTGGTGGGTCGCCGGCTCGCATCGGCGACCACCACGAATTCACAGCAACTTGAGCAGGTTGGAAATCAACAACCCAATATTGCTGGCCAACGTTGCGCCGACGGTGCCCAAGATCGATGGCAGATTCGACAACACCGAGGGAATGCTTTGCAACAGTGACGTCAATTGACCACCAACGCCGTTGATCACCGGACTCAGCGATGGCCAGCCATTGATCAACTGGTTCACAAATCCCTGGAACGCACCCGAGAGACTGCCGCCATTCGCGATATTGGTCGCGTTAGGAGCAACGATCGATTGTGCCAGGACCTGGGGGATGCCATAGACTAGCTGGTATGTTATGCCGAAGGGATTGCTGAGCAGGCCAAAGTTGCCGCCCGATCCGTTCAGGACTGCATTTACCGTTGCACCGGGGGTGTTGAGCAGATTAGTCAGTGCGACCACTGGCTCCCCGGCAGCCCACGCCGTGGACGCGGCCTGCAGACTGTCGCCCAGCGCCGGCGCGATTGCCACAGAGGGCCCGAAGAGGGCTAACTCCCCAAGGATTGGAACACCATAGCCTGTCCCTAGGGTGTTTACTGCGGTCGCAAAGTTTTGCGATATGTAATTCGGGATATACAGGATCGCTTCCATCGGCAGGCCGATGTTTGTGAGCGGCTGCCCCCAGAACGCGTTAAACAACGTGCCTGTCATATCTGGTATGTCGCCCGCCAAATAATCGCTCCACGCCGATTGCAGAAGCGGCCCGAAGCTAGCACCGCCAGTGCCGAAGAAGTACTGCACGGCGGCCTGCGCGGCGGTTTGGTACGTGGAGACGTAGAGGTTGGCGTAAGAGACCCCATTGGCGGCGACCTGCTGGGCGGCCAAGAAAGGAGTTTGGCTCCAGGTATCGAGAATCCCCTGCAGATTGGCGCCCGCCGCCTCGAACGTGTTCATCCACGTCTGCACAATCAGGTTCTGGGTAGGGTCCAAGGCCGCGGCGGCCAGGCTGGCGGGCACCGCGGCCGCGGCCGATCCGCTGGCGAGTGAGGCGAGGTCGTTTTCCACACCGGAGAACAGATCGACCATGCCGCTCGCGGCGTCCGTGAGCTGGATGGCGGACATGCTTACTGCGGGAAGGTGTTCGGGTAGGTGCTGGGCCATGGGACCGGCGGCGAGGACAGCGGCGCTGGCCAGGGCGATGCCAGCGGTGACGTGGGGGCGGGCTGTAAGGTCCACGACCATCTCCTTTGATCGGTGCGTCGAATTCGGATGGTCAGAAGGTAGCTGAGAGCAACCTGGGTTTCGGGCGGATTCGGGTGGGATGAATCAACTTCGTCGAGCAAACATCGAGCATCGCAAACTATGTAAATGAGCGTAACCACAGCTCGTAATATTTTTGAAAAGCCTAGAGTTACCCCCCCCCCCGAATTTTAGTTCAACACGCAACTACCAGTGGACGACCTTTGACATATGTTTGCCACATCCATGCGGTACGACCAGCAAACCCCTCGATTTCGGGGTCTACCGAGTCCTCTCACCCGCGGATCACCGGCGCACGACGGTCCTCGTCGGACCGGCACCAGCGGCAACAGACACGCAACGGGCAACAAACGTCGTGGTCGATCCTGTGGCAATCAGCCGACGTTGGTGCCGCCCTCGGCGATGCGGCGCACCGCGTTGAGGAACACGTCGATCTCTTCGAACGTGTTATAGAACGCGAACGACGGGCGCACGGTGGCCTCCAGCCCGAGGCGCCGCAGAATCGGCTGCGCGCAGTGATGACCTGCGCGCACCGCGATGCCCTCGGCGTTGAGCGCCTTGCCCACCTCCACCGGATCGTGTCCGGCCAGCACGAACGACAGCACGCTGGCCTTCTCGGTTGCGGTGCCCACCAGGCGAACGCCCGGGATGTCGGCCAGGCGCGGGGTCGCATAATCCAGCAGGGCGTGCTCGTGGGCGGCGATGCGCTCGATCCCCAACCGCTCCACGTACCGCAGCGCCTCCCCCAGCCCGACGGCGTCGGCGATGTTGCCGGTGCCGGCCTCGAACTTGCTCGGCGGTCCTTGATACAGCGAGCGTTCCAGGGTGACGTCGGCGATCATGTTGCCGCCGCCCTGCCACGGCGGTGTCTCGGCGAGTGCCTCCTCGGTCCCGTACAGCACACCGATCCCGGTGGGACCGTAGATCTTGTGGCCGGAGAACACGAAGAAATCGACGCCGAGCTCGGAGACGTCGACCGGCAGGTGCTGGATCGACTGCGCGCCGTCGATCAGCACCCGCGCACCGTAGCGGTGGCCCAGCTCGACGATCTTCTCAACCGGCGTCACGGTGCCCAGCGCATTCGAAACCTGGGTCGCCGCAACCAACTTCGTCCGCGGGCCCAGCAGATCCTCGAACTCCGATAGCAGCAGGTTGCCCGCGTCGTCAACCGGCGCGACTTTCAGGATCGCCCCCGTCTGCTGTGAAAGCAGTTGCCACGGAACGATATTGGCGTGATGCTCCAGGTAGGTGATGACGATCTCGTCGCCCGGGACCAAATGCTTGCCGCCCCAGGCGTAGGCGACCAGGTTGATGGCTTCGGTGGTGCCGCGCACGAAGATGATCTCTTCGTCCTTGGCCGCGCCGATGAATCGCCGAACCGTGTCACGGGCCTCTTCGTAGGCATCGGTCGCCCGGGCCGCCAACTCGTGCGCCGCGCGGTGGATGTTGGAGTTCTCGTGGGCGTAGAAGTACGACAGCCGGTCGATCACCACCTGCGGCTTCTGGGTGGTCGCGGCGTTGTCGAACCAGATCAGCGGCTTGCCGTTGACGGTCTCCTTCAGGATCGGGAAGTCCGCTCGTATCGCGTTGACGTCGAACACCTCGTGCTCGTCCGGCAACTGCGGAACCGGGTCGGCTGTGGTGAGGAAGTAGTAGTTGTGCTCGTCACCGGCGGGCGCCGCCCGCACCCCGTCGGACCAGTCCAGGTCGACGACCGACGGCGCCGCGGGCAGCCATCCGGGCACGGCACCGCGGGGGGCCACCGGAACGCTCGGCTTGCCCTGATCAGAAGCCCCGGCGAGCACACCGGGCACCGTCGGGACGATGCCCTCGCCCGGTACCGCGAACGCGCTGAGGTCACCTACGCCGGGGGCGACGCTCGCGATCGCCGCGGCGGCCGAGGGCGCCGCCGTCGTATCCGGCACGGTGCCGCGCGGGGCGACAGGCACCGCCTGCGGCGGGCCTGAGGGCTCGGGTCCGGGAGAGGCCGGCGCCGGGACATAGATGTCGGTGACGCCGATCAACGGGGCCGGCGCCGAGTACAGATCGGCCGCGCCCACCGCGGCCTGCCCGGCTGACGTGGCGGCGGTGGCATCCGGCACGCTGCCGCGGGGCGCGACGGGCGCCGCCTGGGGCGGGCTGTCGGGCCCGGGCCGGATGCTGGCGGCATACAACTGGCTGGCCAGCGCCGCGAGCTCGGCCGCGCTGATGGGCAGTTCGCTTTCGGCGTCTACCGACCGATACTCACTTGTACTCATGGAACTGGTCCACGGCGACATCGTCGAGCACGGCGAGCGCGTCGTCGGTGAGGACGGCCAAGGACGTGTACAGGGTCACCAGGTAGGTCGCGATCGCCGACTGGTTGATGCCGGTGAAGCGCACCGACAGCCCCGGCGCCTGCTCACCGACCAGGCCCGGCTGGAACAGGCCCACCACGCCCTGGCGTTCCTCGCCGGTGCGCACCAGGATGACCTTGGTCTTGCCGTCCTCGAGCGGCACCTTGTCCGACGGGATCAGCGGAATGCCGCGCCAGGTGATGAACTGCGCGCCGAACAGGCTCACGACCACCGGCGGCACCCCGCGGTAGGTGGCCTCGCGCCCGAACGCGGCGATGCCCTGCGGGTGCGTCAGGAAAAAGCTCGGCGTCTTCCAGACCTTGGTGATCAGCGCGTCCAGGTCGTCGGGCGTGGGAGCGCCGGCCAGCGTCTGGATCGTCTGCTCCGGACTCACCTGCGCCAGCAGGCCGTACTCGGGGCTGTTGACCAGTTCGAATTCCTGGCGCTCCTTGATCGTCTCGATGGTCAGCCGCAGCTGCTGGGCGATCTGATCGTGCGGGCTGGAGTACAGATCCGAGACGCGGGTGTGGATGTCGACCAAGGTCGAAATCGTCCGCAGCGTGTATTCGCGCGGGCTGGTCTCGTAGTCGACGTAGGTTTCCGGCAGCGGTTCTTCGGTGCCGGCACCCTCCTCGGCCTTGATCGCGACCCGCTCGGGGTTGACCACGCGGTTCACCCGGTAAAGGCCCGCTTCCACCGGCACCCAGCTGAGCAAATGCAGCAACCAGCGCGGCGTGATCGTCGAGAGCTGCGGGACAGTCTTCGTCGCATTCGCAAGCTGCCTGGCAGCGAGATCGCCAAGCGCCTGAGACTCGTTTTGAGGCGCAGTCATCGTGGTCCTTCCGTCCTGGTCGAATGGCGCGGCGGGGCTGGGCACGTGAACGATTGCCCGACCATGAGCGCGTCAGCGCGCCGAGCCTAGGCAAGTCTAAGACCGGTGCAAAAGATTTACAGCCGGGCTGAGCCAAACGGGGCGTAACGCGCCCCGACCCGACACTGCCTTATAGTGGGGCCATGCAACAGGCCGTTCAGCCGCGCTTCGTTCCTTCGCGCTGCCTCGCCGTGGACTGTTGTTGTTGCTGTTGTTGATTTCCTGACGCCCTCGACGCTGTAGAAATCCTCGCGCTTTCCGCCGCAGGGGTCGGACCCATAGTCCGCCCGGCGGCACGAGACGCGTCCAGCCAAATCCAGGCCAAATTCTTTCAGGAAGATCAACCACTCATGACCGTGTTGTCCATACCCGACCGCGCCCTGGCGCAGGTGGCGACCCGCCACCGCGTGCTGGTCCGGCCGGCCACCGAAGTCGCCCGCATGATGCGCTACCGGGGCGGCACCTACTCCCACACCGTCGACAGGATCGTGTTTACCGACGGCAGCTGGGCGCGCACCGATCTGATCCGGCTGAACCCCAATCTGCTGGCCTACTCGCTGGACTTCGCCGGCATCGCACCGCACCTCCCGTCGCGCTACCGGCTGGGCACCTGGTCCACCCTGCCCCACCTGCGCACCCGCGACCACGAAGCCGAGGTCGACTGGATCCTGCGCCACTCCTTCCCGATGCGCACCATCGCGGAACTCAGCCGGCGATTACGCGCCGCCGGCTACCCGCTGGGACCGGCCAACCTCAGCGAACACGAAGCCATCGCGGCAACCCAGGCCGCAATCTGGCATTTCACCAACGGTCTGGCCCTGGACAACCGGCCGCTGAACGTGCCCGTCGCCGTAAGCCACACCGCCGGACCGGTGATCACCTTCGAATTCGACGGCCAACCACAGCTGGGCGGCTACTCGGTATGGACGGCCTCCGACACGGCCGTCGGCCTGAAACTGCAAAAATCGGCCGATGCCATTGCGTGGCAAGATGTTTCGGGCTCACACCTGACCATCGGACCCGGCAAGGGTCGACACCAACGCACACTGGGCGTCGGCAGCACGCTTTCGGCCAGCAGCCACGGCGGCGGCGGACGCGGTTACCGCTACTACCGGCTGGTCACCACGACTGACGCCACCGACGCGACAATCGGCCACGTCCGGTTCTGGCTGACCGGTACTCGCCACTACCGCAATGCCGATCGCGTCGTGCACCTCTACAATTACCTACTCACCGGGGCAAGCAGAACCTTGCACGACTCCGAAGAACCGCGACTAGTCGATACCCATGCCACAGTCGAATCCGAACTCATAGGACCGTTCCAGGTGCGAATCCCTTTGAGGCTCAGCGTCACCGACGGACACACGCTCGTCGACGACGACGGCTTGACTATCGACGGCATCGTTCGACCGGGAACGGACTTTTACCTGCGTCCGGCCCCGGGTACATCCGCAACGACGATGACCGCAACAACACCGCACAACCTCACCGGTCGGGTGCTGACCGGTGAGGCGTTAGCGGGCGCGTCACGGCGATTCACGCCCATTGCCCTGATCGTGCCGACAGACGTCGCCATCGAATTCGACATCACCTGGCGGGCCGACGAGCCCTGTACCGACCTGAACTGACATCGCTAAGGAAGTCTCATGAGCATCGCCGAGGACGTCACCCAGCTAGTCGGAAACACGCCGCTGGTCCGGCTGCGCCGGGTCACCGAAGGCGCCGTCGCCGACGTCGTCGCCAAGCTGGAATTCTTCAACCCGGCTAACAGCGTGAAGGACCGCATCGGGGTTGCCATGCTGGACGCCGCCGAGCAGGCGGGCCTGATCAAGCCCGACACGATCATCCTCGAGCCGACGAGCGGAAACACCGGCATCGCGCTGGCGATGGTGGCCGCGGCGCGCGGATACCGCTGCGTCTTGACGATGCCGGAGACGATGAGCACCGAGCGGCGGATGCTGTTGCGCGCGTTGGGGGCCGAGCTCGTCCTGACCCCGGGCGCCGACGGCATGCCCGGCGCCATCGCCAAGGCCGAGGAACTGGCCAAGTCCGACCAGCGGTATTTCGTGCCGCAGCAGTTCGAGAACCCGGCCAACCCGGCGATCCACCGGGCGACGACCGCCGAGGAGGTGTGGCGCGACACCGACGGGAAGGTCGACATCTTCGTGTCCGGAGTCGGCACCGGCGGCACCATCACCGGTGTCGCCCAGGTGATCAAGGAACGCAAGCCGTCGACGCAATTCATCGCCGTGGAGCCCGCCGCGTCGCCGGTCCTGTCCGGGGGCCAGAAGGGCCCGCACCCGATCCAGGGCATCGGCGCCGGCTTCGTCCCGCCGGTGCTCGAGCTGGACCTGGTCGACGAGGTCATCACCGTCGGCAACGAAGACGCGATCAATTTAGCCCGGCGGCTGGCCCGGGAGGAGGGCCTGCTGGTCGGTATCTCCTCGGGCGCGGCCGCGGTGGCCGCCCTGCAGGTGGCCCGCCGGCCCGAGAACGCCGGCAAGCTCGTCGTCGTCATCCTGCCCGACTTCGGTGAGCGGTATCTGAGCACGCCGCTCTTCGCCGACGTGGTGGACTAGCCATGCTCGCGGCCATGCGGCAAGACATCCGGGCGGCCAAACAGCGGGATCCGGCCGCCCCGAGCGCGCTGCAGGTCGTCTTCGCCTACCCAGGCGTGCACGCGATCTGGGGCCACCGGATCAGCCACTGGCTATGGAACCGCGGCGCCAGGCTGGCCGCGCGGACGTTGGCGGAACTCACCCGCATCCTGACCGGAGTCGACATCCACCCCGGCGCCATCCTCGGCGCTGGCCTCTTCATCGACCACGCGACCGGCGTGGTGATCGGGGAAACCGCGGAGATCGGCGACGACGTCACCATCTATCACGGCGTCACCCTCGGCGGCAGCGGCGTGGACACCGGAAAACGCCACCCCACCGTCGGCGACCGCGTGACCATCGGCGCCGGAGCAAAGGTCCTCGGCCCGATCAAGATCGGCGACGACAGCAGGATCGGCGCCAATGCCGTGGTGGTCAAGCCGGTGCCGTCGAACTCAGTGGTCGTCGGGGTTCCGGGGCAGGTCATCAGCCGCGCGGGCCGAGGCAGGCCAGACGATTCGATGATGCCCGACCTCGTGGGAGTCAGCCTCCAATCCCTGCTCACCAGGGTGGCCAGGCTGGAGGCATTGAACGACGGCCCGCAGACCGGCCGTGTGATCCGCCCGCCCGAGGCCGGCGTGTGGCACGGCGAGGACTTCTCCATCTGAACAGCGCGGGTGCAGAATACCCGACGCTACGGCGCGGGCAAGGTTTAAATCGCTTGTGAGGCAAACACATAGAAGCCGTCGGCACCTGACGGCGATGTTCTATAGTGGGGCCATGCCAGTTGCCATGGAGCGCTTCGTCGTTACGCGCTGTTGCGCCGGGCACTGTTGTCGTTGATTTCCTGGCACTTTCTGACGTTCGAATAGTCTTTCGCTTTCTCCCGCAACCGGATTCCGGTCGGCGGTATGACACGAGCGTCGGCCAAACCTTTTCAGGACCATCAACCGCAGTTTCCTAACACATTGCATCACAGAATAATTCGGACCAGGAGGTCGGCAGCAAATGATCGAGACCCTCGCAAGCCAACAACATCCCGGCGCGAGCCGTCAACAGGCAAGTCGAGCCCTCGACACGGCGGTGGGGATACTCGTCGGCTGGCGCCGGTGCAGCACCCATACCGCTTTCCGGGAGCTGCTCAGTGCCAGCGAGCGGCACGGGGTGCCGCTGTTCAAGCTGGCTTCGGCCTTGGTGGCCCTGGCCAGTGGGGGCTCCGAAAGTGGGATGGACGGTGCCGAGGCTCGGCTCGCCGCGGAGAAGGAGTGGGGTCTGAATTACTTGCTGTGATCGATACGGGGAGCGACTACGGTGACCGCGGGTCGACCTCGGCGAATGATTTCACCCACCGGTGCGGGGGCCGCGGGGAATTCGGTTCACCGGTCCGCGCCACCCCAAGCACCCGCCAACCCGCGGCGGCCGCGGCGTCGAGTTCGTCGGGATGGTCGGTCAGAAATAGGATTCGCTCCGCGGGGAGTCCGATCGCCTCGGCAATCCGGCGGTAGGACGCGTCCTCGCGCTTAGCCCCGGCGGTGGTCAGATCGAACCAGCCGCCGATCAATGACGCCAGCTCTCCCCCGCGGGCGTGGGCGAACCAATCCTGTTGATTGCGAACCGAGCCCGACGAGAACACATACAGCGAGATGCCGGTCTCGTGCCACGCCGCCAGCGCCGGCCGGACGTCGCCGTAAAACTCCCCGTGCAGGGCACCGGCGCGGAAGCCCTCCGCGCAGATGAGGCCCTGGGCGGTCTTGAGCGGTTCCGCCTTGACGTCGGAATCCAGCCAATCACGCAGGATGTCGGCCACCTCGGCCGCGCCGGCACCGGGCCGTCCGGCCAGCTCTCGGGTGTTGGCGATCACCGAATCGGCTGCGCCGCCCGGGTTTTCGGCTAGCCACCGGCGAATGTGTTGCCGGGTATAGCCGTACAGGCCGTCGCGCACCGAGCTGGTCGGGCTGGTGGTGCCCTCGATGTCGATAACGATCGCGGAGATCACGCCGCGATCAGCTGATCGAGCGTCGGGAAGCGTTCGCCGATGGGGTCGGCGGTGAACTCGCCGATCCAGCCGTCCCGTTCCTCGAAGAAGCGGATCGCCACAAAATCGGGGCGCGCGCCCATGTCAAACCAATGCCGGGTGCCTGACGGCACCGACAACAGGTCACCGCCTTCGCACACCACCGCAACGACTTCCGGTTCGATGTGCAGGTAGAAACAGCCTCGGCCGGCGACGAAGAAGCGCACTTCGTCCTCGGCGTGGCGGTGCTCGGACAGAAACTTCTGCCGGGCCGCCCTGGCGGTGTCCGGCCAGCTCGGGTCGGCGTCGTCGGGCCGCAGCCGCGCCACGTCGATGTGCTTGTAGCGGCCGTCGGCGTTGAGCCCGGCGACCTTGTCGCGGTAATGGGCCAGGATGTCGGGGGTCGATGTGTCCGGGTCGAGGCCGGGCATCGTGGGCCAGCGATCGAATGCCACGCCCCGCTTGTCGAGTTCGACGCCGATCAGGCTTGCGTCGTCGGTGCGCAGTCGTATGTCGGCGGCATCGCCGTCGGCCATGATCTGCAACAGCGTCATCTCGGTTCCTCGCCGCCGGCGCCGATTTCGCGGCGACCGGTCAGCGTCGCCAGCTCACACATCGCCTCCAGGCACTCCGCGCGGTCGCGAGCCTGCGCGAGGGTGGCGCCCCACGCGGTGACACCGTGGCCGGCGATGAACAGCACGGGCGCGGCGTCCGGGTGCTTGGTCAGATGACGCTCGATGTCGGCGCCGATGCGGGCAACGTCAGCGTGATTGGCAAAGACCGGAATGTCGATGGATTGACCGGCTCCCAGGCCCTTGATCAGCTCGTAGCCGCTGAACCGCAGCGCGTCGGGCGCGTCGATCGACTGCGCGGTCGCATGCGGCGGGTGGATGTGCACCACGGCCTCGGCGTGGGTGGCGCGGTAGATGGCGGTGTGGATGGTGGTCTCTGCCGACGGACGGCGCGTTCCCGAGACCGGCCGGGAATCGGCGACGCTCACCGTCACCATGTCGTCCGCGGTGAGCTCGCCCTTGGACAGCCCGCTGCCGGTGATCACCGCGGTGTCGCCGGTGCGCACCGAAACATTCCCCGCCGTGCCCGGCATCCAGCCGAGCGCATACAGACCGCGCGCGGTCTCCATAATCCGTTGCGCTACATCGATATTCGGTGAAGTAGGCACGTCCGGGCTCGGTGCGACCGCGCCGTTCTCGGTGACGATCGCGGTGACCAATTCCGGCGGGGTGACGTCGAAGGCGGGATTGAAGACGGCGACGCCCTCCGGGGCGGTCGCGACGCCACCGACATGGGTGATCTCGTCCGCGGCCCGCTCTTCCACCACGATCTCGCGTCCAGTCGGGGTGGCAAGGTCGCGCGTCGACTCCGGGGCGACCACGACGAACGGGATACCGTGCCGGCGAGCCGCCACCGCCAGGCCATAGGTGCCGATCTTGTTGGCGACCGAACCGTCGGCGGCGATGCGGTCGGCGCCGACGATCACGCAGTCCACCCGGCCGGTGGCCATCGCCCACGGCGCGGCCGAATCGATGGTCAGCCGGTGCGGGATGCCGGCCTCGGCCAACTCCCACGCCGTCAGCCGGGCGCCCTGTAGCAGCGGTCGGGTCTCGTCGACCATGACGTTCTCGATCCGCTCGCGGGCATGCAGCACCCGCAACGCGCCGATCGCGGTGCCGAACGCGGTCGTGGCCAGCCGCCCGGTGTTGCAGTGAGTCAGGATGCGCAGCGGCCGATCGGGGCATAGCCGCTGGATCAGGTCCGCCGCATGAGTGGCGGCGGCCCGGTTGGCCCGCGCATCCTCGACCAACATCTGCAAGGCCTCGGCCAACACGCCCCGCGGACCTTCCGGCAGCTTGGCCAAGGCGCGCCGCACACCCCAGGTCAGGTTCACCGCGGTGGGACGGGCCGAGGCGATCCGGGCGGCCTCCAGCTCCACCTTTTCGGCGTCGCCCGGGTGCGCCAACGCCGCCAAGACGACCCCGAATGCCCCGGACACCCCGATCGCGGGCGCTCCCCGAATCGCCAAGGTTTTGATCGCGTCGATGACCTCGTCGACCGTCGTGATCCGCAACCGGCGCAACTCGTGCGGCAGCGCGCGTTGGTCGATCACGACCAATGCATCGTCGTCCCAGCCGATCGAACTCTCCACGAAACGCTCGGATCGCGGCCCAACTGCCGGCACAAAAATATGGAACCCGGAATTTTAAATTGCAACCAGATTTTGGCTCGGCAAGACCCGATGGCGCGGGGGGGCCGCCCAGGGAGCACTCGAACCGGCCGAATGCGGTCCCTGACTTGGCTCACGGGTCACCGGCGCCTCCCAGCGAATCGGCCGGTTTGATTGATGCCCTTACGTGTCTTGCGTTTTAGCGGCGACACCATGCGCCCTGATCGCCCCATGTACGTTTGACACCGTCGACAACGCGGGGTGCCGGTGAATGCCGGCCTGCTCATAACGCGGTGCGGTGGCGGTCATCCTTGAATTTCATCGCCGTATCCGGATTGATTCGAAAGTCGTGGGTGTCGGTTGTGCGCCAGAGATAATTCGCTCGAATCCGGTGCCGCCCCACGTAATTGCCGGGATTGCGTATCACCGGATGAGACCACGCGTCGTCTAGCTTCAGGTGATTGATCACTGCAGCCAGCTTCACTTACGATTTGACTTGCTTTCTGCCACAACGTGATCAAATCGACATGATGTTGATTCCTTAGTGCGGCAATGGATCTCAATGCCGTGATGACCGATCGTCACGACGCGCTAACCTCTTCGGCAAGCAGTGCCTCGATGTCCGCACGGCGAAAGCGGCGATGACCGGTCGGCGTGCGAAGTGCGATGATGCGTCCGTTGCGTTCCCACCGGCGTAGAGTGTCGACGGACACACCCACCAGGCCCGCCGCTTCGCCAACCGCTAAGAACTCTGAACCTGTGTCAGGATGCTTACTCGACATGGGGGCAAGGTTAAGCATCCTTATGCAAAGTTAGCAAGCCCTCATCGCGAACTGGATGAGTCTGAGTCTGTTTAGGCTGGCTCGAGGCTGTCTAAGCTTGCCGAGGTTTACGCAGGTATGCCATAGTTTGCCTATGGCATCAGTAGACACCGGCTGGGTGATTCCCGAGTGGTCGTTCGGCGACCGCATTCGTAAGGTGCGCGTCAGTGTTGCCGGAATGACCCAGGCCGAGTTCGCAGACGCTATCGATGTCGGTGAGGCGTCCCTGGCACAGTGGGAAACGGATCGCGCAAAACCTCACGACATACGAGCGGTCACGCTGCGCATTCAAGAGGTGTTCGGAATTTCGGCGGCGTGGCTCATCGACGTGGACCAGCCGGGCCATAGGCCACACCACCCTCGGACGGGGGCCACGACGACGAAGGCGAGGCGCGGCGGCAAAGTTAAACAGGCTCCCCCGGGAGGACTCGAACCTCCAACCCTTCGGTTAACAGCCGAACGCTCTGCCAATTGAGCTACAGGGGATTAACCCGATCGCGGGACGACTCTAGCGTACTGGCATACCTGCACCCAACTAGAGGGACCGGCGATCGAGCCCCCAGCCAGAGGGATCGGGCGCGCGCACAACCGGCCGGGTGAGGCAGGATGGAGCCATCGATCGTCGGGAGGAACGCTTTGATCCGGTATGTCGTGGTGCTCGGACTGGGCTATCTGCTGGGTTCGAAGGCCGGACGTCGCAGATACGACCAGATCGTCGGCACCTATCGGGCGCTGACCAGCAGTCCCCTGGCCAAGTCGATGATCGAGGGCGGGCGTCGCAGGATCGCCAACCGGATCTCGCCCGACGCCGGGTTTGTGACCGTGGCCGAGATCGACGGCCAGACGGCCGTCCAGGAACGCGCGGAGCGCCCAGTGGAGCGGCCGGCCGGCGCGGCCCTCACACCGTCAGATCGTCGCCGCTAGCCTGCTCCAACAGGCTGCGCCGATACGCCTCCATGGCGACCAGGTCGCCGAACAGCGCGTGATAGTCGTCGCCTTGCTCGATGGGCGACATGCGCTGCAATTTGGACTTCACCTCGGCGATCTGCCGGCCCATCCAGACTTCCTGCATTCGGGCGAGCACGCCCGCGATGTAGCGCGGTAGCTTCTCCTCGTCGACGGCGATGGACTCCACCCCGAGTTCGCTGATCAGGCCCGCGGTCAGGGCCGACGTGGTTTGCTGGCGCACCGCCTCGATCCACTCCGCCCCGGCGACGCCGGTGGAGGTGCCACCGGCCGCGTCGATGGCCGCGCGGACGGCCGCGTATCCGGGGTGGGTGAAGCTCTCAACGGTCAGCGCGTCGAACACGGGGCCGGCCAGCGCCGGGTACTGCAGCGCCGACTTGAGCGCCTCGCGCTGTGGCCACAGGGTTGGGTCGCGCGGGTCGGGGCGGGCGGCGGCGGGCTCGGCCGGAGCCGCGGGAGCCGGCCGCTCGGCGACCCGGTGGCGGGCGGTGGATCCGGAGCCGCCCCGACTCGAGGGCTTGGACTTTTTGGCCTCGCGCCGCGCCCGGTCGATGACCTGCGCCACGTCGTCCCAACCGACCCAGCCGGCGAGTTGGCGGGCGTACTCGTCGCGCAGGGTGGGGTCCTTGATCTGGCCCACCATGGGCACGCAGCGGCGCAGCGCGGACACCCTGCCCTCGGCGCTGTCCAGGTCCGTCTCGGCAAGCGCGGTGCGAATCGCGAACTCAAACAACGGGGTTCGCCGGGCCACCAGGTCGCGCAGCGCGCCGTCGCCGGCCTTCAGGCGTAGGTCGCAGGGATCCATGCCGTCCGGGGCGACGGCGACGTAGGACTGCCCCGCCAGGTTCTGCTCGCCGTCGAAGGCCTTGAGCGCCGCGGCCCGGCCCGCCGTATCGCCGTCGAAGACGTAGATGAGTTCGCCGCGAAAGAAACTGTCGTCCATCATCAGCCTGCGCAGCATGGCCAGGTGATCGTCGCCGAACGCGGTGCCGCACGACGCGACGGCGGTGGTGACCCCGGCCAGATGCATCGCCATCACGTCGGTGTAGCCCTCAACGACAACCGCCTGGTGCCCCTTGGCGATATCGCGTTTGGCCAAGTCGATGCCGAACATCACCGACGACTTCTTGTACAGCAGCGTCTCGGGCGTGTTGATGTACTTGGCTTCCATCGGGTCGTCGTCGAATAACCGCCGCGCCCCGAACCCGATCACTTCGCCGGCCGATGTGCGGATGGGCCACAACAGCCGCCGGTGGAAGCGGTCGATCAGGCCGCGGCGCCCCTGGCGGGACAGGCCAGCCGCTTCCAGCTCTTTGAATTCGAAACCCTTGCGCTGCAAGTGTTTTGTCAGTGAATCCCAGCCGGACGGGGCGAATCCGCAGCCGAAACGACGAGCCGCCTCGTGGTCGAAATTCCGCTCCGCAAGGTACTGCCGGGCCGGCGCGGCCTCCCCGGACTCCAGCGTCGCCGCGTAGAACTCGGCCGCGGCCGCGTTGGCCGCGACGAGCCTGCTGCGGCTGCCGCGATCACGCTGCACGCTGGTGGCCGCGCCGGTGTAATTGATGGTGTGACCGATCCGGTCGGCGAGCAGTTCGACCGCCTCGACGAAGCTAACGTGTTCGATCTTCTGGACGAAGGCGTACACGTCGCCGCCCTCGCCACAGCCAAAGCAGTGGAAGTGGCCATGGTTGGGGCGGACATGAAACGACGGTGTTTTCTCGTTGTGGAACGGGCACAGCCCCTTGAGCGAGTCGACACCGGCGCGCCGCAATTGCACGTAGTCGCCGACGACTTCTTCGATGCGGACCCGCTCGCGGATGGCCGCGATATCACGATCGGGGATCCGGCCGGGCATCGGCTCAGTCTAGAGGCGCGGCCCCGGCCCGTTCAGCTGGCCGGGCCGATGACGCCGCATGCGATCCGTTCCATTGCGTTGTCGCTGTTTTCGGCGCCGTGGATCATCAATGCGGTCTTGTCGCCTGCCAGCAGCTCATCCCTGGTGAACGCATCGGTGGTGGTCACCAAATAGGCGGAGCCGTCCTGACGCACCTCGAGCGACGTCAGGTCGCCGCTTTCGGGCATCCCGGTATGCCCGGGCGCCTGGTAATGCCCACCGGCGGACAAGAAGTTGCCGGGCGGGCCACCGGTCGGGGCGACTGAGTTCGGTTCGCATTTGCCGATCGCGTGGACGTGCATGCCGTGAAAACCGGGCGCCAGGATTCCGGCGGCAACCGTCTTCACGGTGACGGTGGCGTAGCCGTTGGTGAAATCGAAGGTGGCCGTGGCCACTTGCCGGCCGTCGGCCGTATGCAACTGCGCCGTGAGCGATTCGCCGGCGGCCGGCGGGCTGGTGGTCGCCGACGCTGAACCGCTCTTGACCGGGGGCGTGGTGCCCGGCTGACTGCTCGGATGCTGAGGCGAACTGCATGCGCTCGCGGCCACGACAGGAAGCGAGAGCAGGACAGCGGCAACGGCGGTGAGTTTGGTCATTCCGGGAGCCTAACGCTAGTCGGTCGCCTGACGGGCATCGATGCGCTCGAGCCGTCCTTCGGTATAGGAAGCGATCTGGTCGACGATGACCCGTAGCCGGGCGCGGTCGTCGGCCGCGGTGGTGAACGCCGCCGCAAAGACCGGATCGAGCGTTCGCGGCGCCCCCGCGTAAAGCCAGTGCGCCACCCGGTGGATCCGTTCGCGCTGCCGGGCTTGGGTTTCCAGATGCCGCGGGTCGGACATGATGAACTGCAACGCCAGGATTTTCAGCAAGGCGACCTCGGCGCGCACCAGATCGGGCACCTGCAGGTCGGCCCGGTAGCGCACCAGCGGGCCGGGGCCGGCGACCGCCCGGGTGGTCGAGATGGCGGCGGAGGCGAACCTGCCCACCAATTCACTGGTCAGTCGCTTGAGCGCGACCGACGCTGCCAGCGTGGCGTCATATTTGCCGACGGCGGCGACCACCGGCAGGCCCGACAGGCGTCGCGCGGCCGCCGTCAAGTCGTCGGCGCTCACCCGGGAGAACTCGCTCTCCCCCAGCTTGGCCAGCGCGGCCGCCTCGTCCTCGTCGGCGAGCACCCGCAGGTCGATGCGCTGGGAGACCACGCCGTCCTCGACGTCGTGGACCGAATATGCGACATCGTCGGCCCAGTCCATCACCTGGGCTTCCAGGCATGTCCGATTGGCCGGCGCTCCCTGCCGAACCCAGGCCGCGGGCTCGCGGTCCTCGTCGTAGAAGCCGAACTTGCGTCTCCCGTTTCCACGCCCGTCACCGCGGGTCCACGGATATTTGGTGACGGAGTCCAGGGACGCGCGGGTCAGGTTCAGCCCCGCGCTGTTGCCTTGTGCATCAAGGACTTTGGGCTCAAGGCTGGTCAGGATCCGGAAATTCTGGGCATTACCCTCGAAGCCGCCCTGCGCGGCGGCGAACTCGTCGAGCGCGCGTTCGCCGTTGTGCCCGTAGGGCGGGTGCCCGATGTCGTGGGCCAGGCCGGCCAGCTCCACGAGGTCGAGGTCGCAGCCCAGCCCGACCGCCATTCCGCGCCCGATCTGGGCCACTTCCAGCGAGTGCGTCAACCGGGTGCGCGGAGTGTCACCCTCCCGCGGCCCGACGACCTGCGTCTTGTCGGCGAGCCGGCGCAGTGCCGCGCTGTGCAGTACCCGGGCCCGGTCCCGGGCGAAGTCGGTGCGGTGCTGAGCTTCTGTGCCCGGCAGACCGGCAGTCTTCGGCGCTTCGCGTACCCGCCGCTGGCGGTCGAAGTCGTCGTAGGGGTCGTGCTGATCCGTGTTCGCCTCCTTGGTCACCGCAGCACAGTCTGCCAGGCAACGGCGCCCACTCCCCAGCTGCTCGGTCGGGCGCCCGCGGCGTAAACCGACGACGCCCGAGGAGAAGGACGGTGCCGGACGATCAACGGACGTGCTTGCGCTTTAAATTGACGTATGCGCACCACTCGTCTGCTTGGCGTGATCCTGACGATCCTGGCGGGTCTGGGCTGGGGGCTGCTGCTGGCACCGCCGGCCGGCGCGCAACCACCGTTCCGGCTGGCGGATTACGTCACCGACGACGCGGGCGTGCTGTCGAACACCGGTCGCGCCGCGGTCACGTCGGCCGTCGACGAGCTGTACGCCGATCGCCACATCCGGCTGTGGGTGGTCTACGTCGACGACTTCTCCGGGCAGGGCGCACAGGACTGGGCGAGGCGCACCATAAGCACCAGCGACCTAGGCGACCACGACGCGCTGCTGGCCGTGGCCACCACCGGCCGCGCGTACGCCTTCCTGGTGCCGTCCGCCATCAAGAGCGTCACCGCGAGTCGGGTCGAGGAGCTGCGGCGCAACAAGATCGAACCCGCGCTGCACGACGGGGACTGGAGCGGTGCCGCGGTTGCGGCGGCCACCGGGCTCGACAGATCGCCCCGCTCGTCGGGTCGAGTGGTGCTGCTCGCCGCGCTGGGCGTCATCGTCGTCGCCGTCGTGGTCCTGCTGGTTGTGCAGCGCTATCGCCGCCGGCGACGGCGTGCCGCCGCGTTGGCCGCGGCCCGGCGCGTCGACCCCACCGACGCGGATGCGCTGGCCGCCGTGCCGCTGGAGGCTCTCGACGGCCTGTCACGCTCGATGGTGGTGGAGGTCGACAACGCGGTGCGCACCAGTTCCAACGAGCTCACGCTGGCAATCGACGAGTTCGGCGAAGAGCGCACCCAACCCTTTATCCAGGCGGTGAACAGCGCCAAAGCGGCTCTGTCCCAAGCGTTTACCGCGCGTCATCAGCTTGACGACAGCACATCCGAGACGCCGGCGCTGGGGGCACGCCCTCACAACTGGGAGGTACCCCCACCCGCTGACGGCGGACGCCGGGAGCTGCTGACGCGGGTGATCGTGTCGGCGGCGCGCGCCGACCGCGAACTCGCTTCCCAGACCGAGGCATTCGAAAAGCTGCGCGAGCTGGTCATCAACGCCCCGTCGCGGTTGGACGCGCTGACCGAGCAGTATGTCGAGCTCACCACCCGCATCGCCCCGGCGGAACAGCGGCTGGCCGAGCTGCGCAACGAATTCGACGCCACGGCACTGACTTCGGTGTCCGGCAATATCGCGGGCGCCAACGAGAGGCTGGCGTTCGCCGACCGCAACATCGGCTCCGCCCGCGATCTGGTCGCCGCTCAGGGCGGCCAGCAGACCGCGTTGGTGGACGCGGTGCGCGCCGCCGAGTCGGCGCTCGGGCAAGCCCGTGCGCTGCTGGACGCCATCGACAACGCGGCCGGGGACATCAAGCACGCCGTCGCCGCGTTGCCGTCGGTCATCGACGACATCCAGGCGGGCATCAAGCGCGCCGATGAGCAACTGCAAAGGGCGCCGGGCGCCGGCCATGCCGCCGAGCTGAGAGCGGCGCGCGACGCCGCGATCGGGGCCCTGGACTCCGCGCGCAGCACCGGCGGCGGCCCCACCGACCCGCTCGGCGCGTTTGCCCGGCTCACCAAGGCCGACGCCGACCTCGACCGGGTCCTGGCCGGCGTGGCCCAAGAGCAGGCGAACGCCGAGCGGCTCAACCGCTCGTTCGAGCAGGCGTTGTTCACCGCGGAGTCGCGGGTCCGCGGCGTCTCGGAGTACATCGACGCCCGTCGGGGCGGCATCGGAGCCGAGGCCCGCACCCGCCTGGCCGAAGCCAAACGGCACCTGGAGGCCGCACAAGACAAGAGAGCGACCAACCTGACCGAGGCGATCGCCCACGCCAACACGGCCTCGACGCTGGCCGCCAACGCGCAGGCGCTGGCCAACGCCGACATGCAATCGGCTCAGCGCGCCTACGCCCGCCGCGGCGGCAGCGACACCGGCGCGATGATCGGCGGGATCATCCTCGGCGACCTCCTCAGTGGGGGCATGCGGGGCGGGTTTGGCGGCTGGAGCCCGACGTCGTTCGGCGGCTCGTCGGGGTCATCGGGAGGCCCGTCCGACGGCGGCTTCATGGGTGGCGGCGGCCGATTCTGAGCCGGCTTGACGGCATGTAGGCCTAAAACACGACCACCCCCGGTAGCAGGTACCCGGGGGTGGTCGTGCGCTATTCGACGGGGCGGGCGGCGCACCGGATGCCGGCGCGCCGCCGCTGACCGATCTTTTCTAGGCCCAGCTGGAGCCGACGGCGCTGTCGGTGCTGGCCATGTTGCTGCCGGCGGACTGCACCTTTTGCCCGTGGGCGTTGGCCTGCTCGTAGATCACCTGAAAGTTGCGGCCCAACTGGGTGATGAACTCCTGGCAGGCCACCGACCCCGAGCCACCCCAAAAGTCCCCAGCGGCCAGCACATCACGAACGATGGCCTGGTGCTCGGCCTCCAACGAAGCCGCCTGGGCACGAATGGTGGCGCCATGGGCGTCCACATCGCCGAACTGGTAATTGATTGTCATCGAACCCGATCTCCTTAATTCGTAAAAGTTTTGTGTGGCAACGGCTTTCGCCGCACTTGAGGTTAGCTGCCGAGGATCTGCTGGGAGGCCTGCTCTTGCTGCTCGTAGTTGTTGGCGTCGCGGATCAACCCGTCGCGCACCCCATGCAACATGTTCACGATGTTGCGAAACGCCTGATTCATCTGACCCATGGTGTCGTACGAAGTCGCCTGGGCCTGCCCGCTCCAACCCGCGCCAGCGATGTTCATCGACGACGCCCACATCTTGCGAGCCTCGTCCTCCACCGTCTGAGCATGCACCTCAAAACGACCCGCCATCGCCCGCATCTCGTGCGGATCGGTCATAAAACGTGTTGCCATGTTGCCTTTCTCCTTCTGGACTAATTACCTGGACTTGTCTACACAGATTGACTGTCGTAACGGCCGGCCGTGGGGGCACCGGAGCCGCCGATCACGCGTGAAACACCTACAGTCTTTCCCCCTCTCTAACCGGCCGCCGGAGAATGCGGTATCACGCTGCTCGTCCGCGGCATGTCGAAGCGAGGTTCGGCTTCGCCCTGCCACTCGCTCCATTCGGCCCACTCATCCATGCCCTCGGTGGCCGCCACCTCGGGGCTGACCCCGTCGGCCGCCTTGTCGCCGGCATCGGCGCCCTCTTCCGGCTCCGGCGCCCAGTGGTCATAGTCGTCGGGCGGAACGGCCACACCCCACTTGAGCGGAACCGATAGGCCGCCGAGCATGCCCGACTCACCCCGAATCGCCGACACCGCATCGTCCGGCAGCGGCGAACTAAGAGGCAAAAGCATGCTGCCCCCTTCCACAGCCGATCTCCACACACTCCGACTCGGTGGTGAATCAATCACCACCAAGCACTCCGCATCGTAAGTCAATCCTGAGGACAATATCCGGGATTTACCGATTTCGCTTGCCGTAGGGCCCGCGGGCAACCACGGGCGGAACCGATGAGGGATCCTGGCTAGCGCGGTGCGCCCTACGTGGCCGCGACCACGCGGTTGACCTGCGCCTTGAGGTGCGCCCGTACAGCGTTTCGATGCGAGCGTAAGCCTTTTCGGTCGCCGGACCGGCCATGCACGTCAAAGCCCCGGCGCCGGTAGCGGCCAACTCGGCGAAAATTCGCGACGGGACATTCCGTCGACGAGTCGCCGGTCGCCGCGCCCTTCCGTGAAGTCCCGTTTTCGGGTCGCGGCGTATTCCGGCGGCGATCAGCCGGTGCTCATTTTCTTTATCGTGATCCGGGGTTTGCTCGAGCAATTCGGCCGGTCCAAGTTCTTTTGTGCACTCGTTGGGCCGCGGCGTCGTTTTCTTCGAATCCCAGTGAATTCATTTCGGTCGTCGCCGTGCGCCGGCGAGCGGCCGCATGCCGCCTGCGGCCTTGATCGCGCCGCCGCCCCGACCTATCCGACCCCGGTGCGCGGCACCACGCTGGGCCGCGACTGCACGACGTGGTTGGGGCTGGCCCCGCCGCGGCCCAACATCCCGCCGGGCATCCCAGCGCCGGCTCCCATGCCACCCATCGGCATCGGCATCATCGGCATGCCGCCCGTCGGCGCCCCGGCCGCCGGGGCGGCGCCGACCATCTCTCCTCCGACCCCCGACATCGCCCCACTTACCATCCGAGCCGGGGCCGACCCCTGCCAGGTCTGCGGCACGGACATCGCACCGACCAACCGCGCCTTACCCAAGCCCGCCGACGCGCCCAGGGCCCCCAGCCCGCCGGCGCCGCCCAGCGGATTCGTGGGCACAGCGTTGCCAACGAACTTCGGAGCGTCGGCGGCCAAATTCGTGGCGCTGGCCAGGGCCGGATGTGCACTCATGCCGGCCTGGGCCGCCATCATGATCGGCGACATCATCATGCTCGCGGGATACATGCCGATCTGGGCCACCGACGTCAGTGACGACAGTGGCACCACCGACGCCAGCGACGACACCTGCGACACCGCAGGCGTAACCGCCGCCACCACCGGAGCGGCCAATGCAGCCCCTGCCGTCGACGCCAGGCTGGCAGCCTCCGACGTCACACTGGACAGCGGCGTCGTCAGCAGCCCCGTCAAGCCTGCCAGGCTCACCGGCGGCAAACTAAACGCCGGCAATGCCGACGCCACCGATGTCGCCCCGGCCTGATAACCCAGCATCGCGGCCACGTCTTGGGCCCACATCTCCATGTACTCGAACTCGGTAGCCGCGATCGCCGGCGTGTTCTGACCCAAAATGTTCGTCGCGATCAACGCCAACAGCTGCACACGATTCGCCGCCACCGCCGGAGTAGGCACCGTCGCCGTCAGGGCCGACTCGAACGCCGTTGCCGCTGCCCGGGCCTGAGACGCCGCAGTCTCGGCCTGCGCCGCGGCCGTGCTCAGCCACCCCACGTACGGTGTCGCCGCCGCCGCCATGGCCGCCGACGACGGGCCCGCCCACGGCCCATTGACCAACCCGGTGACCACGGAGTTAAAAGACGACGCGGCAGCCGACAAGTCTGACGCCAGCCCGTCCCACGCCGATGCGGCCACGAACAGCGGCCCCGAACCCGCGCCGGCGAACATCAACGCCGAGTTGATCTCGGGAGGAAAGAACGTAAAAGCAGGAACCATCACAACCCCAACACATCCAGCCGCGTCAACGGCTCCGACAAGCGCTCAACCCAACACCGACCTGTGGCGGCTAGCCACCTGCTTACCGCCACGGCTGGATCGTAAGGCAATCGCGGCCCGAAAATCGGTACTTTCGTTAAATGATTTCCCAGAATCGGGCAGCGACGGGTGGGACACGATCACCTGACTCGGTTTACCGGACAAGTGTCCAGACGACCTAGCCGGGCAACGTTAAGAAGCTGTTAAAAATCTGGACATGCCATGTCAGCTTTCTTCGGAGCCGGGCCATGCCTGGGGTGAGCGATTTTTGGCTTGCCTAGTGACCTTACGGAAAGAGTAGCCGGCGGTGTCGCCCGCCGACGTTTTCCGAGGCGGGGCGGTGTCAAAATCACCCGCAATGCCCCGCAATGCATAGAACAAAGTTTTGGGAAGAAACCTGAAAGCGGATTGCCGAAGGCGAGCACGTCGGAGTGGCCGTTCCGGCAGCCCAGCGTCGTTGACGGCCACGTTCTGACAACCCGAGTTGTCAATGGCCCGACTCACGGATCCCGAGTTGGCTGGGTTGACACGCGTGGCGCTGGGATCGGTGGATCCGCCGCTGTTGTTTGGCGTGTCGAAAATGCCAAATTGTCGGCGTCGGAGTTTGCGAAGCCGGTGTTGTTGCTGAACCTGTTCCGAAGGCGTTCCAAAGCCCGTATTGACGATATGCGAGTTCACGAAGCCCGCGCCGCGGCTGCCGGAGTTATAGAAGCGATATCTTCCGCATCGGGGTTAAATGAATCGACGTCGCCGTTGCCCGAATTCAGGCCGGCAAACCAAACCGATTGTCGTCGGTTAGCACAAATGTCGATATTGCCGTTTGCCGGAGTTATTGCTCGCCGGAATTCGCGCTACCGACGTTGTCTCCGTTGCCCAGGCCTAGCAGCCCTTGAGCCGCGCCGCCAGGTACTCGGCCACGGCATTCATCGCGACTCGCTCCTGCCTCATGTCGTCGCGCTCGCGCACGGTCACGGCGTCGTCCTCTAGCGACTCGAAATCCACCGTCAGGCAAAAAGGCGTCCCGACCTCGTCCTGGCGCCGATAGCGCCGCCCGATGGCGCCGGCGTCGTCGAAGTCGACATTCCAGCATTTGCGCAACTCGGCGGCCAAGTCACGAGCCTTGGGACTCAAATCGGCGTGCCGGGACAGCGGCAGCACCGCGACCTTGACCGGCGCCAGCCGGGGATCCAGCCGAAGCACCGTGCGCTTTTCCATCCCGCCCTTGGCGTTGGGGGCTTGGTCCTCGACGTAGGCGTCGATCAAGAACGCCATGAACGACCGGGTCAGACCGGCCGCCGGTTCTATCACATACGGGAAGTACCGCGTGTCGGTGGCTTGATCGTAGAACGACAGGTCGACGCCGGAATGGCTTGAGTGCGTTGATAAGTCGAAATCGGTTCGGTTGGCGACACCTTCCAGCTCGCCCCACGGGTTGCCGACGAAGCCGAACTTGTACTCGATGTCGACGGTGCGGTCGGAATAGTGGGACAACTTGTCCTTGGGATGCTCGTAGAGCCGCAGGTTCTCCGGATTGATGCCGAGATCGGTGTACCACTGCAGCCGGGTGTCGATCCAATACTGGTGCCACTGTGGAGCGGTCGACGGTTCGACGAAGAACTCCATTTCCATCTGCTCGAATTCGCGGGTGCGGAAGATGAAGTTGCCCGGGGTGATCTCGTTGCGAAAACTCTTGCCGATCTGCCCGATGCCGAACGGCGGCTTGCGGCGCGCGGTCGTCACCACGTTGGCGAAGTTGATGAAGATGCCCTGCGCGGTCTCCGGACGCAAATAGTGCAGCCCCTCCTCGGTCTCGATGGGCCCGAGGTATGTCTTGAGCATCATGTTGAACTCGCGGGGCTCGGTCCACTGCCCGGGCTCGCCGGTGTCCGGGTCGCGGATGTCGGCCAGCCCGTTGGGCGGCGGATGCCCGTGTTTGGCTTCGTAGGCCTCGATGAGATGGTCGGCGCGGTAGCGCTTGTGGGTGATCAACGACTCGACCAGCGGGTCGTGGAACACCTCGACGTGGCCGGAGGCCACCCACACCTGCCGCGGCAGGATGATCGACGAATCGATTCCGACGACGTCGTCGCGGCCGGTGACCACCGAGCGCCACCACTGCCGTTTGATGTTCTCCTTGAGTTCCACCCCCAGCGGGCCGTAATCCCACGCCGATTTCGTGCCGCCGTAGATCTCGCCCGAGGGATAGACGAAGCCCCGCCGTTTGGCCAGGTTGACAACGGTGTCGATGACAGACGCCACGGGGCGGTGCACTCCCTTTCCGGATCGGGCAGACTCGTGCGGCGGCGAACCGCCGCTCGCCAAAACATCAGTCATGGTATCGACCACCGCCAGGTTCTTTGACATGCATCATCATGCATGTGACAGTGGAAGGCGGCCGATCGTGATTCCGACAGTGGACGCTCGATCAACGCTCCAACTACCCGGCACTTCTCAAGGTGATGACTCTTCCATGGTGATGTCCTCCTCAACGCCGACCACCGCCGACGGCGAGACGAGATCGGACGCGAGCGTGGTAGCCCACGAGCATGGCCGAGCTGGGTCCGCGGAACACTCCGCGTTCCCCGAATATCCCGTCCCGCCGTCGCGGGAGATCCTCGACGCCGCCGGCGAGCTGCTGCGCGCGCTGGCCGCACCCGTGCGGATCGCCATCGTGCTGCAGTTGCGCGAGTCCCACCGCTGCGTACACGAACTGGTCGACGCGCTCGGCGTGCCGCAGCCGCTGGTCAGCCAGCACCTGAAGATCCTCAAGGCGGCCGGCGTGGTCGCCGGGGAGCGCTCCGGCCGGGAAGTGCTGTACCGGCTCGCCGACCACCACCTCGCCCACATCGTCATCGACGCCGTCGCCCACGCCGGCGAGGACACGCCATGACCCGCGCCGGCGTGGGAATGCCGCCCGCTTGCGGGGAAGAGGAGCGGCGCCAATGACGGGTGCCAGCGTCCGTTCCACCCGTCAGCGGGCGGCGATTTCCACGCTGTTGGAGACGCTCGACGAGTTCCGCTCGGCCCAGGAGCTGCATGACGAGCTGCGGCGCCGCGGCGATAGCATCGGCCTGACCACCGTCTACCGGACGCTGCAGTCGATGGCGGCGGCGGGATTGGTCGACACGCTGCGCACCGACACCGGCGAGTCGGTCTACCGCAGGTGCTCGGATCATCATCACCACCACCTGGTGTGCCGCCGCTGTGGTTCCACCGTCGAGATCGGCGGCCACGAGGTCGAGGAGTGGGCGGCGCAGGTGGCCGCCAAGCATGGCTTCTCCGACGTCAGCCACACCATCGAGATCTTCGGAACGTGCTCGGACTGCGCGTCCTGAAGACGGCCCGGCATCGAAATCAACCCATTAGCGCGCGACGTATGTCGGCTCCGGTATCGAGCACCAGCAGGATCAGGGTGCGCAGGGCGTCGTCGGTCAGGCCGCCCCCGGGAAAGTTGTAGCGCAGCATGACGTCCGCGGTTTTAGACGCACCCTTGCCCGAGTTGCGTTGCACGGCCTTCTGATTGGCCTTCTCGAGCAGCGTCACGCTGCCAAAGTTGCTCTCCCGCGCCCGCTTGGCGACCTGGTCACCGATCTTCTTGGTCAGCGGCAGGTCCCACGCCAAGATCTGGGTCAGCGACACCAGGTCGAGGCCTTCGGCGATGTTCACCACCCGCAACGAGGCCAACGTGCCGTTATGGCGCACCGTCAGCGCGCCGTCGGGTTCCTCCTCGACGGCAAGGACGTCGCGGAGTATCGGTGCCAGGCGCTCCTGCAGCGACGGCACTAGGCGCTCCCGAACCGTCGATCGCGGGACGCGTATTCCTCGCAGGCCGCCCACAGGTCGCGGCGGTCGTAGTCGGGCCACAGCTTGTCCTGAAAGACGTATTCGGCGTAGGCGGCCTGCCACAGCATGAAATTGCTGGACCGATGCTCGCCCGAGGTGCGCAGCAAGAGATCCACGTCCGGGATGTCGGGCCGCTGCAGGTGCCGGGCGACCGTGTCCTCGGTGATCCGCTCCGGGTTGAGCCTGCCCGACGCGGACAAACGAGCGATTTCCCTTGTGGCTTCGGCGATTTCGGTGCGGCCTCCGTAGTTGACGCAGTAGTTGACGGTGATGACGTCGTTGCGCGCCGTCATCTTCTCCGCGATCACCAATTCGTTGATGACGCTGCGCCACAGGCGCGGCCGGGAGCCTACCCACCGGATCCGGACCCCGAGCTCGTTCAGGTTCACGCGTCGCATCCGCACCACGTCGCGGTTGAACCCCATCAGGAAGCGGACTTCGTCGGGAGAACGCTTCCAGTTCTCGGTGGAAAAGGCGTAAAGGCTGAGCCACTTGACCCCGAGTTCGATTGCGCCGCAAACGATATCGATGACAACCGCCTCGCCCGCCTTATGGCCGTCGGTGCGGCTGAGCCCGCGCTGGGTGGCCCAGCGGCCGTTGCCGTCCATCACGATGGCGACGTGAGCGGGCAGCCGATCGGCCGGAATCCGCGGCGCGGCCGCCTTCGACGGATGCTGCGGCGGGCGGCGCGGGCCGCCGCCGGGCGACGGCGGCAGCTCCGGGAACGCGACGGGCCAGGTCGACTTGTCCGGAAAGGTCGGGTAGTCGACGGGCGCGGGGGGCAGCTGAGGAAAGTCGGTTGACTTCGGCTTCCGCGCGTTGCTAGCCACAGGCCGTATCCTGCCCGATCGGCGCCGCGCGCCGTTCGGCGATCGTGCGGTCGGCCCGATACGTCCGCTCTACCAGCGGCAACGTTTTGAGCTGTCGCTCCAGATGCCATTGCAGGTGCGCGGCCACCAACCCGCTGACGTGGCTGCGGTGCGATTGTGGCGCCCCTTCGGCGGCCTCCCAATCGCCGTCGTGCAGCGCGGACATCAGATCCAGCACACCCAGCGGCGGTGTGGTCGAACCGGCCGGGCGGCAGTGCGCGCAGACGCTGCCCCCGGCGGCGACGTGAAACGCCCGATGCGGACCGGGCGTGGCGCAGCGGGCGCACTCGGTCAGCGCCGGCGCCCACCCGGCGATGCCCATGGCACGCAGCAGATAGGCGTCCAACAGCAGGTCACGGGGCCGGTGCCCGTCGGCCACCGCTCGCAGCGCGCCCACCGTGAGCCGGTGCAGCGCCGGGGCCGGCGCCCGCTCCTCACCGGCGAGGCGTTCGGCGGTTTCCAGCATCGCGCACCCACAGGTGTACCGGCCGTAGTCGCTGACGATGTCGGTGGCGAACGCGTCGATGGAGACGACCTGGGTGACGATGTCGAGGTTGCGGCCGGGGTGCAGTTGCACGTCGATGTGCGCGAACGGCTCCAGCCGCGCGCCGAATTTGCTGCGGGTACGGCGGACACCCTTGGCCACCGCGCGAACCAGCCCGTGATCGCGGGTCAGCAGGGTGACGATCCGGTCGGCTTCGCCGAGCTTGTGCTGGCGCAGCACCACCGCCCGGTCTCGATACAGCCGCATCTCAATAGTTTTGCACCCCGCCGCGACATCGCTGGTATCCGCGCCGATAGTCTCGTACCCCGTGGTTGGCGCTTTTGGGGCCCTTTCCGGCTCGGGTTCCGGGTCCGGCGGCCGGCGCCTGCCGACGCTGACTGACCTGCTCTACCAGCTGGCCAGCCGCGCGGTAACCTCCGACACGCTGGTGCGCCGTTCCCTGCACGCCATCCATACGAGCCAGTCCACCCTGAACGCGTTCCGGGTGGTGCTCACCGAGTCGGCGCTGGCCGACGCGGCGGAGGCCGACCGGCGCCGGGCGGCCGGGGACACCGCCCCGTTGCTGGGCATCCCGATCGCGGTCAAAGACGACGTCGACGTTGCTGGGGTGCCCACCGCGTTCGGTAGCGAGGGGTATGTCGCGCCCGCCACCCACGACGCCGAGGTGGTTCGCCGGCTGAAGGCGGCCGGCGCGGTGATCGTCGGCAAGACCAACGCCTGCGAACTGGGTCAGTGGCCGTTCACCAGCGGACCCGGATTCGGACACACCCGCAACCCCTGGTCGCGCCGGCACACCCCGGGCGGATCGTCGGGCGGAAGCGCGGCCGCGGTGGCCGCGGGCCTGGTCACGGCGGCGATCGGCTCCGACGGCGCGGGTAGCATCCGCATCCCCGCCGCGTGGACGCATCTGGTGGGCATCAAGCCGCAGCGCGGCCGCATCTCCACCTGGCCGTTGCCGGAGCCGTTCAACGGCATCACCGTCAACGGCGTGCTGGCCCGCACGGTGGCCGACGCGGCGCTGGTGCTCGACGCCGCGTCCGGCAACGCGGAGGGCGACCGGCACAAACCGCCCCCGATCACGGCGTCCGACTATGTCGGGAAGGCGCCCGGACCGCTGAACATCGCGCTGTCAACCAGGTTCCCCTACACGGGTTTTCGGCCCAAACTGCACCCCGAAATCCTCGCCGCGACCCGGGCCGTGGGCAAGCAACTCGAGCTGCTCGGCCACACCGTGGTGCCCGGCAACCCCGACTACGGGCTGCGGTTGTCGTGGGACTTTCTCGCCCGGTCCACCGCGGGCCTGCGGGACTGGGAGGAGCGGCTGGGTGACGGGGTCATCCTGGACCCCCGCACGCTGGCCAATCTGCGCATGGGCCACGTGCTGGGACAGGCGATCCTGCGCAGCGCACGCCGCCACGAAACCGCCGACCAGCGTCGGGTCGGCTCGATCTTCGACATCGTCGACGTGGTGCTGGCGCCGACCACCGCGCAGCCACCGCCGTTGGCGCGCGCCTTCGACCGGTTGGGCAGCTTCGGCACCGACCGCGCCATGATCGCCGCGTGCCCATTGACCTTTCCGTGGAACGTGCTGGGCTGGCCGTCGATCAACGTGCCGGCCGGGTTCACCTCGGAAGGCCTGCCCATCGGTGTGCAGCTGATGGGTCCGGCGAACAGCGAGGGCATGCTGATCTCGCTGGCCGCGGAGCTGGAGGCCGTGTGCGGCTGGTCGACCAAGCAGCCACCGGTGTGGTGGAACGCCGGCACCGACACGCCGCCCGCCGGCGCGCCGCCGCCGCGCCGCTGATGCCGGCGTTAGGCCGCGACAACGCGGGTACCCGTTCGGGATGGACCAATCCGATGCTCCGCTGCTTCATGCGCTGACCGACTACCGCGACAAGAACCGGTACGGGTTCACGCCGCCGGGCCACCGGCAGGGCCGCGGCACCGACGACCGGGTCCTGGCGGTGCTGGGCCGTGAACCGTTCCTCGACGACGTGCTGGCCAGCGGCGGGCTGGACAACCGCAGGACCAGCAACAAGTACCTGAAGCGCGCGGAGGACCTCATGGCCGAGGCGGTGGGTGCCGACTTCGCATGGTTCTCCACGTGCGGCAGCTCGCTGTCGGTGAAGGCGGCGATGATGGCCGTAGCCGGTGGTGACGGCGGCCTGCTGTTGGGCCGGGACAGCCACAAGTCCATCGTGGCGGGCCTGATTTTCTCCGGCGTGCAGCCTCACTGGATCACGCCCCGCTGGGACGCCGAGCATCACTTTTCGCATCCGCCCTCACCGCGGCAGGTGGAGCGGACGTGGGAAAGGCATCCCGACGCCGCCGGTGCGCTCGTCGTGAGCCCCAGCCCGTATGGCACCTGCGCCGACATCGCCGGAATCGCCGAGGTCTGCCACGCTCGTGGCAAGCCGCTGATCATCGACGAGGCGTGGGGCGCGCACCTGCCGTTTCATGAGGACCTGCCGACCTGGGCGATGGATGCCGGCGCGGACATCTGCGTCGTGAGCGTGCACAAGATGGGTGCCGGTTTCGAACAGGGCTCCGTGTTTCACGTGCAGGGCGATCTCATCGACCGGGACCGCCTTTCGGCCTGCGCGGATCTGCTGATGACCACCAGCCCCAACGTCCTGGTCTATGCCGCGATGGACGGATGGCGGCGGCAGATGGTCGAGCACGGTCACGAATTGCTCGGTGCCGCACTGGATTTGGCGAGTCAGCTGCGCGAGGACATCGAACTCATCCCGGATGTGCAGGTGCTCAACGACGAGCTGCTCGGCGTGCAGGCATCCCATGACCTGGACCGGTTGCAGGTGATGATGGACGTCTCGGCCACCGGCACCTCGGGCTATCAGGCCGCCGACTGGCTGCGCGCGTACGCCCATATCGACGTCGGGATGAGCGATCATCGCCGCATCCTGGCGACCCTGTCCTTCGCCGACGACAAGACCACCGCGGGCCGCCTGACCGAGGCGCTGTGGGCGTGGCGCAAGGCGGCCAACGACCTCGACCGGCCGTCGCGAATCGACCTGCCGTCGCCCGAGCAGCTGCAACTAGAAACCGTTTGCCTGCCGCGTGACGCGTTCTTCGGACGCGTCGAGGCGGTGCCGTCGCATCGTGCCGCGGGACGTGTTGCCGCCGAACAGGTCACGCCGTACCCGCCCGGCATTCCCGCCGTCGTGCCCGGCGAGCGCCTCAACGACGCCGTGCTGGACTACGTTTGCTCGGGTGTGCGCGCCGGCATGAACATCCCCGACGCGGCGGATCCGTCGCTGCGGACCATCCGGGTGCTGGTGTGAGGCCGTGAGCGCTAAAAACCAAGCCGGCCAAGCTGTTTGGGGTCGCTCTGCCAATTTTTGGCGACCTTGACACGCAGGTCGAGGTAGACCTTGGTGCCCAGCAGTTTCTCGATCTGGGCGCGCGCGGCGGTGCCCACCTCCCGCAGCCGCGCGCCGCGCTTGCCGATGACGATGCCCTTCTGGCTGTCCCGCTCGACGTAGAGGATGGCGTGCACGTCGATGAGGTCATCCCGGCCCTCACGCGGGTTGACCTCGTCGATCACCACCGCCAGCGAATGCGGCAGCTCGTCGCGCACTCCCTCCAGGGCAGCCTCGCGGATGAGCTCGGCCATCAAAACCTCCTCGGGCTCGTCGGTCAGCTCACCGTCGGGGTAATAGGCCGGGCCTTCGGGCAGCGCCGCGGCCAGCACGTCGACCAGCACGTCGACCTGCGCGCCGGTTGCCGCCGACACCGGAACGATTTCGGCGGAATCGCCGACCAGCTCGCTGACCGCGACCAGCTGCGCGGCCACCCGGTCTTTGGGCACCTTGTCGATCTTGGTGACGATGACTACAAGCTTGGTCCTGGGAGCGACCGCGCGAACCTGGTCGACGATCCACCGGTCGCCCGGGCCGATCGCCTCGTCGGCCGGGATGCACAACCCGATCACGTCGACCTCGGCATAGGTGTCGCGGACCAGGTCGTTGAGCCGCTTGCCCAGCAGCGTGCGCGGCCGGTGCAGGCCGGGGGTGTCGACCAGGATGATCTGGAAGTTCTCCCGGTGCACGATCCCGCGAATGGTGTGCCGGGTGGTCTGCGGCCGCGTCGAGGTGATCGCCACCTTGGCGCCGACGAGCGCGTTGGTCAGCGTCGACTTGCCGGTGTTCGGCCGGCCGACCAAACACACGAAGCCCGAACGGAATTCAGCCATGGCACCCGACGGCGATGCGTGAGGTGGAGTTGGGCGGTCGGCCTATCGCCGAGCGTGCACACAGGGCGACTTTTGCGCGGATTTCTCGCCATGAGTGCACGTTCGGCGTCATACCAGGTTCCCGGCGCGGTCGGTGACGATGATCGGGGCCGTCGGAGACAGTTCGCGCACCGCGGCGATCCCGGGATCGTCGGCGGACGCCGCCACCAGGACGGCGGCCTCCAACCCGGTCGCCCCGCTGGACGCGGCCGCGGCCACCGCAGCCTGCAAACCGGTCAGCTTCAGCGTCGACAAGTCCACCGGCGCGGCCGCATACGTGCGGCCGTCGGCGTCCCGGACCGCGGCGCCGCTGCCGGCGTCGGCGCGGGCCATCGCGGCCCGCGCCAGCACCACCAGCTTGGCGTCCTCGGCGTCCAGCCGCTCAGCCATGATGATCGGCCTCCCCACCATTGGACTCGGGGCCGGCCGGGCTCAACAAAACGGTGTTGATCCGTACCCGCCCCCGGTGATCCGGGCCGCCCTCCGCGCGCAGCCGCAAGCCATGCGACACCACCTCGGCGCCCGGCAGCGGAACCCGGCCCAATTCCAGACCCAGCAGACCGCCCACGGTATCGACGTCGAGATCGTCGTCGAACTCCACGCCGTACAGCTCACCGACGTCTTCGATCGGCAGCCGCGCCGACACCCGAAAACGTTTGTCGCCCAGGTCTTCTACCGGGGCCGTTTCCGCCTCGTCGTACTCGTCGGCGATCTCGCCGACGATTTCTTCGAGCACGTCTTCGATGCTGACCAGGCCGGCTATCGCCCCGTACTCGTCGACGAGCAGGGCCATGTGGTTGCGGTCGCGCTGCATTTCCCGCAGCAGCGCGTCCAGCGGCTTGGAGTCCGGCACGAACACCGCCGGGCGCATCACCTGTGACACCTTGGTGTCGCGGCCGCCGTCGGGCGATAGGAACGTCTGCTGGACAAGGTCTTTCAGGTACACGACCCCGACGATGTCGTCGACGTTCTCGCCGATCACCGGGATGCGGGAATGGCCGCTGCGCACGGCCAGGTTCGTCGCCTGGCTGGCGAACTTGTCGCTTTCGATCCAGATCATCTCGGTGCGCGGCACCATCACCTCGCGGGCCGGGGTATCACCGAGCTCGAAGACCGACTGGATCATCCGGCGCTCGTCGGCGGCGACCACGCCGCGCTGCTGGGCCAGATCGACGACCTCGCGCAGTTCGATCTCGGAGGCGAACGGGCCGTTCCGCAGGCCCCGGCCCGGTGTGAGCGCGTTGCCCAGGACCACCAGCAACCGGCTGATCGGCATCAACAACCACGAAATACCGCGCAGCGGAAGGGCCGTCGTCAACGAAATCGAATAGGCGTGCTGGCGGCCGAGGGTGCGCGGGCCCACGCCGATGACGACGAAGCTGGTCACCACCATGATGGTCGCGGCGCCGAACAACGCCCAGTTCATGCCGAGGTTGTCGTAGAGGAACACCACCAGCAGTACGGTCGCGGTGATCTCGCAGATGATGCGCAGCAGCACGACCAGGTTGATGTAGCGGGGCCGCTCGGTCATCACCCGCAGCAGCGACACCGCGCCGGGCCGCTCGTCGCGCACCAGCTCCTGCACCCGGGCCAGCGACACCGTGCTGATGGCGGCGTCGATCGCCGCGAAAAGCCCGCCCAGAGCGATCAGGGCGATCGCGCCGAGCAGCTGAGACAGTCCGGTCAATGGTCGAAATACCTTGACTTGTCCAGCAACCGGCGGTCGCGTTCCTCCTGGCGGTCCTGGTGGTAGGCCTCGACCTGTTCGGCGACCCACTCTTCGAGCAGCCGGTCCTGCAGGGCGAACATCTCTTTTTCCTCGGCCGGCTCGCCGTGGTCGTAGCCGAGCAGATGCAGCACTCCGTGAATCGTCAACAGCGCCAACTCATGTCCGAGGCTGTGGCCGGCCGCGGCGGCCTGTTCCGCGGCGAATTCCGGGCACAGCACGATGTCGCCCAGCATCGACGGCCCCGGCTCGGGGGCGTCGGGCCGGCCGCCGGGCTCGAGCTCGTCCATCGGAAAGCTCATCACGTCGGTCGGCCCGGGCAGGTCCATCCAGCGCATGTGCAGGTCGGCCATGGCCGCGGTGTCCAGTAGCACCATCGACAGCTCGGCGGCCGGGTTGACGTCCATTCTGGCGATGACAAACCTTGCGACGCTGACCAATTCGGCCTCGGAGACGTCAACGCCCGACTCGTTGGATACCTCAATGGTCATAGCTTGCTCACCACGCCCATCATCGGCGACCGCGGGAGCTCGCGGCCCGCCGAGCCGCCCGGTTCATCCCCGAGCCGGGCTCCTCGTACCTGGCGTAGGCGTCGACGATCTCCGAGACCAGCCGGTGGCGCACCACGTCCACGCTGGTCAGCTCCGCGATGTGGATGTCATCGACACTCTCGAGGATGTCGATCGCCGAGCGCAGGCCGGATCTGGCGCCGCCGGGAAGGTCGATCTGGGTGATGTCGCCGGTGACAACGACTTTCGACCCGAAGCCCAGCCGGGTGAGGAACATCTTCATCTGCTCGGCGGTGGTGTTCTGCGCCTCGTCGAGGACGATGAACGCGGAATTCAACGTGTTGTGTGTCAGCAAAAAGTCTTCAGTGACATACAAAGAATCCGCTGCCGCGACCTGAACGCACACCGCTTCTTCGGTTCCGGCGGGCTCAATGCGGTCAACGAAACGCATCGGTCGGCCGCCGCCCACCTCGTCGTACTTCGCCGCCTTCCGGGCTAGCCGGAACGGCACTATCCCGTCAGGCAAACGGATGTCTAGGGCGTGGGCATCGGATCGGTGATGCACGTCGCGGCCGCGGGCAAGTCCCGGCTTGCGACCCACAGCCAGTCGGGTGCGCTGGTAGACAATACCGCCGAGCGACTGAACCAGGAACACCACATCATCACGGAGTCGATCGGATACCGTCACCAACTGGATGCGGCAAGTTCGCCCCTTCTGAGTGACCGGACCTCCATCGGAATCCAACAGACCCTGCAACACCGCCAACCGCACATCTGGCGAGTTGAACAGGTAATCCGCGGGGATGAACTTGGTGTTCGACCGTGTTCCCGCCAGACCGAGTCGACGCAAGGCACCCGTCACCGGGTTCTCTCGAGCGGTGACATGACCGAGACCGGCGGCGCGGTTCAGGATGTAGTCGACCTCCGTTTTGCGTCGTACTTCGATTCCGGGAATGAGCTCGCCCAGCGCACTGGCCAACTCGGGATCGGTCGTCGCGAAACTCGGCGTCGTCGCACATGTAAGACATCCGTTGCCCAGGAGCAGACCGAGCGCGTACGGATCAATCGGCACTGGGCGCGCGGCGAAGGTCACCGGGGCGCTCAACGTCGGTAGTTCGTAGCGGTGAGAATGCGCCGCGCGAAGGTTGCCGATCATCTCCTTGGTCTGCAGCACGCGTGCGGGTTTGCCTCGCCGCCTGTCCGCTCGTGTGTACACCGACCACAAATGATCACCCGACGCGAGCGTCGAGGAACCGTCCTGAGTAAAAACCCGGTAGATCTCCTTGAAGCCCTGCGGATAGACACCCGAGACTTCCGTGGGACGCCCGTCCGACCCGATCACGAAATCCCCGACCCGTAATTCGCCGATCGGACGGAAACCGTTGGGCGTCAATACTTTAGTGAATACCGGCTGGGCCCTTCCCCGCATGTATGCCAGCGGCGCCACCTCGATGACCCCGGCCGACATCAGCTTCGGGATCAGCTCGGGATCCATCATGTCGTACAGCGCGTCGTACAGCGGGCGCAGGTAGGGGTCGATCTTCTCGCTCAGCGTGCCCGGCAAAAAGCCAAGGCGCTCACCGGCTTCCACCGCCGGGCGGGTCAAGATGATCCGGCTTACCTGCTTGGTCTGCAGCGCGTGGACGGCCTTGGCCATGGCCAGGTAGGTCTTTCCGGTGCCGGCCGGGCCGACGCCGAAGACGATCGTGTTGGCGTCGATGGCGTCGACGTAACGCTTCTGGTTCAGCGTCTTGGGCCGGATCGTGGTGCCACGGCGCGACAAGATGTCCAGGGTGAGCACCTCGGCCGGTGACTCGTTGCCGGTGCCGACCAGCATGGCGACGCTGTGACGGACCACCTCCGGCGTCAACGGCTGGCCGCCGCCCACGATGGCGACCAGCTCGGAGATCACCCGCTCCGCGAGCGCGACGTCGGCCGGCTCACCGGAGAGGGTCACGGCGTTGCCGCGCACATGCAGGTCGGCGTTCAGGGTGCGTTCCAGCGCGCGCAGATTTTCGTCTGCCGAACCCAGTAGGCCCATGACGAGATCGGGCGGAACGTCGATGCTGCTGCGAACCTGAGCGTTGGCCTGTTGGCCTCCGGCTGCATCAGCAGCGCTGGTTTCGCGGGGCGTCACGTGGTTTTCGATGCCTGCTTTCTCGGCTTGTCAGGGGTTTGCTCGGCCGCCTCAGTCTACGCCGGGGGCACGGGTTGGTCAGCTTTCAGCTGCGTATTCGACGGCTGGTCCTTGCCCAGCACCTTGTGGGCCTGGGCGGCGCCGGTGACGGGCAGCGAGGTGCCGTCGAGCAGGCCGACCTGCACCAGCAGACAGGCCTGGTCCCAGTAGATCCGTTCGTAGGCGACCTTGGGCGTATCGGAGTCCACGTCGAACCCCATCACGACCACCACCGGCAGCTTGACGGCGCGCCCGGTGGGCGAGACGCCGGGAAGGAATGTCGGCATCGGTACGTCGTGCGTGAACGACATGATCATCTCGTCGACGACGCGGTCGGCGCCGACGGTGCGACAGACCGGGATGATCGCGGTGTCGGCGGGCCAGTGCCCGATGAAGTGCTCGCGGTAGAAGTCGGCCACCTCGTCCGCGCCGACGCCGCCCATCATCGTGGGCACGTGGTTGACGAAGGGGTGCGCGGTCATCGTCGCCATGGTGGCGGCGACGTCCTTGGCGACGAACTCGTCGGCGACATGCTCGTCGAAGAGCGCGCTCAAATCGTGGGCAGCCTCGGCCATCAGCAGAAGATAACTCCGCGAGCCTGTAATCGTGCAGGGAAAGTTCGAGTGCGGGCCTGCAGATTTACAGGCTCGACGAATGTTCCCAGCGCGGGGTCAGCACGCCCAGCGCGCCCAAGGCCACCGCGGCGGCGGTCGACGTCCGCAGCACCTGCGGGCCGAGGCGGACCGCGACCGCGCCCGCCTCGGTCAACGCGGCGGCCTCCTCCGGCGCGATGCCGCCCTCGGGCCCGACCACCAGGAACACCGAATCCGCTTGGGCAACATGGCACTCCGCGAGCCGATCGGTCGCCGACTCGTGCAAGGCCAGCACCGCCGTCCCGGCCGCCACCTCGTCGCGGACCCGCTGGATCAGCGCCGCGGTGGATAGCACGGCCTCCACCGGCGGGATGTGCGCCCGGCGGGATTGCCGGGCGGCCGAACGGGCGGCCGCACGCCACTTGCGCAGACCCTTGTCGACCCGGGCACCTTCCCAGGTGGCCACACAGCGGGCCGCCTGCCAGGCCAGGAACGCGTCGGCGCCGGCCTCGGTGGCCAATTCGATTGCCAACTCCGAACGTTCGGACTTGGGCAATGCCTGCACCACCGTGACCGCTGGGCGACCGGGCGCGACGCTCCACCGTCCCAGCACCCGCGCCTGCAGCCCGCCGCGCCCCGCATGCTCGACCCGGCAGCGGGCCAGCCCACCGGCGCCGTCGCCGAGCACCAGCTGTTCGCCGGGCCGGATGCGCCGCACGGTGGCGGCGTGGAAACCCTCGTCGCCGTCGACGACGGCCAGCGCGCCGGGATCGGGCAGTGCGTCAACGTAGAACAGCTTGGATATTCCAGCCACCACAGGCAGGGGCCCCTAAAACTAGCGCCCGGTGAACGTCTCGCGCAGCCGGCTGAACAGGCCGCTGCCGGCGTGCGTCGAGCGGACCTCGGGCACGTCGCGGCTGCGGCGATTCTTCAGCTCGCGCAGCAGTTCGGTGTCGTGGTGGTCCAGCCGGGTGGGAACCACCACCTCGACGTGGACGTGCAGGTCGCCCCGGACACCGGACCGCAGGTGCGGCATGCCGTGGCCGCGCAGCGTGATCACCGAGCCCGGCTGCGTGCCGGCCGGAATGGTGATCTCGCTCGTGCCGTCCAGGATGGCGTCGACGGTGACGGTGGCGCCCAGCGCCGCGTCGACCATCGGCACCGACACCGTGCAGTGCAGGTCGTCGCCCTCACGGACGAAGATGTCGTGGGCCTGCTCGTGGACCTCGACGTACAGGTCGCCGGCCGGGCCTCCCCCGGGCCCGACCTCGCCCTGGGCGGCGAGCCGGACCCGCATGCCGTCGCCGACCCCGGCGGGGATCTTGACGCTGATCTCCCGGCGGGCCCGCACCCGGCCGTCGCCCATGCATTGGTGGCACGGGTCGGGGATGACCACCCCGACACCGCGGCAGGTGGGACACGGCCGCGACGTCATCACCTGGCCCAGCAGCGAGCGCTGCACCGTCTGCACCTCCCCGCGGCCACCGCAGGTGTCACAGGGGATCGGCGCCGAGTCGCCGTTGGTGCCCTTGCCCTGGCACCGGTCGCACAACACCGCGGTGTCGACGGTGACCTGTTTGGTCACGCCGGTCGCGCACTCCTCGAGGTCCAGCCGCATCCGCAGCAGCGAATCCGAGCCCGGTCGCACCCGCCCGATCGGTCCGCGGGCGGCCGAACCAGCGCTGAAGCCGCCGCCGAAGAAGGCCTCGAACACGTCGCCCAAATTGCCGAAGCCGCCGAACCCGCCGCCCGCCGAGGCGGCCGCGTTTTCCAGGGGATCCCCGCCCAAGTCGACGATCCGGCGCTTCTCCGGATCGCTCAGCACCTCGTAGGCGACGCTGATCTCCTTGAACTTCGCCTGCGCGGCCTCGTCGGGATTGACGTCGGGATGCAACTCGCGCGCGAGCTTGCGGTACGCGCGTTTGATGTCCGCATCGCTGGCGTTTCTGCCCACGCCGAGCAGCCCGTAATAATCGCGTGCCACGCCTGACCTTTCCTGTGCCGCGCCTAGAAAGCTTGGGCATTCTGGGGGTGCGCGGTCATCGGGCACCCAGAACTTCGCTGATGTATAGAGCAACCGCAGCGACGCTGGCCATAGTTCCCGGATAGTCCATCCGGGTGGGCCCCAGCACGCCCATACCGCCGTACACGGTATCCGAGGTGCCGTAGACGGTGGACACCATCGAGGTGCCCACCATCTGCTCGACGGCCGTCTCGTGACCGATGCGCACGGTCACCTTGCCGGCTTCCTGCTGGGCCGCCAGCAACCGCAGCACCACCACCTGCTCCTCGAGGGCCTCGAGGATGGACCGCAGCGAACCACCGAAATCCGCGGCGTTGCGGGTCAAATTGGCGGTGCCGCCCATCAGCAAGCGTTCCTCGCTGTGTTCGACCAGCGACTCCAGCAACACCGTCGCCGAGCGGCCGACGGCGTTGCTGAGGTTGTTGGACAGCCCACTCCGCCCGTCGAGCTCCCCGGCCAAGTCGGCGACCGCGGTCGACGCCGCGGCCAGCCTCTTGCCCACCAGCGCCTGGCCGAGCATCTCGCGCAACTGGGAAAGCTGGTGGTCGTCGATGACGTCGCCGAGCTCGACGATGCGCTGGTCCACCCGGCCGGAGTCGGTGATGACGACCATCAGCAGCCGGGCCGGCGTCAGCCCGATCACTTCCAGATGGCGAACGGTCGACGTCGACAGCGTCGGGTACTGCACCACAGCCACCTGGCGGGTCAGTTGCGCCAGCAGCCGCACCGCGCGCCGCAGCACGTCGTCGAGGTCGACGCCGGACTCCAGGAAGCTTTGAATCGCGCGCCGCTCGGCCGACGACAGCGGCTTGACGTCGTCGATCCGGTCGACGAACTCGCGGTAGCCCTTTTCGGTGGGCACCCGCCCGGAGCTGGTGTGCGGCTGGGTGATGTAGCCCTCGGCCTCCAGCACCGCCATGTCGTTGCGGATGGTGGCCGACGACACGCCCAGGTTGTGGCGCTCGACCAAGGACTTCGAGCCGATCGGTTCCTTGGTGGCGACGAAGTCGGCGACGATGGCGCGCAGCACCTCGAAGCGGCGCTCGTCGGCACTTCCCATCGGCTCCCACCTCCTTGATCGCGTCCATTTTACGGTCTCAAGAGCCGCTAACTGTCCTTAGCGGGTGTCTGGCGGCGACCGCCGGTGAGTTGCGGACTAGCGTGTCCGGCATGTGTTGGCCGGGCCCGGGCGACGCTTCAGGGAAGAGCCGCCGATGATCTTCAAGGGCGTGCGCGAAGGCAAGCCGTACCCCGAGCATGGGCTGTCCTACAAGGACTGGTCCCAGATACCGCCGCAGCAGATCCGGCTCGACGAATTGGTGACCACGACGACCGTGCTCGCGCTGGACCGGCTGCTGTCGGAGGACTCCACCTTCTACGGCGACCTTTTCCCGCACGCGGTCAAGTGGAAGGGCATCACCTATCTCGAGGACGGCCTGCACCGGGCGGTGCGGGCCGCGCTGCGGAATCGCACCGTGCTGCACGCCCGGGTGTTCGACATGGACGTGCCGCTGGGCCGGCCGACGTAGCGCGATCGCTCCTGAACGCCCGGTCACGTTTGCGCGTCGCCGGGTGTCGACGTAGTGAGGACCGTCAAAGCACCGTTCAGGAGGTTTAAGGCCATGTCCCGGATTGAGGGGATCTCCGACCGCGACGCCGGCCTGGGCGCCAAGATCGCCTTCTTCTTCACCAGGCGCAAGCTGGCGAAGATGACCGGACTGGAAACCGCGGGGATGCTCGAACCGCTGCGGATGTACGCGCACATCCCGAGGCTGCTCAGCGCCTACGGCAGGCTCGAGCAGGCCGAGTCGAAGCTGGACGTCCTCAATCCCCGCCACCGCGCGCTGGCCGAGCTGAAGGCCGCGACGACGGTGCGCTGCGAGTACTGCATCGACCTCGGCTCCCAGATCGCGCGCGGGCTGGGCATCACCGACGAGGAATTGCTCGGAATGGCCGATTACCGCAACGCCTCGTGCTTCTCCGACGTCGACAAGCTGATCCTGGAGTACGCCACCGCGATCAGCCGCACCCCCGTCGAGGTGAGCGACGAGCTCTTCGAGGCGCTGCGCGCCCACTTCGACACCGCCCAGCTCGTCGGGCTCACCCACGTCATCACGCTGGGCAACCTGCGCGCCCGGTTCAACATCGCGCTCGGCATCGGGTCGTCCGGGTTTTCCGGCGACCGGGTGTGCGCCCTGCCCGAGACCGGTCACACGTGACGGCGCCGGACGCGGCGCTGACGGCGCGGTTCGAGGCGGCGCGGCCCCAACTGGGCGCCCTCGCCTACCGCATGCTGGGCTCGATCGACGACGCCCAGGACGCCGTGCAGGAGGCGTGGCTGCGGCTCAGCCGCACCGACCAGGCCATCGGCAACCTCGAGGCGTGGCTGACCACCGTGGTGGCCCGCATCTGCCTGAACACGCTGCGCGACCGCCATGCCCGCGGCCGGGAGGAGCCGGTCGCGCACCTGCCGGACCCGATCGTGGACGCGGACGGGGAATTCGATCCCGAACACCGGGCGATGCTGGCCGACGCGGTCGGTCTGGCGCTGTTCGTCGTCCTCGACACGCTGCCGCCGGCCGAGCGGCTGGCGTTCGTGCTGCACGACGTGTTCGCCGTCCCGTTCGACCAGATCGCACCCATCGTCGACCGGACGCCGGAGGCGACGCGCAAGCTGGCCAGCCGGGCGCGCCGCCGGATCGAACGGTCCCAACCGGCTCCCGACGGCGACATCGCCGCGCAACGCGAGGCCGTCGACGCGTTCTTCGCGGCGGGACGCACCGGCGACTTCGACCGGCTGTTGTCGGTGCTGCATCCCGGTGTGGTCCTGCGCGGCGACTTCGGCCCGGGCGCCGCCGCGTTCCGCGCCGAGGGCGCGTCCTCGGTGGCCAAGCTCGCGCGCAGCTACGCGGCGCCCGAGCGCGAGGTGCGCGCCGCCGTCGTCAACGGCGCCGCCGGCGCGGTTATCTTCATCGACGGGCGGCCAACGGCGATCATGGGCTTCGTGGTGCGCGACGGACTGGTCGCCGCGATCGACGTGCTGGCCGACCCGGCGCGCATCGCACGGATCGACTTGAGTGCGGTGACCGGCTAGTTCGTCGCTGTCGCTATCTGGATCAGGGCGATCGCGGAGTCGTGTTGCAGTATCCAGTTCCCGCCTTCGTTGACGAACGCGAGGTTCTTGGTGACCGGCCCGGCGAACTTCGGACCCGAGATGGCCACGTCGGCGGTGGCCGCATTCGGGCCGGCCGGCTGGATATTCGTCACGGTGAACTGCTCCGGAAAGTTCCCATTCCGGTAGGCCTTCCTCAGGTCGTGGTCGGCCACGTGGCCCTCGTCCGGGCTGATGCCGCCCTGGACCAGATTGTTCTTGGTCGTGTACGACACGCCGGGATCCGTCGCCTGGTTGCAGAGGCTGGACAACTGGTCCGGCGTCGGCAGGTTTTGGCCTGGCGGCGGGGGCGGCGGGTCCTGCGGCAGCGCCGGTCCATAAGGCGCGCCGACGGCGGCCAGTTGCACCTGAGCCGCCGGAGATGGGACGGAAGCTGCGACACAGGCAAAGCCTGCGGCCGCGCCGCCAAGGACGGCCAACGCCGCCACGCTTGTAGCTACGGATTTCACGGTTTTCCCTTCAGTGCTGTTAGTTCCCATGGACGTGACCGGTGTGACTCAGTGTCCCGCGGCTTGCAACAGCTCCATCGCCGAGGCGCGCGACAGCATCCAGCTGCCCTGGTTGACGAACGTGACGCTCTGCGTGACCGGGTTCGGCAGCTTCGGGCCCGAGACCGCGACGTCGGCCGTGGCCGAACCCGGCGCACCCGGCTGAATGTTGGTGATGTTGAACGTCAACGGCAGGTCCCCGTTCTTGGCGGCCTTCTTCAGCTCGTGGTCGGCGAGATGCGCTTCCGTCCCGCTGATGCCGCCCTCGACCAGGTTGCCCTTGTTCGCGAACGAAACGCTGGGGTCGGCAAGGCTGGTCAGCAGGCCGGTCAACTGGGCGGCGGTCGGCATGCTGGTGGCCCCCGGCGCCGGAGCCTGCGGCAGCGCCGGCCCATAAGGCGCGCCGACCGCGGCGAGTTGCACCCGGGCCGGGGCCGCGACGGGCGCGGTGGACGCCACGCCGACGGCCGCCGCGCCGACGGCGCCCACAATCGCCACACCGGTGGCTAAGAACTTCGAATATTTGATTCCCATGGTCAGATTTCCCCCTCCGATTCACCTGGGCCGTGACGGTCCGTCCCGATCGCCCATCGTGCAAGTGATGTAATTGTGCCTTTTGTGACTGTTGTTGTGTGTCTCAGGCGGATCACGTTACAAGCAAGCTATGTGCGCGAACGGTGATGCAGCTATGCGGCGGCTGTGTAGCAGCCCAGAATTCCGGGGCCACGGCGGGGCGTGACGGGGTTCAGTCCGCCCCCATGGCCTCACGCAGGCTCTTGGGCCGCAGGTCGGTCCAGTTCTTTTCGACGTAGTCGAGGCACTCCGCCCGGCCCGCCGCGCCGTACACCACCCGCCAGCCGGGCGGGACCTCGGCGAAGGAAGGCCACAGGCTGTGCTGCTCCTCGTCGTTGACCAGCACGAAGAACGCCCCGCCGTCGTCATCGAAGGGATTGGTGCTCATCGCTTCTCCTCGTCGTTCGATGCTTGGCGGGATCGGTTGAACCCACTGAAGTCACTGAAGTCACAGTGGATCCCAGCACCCGGTCGGACAGCAGCCCGAGGCAGCTCAGGTTGGGAAACCCGGGGCCCTGGGTGAGTCCGGCCAGGTTCGGCAGGAACAGCCTGGGTGTGACGTCGGTGACGGCCAGGTCGTAGCCGATCGCTTCCTGCAGGCGCTCGGCGGTCAGCGGTCCGCCCAGCCCGAGCTCGAGCAGGTCGAGCGCGTCCTGGCCGAACAGCGCGGTGAACCAGAGCGGGTCGGCGCCGGAGCCGTCGATGACGAGATCGAAGCCGTGCACCGTCTCCAGGTTCTCGCTGCCCCGGTTGGTGGACAGCGTCAACCGGATCTGGCCGTCGCGGCCCACCGCGTGGGCGACCCGGCCGCGCAGGTGGTGGATGCGGTCGTCGGCCAGCAGCGCTTCCTGCACGTTCGCCGAGAACACGCCGCGGTCGGTGCGGGCCAGCGCGTCGCGGCGTTCGTCCAGCGTCAGGGCGGTCCAGTCGGTGGGGTCGGAGAACAGCGAGTTCTCGAAGAAGCCCTCGCCGCGGGTGAACAGCGTGGCCTGCGGGGAGATGACGGTAATGCTCGAAACCCGGTGCCGGAACAGCTCGTTGAGCATCGAGGCGGCCGTCTCGCCACCGCCGATCACCGCGACCCGCTCGGCGCTGATCCGGTCGTCGCCCGCCGCTCGGTCCCAGAACTGGGCGATCGACAGCATTCGCGGATTGCCGGGCAGCAACGACTTTTCGGCCTGGCCGGGTCCGGTGATCATCAGGGCGTCGGCGTGCACGGTGGTCTCGTGGGTGCGCAGCGCCCAGCGGTCCCCGGTGACGGCCAGCTCCTCGACCTCGCCGTGCGCCACGTTCAGGCCGACGTGGTCGGCGACCCAGCCCAGATACTGGCTCCACCGGCGGTGGGTCGGCGCCGGTCTGCCGCGGTCGATCCATTCGGCGAACGACGAGGTGGCGATCAGATAGGACTGCCAGCTGTAGCGGGTCATCCGCTCGTCGAGTTCGGCGTTGCGGCGCGGCACCAGCGCCGACCGGTACGGGAAGCCGACGTCTTTTTCGGGGCTGGTGCCCAGCCGGTGCGCCCCGTCGGTCCAGCCGCCGCTGGCCTGCCAGTTGGCGCCGACCCCGATGCGCTCCACCGCGATCACGTCGGGGACCTCAATACCCATCTCGCGCAACACGAATGCCTTGGCCGCGACGGCCACCGCCTTGGCTCCGGCGCCCAGGACCGCAAGTGTGCTCATGTCGCCATCTCCCGCAGTGCTTCGCTCCAAAATCCTTGCAGCGCAGTGATATCCGCTTCGCCGAGAATGTCGGGCAGCGCCCGCCACTGGGTGACCAGGACGCGCCGTTCCCGAAACGTCGCCACGGTGGCCAGGATGCTGAGCTCGTGGCGCACGGCCAGGTCGGGCTCGGGCAGCGGCGACACCCCGGCGAGCAGCCCGCGGTCCAGCCGCAGGCCGGCGGCGGCCGTCTCGGCGTGGCCGAGATAGTTCAGCAGCAGCTGCGGCCCGGGGAACTTCGCGAGCCGCCGTCCGGTGTCGGCCCGCAGATAGCGCAGCAGCCCGTAGTCGATTCCGTCGCCCGGGATCGACGCCAGCCGCTCGCCGATGCCGGCCGGGTCGGGCGAGCCGATGCGCAGCGGGTAGATGGAGCTGAGCAGTCCCACGGTGTCGCTGGTGTCGATGCTCTTGCCCGGGCCGTCGACCAGGGCGTCGGCGCGGCCGTGGGTTTCCAGCGCCAGCAGCGGCGCCGGGGTGGGCTGGTCGCGGGCCCGCCGCCAGCGCGTCACGGTCGCCGACGCGGCGGCGATCAGCAGGTAGAACATCGGCACGCCCGCTTCCAGCAGCCGCCCCGTGACGTCGGGATCGCCGTAGCTCATGCGGACGCTGAGATCGCGGGCCCGATCGCCGTGGTGGACCCGCCGAGTCCCCAGGTCGGGGTCGGCGCCGTCGAGCTGGGAGGACCAGAATTCCACCGTGTCCAGCCGGTTGGCGCGCTCGTGCAGCGCGGCGGCCCAGCGCCGGTAGCTGGTGTGCTCGCGAACCGGCGCGGGCGAGCGCCCGGCGGCCAGCGCGCGCAAGGCCGCGTCCAGCTCGCCCAGCACGACCCGCCACGATGCCGCGTCCACCGCCACGACGTGCGCCGCCAGCACCAGCACGCTTTCTCCGGTTTCTCCGGTCGGGGGCCGCAGCCACACCGCCGACAACATCGCTCCCCGCTCGGGGTCGAGACGCTCGACGGCCCGCGCCGCGTGCGAGACCACGGCGGCGTGCAAGTCGTCGCCCACCTCGGCTTCGGTGAGGATCCGGCCGACGAAATCTGCGGTGTCGGCGGCGACCAGCGTCATGGTGGCGCGGTCCACCCGGCTGCGGAGCACCTCGTGCCCATCGATCGTTGCCGCCAGGGCCGCGCGCAGCTGCTCGCCGCTGACCGTGCCGGGCAGCCGGATGGCTTCGGTCTGTGCCAGCCGGCGGGGCTCGCCGTACTCGTAAAGCCAGCGGCCGTTGGGCAGCAACGGCATTGGGCCGCCGGTGTTCTCGGTCCGCTCGTCAAGGCCGGCGGCTTCGGAGTCGATGGCCTCGGCGAGTTCGCGAACGTTGCCGCACTCCAGGACGAGCCTGGCGCGCAGCGCCATTCCCCGCGCCCGGGCGGCCTGCACCACCGACAGCGCCATGATGCTGTCCAAACCCAGCTGCAGGAAATCCGCGGTGACGTCGACCCGCATGATCCCCAGGACCTCCGAAAGCACCTCGGCGACAAGGGATTCCGTGGGCGTTTCGGGCTCGGATTCCGCCGAGAACGTGTCCGCGGCGTCGGCCGCGGCGAGTGCGGCTTCGTCGAGTTTGCCGTTGGGCGTCAACGGGATTTCGTCGACCACGACGATGCGCTGCGGAACCATGTAGCGCGGCAGCCGGGTACCGAGCATGCCGCGCAGTTGCGGCGCCGACACCCGCGTCGCGTCGTCGGCGGCCACGTAGGCGGTCAGCTGCGGGGCACCCCGGCGCTGGCGCACCAGGACACCGGCGTGCCGGACGGCGGGATGGGACTCGAGCGCCGCGGCGATCTCGCCGGGCTCGACGCGATGACCGCGGATCTTCACCTGGGCGTCGGCGCGCCCCGCGTACTGCATTGAGCCGTCGGCCCGGCGACGCACCAGGTCACCGGTGCGGTACATCCGCTCACCGACGGCGAACGGGTCGGCGACGAACCGCGCGGCGGTCTCCCCCGCGCGGCCCAGGTAACCGCGGGCAAGCTGGGCGCCGGCCAGGTACAGCTCACCGGTCACGCCGTGCGGCACCGGCCGCAGCGCGGAATCCAGCACGTAGCCGCGGGTATGCCGGGTCGGGCGCCCGATCGACGGCGCGTCGTGCTCGGCGATGGCGGCCACTACGGCCTCGACCGTGGTCTCGGTGGGGCCGTAGCAGTTGTGGGCGGTCATGGCCGTGCGGGCGCACTCGGCGCGGATCAGGTCCCAGGCGGCGGCGCCGAGGGCCTCGCCCCCCAGCGCCAGCACCGCGAGGGGCACGCGCGTGAGCAAACCGAATGCCGTCAGTTGAGCAAACATCGAGGGGGTGGTGTCGATCATGTCGATGCCGTGCTCGGCGACGGCCGCGACCAAGGCCTCGGCGTCGGTCTGGGTGTGTTCGTCGACGATGTGCACGGCATGACCGTCGAGCAGGGCGACCAGCGGCTGCCAGGCGGCGTCGAACGCGAACGACCACGCGTGGGCGATGCGCAGCGGGCGACCCAGCCGGGCGGCCGCCGGTCGCAGCACGCCGTCCAGGTGGTCGTCGGCGTAAGCTCCCAGCGCGGCGTGGGTTCCGATGACCCCCTTGGGTTCTCCCGTCGTGCCGGACGTGAACACCACGTAGGCCGCCCGCTGCGGCGCCACCTCGACCGGGCGGAAGTCGCCGCTTTCCCGTTCGGAGGCCGTGATCAGCTCCTCGTTGATGACGATCGTCGCCCCGCTTTGGCGCAGGATCGAGCCCACCCGCTCCGGCGGCATCCCCGGCTCCAGCGGCACGCACATGGCGCCGGCCTTGAGCGCGGCGAGCATCGCGACGACATACGCGGGTCCGCGGGAAAGCCTTATGGCGACCGGAGTTTCGGCGCCGGCCCCACGAGCGGCGAGCGTGGCGGCCAGCCTATCGGCCCGGGCATCCAGTTCGCGGTAGCTCAGCGTGCCGCCCGCCCAGCTCACCGCCGGGTCGTCGGGCATGGTCTTGGCGATCGTGGCGAACCGGGCGTGGATGCCAAGCGGGTTGGGCGGTGTCGACGCGCCCGCGGGTCGCGGCGGTGCGGCCTCGTCGTCGAGCAGCACGCTCACCTCACGCAGCGGACGGTCCCACAGCTGCAGCAGTCGTTCGGCGGTGACGAGTAGCCGACGGCCCAACGTCGCGGCGGTCGTGTCGCCCAGCGCGCCGTCGATGACTTCGGCCAGCACGACCAGTTCACCGTCGGCCACATGCGCGGCGACCGTGATCGGAAAGTGGGACAGGCTCTCCAGGCCGGCGGGCCGGAAAGTCACGTCGCCACTGGTCAATTCGCCGCCGCCGGCCAGTCCGCCCATCGGGAAGTTCTCGTAGACCAGCAGCGTGTCAAACATCTCGCCGACGCCGCCGAGCGCCCGCAGCTGCGCGTGCCCGAGGTAGCCGTGCTCACGCAGCATCGCGGCGTCGCGTTGCACGCCGCGGCACTGCTCGCCGGCGCCGGCGGCGCCGTCGAGCCGCACCCGCAGCGGCACGGTGTTGATGAACAAACCGATCATGGTCTCGACGCCGGTCAGCTCGGCCGGCCGCCCCGACACGGTCACCCCGAAGACCACGTCGCCGCTGTCGGTGAGCCGCGACAACAGCAACGCCCAGGCCGTTTGCATCAGGGTGTTGACGGTGACACCGCGGGATCGGGCACCCTCGATCAGCCGCGCGGTGGCGTCGGCGTCCAGTCGCAGTTCGGTGCGCCGCGCCAGGGTGGTTGGCCCCGGCCGAGCACCGCCCAACGCGGCCGACAGCAGCGTCGGGCCGCCCAGACCGGCCAGATGCTGCCGCCAAACCCGTTGGCTGGCATCGAGATCGCGGTTCGCCAGCCAGCCGATGTAATCGCGGTACGGCCGCGGCGCGGCGGGCAGCGCGTCGAGGTCGCCGCCCGCCCGGTACAGCGCGATCAGCTCACCGGCGAAAATCGGCAGCGACCAGCCGTCGATCACGATGTGATGCGCGGTGATCACCAAACGCCATTGGGCCCTGGGCAATTCGACGAGCAGAAAGCGGATCGCGGGCGCGCGTTCGAGATCGAACCGTCGCCGCCGCTCGCCGGTCTCCAGCGCCTCGACGTCCTCGGGGTCGGCGGTGACGTGTCGCCACGGCAGGTCGACCGTCGACGGCACGATCTGCACCGGCCGCGCGATCCCCCGGCTGAAGAAGCTGGCCCGCAGGTTGGGGTGGCGCACCAACATCGTTGCCGCGCAGTCACGTAGCAGCGCGACGTCGAGGGGCCCGGAGATGTCGGCGGCCATCGCGATCACGTACGGGTCGCTGGCCGCCTCGCCCTCGCGGAATTCGGCCAGCGTCGTCAGCGAATACAAGCCCTCCTGCAGGGGGCTTAGCGCCATCACGTCCTCGATGTCCGGCGCGGCGGAGCCGGTTTCGGTGGCGGTCATGGCGTTTCGTCCCGTGAGGTCGACCAAAGCCGCGTCACGGCGGCCAGCTCCGTCGCCGACAGCCCGGAGGTGCTCATCGGCTCGAAGCTGGCGTCGGTCTGCTCGGTTTGCTTCTCTTCGTCGCCCAGCGAGTCCAGCGCGGCGGCCAGCTGCCGCACGGTGGGGTTCTCGAACACCATGCGCGGGTTGACGGGCAGGCCGGCCGCCCGCGCCCGCGCGGCCAGCTGCACCGATAGGATGCTGTCACCGCCGAGTGCGAAGAAGTCGTCGAGGCGCCCGACCTCGGTGGTGCCCAACAGCTCGGCGAACACCGTGGCCAACGCGCGTTCCGTCGCGGTCCGCGGCGGTTCGGTCTGGCCGCTGGTGCTGGCCGCCGGCCGCGGCAGCCCGGGCCGGTTCAGCTTGCCCGACTCGGTCTTGGGAAGCGCGTCCAGCACGGTCAGCGAGGACGGCATCATGTAGCCGGGCAGCGTCGAGGCGACCGCGGCGCGCACCGCGCGGGCGAACGCGGACTTGTCGGCTTCGTCGGTGATCGGGTGTTGCGGCACAACGTATCCGGCCAGCGTCGTGCCGCCCTGCGCCTCCCAGGTCCGGGCCGCCGCCGCGGCGACGCCCTCGGCGGCCGCCAGCGCGGCCTCGACCTCGCCCAGCTCGACGCGGAATCCGCGCACCTTGACCTGATGGTCGGCGCGGCCGACGAACTCCAGCCGCCCGTCCTCGGCCCACCGGGCGCGGTCGCCGCTGCGGTAGAACCGCGCGCCGGGTTCGCCGGCATAGGGGTTGGCGACAAACCGCGACGCCGTCAGGCCGGGTCGCTTCCAGTAGCCGCGGGCCAGTTGGCCACCGGCGTAATATAACTCGCCGATCACCCCGACGGGCACCGGGCGCAGTCCCTCGTCGAGCAGATACACCTGCGAATCGACCGTCGGTTTGCCCAGCAACGGAACCGGCGGCGTCAGCGGCCCGCGGACCAGCCCGCCGGAGGTCTCGGTGGCGCCGAAGTTGTTCAGCAGCTCGGGGCCATCGGGCCCGCCGCAGGTGGCCGCCAACCGCTCCAGCAATGCGGCGCTGACCGGCTCCCCGCTGCAGACCAGCCGGGTCAGCGAGCGCACCGCGGCCAACCCATCCGGCGAACCGATCAGCGCCGAAACCAGGCTGGCCACCGCGGTCACCTGGGCCACCGAATGGCGTTGCACCAGCGCCGCCAGCGCTTCGGGGTCGCGGTGCTCGGCATCGTCGGCCAGGATCATCGTGGCACCGGCGACCAGGCCCGCCAACGTTTCCATGCTGCCCTCGAGGAACGTCATGGACGCCTGCGCGAGGCGGATGTCTCGGATATCACAGCCCGCCACCGGGTAGCGCAGCAGCTGCCAATCGAGCCGGGTGGCCATCGCCCGATGGGTGCCCACCACCCCCTTGGGCACACCGGTGGACCCGGACGTGAACACCAGGTACATCGGGTCGTCGGGATGCGGTGACGGTAACCGGCGCCCAGGCGAGACGGTGTCGTCCATCGCGGCCCGCACCGCCGGGTCGTCCAGCGAAATCAACGTAACGCCAGGGTGTTTAGGCATGTTCGCGGCGGCCTCCGCCGTCACCACCACGACCCGCGGCCCGACGTCGTCGAGCATGAACCGCTTGCGCGCCGACGGGTAACCGGGGTCGATCGGGAAGTATCCGGCGCCGGCCTTCATGATGGCCACCAGCGCGACCACCAGGTCGATGCCGCGCAGCGTCGACAGCCCGACCAGCGATCCGGGCCCCACGCCGTGTTCGGCGAGCAACGCGGCCAGGTTGTCCGAACGCCGGTGCAGCGCAGGGTAATCGATCTGCTCGCGGCCGCAGCGCACCGCGATCCGGTCCGGTCCCCACCGCCGGCTGGGCTCCAGCAGTTCGGGAATGGTGCGCGGACGCCCGGGCTGCGGTTCGTCGCCGCGGCTCCAGTCGTCCAGGATGCGCCGTTGCTCGCCCCCGTCGATCAACTGGACGTCCCGCAAGGCCCGATCAGCATTATTGGCGAACTCGTCTATCACCCGGGCCAGCCAGCCGGCGAACCGCTCGATGGTGGTCCTGCGGTACAGCTCGGTGCGAAACACGATGCTGCCGCGGTAACCGGTGTCCTGGGAGCCGCCGGTGCCGAAGAAGTTGACGCTCAGGTCGGCCTGCGCCAGGTCAAAGGTGGGTTCCAGCGCGGTGCACACCGTGTCCGGTGCCGAACCGTCCGCGGCCGAATCGACCACCCGCGCGGCGGGCAACTGATCGCGGACGTGCACCACGACCTGGAACAGCGGGTTGCGGGCCAGCGAGCGCACCGGGCTGACGGCCTCGACCACCCGGTCGAACGGCAGGTCCTGGTGGGCGTAGGCGGCCAGCGCCATCTCCCGGGCCCGACTCAGCACCTCACGCAGGGTCGGGTTGCCGCTCAAGTCGTTGCGCAGCACCAGGATGTTGACGAAAAAGCCGACCAATTGGTCCAATTCGGGTTCGGTGCGCCCCGCGACCGGCGTACCCAGCGGGATGTCGGCACCGCCGCCGGCCTTGTGCAGCACCACCGCGACGGCGGCCTGCAACAGCATGAACTCGGTGATGCCCAGCTCGCGGCTCAGCTCGGCGAGCTTGGCGCGGGTCGGCGAGTCGATGCGAAACTCGACGGAATCGCCGTCGCCGCTGGGGACCGGCGGCCGCGGGAAGTCGGGGCGCAGCCCGGTGTCCTCGGGCAGCCCGGCCAGCTGGCGGGTCCAATACTGCCGCTGCACCGCGGCAACCGATGACTCCGTGCCCGTCTCCGTGCCGGAGGGCGTTCCCAGAAACGCGCGCTGCCAGGCCGCGTAGTCGGCGTACTGCACACGAAGCGGCGCCCACGACGGGACCTCGCCAGCCCGTCGGGCACGGTAGGCCGTCAACACGTCGGCGAACAGCACTCCGGCGGACCAGTGGTCGGCGGCGATGTGGTGCACGACCAGCGACAGCACCTGCTCGTCGCCGGTCTCCAGCACGGCGACCCGAATCGGCCACTCGCGGTCCAACTCGAAGCGGTGCCGACGCTCGGCGTCGAGCTGCCCCTTCAGCCAGGCGTCGCCGTCACCGGCGGCCCGGCGCACCGGGAGCTCGGCGGCCGGATTGACCATCTGGTAAGGGACGCCGTCGATTTCGACGTAGGTGGTGCGCAGGATTTCGTGTCGGGCGACGACGTCGCCGACGGCGGCGATCAGCGCCTCGACGTCCCACGGTCCGGTGAGCCGCGCGGCGAACGGAATGTTGTTCGCCGGGCTGGGCCCCTCGATCCGGAAGGCAAACCAGCTTCGCAGCTGCGAGGCCGACAGCGGCGCCGGCTCGTCGTGGGCGGTCGCGATGACTTTGGGCCGCGACGGCGCGCGGTCTCCGCGGCGCAACTGGTCGACCCGCTCGGCCAGCCGGCCGACCGTGGCCAGCTCGAAAACGTCGCGGATGCCGAGTTCGACGCCGCAGTCGGAGCGGATCGCGGTGACCAGCTTGGTGGCCACCAGCGAGTGCCCGCCGAGGTCGAAGAAGGAGTCGTCCACGCCCACCCGCTCGTGGCCGAGCAGCGCCGAGAACAGCGCGGCGATCTGACGCTCCGACGCCGTCGTGGGGTCGCGGTATTCGGTGCGGGCCGCGATCTGCGGCTGCGGCAATGCAGCGCGGTCGATCTTGCCGTGCGCGGTGATCGGAATCTCGTCGAGCACCACGTAGACGGCCGGGGTCATGTACTCGGGCAGCGCCGCGGCCACCCGGGCCCGAATGCGCTCGACGTCGACCGTGTCGGAGCCGGCCGGAGTCACGTAGCCCACCAGGCTCCTGCCCAGCCGCGGCAGGTCCGTGGCGACCACGACGGCCTGCCCGACGCTGGGATCGACCGAGATGGCGGCGGCGACCTCGCCCAGCTCGATGCGGAAGCCGCGGATCTTGACCTGTTCGTCTGCGCGGCCGACGAATTCGATGTCCCCGTCGGCGTTGCGCCGCGCCAGATCGCCGGACCGGTACAACCGTCCGCCCGGGTTGAACGGGTCGGCGACGAACCGCTCGGCGGTCAGCCCCGGCCGGCGATGGTAACCGCGCGCGACGTGCGTTCCCCCGATGTAGATTTCGCCGATCACCCCCACGGGGACCGGTTGTAACGCGTCGTCGAGCAGGTGCACCTGCGTGTTGATCTTGGGCCGGCCGATCGGCACCACCCGGGTGCCCTGGGTGCCCTGCACCGGATAGCTGGTGGCGTTGACCACGGTCTCGGTGGGGCCGTAGAAGTTGTACAGCAGCGCGTCGAAGGTGGCGTGAAACTTGTCGGCGATCTCGCCCGGCAACGCCTCCCCGCCGATGGGCACCCGACGCAGGGTGCGCCACTGGTTGACACCGGGCAGCGACAGGAACAGCCCGAGCAGCGACGGCACGAAGTGCATCGAGGTGATGCCCTCGCGCCGCAACAGATCGGTCAGGTAGCCGATGTCGCGCAGCCCGTCCGGCCTCGGAATCACCAGCCGGGCACCGCAAATCAAGGTGCCGAAAATCTCGCCGATGGACACGTCGAAGCTCGGCGACGCCACCTGCAGCAGCCGGTCGGTTTCGTCGACCCGGTACTCGTCGCCGAACCAGACGAAGTACTCGGCGACCGGTGCGTGCGAAACCGGAACGCCCTTGGGCAGCCCGGTCGAGCCCGAGGTGTAGATCAGGTAGGCGGTGTTGTCCGGGCGCAGCGGCCGCATCAAGTCCTCGGGCGACGGGTCGGTGGCCGGGTACCGGGCCAACCCGGTAACCGGCTCGCGCAGCACGAGTTTCGTGTCCGCGTCGCCCAGGATGAAGGCTAGCCGATCGTCGGGGTAGGTGGGGTCGATCGGCAGGTAGACCGCCCCGGCCTTGAGGATGCCCAGCGCGGTGATGACCAGTTCGGGCGACTTGTCCAGCAGCACCGCGACCCGGTCCTCGGTGCCGATTCCTCGCTCGATCAGCCAGTGCGCCAGCCGATTTGCTTCTTCGTTGATCTCGCGGTAGCTGTACCGGCGGCCCTCGTAGACCACGGCGGCGGCATCCGGAGACAGCGCCACGCGCTTACCGACCAGCGCGGGCAGCGTGGCCGCCGGCATCACGAAGGTCTCGCCGGCCGAAACCCGGCGCAGCCACGCGGCGTCGGCGTCGCTCATCAGCGCACATGCCGACAGCGCGGTGTCCGGGTTGTCCAGCGCGCTGTCCAACAGCACCGTGTAGTGCTCGAGCAGCTGCTCCACCAGGGGCCGGTCCAGGACCTCGACCAGGTACTCGGCCTCGACCAGTGCGCCACCCCGCTTGCCGGACAGCTCAGCCGTGAGACTCAGCGGCAGCTGGCTGACGTGGCCGCGCAACTCGGCGCGCGCGCAGCCCACCCCGGGAGGGCAGAAGCCGCCGCCGTCGGGCTCGCGTAATCCGAAGCTGACCCGCGTCATTCGCTCGGCGCCATGCCGGCGATCCGGATTGACCTCGCGCACAAGCCATTCCAGGTCGGCGCGCGAGTGCGCGAAAGCACCCACCGCGCTATCGCGGGTCTCGGCGACCAGCTCGCGGAACGTCTGCCGCGGCCGCGGCCGCATCCGCATCACCACGGTGTTGCCGTAGTAACCGATCGCGTCGTCGGTTCCGGCGCCGCGGTTCAGTACCGGCGCGGCGACCAGGAAGTCGGTGGCGTGGGTGTACCGGTGCACCAGGGCGCCGAACGCGGCCATCAACACCATGTACGGGGTGGCACCGGTCTTGCGGGCCAGCGCGGCCGCGCGGTCGACGGTGTCCGCCGACAACCGCACCGTCGCGCGCTGTGAGCGCCAGGTGCTTGGCACCGCCGAACCATTGGGGCCTGGAAGCTCAAGCGGCTCGGGCAGGTCCGTGACAAGGGACCTCCAGTACGCCAGGTCTTCCTCGAGGCTTGCCGCCCCGTCGGGCCCGGCGGGCACCGATGCCCGCGTGGCGGCCACGGTGTCCGGGTCGGTGTAGGCGCGGGTCAAGTCGGTGAAGAATGGCGCCCAGGAACCGTCGTCCCAGGCGATGTGATGGGCGACGAGCAGCAGCATCAGCTCCCCGGCGCCCAACCGGGCCACGGTGATCCGCAGCGGCGAGTCGTTGGCCAGGTCGAACGGCCGCCCAAATTCCCGCTGCGCCAGCACTTCTAGCCGCAGCCGCCGGGCCTGTTCGGTCAGGCCGGACAGGTCGTGTTCCGCCCAGCCGGGGCGCAGCTCGTCGCGAACGATCAGTTGCGGGTCGCCGTCGCCGTCGACCTGGTAGGTCGTGCGCAGTGCGGAGTGGCGAACGGCGACGGCATCGACGGCTCGGCGCAACCGTGCCACATCCACGCTGCCGGTGACGCGGTAGGAGACACAGATGTTGAGTAGCGCGCTGTCCGGATCGGCCGACTGCACGAACCACATCCGGCGTTGGCCGTCGGACATTTGCGGAAGCCCCGACGCCGCGGCCGCCGGCGCGGACGGCCGGGCGAGGCCGCGTTCGGCGATCTTGCGGCGCAGCAGCTCCAGGCGCTGTCCGTCGAGTCCCGTGGTATCAGTCACGCGTGGGTTCCAACCTTTCCAGCGGCCTGTCCGCGGGCGCCTCGGGCGCCCCGGCGGATTGTTCCGGCCGCAGTGCGTCGATCAGTTCAAAGCCGGTGATGCCACCGAGCAATCTGGCCAGCGGAACCGAGCGGCCGATGCCGCGTCGTAGCCGCTTGCGGAGGTCCAGCGCGAGCAGCGAATCTACACCGAGGTCGGTCAGCGCCGCGCCGAGGTCCACCGACTCGGGGCCGGCGAGCCGCAGTGCGGCGGCCAGCTCGGTGCGCACCATCTCGGCGATCGTTGCCTCGCTTGGTGTTTCATCGACCGCGGCCTCACCGTCTGCTTGGGCACCGAACGGCGTTGCGGCGCCCTGGCTTTCGAAGAAGACCCGCATCCGGTCGACGTCGGCGGCGAAGATCAGCGGGTCATCGGCGTAGCGGCGCATGCCGGCGCCGACGGCCGCGTCGGCATCCATCGCGACCAATCCGGACCGTTCGACCCGGGTGATCTCGTCGCCGTCGACGATCCCGCCGCCCGGCCACAACCCCCAGCGCACCGATGTGCAGTCGAGCCCGTCGGCCCGCAACCGGCCGGCGAGCACGTCGAGCATCCGGTTGGCTGCCGCGTATCCGGCGTGCCCGTGGCCGCCCCACACTCCGGACACCGACGAGCACAGCAGGATCTGCGAACCCCGCCGCATCGGCCAGGCGTCCACCATCCGCGCCAACCCAATCACTTTGGGCCCGAACATCGCCGCCAGGTCCGCGCCGGTGAGCCGCCCATGCGGGGCGAACCTGGCCGCTCCGGCGGCATGGATCAGCAATGACGCACCGTCGCCGGCATATTCGGCCGCTACCGCCGACAGCGTCTCCGGGTCGGTGATGTCGCAGGCCGGGGCGTGCACCTCGACGTCCCGGCCGGCCGTGAGTTCGTCCAGGACGCCGCGGTCGATGCCCCTGCGGCTCAACAGGATTAACCTGCGGGCGCCCCGCTGGACGCAGTGCCGGGCATATCGCATGCCGACTCCGCCGCTGCCGCCGGTGATCACCACATCGTCCAGCGCGCCGTCATCCAGCCGCCGAGGGGGTGGCAGCCGAACCCGCTCACGCAGCGTCCTGACGTAGCGGCGCAACCCGGAAGCGCTGCCGCGCAACGCGACCTCGGTGTCGCGTTCGTCCACGAGCGCGTCGATGCAGGCGAGCGCGCCGGCGGCGCCGACATCCCACGCGGGCAGATCGAGGTGGGCGAACGTGCAGTCGGGAAACTCGAATCCGACGCTGCGGTGCGTCGCCGCTAGCGCGGCCTGCGCGGGCAGCCGTTCGGCGGAATCCACGGACTCGCCGCCGGCGGTGATCAGCCAGGCCCGGCGGCAGCGCGGTCCGACGGACTTTACGTAGTCCAGCACAGGACGATTCGCGATTTCTTTGGCGGCGGCGGCCATGTCGCGATGCGGCAGGGCCGGCGCGATGATCACGACAATCTCGGCGTTTTCGGGCGCGACCAGCCGGCAATCCCGATGGGCTGCGGCCGCTTCTGTGAGCCGCCGCACCAGCGAATCCGATTCGGCAACAGCCTCGGTGGGCGCGATAATTGCGATGTCACACCGGGTCCCGTTTGACGCGGCGTCGCGCGGCTCCCATTCCTCGACCGCGATGGTGAGGGTCGCGCCCGGGCGTTCCTCGCTTAGGGGTTCCGCCGTCGCCCACAGGTGCATGGCGTGCATCGGCGCATTGGGAAACCCGGGTAGCGTGGGTCCGCCAACGGTCCCCACCACGTCGGCCCACCGGTAGCCGGGGTTGGCTACCGCCGCGGCGACGATGTTGGCCGAAAGCTGGTCGGCGACGGGCTCGTCGCGCCGTCCGGAGCCGACGACCAGCGCCTCGCCCAGCTGGTCGGTGAGCGCGTACACGAGCGAGGGGTGTGCCGACATCTCGACGAACGCACCGACACCACGCTGGGCCGCGGCGGCCGCCGCGCGATCGAATCGCACGGTGTTGCGCAGGTTGTCGTACCAGTAGCCGGTGAAGTCGGTGCCGGGAAGCACGGCGTCCCCGTGCGCCGAACCGATGAATTCGATTGGCGTATCGAAGAATTCCGATGCGGGCAGCAGCTCGGCCAGCGTGCCGGCCAAGGGCTGCAGCGCGCTGGTGTGCGCGGGGAATGCGACGTCGATCTCCCGGACGAACAGACCCTCCCGCTCGGCGCGCTTCACGACGGCGGCCACGGCATCCCGGTCACCGGAAACCACGGTCGACGACGGGGAGTTGACCACCGAAACCTCAAGCCAGCCGGTTGTTTCGGTGACCAGACGCTCGGCTTCGTCGATGCCGACGCCCAGCACCGCCATGCCGTGGGACCCCGCCAACCGTTCGACCACCGCGGCCCGCGCCGCGACCACCGCGACCGCGTCGGCCAGCCCGATGCTGCCCGCCACGTACGCCGCCGCCACCTCGCCGAGGCTGTGTCCCACGGCGATGTCCGGAAGGACGCCGCAGGATCGCCATACCTGTGCCAGGCCGACGGCGTGGGTGAACTGCGCGGCTTGGATGTCGAGCTGCGACCATTCCCGCTCCGGGCCGGTGACCAGGTATTCCAGCGGCGACGGAAGCCCGGCCGCGGCGAACGCCCGCGCGCATCGGTCGGCCTCGGCTCGATACGCGCAGAGTTCCCGATAGGCGTCGGCGCCCATGAGCGGCCACTGGTTGCCCTGGCCGGGAAACACGAAGGCGGTTCGCGGCGCGGCCGTTTCGCACGAGCGGGCCACCAGCGGATGCTCGTCGCCGTCGGCCAGCGCGGCAAGGCCCGCCGCCAGTTCGGCGGTGTCGGCGGCGCGCACCACCGCACGGTGGCGGCGCACCCGGCGGGTCCGCAACACCGTCGCGGCGACTGACGCCAGCGAGGCGCCGGGGTGGCGCCGGAGATAGTCGGCGATCGCGGCGGCGTCCTGGCCGATCAGGTCTTCCTCGTGGGCGCTGAGCAGCACCGGGGTGCGACCGTCGGGCAGCGGATGAGCCGGCATCAGGCAGCACCCGCCCCCAGCTGAGCGGGCACCTCCGGGATGGCAACGATCACGTGCGCATTGGTACCACTCATGCCGAACGCGGACGCCGCGGCGATCCGCTGCCCGTCCTTCGCGGGCCAGGGCGTCAGGGTTTGGGCCAATCGCAATCCCTGGCTTTCCCAGTCGATTTCACGGCTGGCCTCGGCGGCGTGCAAGGTGGGCGGGACCGTGCCATGTTCGGCCGAGACCAGAACCTTGGCCAGCCCGAGCGCCCCGGCAGCGGCCTGCGCGTGTCCCACGTTGGACTTCACCGACCCGATCAACGCGCCATTGCCGGGCTCGGTGGCACCGTAAGTCTCTGACAGCGAACGCAATTCGGTGGTGTCACCGAGCCGGGTCCCGGTGCCGTGCCCCTCGACCATCCCGACCTGCTCGGGCCGAATGTCCGCCTGGGCGATGGCGCGCCGAAACAGGCGAGTCTGCGCCGCGCCGCTGGGGGCGGTCAGGCCGGCGGTTCGGCCGTCCTGGTTGACGGCGCTGGCGCGGACCTCGGCGAGAATCCGCCGGCCATCGCGGCGCGCGGCCGATTCGCGTTGCAGCACAAAGATTGCCGCGCCCTCCGCCCACACTGTTCCGGTGGCGTGTGCGGTGAAGGGCCGGCAGTGGCCGTCGTCGGACAGCGCGTGCTGTTTGGAGAACTCCACGAAGAAACCCGGCGATCCCATCACGCAGACACCGCCGGTCAGGGCGAGGTCGCAGTCGCCGGCCCGAACCGACTGCACCGCCACATGAAACGCCGCCAGCGCGGACGCGCAGGAGGCGTCGATGGTCAGCGCGGGACCGGCGAGCCCCAGCGTGTAGGCGATCCGGCCGGAGATCACACCGAGCGCCGTCCCGGTGATCAAATGGCCGCTGAGCTGGGTGAACTCGGCCATCTCCGGGCCGTAGCCGGTGGCCGAGGCCCCCACATAGCAACCGACATCGTGTCCGGCGAGGTCGTCGGGGTTGATGCCGCTGTTTTCCAGCGCGCGCCACGCCACCCGCAGCGCGACCCGTTGCTGGGGATCCATCGCGATGGCCTCGCGCGGTGAGATGCCGAAAAACGCGGGATCGAACGTCGTTGCCCCGGTGAGGAATCCGCCGGAATCATGGATCAGTTTGAAGCCGTCGTGACGGGAAGACCCGATCAGCAGCTCGCGGATCGACCAGCCCCGGTCGGTGGGAAACGGGGCCAGCCCCTCCCGTTGCTGTGACAACAGCTCCCAGTACCCGTCGGCGGTGTCGACGCCCCCCGGCGCCTCGACCGCCATGCCGACCACGACGACGGGGTCGGTGTGAGCGTCGAAGTGGTTGTCAGACATCGGCATTCACCAGCGCGGCGACGGCATCGATGTGCTCGTTGACGTAGAAGTGGCCGCCGTCGTAGAACGACAGCTGGCAGGCGCCCTCGGTGTGGTTTTCCCACCGTCGTAGGGCGTCGGCATCGATGCGGTGGTCATCCCGGCCGCCCAGCACGTGCATGTCGGCGCGTATGCGGACGTCGGGACCGGGGGCGTAGCGGTTGAACGCCTGGTAGTCGGCCCGGGCCGCGATGGTCAGCAGTTCGGTGAATTCTTCGTCGGCGAGCAGCTTGGGATCGGTGCCGCCGAGATCGGCGATGTCGGCGAGCAGTCCGTCGTCGCTGGTGGGCAGGTCGGGCATCGCGGCCACCACGCACGGCGCCGGACCGGCCGACACCCACAGCTTGCGCACCTCGACGCCGCGGGCTTCGGCGATGCGGGCGAATTCGAACGCGACGACGGCGCCCATGCTGTGCCCGAACAGCCGCAGCGGCGCGACGCTAGCCCATGGCCCGGCCTCGAACAGCCCGCGGGCGAGGTCGTGCACGGTTTCGGGGGCGGGGTCGCGCAGCCGGTCGGCCCGCTGCGGGTATTGCACGATGAAGGTGTCGTCGCCGCCGGCGGCCAGGGCCGCGGCCAATGTCCGATAGCTCGCGGCGGCCGCCCCGGCATGCGGGAATACCACGGCAGCGCCCACGCGCCGCGGGCCTGGGACCCGTTTGATCCAGGGCGCAAAGGTGGCCGGCACGCTTAATGTCATTGCGCTGTTTCGCTTTTGGCGGAGCGTTGAGCGGCAGAGAGAACAGAGTCGGCGTCCATGTCGATGACCTCGAGGTACAACTCGGCAACCTGATCGAGCCGCCTGCTGTCGCGCTCGCGGCCGGCGAGCAAGCCGGCAAGCGCCGAAACGGTTCTTGTAGCGAAGATGTCGGCGACCATGACGTCCGGGGTGTCCAGCCAGGTGCGGATGCGGGCGACCGCCCGGGTAGCCAGCACCGAATCCCCACCGAGCGCGAAGAAATCATCGTCGAGGCCAACCCTGTCCAGGCCGAGCAGATCGCCCACGAGTGCGGCGAGAGCGGATTCCAGCGCCGTCGACGGGGCCCGGTAGCCAGGTTGACCCGAGCGGGAAACCGTGGCTTCCAGTTGGCGGGCGACGGCACGGCGGTCGATCTTGCCCGCATCGGTGAACGGGATGCGCCCCACCACCGCTATGTGGCGTGGAATCATGTGCGCCGGAACGAGATCGACGAGAGCGTCGCGAATCCGCTCCGTGATGAGGTCGGCATCGTCGACGCACACCTGCGCGGCCAGCACGTCGCACCCTGCCGACCCGGGGACCAGGGCGGCCACCGCCCCGCGCACGCCCGGTACTCGTTGCATCGCGGCCTCGATCTCGCCGAGCTCGACGCGGTATCCGCTGACCTTGACGCGGTGATCGGCGCGGCCGACGAATTCCAGGGTGCCGTCCGGCCAGTAGCGGGCCAGATCGCCGGTGCGATACCAGATCCGGCCGTCATGCGCGACGAAACGCTCCGCGGTCAGGTTGGGTCGGCCACGATAGCCGCGGGCGATTCCGCGCCCGGACACCCAGAGCTCTCCGGCCACCCAGTCGGGGCAGTCATCGCCCGTGTCGTCGACGACCCGGCAGGCGATGTTCGGCAACGGCACGCCGTAAGGAACCGCGGGCGCGTCCGCCGGCAGGTTGGCAAGTTCGCCGTCCTCGAAGGACACCTCGAAAAGTGTTGCGTGGACGGCGGTTTCAGTCGCACCGCCCAACCCGGCGAATCGCACGCCGGGCGACTCGAGCCGCAGTCGACGCGCCTGGTCGGGCCGCACCCAATCACCGCCGACCAGCACTGCCCGCAGCGACGACAGTCCCAGCCCGGCACCGACGTCCAGCAGCATGTCCAGGGAGCCGGGCATGAAATTGAGCATCGTGACTTTGTGGGTGTCGATGAGCCGGGCCCAGACATCGGGATCGCGCCGGTGTGCTTCGTCGACAACAACGATGGCACCGCCGACCCGCAGGGGCGCGAAGATCTCCACCACCGACATGTCGGCCTCCAGGGCCGAGAGGGCCAGGAAACGATCGGTGGGACCGATGTCGAAGTGCCGGGTAACGCACTCCAGGGTGTTCATCGCGGCGTCGTGGGCCACCTCCACTCCCTTGGGCTCCCCCGTCGAGCCCGAGGTGAACAACACGTAGGCGATCTCGCCGGGATCGATTCTGGCGGACCGGAATTCGCCGCCGGCAGGCGTGGCGCGCAGCACGTCCGCAACCACCAATGCGGGCACCGGCAACGACGGCCGCTGCCCGCCGCACACCAGGGCCAGGCTCACGGCGCCGGTCGCGAGGATGCGTTCGGTGCGGTCGCGGGGCTGGTCGATGCCGATCGGTAAATAGGCGCCGCCGGCGGCCAGGATGCCCAGCACGGCCGGCACCTGCTCGGCGGTCTTCGGGCCCATTACCGCGACCGTGTCGCCGACGCCGATGCCCGCCGCGCGCAGCGCCGCGGCCACCGCCGACACCTGGTCACGCAACTGCGCGTAGCTGAGGTCCCCGGAGCTGGCGAACACCGCCGGCGCGTCGGGCTGCCGCTCGGCGTGCCGGAAGAACCCGTCGTGCAAGGCTTCTCCGCTGGGTTCGGCGGCGCGGCCGTTGACCGAGTCCCGCACCGCCCGTTGCGCTTCCGGCAGTGCTGACGGGCCGGGCCGGTCCCAGGCGTCGTCCGCGGCGGCCAACCGGAGCAGCTCGTCGATGTGGTAGCCGAACATGGCGTCGATGACGCCCGGAGCGAAGACGCCGTCGCGCACGTCCCAATTCACCAGCACCCCACCGTCGAACTCGGTGACCTGGGCGTCGAGCAGCACCTGGGGGCCCTGGGAAATGATCCATGCGGGTGCACCGAATTGCTTTGTGACATCGGCACTGAACAGTTCCCCGAGGCCCAGCGCGCTGGTGAACACCACCGGTGCCAGCACCTGGGTGCCGCGATGGCGGCTCAGATCGCGCAGCACCGACAGCCCGGAGTAGGCGGAATGGGCGGCGGCGGTCCGCATGGCGTCCTGCACCGCCCGTGCCCGCGCCGCCGGGGTGCCGGCGCCGGTCAGGTCGATGTCGAGCAGCAGCGACGAGGTGAAGTCGCCGACCAGCAGGTCGACGTCGGGGTGCAGCGGCTGGCGCCCAAACAGCGGGACGTTCAGCAGGATCCGCGACGTGGCCGACCAGCGCGCCAACGCATTGGCGAACGCCGCGGCCAGCGTCATCGCCGGGGTAATGCCGCGCGCTCGGGCGTGGGCGAACAGCGCGTCGCGGGATGCCGGGTCCAGCCAGTGCCAGCGGCGGGTGCTCGTGCGTGAGTCTCGCCCGCCGATGGACGGCAGCGGCGGCGGGTCGGGCAGATCCGGGATGCGCTGCGCCCACCAGTCCCGGTCGGGTTGCGACACGGCATCCCGCGCCTCGACGGCCTGGCGGTATTCCCGGTAGCTGTAACCTAATTCGGGTAGGTCGCGCCCGAGGTAGAGGGCGGCCAGGTCCGACATCAGGGTGCGGTAGCTCATCGCGTCGGCGGCCTGCATGTCCAGATCGACGTGCAACCGGGAACGGTCGCCGGGTAACAGCGTCAACGTGAGTTCGAACACCGCACCGTCGAGCTGCTGGTGCGATTTGGCGTCGCGGATGGCCGCCAGCCGCGGCTCGACAAGATCACCGTCACCCCGCAGGTCCACCACCGTCACGGGGACACCCGGGCATTCGTCTGCCGCGGCGATGCGCTGGGTGCCGTCGGGCAGGAACCGCACCCGCAGCATCGGATGGCGACGCGCCAGCGCGGTGGCGGCCGCGCGCAGGCGATCCGGGTCGATCGGGCCGCCGTCGAACTCGACGTAGAGGTGCCCGGCCACCCCGCCGTACTGCTGGTTATCCTGGCGGCCCACCCACATGGCGTGTTGCATCGGCGCCAGTGGAAACGGCTCACCGGTGTCCCCGGGTCCGGCGACGGCCACGGCCGGCCGGTCAGCACCGGCAGCCGGCGAGCCGGCGGTTACCAGCTCGGACCAGGCCTCGACCGTCGGCGTCGCGGCCAGCGTGGCGAAATCGACGGCGATGCCCTGCCGGCGCCAGCGACCGGCCAGCGTCATCATCCGGATGGAGTCCAGGCCCTGCCCGATGAGGTTGCTGTCGGGGTGAACGGCGTCCACGGCGACGCCGAGCAGTTCGGCGACCTCCGCGCGGATATTCTCCGAGCACGCCGAGGCATGCACCACGAACCCTCCCTGAATTAGCACAGGCTGCCCTAAGTTGTTTGGTTACCCTATCCTCGATCCCTGCGTCGCCGCTACTATGCCCTGTCCAAGCCCTGCCCGAGCCCTGTTCAAGCCGCATCCCAGGAGCCACCAGATGCCCCCGAACGCCACTCACCCGTTTGCCGGAGGCCTGGACGGATTCGTGCCATTCCCCGCCGATCGGGCCGCCTCCTACCGGGCTGCCGGCTACTGGACGAGCCGGACCCTGGACACGATCCTGACGGACGCGGCGCGACGCTGGCCCGACCGGGTCGCCGTGATCGACGCCCTGGCGGACGACGGATTGAGCTATGCCGAACTCGACGAGCGGGCCGACCGCGCCGCCGCCGGGCTGCGCGGCCTGGGCATCGCGCCGGGCGACCGGGTCCTGCTGCAGCTGCCGAACAGCTCCCGGTTCGCGGTGGCGCTGTTCGGCCTGCTGCGGGCGGGGGCGATCCCGGTTATGTGCCTGCCCGGCCACCGGGCCGCCGAATTGGCGCATTTCGCCGCCGTCAGCCAGGCCGCCGGGCTCCTGATCCCCGATGCGGCAAACGGTTTCGACTACCCGGCGATGGCGCGCGGGCTCGTCGAGGATCATCCCGCGCTGAAGCATGTCGTCGTCGACGGCGACCCGGGGCCGTTCGTCTCGTGGGTACGCTTGTGCGACCAAAGCCCCGCCCGCGCGCCTGCGACATCGTCGGCCGACCCGGAATCGCCTGCCCTGCTGCTGGTTTCCGGCGGCACCACCGGCACCCCCAAACTCATTCCCCGCACCCACGACGACTACGTTTTCAACGCGACCGCGAGCGCCGAGGTCTGCCGGCTCGATCCCGACGACGTCTACCTGGTGGTGCTGCCCGCGGGGCATAACTTCCCGTTGGCCTGTCCGGGCCTGCTCGGCGCGATGACGGCGGGCGCCACCACGGTGTTCGGCACCGACCCCAGCCCGGAGGCCGCCTTTGCCGCCATCGCGCACCACGGCGTCACGGTCACCGCCCTGGTGCCGGCATTGGCCAAGCTGTGGGCACAAGCCTGTGAGTGGGAACCGGTGACTCCGAAGTCGTTGCGGCTCTTGCAGGTTGGTGGCGCTCGGCTGGAGCCGACGGACGCCCGCCTGGTGCATTCCGCGTTGACGCCGGGCCTGCAGCAGGTGTTCGGGATGGCCGAGGGGCTGCTAAATTACACCCGCCTCGACGACCCACCGGAGCTCGTCGAGAACACCCAGGGGCGGCCGCTGTGCGCCGGCGACGAACTGCGCATCGTCGACGCCGCCGGCACGCCCGTAGCGCCCGGGGAGGAGGGCGAGCTGCTGGCGCGCGGACCGTACACGATCAACGGCTACTTCCGTGCCGCGCGCGAAAACGGGCGCTGCTTCGATCCCGACGGCTTCTACCGCAGCGGCGACCTCGTGCGCCGCCGCGACGACGGCTACCTGGTGGTCACCGGCCGGGTCAAAGACGTCATCTGCCGCGGCGGGGAGACCATCGCCGCGGCAGACCTCGAGGAGCATATGCTGAGCCATTCCGCGATCTTTTCGGCCGCGGCGGTTCCGGTGCCCGATCCCTACTTAGGCGAAAAGATCTGCGCTGCAGTCGTTTTCAGCGGTGAACCGGTCAGCCTCGCGGAGTTGAACGCCCACCTCGACGAGCGCGGGGTGGCCGCCCACGCCCGGCCCGACATGCTGGTCGCGATGGCGGCGCTGCCCACCACACCGATCGGCAAGGTCGACAAGAAGGCGATCGCCCGCCAGGTCGGCGGGGCGTAAGTCCCGCGAGCGTGACGCCACCGCGAAACGGGAGCGGGTTTGTGTGACGTCGGACTCGCGGACCCCGGGCAGATCCATGGCCACAATCAGGTCGTCGCCCTCGCGGAGTGCGGAGATCGGTGCTTGCTGGATTCGAGTCGCTGCGGGTGGAGTCGCAAGATAGCTGAGATGCAAGGCCGTAGCGACCGTAGCTCAGGAGCGATCACCTTGGCCCATTCACGCGGTTCGGTGTGCTCAGGACCGACCAGGCGCAGCGGCGGCGGGTCGCCCGCGCGCCTAGGCGGCGAGCGGCCGCGTTGCGCCCGTGGCCATAAAAGCTGCCATTGACTAATGTCACCATTCGCGATTGACTGCATTGCATGACGGACGATGTTCCGGCTCACCGATCACCGCGAGCGCGTGGCGCGGCAGCGGCGGGCTGAGAAATGTTCGGGCCGCTCGACCGGCTGCTGAAGAGGTCGACCACCACCAGCCACGGTGCGTCGGCGGTGGTGACCGGCGCCGGCAGCGGCATCGGTGCGGCGTTCGCCATCGAACTCGGGCGTCGCGGCGGCGCGGTGGTCTGTGGCGACATTGACGAAGCCGCCGCCCAACGGACCGTCGACGAAGTCACCAGGCAGGGCGCCAAAGCCACCGCGATCCGCTGCGACGTGTCCCGGTTCGACGACGTGGCCGCCTTGGCGGAGCAGTCGCGCTCCTGGTTCGAGGGGGCGCCCACGCTGGTGATCAACAACGCCGGCGTCGGTGCCGGCGGCGCGGCCATCGGCGATGCGTCCCTGGACGATTGGGCGTGGACCCTGGGCGTCAACCTGTGGGGACCCATCTATGGCTGCCACGTGTTCACGCCGATCCTGCGCGAAGCCGGCCCGTCGCACGCCCCACGGGGCATCATCAACGTCGCGTCCGCGGCAGCGTTCGGATCGGCTCCCGGCATGGCCGCCTACAACGTCAGCAAGGCCGGCGTGCTCTCGTTATCGGAAACGCTGGCGGCCGAATTGTCCGGCACCGCGATCAGGGTCACCGTGTTGTGCCCGACCTTCGTCAAGACCAACATCATCGAATCCGGCCGCATCAGCGAGGAGTCCGGCGAGCTGGCCGCCAAATTGATGCGGTGGACTGGCCTTTCGCCCGACAAAGTCGCGCGGGCGTGCCTGGACGCGCACGACCGCGGCGAGCTGTACTGCATGCCGCAGTTCGATGCCAAGATCGGCTGGAATGCCAAGCGTCTTGCCCCACAGGCATATACACGCGCGGTCGGCCTGGTATCCCGGGCCCTACCCTGAACAGGAGGAGCTGCTGATGGCCGTCGACATGGAAGCCATGCTCGCCAAGATCAAGGATCGCCAGTGGGCGCTCGCCGACATCGATTGGGACGCACCGGGTGCCGAAACCATCCGGGGAGAGTTCCGCCCCAAGCTGAAGGCGTTCATGGCCGACCTGTGCTGGATCGAAAACGTGGGCGCCCGCGGATTCGCGGCGCTGGCCAAGAAGGCTCCCAACCCGACGCTGGCCGAGATCTACCGGTATTTCCACGCCGAAGAGCAACGCCACGCCAACGCCGAAATGGCGTTGATGAAACGCTGGGGCATGCTCGACGACGGCGAGTTTCCGAAGCCCAACGTCAACATCCGGTTGGCCATCGAGTGGCTCGACACGTACGCCGACGGCATGCCGCTGTCCGTGCTCGGCACCGTCATCCCCATGCTCGAGGTCGCCCTCGACGGTGCGCTGCTGAAGTTCCTGCTGGACACCGTGGAGGACCCGGTGTGCCATCAGGTGTTCGAGAAGATCAACAACGACGAATCACGGCATATAGCCGTCGATTTCGCGGTGCTCGACATGATCGGGCACGCCAAGGCGCGCCGGCTGACCATCGAATTCGTCGGCACCATCGCGTCACCGGGCGTGATCATCGGCACGCTGACGTACATCCCGCTGCTCAACCGGGTGCGCAACGAGATGGCCGGCATGGGCATGGAGCCCGAGCGACTCTACAACGCGGTCAAGCGTTTCAAGCAACTCGGCGAGCGCGGCGAACGCACCTGGCGGGTGCCCGCCTATCAACTCCTCAAGCGGCACGCCGCGATGGTGGTCAACCCCGATCACCCCTATCACCTGCTGGCCAACTCCATGGTGTGGTTGTCGAATCGCTACCCCAAACCCCTACTCAAGCCGGTGCCCAGCTGGTTCAAGGAACTCACCTACCGACCGGCGGCGTGACCGTGGCAGACCACCGAACCTACGCGGCACTGATCGTCGGGGCCGGCTTCACCGGGCTGGGAACGGCGATCCGGTTGGCGCAAGCCGGAATTCACGACATCGTCATCCTGGAGCGCGCCGACCGGGTCGGCGGAACCTGGCGCGACACGACATATCCGGGCGCCAGCAGCGACATCCCGTCCCTGCTGTACTCCTACTCGTTCGTCAAGAACCCGACGTGGTCGCGAACGTACTCGCCCGCCCCGGAGATCTGCGGCCACCTCGAGGACATGGCGACCAGGTTCGACCTCCGCCGCCACATCTGGTTCGGCCACGAGGTCAGCGAACTGACCTTCGACGACGGGACTGGTGTGTGGAACGCAAAGACACGCGATCGCAAGCGGTTTCGTGCGCGCACCGTCGTACTGGCTTCCGGTCCGCTGTCCGACGCCAGCTTTCCGGACATCAGGGGCCTGGACAGCTATCGCGGACACGCGATCCACAGTGCGCGTTGGGATTACGGCTACGACCTCACCGGCAAGCGGGTCGCCGTCATCGGCACCGGCGCCAGCGCCATCCAGATCGTTCCCGAACTCGTCAAGCAAGCCGCGTTCGTCAAGGTGTTCCAGCGCACCCCGTGCTGGGTGCTGCCGCGCCTGGACCCCTTCTTTGGGCAAGCCACCCCACCGGCGGTGCAATCGCTATTCGCCAAAGTTCCTGTCACGCAACAACTTGCGCGGCAGGCGCTGTTCTGGGGCCATGAAGCCAGCGCCGCGGCTTTGGTCTGGAACACGCCGCTGACCTCGCTGGTTGCCCGACTGGGGCGGGCGCACCTGCGGATGCAGGTCAAAGACCCGTGGCTGCGTCGCCAGCTGACGCCCGACTTCGCGCCGGGCTGCAAACGCATGCTGATATCCAGCGATTACTACTCGGCGCTGCAACGCGACAACTGCAAGCTCATCGACTGGCCGATCGCGACGCTGAGCCCGGTCGGTATCCGCACCAGCGACGGCATCGAACACCACCTCGACTGCATCGTGTTCGCTACCGGTTACGACGTCCACCTGACCGGGCCACCGTTTCCGGTCACCGGGCTCGGCGGCCGGTCGCTGGCCGCCGAATGGGCCGACGGCGCACGGGCATACAAGAGCATCAACGCCCACGGATATCCGAATTTGTTCTTCATGACCGGACCCAATTCGGGGCCCGGCCACAACTCGCTGCTGGTCTACATCGAAGGGCAGCTCGATTACGCGGTGCGCGGCATCGCCACCATCCTCGACAACGACCTGCGCTACCTCGACGTGCGGGAAGACGTCCAGCGCCGCTACAACGAGCGCATTCAGCGCCGGCTCACCAAGACGACCTGGATGTCGGGTTGCCGCAGCTGGTATCTCACCAAGGATGGGTACAACGCGTCCATGTACCCGGGGTTCGCGACGCAGTATCTTCGCCAGATGAGGAATTTCCGCTATGGCGACTACTACGCCGTCGCGCGTCACGCCAGGGCGCGCGTCACATCCCCCGCCTGATGCCCACCCACTGACGAGACCGACATGGCAACCGACCGACCGTCACGACCCGAACCCGGCACGATCGCCAGCGTGTTATATAGCGTGCGGCGTGCACCCAAGCGCGTGCGGCGTCAGTCGCGCGAATTTATCGAGGCCGCGGTGGCACAGCTTTTCGACGCCGCGGTCCGCCACCCGCACGATGTCACGGTGTCCGGTGAGTACCGAATCGACGACCTGGCCCGGCTGGCGGGCACCACCACCCGCAACATCCGGGTGTACCGCGACCGCGGGCTGTTGCCTCCGCCGTTGCGCGTCGGCCGCATCGCGTTGTTCAACGACACCCATCTCACGAGGCTGCGGCTGATTACCTCGATGCTCGACCGCGGATACAACATCGCCCACGTGCGCGAAATGCTCAGCGCGTGGGAGGAGGGCAAGAACCTGGGCGACGTGCTGGGCCTGGAGACGGCCATCGTGGGCACCTGGACCACCGAAAAACCGGAAACCGTGCCGCTCGCCGACGCCCAGCGGCTCGTCGGTGACCCACGCGCATTCGAGCGGCTGGTCGCGCTGCAGGTGATCCGGGTCGACGGCACGCGGGCCACCCTCACCCGGCCCAAACTGATCGAGGCGTTCAACGAGATCCGTGGCTACGGCGTCAAATTGGACAAACTTATCGACCTGCACGAGCAGATCGTGCCCGAGATCGACAAGATCAGCGACTTGCTGGTGCGCGCCGGGGCCGAACACGTCGTGGACCGGATCAAGCCGGGTCAGCCGCTGCCCCCGGACGCCGAGATTGCCGAGCTGATCACCATGCTGGTCCGGTTCCGCACGCAGGCCGTGGCAACCGTGACCGCCACCCTCGCGGCGTCGATCGAATCGAACATCGAGTCTCTGGTCAGCCGCATACTCGCCGACTACCTGTCGTCGGAACCGGATGCCGCGCTGGCCTAGGTGGGCGCGCTCGGCCGGACGCGGGCTTCCGGTCATCTGTCGGCCGAGAAGCACCGAATGACGGATTGGCCAGGGTGAAACTACCGGCGGATGACCACGAACATGAGTTTGCTCAACTAAGCCGGATCGGCCCAGGCCTCGTCAAAAAGATCGCCGTCACCGGCGCACAGCCCATGTGACGGACTACCGTCCGCTAAGCGTCAGCGTCCCTTCGGTTTTGAGCACCTTGCTGGCCGTGATCTTCTCGGTCCGGCGAGCTTCACGCTCGAGGTAGCGCTGCTTGGATTCGTCAAATTTGTCGCCGGCCGTCTCGAGCTCCTTGACCAGCACGCCGAGATCGTCGCGCATCCGGGCGGCCTCGCCGGTGAAGTCTTCGCGCTCGAAGATGCGCCACTTCTTCAGCACCGGCATGACGACCTCGTTGAGATGGATGCGCGGATCGTAGACACCGCCGACCGCGATGATCACGGCCTTGCGCCGAAACTCCGGCACCGTGAATCCGGGCATCTTGAAGTTCCGCAGGATCCGGTGCACCGATCTCATCGCCTGATTGGGTGCGATGTCCAGACCCGCGGCGCTGACGTCCCGGTAGAAGATCATGTGCAGGTTCTCGTCATGCGACACCCTGGCCATCAACTGCTCCGCGATCGGCTCATTGGAGGCCTTGCCGGTGTTGCGGTGCGAGACGCGCGTCGCCAATTCCTGAAACGAGACGTACATGACGGAATCGAACAAGCTGTCAGCAAACATATCGCCCTGATGGTTCTGGCCGGGGCTGAAGCCCCTTGTCATTTGCTCGACGCGCAGCTTCTCCAGCTCCACCGGGTCGACCGCGCGGGTGACCACCAGGTAGTCACGCAGCGCGGTGCTGTGCCTGTTCTCCTCGGCGGTCCAGCGATTCACCCACTGCCCCCACGGGCCGTCCATGCTGAAGTTCATCGCGATCTCGCGGTGATACGACGGCAAGTTGTCCTCGGTCAGCAGGTTTTGCACCATCGCGACTTGCGCCACGTCGGGAAGCTGGCTTTGTCCGGGCTCCCAGTCTTGGCCGTCGAGAGCGTAGAAGTTCTTGCCGTCCGACCACGGAATGTAGTCGTGTGGATTCCATTCCTTGAACATCGAGAGGTGGCGGTTGAGTAGACGCTCGACCACAGGCTCGAGCTCGTGGAGTAGCTGCAAGTTGGTCAAGCCCTCCGACACGGTGTCCTCCCAGTTACGTGTAGCGAGTAGTAACAGTCAATGTATCTGTGTCATGCAGTTACATCAAGCTGACACGCACGAAATCGATCAACTAGGGCCAAAAGTCCCCGAGCCCCAAAAGTGTGGTCACTCGAGACAGGCTTCAACTACACCGAACCGCTCGCCGGCGGGCCGCAGAACAGGCGCTATTGCCGCGCAATCAGGTACGGCGCGAGCGTGGACAGCTTCTCGCAGGTCTCCTCGAACTCGCGCTCGGGTTCGGATTCTTCGATGATTCCGGCGCCGGCCCGCAACCACGTCCTGCCGTCGCATTCGTAGGCGGCCCGCAGGATCAGCGCCGCGTCCAGCCCGCCGTCCGCCGAAACCATCACGACCGCACCCGAATACAGTCCGCGCGGGCCTTCATCAAGGCGCAGGATGGCCTCGACGCCGGCCGCCTTCGGGATGCCCGACGCGGTGACCGCCGGAAAGAGCGCTTCCAGCGCGTCCATCCGGTCGCTCGAGGGACCCAGGCGCGCACAGATCGTGGAGCCCAGGTGCTGCACGCTCCCCCGCTCCCGCACCGTCATGAAATCGGTGACCACCGCGGTGCCCGGTTCGGCGATCTCGGCGATTTCTTGTAGCGAGCTACGCACCGAGATAGCATGTTCCACAATCTCTTTGGAGTTTGACTCCAGATCTTCGCGAGCCTGACGATCACGCGCCGGACCACGACCGAGCGCGCGGGTACCGGCCAGCGGCTCCGTCACCACCGTGCCATCGTGGTGAACGGCCGCGACAACTTCGGGGCTGTAACCGACGGCGCGAATTCTACCCAGCCGCAACAGAAATGACCTCACCGGAGTGTTGTGCCGCCGGCCCAATCGATAGGTGGCCGGGAAGTCGAGCGCGAAAGGGACTTCGACGCAACGGGATAGGATCACCTTGCGGTAGATGCCTCTGGCGATTTCACGGACGGCCACCGCCACCCGATCGCGGTAGCCGGACGGGTCGGCGTTGATGTCGACCGCGCGGGCGCGGCGGACGTCGGGCAAACCGTCGCCGAGCAATCCGAGCACCGCGTCGCGCTGGCCGGCCGTCGCGCCGAAAAGGCGAACCGCGTCCCGGGTCACCACGATGCGGGTGCGCGGCCAAAACACTCGGGCCAGCGGGGTTCGCGGCGCCAGCCGCTGCTGCAGGCCATAGCGGTAGACGCCGAACTCGAACGCGATCCAGCCGAAGACTTGCTCGGTCTCCAGCAGCAGCCGGTCGATGGCTTCGCCCAAGACCGGTCCCGGTCGTCCGGACCACTGTTGCCGCTGAGTCGCGCCGTCGCGGATCACCCGCAGCTCGTCGCTGTCCAGCTCGACCATTGCCTCCACACCGCTGGCCAGCACCCATTGACCGCCGTGCTCGTAGAGCAGGTACTCTTCGTCGACCCGTTCAGGCAGCACCGCGGCCAGCTCGGCTGCCAGGTCGGCCGGATCGATATCGGCAGGCAGTGGGATCGACAGTGACGCGGTGCCGGTGGGACTTATCTCGACGCTCACCTCGGCCACGATAAGTAAGACTAGCCTAACCTATGAAACGGGGCGCAACCCCTCCCGAGCTAAGGCTCACGCAAGCTCGCGAGCGACGAGAAATCGCGGGGAAACAACCGCAACCAGCGCGCACCATTCGCCTACGATGAGGCGGTCGTTGACGAGTCGCCAGCGCGGAGTCCGTGTCGCACCGGCACCGGTTTCCCCAGCATGTCAATGCCGAACTTATCCGCACAGCGAAATCGCAGGAAAGTCACAGCCAACTCACGCTGACCCGGTTTCACATGGCCCGACCAGCGCGGCTGTGACCACCGCCTTTAGCAAAACCTGCTATTCCGCTGCGCTTCGGCTACGCCCGGCCTTTTCGCGCCGTGTCCGAGTGGCGGACCCCCAGCGGCAGGGCTAAATTTTTGGGCGGTCTCGGGATGTTCGTGGTTACCCCGTTGCGGACGGTGCTTCCCCTGATCACAGCATCGATAAGAGAGGCACCAATGCTCCAAGAGTTCTGGCACAACTTCACCCACAACCTGTTCAAGCCACTCCTGCTGTTCTTCTACTTCGGGTTCCTGATCCCGATCCTGAAGGTGCGGTTCGAGTTCCCCTATGTGATCTACCAGGGCTTGACGATGTATTTGCTGCTGGCCATCGGCTGGCACGGCGGCGAAGAGCTGGCTCAGATCAGCTCCGGCGGCATCTGGGTCATCGTGGGGTTCATGGTGCTGGGCTTCGTGACGAACTTCGTGATCGGATGTCTGGCTTACTTCCTATTGAGCTCCTTGAGATCCATGCGGAAAATCGACAAGGCGACGGTCGCCGGCTATTACGGGTCCGACTCGGCCGGCACCTTTGCCACCTGTGTGGCCGTCCTGACCGCCGTTGGCATCGCCTTCAACGCCTACATGCCGGTCATGCTGGCCGTGATGGAGATTCCCGGCTGCCTGGTCGCGCTGTACCTGGTGGCGCGGCTGCGGCATAGGGGCATGGACCCGGCGGGGTACATGCCGGACGAACCTGGCTACACCGCGGTCAAGGTGGGGGTCGGCCCCGGCACGGCGGCAAAGCCACCGCAAGGCCAGAGCCTAGAGACCGAGCGCGAACGAGGTGTCGAGCAGGAGCTGGAGATCTCCCTGGAAAAGCTGGACCGTCCAGACTGGGAGCCCGGCGAGAACGCACCCCGCCCGACGGGCAAGAAGATGCGCATTTTCTCCCGCGAGCTCTTCCAGGAAGTCTTCCTCAACCCTGGGCTTGTCCTGCTGATCGGGGGCATCATCATCGGCCTCGTCAGTGGGCTGCAGGGACAAAAGGTCGTGCAAGACGACGACAAGTTCTTCGTATTGGCGTTCCAGGGCGTGCTTTGTCTATTCCTGCTCGAGATGGGCATGACGGCATCCCGCAAGCTGAAAGACCTGCGGGCGGCCGGCATCGGTTTCATCTTCTTCGGCCTGCTGGCGCCGAATATCTTTGCACCGCTGGGGATCCTCATCGCCCATATCTATTCGTCGGCCACCCATGCCGATTTCAAGCCGGGAACCTACGTGCTGTTCGCCGTGCTTTGCGGCGCGGCGTCCTACATCGCCGTCCCGGCGGTCCAGCGACTGGCCATCCCCGAGGCCAGCCCCACCCTGCCGCTCGCCGCGTCGCTGGGTCTGACGTTCTCCTACAACGTCACCATCGGAATCCCGCTCTATATCGAGGTCAACCGCTTGATCTCACACTGGTTCTAGCTGGTCTCGCCCGTAAGCTTGTCGCGACTGAGCTGGGGCGCCGAGACTGCGACGGCAGCGAGCCGAAAAGGCCCGCCCTGTAGGCAGACTCGGCGCCCGGTGAGACCACCGAGGGTCAGCCCAGCAGGGTCCGCACCACCGCGTCGGCCAGTAGCCGTCCGCGCGGGGTAAGGACCAGCCTGTCGCCGTCGGAGACCAATAATCCGTCAGCGGCCACGGTCTCGGCGCGTTCACGTTCGGCGGCGCTCAGCACGTCTAGCGGAAGCCCTTGGCGCAAGCGGGTTTTCAACAGTACGTCTTCGGTGTGCAAGGCGTCGCCGCCGAGCTGCTCGAGGCCCGCCACCGGCAGCGCGGCACCGGCGAGCAGCTCCGCATACGCGTTGGGGTGCTTGACATTCCACCAGCGCGTCGCGCCGACGTAGCCGTGTGCTCCCGGGCCCGCGCCCCACCACTGACCACCGTCCCAGTAACCGAGGTTGTGCCGGCACTCACCGCCCGGTCGCGACCAGTTGGACACCTCGTACCAGACCAGCCCCGCCGCGGACAGCCGAGCATCGACCAACTCGTAGCGGTGCGCCAGCACGTCGTCGTCGGGAGCGGCCAGTTCACCCCGCCGAACTCGCCGGGCCAGCGCGGTGCCCTCCTCGACGAGCAGCGCGTACGCGGACACGTGATCGACGCCGGCCTCGATCGCCGCGTCGACGGAACGCAGCACGTCGTCGTCCGATTCGCCCGGGGTTCCATAGATCAGGTCGAGGTTCACGTGTTCGAAACCGGCAGCCAACGCCTCACGCGCCGCCGTCGCCGAGCGGTTCGGTGTGTGTACCCGGTCGAGGACCCCAAGCACCCGCGGCGACACTGACTGCATGCCCAGCGACACCCGCGTGTAGCCGGCCGTGCGAATCGCCGCGAAGAAGTCCGGCCATGTCGACTCGGGGTTGGCCTCCGTGGTGACCTCGGCATCCGGCGCCAGCACGAAGTGCTCGCGCACCATGCCCAGCAGCCTGGCCAGCCGCTCACCGCCCAGCAGCGACGGCGTCCCTCCGCCAACGAACACCGTGTTCACCGTCGGTGTGTCCAGCCGCGCCGCCGCCAGCTCCAGCTCCGTCCGCAGCGCCAGCAGCCAGGCATCCGGGTTGACACCACCCAATTCGGCCGGGGTGTAGGTGTTGAAATCACAGTAACCGCAACGGGTTATGCAGAACGGGACATGCACGTACAGCCCGAAAGGCCGTCCGGGACTCGGCTGTAACGCGGGCAGGTCGACCGGGGCCTCGCGAAGGGTCATGCCAAATCATCGCACGTACCCGGGTGGAGCGGGGGACCGCTGGTGACGCCGGCCAGGCGACCCGGGGAAGCCGAACGATTCTCAGGGGATTCTCGGTTTTAGCAGCTGAACCACCCAGGGTTGGTCCGTAGTTTAGATCACCATGAGGACAAATCAGACCTGGTGGCGACGCCGGCCACCATCCATGGCAGAATGGGGCGCGTGACCGCCGACCAGCCCAGCCTGCGCATCGCGCTGGTGGCGCGGCGGCATATCGACCTCAAGCGTGTCTGTAGCTGTTGCTGTCTGCCTTGATGTCGTAGACCCAGCCCACCTGTACCTCCCAGCTGGCCGCGGGATCTGCGCCGCCGGAAGAGAGCCGGTGTCTCGCGCGTTCCAACGCTCGCACCCGTTGCGAAGGAGAAACCACCCAAATGACCACAGCCCGTCCCGCAAAGACCCGCAACGAGGGCCAGTGGGCGCTGGGAAATCGCGAACCGCTCAACGCCAACGAAGAGATGAAGCAGTCCGGCGCCCCCCTCGACGTTCGGGAACGCATCGAAACGGTGTACGCCAAGGCCGGGTTCGACAGCATCGACAAGTCCGACCTGCGGGGCCGCTTTCGCTGGTGGGGCCTCTACACCCAGCGCGAACAGGGTTACGACGGAACGTGGACCGGCGACGAGAACATCGACGTGTTGGAGGCCAAGTACTTCATGCTGCGGGTGCGCTGCGACGGCGGGGCGATCTCGGCCGCCGCGTTACGTACCCTCGGGGAGATTTCGATCGAATTTGCCAGAAACACCGCCGACATCTCCGACCGCGAGAACGTGCAATACCACTGGATCGAGGTAGAGAACGTCCCGGAGATCTGGCGCCGGCTGGATGCCGTCGGGCTGCAGACCACCGAGGCCTGCGGCGACTGCCCGCGCGTGGTGCTGGGCTCGCCGCTGGCCGGTGAATCCCTCGATGAGGTGCTCGACCCGACCTGGGCGATCGACGAGATCGTGCGGCGCTACATCGGCAAGCCCGACTTCGCCGACCTGCCGCGCAAATACAAGACCGCCATCTCCGGCCAGCAGGACGTGGTCCACGAGGTCAACGACATCGCGTTCATCGGCGTGAACCATCCCGAGCGCGGGCCCGGCCTGGACCTGTGGGTCGGCGGCGGGCTATCCACCAACCCCATGCTGGGTCAGCGGGTCGGCGTCTGGGTGCCGCTGGAAGAGGTGCCGGAGGTGTGGGCGGCGGTGACGTCGATCTTCCGCGACTACGGGTATCGCCGGCTGCGGGCCAAGGCGCGGCTGAAGTTCCTGATCAAGGACTGGGGCATAGAAAAGTTTAGGGAAGTTCTCGAAACCGAATACCTCAAGCACCCCTTGATCGACGGCCCGGCCCCCGAGCCCGTCAAGCATCCGATCGACCACGTCGGTGTGCAGCGACTGAAGAACGGCCTCAACGCCATTGGGGTCGCGCCGATCGCCGGACGGGTGTCCGGCACCATCCTCACGGGGGCGGCCGAGCTGGCCGCGCGGGCCGGTTCGGACCGGATCCGGTTCACCCCTTACCAGAAGCTGGTGATCCTGGACGTGCCCGACGACAAGGTCGAGGAGACCGTGGCAGGCCTCGAAGCCCTGGGGTTGCAGTCGCGCCCGTCACACTGGCGCCGAAATCTAATGGCGTGCAGCGGGATCGAATTCTGCAAGCTGTCGTTTGCGGAAACCCGGGTCCGGGCCCAGTCTTTGGTGCCCGAACTGGAGCGGCGGCTAGAAGACATCAACTCCCAGCTTGACGTCCCGATCACCGTCAACATCAACGGCTGCCCCAACTCGTGTGCGCGAATTCAAATCGCCGACATTGGGTTCAAGGGTCAGATGGTCGACGACGGTCATGGCGGCACGGTCGAGGGCTTCCAGGTGCACCTTGGCGGCAGCCTCGGCCTGGACAGCGGTTTCGGCCGAAAACTGCGCCAGCACAAGGTCACCAGTGACGAGCTGGGCGACTACATCGATCGGGTGGTGCGCAATTTCGTCAAACACCGCGCCGACGGTGAACGGTTCGCGCAGTGGGCCGTTCGCGCCGACGAGGACGACCTGCGATGAGCGGCGAAGCGACCAGGCCGACCGAAGCCGAACTGCGTGAGCTGGCCGCCCGCGGCGCCGCGGAACTCGAAGGCGCCAGCGCCACCGACCTGTTGCGATGGACCGAGGAGAACTTCGGCGGTGTTAACGGGCCGCGCGGCTGGGCGACGTGCAACTACGTGGTGGCCTCCAACATGACCGACGCCGTGCTGGTGGATCTGGCGGCCAAGGTGCGGCCGGGCGTGCCGGTGATCTTTCTGGACACCGGTTATCACTTCGTGGAAACGATCGGCACCCGGGATGCGGTCGAATCCGTCTACGACATAAGGGTTCTCAATGTGACTCCGGAGCACACGGTGGCCGAGCAAGACGAGCTGCTGGGCAAGGACCTGTTTGCCCGTGACCCTGGCGAGTGCTGCCGGCTGCGCAAGGTCGTCCCGCTGGGCAAGACGCTGAGCGGTTACTCCGCCTGGGTGACCGGGCTGCGCCGGGTCGAGGCGCCGACCCGCGCCAACGCCTCGGTGGTCAGCTTCGACGAGGCGTTCAAGCTGGTGAAGGTCAACCCGCTGGCGGCCTGGACCGACCAGGACGTGCAGGACTACATCGCCGAGCACGACGTGTTGGTCAATCCCCTTGTCTACGAAGGCTATCCATCGATCGGCTGCGCTCCGTGCACGGCCAAGCCGGTCGAGGGCGCCGACCCGCGCAGCGGGCGCTGGCAGGGACTGGCCAAGACGGAATGTGGGTTGCACGCGTCGTGACGGCACTCGTGCTGACCGCCCACGGAAGCAAGGATCCACGGTCGGCCGCCAATGCGCGGGCCGTCGCGGACCGGGTGGCGCGGATGCGCCCCGGACTGGACGTGCGGCTGGCCTTCTGCGAGCTGAACGCGCCCAGCCTGGTCGACGTGCTGGACGGGCTATCGGGCGCCGGGCGGGCTGTCGTCGCCCCGCTGCTGCTGGCAAACGCCTACCACGCCCGCGTCGACATCCCCCGCCAGATCGCCGGCTGCACGACGCCGCAGCGGGTGCGCCAGGCGCCCGTGCTCGGCGAGGACGACCGGTTGGTGTCGGTGCTGCGTCAGCGCGTGACGGGGTTGGGGGTTTCGCGGCTCGACGACACGCTCGGAGTGCTCGTCGTGGCGATCGGCTCATCGGACCCCGTAGCGAACGCGCGCACCGCGCGGGTGGCGCCGAAGCTGCTCGCGGGCACCGGTTGGGTCGGCGCGACGACGGCGTTCGCCACCCGACCGCAACGGTCGCTGGCCGAAGCCGCCGGCAGGTTGCGCCGCCAAGGCGCCCGACGGGTGATCATCGCGCCGTGGTTCCTGGCGCCCGGGTTACTGCCAGACCGGGTGCGGGCGTTCGCTGACCGCGCCGGCATCGAGATTGCGTCCCCGTTGGGCGCACACCGACTGGTCGCCGAGACGGTGCTGGATCGCTTCGATCAGGCGTTGAACGAAGGCGCCGGGCGCATCGCGGCCTAACGCGCCCCAAACCTCCAGCCACTTGCGCCACTCGCGCCTCAATGGTTTCTGAGGCGAGGGTCTTGTCGGCGGCTCGTCGTAGTATTTCGAACATGCATTCGAGTAGCTGTGAGGAGATCGGTGCGGTCCTCGACGCGCTGGATGCCGACGTGGACCGTGCCTGCGCGCTGTCGTTTGACGCGTTGATCACGCCGGAGCGGCTGCGGATCCTGGCGCGCCTGGAAAAGATCGCCCGCCGGCTACCGGTGCCCGGCCACGCGTTGATCAACCAGCTCGCCGAGCAGGCCAACCGCGAGGAACTGGGCGGCACACTGGCCCACGCGCTGGCCGACCGGCTGCGCCTCACCCGCGGCGACGCCCACCGGCGCATCGCCGAGGCCGCCGACCTGGGACCGCGGCGCGCGATCACCGGCGAGCCCCTGGCACCTGTGTTGACCGCGACCGCCGCCGCCCAACGCGACGGCGCCGTCAGCACCGGCCACGTGCGGGTGATCCGGCGGTTCTTCGACGAGCTGCCCAGCGGCGTCGACCTCGGGACCCGAGAAAAAGCCGAAGCGCACCTGGCCCGGCTGGCCACCCAGCATCGCCCCGATCAGCTCGCCAAACTGGCCGACCGGCTCACCGGCTACCTCAACCCCGACGGCACCTACACCGACAACGACCGCGCCCGCCGCCGCGGACTCACCCTGGGCAAGCAGGGCCTCGACGGCATGTCGGCGCTGCGCGGCTGGCTCACCCCCGAAGCCCGCGCCACGTTTGAGGCCGTCTTGGCCAAGTTGGCCTCTCCTGGGATGTGCAACCCGGCCGACGACACCGCATGTGTGGACGGCGCGCCCGGCGAGGACGCGGTTCAGGGCGACACCCGCACACCGGCCCAGCGCAATCACGACGGACTCAACGCCGCGCTGCGCGCGGTGCTCGCGTCGGGAAAGCTGGGTCAGCACAACGGATTACCGGCCTCCATCATCGTCACCACCACCCTGGCCGAGCTCGAAGCCGCCGCCGGACGCGGCCTGACCGGTGGGGGCACCCTGCTGCCCATGAGTGATGTGATCCGCCTGGCCCGCCACGCCCGGCACTATCTGGCCATCTTCGACAAAGGTAAAGCCCTGGCGCTGTACCACACCAAGCGGCTGGCCTCCCCCGCCCAGCGGATTGTCTTGTATGCCAAGGATCGTGGCTGCACCCGGCCGGGCTGTGATGCGCCCGGATACTGGTGTGAAGTCCATCATGTCGAGGAGTGGGCCACCACCCACACCACCGACATCAACACGCTGACCCTGACCTGCGGCTCCGATCACCCCCTGGTCGAACCGGGCGGCTGGAGCACCCGCAAGAACGCCCACGGCGACACCGAATGGATCCCACCGGCGCACCTGGACTACGGGCAACCGAGGACGAATACCTACTGGCACCCGGAAAAGCTCCTCCGCGATGGGGAAGACGAGGACGACGACGACCCGTAAAGTCACGCCGACGTCAGCGTGGTCCGATCTTCGGCGGCACCGTCACTACCGGGCCCCGCCACGCCACCGACGATCGGCGGTACCCGGGTGGCGCGCACATACACGGTGTCGCCGTCGCCTAAGGCCAGCGCCTCGGCATCGCCGCGGGTGATCTGGGCGGTGAAGGCGCCGCCGGTGGCCGCGCTGGTCAATTCCACGCGCACCTCGAAACCCAGCGCCACCACCCGGTCGACGGTGGCACGCACGACCCCGATGGACTCGGCGGTGCCGTCACCACCGGCGATCGCCATCTCGGGATTGCGGCCCACCCGGATGTCGTGCGGGCGGACCAGGGCTCCGTTCAGCTCGGACACCGCACCCAGGAACGACATCACGAACGCGTTCGACGGCGAGTCGTAGACCTCGGTCGGGGACCCGACCTGCTCGATGCGGCCCTTGTTGAGCACGGCGATCCGGTCGGCCACGTCCAACGCCTCGGCCTGGTCGTGGGTGACCAGCACCGTGGTGACGTGCACCTCGTCATGCAGGCGCCGCAACCACGCCCGCAGGTCCTCGCGGACCTTGGCGTCCAGCGCCCCGAACGGCTCGTCGAGCAGCAGCACCTGCGGGTCGACGGCCAGCGCCCGGGCCAGCGCCATCCGCTGCCGTTGACCGCCGGAGAGCTGGTTGGGGTAGCGGGTCTGAAACCCGCTCAGCCCCACCACTTCCAGCAGGTTGTCGACCTTGTCCTTGACCTCGGCCCTGGGCCGCTTGCGGATCTTCAACCCGTACGCCACGTTGTCGCGAACGGTCAGGTGCTTGAACGCCGCGTAGTGCTGAAACACGAATCCGATGCCGCGACGCTGCGGCGGGACCCGGGTGACGTCATGGCCGTTGATCGTGACGGTTCCGCTGTCGGGCTGGTCGAGGCCGGCGATGGCCCGCAACAGGGTCGACTTGCCCGAACCGCTGGGGCCCAGCAGCGCCGTCAGCGAACCGGTGGGCACGACGAAGTCCACGTGGTCCAGGGCGACGAAGTCGCCGTAGTGCTTGTACGCGTCGCGCACGACGATCGCGTGGTCGCCGCGCTCGGTTCCGTTGTCGGTCATCTACGAGTCTCCTTGTCGGGCCTACTTGGTCGCCCGTGCCCGGCGGGCATCGAGGACGACCTGGAAGATCAGGACCAAGACGGCAACGCCCATCAGCAACGTCGATAGCGCGTAGGCGCCGTACTCGGCCCCGCGGTTGTACCGGTCCGAGACGAGCAAGGTCAGCGTTTGCGACTTGCCCGGCAGGTTGGACGACACGATGATGACGGCACCGTATTCGCCGAGGGTGCGCGCGATGGTGAGCACGATGCCGTACGTCAGGCCCCACCGGATCGAGGGCAGCGTGATCCGCCAAAACGTCTGCCACCAACTCGAACCCAGCGTCGCCGCCGCCTCCTCCTGGTCGGTTCCCAGCTCGTGCAGCACCGGCTCGACTTCGCGCACCACGAACGGCAGGGTGACGAAGATGCTGGCCAGCACGATGCCGGGCAGCCCGAAAATGATCTTGAACCCGAGATCCTTTTCGACAAACCCGAACGCGCCGGCCGATCCCCACAACAGGATCAACGCCACGCCCACGATCACGGGCGACACCGCGAACGGCAGATCGATGATCGCCTGCAGCAGACCCTTGCCGCGAAAGCGGTTGCGCGCCAGCACCAATGCGGTCGGGATGCCGAAGATCACGTTGAGTGGCACCACGATGGCGACCACCAACAGCGTCAAATTCAGCGCCGATATCGCCGCCGGCGTGCTCACCCAGTCGACGAACTGACCGAACCCCGGCCGGAACGTGCGCCACAGGATCAGCGTCACCGGAACGACGAGCAGGACGAAGATGTATGCGAGCGCGACGAACCGGATCAGATAGCGAACACGCGGCGAGGATGTCATCCGGCCAACTCCTCACGCTTGGCCGCACGCCCACCCACGACCCGCAAGATGAGCAGCACGACAAACGAGATCGCCAGCAGCACAACGGATATCGCGGCCGCGCCGGTGCGGTCGTCGTTCTCGATCAACGTCCGTATCCACTGCGACGACACTTCCGTCTTGCCCGGCACCGCGCCGCCGATCAGCACCACCGACCCGAACTCGCCGATCGCTCGCGAAAACGCCAGCCCCGCACCGGATAACAGGGCCGGTGTCAGCGACGGCAGCACGACCGAGGTGAAGATCTTTGCGCCGCCGGCGCCCAGCGACGCCGCCGCCTCCTCGGTTTCCCGGTCGATCTCCAGCAGCACGGGCTGAACGGCGCGCACCACGAAAGGCAGCGTGACGAAAGCCAGCGCCACCGCCACGCCCCATGCGGTGTGCTGCAGATGAAGACCCACCGGGCTGTTATTCCCATACAGGGCCAGCATCACCAGGCTGGCGACGATGGTCGGCAACGCGAACGGCAGATCGATGATCGCGTCGATGAGCCGTTTGCCGACGAAGTCGTCGCGCACGAGCACCCACGCGATCAACAGGCCGAAGATCAGGTTGACCGCCGTCACCCCGGCGGAAATCGTCAACGTCACCCGGAACGACTCCAGCGCGGCATTCGACGTGACCGCGAGCCAAAAGTCGTGCCAGCCACCGCTCGCGGCCTGCCACGCGATGGCCGCCAGCGGCAACAGCACGATCACCGAAAGCCACAGTGTCGCCACACCGATGCGAAGCGAGGTGGCTCCCGACCCGTGCACAACTCGCACGCCCGGTGGCGCCTCAGTGGCGCCACCGTCGATCTCGGGCCGGATCGCCTCGGGGTCGGGTGTCACGGTGGTCGTCATCCGGTGGCCTGCGTGTAGATCTTGGTGATGCTCCCGGAGTTCTTGTCGAACAGCCGCGGATCCACCGTCCCCCAACCGCCGAGGTCGGCAATCGTCCACAGTTTCGCCGGCACCGGATATCGGTCCCGAAAGTCGGCCGCAACCGCCGGATCCACCGGCCGAAATCCGGCCTGCGCCCACACCTTCTGCGCCGCGGCGGTGTACTGGAAGTTTTTGAAGGCGACGGCGGCGTCGAGGTGCGGGCTGGTGGTGACCACCGCCACGGGATTCTCGATCTTGAAGGTCCGTGGTGGGTTGACGTGGTCGACCGGTTTACCGGCCCGCTCGATCGCGATGGCCTCGTTCTCGTAGCTGATCAACACGTCACCGCTGCCCTGAACGAAGACGTCGGTGGCCTCCCGCCCCGACCCGGGACGCAATTTCACGTGTTCCCGCACCAACTTGTTGATGAAGTCAACGCCGGCCTGACCATTGGCGCCGCCATCGCTCTTGACGGCGTACGGGGCAAGCAGATTCCACTTGGCCGACCCCGAACTCAGTGGGCTGGGCGTGATGACCTCAACGCCGGGCCGCAACAGGTCGTCCCAATCCCTGATGTTTTTCGGATTGCCCTTGCGCACCACCAGCGTAACCACCGACCCGAACGGGATTCCCTTGGTGGCGTCGGTGTTCCAGTCCTTGGAAACCTTGCCGGCCTTGACCAATCGGGTGATGTCCGGCTCGACGGAGAAGTTCACGACATCGGCCGGCTTACCGTCGACGACGCCGCGCGACTGGTCGCCGGAGGCGCCATAGGAGGTAATCACCTGCACGCCCTTGCCCTCGTCCGAGGCATTGAACGCGGGAATCACCTTGCTCCAGCCCGGTTCTGGGACCGAATAGGCGACCAGCGTGATACTCGTGTGCGCGTTGGCCAGCCCGCCGCCGCCGACGACGTCGCTGGCACCACCGTGACACGCGGCAACGACACCGACAACCAGGGCGAGCGCCCCGACGTGCCGGACGGGCCGCCGGCGCGGCACGCCGCCGATGTCGTCAAGCATTGGTGGCCTTTCAGTGCGATGTAGGGCGGGACTTATGGGGCTGGTGTCCCGTTACCGCGGAAAGGCGCCTCGAAATGCAGGAGATTCACGACTCCATACCAGACCGCGCACGGGTTCGGGAGTCAGCGACAACAGTGCACGAAAACGGCGCATTCCAAAACACCGGATGCCTCGTGCATGTCGCGAAGCCTAACAGGAATTCGCTGGGCCGCCACCGGAGCCATCCACCGGCGGGTCGGCGACGCTGGGTGCCTCAGTGGGTCAACAGCCAGGTGACGATCACCAGCACCACGAGCGTGACGAGGATCAACGTCACGTGCGACCGGGGCATCGCGTTACCCGGGCGCCCCATCGGCGTGGCGGGCGCGGCGCATCAACTGGATGCCCTTGCCCAGCAGGCCGTCCAGCAGCGCCGCCGTGACGTAGGCCACCGCCAAAACGACGGGCATCACAATCATGGCCTGCAGCACGAAAGCGAGCCCGGAAAGCCACAGCTCGTTGCCGTCCCACCAATTCAGGAACGCGTCCATCCGGCTCACCCTATTCGTCCCGACACCGTAAAACCAATGTGTCAAGATCGGCGCATGCCACCCGGATCCGACAAAACGACCTGCCTCATCGCCGGCGGCGGACCGGCGGGCATCATGCTCGGCCTGCTGTTGGCCCGCGCCGGCGTGAAAGTCACGGTGATGGAAAAGCACCCCGACTTCCTGCGTGACTTCCGCGGCGACACCGTGCACGCGAGCACCTTGCGGCTGCTTGACGAGCTCGGCTTGGGGCCGCGGTTCGCCGAGCTTCCGCATCGCCTCATCGACACCGTCCACATGGAGATACAGAACGAACCGATGAACCTCGATCTGACCCGCCTTCCGGGCGAGCATCAGCACATCGCCCTGGTGCCGCAGTGGGACTTCCTCGAGATGGTGGCCGCCGCCGCCGAGGCGGAGCCCAGCTTCCGGTTGTTGCGCAGCACCGAGGTGACCGGAGTGATTCGCGACGGTGACCGCGCCGACCGTGTCATAGGCGTTACGTACCGTGACCAGACGGGCGAAACCAAAGAGATGCGCGCCGAGTTGACGGTGGCCTGCGACGGCCGCTCGTCGACGGTGCGCTCGGCGCTGGGCCTGACACCGCACAGCTTCGGCGCACCGATGGACGTGTGGTGGTTCCGGTTGCCCCGCCGGCCCGACGATCCGAGCGGGCTGGCCGGCGTGCTGCGCGCCGGGCACGCGACGATCATGATCGACCGCGGCGATTACTACCAGATCGCCTACATCATTCCGAAGGGAACCGACACCGAGCTGCGGGCCCAAGGCATCGAGGCGTTGCGCCGGGCGCTGGTCAGCATGGTGCCCTGGATCGCCGACCGCATCGACAAGCTGACGTCGTTCGACGACGTGAAACTGCTTGACGTGCAGCTTAATCGGCTCCCCCGCTGGTACGGCGCCGGCGTGCTGCTCATCGGGGACGCGGCGCACGCCATGTCGCCGGTCGGTGGTGTGGGCATCAACCTCGCGGTGGCCGACGCGGTGGCCGCCGCCCGCATACTGGCCCGTCCGTTGCGCGCGGGACGAGTGTCCACCCGACAGCTGGCCCGGGTCCAGGCGCGCCGCTGGCTCCCGACGGCGATTCTGCAGGCGGCGCAACGAATGATCCACGCCAACGTCATTGCGGCCGCGGTGGCCGGCGGTGACCGACCGGCGCCGCGCGGCGTGCGCGTGGTGGGCCGAACCCCGGCATTGCGGCGACTCGTCGGCTATCTGGTGGCGATCGGCCCGCTACCGGAACACGCGCCCACATACGCCAGGCGCGCCGGATAAACCCGACACCCGCTGCGAACATTGGACGCCGGGCAGGTGGACAGTCGATGATGACGGGATGGTCCTGCACGCCCAGCCCACCGACGGTGCACCCGAGGAAGCGTTCGAAACGGCCCCGGAGACGGCCCTGGCGGCGCCCATCGATTTCGGCGCGCCCGGGCCGCTCGCGCCGAGCGGGTCGCTGCGGAACCCCTTTCCGCCGATCGCCGACTACGCATTTCTGTCGGACTGGGAGACGACGTGCCTGATCTCCCCGGCCGGATCGGTGGAATGGCTCTGCGTGCCCCGGCCGGACTCCGCCAGCGTTTTCGGCGCGATCCTGGACCGCAGCGCCGGCCATTTCCGGCTGGGCCCCTACGGCGTCTCCGTCCCGTCGGCGCGCCGCTACCTTCCCGGCAGCCTGATCATGGAGACCACCTGGCAGACCCACACCGGGTGGCTGATCGTGCGCGACGCGCTGGTGATGGGGCCGTGGCACGACATCGAGCGCCGGTCGCGGACGCACCGCCGCACCCCGATGGACTGGGACGCCGAGCACATCCTGCTGCGCACGGTGCGCTGCGTCAGCGGCACCGTCGAGCTGATGATGAGCTGCGAGCCGGCGTTCGACTACCACCGCATCGGGGCCACCTGGGAATACTCGGCCAACGCGTACGGCGAGGCCATCGCTCGCGCCAGCAAACAACCCGATGCCCACCCGACGCTGCGGCTGACCACCAACCTGCGCATCGGGCTCGAGGGCCGGGAAGCGCGGGCACGCACCCGGATGAGAGAGGGCGACGACGTGTTCGTCGCCCTGAGCTGGACCAAACACCCGGCGCCGCAGACCTACCAAGAGGCCGCCGACAAGATGTGGCAGACCACCGAGTGTTGGCGGCAGTGGATCAACATCGGCAACTTCCCCGACCATCCGTGGCGGGCGTACCTACAGCGCAGCGCGCTCACGCTGAAGGGGTTGACGTATTCGCCCACCGGCGCGCTGCTGGCGGCGGCCACCACGTCGCTGCCGGAAACGCCGCAGGGCGAACGCAACTGGGATTACCGCTACGCCTGGGTTCGCGACTCGACGTTCGCCTTGTGGGGGCTCTACACCCTGGGGCTGGACCGCGAAGCCGACGACTTCTTCGCGTTCATCGCCGACGTCTCCGGCGCCAACAGCAACGAGCGTCACCCGCTGCAGGTGATGTACGGCGTCGGCGGCGAGCGCAGCCTGGTCGAGGAGGAGCTGCACCATCTGTCCGGCTACGACCACGCCCGCCCGGTGCGGATCGGCAACGGCGCCTACGACCAGGTCCAGCACGACATCTGGGGCTCGATCCTGGACTCGTTCTACCTGCATGCCAAGTCGCGCGAGCAGATCCCGGAGACCCTGTGGCCGGTGTTGAAGAAACAGGTCGAGGAGGCGATCAAGCACTGGCGTGAGCCCGACCGCGGAATCTGGGAGGTGCGGGGGGAGCCGCAGCACTTCACCTCCTCGAAGGTGATGTGCTGGGTCGCGCTGGACCGTGGCTCCAAGCTGGCCGAGCGGCAGGGCGAGAAGAGCTACGCCCAGCAGTGGCGCGCCATCGCCGAGGAGATCAAGGCCGACATTCTCGAGCACGGGGTGGACTCCCGCGGCGTGTTCACCCAGCGCTATGGCAGCGACGCGCTGGATGCCTCGCTGCTGCTGGTGGTGCTCACCCGGTTCCTGCCGCCGGACGATCCGCGCGTGCGCAACACCGTGCTCGCGATCGCCAACGAGCTCACCGAGGAAGGCCTGGTGCTGCGGTACCGGGTCGAGGAGACCGACGACGGCCTGGCCGGCGAGGAGGGCACGTTCACGATCTGCTCGTTCTGGCTGGTGTCCGCGCTGGTCGAGATAGGCGAGGTGGCCCGCGCCAAGCGGCTGTGCGAGCGGCTGCTGTCCTACGCCAGCCCGTTGCACCTGTACGCGGAGGAGATCGAGCCGCGGACCGGTCGGCACCTGGGCAACTTCCCGCAGGCGTTCACCCACCTGGCACTGATCAACGCCGTGGTCCACGTCATCCGCGCCGAAGAGGAGGCCGACGGCTCCGGGACCTTCCAGCCGGCCAACGCGCCGATGTGATACCCCGCGTCAGCTCAGGGCGCTGACCTCGTCCATCATGGCGTGCGCGATGTCGATGGCGCTGCTGTTGATGTCACCCGATCTTTGGGGCGACGGATTTGAGGTGTTGAAAAAGTCGACCTCGACCTCGACGAGGCAATTGTCCCGCACGCCAATCGCGCGGCCCGCCGGAATCGATGGCGAATCCGAGCCGGACACCGTAAACCGCATCGAAACGGTCGCCCCGAGAACAGAAGCGGCAGCTTGGATGTTGGTGGCCTTGGCCTCGAGCCTGAACACGCTGCCCGGCAACGGCAACGTCGTGCCATCGCATTTTTGCCACTGCCGAGAGAATTCCGCAAACAACGCCTTGGCGTCGGCGGCCGTCGGCAGGCTGACCACGCCCTCCCGCACGCCGGTCACCTCGACGGACCTGGCAACGTGCCGCCACGTCTCGACCGCGACCTGGCTGACATTGGCGGATTGGTAGACGCTTTGCTGCAGCATTTCCGCGACGCCGAGGCAGTCGACGGGCAAAGCCGGTCCGTCGTTCTGCAACTGGTCCGGGCCCCCGAACCGCGGCGGAAAACGATGATCAACCTCGAAGGACTGCTTGAGGATTCGCGACAATACGCCTTCGCCGAGCAGCACCCGCTTGATCGTTTGACCGGTGAGCGGTCGCGGCGTCGAGTCCGCTGTCGGCCGCGCCGTTCCACCGACGGCGACGGCGCAGCCCGCGGCCAGCGTCACGGCCGCCAACAAGGGCACAAAAGCCCCGATGGTTTTCAAACTTCTTGCCTTATCTCCTGCTTTACCAGCAGTTTACGCATACCGGTGCTGCACCGCCGCAAGCCACACCGAAACCACCGGCGGCGGCGCGTCAGCTCAGGGCGCTGACCTTGTCCATCATGGCGTGCGCGATGTCCGCGGCGCTGGTGTTGATGTCGCCCGACCCTTGGTGCGACGGGTTTGAGGTGTTGAAGAAGTCGACCTCGACCTCGACCAGGCAATTCCCGCGGACACCGATGGCCCGCCCTTCGGGGATGGCCGCCGAATCCGAGCTGGGCAGCGTCAACTCCATCGAAAGAGTCGCCGCCAGAACAGAATTGACGTCACGCACGTTGGTGATCTTGGCCGTGAGCCGCAGCGTGCTGCCCGGCAACGGCAGCGTCGTGCCGTCGCAATTTCGCCACTGCTGGGAGAATTTCGTGAACAGCGCGTCGGCGTCGGCCGCCGTGGGCAAGCTGACCACGCCCTCCCTGACGCTGATCACCTTCACGGACCTGGCGGCGTGCAACCAGCTCTCAACCGCGACGTGTCTGACATCGCCGGATTGGTAGACGCTTTGCTGCATCATCACCGCGACCCCGAGGCAGTCGACGGGCGAAGCCGGTCCGTCATTTTGCAACCGGTCCGGGCCCCCGAACTGCGGCAGAAAGTGACGATCGATCTTGAACGGCTGCTGGAGAATCTTCGACAGCGCGGCGTCGTCGAGCAGCACCTGCTTGACGGCTTGCCCGGTGAGCGGTCGTGCCGTCGCGTTCGGCGCCGGTTGCGCTTTGCCGCCGACGACCACGGCGCAGCCCGAGGCGAGCAGGCCGACGCTCAGCACGGCAATCGCTCGCGCCAACCTCACGGCTACTTCTTGCCCTTGTCTCCGGCGGCGTCGGTGGACAACGCGGCGACGAACGCTTCCTGCGGGACCTCGACCCTCCCGATGGTCTTCATCCGCTTCTTGCCTTCCTTCTGCTTCTCCAGAAGCTTGCGTTTCCGGGTGATGTCACCGCCATAGCACTTGCTCAGCACGTCCTTGCGGATCGCGCGGATGTTCTCGCGCGCAATGATTTTCGACCCGATGGCAGCCTGGACCGGCACCTCGAACTGCTGGCGCGGGATCAGCTCCTTGAGCTTGGTGGTCATCTTGTTGCCGTAGGCGAACGCCGAATCTTTGTGGACGATCGCGCTAAACGCGTCGACGGCCTCGCCCTGCAGCAGGATGTCGACCTTGACCAGCTGGGCTTCCTGTTCGCCGGCCTCCTCGTAGTCGAGGCTGGCGTAGCCGCGGGTGCGCGACTTCAGCGAGTCGAAGAAGTCGAAGATGATCTCGCCGAGCGGCATGGTGTAGCGCAGCTCCACCCGCTCGGGTGACAGGTAGTCCATGCCGCCCAGCTCGCCGCGGCGCGACTGGCACAGTTCCATGATCGTGCCGATGAACTCGCTGGGCGCGATGATGGTCGTCTTGACGACCGGCTCGTAGACCGTGCGGATCTTGCCCTCGGGCCAGTCCGACGGATTCGTCACCATCATGGAGTCGTCCGCCCCTCCTTCTAAGACCACCCGGTAGACGACGTTCGGCGACGTCGAGATCAGGTCTAGGTCGAATTCGCGCTCCAGGCGCTCCCGGGTGATCTCCATGTGCAGCAGGCCCAGGAAGCCGCACCGGAACCCGAAGCCCAGCGCCACCGAGGTTTCCGGCTCGTAGGTCAGGGCGGCGTCGTTGAGTTGCAGCTTGTCCAGGGCGTCGCGCAGGTTCGGATAGTCGGAGCCGTCGACGGGATACAGACCCGAGTAGACCATCGGCTTGGGCTCGCGGTAGCCGGTCAGCGCCTCGGTGGCGCCGTGCCGCGCGGTCGTCACCGTGTCGCCGACCTTCGATTGGCGGACGTCCTTCACCCCGGTGATCAGGTAGCCCACCTCCCCCACGCCCAGGCCCTCGCTGGGCTTCGGTTCGGGCGAGACGATGCCGACCTCGAGCAGTTCGTGGGTGGCGCCGGTGGACATCATCAGGATGCGCTCGCGCGGGATGATCTTGCCGTCCACCACGCGGACGTAGGTCACCACGCCGCGGTAGATGTCGTAGACGGAGTCGAAGATCATCGCGCGGGTGGGCGCGTCGGCGTCGCCCTGCGGCGGCGGCACCTGACGGACCACCTCGTCGAGAAGGTGCGCGACGCCCTCGCCGGTCTTGCCGGACACCCGCAGCACGTCGGTCGGCTCGCAGCCCATGATGTGGGCGATCTCGGCCGCGTAGCGGTCCGGATCGGCGGCCGGCAGATCGATCTTGTTGAGCACCGGGATGATGGTCAGGTCACGGTCCAGCGCCAGGTAGAGGTTGGCCAGGGTCTGGGCCTCGATGCCCTGGGCCGCGTCGACCAGCAGCACCGCGCCCTCACAGGCCTCCAGCGCGCGGGAGACCTCGTAGGTGAAGTCGACGTGACCAGGGGTGTCGATCAGGTGCAGGACGTACTGGGTTCCATCGACTTGCCAGGGCAGCCGGACGTTCTGGGCCTTGATGGTGATCCCGCGCTCCCGCTCGATGTCCATCCGGTCCAGGTATTGGGCGCGCATCGATCGCTCGTCGACGACGCCGGTGAGCTGGAGCATCCGGTCCGCGAGCGTCGACTTGCCATGGTCGATGTGAGCGATGATGCAGAAGTTCCGAATCTGCGCCGGCGCGGTGAAGGTCTTGTCGGCGAAACTGCTGATGGGAATCTCCTGGTCTGCACATGCTGGAGGCTGCTCGCTGGTGTGTCCAGCGTATCCATGCGGCGTTGCCGGGACACACTGGGACACAATCGCACCCGGCCGCTCGCGTCTATGCTGCGAAATATGGCGTCTACGCGAAAATCGCAGTGGAAGACGTTTCAGCGTTTTGCGGAGAATCTGGTTTTCACCGGGGCTCCGCGACTCGTCCGGCACGTGCAGAACTCGCAGACCGTGCTGCGAGAACTCCAGCAAGCCGTGAAGATCACCGCGAACGTCATCGCCGCGGCCGCGCCGCAGCCACCCATTTCGATCACGGCGGGCCGGCCGGTGACGAGCACCAGCTTCCCCACCTCGCAGCGAGCCCGCAAGCTGGTGTACGCCCCGAACCTCGATGGCCGGGCCGATCCCGGGGAGGTCGTCTGGACGTGGGTGGTCTACGAGGACGATCCCACCCGCGGGAAGGACCGACCGGTCCTCGTCGTGGGTCGCGACCGCAGCGTGTTGCTGGGATTGATGGTGTCCAGCCAGGAGCGCCACGCCACCGACCCGGACTGGGTCGCCATCGGTTCTGGCGCCTGGGATTACGAAGGCCGCGAAAGCTGGGTCCGGCTCGACCGGGTGCTCGACGTGCCCGAGGAGGGCATCCGCCGCGAGGGCGCGATCCTGGATCGCGAGATCTTCGACGCGGTCGCCGCTCGGCTGCGCGCCGACTACTCCTGGAGCTAATGCTTCACCGAGCGTGTAACCACTGCGAAAAATCGGCCGGATTTTCGCGCTGAGCACACGTTCGGCGAAGCGGAGCTACCCCTGCGTGATGTAGGAGTGCAGCTGCTGCTGCTCGGCCTCGAGCTCTTCCATTCGGGTCTTTACCACGTCGCCGATGCTGACGATGCCGATCAGCTTCTTCCCGTCCAACACCGGGACGTGACGCACCCGGTTGTTGGTCATCAGCGCGCTGACGGCATCCACCGTGTCGGACTTCGTGCACGTGGCGACCGTCGAGGTCATGATCTTGGAAACCGGGCGGGACAGCAGGCTGGCGCCATGCGTGTGCAGCTGGCGCACGACGTCGCGCTCGGACACGATCCCGACGACGCCCTCGGTGCCGATGACCACCATGGCGCCGATGTTCTGCTCGGCGAGGCCGGCAAGCAGCTCCCGGACCGTCGCATCCGGGTTGATCGTCACCACCGCCGCACCCTTGTTCCGCAAGACGTCCGCAATCCGCATCAAGGCCTCCAGCCGGTTGTGAGCTGCTTCACACCAGGCTACGGCTAACTCGCGCGGCAGGAAAGCCACGAACGAAGACGCCGGATCGAGACCCAATCTTCCAAAGAGATCACCCATCCAATCTGATTGGGTGACCTGCTTTTCAACCGTCGCGACTGGCCTGGTTGGTCAACCGTCGCGACTGGCCTGGTTGGTCAACCGTCGTCAACGCTGCTCACTTTTCCGACCGGAGCTGATTCCCGCAGGGCTGGCTCAGTCGATAGTCAGCAGCCAACCAGCACCCGCAGTGCGGCGTGGCCTCGTCGGAAGCTTGTCCCGGCGGCTATCCATGACGGGTGGTCGGGATCTTGCAGTGCATCCCACAACGCCGAGATACGTTTGCTGTCGCTGCCGATCATCCGAGCACGGTCACCGACCGGATCGGTCGCCGCGCACGCCAGCACCGCTGCGTCGTCAAGATGGCGTCCGCGGTCGCGGGAGTCCCCCATGTACGCCGCGCCTTTGAGTACCAGTGCCCCGAGGACGTCGGGAATGCTCAGCACTACGACGTCCTCGCCGGTATTCACCTCACAGTTCACCGTCTTGCGCAGAGCTGAGGTGCCGCCGGGGACCGCAAATACCTTCCGACGTAGCACCTTCGGCTGCCACTTCGGCGAGAGATGGTCGGCAACCATGACGTCGACCATCTCGGCGCCGCGAGGGCCGCGCACAAATCGGTGTACCGGCCCGTCACCGACCGGTTCGCGCAGCGCATAGCCGAGTCGTTCCAAGTCGTGCCGGACACCGCCGAAGGTAGCCGCGCCCGTCTCGATGTGCAGGACCATGTCCACGTCGCGGGTGGGGCGGGTGAGCTGCAATCCCGCGTACGCGGCGTGGAGCTGCACCATCAGCCCACCGACCAGCGTCCACTGGGTGTGCGGGATGGCCTGCACGATCTCAACGAGCTGCGGCCACGGCGGCGGCCACCCGCCTGCAGGGGCGTTCACACGCCAGACTGGTCGACCGCCGCCTGGGGACGTCATCTGGACGGTCGTCCGGAGGTGCGCCGACGCGCAAGTGCATTCGTGGAACGGAAGGCGTCGAGCAAGTCCTCCAGGACGCGCGTCCCCGCAGCCGATTCACGGGTGTCCAGGGACTCGGCCAAATCGACTGCAACTGCCGCTGTGAGCACATGGTCGACGGCGTATCCAGCATCGTCAGGTACCACTCGCACGGTCACATCGCCGTCGACATCGTCGAAGAACCCCAGCGTTCTGACGAGGTGCGCGAAGTCGCGAGCGCCGACATAGCCGTCGGCTCCCCTGTCGACCGCTACGAGATCGAACAGCTCGGACATCGCCGGGTCGCGCAACGCGCTGACCCCTGAATGCAGCAGTCCCGTGCCCTTGCCCCAGCCTTGCATTCGATGAATTGTCGCGCGGCGACGCGTCATCCAGCACAACTCGGAAGCACTACTGGCACGCAGCCGATGACGCAGCCGTGACATCGCTGAGCTGTCCAGCCAATGGACACGTTCACCGGAGAGCAATGTGAGCGCAGCCCACGCTGTGGCCGCAGTCCACGGCCGGCCCTTGTCGCGGCTTTGCTTAGCCAGCCGATGCACCGAAGCGCCGTCGAGCAGCAGTGCGCCGGCGACCGTGCGCGTCACGGTGAGTTCTCCGGCGCGGGCGAGCCGCGCGATCTGCCGGGCTGAGACCCCCAGGACCTCCGCCCCTGCGACCGTCGTCATCTCGCTCATGCATATATGGTCTCGTACAAGACCTTTTTACGCAATACTGCCTGTTAAAAGCATCAGTCGCGGCTACCTTCGACGATTTGATGCCGCCAGATTAGGTGGTCGTCCCCACACTGGCCGAGGGCGTCCCGCCCGGCGGTGGAGGCGGCGAGGATGGGGTGAACGAGCTAAATTCCGATCGCGGAACCATCTTCTCGCACACCCACAAGAACCCGGACAGGTCAATCTAGTAAACCGCACCCTCGAAAGTCCCACGCACTAGGTTCTTCGCGGCTACTGCAAGTCGACCCTCGCTAGCCCGCTATGGCCGAGGGATTCTGGTCCGCAACCTGGCGGCTTATTCGTGGCCGCGGCGTGGGGGCCGAATCCTCTTGTCTGCCAGCTAATTCAGTTGATTGGGCCACGCGGCGCTCATACGGCTTGCAAGGATAGGGCCATGATCGAGATCACGCTGCTGGGGACCGGAAGCCCCATCCCCGACCCGAACCGCGCGGGCCCGTCGACTCTGGTGCGCACCGGCGGGCAGGCGTTCCTGGTGGATTGCGGGCGCGGGGTGCTGCAGCGCGCGGCGGCGGTCGGCGTGGGCGCCGCCGGGTTGTCGGCGCTGCTGCTGACCCACCTGCACAGCGACCACATCGGTGACCTCGGTGACCTGCTCATCACGCGTTGGATCAGCACCTTCGCGCCCGATCCCGCGCCGCTGCCGATCATTGGACCGCCCGGCACCGCCGAAACGGTGGAGGCGACGCTGACGGCGTTCCGCCATGACATCGATTACCGGATCGCCCATCACGCCGACCTGAATGCACCGCCGGCGGTCGAGGTGCACGAATACACCGAGGGCCCGGTCTGGGACCGCGACGGCGTATCGATCCGGGTCGCCCCTACCGATCACCGGCCGGTGGCGCCGACGATCGGGTTCCGCATCGAATCGGATGCGACATCGGTGGTGCTGGCGGGAGACACGGTGCCCTGCGCGGGCCTGGACGAGCTGGCGGCGGGTGCCGACGCGTTGGTGCACACCGTGATCCGCAAGGACATCGTCATCAACATCCCGCAGCAGCGGCTGCAAGACATCTGCGACTACCACTCGTCCGTTGAGGAAGCGGCGGCGACGGCGGCCCGCGCCGGTGTGGGCACCCTGGTGATGACGCACTACGTGCCGGCGCTGGTCCCCGGCCAGGAGGAGCAGTGGCGCGCGCTGGCGGCCGGCGAGTTCGGCGGGACGATCGAGCTCGGCGACGACCTGCACCGGGTCGAGGTCAAGGCGCGAGCGTAACGGTCATTCGCGGACGGCGGCGCCGGCCGGGTGGCGAATGTCGGTGCGGCGCAACGGCAGTAACGCGCCGACCACGACCAGCCAGAGCAGCGCCGAGAGGCGCGCGATCGGCAGGATCACGCCCAGTTGCGGCCAGACCAGCACCGCCGTCGTCAGCTCGGCAAGGGCGGCGATCGTTAGGCCGGTCCAGGCCACCGGTCTGGGCGTCAGCCCCAGGATGAGGCTGGGCACCGCCATGCCGGCGACCAGCAGACCCAGGGCCACGATGTGCCCCGGGCCGCCGACCAGGAACACCAGGAAGTAGACCGCCCGCACCAAGGCGGTGTCCGCGCTGACCTCCGGTCGCGACAGCGTCCAGGCCAACAATCCGGTCAGACCCAGCGCGCCGGCCGCCAGGGTGCCGCCCGTCAGCGCGATCGTGGCTCCCGGCGCGGTGACGCCGAGCTGCCGCAACCGGGTGCTGGCCGTCGCCGCGTAGATCGCCAACGGCACCGACGCCGCGAACGCCGCGGTGGCGATGACCTGTACGGCGACCGGCTGGGCGCGGACGTACGCCGCGACCGCGGTCACCGGCCCGTAGGGCAACGGCATCACGCCGCCCAGTGCGACCCCGATGGCGATGCCGCCGAAGAGCAGCCCAACGCAGATCGCGGAAAGCAGTACCAGCGGCGGTCCACCTTGCTGGCGGCGAGTCGAGACCGACCCAGTTCCATCTCGAGACGAATCATTCATGTTATGAACGGTATGCCCAGGCCTGTGCCCTGGCAAGACCCACCAGGATTCATCGGAAGAATTATTCGCAGAGACTATGATGTGTCGGTGTCATCAGCTCCAGCCGGCGACCGTCCCGATGGTGTGGCCTTCCTGTTGGCTCAGCTCGGCCACCATGCCGCGACGATGTTCGCCGAAGCGACTGCCACCATCGAGCTGGGCCCGGCACACGCGGGAATCCTGCGCGCGATCGCCGACGAGCCCGGCCGCAGCCAGCAAGCGCTCAGCGCTCAATTGGGCGTGTTGCCCAGCCGCATCGTCGTCTACGTCGACGAACTCGAGGAGCGTGGCTATGTCGAGCGTCGCCGCAACCCGAACGACCGCCGGCTGCATGCCCTTTACCTCACCGCGGCCGGGAAAAGGTTGATGCGCAAGCTTTCCGAACTCGCGCGCCAGCACGAACTCCGGCTCACTGCCGGGCTTGACCCGGAGCAACGCAGCGCCCTGCGTACCCTTCTCGCCGCGATGGCGCGGCAGCAGGGCCTGACGCCGCACGTCCACCCTGGTTACCGCACGATTGTCCAGCCGGCTAAGTGATGGCATGGCGCCGAGACTGCGGTGGGGGTGACGGCAAGCCGAAAAAGCCAGCCCTGAACGCAGACTCGATACCACCAGCGCAGACTCGGTGCCAGCGGCCTCTGGTAACGACCCCGACGAACCTGCGCACCAGACGGCTAGGCCAGCCGGGTGACCTCCACGATCACGTCGAGATCGGTTGCGCCCCGCCCGGAATAGATGCCTTTCAGCGGGGAAACGTCGGTGTAGTCGCGGCCGGCACCCACGCTGACGTATTGCTCGGTGATCTCGGTGTCGTTGGTGGGGTCGTAGTTCCACCAACCACCGGTCCAGGCCTGAATCCAGGCGTGGCTTCGCCCGTCCACGGTATCCCCGACGATGGCATCAGGTTTGGGATGCAAGTACCCGGACACATAGCGACCGGGAATTCCCATGCTGCGCAATAGAATTAGCGACAGGTGCACGAAGTCCTGGCAGACGCCCTTGCCCTCGTTCAGCGCGTCCAACCCGGACGAGTGCACACCGGTGGTCCCTGGCAGGTAGTCCAGTTCGCCGCGCACCCATTTGGCCACGGCGACGACGGCCTGCTGGGGATCGCAGGTCTTGGCGATCTTTTTGGCCACCGACGCAGCACGCTTGCTTGCCGGGGTGTGCGCGGTCGGGCGGAGCAATTCGTCGAAGCGATCGACCATGGCCTCGGAGTGCAGGTCGCTCCAGCCGACGTGCTTCACCGCTGGCTCCGGCCGGTCGGTCTCGACGACCGAGGACGACGTCACCGTGAGGTCGGTGTGCGGCGCGTGCAGGTCGAACGCCGTGACGGCGGTGCCCCAATAGTCGATGTAGCGGTAGGACCGGGTCGCCGGGATGGTCTCGACGCGGTTGAGGATGACGTTTTGTCTGGTGTCCGACCGCGGCGTCAGCCGGGCTTCGTTATAGGAGGCGGTCACCGGCGACTGGTAGGCGTACCCGGTGGTGTGCACCACCCGCAGCCGCCACATCAGGTTTCCCCGGGCCTGGTGACCATTCGGGCGCGCTGGCCGGCATCCGACCACGCCACCCAAGGGGTCAAGTGAAAGTATTGCAGCGACAAGGCTTCTCCCACATCGCGGCAGGTTCGCTGCAGGCCGGCCAGACGGCTCTCCAAGGATTCGAGCAGCACACCGGGTTGCACGAATTCCAGTTCGCTGCGTGCCCTCCCGAGCAGCCGCTGCGCCTCGGCGGTGGCCCCGATCCGGCTCTGCGGATTATGCAGCAGCTCGTCGAGATTGTGTTCGGCCAGCCGCAGCGAGTAGAACACCGAACGCGGAAACAGCCGGTCGAGCAGCATGAATTCGACCACCCGGCCGGCGTCTAGCACACCGCGGTAGGTGCGCAGGTAGGTGTCGTGCGCGCCCGCCGAGCGCAACAGCGTCACCCACGCCGGGGACGTTGCGCTGTCCCCGACCCGCGACAGCAACAGCCGCACCGTCATGTCGACGCGCTCGATCGCGCGGCCCAGCACCATGAAGCGGTATCCGTCGTCGCGCGAGAGCGTCGAGTCGGCCAGGCCGGCGAACATCGCCGCCCGGCCCTCGATGAACGACAGAAACTCGTGCGGGCCAAGGCGTTTAGCGGCGCGCTCGCGTTCGGCCAGGGCGTGGTAGGTGGTGTTGAGGCATTCCCAGGTCTCGCTGGACGTCACCTCCCGGGCCGACTTCGCGTTTTCCCGCGCCGCCGTGACGGCGTCGACGATCGAACAGCCGCCCGACACGTTGGTGCTGAAGGCCACCAGGTCGGTCAACGACCAGACGTCCAGGTCGTGATCCGGCGGGTCGATGCCGAGCACCCGCAGCAGCAGCCGTGACGCCTGGTCCGGGTCGACGCTGGAATCCTCGAGCAATTGGTGCAGCGCCACGTCCAGGATTCGTGCGGTGTCGTCGGCGCGCTCGACGTAGCGACCGATCCAATAGAGCGCCTCGGCGTTACGGGCCAGCATCAGTGCACCGCCTTCTGCTGTTGCTGCTGTTGGGGCTGCTCGTCCGGCGGCTCGGCCGGCCGCGGCTGTTGTTGCGTCATCCGCGAACCGTCGAGCGCCGGGTCCGGGATGGACTTCGGCAGCGACCGCACCACCTCGGCGGCGCCCAGCTCACGGTCGCCGGCCGACACGCGCGGCGCCAGCACCCAGGTGTCCTTGGAGCCACCCCCCTGGCTGGAGTTGACCACCCGCGAGCCCTCGACCAGGGCCACCCGGGTCAGCCCGCCCGGCAGCACCCACACGTCGTTGCCGTCGTTGACCGCGAACGGCCGCAGGTCGACGTAGCGGGGCGCCAGGGTGCCTTCGACCTGCGTCGGCACGGTCGACAGTTCCATCATCGGCTGCGCGATCCAGCTGCGCGGGTCGTCGCGGATCTTCTTGGCGACGGCGGCCAGCTCTTTCTCGGAGGCCTCAGGACCGAACACGATGCCGTAGCCGCCGGAGCCCTCGACCGGCTTGAGCACCAATTCGTCGATGCGGTCCAGCACCTCTTCGCGTTCGTCGTCCAGCCAGCACCGGAAGGTCTCCACGTTGGCCAGCAGCGGTTTTTCGCCCAGGTAGTACTCGATCATGGTCGGCACGTAGGTGTAGACGAGCTTGTCGTCGCCGACGCCGTTGCCGATCGCGCTGGAAATGACGACGTTGCCGGCGCGGGCGGCGTTGACCAGGCCGGCCACCCCCAGCACGGAGTCGGCGCGGAATTGCAGCGGGTCCAGGAAGGCGTCGTCGATGCGCCGGTAGATGACGTCGACCTGGCGCTCGCCCTCGGTGGTGCGCATGTACACCTGGTTGTCGCGGCAGAACAGGTCGCGGCCTTCGACGAGCTCGACGCCCATCTGACGGGCCAGCAACGAATGTTCGAAGTAAGCCGAGTTTGCCACCCCGGGGGTCAGGACCACGACGGTGGGATCGGCCTCATTGGTGGCCGCGGAGTTGCGCAGCGCGCGCAGCAGGTGCGACGAGTAGTCGTCGACCGCCCGCACCCGATGGGTGGCGAACAGGTTCGGGAAGACCCGCGCCATGGTCCGCCGGTTCTCCATCACATACGACACCCCCGAGGGCGAGCGCAGGTTGTCCTCGAGGACCCGGAAGTTGCCCCGCTCGTCGCGGATCAGGTCGATGCCCGCGACGTGGATTCGCACGCCGTTGGGCGGGACGATGCCGACGGCCTGGCGGTGAAAATGCTCGCAAGAGGTGATCAGGCGGCGCGGGATGATGTCGTCGTTCAGGATCTCCTGGTCGCCGTAGACGTCGTCGAGATACATCTCGAGGGCCTTGACCCGCTGGGTGATGCCGCGCTCCAGCCGGCTCCACTCGGCGGCCGAGATCACCCGCGGCACCAGGTCGAGCGGAAACGGCCGCTCCTGACCCGACAGCGAAAACGTGATGCCCTGGTCGATGAACGCGCGGCCCAGGGCTTCGGCGCGGGCCTTCAGGTCCGAGGCGTCCGAGGGCGCAAGCTCGGCGTAGATGCCCTTGTAGGGACCGCGGACGGCGCCCTGGGCGTCGAACATCTCGTCGAAGGCCTTGGAATAAACGCCTGCATCAACGCCAGCGTGGGAGGCCGACGCGTGGTACCCGCCGAAGATGCGCTCGGAACGCGCGTCCGCGCGCCCGGCACCGCCGCGCGACCCCCGCCTGGTTTCCTCAAGCTGGCTCGGAAGGCTCACTTTAGAGATGGTGCCTCAAATCGGCGTTCCGGCAGGCCACGGGCCGCCCTTTTGGGAGAAAACGTAACGGACTGCTAACCTGGGCAGTCGCCATCGGGGCATAAGGCGCCCAGCGTCGATCCCGGGCAAACACCGATTCGAAGAAGGAAACGACACGCGTGGCCAACATCAAGTCGCAGCAGAAGCGCAACCGCACCAACGAGCGCGCCCGACTGCGCAACAAGTCGGTGAAGTCCTCGCTTCGCACCGCCGTGCGCGCGTTCCGCGAGGCCGCCCACACCGGCGACAAGGAGAAGGCCGCGGAGTTGCTGGTGTCGGCCAACCGCAAACTGGACAAGGCGGCCAGCAAGGGCGTCATCCACAAGAACCAGGCGGCCAACAAGAAGTCGGCGCTGGCGCGGGCCCTCAACAAGCTCTGAGACCCATCCACCGACACCCGGCCCTTTAGCGGCCCCGGTCGGCCAACTCGGCCACCCGCCTGACCGCGGATTCCAGCGCGTACTCCGCGTCGGCGACGGCCCCCTTAACGTTGGCGTTGAGTTCCGCCACCACCTTCATCGCGGTCGCCACCGTGTCGCGCGACCAACGCCGGGCCTGCTTCTGAGCCTTCTGCACCCGCCAGGGCGGCATCCCCAGCTGCGCCGCCAGGCGATAGGGGTCACCGGACAGCGGCCCCACCCGGCCGATGGCGTGCACGGCTTCGGCCAGCGCGTCGGCCAGCACCACCAGCGGCTCGCCGCGCATCATCGCCCACCGCAGCGCCTCGGTGGCTCCTCCGACGTCACCGGCCACCGCTTTGTCGGCGATGTCAAAGCCCTTCACTTCGGCTTTCCCGCTGTGATAGCGCCGCACCGCGGCGGCATCGACGTCACCGGCGGTGTCGGCGACCAACTGTGAACACGCGGCGGCGAGCTCGCGCGCGTCGGAGCCGACGGCGTCCAGCAGGGCGGTCACCGTCCCCTCGTCGGCCTTGACCCCCAGCGCGCGAAACTCCTTGCGGACGAAGTCGGCGCGTTCGCTTGCCTTGGTGATCCGCGCGCACGGATGCACGACGGCACCGAGCGACTGCAGCTCGTTGGCCAGCGCCTTGGCCCGCCCACCGCCCGAGTGCACCACCACCAGCACCGTGCCCGGCGGGACGTCGGCGGCGGCCGCGGCGATCACCGCGGCCGCGTCCTTGCCCGCTTCGGCGGCGGCCTCCAGCACCACGACGCGCTCGTCGGCGAACAGTGACGGGCTCAGCAGTTCGGCGAGTTCGTAGCCATCGACGTCGCCGGCGCGCATCCGGTCCACCGGGATGTTGTCGGCACCCGGCTCGGTGCCGGCCGGCTTGCGCACCGCGCGCAGCACGTCGGCCACCGCCCGCTCGACCAGCAGCTCCTCGTCTCCCAACACCAGGTGCACGGGCGCAACCTCACTCACCCCACGATGGTGTCACGTGGCCCTGACTAGGGGACCGACGAGTCCGGATACGGACCACGCCAGCAAGCAGATGACGACGGCCACCGCGACCAACCCGACCGCCGTGCGAAACCAGCGCCACCGCCATAGCAACGCCGCCAGCACCGCCACCACCAGCGTGGCGGCGGCGACCGCCAACACACCCGGACCACCGGACGGAACGGGCACGGTCGCCGCCGGCACGGCGGCCGCCCACCGCGCCACGCCCAACACCCACCACAGTTCGGGCCCAGTGAACCGGATCAACAGCTGCGCACCGGCCGGCCACGGCACGCACAACACGGCCGCCGCGCTGCCCAGCACGGTGATCGGCGCTATCACGGGCGCCACGGTGAGATTGGCCGCGGCGGCAACGAGGCTGACCCGGCCGGAAATGCCGGCCACCAACGGGGCGGTCACCACGTGCGCGGCCCACGCGACAGCGAGCGCGTCGGCCAGCGGCTTGGGGCAGCCTTTCCCCACCAGGCGCCGCGACCAGGCCGGCGCGACGACGACCAGCGCCGCCGTCGCCAACACCGACAGCGCGAAGCCCACGTCGACGGCCAGGTGCGGGGAAACGGCCAGCAGTATCAGCACCGTGGCCGACAGAGCCGGAATCGCTTGCCGCCGACGGGAAGACAGCATCCCCGCCAGGGCGATGGCCCCCATCACGGCCGCCCGCAACACGCTCGCCGTCGGCTGGACGACGATGACGAACGCCACCAACGCCACCGCCGCAAGCGCGACCGCGGCGCGCGGGCCAATCAACCGGGCCGAGAAGAGCACCGCCGCGCACACGATCGTGACGTTGGCCCCCGACACCGCCGTCAAGTGCGTCATGCCCGCCGCGCGAAAGTCCCGGCCGGTCTCGGCGGTAACCGCCGAGGTATCGCCGAGGACCAGGGCGGGCAGCATCGCGGCCCGGTCGGCGGGCAGGGTGTCGCGGGCGACGGCGGCGAACCGGCTGCGCACGGCGTGAGCGGCCCGCTGTGCCGCACCGGCCGTGCCCATGGTCGGCCTGCCCGACGCGTTGAGCACCGCGACCGTCAGGTCACGGCGGGCCGGACGGTTGATGCGCGCGGTAAACAGGACCGGCTGGCCCACCATCATGTCGCCGAAGTCCGACGCCCGCGCGAAAACGACCACCCGGCCGGACATCTCGTCGGCGCGCAGGCGCTGCAGGGTGGCGCGAAACATCAGCCGACCCTGATGCCCTGGGCCCAACGACAGCGGACTCTCGGTGGGGGTGACCGTCACCGGCGCGGCCGTCCCGAACAACGCGGTGATCGGGTGGCGACCTACCGCGTCGGCGCGCAGCGCGATCGCGAGCCCGAACCCCGCGCCCACCACGCCGATCGCCACCAGGCCGGCCCCGATCGCCGGCAGCCGCCGAGTCCGCCCGGGTCGGCGCGCCGCGTAGCACGCCAGCGCGCCCGCGGCGGCGACCAGCACCAGACAGCACGACGCGACGACCCGTCCGACCGGCCACCAGATCCCGGCGGCGGTCACCATCCAGCCGGTGAGCGCGGCCGGCACCAAGCGCACATCGATGTGCGCGGAGGCCGATTCGGCGAAGCCGGGCTGGCGCACCGGTGTCAGACACGGACGAGGTGACGCAGTTTGTCCAGCCGCGTCGGGCCGATGCCATCGACGTCGGCGAGCTGGTCGACGCTGGTGAACTTGCCGTTGGCCTGCCGCCACGCCACGATCGCGGCGGCGGTGACCGGTCCGACCCCGGGCAGGGTGTCCAGTTGCTCCACGGTCGCGGTGTTGAGGTCGAGCACCCCACCCGCCTTCGGCTTCGCCGCCCCCGAGACTGGTCCGGCCGGTGCCGGTGCCCCAGGCCGCGGCGCCGAACCGGTGGCGACCGAGCTGCCGAGTGCCGGTTGCCCCGGAACGGGGGCCAGCCCGACCACGATCTGTTCGCCGTCGCCGAGTGGACGGGCCATGTTCAATCCGATCGTGTCGGCACCGTTCACCGGGCCACCGGCGGCTTGCAGCGCGTCGGCGATGCGCGCGCCGGGCGCCAGGGTGACCAGACCGGGGGTGTGCACCAAGCCGACCACGCTGACCACCACCGGCCGGTCGGGACCGGCCGGCTGGCCGGCACCCGGGCTCGCCGACGACCTGGGGCTCGCCGTGTACGCCCTCTCCACCGGCGGCAGCTTGGCGGACATCACCGGGGCAGACCGGTCACGCATCAGGGTGAATATGGTGATCAGCACCGCGAGGGCGGCCACGACCGCCAACGCGACCGCACCGGCGCGACCGGGGTCGGCGCGCACCCTGGCCACCCAGCCGCGGCTCTGTGTCGCGTCCGGAAGCCACCGCGGCAGCAGCGAGTTCTGGTCGTCGTCCGACGCGTCGTTGTCCGGCGCCGCGTCCGCGCCGCCGGAGTCGGTCTCGGGTTCCGCGCCGAATCGCCGATGCAGCCGCTCGGCGGGGAGTTCTGTTCGCATGAACCGACCGTAGGTGCGCGGACCGCCGCAACGGCCACACGCAACGGCGTCGCGACCGTCGCCTGGGGATTAACCCGAGGCTGTGCACAAGCGCCGCCCGGGATGGGTCAAGATGGAAGCCGGAGCCAACCACCGGGACCGCAGGACGACAGGAGGCTGCCATGCAACTGGCGCTCACACCGGAGGAAGCGGCGTTCCGCGACGAACTTCGCGCCTTCTACACCAGCCAGATTCCCGAAGAGCTCCGCGAGCTGGTGCGTCAAGGCTCGTCGCTGTCCCGCGACCAGATCGTCACCAGTCACAAGATCCTCAACGACCACGGGCTCGCGGTGCCGAACTGGCCGGTCGAATGGGGCGGCAAGGACTGGACGCCCACCCAGCACCAGATCTGGGCCGACGAAATGCAATTGGCGTGTGTCCCGGAGCCGCTGAACTTCAACGTCAAGATGGTCGGCCCGGTGATCGCCGAGTTCGGGTCCCAGGAACTCAAGCGGCGTTTCCTTCCCCCCACGGCCAGCATCGACATCTGGTGGTGCCAGGGGTTCTCCGAGCCGGAGGCCGGTTCCGACCTCGCCTCGCTGCGCACCACCGCCGTGCGGGACGGCGACAGCTACGTCGTGAACGGGCAAAAAACCTGGACGACGCTGGGTCAGTACGCGGACTGGATCTTCTGCCTGGTGCGCACCGACCCGCAGGCACCCAAGCGCCAGGCCGGCATCTCGTTTGTGCTGATCGACATGGCGACGCCGGGCATCAGCCTGCGGCCGATCAAGACGATCGACGGCGGCCGCGAAGTCAACGAGGTGTTCTTCTCCGACGTTCGGGTGCCGGCCAATCAGCTTGTGGGGCAAGAGAACCAGGGCTGGACGTACGCAAAGTTCCTGCTGGGCAACGAGCGCACCGGCATCGCCGGGGTGGGCCGGACCAAGGTCCGCCTCGCCGAGGTGAAAAAGCGCGCCAGGCAGACCGGGCTGCTGGACGACCCCTTGTTCGCGGCGCGCCTGGCCGAGGCCGAAAACGAGGTGCTGGCACTGGAACTCACCCAGTCCCGGGTGACCACCGACTCCGCGAACGGCAAGCCGAGCCCGGCCTCGTCGGTGCTCAAGATGCGCGGCAGCCAGTTGCAGCAGATCGCCACCGAGCTGCTCGTCGAGGTCGCCGGGCCCGACGCCTTACCCGTCGGCGGCGGCGACATCGCGTCACCCCCCTGGGCCCAATCCAGCGCCCCGCGCTATCTCAACTATCGCAAGACCTCGATCTACGGCGGCAGCAACGAGGTGCAGCGCAACATCATCGCGTCCACCATCCTGGGATTGTGAGGCAGCCATGGATTTTCAGCTGAGTGACGAGCAGGCCCTGCTCCGCGACACCACCCGCGACCTCCTGTCGCGCACGTACGACCCGGAAAGCCGCAACAAGATCATCGAGACCGATCTGGGGTGGAGCCGCGACGTCTGGAGCCAGCTCGCCGACACCGGGATCCTGAGCCTCGGGTTCGAGCCGGACGAGGCGGGCCAGATCGAAATCATGGTGGTGCTCACCGAGATCGGGCGGCGGCTGGCGCCCGAACCCGTCGTGCACGCCGCCCTGGCGCCCGGGGCGCTGATCGCCGAACACGGCAGCGACGCGCAAAGGCAGCTGCTGGACGAGGTCGCGGCGGGTCAAAGGCTGCTCGCGTTCGCCCACCTGGAGACCGGCCACCGGAAGCCGACCCCCGAGGTCACGACTCGTGCTGTGCGGCACGGTGATTCGTGGACCCTGAGCGGAACCAAGAACCCGGTCCTAGCCGGTGACTGCGCCGACGCGCTGGTGGTCAGCGCCGCGTTGCCGGACGGCGGCACCGGGCTGTTCCTGGTCAAGGGTGAGGCCGTGAACAGGCGCCCCTACCCGACGTTCGACGGGCAGCGCGGCGCCCAGATCGACCTCGACCACACACCAGCCGAGCCGCTGGGCGACGCGGCGGACGTCCGCGATGCCTCCCCCGCCATCCGAGATGCCATCGTCCGCATCCAGTCGGCGTTGTGCGCCGAAGCCGTCGGCGCGATGGAGGAAGCGCTGCGCCTGACCACCGACTACCTCAAGACCCGCAAGCAATTCGGCGTCACGCTCAACAAGTTCCAGGCGCTCACCCAGCGGGCGGCCGACATGTACGTGTCGCTCGAATTGGCCCGCAGCATGAGCCTTTACGCCGCGATGTCGATCGCCGACGGGAACCTCGACCCGGTGATCGCGTCACGGGCCAAGTTGCAGGTCGGCCGGTCCGGCCGGCATATCGCGCAGGAGTCGATCCAGATGCACGGCGGCATCGGCATGACCGCCGAATACCCGGTCGGCCACTACGCCGCCCGGCTCACCGCGATCGAACACACCCTGGGCTCGTCGCAGGACCACCTGCAGGTGCTCGTCGACCACGTCGCCGAGTACGACTTGGCCAGGCTTTAAAACAAGGCCGGGTACATGGTCGAGCTTTCAAAAGAGGTCATCGCTTTCCTGTCGGAAGGCACCCGCACCGGGATGCTGGGGTACGTCGCCGCCGACGGCAGACCGCTGGTCGCTCCGGTATGGTTCATCGTCGACGACGGCCAGCTGGTGTTCAACACCGGCCGTGACACCGCGAAAGGCCATGCGCTGGCAAGGGATTCACGCATTGTCATCTGCGTCGACGACCCGCATCCGCCGTATTCTTTCGTGCAGGTGCAGGGAACAGCCTCCCTGCAGGACGGCGCCGCGGACCTGCTCGAGATCGCGACGCGGATCGGGCGGCGCTACATGGGCGCCGAGCGCGCCGACGAGTTCGGCCGCCGCAACGCCGTGCCCGGCGAGCTGGTGGTGCGGGTCCGGCCGACCAAGGTCATCTCGGCGTTCAATATCGCCGGCTGACCACCGGGCATCAGCTCGGCTCCGGCGCCGCAACGGATTCCGGGTCCGACTCGGGCACCGCCACGGATTCCGCCTCGCCCGGCGGTGATTCCGATTCGGGCAGCTGAGCCGCGAGGTATTCGCCGAGCCCCCCGATCGTCGGATAGTCGAATACCGCGGTGGCGTTGATCGTGAACGCGCCACCGAACTGGCTGTGCAACCGGTTGCGGAGTTCGACCGCCATCAGTGAATCCGTACCCAGGTCCAAGAACCGGCTGGTTGCGGCGGGCGGTTGCGCGAGCCGCAGGAAACCCTGCACTTCGCGCTGCAGGAATTCGGTGATGAAGCTGGCCCGCTGCGCCACCGGTATCTCCTGCAGTTGCCGGAGCAGCTCACTGTCGCCGGTCGTCTCCCCGACGGCGCTCGGCAACACGAGGTCCAGAATCGGTGGGCGAGAACTGCCCAACACCTTCGCGGCACGCTGCCAGTTGGCCTTGATGACGGTTGCTTGCGCGGTTCCGTTGGCGACAACCTCGGCGAGCGCGCCGAGGGCGGCCGAGGGTTCCAGCGGAACCAGCCCTTGCGCACCGATATTGGCGCGCGCGGCCTCCGACGAGGCCATGCCCCCCTGCGCCCAGGGACCAAAGTTGACCCCGGCCGCCGGCACGCCTCGCGCCTGTCGTCCCGCGACCAATCCGTCGAGCAACGCATTGGCGGTCGAGTAGTTGGCCTGGCCGGGTGGACCGAGCAAGCTGGACACCGAGGAGGACACGACGAAGAAGTCGAGATCGTCGTCCTTCGTCAACCGGTCCAAGTAGAGGGCACCGAACGCCTTGGGCGCCAACGTCGTCCGGAAACGCTCCGGGTTTTGCTGGGACAGCAGCGCGTCGTCGAGCATGCCCGCCAAATGCGCCACGCCCGCGAGCGGAGGCAATTCCGCGCGGATCCGCTCCAGCAGCTTTGCGACCTCCGACTCCTCGCCGACATCGGCGGCGAAGGTGTGGATGCGGCACTTGTAACGCTCGGTGATCTCCCCGATTGCGCGTTGTGCGTCCGCGTCGGGCTCCCGCCGGCTGGTCAACACGATGTCACCGGCACCGAGTTGGGCCAGATGCGACGCCGTGTGCAGGCCGATGGCGCCGAGCCCGCCGGTGATCAGATAGCTCCGATCACCGCGCGGCTGTAGCGGTTTCGGCATGTGCAGCACGATCTTTCCGATATGCCGCGCTTGCTGCATGCGGCGAAACGCGGTCTTCGCCTCCGTCAGCGGGTAGATCTCGGCGGGCAGTGGCGTCCACTCGCCCGTGGCCAACCCGTCCGACACCTCGCCCAGCAGGCCACGAATACGCTCGGGCTCCTGGAAGGTCACCGTGTCCAGCGCGACGATCTCGTAAGCGATATCGGGACGGAGCGCCGCCATCTGCTCGGGAGTCCAGATGTCTCGTTTGGCGATCTCGGCGAAACGGCCATTCTGGGCGGTGGCCCGCACGGTCGCGTCGATGAACCCCTCATTGGTCAGGCTGTTGAGCACCACGTCAACACCCAAGCCGCCGGTATCCGCCAGTATTTGGTCGGCGAAATCCGTACTGCGCGAGTCGTACACATATTCCACACCCAGCTTGCGCAGCGTCGCGCGTTTGTAGGTGCTGGCGGTGGCGAAGACGATCGCACCGTGCCGTTGCGCCATCTGGATGGCGGCCAATCCGACGCCACCGCTGGCGGCGTGGATGAGCACCCGGTCACCGGGCTTCAGCCGCGCCCAGTCGAACGCGAGCCGCGCCGTGAGCGCCGCGGCGGGAATGGTCGCCGCTTCTATCGCGCTCACGCGAGCGGGAATCGGCGCCAGCAACTGGGCCGGCACGTTGAACCGGCTGGCGAACGCGCCCTGCATGAAGCCATAGACGCGTTGGCCGATCTCGAGTCCCGTGACGCCGCTACCCAATTGGGTGACGGTGCCGGCGAAGTCGCCGCCGATCGGGCCCGGATCGCCCGGGTAGAGGCCCAGCACATTGAGCACATCCCGGAAGTTCAAACCGGCGGCCTCAACCCGGACCTGCACGTAGCCGTCGTCGGGCGGCGGCACTTCCGTCTCGGTCAGGCGCAGGTTGTCGATCGCGCCGCGCTCCGTGGGGGCCAGGGCGTAATCGGCGGCGCGCGGCACGCTGAGATGGCCGCTGCGCGACCATTGCAGTAGCCGGGACGCCAAGAACTTTCCTTGGCGCAGCGCGAGTTCGGGCTCGTCGATCGGCGCGCCGAGAAGGCAGGCCAGCGAGCGCACGGCCTCCTCGGACCCGTCGTGGTCGATCAGCTTGCAGCGCAGGGCCGGTTCCTCGTTCACGATGGTGCGCCCGAGTCCCCACAGCGCCGCCTGCACCGGGTCGACCGGTTCGCCGGATTCGGTCGCCACCGCCCGTTCGGTGACGATCCACAGCCCGCCGGGCAGCTTCACCGCGTCGTCGGTCTGCGCGGTGTGCACGGCGCTGAGCAGATGACCGATCTCGGTCTCCAGCCGCGCGATGGATTCGGCGCTCGACTCGTCGGCACGCGGTCCGGCGCTGCGCCAGACGATGCCGGCGAACGGCATGCCGCGTTCGTGCGCCTGCGCCAACACCTGCCCCAGGGGCTCGGCATCCGTAGCCCTGTCGAACGGGATGCAGCCCGGTAGCTCGGCCGCCAGTTCGTTGAATCCGGCGATCAGCCAGGTGCCGCTTATGTTTTCGGAGCTGTCGCTCGACGGCGGGGCCGGCACCTCGTGCCAGCCGAGGGCATACAGCAGCCGGGTGGCGTCGCCGCCGAGCCCGCGCAACAACGCCTCCCGGGGCGCGCGTTTGACCGTGAACTCGCGAATCCCACCCAAGCGGCGGCCATCCCGATCGACGAAATCGAGATCGAACACCTGGGTTTCGGCGTCGAGGGCGCTGGCGTGCCACCTCGCGCGGCAGTAGAACCGCCGGGGCATCCTCTCCCGCAGCTCCACCCGCCCGTACCGCAAGGGCAAGAACAGATCGTGCACGCCCTGTTCGGCCGCGAGAAGCGCGGGGAACGCCGGGAAGGCAACGCCGGTGCACAGATCCATCAGGACCGGATGCATCGGCTCGGTTCCGAGATGTTCGGTGAGTTCTTCGCCGACGGTGATATCGCCGATCGCCTCACCCTCACCGAGCCACAGCGACTTCAGGGAACCGGACCAGTTGGGCCCCCACGCCAGCTCCATGTCGGCGAAGGTGTCGAAGAGCTCCTGCGGACGCATCCGGTTCATCCGCTCGATTGTCGCCTGGAGGGACTCCGCGGGATCCGCCTCGGGTGTCGGCTCATCCTCGACACCGTTGAGGACGGTGCCATCGGCGTTCAGCGACCAGTCGACGTCACGGACGCCGTATGGGCGGCTGTGCACACGGAAACTCCAGCCGCCACCGTCCTCCAGTGGATGCAAAGTCAGCTGCACCTCGCGAGAGGTCTTCTCGGTCAGGATGATCGGCTCATAGAAGAAGACGTCTTGCACCCGCCCCGGCGGCCCGACGGCGGCCAGAGCCATCGCCGCATATGTCGCTCCGGGAACGACAACGGTGCCATAGATGACGTGATCCGACAGCCACGGTTGCGATTTGACGGACAGGCGACTGGTGTAGACGGAGTCGCCGGAGGCGAGATCCTTTGCACCACCAAGGATTCCGGATGCGGCAGCACCCTGTCCGTCGAGGCCGGCGATACCGGAAGTCTTGGGCCAGAAGCGACGGTGCTGGAACGGATAGGTGGGCAGTTCGACTCTGTGGCGAGGTTGGCGATGCAGCGCAGCGAACGTGGGTCGATGGCCGCTGACGAAGGCCGCGGCCAGCGCTTCGGCGATCTGGCGGCGGTCGCCGACGCCCTTGCGCAGGGAGACGATCGCGCGCGGCGCGGCCAGGTGCTCCGGCCAGACCTGCACTGCAGCCCCGGTCAGAACCGGTTGGGGACCGATCTCCATCAACACCGAGCATCCCAGCGCCGCCACGGTGCGTACGCTTTCGGCGAATTGCACCGGCTGGCGGGAATGCCGCCGCCAATATTGCGCGTCTAGCGGGGTTTCCGCCGTGAGCACGGCGCCGCTGCGGTTGCAGACCAGTGGCAACGTCGGCACAGCGAACTGCAATCGCGCCGCGTACGACTCGAATTCACCGAGCACCGGCTCCAGCAGCTCCGAATGGAAGGCGTGGCTGGTTTCCAGCCGGGTGCACCGGATTCCGTCACTGCCACACCTGGCGAAGATCTGTTCCAGATCCGTGCCGGGGCCCGATAGCACCGTGTTGGGGCCGTTGTAGGCGGCGACCGATACTCGGGGGAACTCGTTGGCGATCTCCTCGACGTACTTGGCGTCGGCGAACACCGCCACCATGTGCCCACCGTCGGGCAGACTGCCGAACAGTCGGCCACGCTCGGCGATGAGCCGTGCCCCGTCCTCGAGGCTGAAAACCCCGGCCACACACGCCGCCGCGTACTGGCCCACGCTGTGCCCCAGCACCACGTCGGGCTCGACGCCCCAGGACTGCCACAGCCGGGCCAGGCCCATCTCGACGGCGAACAGCGCCGGCTGGGCAAACGAGGTGTGGCCCAGCCCTTTTCCAGCGTTACCGCCGACCTCACCGCCGGTGGCGAACAGCACCTCCAGCAACGGGCGCGGCAGGATCGGATCGACCGCGTCCGCGCAGCGGGTCACCGTGTCGGCGAAAACCGGCTCGGCGTCGAACAACTCGCGCGCCATCCCCGGGTACTGGCTGCCCTGGCCGGTGAACAACCACGCCGTCGTCGGCGGGTCCGTGCACTCGCCGCGTACCAGTCCCGGTCGTATCCGGTTCTCGGCCAACTCGGCCAGCCCCTCGCGGGCGCTCTGAACCGAATCCACGACCAGCGCGGCCCGGTGTTCGAAATGCGAACGCCCGGCCCCGGCCGTGTAGCACACATCGGCGATGTCAACCTTGGGGTGGGTGTTCAGCCATTCCCCATATCGCTGCGCCAATTCCACCAGCGCCTGCGGTGACCGCGCCGACAGCGGCAGCACGCCGACAGGCTCATCTTGAGCGTCCGGCTCCGACGCCGCCGCGCTGTCGCCCGTCGAGTATTCGTCGGGGGTGGCCGGTTGTGCTGGCGCCTCCTCGATCAGCACGTGTGCGTTCGTGCCGGTGAATCCGAAGGAACTCACGCCCGCGCGCCGCGGCCTGCCGTTGGCCTCCCACGGAATCGCCTTGTCCACGACCCGTACCGGCAACGAGTCCCACGGGATGTGCGGCGACGGAGTGTCAAAGTGCAGGCTCTGCGGCAGCACCCCGTGTTGCAGCGACAACACGACCTTGATCAGACCGGCGGCCCCCGATGCCGACTCGAGGTGGCCGATGTTGGTCTTCACCGATCCCATCAGCAACGGCCGGTCCGCGTCGCGGGCGGCGCCATAAACGGCCCCGGCCGCCTGCACCTCGATCGGATCACCCAGCGGGGTACCCGTCCCGTGCGCCTCGAGGTAGTCGACATCGCCGCCGGCCAGACCGGCGCGAGCCAGCGCCGTGTTGATAAGCCGTTGCTGCGCACCACCATTGGGCACCGTAAGACCACTGGACGCGCCGTCTTGGTTAACCGCGCTGCCCGGGATGACCGCGCACACCCGATCGCCGTCGCGCACCGCGTCGCTCAGCCTCTTGAGCACCAGGATTCCGCAGCCTTCACTGCGCACGTAGCCGTCGGCGGAGGCGTCGAAGGTCTTGCATCGTCCCACGGGGGAAAGCATCCTGGCGCGTGAGGCGGCGATGATGGTCACCGGACTCAGCAAGACGTTCACCCCGCCGGCCACCGCCAAGTCGCAGTCACCGGAGTGCAGCGCCTGGCAGGCCTGATGGACGGCCACCAACGACGAACTGCAGGCGGTATCGACCGCCATCGCCGGCCCCTCCAGCCCGAGCGCGAAGGCAACCCGGCCGGAGATGGCATTGAGCGCATTGCCGGTGATGAAGTAGGGCTCGATTTTGTCGACCGACTCGGCGGACAGCAGATGCGCATACTCGTTGGCGGCGACCCCCACGAAGACGCCGGTTCGGCTGCCGCGCAGGTTCGCCGGCGCGTACCCCGCCCGCTCTAAGCCCTCCCACACGGTTTCGAGCATCAGCCGCTGCTGTGGCTCGATCCACACAGCCTCGCGGGGGGAGATGCCGAAGAATTCCGGGTCGAATCCGTCGATTCCGTCGATGAATCCGCCGAAGCGGCTGTAGATCTTGCCCGGAGTATCCGGATCCGGGTCGTAAAACTCGTCGATGTCGAACCGGTCGTCCGGGACTTCCCGAATCGCATCGACACCGCCGGACAACACTTCCCAGAAGGCGTCCGGATCGGGCGCGCCGGGAAAACGGCACGACACCGCGACGATCGCGATCGGCTCGTCCGTGCCCCCCTTTGTTAGGGAGGCGAGCTGAGGCCCTGAACCAGTAGATGCCTGTTCGCTGAGCCCGAGCACGTCGCCGAGCAGGTAATCCGCCACGTCGGACAGGCGTGGGTAGTCCATCGCCAGGGTCGCCGGTATCTCCTTGCCCACCCCCTGCTCGAGGCGGCGCCGCAATTCGATGGCCATCAGCGAATCCATGCCGAGATCGAAGAATCCGGCGTCCTCGCGGATCTCCGCGGCATCGACGCGCGTCACCTCCGCCACCACCTCGCGCAGGTAATCCGTCACAAGTTTCTTGCGCCGCTGCACCGGGGCGTGGGTGAGCCGCTCGACCAGCTGGGTCTTGCCCGACGACCCGGACAAGGACGACGCCGACTCGGGCAGCTCACGTTCCAGCTCCGCCAAAAAGGACCGCCGCCCGGCTTGCTGGTAGAGCGGCAGGAAGCGGGCCCAGTCGATCCGGGCCACTATTCCTTGCACGGGGCCTTGCGCGGGGACCCGCGCGGAAGAAGCCGCCATGAGGTCGGCCATACCCGCCAGCGCGTCGGCAGGTGACAGCGTCCGAACCCCGCGCTTAGCCAGTTTCGCGCGAGACTCCTCGTCCGCCATGCCCGCCGACCACGGACCGAAGTTAACGCTGACCCCCGAGACACCCCGCTCGCGCAACCGCCAGGCCAGTCCGTCGAGGAAGGCGTTGGCCGCGCCGTAGGCGGTCTGGCCGTATCCGCCCCATACCGAGGCGATCGAGGAGGTACTGACGAAAAAGTCCAGCTTCAGGCCTGAGGTAGCCAAGGCCGCCTCGCTCAAATGCCAAGCACCCCAGACCTTCCCGGCGAACACCCGATCCACTTCGGCTTGATGAGATTCGAAGTCCAGCGCGCTCAGCGGGGTGGTGCCGATCTCGCCCGCGGCATGGACGATGCCGGCCAGCGGCGGCAGCTCGGCCTGCACGGTGGCTAGCAGGCGCGCGACGTCGTCCGCGTTGGCGACATCGGCTGCGACGACCCGGATTTCGCTGCCGTGCTGCTCACGTAGCGCGTCGATGCGAAGTTGCGCGGCATCGCTGGGCGAACGCCGGCTGGTCAGCACCAGATGCTTGGCACCGTGCGCGGCAAGGTGTCCGGCGATTTCCAGTCCGATCGACCCCAGCCCCCCGGTCACCAAATACGTTGCGTCATCACGCAATGCCAGCGACGTTACGCTCGGCGCCCCAACCCGTCGAAGCAACCGGGGCACATAGACCGTTCGATCACGCAGCGCGAATTGGTCTTCCCTCATGGCCGAGTCGCGCGGTGCCATGATCTGGTCGATCAACCGCGACCATTCGTCAGCGGTGCCTTGCGCCAGATCCGCCAGTCCGCCCCATAGTTGTGGATACTCAAGCGAGGCGGCACGACCGAATCCCCACAGGCAACTCTGATCCGGTGACACGATGTCCGCGTCGGTAATCCGTTGTGCGCCACGGGTCACCATCCAAATGGGCTGGCGCAGTTCGGCGGCGGCCGCGGCGCGGAAGAGTCGCCTTGTGCCGCCCAGGACTTGGTGCTGCATCCGCAGCAACGACCGCATCGACGGCGCGGTGTCGGAGCCGAGGGCCGCGATATGCACGATGCGCAGCTTCGGTTCGTCTGCCGCGGCGGCGCGCAGCGCGGCCTCGAGCCGTTCCTCGTCCGCGTCGGACGCCGGCAACCCGAGGATCCGATGCTGGTGGCCCTGCGCGGTCAGCGCGTCGACCAACGGCTGGGCTGCCTCGCCGTTATCGCCGATCAGCAGCCAGGTAGTCGCCTCGCCGGTATCGGCGTCCGGGGCCTCTGTGACCCAAGCAGTGGATTTCTCCCAGCGGATCTCGTAGCGGTCGTCCGAGATAGATTGGGCCTTGCGTTGTTGGTTGTGTTGTGCGGCAAGCTTTGTCAGAATTTTCAGGGTCTGATCGTCGCCGCTCGCTCCGCCGAGCAGGCCCGCGAGCTCCTCGATCCGGCCGTCCTCGAGAAGACGGACGGCTTCGGTACGGGCACCGCCCGTGTGCTGTTGTTGGTTGGGACGCTCCCGCTCGTCCTTGTACCAGTACTGGCGATGCTGGAACGGATAGGTGGGCAAGTCGAGCTTTCGCGCCGGTCCTATGACGGTGCCGAAGTCGGGAAGGTGGCCCAGGGCGTACGCGTCAGCGAGGGCCTCGGTGATCTGACGGTGGTCGGCGGTGTTTCGACGCAATGACGCGATCGCCCGGGGTGCGGTGGCCGGGTCGGGCCACGCCCGCAGGGCCGCGGCGGTGAGCACCGGTTGCGGGCCGACCTCCAGCAACACTTTGCAACCCAGATCGGCCAGCGTGCGCACGCTTTTCGCGAACTCGACCGGTTGACGCGCGTGGCGGCGCCAATAGGCGCCATCGAGTTTCACGCTCCTGCCGAGCGCGGCACCGGTGCGGTTGTCCACCAACATCCGTTGTGGCGGGCGGAAATTGAACCGGTTCGCGTACGACTCGAACTCGTCGAGGATCGGATCCAGCAGCGCCGAGTGGAACGCGTGGCTGGTGTCCAGCCAGTCACACCGGACACCGTCGGCCGTCAACCGGGCCACCGCCCGGTCCAGATCCTGCGCGGGTCCCGACAGCACGGTGTTGGCGCCGTTGTAGGCGGCCACCGACAGACTTGGGAACTCGTCGGTGAGGTTCTCGACGCGCTCGGCGTCGGTGAACACCGCGACCATCCGACCGCCCGCGGGCAAACTGCCGAAAAGGCGGCCGCGCTCGGCCATCAGCAGCGCGCCGTCCTCAAGGCCGAACACGCCCGCGACGCAGGCCGCCGAATACTGGCCGACGCTGTGACCCAGCACCACGTCGGGTTCGAAGCCCCATGACTGCCACAGCCGGGCCAGGCCCATCTCCACCGCAAACAAGGCGGGCTGGGCGTAGGAGGTCTGCCGCAGCGTCTCTCCGACGTCCGGGCCGTCCGGGCCATCCGCATCGAAAATGACGTCCAGCAACGGTTTTTCGAGTACGTCGGCGACCGCTGCAGCGCAGCGGGTCAACGTCTCGGCGAACACCGGCTCGGTCTCGAACAACTCGCGGGCCATGCCCGGGTACTGGCTGCCCTGACCGGTGAACAGCCACGCCGTCTTCGGCGTGTCGTCGGAGATCCCGCGCACCAAACCGGGCGCCGGGCGGTCGTCCGCGAGCGCACCGAGCAACTCGCTGGCGGATTGTCTGGAATTGACCACCAACGCGGCCCGGTGCTCGAAGTGCGCTCGCCCCGCCCCGGCGGTGAAGCACAGGTCCGCCAGGGTGGCCTCCGGGTGCGCGCGCAACCAGCTGCGGTATTGAGCGGCGATCTGCACCAGTGCCTCGGGCGTGCGCGCCGAGAGCGGAAGAACGCTGAAGCGCCGCTGGTCGGCCGGCCTCGGTGCCACCACCACCCGACCCGCTTCCCCGGGCGCCACTGGAGCTTCTTCGAGGATGACGTGCGCGTTGGTCCCGGCGAACCCGAACGAGCTGACCCCCGCAATGCGGGGCCGGCCATTGCGTTCCCAGGCGGTGGGCTCCCGCACAACCTGCACCGCGAGCCGGTCCCAGGGAATGTGCGGCGACGGATTGCGAAAGTGCAGGTGCTGCGGCAGCAACCCGTGCTCGAGCGACAGGATGACCTTGATCACACCCGCGATCCCCGCGGCCGCTTCCAGATGCCCGATGTTCGTCTTCACCGAGCCCATCAACAGCGGCCGGCCAGGCTCGCGCCCGGCGCCGAACACCGCACCCGCGGCCTGGGCCTCGATCGGGTCGCCCAGCGATGTCCCGGTCCCATGTGCCTCCAGGTATCCGACGTCGCCGGGTGCGATGCCGGCGCGCTTCAGTGCGGCGGCGATAACCCGTTGCTGGGCAATGCCGTTCGGCACCGTCAAACCACCCGACGCGCCGTCCTGGTTGATCGCGCTGCCCCGAACGACGGCCCGAATCCGGTCGCCGTCGCGGATCGCGTCCTCGAGCCGCTTGATGACGATGACACCGCAACCCTCGCCGCGCACGTAGCCGTCGGCGGCCGCGTCGAAGGTCTTGCACCGGCCGTCGGGCGCGAGCATGTGCGCGCTGGAAAAAGTGATCATGGTCGCCGGGGTGAGCAGGACGTTCGCGCCGCCGGCCAGCGCGAGGTCGCACTCCCCCAAGCGCAGCGCCTGGCACGCCTGATGGATTGCCACCAACGACGAGCTGCACGCCGTGTCGACGGCGACCGCCGGGCCCTGCAGCCCCAACCGATAGCTGATCCGGCCCGCCGCCGCGGCATTCGACGTCCCGATCGCCATATAGGCCTCGATCTCGGGGTAAGTCAGCTCGTCGGATGCCATTCCCAGGTAGTCATGGGTGGACAAACCGATGAACACACCGGTGTTGGTGTTCGCCAAAGCCGTTGGCGCGGTGCCCGAATGCTCCACGGCCCGCCACGCCGTCTCCAGCAAGAGCCGATGCTGCGGATCCATCAATCGGACCTCGCGCGCCGACATGCCGAAGAACGGCGCGTCGAATCCCGTCACGTCGTCGACGAAACCCGCCCGACGGGTCACAACCTTCCCGGGCGTGTCGGGATCGGGGTCGAAGAATTCGTCGGCATCCCACCGGTCGGCGGGCACCTCCGATACCGCATCCCGGCCTTCGGCCAGCACCTGCCAGAATTCGTCCGCATCGGCGGCACCCGGAAAACGCGCCGCGTAGCCGACGATCGCGAACCCCGCGGAACCCGATGCCCCCTGCATCAGATCTTCGACGGATGCCATGCCATTGTCCTCCCTGTTTTGGTCGGCGAAGGTTCGATGCCCGCTGCCCTCGCGGTACCGGGGTCGTGGTAGCTACGAACTACGTCGTAGACCGCTCACTGCACACACCCCGGACCAGGCCTGGCCGAACTCCCCCCGGTGTACTGCCTCCAGCGACCGTGATCGCGAATGTACACATGCCCGGCCCGGTTCCCCTAGCCGAATCACCTCCGATCGCAAGTATGACAACCTATGGGTGCTTCGCGGCACCGCGACGCGCAGGTATCGTCGGGCGTGGCGGCCGGCCTGCGTCCGACCCGTCGGTTCCCAAGGCCGTTCCGTCATCACCACCGCCCGCCGTGCCGGTGAGCTGTCGCACGCGTGTCCGCGCATGTCGGCGGCGGTGATTACCCGAAGGGTTATCTTGATCTTGATCTCGGTACCAGCGGGGCCGAACTGCAGCTGTCCGAACCCGGGGGAGAAAAGATTGCGCATCGGGAAAATTACGATCGGCTCACTCGGTGATTGGACGCCGAGCCCAGGATCGGTCATCTCCTGGCACCCGACGACCGCGGCTGCCGACAAGGTCCGACAAGCGCCGGCCAGTTCCGTGCCGGTCAGCTACATGCAGGGCCAACACCTTCGTAACTATCACGAACGGACGGCCGCGGGGCTGGACTTTTCGCGGCAGATCATCGCCACCTGTGAAGTACCCGGCCACTGTGATATTGCTGCCATGGATCACGCCGTCAACGCTTACCTGCGTCGGCATGACACGTTCCGTAGTTGGTTCGAGCACATCGGTAATGGAGAGTTCGTCAGGCACACCGTCAGCGATCCTGCCGATATCGAATTCGCACCGATCGAGCACGGCGACAGGACGGTTGACGAAATACGCGCCCATGTCGTGGCCATACCGAATCCGCTGGAGTGGGGCTGCTTCACCTTCGGGATCATCCAAAGCGAGAGCCACTTCACCTTCTTTGCCGCCATGGATCATGTCCACGGGGACGCGACGTTGATCGGCACCACGATGCTGGAGGCCAACGGAATGTATGCGGCGTTGAGCGGAGGCGGTGAACCCCTTGGGCTTCCCGATGCCGGCAGCTTTGACGATTTCTGCGCCCGAGAGCGCCAGTACACGTCGACGTTGACCGTAGATTCGCCACAGGTACGCGCGTGGATTGACTTCGCCGAGAACAACAATGGCGGCTTTCCTGAATTCCCACTCCCCCTGGGCAACCCGTTGGAGCCGAGTGCCAGTGACATGGTCTCCGAACTCCTGATGGACGCGGAACAGACGGAGCGGTTCGAATCGGCCTGCACGGCGGCCGGCGCGCGCTTCATCGGCGGACTGTTCGCCTGCTTCGCCCTGGTGGAGCATGAGTTCACGGGCGCTCTCACGTATTACGGCCTCACTCCGAGGGATACGCGCAGAACGACGGATAATTTTATGACGCAGGGTTGGTTTACCGGCTTGGTCCCGATCACCGTGCCAATAGCCGCGGCCTCTTTCGGCGATGCCGCCTGGGCGGCGCAGGCTTCTTTCGATTCGGGTCTGGACTTGGCGAAGGTGCCGTATTACCGCGTATTGGAATTGGCGCCGTGGTTGAGCTGGCCACAGCCAAACTTTCCGGTGTCGAACTTCTTGCATGGCGGCGCCGCTCCGCTCAACGCTGTCCTGGCGGCGGCCGACCTGGGCCTTGCGAACAACATAGGAATCTACTCCGACGGCAGGTATTCGTATCAACTGACCATCTATGTATTTCGGTATGGGGAGGGCACGGCAATGGCGATCATGTTTCCCGACAATCCGGTCGCCCAGAAATCGGTTGTCCGCTATATGGAGGCGATGAAGTCCGTGTGCGTGCGGGTCGCCGGCAGCGGGCATTGGGGACGCGTTGCGTAGCGTGGAGTAGTTCGATGGCTCTTGGATGGCTCGGGGTGCTGGGGTGAGGGCGATATGCGACGGCTAGCCGATTTCGTGGTGCGGTGGCCCTGGGCGGTGATAGGGCTTTGGGTCGCGATTGCGGTCGCCCTGCCGCTGACACTCCCATCCCTCGGCGAGATGGCCCAGAAGCATCCGCTCGCCATCTTGCCCAGCGATGCGCCGTCGAGCGTCACCGCGCGAAAGATGACCGAGGCGTTTCACGAATCGGGCTCGGAAGACCTCCTGTTGGTGGTGCTCACCAGCGACAATGGGGCCAAGGGGCTTGGCCCCGCCGACGAAGCCGCCTACCGCAAACTGGTGGACGCGCTGCGCCAGGACACGCGAGATGTCGTGATGGTGCAGGATTTCCTCAGCACGCCGCCCCTGCGTTCGGTCGTGACCAGCGAGGACCACAAGGCGTGGGTGCTGCCGGTCGGCGTCGCGGGCGAGTTGGGCACCCCACGGTCCTACGCCGCCTTCAACCGGATCGGCGACATCGTCAAACACACCCTCGAGCAGGCCCCAGCCGGAACGCATCTCACCGCACACCTCACCGGGCCCGCGGCCACCGTCGCCGACCTCACGGTCGCGGGCGATCGGGATCGGCTTCCGATCGAACTGGCGATCGCCGTTGCGGTGCTCATCGTCCTGCTGGTGGTTTACCGCAGCGCCGTCACCATGCTGCTGCCGTTGCTCACGATCGGGTTGTCCCTGGTGATCGCGCAGTCGGTGGTGGCGGGCTACTCCCAGCTGACCGGCTCGGGCGTCTCGAACCAGTCCATCGTATTTCTGAGCGCGATCATGGCCGGCGCCGGAACGGATTACGCCGTCTTTCTCATTAGCCGCTACCACGACCATCTGCGGGCAGGCGCGGATTTCGATCAGGCGGTCCGGCGGGCAATGATCTCGATCGGAAAAGTGATCGCCGCATCCGCCGCCACCGTCGGAATCACATTTCTGCTCATCAGCTTCGCCCGAATGGGAGTGTTCCAAACGGTCGGAGTGTCGTCGGCGATTGGGATCGGCGTGGCATTCCTCGCCGCGGTGACGTTGTTGCCGGCAATTTTGGTGCTCGCCGCGCCACGCGGCTGGGTCAAGCCACGGCGCGAACTGACCGCCCGGTTCTGGCGGCGTTCCGGCATCCGCATTGTGCGCCGGCCGAAAGTCCATCTGGTCGCCAGTGTGCTGGTGTTGATCGTCCTGGCCAGCTGCGCCGGCCTGGTGCGCTATAACTACGACGATCGCAAGGCCCTGCCGCCTTCTGCCCCGAGCTCCCTCGGGTATGCCGCGCTGGATCGCCATTTCCCCGTGAATCAGTCCATTCCGGAGTACATCCTCGTCCAATCACCGCACGACCTTCGCACGCCGCAGGCCCTTGCGGACTTGGAACAGATGGCGGACCGGGTCAGCCAACTGCCGAATATCGCTGTGGTCAGCGGCATTACGCGTCCCACCGGAAATGTGCCGGAACAATTCAGGGCCACCTATCAGGCGGGCGCCATCGGCACCTTTCTGGCCGGCGGGTCCACCCTGATCAGCGACCACACCAATGACCTCAACCGGCTGGTCCAAGGGGCCGGCACGCTGGCCGACAGCCTCGGCGATGTCCGCGGCCAGGTCAACCAGCTCGCGGCGAGCGTGCAGGAACTGGAGAATGCCTTCTCCTCGACGAAGAACCAGTACAGCGGCGACACGCTGGTCAAAGAGGTCGACATCGCGGCCCGCCTCGTCGACCACATCAACTCGCTCAGCAATGCCATGGGCTGGAACTTCTCGGCCGCCAAGAACATGTTCGCCTGGATAGGCCCGGTGCTGGCGGCGCTCCAGGGTAACCCGGTCTGCGACGCCGATGCGTCGTGCAACGCCACCCGCGGGACATTCGAGCAGCTGGTCGGTGCGCGCGATCAAGGGGACCTCGACGCGATCAATGACCTGGCCCACCAACTGCAGGACTACCCGGACAAACGGGCCCTGAAGGCGTCGACGGACCGCCTGCGTAACGCGTTCGCGAAGCTCACCAACGTGCTGCATTCCATGGGGATGGACCAACCCGGTGGCCTGCAGGCGAACCTGAACACCCTGCAACATGGCGCGGACCGATTCGCGGGTGGGAGCCGGCAAGTGGCCGACGCGGTGGCTCAACTCGTCGACCAAGTCAAACAGCTGGGTGCCGGGCTCAGCGAGTCGGCGGCGTTCCTGTTGTCGCTGAAACATGATGCGGCACAACCGGCGATGGCCGGGTTCAATATCCCGTCCCAGCTCCTGCATCTCAAGGAATTCCAGCAGGCCGCCAAGGTATTCATTTCGCCCGACGGCCACTCGGTGCGGTATCTGGTGCAAACCAAACTCAATCCGTTCAGCACCGAAGCCATGGATCAGGTCAACGCGATCAGTGCGACCGCTCGGGGGGCCCAACCGAATACCGCGTTGGCGGACGCCACGGTATCGATGGCGGGATACACCGTTGGTCTCAAGGACACGCGCGACTACTACGAACACGACATCCGGTTCATCATCGCGGTGACCCTGCTCGTCGTGCTGCTGACCTTGATGGCGCTGCTGCGTGCGATTGTCGCGCCGCTGTATCTGGTTGCTTCCGTGGTCATTTCGTATTTGTCGGCGGTGGGTATCGGCGTTTTGGTGTTCCAATTCCTCCTCGGCCAGCAGTTACATTGGAGCGTGCCGCCGCTGGCGTTCGTGGTGTTGGTCGCGGTGGGGGCCGACTACAACATGCTGCTCGTCTCGCGCATGCGTGACGAGTCTCCGCACAGCATGCGTTACGGCATCATTCGCACCCTGGGTTCGACGGGCGGCGTGATCACCGCGGCGGGTCTGATCTTCGCCGCCTCGATGTGCGGTCTCCTGTTCTCCAGCATCGGCACCGTGGTCCAGGGCGGTTTCGTGATCGGTGTGGGAATTTTGCTGGATACCTTCTTGGTGCGCACCATCACGGTGCCCGCCGTCGCCGCGCTGGTCGGCCGGGCGAACTGGTGGCCGTCACGAATGGGCGCGCGGCGGACGCGCCGAGCAACCGGGTTAGCGCGCCACACATGATGTATGTGAAACTAGGGAAGCCGAGCGGTCAGGGGTAGGGGTGAAGAAACTACTCGCAGGAGTTACGGCGCTGGTAACCGTCAGCGCCACAGGATGTTTCGGCGTCGGGACCGCGTCGGCCGATGACACGCCCATAGGCGGCCCGCCGACGCCCGGGGCGCCGGGCGACCAGACCGCGTTCGCCCTCGGAGGCGCTCACGTGCTGGGCATCCCCTACGACGAGTACATTCGCCAGGAGGGCGCCCAATGGTTCCCCGGCCAGAAGCGCGAAATCGTCCGCTACCCGGCGGGGCAGGTTCAGGGCCACGTGCTGGAGCGGCTCTTCCCGGGCATAGGCCAACTCGATCAACTCTTTCCGGGCCTGGGTCTGGACGGCCCCAGCGTCGGCGAGTCGGTCGACGTGGGAGTAGACAACCTCGATGCGGCGATCCGCACCGGTCGCCCCGGTACGGCGATCGGCTTGTCCGAGGGCGGGTTCGTGGTCGATGGCGAGCAGGCCCGGCTGGCGAATGACCCGACCGCTCCCCCGCCGAACACGCTGAACTTCGCCACATTCGGTGACCCCATCGGGCATCACGCCTTCGGCCAAAGCTTCCTGACCGCCATGTTCCCGGTCGGCAGCGTTGTTCCCGCACTCGACTACCGCATGCCGCCGCCGTACGAGAGCCAGTACGACACCAACAGGTTCGTGGCCGCGTACGACTCGATCGCGGACTTCCCCGACCGGCCGGACAACATGTTCGCTCTCGCCAACACGCTCATGGGCCTCGCCACCGGTCACACGGCGGTGGCCTTCACCAACCCGAGCATGGTGCCGCCGCAGAACATCAGGACGACGATCAACTCCAGGGGCGCGAAGGACACGACGATTATGGTCCCGGAGAAGCACCTTCCCCTTGTCATGCCGCTGAAATACATCGGGATTGACGAAGACACGCTGAACAAGCTCGACGCGATCCTGACCCCCCGGGTGAACGCCGGCTATTCGCGAAACGACGACCCGTCGACCGCTCCGGTCCAGGTGGATCCGGTGCGCGGCTTCGACCCGGCGGAGGTCACCGCGCCGGCCAACCAGGCGACGTTCGGCGGCGGCGCCGATCCGTTCTCGCAGATCCTCAGTGGTGCCATGTCCGTGTTGTCGCACGGCGCGGGACAGGCTGACCACTGAATCCGAACCGACGGACGTGATGTGATGCCGATGATACTGGGGCCTCAGTCATCCATTCTCTCGATGCTGCATGGACGTGCCAGCCTGCGACCCAACGATTTAGCATTCACTTTTACCAATTACGAGCACGATTGGGAGGGTGTTCCCGAGAGGCTCACGTGGTCGCAATTATCCCGCCGAACGTTGAGTGTGGCACGCGAACTCAGCCTTCATGGGTCGGTCGGAGACAGGGCGGTAATCCTGGCTCCCCAGAGCCTGGATTATATTGCGGCGTTCCTGGGATCCATGCAGGCTGGGCTGATCGCGGTTCCGCTCCCGTTGCCGCACCGCGGCTCGAGTCACGAGCGGGTGAGTGCGGTCGTGGCCGATACGTCGCCCTCAGTTGTTCTCACCACGTCCGCGGTCGCGGAAGACATCACCGACTATGTCGACCACGCACGCCTGGACGCGGTCCCCAAGATCTTCGAAATCGATTCGATGAACCTGGATGTCGATGACGGAACAAGCGTTCGGACAACCGATTTGCCCAGCACGGCGTATTTGCAGTACAGCTCGGGTTCAACCCGGCTGCCAACCGGAGTCATGCTCTCGCATCGCAACCTCCAGGTGAACTTCGAGCAGCTGATGCGCAGCTTTTTCGCGGGCTCGAAAGTCCCGTCCGACGCCTCGATTGTGTCGTGGTTGCCCTTCTACCATGACATGGGTTTGGTGCTGGGGGTCTGCGCACCGATCCTGAGCGGCCATCGCGCCGAGCTGACGAGCCCGGTTTCGTTCTTGGAAAGGCCGGCCCGGTGGGTGCGATCCCTGGCCGAGAATCCTCATGCGTGGTCGTCGGCGCCTAACTTCGCCTTTGACTTGGCCGCCCGCAAGACAACCGACGATGACCTGGCCGGGCTCGACCTCGGTGGGGTGCTGGGCATCATCAGCGGTGCCGAACGTGTCGAGCCGGCCACCTTGCGGCGCTTCGTCGATCGGTTCGCGCACTTCAATTTTCGGGATCACATGATGCGTCCGTCGTATGGCTTGGCGGAGGCGACCGTCTTCGTGGCGACGGGCACCTGGAGCGAATCGTCGCCGGCAGCTCACTTCGATGTCGGAGAACTGGGCGCCGGCCGCGTTCGGCGGTGTGCGCCCGGGACCGGCACGGGGCTGGTCAAATACAGAGTGCCGCAATCACCCACGCTGCGGATCGTCGACGGTGACACACGCCGCGAGTGCGCGCCGCACGTGGTCGGTGAGATCTGGGTACATGGCGAGAACGTCGCCGAGGGTTACTGGCGCAAACCCCCCAAAGAGCAGCGCTGCTTCGGCGCAACGCTCGTCGACCCTTCGCCGGGCACGCCTGACGGGCCGTGGCTACGAACCGGCGACCTGGGTTTCATCGACGAGGGTGAGCTGTTCATTGTCGGCCGCATCAAGGACCTGTTGATCATCCGCGGGCGTAACCACTATCCCGAGGATATCGAGGCGACGGTCCAAGAGATCACCCGTGGCCGGGTCGCCGCGATATCGGTCCCGGTGAACAGCACCGAGCAGCTGGTCACCATCATCGAGCTCAAGAAGCGAAGCCACTCCGACGAGGACGCGATGCGCTGGCTCAGCGAGGTCAAGAGCGATGTCACCTCCGCGATCTCCAACGCGCACGGCCTAAATATCGGGGACCTCGTCCTGGTGCCGGCCGGGTCGATTCCCACGACGACGAGCGGCAAGATCCGGCGCGCCGCCTGCGTCGAGCAGTACTGCGAAGACCGATTCACCCGGTTGGACGCCGAGGACTAAGCCAAGCCGGCCTGGGTGGTTCCCGGTGGGGGCTGGTTCTTGCTGGGCGACGAGCTGTACATATCTGAGAAGAACCTGAGTCGGCAGGGTTTTCGGTGGGCAATGGGTGATCACTTCAGTAAATGCGTGGTCCAGCAATCCGTTCAGGGTCGCAAAACAGCTGCTAGCCATGCTGCGCCCATGTGCGATAGCAATCTCGACCCGACACCCCAATAGTTCAGCGTGAAACTACCCATCGGTAGCAAACGGGGCCGCGCCCACCCGCCACTCAAGATAACTGCACCCATTGCTACCAGAATGTTTCACACCACATACCGCAAATTCCCGAATTTGCTGCAACCCACACCACCCGCGCAAATCCGACAAGGCACGGTAACCCCGCACCACCAAAGAACAAACGCAAGAAAAAACCGAATCGGCCCCCGACCGTAGCGATCGGCTGCCGGCACAATCCCGCGTCATCAAGCTGGACATCTCGAACACCACCACCGATCACACATGCGGACAGCAGCGTCAGCCGATCACGGCCAGCGGCCGCTGGAATCCAGCAGCCGGGATAGCCCGGCACTGCAGGGCCAGTCCCCGACCGGCCAACAGCACCACCCAGCCACGGGGCATAGCGGCGGTAAACATTTTAAGAACACCAATAATTCCCGGCACGTTTTATGCGAATCTTTTGCTGCAAAATCCCCCTCACCACAATCAATTACCGGCATTAATGCGCGATTTCCTCAACATATTTCTCAGATATGTTCACCCCTGTTGCTAACCAAAAACACACCCTGAACCAGATCAAAAGTCCCAGCACCCAAGTTTTTTAAATACGGGCCGGACACCTCGTTTTATCGGTCATGACAGAAAGGCGCGCAGATGAAACGTAAACAACACAGCACCCGGCGAAACCGCCGCTCGCTCAACACGAAAGCGCCCCGCCGCAGCCGGGTAGTCGGCGTGGGCACCGCCGCCGGCGCCTTCCTGACCGCCGCGATGACCCCCATCGCCGCCGCACCCCCGGCCCGGGCTGGGGTGCTCGACACGATCATCGACCCCATCATCCAACCCGTGATCGGGACCGTCAGCGAAGGAATTAATGCGGGTACCACGGCCCTTGCGGGCATTGGTGCGGGTAGCACGGCGGCCATCGATGGTATTGCTGCTGGCTCGGCTGCCTTCGAAGGCATTCATACCGCCGCCCTCGCGGGCATCACCAACAGCCTCAACATGAGCGCCGCCGTCTTCAACGCCGGCGCGCTGAGCGCTGTTGTCCCTGCGGGTGAGAGTCCCGCCGCTGTGCTGAATAACCTCATTTATGGCGGGTTCGACAATTTCTATAACGCGATTTACTCGGCCGGCCAGGACTGGATCGCCAGCCCGCTCGGTCAAGCGGTGGACGGGCCACTCAATGCACCGTTCGTCGCCTTATTCGGACGCGATCTCATCGGCAATGGTGTCGGCGGAGCGCCGATCCAAAACACCTCGCCGTTAGGGGCACAGCTGCCCGTCGGCAATCTCCACGACGGCGGATTTTTGTTCGGTGACGGTGCCAATGGCGCGGCCGGTACCGCCACTCACCCCGCCGGCTATCTGGGCGGTTCCGCCGGGCTGATCGGCAACGGCGGCGCCGGCGGTGCGGGCCTCAACGGTGTCGGCGGCGGATCTAACAGCATGGGCGGTGCTGGTGGTGTCGGTGGCTTCCTGATGGGTAACGGCGGTGCCGGTGGTGTCGGCGGCATAGCTACGGGTGGCAGGTCCGGTTACGGTGGCGCTGGTGGGAACGCCGGCTGGTTGTTCGGCAACGGCGGTGCCGGTGGCGCCGGCGGCGCCGCCAACCCCAGCGGCGGTTACGGCGGGGTCGGCGGCGCTGGAGGGAACGCCGCCCAGCTGGTCGGCAACGGCGGCTCCGGTGGTTCAGCCCCGAACAACATCTACGGCAACGGTTATTACCTTCCTGGCAGACCCGGTGGTGCCGGCGGTCTGGGCGGGCTGTTAGCCGGTAACGGTGGCGCTGGCGGCAATGGCGGCGCCGCTACTCCCGGCTTCCCCAGCTACCGGGGCGGCGCTGGTGGTGCCGGCGGCATCGCCGGGATCCTCGGCCAGATCGGTGCGGCCGGCGCCCCCGGAGCGCCCGGCTAATACCCCCTTGAGCGGAATGGCTTCTGCACGCCCACGAACACCCAGACCACAGACAGCAAAGGAACAACACCCATGCAACAGCCCACAGCCCTCCGACCCCTCGTCACCGCGGGCGCCGCGGCAGTAGGTGCCAGCCTGATCGCCCTCACCCCGACGGTCTCCAATGATGTCGCCTCTGACCTGCAGCGCAGCGCGGTCACTATCCAACAGCGTGCAGTAGAGCTGACCGATGACGTCGTGAACCCGCTCCAAACCTGGCTTGACGTCTTCACGACCGCGGGCACCAACCTGCAGACGATTTTCAACGCTGCGACCAAGATCCCTCTTCCGGTCCTGCAGCAATTGGCCGCGAACGGGGTTGACTACGCGAGCATCTATGTTGGTGCGTACCAAACTGCCGCGACTGCCGCGGCTGAATTCTACGGCGGAACGGCGAGCAACGACTTTTTCCCGATGCTGGCAGGTGTGGCCACCGCGCTTCAGGAGCCCAACTATCCCACCGCATTCGAGGGCCTGGCAAACGCTCTCTGGGCGGACCCAATGATTGAGATATTCCAGCCGCTCGAAAATATCCTGGATATCCCTACAGATATCAGTCAGAATTTCGCAAACCTCGTCGCGTTTCTAGATTATCGATTTCTTGCGATTATTGGAGGATTTTTTATCTGGCTGATGCCCGATAGTCTCGCGCAGGGTTTCGGTGAGAGTGTTCAGGCTACGTACGATGCGTTCTCCTCGGGAAACCTGATGGGGGGGCTGACCAATTTGGTCAATCTCCCGGGCGCGTTCGCGCAGCAATTCATTAACGGAGTCCCTGAGACTCCCGGCATCCTCACACCCACTATCGGATTACTAAGCTATTCTGTGGACCTCATCCCCCAAACCATGGCGGGCGATATCGTTGCTCCCGGTGCGACCAACATCGCGGAAGGCGGCAGTCTCTCCGCGGCGATCCAGGCCTTCTTTACCCAGGCGACCACTGGCTGGCCGCAGGAATGGCCATCTCTGCAGTTTATCGTCGATAATTTTGCGACTATCCTGCGTTCTTTCTGGGGCGCGACCACTGCCACTAGCGCAGCCAATGTGACTGGTGTGGCCGACTTTGCCACCGCGGCGTCGGCCGCCGGAGCTTTGTCGGCCGACATTGCTGGGCTAGCCCCCTCGATCGCGGCCGATCTCTCCGGCATTGCTCCGTCGATTGCGACGAACATCGCCGGGACGCTAGCGCCCGAATTCGGGACGCTCGCGGCCCACCTCCTCACGTCGCTGTTCTGAATTCTGGTGCGGGCCAACCCCGCCCAGCGCAGGCGGTAACCACGCCAGCGCTGGGCGGGCAAGCCCGGCCCACATGGGACCCGGTAACGGAGGTACCGATGAACACTGCCAACACTCTGGCCGACCTAGCACCGACAGAACGCTGGTGCCCACCGGGATTCGGTGAGAACGAAGCCGCCAGGGAAGCGTTAGGCGGTCGCGACGCGTGCGCGGGCGCCGCCCTGACCGCGGAGCGTCAGGAGGTCCTTGATTGGGCACAAGCACGCATCGATGAATTAATCGGCTTGACCGAAGCCAAAGAACACTTCAGGGTGTGGCGCACCGCACTGGAGAGCGACGGCGGCGCGATGATCTCCTGTGCAGAAAACCACATGGTGTTCCTGGGCGCACCGGGCACCGCGAAAAAAACATTCGCCCGAATCATCAGCGAAGTGCTCTTCGGATTGGGCACCCTCACCCGCCCACACGTCACCGAGGTCACCGCCCACGACCTCATCGTCGAGGGTGATCTGTTACGCAGCGCCGCCAAGATGAAAGACATCTGCGGCCAGGCCCGCGGTGGGGTGCTGTTCCTTGACGAGGCCCACCGGCTGGCCCCCAACACCGACAACGGTCCATGGGGGATAGAAGCGATCTATGCCCTATTGACGTGCATGGCGGCCTACCGCGACGACCTCGTGGTCATCCTCGCCGGCCACCCCCGCCCCATGCAAGACTTCCTGACCACCCACGCCGGGCTGGCCGCCCGATTCCCCACCACCATCACCTTCGCCAGCTACACCCCCGACGAAATCATCGCCCTCGGGCGCCGCATCGCCGGCAGGGAACAGCTTGTGGTGCACGACACGGCATGGGAACTGCTGCGCGTCGAAGCGGCCCGGCTGCGGTCGATCCCGTACGACAGCGCCACGCTGCGCGACGTCGCCGGCAACGCCCGCTACGCCCGGGAAGTCATCGAGGCCTGCCAACGCGTACGGGCCCGCAGACTGCACCGACGCGCACCCCACCGCCGCGACCTCGGACAACTCCTGTGCACCGACCCTAGTGTTCTGCACGTCAACACCACCGACATGGAACGCGCGATCACCGCATCACGCCCCGCCACAGCACTAGCAGCCTACCGACACCTCTACCCCAACACCGAAACCCACCAGCACAACACCTTCCCACAAACCCAACCCAACCACCGCTGACCCACCACCCACCCCACCCGAACACGTCAACCCACGCGACACCGCGGCTCGCCCCTAACCCCACACACTCGCCAGGCGCACAACAACAATAGGTCCGCGCCACACACATGGAAGGCTTTCCGGCGATCATTTTCAACAGCCGGCTCCGTGGGTCCGTCAGCTCCCCCAGATCGCCCATTCCGAGCGGCGGGTAAGTCGGGCCGGCTCGCGTGCGCGTGGGCGGGGTTGAACATAATGAGTTCAACCGCGCCGCCGCAAAGGAGACCCCGATGAGCACAGCCAGCACCGACCGCCCGCTGCGGGTGATCCAGTGGACGACCGGCAACATCGGGCGGCGTTCGCTGCACGCCATCATCGGCCGGCCCGACATGGAACTGGTCGGGGTGTACGCGCACGGGGCCGACAAGGTCGGCGTCGATGCCGCCGAACTTTCCGGCTGGCCGGAGCCGACCGGGGTGAAGGCCACCAACGACGTGGAAGCTCTGGTCGCGCTGGGCGCCGACGCGTGTTGCTATAACCCGTTGTGGCCCAATATCGACGAACTGGTGCGGCTGCTGGAATCGGGGGTCAACGTGTGTTCCAGCGCCGCCTGGATCACCGGCGGCAAGCAGACACCGCAGGACCGCAAGCGCATCGAGGACGCGTGCAAACGGGGCAACTCGACGATCTTCGGCAGCGGCGCGCATCCCGGGATGACGAACATGGTCGGCATGGCGCTGTCCGGCTCCTGCGAGCGCGTCGACGAGATCCGGATCACCGAGTCGGTGGACTGCTCGACCTACGAATCGGCGGAAACCCAGACGGCGATGGGATTCTCGCAGGACCCCGACACGCCAGGCCTGGCCGAGAGCGTGCGGCGGGAAAGCGAGGTCTTCGCCGAGTCGGCGGCGATGATGGCCGACGCGATCGGCGCGAGGCTGGATAAGATGACCTTCGACGTCACCTTCACCCCGGCCACCGCCGACTCCGACCTGGGCTTCATGAAAATCCCCGCCGGAACGATCGGCGGCGTCTACGGCTACCACCGCGGCTGGGAAGGCGACCGCAACGTCGTCAGCGTCGGATTCAACTGGACCATGGGCAGTCATGTCGTCCCGCCCAAACCGCTGGAGCACGGCCACGTCATCCAGGTGTTCGGGCTGCCCAACATGCGCACCGTGCTGCACTGCCTGCCGCCGAAGGACTGGACCGAGCCCGGCTTCATGGGCCTGGGCATGATCTACACCGCGATGCCGGTGACCAACGCGGTCCCGGCGGTGGTGGCCGCCAAACCCGGCATCGTGACGCTGGCCGATTTGCCGCCGGTCACCGGCCGGGTGGCGCGATAGATCCGCGATAGACCTATGTCGTTGCCCACAACGCAGGGGCCCCGAGGAACGCTTCCGTGCACTAAGGTTTAAGATGCTTAGCCGAGCAAAGGTTTCGTCGACAACCGGCCTTGTCGACGACGGCGGCGAGCGGAAGGCGGTCAGGTGAGGGCTAGACCACGTACCGGCGCCATAACCCGGGCCGTCAAGCGGGCGTGGATACCCCTGCTGCTGCTGGTCGTTCTGGCGGTCTCCACCTTGGTCGTCTCGCGGTTGCATAGGATCTTCGGCTCGCAGGACCTCAACGCGAACGCCGGCGCGGGGATCGAGATCGTCCAGTTCAACCCGAAGGTCGTCGTCTACGAGGTCTCCGGCCCACCCGGCACCACCGCGAACATCAATTACTGGGACGAGAACGCCAACACGCATCAGGTCAACGCGGCGCCGCTGCCGTGGTCGACCACGATCTCGACGACGCTGCCCGCGGTGAGCGCCAACATCATGGCGCAAGGTGACGGCAACCAAATCAGCTGCAAAATCACCGTGGACGGTGTGGTCCGCGAACAGCAAAACGCCGACGGCCACAATGCCCAGACCTTCTGCCTGGTGAAGTCCGCATGAGCGACCTGAACAGCAAGGGCGACTCCGACATTAAAGGCGCCGACGACTCCGAGGCCACGGGGCCGATCAAGGTCCAGAGTTCCGGGCGCCCCGAGCGCGGCCACTGGCCACTCATCCCGCACATGATCCGCTGGTTCGCGGTGCCGATCATCTTGGCCTGGGTGTTCATCACGGTCCTGGTGAACGTCATCGTTCCCCGATTGGAGGTCGTCAGCGAAGAGCACTCGGCGCCGATGACCCCCCTGGACGCGCCGTCCATGAAGGCGATGATGCTGCTGGGTCACAACTTCCACGAATTCGACTCCAACAGCACGGTCATGATCGTGCTGGAGGGTCAGCAACCCCTCGGCGACGACGCGCACCACTACTACGACAACCTGATTCGCCAACTGCGGCAGGATCCCAAGCACATCCAGCACATCCAGGACTTCTGGGGAGACCGGCTGACGGCCGCGGGAGCGCAGAGCGCCGACGGCAAGGGCGCCTACGTCATGCTGAACCTCGCCGGCAACCAGGGCACGACCCTGGCCAACGACTCCGTCGACGCCGTCCGCAAGGTGATCGAGCGAAACCAGGCACCACCCGGCGTGAAGGCCTACGTGACCGGGCCCGCGGCGCTGTCCGATGACATGCACATCATCGGTAACGCCAGCCTGGCCAAGATCACGCTGTTCACCCTGGGCGCCATCGCGATCATGTTGCTGCTGGTGTACCGCTCCATCGTCACCACACTGGTCCAGCTGTTCATGACCGGGATCGCGCTGGCATCGTCGCGCGGAGTCGTCGCGGTTCTCGGCTACCACAACGTCTTTGGGCTCACCACGTTCGCCGCCAACATCCTCACCATGCTGGCGATCGCGGCCGGAACCGACTACGGGATCTTCCTCATCGGCCGCTATCAAGAGGCGCTTCAAGCCGGCGAGGACCGAATAACCGCCTACTACACCACGTTTCGTGGGGTGGCTCCGGTCGTCTTGGGGTCGGGCCTGACCATCGCCGGGGCGACCTACTGCCTGAGCTTTGCGCGGCTGCCCTGGTTCAACACCATGGGCGCACCCGTGGCGATCGGCATGCTGGTCGTGGTGCTGGCCGGGCTCACGCTGGGTCCCGCGGTGGTCGTCGCGGGCAGCCGCTTCCATCTGTTCGAATCCAAACGGGCGGCGAAGAGGGGTCGGCTCTGGCGGCGGGTGGGCACCGCGGTAGTGCGTTGGCCCGCACCGATTCTGGCCGTCAGTGGCGCGATCGTCCTGGTCGGCATGGTCGCCCTGCCGGGCTTCAAGACGAGCTACAACGACCGCTACTACCTGCCGACCTCGGCCCCGTCCAACATCGGGCAAGCGGCCGCGGACCGGCACTTCTCTCAGGCCCGGATGAACCCCGACATGTTGATGGTCGAGGCCGACCACGACATGCGCAATACCGCCGACATGCTGGTGCTGGACAGGGTGGCCAAAAACGTCATGCGCACGGTCGGCATCGCCATGATCCAGGACATCACCAGGCCGCTGGGAATTCCGATCCAGCACAGCTCGATTCCGTTCCAGAACAGCATGCAAAGCCAAACGACCATGCAGAACATGGACTTTCTCAAGGAGCGCATGGCCGACATCCTCAGGATGGCCGACGAGCTGCAGGCCCAGATCGACTACACGGAACGCTTGTACGCAGTGACCAAAGATCTGTCCAGCGCCGCCGACGACAGCGCAAAGACCACCGCGGAAACCTCCGAGATCACCGACCAGTTGCGCAACCACATCGCGGATTTCGACGACTTCTGGCGGCCGATACGTAGTTACTTCTACTGGGAGAAGCACTGCTACGACATTCCCATCTGCTGGTCATTGCGGTCCCTGTTCGACTCGCTGGACGGATTCGACGAGCTCGCCCAGAAATTCCACGAGCTGACGGCCGACATCCAGCGCACCGCCGCGGCCACCCACGAGATGCTGGTGATCATCCCGACGATGATTCAGACGCTGAAGACCACAAAAGGGATCACGCTGACGCTGTACCAGACGTTCAGGGCGATGATCGACCAGATGGACGCCATGAGCAACACCGCGATCGTCATGGGGCAAAGCTTCGACACCTCCAAGAACGACGACTTCTTCTACCTGCCGCCGGAGGCCTTCGACAACCCGGACTTCCAGACGGGGCTTCGCATGTTCCTGTCGCCGGACGGCAAGTCGGCGCGCTTCTTCATCACCCACCAGGGCGATCCCATGACGCCGGAAGGGATCTCGCGTGTCGATTCGGAGCGCACCGCCGCGCAGGAGGGGCTGAAGCAATCCTCCCTCTCGGACGCCAAGGTGTATCTCGGCGGCACGGCCGCGACCTTCAAGGACATGGCCGACGGCGAAAAGTACGACCTCATGATCGCGGTGGTGTCGGCGCTCACGCTGATCTTCATGATCATGCTGTTGCTCACCCGGAGCGCGGTGGCCGCACTGGTCATCGTCGGCACCGCGGCCAGCTCGATCGCCGCGTCGTTCGGGCTGTCCGTGCTCATTTGGCAGGATCTGTTCGGCATCAAGATCCACTGGATCGTGGCGGCGCTGTCGGTGATCATCCTGCTGGCCGTCGGGTCCGACTACAACCTGCTGCTGGTCTCCCGGTTCAGGGAGGAGATCCATGGCGGGCTCAAGACGGGGATCATCCGCTCGATGGCGGGCACCGGCGGGGTGGTGACGGCGGCGGGTCTGGTGTTCGCCTTCACCATGGCGTCGATGCTGGGCAGCGATTTGCGCGTGCTCGGCCAGTTCGGGTCGACCGTGTGCATCGGTCTGCTGCTCGACACGCTGATCGTGCGCACGTTGCTGATGCCGTCGATCGCGACCCTGCTCGGACGCTGGTTCTGGTGGCCGCAGGTCGTGCATCCGCGCGGCGACAACGCCCGTCGGCCGGCTTCGCGGCCGTCAGCGTAACGCCACAGCGAAAGTCGGCGGCGGGATTCGCAGTGACGTTACGTGCGCGAGCGGGCGGCACCCCCGGCTCACGGGGCCTGCGCGCCTAGGTTTCTGGCAGTTCCAGGCAGACCGCGACCGCCCCGGCGCCGACATGCAGCGCGAGCACCGGGCCCAACGGGGTGACGATCGCCGGCTCGCACGCCGGTAGCCGCCGCGCCAGCGCGGCCGCCACCTCGTCGGCGCCGTCCGGGTTGGCGACGTGATGCACCGCCAGGGCGGCGGGGCCGGCGCCGACGACCCCGCAAACCCGGTCGATCATCGCCGCCGTGGCATTGCTGACGGTGCGGACCCGTTGGGCCAGAACGAGTTTGCCGTCGTCGATGCGCAGCAGCGGCTTGAGCGCCAGCGCGGTGCCCAGCCACGCCTTGGCCCCGCCGATCCGGCCGCTGCGGCGCAGGTTGTCCAGCCGATGCACCACCATGAACGCGTGGCTGCGCGGCACGGCCGCGGTCGCGGCGCCCGCGACGGCGTCCAGGTCGCCGCCCGCGGCCGCGGCCCGCGCGGCGGCCAGCGCGACGAATCCGGCGCCCATCGCGGCCGACCGCGAGTCGATCACCCGCACGTTCGGGTCCAGGTCGGCCGCGGTCCGCTCGGCGACGCCGTAGGTTCCCGACAGCGCCGACGAAATGTGCACTGCCACCACGCCGTCGCCGCCGCTGTCGGCCAGCGCCTGCTGGTAGGCGTCGGCCAGTTCGGCCGGGGTGGCCGCCGCGGTCGTGGCGTGCAGCCGGTAGATGTCGTCGGGGATGTCGTCCACGCCGTCGCGCAGGTCGCGGCCGTCGAGCAAGATGTGCAGCGGAACGACGCGTATCGCCCACTTTTCGAGCAGATCGGCCGGCAGGCGCGACGCCGCGTCGGTCACCACCACGACGGCCACGGTGCTACCCGCGTGGTTTCTCGGTTGGATTGCTCGGAACCCCGGCTTCGGCCAGGGCCTTGAGCATCAGCTCCGCGACCGCCTGGTGGGCTTCGAAATTCCAGTGAATGCCGTCGGGGTTGCCACGCCCGCTCGTGATGTGTTCGGCCACAGCGGCTTTGAGGTCCACCAGGGGAATGTCATGGTGCTGCGCCCATTCCATGATCGCCGCCGCGGTCCCCGGGCGGCCGTGGTGCGCCCGGCCGTATGTCTGGGCGATGTGCACCGACGGCAGCGACGCCACGATCGGGATGCCGGGGCGGTTGAAATCGATTGCGCCGCGGGTCTGTTCGAGGTATTCGGCGCTCAGGTGCGGCGGCAACGCGGACCTGGCCACCGGCGAGAGCCTGGGCTGCAACCAGGCGTAGCCGTCGCGCACCCAGCGCCGCAGCCACGGTGGCCGTGCATAGCGGATCAGCTCGCGCAACGCGGTCGGCAACACCGACGGCAGCGAATCCATCCCGCCGGTCGCAAAGATCACCGCACCCGCCCTGGGCAGCGCCGCCCAGGCCCGCGGGTCCTGGGTTGCCGCCCACCAGACGTCCCGGCAGGTCCAGCCGATGCGGCCGATCAGTTCCAGATCCCAATCTAGTTGTGAGGCAACAATGTTGGGCCAGATACGCGGATCGTCGGCGGGCAATCCGCCGGTGGGACCGTAATAGGCCAGCGAGTCGGCGAACACGAGCAGCGTGGGCCTGCTCCGCGGCTCAGAGGACATCGTTGGACACCTGCGCCGACGCGTTCCACACATCGAGACGCCAGCGGATGCCGGCCAGGCCCTCCCGGCCGGCGCCTCCATCGCCGGAATCGTCCGAGTGGCCGGAGAGCTGCACCCAACTGGCGTTGCCCATGCCGCCCAGGACCGGCCAGTTGGCGACCGGAAGCTTCAGCAGCGCGGCCGACAGCGCGGCGATCAGGCCGCCGTGGGCCACCAGCACCACCGGCCGGCCCGGTTCGCCGACGCCATCCCATTTCGAGCCCCATTCCGGCTCACCGGATATCAGTTCGGCGATCAACGGCAGGCTGCGGGCGGCCACGTCGACCCTGCTTTCCCCGCCGTGCGGCGCCCACGTCGCGTCTTCGCGCCACGCCAGCCGCGCGCCCGGCACCTCGGTGTCGATCTGGCCGTGCGTCAGGCCCTGCCAATCGCCGAGATGCGTCTCCCGCAACCGGTCGTCCAGCCGGACCTCGAGCCCGGTCCGCTCCCCCAGCTTGATCGCCGTGTCGTAGGCGCGCCGCAGGTCCGACGAAACGATCAACAGGGGCTGCATCTTGCCCAGCACCTCGGCGGCGGCGACCGCCTGCGCGCGGCCCAGTTCGCTGAGCTCGGTGTCCAGCTGCCCCTGCATCCGGCTGCCGAGGTTGAAATCGGTTTGCCCGTGCCGCAACATCACCAGCCGGCGGATTCTCATTGCGTGCCCGCCGGCTTTTCGGCCACGTCCACGGGCACCACCGGGCAGTCACCCCACAGCCGGTCCAGGGCGTAGAAGTTGCGCTCGTCCTGATGCTGGACGTGCACGACGATGTCGCGGTAGTCCAGCAGCGTCCACCGCCCTTCCCGGGCGCCCTCGCGGCGCGCCGGCCGGTAGCCCGCCTTGCGCATTTTCTCCTCGACCTCGTCGACGATGGCGTTGACCTGCCGCTCGTTGGACGCCGAAGCGATGACGAAGCAGTCGGTGATGACCAGCTGCCCGGAGACGTCGATGACGGTGACATCGTCGGCGAGCTTGGCGGCGGCCGCGCTGGCGGCCACGGTCGCCATGTCGATGGCTTCCTGGGTGGCGGTCATGTGTCCTTCCCCGCGGCCAGGCTCGGCCGGTTGGGGGCATCGGCCCCTTCGGCGGCGCGGTAGAGCCGGCGCTTGGAGACGTACTGCACGACGCCGTCGGGCATCAGGTACCACAGCGGCCGGCGCTGCTCGGCGCGTCGCCGGCAGTCGGTCGACGAGATCGCCAGCGCCGGGATCTCGACGAGGGTCAGTGCTTCCTCGGCCAGCTCACCCAGGGCGCCGGTGATGTGCTCGTGGTCCAGCTCGTAGCCGGGCCGGCTGACGCCGACGAAGCGAGCCAAGTCGAAAAGCTCTTCCCAGCCGTGCCACGACAGGATGGAAGCCAGCGCGTCGGCGCCGGTGATGAAGTACAGCTCGGAGTCGGGGTTGAGGGCGTGCAGGTCCCGCAGCGTGTCCCTGGTGTAGGTGGGGCCGGCGCGGTCGATGTCGACCCGGCTCACCGAGAAGCGCGGGTTGGACGCGGTGGCGATCACCGTCATCAGATACCGGTCCTCGGCGGCCGAGACGTGGCGGCTCTTTTGCCAGGGCTGGCCGCTGGGCACGAACACCACTTCGTCGAGGTCGAACAGGTCGGCGACCTCACTGGCGGCGACCAGGTGGCCGTAGTGGATGGGGTCGAATGTCCCACCCATCACGCCCAGCCTGCGAAGCTGCTTTTGCACGATGTGCCAGCTTACTTGAGCCTACGATCAGCGCCGGTTGCTCGGCCCGCGTCCGCGCGAGCGTGCCCCGCGCCGCCGCGAGCGTGCGCAGATGTACAGCCCACGCGGCGTGTCGCCGTACAAACACGCACGCTGGGCGGGCACTACACCGGCAGCAGCTGATCGATCACCGCGGCCAGCTGCTTGGCGGACCGGCATTCGTGCATGGTGATCACCTCTTGGTAGCGCGGCACCGCCGAATCGCCGCTGCCCCAAAGGTGTTTGGGCTCGGGGTTGAGCCAGTGCGCGTGCCGGCTGGCCGTCACCATGTGGGCCAGCAGCTCGGTCTGCGGGTTGCGGTAGTTGGTGCGCCCATCCCCGAGCACCAGCAGCGAGCTGCGCGGCGACAGCACATTGGGGAACGCCTGCGTGAACGAGGCAAACGCGTTGCCGTAGTCGGAATGGCCGTCGCGGCTGTAGACGCCGGCCTCCCGGGTAATCCGCTGGATCGCGACGGCCAGGTCGGCCTCGGGCCCGAACATGTGGGTCACCTCGTCGGTGGTGTCGATGAAGGCGAACACGCGGACGCGCGAAAACTGTTGACGCAGGGCGTGTACCAGCAGCAGCGTGAAGTGGCTGAACCCGGCGACCGAGCCCGACACGTCGCACAGCACCACCAATTCCGGCCGCGCCGGGCGGGGTTTGGCCAGCACCACGTCGATCGGCACCCCGCCGGTCGACATCGACTTGCGCAGCGTCTTGCGCAGATCGATCACGCCGGCGCGGGAGCGTCGCCGCCGGGCCGCCAGCCTGGTCGCCAGGGTGCGGGCCAGTGGCGCCACGACCCGTCGCATCTGGCGCAGCTGTTCACCGGAGGCCCGCAGGAACTCGACGTTCTCGGAAAGCTGTGGGATGCCGTACATCTGGACGTGATCGCGGCCGAGCTGCTCGGCGGTGCGCCGCTTGGTCTCGGCGTCAACCATCTTGCGTAACTGTGTGATCTTCTGCGCGGCAAGCGCTTTGGCGATCTGCTCCTGGGTGGGCGTGGGCTCGTCGCCATACGGGGCGAGCAGCCCCGCCAGCAGCTTGCCCTCCAGTTCGTCCAGGGCCATCGCCTTGAGCGCCTGATACGACGAGAACGACGGGCCGCGGCTGGAACTGTATTTGCCGTAGGCCTCCACGATCCGCGCGATCATCGCGACCAGCCGCTCGTCCATGTCGGCGAGGTCCGGGTTTTCGGTGAGCAGGTCCAGCAGCATCCGGCGCATCGCCTCGACGTCGTCGTCCGGCAAGGAGTCACCGGAGGCGGCCTCGTCATCCGAGACGACCGCCCGCGCGCCCAGCGCCGCCGGGAACCATAGGTCGAACATGGCGTCGTAGGTCTCGCGGTGATCGGGCCGGCGCAGCACGGCGCAGGCGATGCCCTCGCGCAGCACCTCACGATCGCCCAGGCCGAGGGTGGCCATCACCCGGCCGGCGTCCACCGTTTCCGACGGGCCCACCGAAATCCCTGCCCCGCGAAGGGCTTCCACGAACCCCACCAGGTGGCCGGGCAGCCCGTGCGGGGCCAGCGGGCGGGCGGGACGAATGCGGCGGGCGGCCATCAGGCGAGCCCCATCAGTTGAGCCTGAGTTCCCCGGCCGCGCGCTGCTGGTCGGATTGGTGCTTGAGGACCACGCCGAGCGTGGCCGCAACGACCGCGTCGTCGATGGTGTCCAAGCCCAGCGCGAGCAGCGTGCGGCCCCAGTCGATGGTCTCGGCGATGGACGGCGCCTTCTTGAGCTGCATCCCGCGCAGCACGCCGATGATGCGCACCAGCTCCTCGGCGAGGTGTGCGGGCAGCTCGGGGACCCGGGACAACAGGATGCGGCGTTCCAGGTCGGGGCTGGGAAAGTCGATGTGCAGGAACAGGCAGCGACGCTTGAGCGCCTCGGACAGCTCGCGGGTGGCGTTGGAGGTCAACAACACGAACGGCGCCCGTTCGGCGGTGAGCGTGCCGAGTTCGGGGACGGTCACCGCGAAGTCGGACAGCACCTCCAGCAGCAGGCCCTCGATTTCGATGTCGGCCTTGTCGGTCTCGTCGATCAGCAGCACCGTCGGCTCGGTGCGCCGGATGGCGGTCAGCAGCGGACGGGACAGCAGGAACTCCTCGCTGAACACATCGGTTTTGGTCGCTTCCCAGTCGCCGGAGCCGGCCTGGATGCGCAGGATCTGCTTGGCGTGGTTCCACTCGTACAGCGCGCGCGCCTCGTCGACCCCCTCGTAGCACTGCAGCCGGACCAGTCCGGATCCGGTGGCCTGGGCGACGGCGCGGGCCAGCTCGGTCTTGCCGACGCCGGCCGGGCCCTCCACCAGCAGCGGCTTGCCGAGCCGGTCGGCCAAAAACACCGCCGTCGCGGTGGCGGTGTCCGGCAGGTAACCCGTCTCGGCCAGCCGTCGGGAGACGTCGTCGATGTCGGCGAACAGCGGCATGGGCCGGGCGGGCACGCTCACAATCTCTCCTAAAGCATTTGGCCGGCGTGGTCAGGCCGGACGGATCTGCCCGTCTCCCCAGGCGATCCACTTGGTCGAGGTCAGTTCCGGCAGCCCCATCGGGCCGCGGGCATGCAGCTTCTGCGTCGAGATGCCGATCTCGGCACCGAAACCGAACTGCTCACCGTCGGTGAACGCCGTCGACGCGTTGACCATCACCGCCGCGGCGTCGACTCCGTCCGTAAATCGTTGTGCCGCAGCCATGTTCGTGGTGACGATGGCCTCGGTGTGCCCGGTGCCGTATTCGTTGATGTGGGCGATCGCGGCGTCGACGCCGTCGACGACCGCCACCGCGATGTCCAGCGACAGGTATTCGCGGCGCAGGTCGTCCTCGCCCGCGTCGAGATGCACGGTCACCCCGGCGTCTTGCAGGGCGGCCACCAGCCGGGGCATGGCCCGTTCGGCGATCGCCGCGTCGACCAGCAGCGTCTCGGCGGCGTTGCAGACGCTGGGCCGACGGGTCTTGGAGTTCAACAGGATCCGTTCGGCCACGTCCAGGTCGGCGCCTTCGTGCACGTAGACGTGGCAGTTGCCGACACCGGTCTCGATGGTGGGCACCTGCGCGTCGCGGACCACCGCGTCGATCAGGCTCGCTCCCCCGCGGGGGATCACCACGTCGACCAGGCCGCGGGCCTGGATCAGGTGGGTTACCGTGGACCGGTCGGCGGCCGACAGCAGCTGGACCGCGTCGGCCGGCAAGTCCTCGGCGACCAGCGAAGCGCGCAACACGTCGACGAGCGCCTGGTTGGACTTCGCCGCCGAAGAACTCCCCCGCAGCAGCACGGCGTTGCCGGACTTGAGCGCCAAACCGAAGGCGTCGACGGTGACGTTGGGCCGTCCCTCGTAGATCATTCCGATCACGCCGAACGGAACCCGCTGCTGGCGCAGATGCAGCCCATTGGGCAGGGTGTAGCCGCGCAGCACCTCCCCGACCGGGTCCGGCAGCCCGGCGACCTGCCGCAGACCGGCGGCGATTCCGTCGACGCGCTTGGGGTCCAACGCCAACCGGTCCAGCATCGCGGTCGGTGTGCCGGCGGCGCGGGCGGCCTCGAGGTCTTCGGCGTTGGCCGCCAGGATCCTCCCGGCGCCGGCGACTATCGCCTCCGCCGCGGACTGCAGCGCGGCGTCCTTGGCGACCGTCGGCAACAACGCCAGCGCGCGGGCGGCGACCCGGGACCGGCGTGCCGCATTGTGGACCTCACGGCGCGAGTCGGGACGCGATGGTGCTTGCAGACTCATTGAACCAGGGTATCCGCCTTTGGCCGGCCGAGTCAGGCTGCCCCATCGCGACGGCGCCTTAGCCCACCCGCTCGCCGCGCACGGCCAGCCGCACCTTGCTTTGCCGCTCTTCGAGGATGTGGCCAAAGTTCTGTAGCAGCAACGTTTCCCGCATCACGAGATGCTCGAGGTGTTCCCGATCGATCTCCAACGCGGTGACCTCCTCGAGCGCGTAGGCGCTCGCGAGGTTCGGTTGCCGAGTCAGCGCGGTGAGCCCCAGAAACGAGCCCTCGACCAGCGTGCTGATCGGCACGACCGATCCGTCCTCGGCCGACGCGGTCAGCTGCACACGCCCGGCTACCAGGAACGTCATCCCCGTCGGCACCTGCCCGGCGTATTCCACGATTTCGCCGGCCCCGTATCGGATGAGCCGCGCACACGAATGCAGCGACCGCTGTTCGTCGGCGCTCAGCCGCAATGCCGGCGCGACCACGGTGCGCAAGGCCTTCTCCACCCGCTCGGCGGTCGAGTAGTCGTCGTCGCTGCCGTCGAAGTGCAGCCCTTCCCGCCGTGCGGCGTACCAGATCCAGCGCAGAAACGTCGCCCGCGCGGCGCCGTCGTCGGCGGGTGAGCTCAGTCCGACGGTCGTGCGGTATTCGGCTCCGCCGGCGGGCACCGAGCGGGGCACGCTGTCGGCCTTGAGCTGCGGCAGCGCGCTGGCGACGCGCGTCAACACCGCGCACACTCGATCCGGTGGGTCGGCGGCCGAAAACGTCGTCGTCATGGCCAATTTGTGTGTGCCCGGCGGGCGACTGAGGTTGGTGAACGACGTCGTGGCGAGCATCGAGTTCGGGATGATCCGCATGCCGCTGCCGGTGTCGATGTGCACGGCCCGCCAGTTCACCTCGACCACGCGTCCGCGCGCTGTCCCCGTGTCCAGCCAGTCATCGATCCGGAAGGGCTGCTCGAACAGCATGAACAAGCCCGAGACGACCTGGCCGACGGAGTTCTGCAACATCAGGCCGATGACGACGGACGTAACGCCCAGCGCGGTGAACAAGCCGCCGACCCGGACGCCCCAGATATACGACAGGATCAGCACCAGGCCGACGCCGATCAGCGCGAAGCGGGCGACGTCCAGGAAGATGCCGGGGAGCCGTTTGCGCCAGCTCTCTTCGGGCGCGCCCTCGAACACCGTGGCGTTGAGCCCGGACAGCAACAGCACCAGCACCAGGAAGCCGAACACCGTGGTGAGGATGCGCACCGGGATGTCTCCGGCCGGGATCTGCGAGGCCTTGACGAGCAGCAGCAGGAGCGTGCCCAGCGGCAGCAGATAGTTGCGCAGCAGGCTTACCTGCCTGGCCAGCCGGCTATTCCTGCGCGCGAGCGTGTGCTGCAGCTCGGTGAGAACGATTACGCCGACCGGAAATCCGACCGCGATGCCAACAGCCCAGTAGAACCAGGATGCGTGCCACGCGTTCATGATCGCTCCGAGAGCCGGTAGATCGCCTGGTCGGTTCCGCCTACCGAAATCGTGCCGGCCGGCGTGAACTGCCACACGTCCCGCATCGCGTCGTATACCTGCGAGCTGACGTAGATGCCCGGCTGCGCTGCGCCGCTGTGCATTTGGAAGGCCAGGCTTACCGCGGCACCCCACATGTCATAGACGAGGCTCGAGCGGCCCACCAGCCCGCTGATGACGGTGCCGGTGTTGATGCCGACCCGAAGGCCCAGCTCGTGACCGGTCTGGCTGTTGAACCGATCGATGATGCGGCGCATTTCGATGGCGAACTCGACGCTTCGGTGAATGCTGTCCAGTCGCGGAGTGATGACCCCGCAACTGGCGAGGTATCCGTTGTGGAAGGTGCGAATCCGTTCGACGCCAAGGGTTTCGGCCGCCGAGTCGAACTGCCGGAACAGTTCGTCGACGATCCCCACCAATTCGTCGCCCGGCAGATCGTTGGAAATCTCGTCGAGCCCGACGATGTCGGCAAAGATTATCGCGACGTCCTGGTGCTTCTGCGCGATGGTCGCCTCACCCTCGCGATAGCGTTGAACAATCGACTCGGGCATGAGCGCCAGCAGGAGGCGATTGTTCTCGTTGCGCTGTTCGTTGAGCAGTTCTTCCTTGATCGCGAGATTCCGGCTCATCTCGTTGAAAGCCGCGGTGAGATCGCCGATTTCGTCGCGTGTCCTTACCGGGATGTTGATGTCGTAGTCGCCGGAGCTGATCTTGCGGGTGCCGGTCTCGAGGCGGCGGATCGGCCGCATCGCCGCCTGGGCGATGAGCATCGAGGCCAGGCAGATGACGAAAATCATCGCCGTGACCGCGATGACGAGCGTTTTGCTGAACTGGCCCAGCCGCGCAAAGGCGTCGGAGTCGTCGCGCGTCGCAAGGACAGACCAGTGCAGATCGGAGTTAGCGATGGTCAACGGCGCGTAGGCTTCCAGTTCTTTATGGCCGGTGTAATCGGTGGCGCTGACGGTTCCGGTCTCCCCACGTTGGGCGGCGCGAAGACCCGCGCTGGGAACCGACTGCACCAGTGTCGTGCCACCCAACCGGATCGCTCGGCCCGCGACGTCGGGCGGAGTGCCGGCGTTGATCACCTCGCGCCGGTATTCCTGGGGGTCTTCCAGGAAAAGCCTTGAGTCGGAACGCATCAGATCGTCGGGGCCCGCCAGATACGTCTCGGTCGCGGCGCCCATACCGGCGGCTTGCCAGTGTTTGTCGGCGGTCATGATCTTGTTGATCTTCGAGATCGGCACCGGCAGGGCCATTACGCCGTCGAATTTGCCGTTCATGCCGACCGGCGATACCACCCACGCCGTGGGGGCGTCGAGTTGCGGCTGATACGGCTGGAAGTCGGTGATCCAGACAAAGTCCAGGTCGTTGGAGCGCAGGGCTTTTTGGTATGCATCCCGCAGATTTGATTCGCGATACGGGCCGGTGAGGATGTTGGTTCCGAGGTCGGGCCCTTTCATGACGGTGTAGACGATGTTGCCCTGCATGTCCAGCAGCAGCGCGTCTCGATATTCGAAGCGGGTGACGATGCCGCGCATGTAAAAGTCGAAGCGGGCGTTGCCCGCCGACCATGCGCTGCCGTCGCCGGCGTCTTCGACAGGCATGGAGTCGGTGGCCGACCTCTGCGGCGCGGTGTAGTACGCCTGAAGGTATTTCTGGGCGTTGGAACTCGGCAAAACCGCGTTGAGATCTATTGCGTCACCGGTCTTTTGTTTGATCGGTTTGATCATCTCGTTGTCGTAGTAGTTGACGAGCGCCTGCTGCTGGGCGGGGGTGATCGTTGCGTTGGCCAATTGGTTAAAGCCGTTGGTGAACGCCGCCGTGGCCTCCACGACGCTGAATCCGCCGCTGTAGACGTCCAGCGAGTTCGTCACCTCCCTGAACAGGGCCTGGACCTGCCGCTTCTGCGACTCACGCAACTCGATCAACCGCTCGGACTCGACTTGCCGCAACGCGCTGCGGCCGGATAACGCCCCAATGAGGCCGATCACCGCGACGCCCACGATGCTCGAAAGCAGCATCGCCACCAGGATCTTGGACTGGATGCCGAACCGGAAACGGCGCCGCGGCAGAGGCCGGCGCGTGCTTTTGCGGGTCGTTTGAGCCGGGCCGGTTTCAGGTGCCGGCTCGGCGTCTTTCAGCTCGCTCGATGTCAATCGCCTTGCCCCTCCTTTGTGACGGGATGCAGCACGGATCACGCAGCAGACTAACGCGCGGATCTCAGGATATTGGCGATTGCCGCAAATGCGATGAGCGGCAAAAGGCTGGGGCACGGGTCTTTGCGCACCGGGAAATCCGGCGCGACTAACGTCGGCCTCATGGCGCGGGTCTGTGTGGTGGGCAGCGTGAACATGGATCTGACGTTCGCGGTCGACGCCCTTCCGCGTGCGGGCGAGACGGTGCTGGCCTCGTCGTTGAGCTGCACACCTGGCGGTAAGGGCGGCAATCAGGCGGTGGCGGCGGCGCGCGCGGGTGCGCGGGTGCAGTTCGTCGGCGCGGTCGGCGACGACGCGGCCGCCGAACGGTTGCGGAGCCACCTCCTGACCAACGGCGTTGGGCTGGACGGAACGGTCGCCATGCCCGGGCCCAGCGGAACGGCGATCATCGTGGTCGATGCCAACGCCGAGAACACCGTCGTGGTGGCGCCGGGCGCCAACGGGCGGCTGACGTTGGCCGCCGAGGGCGTGCGCGCGGTCGTCGCCGGCTGCGACGTGTTGCTGACGCAGTTGGAGATTCCGGTGCCGACGGCGGTGGCCGCGGCGCACGAGGCCCGGTCGGCCGGGGCGGTCGTCATCGTCAACGCCTCCCCGGCCGGCCGGGACCAAAGCGCCGTGGCGGAACTGGCGGCGGTCGCGGACGTGGTGATCGCGAACGAGGTCGAAGCCAGCGAATGGCCCTGGCGGCCAGCCCACTTGATCGTCACCCTCGGCGCGCGCGGCGCCCGCTACGTCGGTGCCGACGGCGAATTCACGGTGCCCGCGCCGACGGTCGCAGCGGTGGACACCACGGGCGCCGGCGACGTGTTCGCCGGGGTGCTCGCCGCGAACTGGCCACGCGACCCGGGCGCCAATCCCGCTTTGCGGGCCGAGCGGCTGCGCGCGTTGCGGCGTGGCTGCGCCGCGGGCGCGCTGGCAACGCTGGTGACCGGCGCCGGCGACTGCGCACCGGACGCCGACGCGATCGACGCGGCGCTGCGCGACGACCTTTTCTGACCATGGCTGTTGCGGTACTGTCGCTGACGATGACCGCGGTCATAGGAGCTTACTGATGCCAGCGACAGCCGCCGCCGACATTGCCCTGGTGCTCTTCGCGATATTCGGAGCGCTCGGATTCGGTTGGCGCAGTTGGCTACAGTACCGGCGCACCGGATCTACCGGCTTTCGCGCCATCGGCGCCGGCGGTCCGACGGAGCGCCTCGCCGGGGCCGGTCTTGTCGTCACGCTGATCGTGGCGGTAAGCGGCCCAATCCTTCAGCTGGCCAACGTCGTTCGACCCGTTGGCGGCCTCGCCGCGGTCTGGATCCAGGTGGTGGGCGTCGTGGTCGCGACGGCCGGCATCGCGGCCACGGTATATGCGCAACTGGAGATGGGCGATTCCTGGCGGATCGGAGTCGACGAGAAGGAGACCACCACGCTGGTGCGCACCGGCGTGTTCGGCCGGATACGCAATCCCATCTACACGGCCATGTTCACGTTTGGCCTCGGGATCGTGCTGGTGACGCCGAATCTCGTTGCGGGAGCTGGTTTTCTCCTGCTCGTCGCCACGATCGAACTGCAGGTCCGTCGTGTCGAGGAGCCGTACCTCCTGCGGACACACGGCGACGCCTATCGGGCCTACGTCGCCGGCGTGGGTCGGTTCATCCCCGGCGTGGGACTGATTCTCGGCGAAACTCGCGGCGCGCGTCGTGCATGATCGCTAGGCCGTCGCCGGTCTCGAGCTCGGCCGCCGACCGGTTCGTCACCACGCGACTGCGGCTCGGCGATAACGGGGCAGACCGGTGCGCAGGCGTTCGTCGAGATGCCCCGCACGTAGGCATCGTTTTCCTCGACCCGCCCGTCGGCCATTACGAACCGGCTCGAAACGGGACGGACAGCGGTCGCCGCACAAGGCTACCGCCGGCCCAGACGATGGCCGACTCGTCGATCTCGAAATCTGGGCAGCGGGACAGCAATTCGGCGAATGCGACCCGCGACTGCATCCTGACTGCCGACACGCCCAGACAACGGTGTCCGCCGTGGCCGAAAGTCAGGATGTTGCGAGGCTGGCGCAGCACGTTCAACTCGCCCGCGTCTGGACCGTATTGGCGCTCGTCGCGGTTGGCCGAGCCATAGAGGAAGAGGACTCTGCAACCTTCCGGGACGGTGACGTCCCCGATGGTCACGTCGCGGGTGACGGTGCGACCCTTCCCCTGGACCGGTGACGTGAGCCGCAGAAACTCGTCGAGGGAAGCCGGGATGTGTTCGGGGTTTTCGACCAACAGCCTTCGTTGGTCGGGTCGCTGATGCAGCAGTTGCATCGAACCGCCGAGCATGCCTGTGGTGGTGTCGATGCCGCTGGCGATCGTCGTGAACACGAAAGCGAGCACCGACAGCATGCCCACGATGTCGCCGTCGACGCCGACCCCCGCCGCGACGAGCTCCGAGATGGCGTCCTGCCCAGGTACCCGGCGGCGCAGCTTAATCAGTTCGATGAAGTACACCATCATCGTCGTAAACGCCGCGACCGCGGGCTTGACGCCGTTGGCGAAATCGGCGTCCGCGAGGTTGGCGGCGACGATCGCTCGCGTCCAGCCGTCGAACAGGCCGCGATCGGCTTCTGGAACGCCCAGGTAATCCGCGACGACCATCGCAGGTAGCGGTTCGAACAGCTCGGCGACGATATCGCCGCCGCCGTTGGCGCGCAGCCGCTCGATGCGTTCCACGACAAAGCCGCGCACCTTGAGTTCCACCTGCCGGGTCGCGAAACCACGCGAGACCAGTTTCCGGAATTCGCTGTGATACGTCCGCGGATCGTGCCTCCACGTCGGTGAATTGTCTTGCAAACCCAGCGATTTCAGCTCGTCGTGGTTTATGTCCCGGGCCGGGTCCGGGTTCGGCGCGAACGTCTCGTCGTCGCAGGCGGCCGACCAGATGTCGGCATGCCGGGACAGGACATAGTAGTCCGCCGATGAATTCCCGTCGGGCACGACATGGTGGACCGGGTCGTGGTCGCGCAACGCGCGGTACATGGGCCACGGGTCGGCCCACGTTTCGGCCGTGGGCGGCCGGAATTGCGCGTTCGCCACGGCTACTCGTCCCCGTCCAGGTCGCGACCCCACGTGTTCGGTATCAGCGGCATCGTCGGGCCGGCGCCGAACGAGTCGCCGGCCAGCGTGGTCAGCCCGGCCGCCTCGCCGACGGCCTGTTCGCGTGCCGTCCCGGCGAAACCCAGGATTCCCGCGCTCCGATCCGAGGCCAGCGGTGACGCGACGCGCGGCCGCCCCGGTAACGCGCCGGAGCCGTGGCCCGCATCCCCCTCCAAATCCATGTACTCATAGCCGCGACCGAGCTGTGTCAGCTTCGCTCGCCGGCGCCGCCGCGCCGGCGACGCGTCCCCGGCCGACGTCACGGCCGCGGCCGCCGGGGCGACCGCAGCGCTACGCGGGGCCGGCGCCCGAGTTTCGGCTTGAACACTCATCCCCGAACCCGCGGTGGGCCCACCCACCAGATAGGGAAAAGGCCACGAGCCTGGCGGTGGTGTGACGCCGGCCGCCGGAGCCGCGGCGGGCGCTGCAGGCAAGGGCGAAGCCGGGGCCGGGGCTGAGACGGGGGCTGGAGCCGGAGCCGGGGCGGGGGCCAACGCGTGGGCGATCGCGACGGGCGGCGCGGCGAGCGCCGGGGCGGGCGGCGGGACCGGAGGAGCCAGGCCGGCCAGGCCCGCCAGCCCGGCCAGGCCGGGGAAGCCGCCCACCGCGGTCAGGCTCACGGGGGCGGCCAACAGGGGAACCACAACAGCCTGAAACGTGGGGATCGTGGCCAGGAAGTGAACATATTGGAGAACCTTGACGACCGTGCAAAAGGTGGTCTCATATACCAGCAGCAGAAAAATGAAGGTGACCAATTGGGGGTTATTTCCGAGCGACTCGAGCGTCTGCGGTAAAAACACCGTCCACGCGTGGCTGATCTTAGTCAAGTCCAGGGCCAACAGGGAAGATGGGGTCGACCCAACGGGAACGGTGTTTATGTAATTGAGAAATTGACTTAGCTCCGCCGGGCTCTGGAATTCCAAGAGCGGGTCCCCAATCAACAGGTTGAGCGGGGAGGGCACCATGTTGAATATTTGATTGTCTATATCGGTGGCGATATTGTATATGTTTAAGAAATTAAATACCGACTCCAGATTGAGGTTTGCCAGCGGATCGGACGAGGCAGTTGCCGGGTCGGCGGTCGCGTTGGATTTCACGATCCGTGGCGCCGGTGCGGCGGTCGGCGTGGTGGCGAGCGCCGCACTCGAGGCCGCCTGATACGTGGTCATCACGGTGGCGGCCTGAATCCACATCCGCGCATAGTCGGCTTCGTTGAGCGCGATCGGGATCGCGTTGATGCCGAAGAAATTCGTCGCGAGCAAGACCGCGTGGATGGCGTGGTTGGCCGCCAACTCGGCCAGTGTCGGCATGGCGGCCAGCGCGGTCGAATACGCGCTGGCCACGGTCTCGTGCTCGCCCGCCGTCGTGGCGCTGTCGGCGCTGGCCCGCATCAGCCACGCCAAATAGGGCGCACATGCGGCGACGTACGCCTCGGCGGCCGGGCCGTCCCACGTCCCGGCCCGCACCGCCGCCAACATCGCCATCAGCTCGTCGGCCACCCCGGCGTATTCGGCGCTCAGCCAAGCCCACGCCGCGGCCGACGTCAGCAACGGGGCGGGTCCGGGACCGCTGCTCAGCAGCGCCGAGTGCACTTCTGGGGGTGCGGCTATCCAAATCGGCGCGGTCATCGCGAGCCGGTCGCGATCTCATGCGAGGACGCGGCTAGCTTTTCCAAAACACCTTGCAGAGACACAGATACCCCCGGGAATCGCGCGACTGTCAGCCTCGGGTGGCTTACACACAGTGGTCGGTCCCGGGCGCTATTTGGTTCCCGCTACCTCGTGTCTTTCGTCGGTTGTCGGCACCGACGGCGCTGCTACTCCTCGGGCACCTCGCGCTCGATCTCGTCGAGCCAGATGCGCGCCGACATGTCCGACGGGGCGCGCCAATCGCCGCGCGGCGACAACGCACCCCCGTGCGACACCTTGGGACCGTTGGGCAATGCCGAGCGCTTGAACTGGCTGAACGAGTAGAACCGCTGCACGAAGACCTGCAGCCAGTGCCGAATCTCCTTGAGCGAGTACGACGGTCGCTTGTCCTCGGGGAATCCCGGCGGCCAGTTGCCATGCTCGGGATCGCTCCAGGCATGCCAGGCCAAAAACGCGATCTTCGATGGCCGGAATCCGTAGCGCAGCACGTGGAACAGCGAAAAGTCTTGCAGGGCAAACGGTCCGATCTTCGCCTCGCTGCTCTGCAGCTCTTCTTCCTCGCCGCTCGGAATGAGCTCCGGGGTGATCTCGGTGTCGAGCACCGACTGCAGCACCTCGTCCACCCGCGACTCGAATTGCCCCGACGAGATGACCCAGCGGATCAGATGCTGGATCAGCGTCTTGGGCACGCCGGCGTTGACGTTGTAGTGCGACATCTGGTCGCCGACACCGTATGTCGACCAACCCAACCCCAGCTCGGAGAGGTCGCCGGTGCCCAGCACGATGCCGCCGCGCTGGTTGGCCAGCCGGAAGAGATAGTCGGTGCGCAGGCCGGCCTGGACGTTCTCGAACGTGACGTCGTACACCTTCTCGCCGCGCGCGAACGGATGACCGATCTCCTTCAGCATCAGCTCCGCGGTCTCGCGGATGTCGATCTCGGAAAAGGTGACATCGAGCGCGCAGCACAGCTGCACGGCGTTGCGTTTGGTGCGTTCCCCCGTCGCGAAGCCGGGCAGCGTGAACGCCAGAATGTCGCTGCGGGGGCGGTTTTCGCGATCCATCGCGTGTGCGGCGACGATCAGCGCGTGCGTGGAGTCCAGCCCCCCGGAAATCCCGATGACCACCTTGGGGTAGTTCAACGCCCGCAACCGCTGCTCGAGCCCGGCGACTTGGATGTTGTAGGCCTCGTAGCAATCCTGTTGCAGCCGTTGCGGATCGGCCGGCACGAACGGGAAGCGTTCGACCTCGCGGCGCAGCCCGATGTCACCGTCCGGCGGGTCCAACCGGAACTCGATGCGCCGGAACGACTCCGCCGATGTCCGGTGGTGGCGCCGGTTGTCGTCGAAGGTGCCCATCCGCAGCCGTTCCGAGCGGAGCAGCTCGGTGTCGACGTCGGCGACCGATCGTCGCTCCCCCTTGGGGAAGCGCTCGGATTGGGCGAGCAGCACGCCGTTTTCCCACACCATGGTCTGGCCGTCCCAGGCCAGGTCGGTTGTCGACTCCCCCTCCCCCGCGGCGGCGTAGACGTAGGCGGCCAGGCACCGCGACGACGCCGAGCGGGCCAGCAGGCAACGGTCCTCGGCGCGTCCGATCGTGATCGGGCTGCCGGACAGGTTCGCCAAGATCGTCGCGCCCGCCAGGGCCGCCTCCGCGCTCGGCGGAATCGGCACGAACATGTCCTCGCAGATTTCGACGTGCAGGACGAAGCCGGGCAGGTCCGACGCGGCGAACAGCAGATCGGGGCCGAACGGCGCCTCGATATCGCCGATCCGGATCGTGCCGCGCTCGTCGTCCCCGGGCGCGATTTGGCGGCGCTCGTAGAACTCTCGATAGGTGGGCAGGTAGGACTTGGGGGCCACGCCGAGCACCGCGCCGCGGTGGATGACCATGGCGGTGTTGTAGATGCGGTGCCGGTGGCGCAGCGGGGCGCCGACGACCAGAACCGGCAACAATTTCGCTGACGATGCCACGATTTCAGCGATGGCGGCTTCGACGTCGTCGAGCAGCAGGTCCTGCAGGACGATGTCCTCGATGGAGTACCCGGACAGCGTCAGCTCCGGGAAGACGGCCACCGCGACGCCGTCGTCGTGGCACTCGCGGGCCAGCCGCAGAACCGACGCGGCGTTGGCCGCCGGATCGCCGATCGTGGTGTGGTGCGTGCACGCGGCGACGCGGACAAAGCCCTGGCGGTAGGCGTTGTAAAAGTCCTTGTGAACGTTCATTGCCCGTCCATTGTCGCCCCACGGTTGTCAACTCGTGGCCGCCGGGTATCCCTAACCGCATGAGCGATACGGCCGTCGTGGTGGTCGACATGATGAACAGTTACCGGCATCCCGACGCCGAAGAACTGATACCCAACGTCGAGAAAATCATGGATCCGCTGGCCGGTCTGGTCCGCCGCGCGCGTGCATCCCGCGACACCGACCTGGTGTACGTCAATGACAACTACGGCGATTTCACCGCCCAGTTTTCCGGCATCGTCGGAGCCGCGCTCGACGGCGTCCGACCGGATCTGGTGAAGCCGATCGTGCCGTCGCGGGATTGCCGCGTGTTGACGAAGGTCCGCCACAGTGCGTTCTATTCGACCGCGCTGGGGTACCTGCTCGGTCGGCTGGGCACCCGGCGGTTGATCCTTGCCGGCCAGGTCACCGAGCAGTGCATCCTCTACACCGCGCTCGACGCCTATGTGCGCCACTTTCCCGTCGTGATCGCGACCGACGCCGTCGCCCACATCGACGCGGAGCTGGGCGCGGCGGCGCTGAAGATGATGGAGCGGAACATGTCCGCCGAATTCACCACCGCGGCGGGCTGCCTCGGCTGAACCGGGGCGCGAGCGTGCGCAGAATGCCGGCCGCGACGGCGTGTCGCTGCACAAACACGCACGCTCGCGCAGAGTGCCGCGGCGTTAGAACGTGCAGGGCATGCTGCGGATGGCGTGGATGAAGTTGCCCGGCACGTACGACGGGTCGCCCGCCTGGATTTCCGGCAGCTGGCGCAGCAGCTCGCCGAAGATGGCGCGCAGCTGCGCGCGGGCCACATGGGCTCCGAGGCAGAAGTGCACCCCGCCGCCGCCGAAACCGACGTGTGGGTTGGGGTTGCGGCTCAGGTCGAAACGATCCGGCTCGTCGAACGCCTCGGTGTCCCAGTTACCGGAGGGATAGAACATCACCACCTTCTCCCCCGCCCGGATCCGCTGGCCGCCCAGCTCGACATCCGTTGCGGCCGTGCGGCGGAACGTCATCACCGGCGTGGCCCAACGAATGAATTCCTCGACCGCGGTGCCGACGCGATTGTCGAAGTCCTCGAGAAGCCATTCCCGCGCACCGGGAAAGTCCGTCAGCGCCTTCATCGCGTGGCTCGTGGTCTGCCGGGTGGTGTCGTTGGCGGCCACGGACAGCAACACGAAGAACGCGGCGACGTCGGCGTCGGCCAGCCGGTCGCCGTCCACCTCGGCGTTCACCAGGCTGCTGAACAGATCGTCGCTGGGGTGCTCGCGGCGCTCGGCGGCCAACGTGCCGGCGACTTGGTGAAGGTATATCTGGTTCTCGACCAGGACCTCCAGCGGATTGCGGCCGTCGAGGTAAACCGGGTCGGCCCACGACACCAGCGCATCGGCCGCGCGCGCCACACGCCCACGCTCGGATTCCGGGATCCCCACCATGTCCGACAACGTCCGGATGGGCAGTTGCTTGGCGCAGTGCTCGACGAAGTCGGCGCCGCTGCCCGCCGCCCGGAGCTCGTCGACGATGGCCCTGGCGTTCGACTTGATCGAATCCTCGATGCGGCGGACCTGCCTCGGGGTGAACGCGGCGCTGACCAGCTTGCGCAGTTTGGTGTGTCGCGGCGGGTCCATCGCCAGGAAGGATTGCGACGCCTCCAGCAGCTCCACGGGAACGCTCTCGAAGATCACCCCCTTGCCGGACAGGAACACCTCGTTGTTGCGGCTGACCGTGACGATGTCCGCGCGCCGGGTGACCGCCCAATAGCCGGGGTCGCCGGGATCGGCCATCAGGGCGTCTTCGACCGGAGGATGCCAGCTCACCGGCCGCTCGGCCCGCAGCACCGCGAACGAACGTTCCCGCTCCGCGGCGGTCGTGGACCAGAACGCGCGCGACGACAGATCGATCGCGTCGTAGGCACGGCCAGGCTTATCGGTGCCAGACATCCCCGCCGTCACTGTCATCGTTGATCCTCCGTCGCTTATGACCCCGGTCACAGACCCTGACCGACGATATGCCTAGACAGCATGTCTAGTCAATATGTCAGATTTTCGTCTATGCTGTGCGGATGCCGTCGGTCACCCGGAAGCCGCAGACCAATCGCTCGCAGGGGCGCCGGCAGCGGCGAGAGCAGATGGAGCGCCGGTTGCTGGACGCCACCGAGCGGCTGATGCGCGACGGCGCCAGCTTCACCGAGCTCAGCGTGGACCGGCTCTCGACCGAGGCCGGCATTTCGCGCGCCAGCTTCTACATCTACTTCGAGGACAAGGGCCACCTGCTGCGCCGCCTCGCCGGGCAGGTGTTCGCCGACCTCGCCGACGGCGCGGATCGCTGGTGGAGCGTGGCGTGGCGGCACGATCCGGACGACGTCCGCGCCGCGATGGCCGGCATCATCGAAAGCTACCGGCGTCACCAACCGGTGCTGGTCGCGCTCAACGAGATGGCCGCCTATGACCCCCTGGTCGGAGCGACCTATCGCAACCTGCTGACCACCATCACGGGGCGAATGACCCGCGTCATTGAGGACGGCCAGGCCGACGGCTCCATCCGCCGCGAGCTGCCCGCGGCCACCACGGCGAGCGCACTGACCTGGATGGTCGAACGGGCGTGCCAGCAGAACCTTCCGACCGCCCCCGACTCCTACGATGCCGAGCTGGCCGCGACGCTGGCCGAAATCATTTGGGGCACGCTATATCTCAAGGCAGCATCGGCGCAGTAACACCGATTCCGGCGGCAAGCGGCCTGCAACCACCGACGACGCTACTCAGGAAATGCGTTGCCGGTGGCACTTTCGTGGCGCTGGATGGCTACACGGCCACCAGGTCGTCGGCGTGCACCGCGGGCCGGCGCAGCTCGCCGGGCAGCTCGGAGGTCGACCGGCCCATCATGGTGGCCAGCTCCGTCGCGTCGTAGGCGACCACACCGCGGGCCACCATGGTCGCGTCCGGTCCGCGCAATTCGACGACGTCGCCGCCGTAGAACCGGCCCGACACCGCGGTGATGCCCGCGGGCAGCAGCGAGCGGCGTTGGGCCACCACGGCGTTCACCGCGCCCTCGTCGAGGGTCAACGAGCCGGCCGCCTCGGCGGCATAACGCACCCAGAACCGGCGGGCCGACATCCGATCGGGCCGCGCCGCAAACACCGTGCCGGTTGCGGCGTCGGTGAGCGCGGCGGCGGCGTCGGAGGCGGCGGCCAGCAGCACCGGGACCCCGGCGTCGGCGGCCAGCAGCGCCGACGACATCTTCGACGCCATTCCGCCGGTGCCCAGGTCGCTGCCCGGGCCGGCGACCACACCGTCGAGATCCGCCGGCCCTCCCACCTCGGGAATCAACCGCGCCCCGGGCACTTTCCGGGGATCGGCGTCGTAGAGCCCGTCGATGTCGGACAGCAACACCAGAGCCTCGGCGCCGACGAGGTGGGCCACCAGCGCCGAGAGCCGGTCGTTGTCGCCGAACCGGATCTCGTTGGTGGCCACGGTGTCGTTTTCGTTGACGATCGCCACCGCGTGCAGCGCGCGCAGCCGGTCCAGGGTGCGCTGGGCGTTGGTGTGCGAGGCGCGCACCGAAATGTCGTGTGCGGTCAGCAGCACCTGCCCGACCGTGCGGCCATAGCGGGCGAAGGCCGCGCTCCACGCGTTCACCAGCGCCACCTGCCCCACGCTGGCCGTGGCCTGCTTGGTCGCCAAATCCTGTGGACGACGGGACAATCCGAGCGGCTCGATGCCGGCGGCGATGGCGCCCGAGGACACGATGACGACGTCGGTGCCCGCCTTCATCCGCGCCTCGATCGCGTCGGCCAGGCCGGCCAGCCGACCCGCGTCGAACACCCCGGACGGAGCGGTCAGCGCGTTGGTCCCGACCTTCACCACCAGGCTGCGCGCCGTTCGGATGGTGTCGCGATGCCTGCTCACGAGGCTCCACCGTGTTCGGGACCCGGATCCCGGCGCTGACGCCGGGCGGCCTTGCGCTCGGCGGCGCCGACGCGCTCGCTGCGCTCCAGCCGCGCATCGGTGCCCCGGCCGGACAACGCAACCTGATGTCCCGCGGGCGTTTGCGGCTCCCAGTCGAATGTCACGTCCCCGATGGTCACCGCGCACCCTGGTTGCGCGCCCAGCCGCAGCAATTCGTCTTCCACACCGAGGCGCGCCAGGCGGTCGGCGAGATAGCCGACGGCTTCGTCGTTGTCGAAGTTGGTCTGGCCGACCCAGCGCTGCGGCCGCGCGCCGGTGACGACGAAACCGCCCTGCCCGTCGGGCTCGACGCTGAAGCCGCTGTCGTCGACGGGCACCGGACGAATCACCGGCCGCCGCGGCACGGTTGGCGGTCGCGCGGCGTTGTAGTCCGAGATCATCTGCCATAGTCCAAAGATCAACGGCTGCAAGCCCTCCCGGGTGACCGTTGACACGCAGAACACCGGCCAGCCACGCTCGGCGATCTCGTCACGGACGAACTCGGCGAGTTCGCGCGCCTCGGGCACGTCGATCTTGTTGAGCACCACCACCCGGGGCCGCTCGGCGAGGTCCCCCAGGGCCGCATCCCCTTGCAGCGTGGGGGTATACGCCGCGAGTTCGGCTTCTAGCGCGTCGATGTCGGAGATCGGGTCGCGGCCCGGTTCCGCAGTGGCACAATCCACCACGTGCACGAGCACGGCGCACCGCTCGATGTGGCGAAGGAATTCCAGGCCCAGGCCGCGGCCCCGGGAGGCGCCCGGGATCAGGCCGGGCACATCGGCGACGGTGAAGGTGTGCTCTCCCGCCGAGACCACCCCGAGGTTGGGCACCAGCGTGGTGAACGGGTAGTCGGCGATCTTGGGTTTGGCCGCCGAAATCGCGGACACCAGTGAGGATTTCCCGGCCGAGGGGAACCCGATCAGGCCGACGTCGGCGACGGTCTTGAGCTCGAGCGTCAGGTCGCGGGACTGGCCCGGCTCGCCCAACAGCGCGAAGCCCGGAGCCTTGCGGGCGCGCGATGCCAGCGCGGCGTTTCCCAGACCGCCGCGACCGCCGGCTGCGGCCTCGAAGCGGGTCCCCGCGCCCACCAAATCGGCCAGCAGCCGGCCGTTTTCGTCCAGCACGACGGTGCCGTCGGGCACCTTCACCTCCAGGTCCGCGCCGGCGGCGCCGTCGCGGTTATTGCCCATCCCCTGCTTGCCGGAGGGTGCGCTGATGTGCGGATGGAAATGGAAGTCCAGCAGGGTGTGCACCTGCGGGTCGACGACCACGACGATGCTGCCACCGCGGCCGCCGTTGCCGCCGTCGGGGCCGCCGAGCGGCTTGAATTTCTCGCGATGGACCGACGCGCAGCCGTTACCGCCGGAACCGGCCCGCGCGTGGATGACGACGCGATCGACGAACCGGGGCATCGAGGGTCCTCTCGGCCGCCGAGTGTGCATCTACTGCGAGATTTGCCTCGAATTTGCGCAGTGAGTGCACACTCGTGTCGGCTCAGTCGGTGGCCCGCCCGGCCGCGACGATATTGACGGTCTTGCGTCCGCGCTTAACGCCAAACTCGACGGCGCCGGCTTCCTTGGCGAACAACGTGTCATCGCCGCCACGCCCGACTCCCGCGCCCGGATGAAATTTGGTGCCGCGCTGGCGGACCAGGATTTCGCCGGCCTTGACGACCTGGCCACCGAACCGCTTCACACCCAGCCGCTGCGCGGCGGAATCGCGGCCGTTGCGCGAGCTGGAAGCGCCCTTTTTGTGTGCCATTTTTGTGGACTCCCGCTACTTGATCCCGGTGACCTTCAGGACCGTCAGCTGCTGACGGTGTCCCTGACGCTTGTGGTAGCCGGTCTTGTTCTTGAACTTGTGGATACGGATCTTGGGACCCTTGGTGTGCTCGAGCACCTCACCGGTCACCGCGACCTTGGCCAGCGCGGCGGCGTCGCTGGTGACCTTGGCGCCATCGACGACCAGCGCGACCGGCAGCGACACCTTGGCTCCGGGCTCGGAGTCGAGCTTCTCGATCTTGACCACGTCGCCGACGGCGACCTTGTACTGCTTGCCGCCGGTCTTGACGATTGCATAGGTCGCCATCGCTGCTCCTGCCTCTTTCTAGCCTGTGCTGGCCTTGTTAAGGCCGCTTGCTCGGCGCTTCGCGCGCGTGCCACCGGCCGGTGTGTGGTGGTCTGGGGTGCGGGCGCGCCGATTGCCCGTGAATCCCGCCGTCGCCGGCCAAAGTCCTGGCGACAACTGTCCAAGGGTACGTGACCAGCGGCTACAGGGTCAAACCGGCCATGTCCGCGGACGAATATTCCTCCGGCGACACCGGCGAACTCGGCGAACACGTTCGGCGCGCGCGTCAAGGAAAAGGCTTTCCCCAGAATGAGCTCGCTAACCGCATCGGCGTCACCCGTATGACCATCTCCCGCCTCGAGCGAGGAGAATCCGTCAGCGTCGACACCGCGCTGCGCGCGCTGTCAGAGTGCGGCATCGCGCTCGCGCTGGCGCCAAAGTTTCCCGCGTGACGGTGCGCGATGGCGCGTAGGCACTTCATGTTTGGTTGGCGTTCACATCGCCCGGCTGAGTGAGCCGAGTAGGTTTCGCCTGCGTTTGGCATTCACCGAGGAGGCGCTCGATGTCTTCGGTGAGGGCGCCACGCCCGGGTGTGGTTCAGTCTGCGTGGACCGGCGGCCCGGCCGGCCGGCCCGCCGCGCGCCGCCGGCGCGGACGGGCCAGGGGCGACCCGGCGGCAACGGCCACCGCGCCGTCACTGCCGGTCTCGGCCTCGGAGTCGTCGTCGGGCTCGGAGTCCTCGACGTCCAGATCGTCATCATCGTCGAGGTCGAGATCCTCGTCGTCATCATCATCATCGTCGTCGTCAAGGTCTTCGTCGTCGAGATCCTCGTCGTCGAGCTCGTCGTCTTCTTCGGAGTCTTCTTCCTCGGAGTCCCCTTCGGAGTCTTCAGAGTCTTCAGAATCTTCGAAGTCCTCCAGATCGGCGGCCCGCTCTTCGGTCTCCCTGTCGATCTCGGCGGTGACTTCCTCGCCGGACTCGTCGGATTCCTCGTCACCACGATCGGCCGCCCCCGGAGCCCCCACAGCGCCCGCGGCCATGGCCTTGAACATCGGGTGTTCGCCGGGGGCGTGCGCGGGCACCTTGGCCACGATGCCTTTCTCGCTGGGCTCCTCGGATCGACTCTTCTTCGATCGCCTGCCCCGGCGACCACCGGACTCGGACTTGCGCCCGTTGGGCGAGACCGAATCGACGGGGTCGGCGTGCAGCAGGATCCCGCGGCCGCCGCAGTTCGGGCACGTCGTCGAGAACGCTTCGATCAGCCCGGTTCCCAACCGCTTCCGGGTCAGCTGCACCAGGCCCAGGGACGTCACCTCGGACACCTGATGGCGGGTACGGTCGCGGGCCAGCGCCTCGGTCAGCCGGCGCAACACCAGGTCGCGGTTGGACTCCAGCACCATGTCGATGAAGTCGATGACCACGATGCCGCCGATGTCGCGCAGCCGCAGCTGGCGCACGATCTCCTCGGCCGCCTCGAGGTTGTTCTTGGTGACGGTCTGCTCGAGGTTGCCCCCCGAGCCGGTGAACTTGCCGGTGTTGACGTCGATCACCGTCATCGCCTCGGTCCGGTCGATCACCAGCGTGCCGCCCGACGGCAGCCACACCTTGCGGTCCATCGCCTTGGCGAGCTGCTCGTCGATGCGATGCACCGCAAACACGTCCGGTCCGGTCATCTCGTCCGGCCCGGTGGCGGGCTCATACTTTGTCAGCTTCGAAAGTAGGTCTGGCGCAACGGAATTCACATACTCGTTGATGGTGTTCCACGCCTCGTCGCCGGAGACGATGAGGCCGGCGAAGTCCTCGTTGAACAAGTCGCGGATGACCTTGACCAATACGTCGGGCTCCTCGTAGAGCGTCACCGCGGCCCCGGCGGCCTTCTCCTTGGTCTCGATCGCCTTGGCCTCGATTTGTTTCCAGCGCTCCTGCAGGCGGTTGACGTCGTTGTGGATGTCGCCTTCTTTGACGCCCTCGGATGCCGTGCGGATGATCACCCCGGCGTCGGACGGCACCACCTCGCGCAGGATCTCCTTGAGCCGTTGCCGTTCGGTGTCGGGCAGCTTGCGGCTGATTCCGGTCGACGACGCGCCCGGCACATAGACCAGGTAGCGACCCGCCAGTGACACCTGCGTGGTGAGCCGCGCGCCCTTGTGCCCGACCGGGTCCTTGCTGACCTGGACCACGACGTAATCGCCGGGCTTGAGCGCCTGTTCGATCTTGCGGTCGGACCCACCCAGCCCCGCGGCCTCCCAGTTGACCTCTCCGGCGTAGAGCACGCCGTTGCGACCGCGACCGATGTCGACGAAGGCCGCCTCCATCGACGGCAGCACGTTCTGCACGATCCCCAGGTAGATGTTGCCCACCAGGGAGGCGGAGGCTGCGGAGGTTACGAAATGCTCGACGACGATGCCGTCCTCGAGCACCGCGATCTGGGTATAGCGCGCACCCGGGTGCGGCGGCTCGGTGCGGACCCTGTCGCGCACCACCATGACCCGCTCGACGGCCTCGCGGCGGGCCAGAAACTCGGCCTCGGTCAGCACCGGTGGGCGCCGCCGGCCGGCGTCGCGCCCGTCGCGGCGGCGTTGCCGCTTGGCCTCCAGGCGGGTCGAGCCGTCGATGCCCTTGATCTCGCTGCTGCTGGAGCCGTTCCCGGAGTCGTCGGCGGCACCGTTCTTGCCGTTGCGCGGGGCCCGCTCGTGCACCACCGTGTTCGGCGGATCGTCGGGCGCCGACGCCTCGTCGCCGTCGTCGCTCGCCCCCGATTTGCGGCGCCGGCGCCTGCGGCGGCGGCGGCTGCCAGCGTCGGACGAACCATCGTCGCCGGTGTCGGAGTCGTCGGCGTCGTCGGAGTCGTCCGTGTCTTGGTCGTCAGCGTCGTCGGATTCCGACGAGTCCGCATCGGCGGGCTTTTGGGACCGCCGCCCCGCCTCGTCGTCGTCGTCCTCGTTCTGGCCGTCGGGTCCGCCCTGTTCACCACGCCCGCGGCCGCGGCCGCGACGGCCACGGCGCCGTCGCCGGTTGGCCGGTCGATCGGCCTGCTCGTCGTCGTCGGTGTCGGCATCCTCGGAGTCGACGAGGTCGTCGGCGCTCCCGTCGTCCTCGTCCGCCGCTACCGGCTGCGGCGCGACGAACAGCGGCAGGTAATGCGGCCGCTCGATCGCGGTTTCCAGCATCGGCCGCGACTCGAGTTCGGCGACCGCCGTGCCGCCGATGGCCGGGACGGCCTGTAGGGGCTTGGCGAAGAGCAGGTCACGCACCCGGAGCGCGTCCTCACGGTCCACGCCCGAATGCACATTGCGCGCCCGCCCGTCGAGCGCGTTGAGCGCCTCCAGCACCTCTTTGTTGGTGCTACCCAGTGCTCGGGCCAGCTGATGGACCCTTAGACGGTCCGGCAGGTCCTCATGCTGGGTCGGCTCTTGTGATGGGTTTGCAGGTGGTGCACCGTCTACCACGTATTCTCCTTTAGCCCCCGGGCGCGTCGTTTCGACGCGGCCACGCGAGGGCTTCGCTATGGGCCCGGGTCGCTTCTCCCAGGCTTGTAATGGTCTCGCCCCGAGCGGCCCAAGGTAGAACCCACTCGACGCCGTGCTGAATGTCGGCCTGACATGCGGCGCAACACCGCCGGTGGCAATGGTCGCGCTTGTCTAAGTCTTCATTCGGGTGTCTGACGCCGGTCCGGCGACGTTCACCCGCTGTCAGTATCCCACATCGCTCAAGCTGCCCACTCGCCCCCGACCGGGGCCGCCCGAGCAAACGCCCGGCGCGGTCCCCATCGTGCCAGCGTTAAATGTCGGGGAACCAGAGCGCGATCTCGCGCTTCGCCGAATCGGCCGAATCGGACCCGTGCACCAGGTTGAACTGCGTCTCCAGCCCCAAATCGCCCCGAATCGTGCCGGGTGTGGCCTGCTCCACCGGGTCGGTGGCGCCGGCGAGCTGCCGAAACGCCGCGATCGCGCGCGGTCCCTCCACGATTGCCGCGACCAAGGGCCCCGAGGTGATGAACTTCAGCAACGATCCGAAGAATGGCTTGCCTTCATGTTCGGCGTAATGCTGCCTGGCCAGTTCTTCGCTGACGTGCCGGAACTCCAGCGCCGCGACGGTTAAGCCTTTTCGCTCGATGCGGCCGATGATCTCGCCTATCAGGTGCCGCTCAACGGCATCCGGCTTGATCAGCACCAGGGTCCGTTCGCTCACGGCCGACAGCGTACAGAACCACCTCGGCCGGCGTGTTCCAGCCGCTACCGCTGCCGCCGCCGGACCTCGGCGCGGAAATAGGCGATCAACGCCCACAATCCCGTGAACAGCACCCCGATGAATCCCACCCCCGGATACACGGCGAAGCCCGCGAGCACGACGGCCTGTGCGGCCAAGTTCACCCAGATCGCCCAGGGCCTGCGCTGCAGCCCGGCCAGCAGGATCAGCGCCGCGGCCAGGCCGATCAGGTAGCCCAGCGATGCGGCGGTAAGGCCGCCGCCAACCGCGCCCACCACCGGTATCGCCAGCAGCACGACGATCGCCTCCAGGATCAGCGTCGCCGCCATCACGGCGCCGAAGCCCTTCCACGGGTCAGCGGGGCTTTGGTCCGTCATTGTGGATCACGACCGAACAGGGTCCGTGCCGCCCCGGCGGTGACCACCGAGCCGGTGACGACGATCCCCGTGCCTGAAAATGCCTCCTCTTCAGCGGCGGCGTCGTCGACCAGCGCGGTCGCGACGTCGATGGCGTCGCGCAGGTTCTCGGCGGTGGTCACCCGGTCGGGTCCGAACCGGTCCCGCGCCGCCAGCGCCAGCGCCTCGACGTCCAGCGCCCGCGGCGAACCGTTGTGGGTGACGACGACGACATCGAACACCGGCTCCAGCGCGGCGAGGATGCCGTCGGTGTCCTTGTCGGCCATGACGCTGAGCACCCCGACCAGGAACCGAAAGTCGAATTCGCCGGCGAGTGTCTGCGCCAGGGCGGCCGCCCCGGCCGGATTGTGCGCGGCGTCGATGAACACCGTGGGTGTGCTGCGCATGCGCTCCAGCCGGCCGGGGCTGGTGACGGCGGCGAAACCGGACCGGACCGCCTCGACGTCGAGCTGGCGCTGCGCACCGGCGCCGAAGAAGGCCTCGACCGCCGCGAGCGCCACCGCCGCGTTGTGCGCCTGGTGTTCGCCGTGCAGCGGCAGGTAGACGTCGGAGTACACCCCGCCGAGGCCTTGCAGCTGCAGGACCTGTCCGCCGATCGCGACCCGGCGGCCCAACACCGCGAACTCGGAGTCCTCCCGGGCCACCGCGGCGTCGGCGCGCACCGATTGGGCCAGCAGCACCTCCATCGCCTCCGGCACCTGGCGCGCGATGACGGCGACGGTGTCCGGCGCGCCGTCGGCGGCCTTGTTGATGATGCCGGCCTTCTCACCGGCGATCCCGGCGATGTCGTCGCCGAGATACTCGACGTGGTCGATGCCGATTGGGGTGATGACCGCGACCGGCGCGCTGATCACGTTGGTGGCGTCCCACCGACCGCCCAGGCCGACCTCGACCACCGCGACGTCGACGGGCGCGTCGGCGAACGCGGCGAACGCCATCGCGGTGAGGACCTCGAATTTGCTCATCTTCGGGCCGCCGCCGGCTTCCGACTGCGCGTCGACCATCTGCACGAACGGCTCGATCTCCCGGTACGTCGCCACGTACTGCGCCGGGCTGATCGGGTGTCCGTCGATCGCGATCCGTTCGACCGCCGATTGCAGGTGCGGGCTGGTGGTTCGGCCGGTGCGCCGGTGCAGCGCGGTCACCAGCGCGTCGACCATCCGCGCGACCGACGTCTTGCCGTTGGTGCCCGCGATGTGGATCGACGGGTAGCCGAGTTGCGGCGAGCCCAGCAGGTCCATCAGGGCGCTGATCCGGGTCAGGCTCGGCTCGATTTTGGTCTCGGGCCAGCGTTGATCCAGCAGGTGTTCGACCTGCAGCAGCGACGCGATCTCGTCCGGGGTGGGATCCGGTCCCCGCTCGGGCGGCTCTGTCATTGCAGCCCGGCCAGCCTCGCGTTGATTCGGTCGGTTTCCTCCTGGGCCACGCGCTGGCGGTCGCGGATCTTGCCGACGACGTGTTCGGGGGCCTTGGCCAAAAAGTCCGCGTTGGCCAATTTGGCTGCGGTGGAAGCCAATTCCTTCTGCGCGACCGCCAGATCCTTTTCCAGGCGGCGGCGCTCGGCGGCGACGTCGAGGGTGCCCGAGGTGTCGAGTTCGACGACGACGGCGCGGTCCAGGTTGGGGCCCAGCCGAACCTCCAATGACACCGACGGGCGAAAACCCGGACCGGGCGCGGTGAGCCACGCCAGCGATGTCACCGCACTTACCTGGCCGCCCAGATCCGAATCCTCGACGCCGGCCAACCGGGCCGGCACTTTCTGCCGGTCGGCCAGACCCTGATCGCTACGAAACCGGCGGACCTCGGTCACCAGTTTTTGCATGTCGGTAATGCGTTGCGTGGCAACCAGATCCAGGGTGATGCCCGACGGCTTTGGCCAGTCGGCGATCACCAGCGACTCTCGCCCGGTTAGTGCCTGCCACAGCGCCTCGGTGAGGAACGGGATCACCGGGTGCAGCAGCCGCAGCAGCGTGTCGAGCACCGCGGCCAGCACGGCGGTCGTGTGCGTGAGCCCTTCGGCTAGTTGCGTCTTGGCCAGTTCGACGTACCAGTCGCAGAATTCGTCCCACGTGAAGTGGTAGAGCGCCTCGCAGGCCCGGCTGAACTCGTAGCCGTCGAAGGCCGAATCGACTTCGGCGCGAACCTCTTCCAGCCGTCCCAGGATCCAGCGATCGGCGTCGGTCAGCTGGTCGTGCGACGGTAACGGCGCCAGGGCAGCGCCATTGAGCAACGCGTAGCGCGTGGCGTTGAACAGCTTGGTACCGAAGTTGCGCGATGCCCGGACGTGATCCTCACCGATGGACAGGTCGCCGCCGGGGCTGGCGCCGCGGGCCAGCGTGAACCGCAGGGCGTCGGCCCCGAACTTCTCCACCCAGTCCAGGGGGTCGATGACGTTGCCCTTGGACTTGCTCATCTTGCGGCCGGACTCGTCCCGGATCAGCCCGTGCAGGAAGACGTCGGTGAACGGCACCTGCGGGCCGCGGCGGCCGCCGAGCGTGATGGCGTCGTCTCCGCCGACGAAGGTGCCGAACATCATCATCCGCGCGACCCAGAAGAACAGGATGTCGTAGCCGGTGACAAGAACGCTTGTCGGATAGAACTTTTCCAGCTCCGGGGTCTGTGACGGCCAGCCGAGCGTGGAGAACGGCCACAGCGCCGACGAGAACCAGGTGTCCAGCACGTCGGGGTCCTGCTCCCAGCCCTCGGGCGGCGTTTCGTCCGGGCCGACGCACACCTGCTCGCCGCCGGGCCCGTACCAGACCGGGATGCGGTGGCCCCACCACAGTTGCCGCGAGATGCACCAGTCGTGCATGTCGTCGACCCAGGCGAACCAGCGCGGTTCCAGGCTGGCGGGGTGAATCACGGTGTCCCCGTTGCGAACGGCGTCGCCGGCGGCCTTGGCCAGCGATTCCACTCGGACCCACCATTGCAGCGACAGCCGCGGCTCGATCGGCTCGCCGCTGCGCTCCGAATGCCCGACGCTGTGCAGATAAGGGCGCTTCTCCTCGACGATGCGGCCCTGCGCCGCCAGGGCTTCGCGCACCGCGACCCGGGCCTCGAAACGGTCCATGCCGTCGAATTGCGTTCCGGTGTCGGCGATCCGGCCCGTGGTGTCCAGGATCGAGATCATCGGCAGCCGGTGCCGCAGCCCGATCTCGAAGTCGTTCGGGTCGTGCGCGGGCGTGACCTTGACGGCGCCGGTGCCGAATTCGGGGTCCACGTGCTCGTCGGCGACGACGACGAGCTGCCGGTCCACGAAAGGGTGCGGCAGGCTGGTGCCGACCAGGTGGCGGTAGCGCTCGTCGTCGGGATGCACCGCGATCGCGGTGTCGCCCAACATCGTCTCGACCCGCGTGGTGGCGACCACGATGTGGGGTTGCGAGTCGTCCAGCGAGCCATACCGGAACGACACCAGCTCGCCGTCGACGTCAAGGTAGTTCACCTCGAGGTCCGAGATCGCCGTCTGAAGAACCGGCGACCAGTTGACCAGCCGCTCGGCCCGGTAGATCAGCCCCGCGTCGTAGAGGCGCTTGAAGATGGTTCGCACCGCCCGCGACAGGCCCTCGTCCATGGTGAACCGGTCGCGGCTCCAGTCCACGCCGTCGCCGAGCCGGCGCATCTGTTCACCGATGGCACCGCCGGACTCACGCTTCCACTCCCAGACCTTCTCGGTAAACAGCTCCCGGCCGAAGTCCTCCTTGGTCTTGCCGTCGACCGCGAGCTGGCGTTCCACCACGCTCTGCGTCGCGATGCCCGCATGGTCCATGCCCGGCTGCCACAGCACCTCGTAACCCTGCATGCGCTTGCGGCGGGTCAGGGCGTCCATCATGGTGTGTTCCAGCGCGTGGCCCATGTGCAGGCTGCCGGTCACGTTCGGCGGCGGCAACACGATCGAGTACGCCGGTTTGGCGCTGGCGGGGTCCGCCGTGAAGTAGCCGGCATCCAGCCACTTCTGGTAGATCGCGCTTTCGGCCGCGCCGGGATCCCACGACTTGGGCAGGTCGGCGGCGGAGCTGCGGCTGGCGGTCACCGGTCAATTCTAGGGAGACGCATGTGCGCGCGCGTAAGCGGCCGAACCCGCGGGTCACGCGGATTCGACCGCTTACGCCCTCCCCAACGATCAGGGAATGGTGAGCACTTGGCCGGGCTGGATCAGGTCCGGGTTGGGGATTCCGCTGGCTTCGGCGATCACCTGGTACTTGCTGCCGTCGCCGTAGAAGCGCTCCGCGATGGCCCACAGGCTGTCGCCCGAGACGACGGTGTAGGTGCGCGCGGCGGGTTCCGGCTCGGAGTCAGGAGCTGCTTCCGCGACGGGTTCCGCGTCCGGTTCGGCGGCGGCTTCCGGCTGGGACTCCTCGGCGGCGGGCGCCGGCGGCGGGGCCTCGGCGGTCTCGGTCTTGGTCGACCACGCCGGTCCATCGGCGGCGTACAGCACCAGGTTGCGATCGTCCTGCAGCACGAGTTTGACGCCCTTCTTGCCCTTCGTGTCGCTGTGCCACACCGGCTTGTCCGCCGTGTAGAGGACGAAGTTGCCATCGGGTTGCACTTCGGCGCGCACCACATCCTGGCCGTTGGTCGACGTGGCCCAGATAGCCTGGCCGCGGGACGCCAGCACCAGGTTGCCGTCGTCTTGCAAAGTCAAGGTATAGGCACCGTTGTTCGAGGTGAGCGATTCGCCCCGCACCAGCTTTTGTCCTTCGGTGAGCGTGTCCGCCACGGCATTCCCCTCTCGCCATCGCCGCCCGGCCGACTGGGGTCGGACGTATTTCCGTGTCCGATAACAACGAACCTACTCATCTTGGTTGGTCTTGGGCACCCTTGAATTCGACGCAATCGAAACCATCCGGAAACTGCCCGTGAACAATCCGGACAATCCGGATAACCGCCGCGCTACTTCTTTCCGCCGAGCAGGCCGCCGAGGATATCGCCGAGTGCCCCTCCCTTGCCGCCCAACACATTGCCGAGGATGCCGCCAAGGGATTTGTCGCCGGAGCCGCCGGCGAGGATGCCGCCCAGAACGCCACCCAGGCCGCCACCGGCGGCTTCTTTCTCCGGCGCGCCGCTCCGGCCGCCGGGGCCGAGCTGTTTTCCGATGTATGCCAGCACGATTGGCAGCACCACCGGCAGCAACTGCTTGAGCAGATCACGGTTGCCCGCGCCGCTATCGGCCAGCGCCGAGGCGACCTGGTCGGCATCGTTACCGCCGAAAAGTGCCGCGATCGCCTCGTGCCCGTCGCCACCTTGTGCCGTGCCGCCACCAACGTCGAGCAGGCCACGCGCGGCGTGACTGCTCGCGATGGATTCGATCCTGCTTGCGTGCTCGGGATCCTGCGAGTTTTGCTCCAGTCCGCCGAGCAGCGCCGGCACCAGCGTGCGAACGGCGTTTTCGACGTCGCCTTCGTCGGCGCCGAGCTTGGTTGCGATTTCAGACGTGGGAATCTGGCTGTACAGATCGTCGAGACCGGCCATCAGTGTGTCCACCTTCGTTCCTGGGATGTAGAGCCACGCCGGTTACGACACTAGCCGCATGCGACAGCGACCAACAGCCTTGGCACACGAAGGATTTGGTGCCCGATAGTATGCTGGCCCCTCGGACCGGCCCCGATCAGGATGGATTCCGGGTCAACTCAGCCGCTCGGTTCGCAGTGACACTCCCGCGGCCGGGAACCGCGCCAGCAACGCGTCGCCCATCGCCGCCGCAGGAGTCAGCACGCCACGCAGATCGGAGAGCTTGTCGCGGTCCAGCGCGAGCGCCATTCCACACTCGCCCAACAGCACCGAGGTCGCCTTGTAGCCGGGGTCCCCTTGCTGCTCGATCCGCGCCACATAGCGGGCGCCGGTGGCCGTGGTGGTGTAGGTCTCGATCCGGTAGTAACCGCGCTCCCGAGCCGCCGCGCTCGGGCCCGTGCCTGGCTTGGGCACGACGCGTTCCACCAGCCCACGGGGCAGCAGCCGGAAGTACCGGCTGCCCAATCCGAACATCGCGTTACCGACGCCGGCGACGACGGCCGATGCCACCGGCGCGAGAGCCGACGAGCCGACGCTCATGTTTTCGCTGTAGCGGAACCGGCGGCCGTAGGCCCAGTCCAGTAAGGCGTTGCTGCGGCGCACGATTCGGGTGTTATAGGGCGCCATCACGAACCCCGCCGTCCACACACCGGACAGTTCCGGCGCGATCTGACGACCACGACGCCGCGGCAGATCGGGCTGCGGGCCGAGCTCGGGTTCGGCGCCGCGGTCGGTGCTGAGCGTGTACGGGTCGGCGAGTTGGCGGCGCGCGTCGGGGTTGCTCGAGGCGGTGTCCAAAACTTCGAGCATCGACGCGATGGTGCCGCCGGACAGCCCGCCGGAGAAGGAGCGCACCACGAGGTCGGTGTCGCCGAGTTCGCTGGCGCCGTCCTCCCGAGCCGCCCGGTAGAGCGCATACACGCTCAGATCCGAAGGGACGGAATCGAATCCGCAGGCATGCACGATGCGCGCGCCGGTGTCGGCGGCCTGCTTGTGGTACAGGTCGATGCTGTCGCGAACAAACATCGCCTCACCGGTCAGGTCGGCGTAATCGGTGCCGGCCGCGGCGCACGCGGCGACCAACGGCAACCCGTAGCGGGTGTAGGGCCCGACCGTGGTGACGACGACCTGTGTCCGGGTGGCCATCTCGTTCAGCGTCGACGGCGCCGCGGCATCGGCAGTCAGAACTGGCCAGGACCGCGCGGACTCGCCCAGGGTCTCGCGCACGGCGCTCAACCGGTCCGCCGATCTGCCGGCCAACGCGATCCGCGCGCCCGCTGCGGCGTGCGCCAGGTATTCGGCGGTCAGCTTCCCCACGAAGCCGGTCGCCCCGTACAACACGATGTCGAATTCGCGCGGCGATGCGGTCACTGGGCCGACGCTACCGGACGGATGCCGGGCAGTTCCGCCCGCCGAAAACCCCGCCAATAGAGAATGCCGGGCACGAGGCCCGGCATTCTCTATTAGTTACGACGGCCGTCAGGCCCGCCCGCGCCCGGCGATCAGCCGCGCCGACCGCAGACCGGCCAAGCACCGATGCCCTGCGTGTGCAGCACGTTCTCGGCCACCCGGATCTGCTCCTCACGGCTCGCGCTGGCCGGGGAACCCGAGCCACCGTTGGCGTGCCAGGTGCCCGACGTGAACTGCAGGCCGCCGGAGTAGCCGTTACCGGTGTTGATCCCCCAGTTGCCACCCGACTCGCACTGCGCGATGGCATCCCAGTTCACGCTGTACGCCTGGTGAACAGGAGGCGGAGGCGGAGGCGCGTCCAGGGGCGGCGGAGCGTCCGGCGGCGGTGGCGGAGCATCCGGGGGCGGTGGCGGCGGCGGGGCATCCGGGGGCGGCGGAACGTTCGGATCAAAGCCCACCGGAGCCGGAGGCGGCGGGGCGTCGGGAGCCGGAGGCGGCGGTGGCGGCGCGGCCTCGGCGGGAGGAACGTTCGGATCAAAGCCCATCGGCTCGGCGTTGGCAGTCGCGGATGGCACCGTCACCAGCGTGCCCGCGATCGCGGCAACCATGAGCGTCTTGCGGACGTTCTTCAAATTCCTTCCTTTCGCGGTGCGCGCGCCAAAGCAAGCCCACGGGCGTGGGCTGAAGTTGCTTGGTTGATGCGGAATGGGTGCTCTGGGACGTGCCGTCTCGTTCGGGCACGACAGCGGTGGGCCTCATCTGCCCGGCGGGGTACCACCCACCGGCCGCGGCGCGACTGTCGCCGCCCGCAGCCCCGCTCGCACGCGGGTCCGTAGATTCAATTTTCGATTACTTTTCGTTAACCCGTTTCGGGCTAACAGGGACCGTACGAAACGAGACCGCATTCGTCATCTCCGGAAAGTGGATATCTCGTTTCGATCACGAGCCGATCACAGCACGATCGCGGAGCGCTTTTTGCACGTTAACCCGGCCTTTTCGGCGCGCGCTCATCCATCGTGGTCGCGGCCAAATCGTGAGCCGAATCACGCCAATATTGTGAGCCTGCACACATATTTGCGACCGTTGCCTGCCCGTCACGGCCAGCACTCGACCAGATCGACCGGATGGCAAGCCGGGGCGGTGTAGGCAAGCAACACCCATCGACAGCCGACGCGCCCCGGGCAAAACGAAAAATAGTAGATTTGACCGAAATGCTAAGCGCGACAATATCTTTCGTATCTCCCGCCGATACATGTCATCCCGTTTTTGGACTACGTGACAACGATACCGAGAACAGTTACATCGAATTGGCCTTTACCCCAATAACTTTCAATCGCTCAACGCGGTGATGGCGTCCCGCGGCTGCCGGGCAAGCCCGCGAAGGGATGTGGGCAGACGAGCTAACGACCGCCCTCACCCGACACGATCTTGGCCATCAGAAACACCGCCGGTCAACACGCGAGCTATCCAACTGTCAGCTCCCACGCCGCGTGCTACCACGGTTAAAACAGACCCATGTGGCTCAAAGAGTAGAGGTGTGTCAACACGCCAACCAATTAAACGATCGGCCCCCTTCTTGAGAAAGGGGCCGATCGCCGTTAGCAGGTCACCGGCTCGCAGCATCGGCGACCGCTGCCGGACTCAAAGCAGCAGAACTCAGAACAGCGAGGTGAGCACGTTGACCGCCAGTCTCCCGAGCTCGGGTGCCAGCGTCCCGGCGATGTTGGTCGCAATCGACGGGGCTATGCCGCTAATCTCAGTCGCCACCGACGGGGCAATCCCAGCGACATCGGCCGCCGCAGCCGAGGCCGCGCCACCCAGGCCACCCCCGCCGCCGAAGAACTCAAGGTAGCTCTGGAAGATGTTGATGAGGCCGTCGACCCACATATTCGGGGTCGGCCAACCGGTGGTCACCTGGCTCGCCAGCTGCGAGAACGCATTAGCCAGACTGCCACCCTCCAAAATGCTGGGTGTGATTATCGTGCCTGGCACCTGATTGTTAACCACTATGTCTGATGCGAGTGTCTGGGGGATCCAGGCCACCATCGTGTTCAGCAGGCCAGGTGCTATCAAACTGCTGGTGGGACTGAGGATACCGGTGCCACCGATGCTACAGGGGCATTGTCCATTGAGGACTGCCCCCGCGAGTAGCCCCGGGATATTGAGCAACTGGGACACCCCCGCCGGCAGGTCTCCAGCGGCGAAGCCGTCGTAAGTATTCTGAAGACCTTCGCCAAGGGCGTTCGAGAGGCTCTGGCCCACGCCTACGGCAAAAAAGGCACCCAGCATTGACACCATCGAATGACTTTGGAGGCCCGGTTCGTTGATAGCGAGGTTTACCAGGGCGTTGAAGTTGGTCGACATGTAGGCGAGGATCGTCGGGATGGATTCCATCGGCTGGAAAATATTCGAAACCGGTTCGTCCCAGAGCGCGTTGTACAGGTAGCTGATGCCGTCGACGAAGTCACCGTGCTGAAGGTACGTGACAGCCTGGGTAAGCCAATTGTAAAGACCAGTGAGACTAGTGAAATACTGGTACGCGTCGCCGATGGCGCCCTGGTACCCATTGTTCCCGAAGTTGGTGCCAGGTTGGTAGTAGCCGGTGTAGATGCTCGCGTACGTGATCCAGTTCGCGGCCAGCTGCTGGGCGAGCGGGAAGAAAATCGTGCCCCCGGTGCTCATGTTGCTCCCGATCTCCTGCAGGTTGGCGCCCGCTTGCTGGAAGACGTCGATCCAGGTTTGGATCGGGTTGACCACCCCGGGGTCGCTGCTCAGCAGCTCGACCGCGCGGTGCTGAGCAGCGGTGACACTGCGCTGGAGGTCGGAGGCTGCGTCGTTGGAGACTGCGGGTGTGAGGGCGATCAGGCTGGCGCCTAGTGCCGCGGCACCCGCGGTGACGAGGGGTCGGAGGGCTGTTCGCTGGTGCATGGGTGTTGTTCCTTTGCTGTGTGTGGTCTAGGTAGTCGTGGGCATGCAGAGGCCCACTACGTTCACAGGGGGTACTTAGAAGCCGTAAGACGCGCCAGGTATGCCGGCCGCACCGATCTGGCCGAGGATCCCGGCGAGGCCGCCGACACCACCGGCACCGCCCCTGTAGCTGTAGCCGGGGGCGATGGTGGCGTTACCGCCGTTGCCCCCATTACCGCCGTTACCGGCCAGCAACCCGCCCAAACCGCCAGCACCACCCGCGCGGCCAGAAGAGTAGATGCCGGGGCCGTAGATGTTGTTGGGGGCAGAACCACCGTTGCCCCCGTTCCCGACCAACCAGGCGGCGTTACCGCCGGCACCGCCGGCACCGCCGTAACCACCGGCGGGGTTGCTAGCGCCCCCGGCGCCCCCGGCGCCGCCGTTCCCGAACAGGATGCCGGCGTTACCGCCGGCACCACCGACACCGCCCGCCGGTCTACCGTTGAGACCACCACCGGCACCGCCGGCACCGCCGTTACCCATTAGGATGCCGCCGGCACCGCCGGCACCGCCGGCACCGCCGGCGTCGTGGAGGGCGGCGGCATTGAAACCGGCACCACCGGCGCCGCCGTTGCCGATCAACCCAGCGGCCCCTCCGGCATAACCGGCGGGATGAGCGGCGGTGCCGGCCGCCCCGGTCCCGCCGTCGCCGAACAGGAACCCGCCATCGGCCAGGCTGCCATTGGCCCCGATGCCGCCGATCGGCGAGGTGTTGGCACCGGTGAAACCGTTGACGCCATTGCCGATCAGATCGCGCCCGAACAGGGCGACAAACGGCGCGTTGATTACCCCGTCCACGGATTGGCCGGTTGGGCTGGCAATCCATGCCTCACCAGCCCCGTGAATCCCGTTATAGAAGTCGTCGAACACCCCGTACACGAGCTGGTTCAGCGCAGCTCGAGGAGACTCCGCAGCAGAGACAGCAGCACTAAAACCACCAAGATCGACGGCCGCAGCACTGGCATGCACACCCTCGAAGGCACTGTTTAGTGCGCCGGCATTAAAGGCGGCGACGCTGGCATTAATGCTATTAGTAATGCCCTCGAGCGCGGCCGTATGAATACCGTCGAAAGCAGCCGCACTCGCACCCGCGCTCAGGCCATCCACAGCGGCCGCGGTGCCCGCGGTAACACCCTCCAGAGCTGCGGTGCCCGCATTAATGCCCTCAAGGGCAGCTTGGCTAGCAGCGGAGATTACCGGCTGGAGGAGGGGGTCGATGATCATGTCGAGCACCCCGGCACGGGCCGCAGGTGCGGCGGCGAGGGGGGTCATTGCGGCGGTCAAAAATGCGCTAGCGGTCGTGCCCATGCCGATCACGCGGCGGCGGTTGCGGGTCTGGGCGTGGTGTAACCGGCGGTTTCGCCGCATGCGGTGGTGTTTGCGTTTCATTTGCGAGCCTTCCCTTGACCGACAACGGTGACGATGGATCAAAAACATAGCTGAGAATTACATTGACAAAATCGCGGCAACACAATAAGAAATAAGCCCCCACGAGAGGTATTGACAGCAAAACCCGGCCGCAATGAGAGCGAAATTATTATCTGACATCGACCCCGTTACAAGAATTACCCGACCCGTACCCGAGCCAGATCCCCCAGATTCATAATCAAGTCCCGACTTCGGACTTTTAGTGCGCATGCTGACGATGGAAATGTTTGGTTCACGCAGCGCCGTGTCGGCGGCGTCTACTGGCTCACCGATGCGCCCCTACGCCTGGGTAGAGGCGCCGGGACAAGCCCACCCATAAACGATCGGCCCCCTTCTGAAGAAAAGGGGGCCGATCGCCGTTAGCAGATCACCGGCTCGCAGCATCGGTGACCGCCGCCGGACTTAGAGCAATGAGACTCAGAAATGCAAAACGCTCAAGATCATCCCCGGCAGCACCGACGCAAGATCAGCACCCAGGTGACCCGCAATATTGCCGACATCAGCCGACAGGCCGGGCAGCTCGGCCGCCAGACTAGCCATAGCGCTGCCGCCGTTGAGGACGTCGGCCGGATTGAAGGCACCCACGATACTGCCAGCTGCCGGCGAGGTGGCCGCGGCCGCCGCACCCGGGTTGGCGAAAAGATATTGCAACAAATTCACCAGATTATCGACGATGGTCTGCGGGGTGGGAAAGCCAGGGATCACCGGTAACGTGTTTGGACTGCCATTGGTCACCAGGTTCAGGAGGTACCCCAAGGCATACGACAGACTGCCGCCGGTCATGATGTTCTGGGCGTTGGGAGCGACGATTTTTTCAGCAAGCCCCTGGGCGGTCGTTATTCCAATCGTCTTGAAAATGCCACTTGCGCCGTCACTAAGCAGGCCGCCGCCGTAGGTGCCGTTTGCTGCCAGCTTTCCGTTGAGGAACGCATTTGTCAGTTCCCCAGGGATATCAACCGCGTTGATCAATCCTCCCGCCGGATCCCCGGCCGCGAATGAATTGTAAACATTTTGCAGGCTCGTACCGAGCGTCTGCTTCAACAGGACGGGGAGTGTAATAGTAGCTACTAAACCGACATTCGTCAGAGCAGTGGTCGTCAGATAATCACTCGTGTTCGCGAGATTCTGCGTGATCGGGTTAAGGATCTGCGGAATCGTTTCGAGTGGCTCTCCGAACGATATTATCGGGCTTCCGTACACGGCGTCGTACACATCGGTCACTGCGGTCGAGATATTGCCCGCTGCTGCCGCCGCCGCCGCGGTTTGCAGTGTCGGCACGAAATCGCCCGTACCAGTCCCGAGATAGTAACTGACAGCGCTGGATGTGACCGTTGTGAACGGCTTCACATATTGGACTCCGTACTGCAAAAAGTTGGCGGCTAACTGTTGCGGCACCGGAAACGGATGCTGTTGAAATTGCGCGACGAGCGACTGGAGGTTGATGCCCGCCGCCTCGAACGTGTCGATCCAGGTTTGGATGGGGTTGGCGACGTAATCGGTCAACTCCACCGCGCGCTGCTGGAGAGCGGCAGCGCTGTGCTGCAGGTCGGCTGCGAGATCGTTGGAGATCGCCGGCGTTAGGGCGATCACGCTGGCACCTACCGCCGCGGCACCCGCGGTAACTAAGGGCCGGAGGGCTGCTAGCTGTTGCATGCGCTGAGTTCCTTTACTGGTCTGTGAACCGAATGGTTGTAAACGAGATCTGCCGAATTAGCTGGTGGGCGTAATGCCGGCCGCGCCCTTCGCGCCGAGGATCCCGGCGAGGCCACCAGCGCCGCCGGCGCCGCCGTAGCCGGCGTAACTGCCGAAACCACCATTGCCTCCGATACCGCCATTGCCGGACAGCAGCCCGCTGAAACCACCAGCACCGCCATAACCCCCGAAGGGGCCGGCGGGACCAGCGCCCCCACCACCGCCGTTGCCGACCAACCAGGCACTGTTACCGCCGGTGCCCCCGGTGCCAGCGCTGGCATAAGCACCGGCGCCGGCACCTCCGCCGACACCGCCGGCGCCGCCATTGCCGAACAGCAAACCACCGGAACCACCAACACCACCAAAGCCAGCAGTGTTGTTACCGCTGATGAGGGCACCACCGGCGCCGCCAGCGCCGCCGTTGCCCATCAGTAAGCCGCCGGCACCGCCGGCACCACCATCGTTAACGGTAAAGCCGCCGTTGCCGTTGAGACCGGCCCCGCCGATGCCACCGTTGCCGATCACCCCGGCGGCGCCGCCGGCATAACCGGCGGGATGAGCGGCGGTACCGGCCGCACCGGCCCCGCCATCGCCGAACAAGAACCCGCCGGAGCCGAGGTTGCCGAAGAGCCCGGTACTGCCTAACGGCGAAGTATTGGCACCGGCGAAACCGTTGACGCCATTGCCGATCAAGTCACGTCCGAATAAGTAGACGAACGGCGCATTGAGCGCCCCATCCACCTGCTCACCAGTCGGACTGGCAATCCACGACTCACCGGCCGTGTGAATCGTGTTATAGAACGTGTCAAACACTCCATACACGAGCTGGTTCAGCTCAACATTCCCAGCAGGGGTAGCAGCACCGAGCCCGCCGACATTCAGGGCGGCAGCAGCGCTGGCATGGACACCCTCGAGGGCGGTGCCCAACGCGCCGGTATTGAAGGCGGCGACGCTGGCATTAATGCTATGAGTAATGCCCTCGAGCGCGGCGGTATGAATGCCGTCGAAAGCAGCCGCACTCGCACTCGCGCTCAGGCCATCGAGAGCTGCCGTGGTGCCCGCGGTAACACCCTCCAGAGCCGCGGTGCCTGCATTAATGCCGTCAAGGGCGGCTTGGCTGGCAGCGGAGATTACCGGCTGGAGGAGGGGGTCGATGATCATGTCGAGCACGCCGGCACGGGCTGGGGGTGCGGCGGCGAGGGGGGCGAGGGGGGTGATTGCGGCGGTCAAAAATGCGCTAGCGGCGGTGCCCATGCCGATCACACGACCGTGACGGCGTGCCTTGGCGGTGCGGTGGTTTCGCCGCATGCGGTGCTGTGTGCGTTTCATTTGCGAGCCTTCCCTGGACCGACAACGGTGACGATGGATCAAAAACATAGCTGAGAATTACATTGACAAAATCACGCCAACACACGAAGAAATAAGCCCCCAGGATAGGTATTGGCAGCAAAACCCGGCCACAGTAAGAGCGAAATTATGATCGGATGGTTACCCTGTTACAGGAATTGCCCGACCGGATCCTCAAATTCATCACCACGATAATGCGCCATCGCGATCCGCAATCAGTGTTTCAGCACACCGCCTTAGCCCATTCGTTGAACAAACCACCCCGACGACGTCTTCACCGTTAAAGACAACAGCCCGTCCCGCGTAGACAGTTAAAAGGCCCCTCCGCGGAAACAGGACACCGTGCGGGAGACCACGACCGAACAACGATGACGGCCACACCAAAAAACGGTGCCTAAAAACCACCCAAGATCGCCCACCGAATCGATCCCCCGCACGCGATGCAGCTGCTGACACGCTTGAAACCCATGTGCTGTCTCAAGGGGTAGAGGCGCCTGGACAAGCCCACTCATAAACGATCGGCCCCCTTCGTGTGAAAGGGGGCCGATCGCCGTTAGCGGGTCACCGGCTCGCAGCATCAGTGACCGCCGCCGGACTCAAAGCAGTGAGACTCAGAAATGCAAAACGCTCAGGATCATCCCCGGCAGCACCGACGCAAGATCAGCACCCAGACGACCCGCCATGGCAGGGACATCGCCCGGCAGCACACCAGCAATATCGGCCGGCAGAGCAGCGGCGATATCGGTCGCCATTGACGTACCGAGCCAACCTGCAATGTTGGTCACCGCCGCCGGGTCAAAACCCTTCAACAGATCGGTTGACAATCCGGGCAGGCCAGCCGCCAGGCCAGCCATAGCGCTATCAGCATTCACGAAGCCGGCAGTAGCGGCGGCACCGCCGCCGCCGAGCAACTGACCCACCGTGTTCAACAGTTGATTGAAAGCAGTCTGCAGAGATGGCCAACCCGTAGTCAGCTGGGTCAGAAATTCCTGGGTTGCTACCGGGAGGCTGCCACCGTTCACGATATTTTGGCTATTAGGGGCGACGATAGCTTGCGCAAGAAGCTTTGAAATATTTGACAGCTCGACGTATAGGCCAGCATATGGCGTATTGATAAGGCCAAAATCAGGCGGTGTTCCGGATCCATTGATGATTGCGTCCAACGTCACAGGCGGAACATCCAACAAGTTAGCGAACGCCCCTACCAGATCTCCGCTATTGGCTGAATTAACGGCCAACTGTAAGCTGGATCCGAATGCTTCCCCGATAACTTTTGGCGCGAAAACAAGGTAGACACCGAGATCCGTTACGCCTGAGCCTAGCAGCGTGTTAACCGCATTTCCGAAATTCGTTGACATAGTTTTAGGTATATCCAACGTAGCTTCCAGTGGTTGCCCGATTTGCGTAAATGGGTAAGTGTATAAAGCTGCGATCAGGTTATTTATCGAGCCTTCAACGTTGCCCGAAATCAGGTCGCTAGACGCCGACTGAAGCAGAGGTAGAAAATCATTAGCGCCGGACTCGGTGAAGTAACTGACAGCGTTGATTGCGCCGGTCTGCATTGTCGAAACGTAGAGATCGCCGTACTGAAGCCAGTTCGCAGCTAGCTGCTGCGCGGCCGGGAACGGAAGACTAAGAAAGTCCTGCGTTACCGTCTGCAGGTTGGTCTGCGTCGTTTGGATGAGGTCCATCCAGCTTTGAATCGGGTTGACGACGGTATCGGCCAGCGCTACCGCGCGGTGCTCGGCGTTCACCACGCCGTGCTGGATATCGGCAGCCACGTCGTTGGACACCACCGGAGTGAGGGCGATCATGCTGGCACCCACTGCCGCGGCACCCGCGGTGACGAGAGGTCGAAAAGCTATTCGCTGTTGCATGTCAGAGTTCCTTTGCTGTCTGTGGTCTGGATGTTCGTAGACTCGATGGCTGCTTAGGTGGTCCCATTGCTGCCGGCTATACCGGTTTGGCCGAGAATCCCGGCGAGCCCACCGGCCCCACCCACGTCGCCGCTCCAGCCGTAGGAGCCCAGGCCAGCGTTACCGCCATTACCACCGTTGCCGGCCAGCATCCCGCCGAAACCGCCGGCGCCACCCCCATAGCCATAACCGCCGGGGGCAGAGCCGCCGACACCGCCCGCACCGCCGTTACCGACAAGCGCGCCACCGTTACCTCCGCCACCGCTGTCACCGGCGATGGCGCCCGCGCCGGTGGCGGCGCCGCCAGCCCCGCCCGCACCGCCGTTGCCGAACAGCAGGCCACCCGCGCCACCGGCACCACCGGCACCGGAGTAAGCGCCGGCGGCGACGGTGGAGCCGCCAGCCCCGCCCGCACCGCCGTTGCCCATCAGCCAGCCACCGGCACCACCGGCACCACCGTTACTAACACCGCCGGGGTTGTTGACGAGTCCAGCACCGCCAACACCGCCATTACCGATCAACCCGGCCGAACCACCGGCATAGCCAACGGGGTGAGTGGCGGTGCCGGCCGCACCCGATCCGCCATCACCGAATAGGAACCCGCCATCGTGGAGGCTGCCGTTGAGCCCGAGACTGCCGATTAACGAGGTGTTGGGGCCGGCATTGGTGACGCCATTGCCGATCAAGTCACGTCCGAATAAATCGACGAACGGCGCATTGAGCGCCCCGTCCACGGATTGGCCGGTTGGGCTGGCAATCCACGACTCACCAGCCCCGTGAATCCCGGTATAGAACGTCTCGAACGCGCCGTAGATGAGGTCATTCAGCACGACACGAGGGTTTTCGACAGCGGCGGCACTAAGACCATCGACGTTGAGGGCGGCCGCAGCACTGGCATGCACACCCTCGAGAGTGGTGCCCAACGCGCCGGCATTAAAAGCGGCGACGCTGGCATTAATGCTATGAGTAATGCCCTCGAGCGCGGCGGTATGAATGCCGTCGAACGCCGCCACACTCGCACCCGCGCTCAGGCCATTCAGAGCGGCCGTAGTGCCCGCGGTAACACTCTCCAGAGCCGCGGTGCCTGCGTTAATGCCCTCAAGGGCGGCTTGGCTAGCAGCGGAGATTACCGGCTGGAGGAGGGGGTCGATGATCATGTCGAGCACGCCGGCACGGGCCGGGGGTGCGGCGGCGAGGGGGGTGAGGGGGGTGATTGCGGCGCTCAGGAATGCGCCGGCGGCGGTGCTCATGCCGAGCACGCGACCGTGACGGCGTGCCTTGGCGGTGCGGTGGTTTCGCCGCATGCGGTGCTGTTTGCGTTTCATTTGCGAGCCTTCCCTGGACCGACAATGGTGACGATGGATCAAAAACATAGCTGAGAATTACATTGACAAAATCACGGCAACACAATGGGAAATAAACGCTCACGAGAGGTGTTGACAGCAAAACCCGGCCACAGTAAGGGCGAAATTAATGACGTGACGGCGACTCTATACATCCCGGCCGGATAGGCCTCAATCATCACGAATAGTCACGCCGCGTGAACAGAGCGCGGCACTTAGGATTGAGGGACTGGTAAAACGACATCACCGTTAACGCGGATGAACGTCGGCGTGGTTGCCTATGCCCGGTTCGGCTCGCATCGGAGCTGCGGGAAAGGGGCCGGCGAGGAGCTAAAGCTGACGATCAGCCGGCGGGATTGATTTTGAACCGTGGGGTAATGGCAGCGCCCGACCGATACACACTACGACACCGCGGCCCTGCGCTGCAGATCGCATATGCCAGAATGACCCGAGCAACATCCCCGCCCAACCCGGAGGAATTCCGTGAACGCCGACAATTACTACCGTGACTTGTTGGTGAGGTATTTGTCGGCGTGGGTGATGTCAGCAAAAAATACGAGCGTATTTCAGCAAAAACAAAGGGCGTCCTGTATGCGATGGCCAACGGTCTTTGTGTTGCGGTGATGGTTATGTTGAGTGAGGGGGGTGGATGCGGGTCTGCCGCTACCGACGGGTACTTTCAAATTGAACTACCCTTATGGTGGAGAGGGTTTGCTGTGATACGGGCATATAGCCTGACTACCAGTAGTTTTTCCGCTTCATGAGGATTGCGGAGCCACACGTTCCGCACGCGACTGCCTAGGCCCGATCGAAAGGCCTGCGAACCTAAGTAATTCTCAGGTATGTCCAGTTCGCCCCCACGCCACCACCGAACAAACGAGCGAAACCACCACCAGCACCGCGTTGACCAGCACCACCGCCAACACCACAAACCCGATTGACCCAGCACCCACCCCACCTTCACCTGGCCAACACCAAGCCTCGATCCACCGACAGGCTTGATGGTTACTGGGTGCCGAAATAAAAGGAAAGTGCCCTCTGAGCTGGGATAATTGTTGTTCCTTACGCAGCAATCGGATCAGTCCGGAACACCACTTCCCGTACAAGTCTCACCCGACCTGGCTCACAACTCGCGACCGGCAGGGGCCTCAAGTCGATGACCTACGTCTTTGCGCCACAAATGGCGACAAATAGCGAACCAAACAAGCTCCCTGCGCACCCGACCCGGCTGGCGAGCTCAGGCCCCCGGCCGCACCAGTGCACGCAGCTCGTCCGCCGTGTTGACGTTGGTCAGCGCGTGAGAATCGGAGAGGACGATTCGCTGGGTGTCAGAGGCGTCAGCCAAGGCGCGCATCTTGCGCTCGCCGGCGCCCACCAGGGCGTCGGCCCGAGCGGCCAGATCGGTTCGGTACACCGCGGCGAGGTAATGATCCTGGCCGTCCCACGGCAACACCACTTCGGCACCGGTCTCGACGGCCCTGCGGGTGAGATCGTCGATCAGCTCGACGGCGAGAAATGGCATGTCGACGGCGCAGACGAACGCCAGCCGGGCGCCGGCGTCGGAGGCCGCGCGCAATGCGCGGGCGGTCGCCGGCAACGGCCCCAACCCCCGCAGCTCGTCGCGCATGACGCGAGCGGTCGCCAATGGCGGCAGCGGTTGCCCTTGGGCGGCCATGACGAAAACCGGGTCGCAGCGCTGTCCGAGAACGCCGACGACGTGCTCGACCATCGTGGTGGAACTGGCGGATCCGGGGACGGGCAGGCTGGCCTTGTCGCGGCCCATGCGCCGGGACTCGCCGCCGGCGAGCACTATCCCTGCCAGAAACCCGGCCTGTTCCACTGCGTCGGGCACGAGTTTGGCCACCTTAGTCGACGGTCCAGGTGTCGCGCCCGCGCAACAACGATTGCAGGGCGGCCGAATCGAACGGCTTCGCCGACCGGGCAGCGCGGACCTGAGCGCGCGCCGCGTCATCGTAGGTGGGCCTGCTGACATTCCGGAAGATGCCCAGCACGGTGTGATCGAGGTTCTGATCGGACAGCCGCGACAGCGCAAAGGCATAGGCGGCGTCGTCGGCGTGCGCATCGTGCACGACGATCTCCTCGACGGCCACGTCGGCGGTCTTGGCCACCTCCAGGCCGAAGCCGGACTTCACGACGCAGTATTCGCCGTTGGCGCCGAACACAATTGGCTCTCCGTGGCGGACATTGATCACCCGCTCCTCGGCGCCCTCCTTGCGCAGCACGTCGAACGAGCCGTCGTTGAAGATCGGGCAGTCCTGCAGGATCTCGACAACCGCCGCGCCGCGATGTTCGGCGGCGGCGCGCAGCACCTCGGTGAGGCCGTTGCGGTCGGAGTCCAGTGCCCGGCCAACGAAGGTGGCCTCGGCGCCCAACGCCAACGAGACCGGGTTGAACGGGTGATCCAGCGATCCCATCGGCGTCGACTTGGTCACCTTGCCGACCTCCGACGTCGGCGAGTACTGGCCCTTGGTCAGCCCGTAGATCCGGTTGTTGAACAGCAAGATCGTGATGTTGACGTTGCGGCGCAGCGCGTGGATCAGGTGGTTGCCGCCAATCGACAACGCATCACCGTCGCCGGTGACCACCCACACCGACAGGTCCTCGCGGGCCAGGGCCAGGCCGGTCGCGATGGCCGGCGCGCGGCCGTGGATGGAGTGAAACCCGTAGGTCTCCAGGTAGTACGGGAACCGGCTCGAGCAGCCGATGCCGCTGACGAACACGATGTTCTCGCGGCGCAGGCCGAGGTCCGGCAGGAAGTTGCGGATGGTGTTGAGGATGACGTAGTCACCGCAGCCCGGGCACCATCGCACCTCCTGGTCGCTGGTGAAGTCCTTGGCCTTCTGCGGCTGATCTTCAACAGACACAGTGGGCACCCCGTCGTTTTTGGTCAACCTTGGAGTCAACCCGAGGTCCGTGCCCGCCAGATCGCCGATCACGTCAGTCATGTCGGTCATGCGCTAGCTCCCGCTCCAACCGTTGCCGCCGCCATTCTGGCGACCATCGTCTTGTCTTGCTCAACCTCGGCCAGCGTTCCGCCCAGCGCGGCGCGGATGACGCGCCCTATCTCGTCGGCGAGGAACGCGACACCCTGAACCTTGGTGACCGATTGCACGTCGACCAGATACTTGCCCCGCAGCACCAGCGCCAGCTGGCCCAGGTTCATCTCCGGGCATACCACCTTCGGGTAGCGCCGGAGCACGTCGCCCAGGTTCGCCGGGAACGGGCTGAGGTGGCGCAGGTGGGCGTGCGCGACCTTGATGCCCTTGCGCCGCGCGCGCCGGCAGGCTTCACCGATGGGACCGTACGAGCTGCCCCACCCGATCAGCAGTAGCTCGGCGTCCCCGGTCGGGTCGTCGACCTCCAGGTCGGGAACGGCGATGCCGTCAATCTTGGCCTGCCGCAACCGAACCATGAGGTCGTGATTGACCGGCTCGTAGGAGATGTTGCCAGAGCCGTTCGCGGCTTCCAGGCCACCGATGCGGTGTTCCAGGCCAGGGGTGCCGGGAACGGCGAATTGGCGAGCGAGCGTCTCCGGGTCGCGCGCGTACGGCTGGAAGGGCTCATCCGGCTTGGCGAAGACGTGCTTGATGGGCTGCAGCTTGCCGACATCCGGGATGCGCCACGGCTCCGAGCCGTTGGCGATCGCGCCGTCGGACAACACGATCACCGGGGTGTGATACGACACCGCGATGCGCGCGGCCTCGAGGACGGTCTCGAAGCAGTCGGACGGCGACCGGGGCGCCACAACCGCCACCGGCGACTCCCCATTACGGCCGTACAACGCCTGCAGCAGGTCGGCCTGTTCGGTCTTGGTGGGCAATCCCGTCGACGGTCCGCCCCGCTGAACGTCGATGACCAGCAATGGCAGCTCGGTCATCACGCCGAGGCCCAGCGCTTCGGACTTCAGCGAGATGCCCGGCCCGGACGTGCTGGTGACCCCGAGCGCACCACCGTAGGAAGCGCCGATCGCCGCGCAGATGCCGCCGATTTCGTCTTCGGCCTGGAAGGTGACCACGTTGAAGTTCTTGTGCTTGGACAGCTCGTGCAGGATGTCGGAGGCCGGCGTGATCGGATAGCTGCCGAGCACGACGGGGATGCCGGCCAGCTGACCGGCCGCGACGATGCCGTAGGCCAGCGCGGTGTTGCCGGAGATCTGGCGGTATTCGCCGGCGGGCAAGGTCGCGCGCGAGACCTCGTAAGTGGTGCCGAAGGCCTCGGTCGTCTCGCCGTAGTTCCAGCCCGCCTTGAGCGCGAGCACGTTGGCCTCCGCGATGTCGGGCTTGCGGGCGAACTTCTCCCTGATGAATTTCTCGCTCGCCTCGATCGGCCGGCCGTACATCCAGGACAAAAGGCCAAGGGCGAACATGTTTTTGGCGCGCTGGCCGTCCTTCTTCGACGCGCCGATCGCCTCGACGGCCCCGAGGGTCAGGGTGGTCATCGCGACGGAATGCACGACGTAGTCGGACAACTCGTCGGAGTCCAGCGGGTTGGTTACGTAGCCCACCTTCGTCAGGTTGCGCTTGGTGAATTCGTCGGAATTCGCGATCACCATTCCGCCGCGCGGTAAGTCGCCGATGTTGGCCTTCAGCGCCGCCGGGTTCATGGCGACGAGCACATCGGGTCGGTCGCCGGCGGTCAGGATGTCGTAATCGGCGATCTGGATCTGGAAGGACGAGACCCCCGGCAATGTGCCTGCGGGGGCGCGGATCTCGGCGGGGTAGTTCGGTTGGGTTGCCAGGTCGTTGCCGAAAAGCGCTGCCTCCGACGTGAACCGGTCACCCGTCAGCTGCATGCCGTCCCCGGAGTCCCCCGCGAATCGGATGACAACTTGTTCCAGACGCTGCCGGTCGGACCCGGGATGAGACGCCCCGTTCTGCGGGGAGCCATTATGGGAATCTGACCCGGCTCCGCTGCCGTTCGGATCCACGTCTCCGCCTTCCATTTCGTTACCCGGACAGCCACTCCACTGGAGGTTTAGGGTACGCGCCCCAGGAGTGACCCCCGCGCCGTCAAGCTTGTGTGTCACTGGCAGTACCAATTATGGCACTGCTTTTGGCGGCGCATGGCCGTCTCCGAGCGATTACATGCAGCGGGTTTGTCGCCAAAAGCCGAAGTCAGCTAGGGCACAGCGGCGCCAACAACCAGAACTGTGGTCTTGGTCACGTCCATCGCGCTGACCGGGGATCGCGGCGTTGTGACGTCGCGGCCGTCATCCTCGAGGCGTTAGGCGCTCTTGTCGCGGCGCTCACTGCGCGACGGCTTGCGCGGCACGATCGTCGGCAGCACGTTGTCCTGCACGGTCTCCTTGGTCACCACCACTTTGGCGACGTCGTCGCGGCTCGGGATGTCATACATCACCGGCAGCAGGACCTCTTCCATGATCGCCCGCAGGCCGCGCGCACCCGTGCCACGGTGGATCGCCTGATCGGCGATCGCTTCCAGCGCGTCGTCGCTGAACTCCAGCTCCACGCCGTCCATCTCGAACAGCCGGGTGTACTGCTTGACCAACGCGTTCTTCGGCTCGGACAAGATCTTGACCAATGAGTCCATGTCCAGGTTGGTGACCGAGGCCACCACCGGAAGCCGCCCGATGAATTCGGGGATCAAGCCAAACTTGATGAGGTCTTCGGGCATCACGTCGGCGAAGTGGTCCGTGGTGTCGATCTCGGCCTTGGAGCGCACCTCGGCACCGAAGCCCAACCCCCGCTTGCCGATGCGCTCGTAGATGATCTTTTCCAATCCGGCGAACGCACCCGCGACGATGAACAGCACGTTGGTGGTGTCGATTTGGATGAACTCTTGATGCGGGTGCTTGCGGCCGCCCTGCGGGGGAACCGACGCCTGGGTGCCCTCCAGGATTTTCAGTAGGGCCTGCTGGACGCCCTCACCGGACACGTCGCGCGTGATCGACGGGTTCTCGCTCTTGCGGGCGATCTTGTCGACCTCGTCGATGTAGATGATGCCGGTCTCGGCGCGCTTGACGTCATAGTCGGCGGCCTGGATCAGCTTGAGGAGGATGTTCTCGACGTCCTCACCGACGTAACCGGCCTCGGTCAGCGCGGTCGCGTCGGCAATGGCGAACGGCACGTTGAGCATCTTGGCCAGCGTCTGCGCCAGGTAGGTCTTGCCGCAGCCGGTGGGCCCGAGCATCAGGATGTTGGACTTGGTCAGCTCGACCGGCTCCGCCCGGGAGTCCCGGCCCTTCTCGCCCGCCTGGATCCGCTTGTAGTGGTTGTAGACCGCGACGGCCAGCGTCCGCTTGGCGGTGTCCTGCCCGATGACGTATCCCTCGAGGAACTCCCGGATCTCGGCGGGCTTGGGCAGTTCGTCGAGCTTGACATCGTCGGCGTCGGCGAGCTCCTCTTCGATGATCTCGTTACAGAGATCGATACACTCATCGCAGATATACACACCGGGACCAGCAATGAGTTTCTTGACTTGCTTCTGGCTCTTCCCGCAGAACGAGCACTTCAGCAGGTCACCGCCGTCTCCGATGCGCGCCATGGTGCTGAGGGCCTACTTCCTTGTTCGCCGTTCGTCTTGCTATGCCGCATGTAATCCCCGACGCTACCCGCTAGCTCGGGCCCGACGCGACCATTAGCGCCGAATCGCGTCGTTGGTATTCATGCCTGTGCTGTCTGAATGAAACATATAGGCATACGGCGCCCGCCACTCGCCGAGACGCGCATTACGTGTCTTTGGCGTGTCGCGGTCGTTACCCGACCGAGGCCTGCTCGCCGGCCGACCGCCCTACAGTGGCCGTGTGGGATTGGCGTTGTCCAGCGAATTCGTGCTGCTCGACGGCGGCCTGGCCACCGAGCTCGAGGCTCGCGGCCACGATCTTTCCGACGCGCTGTGGTCGGCCAGGCTGCTGGCGGATGCCCCGCAGGAGATCGTCGCGGTGCACGCCGCGTACTTTCGCGCCGGCGCGGCGATCGCGACGACGGCCAGCTACCAGGCATCGTTCGAGGGCTTCGCGGCCGACGGAATCGACCGCCGGGAAACCGCCGGCCTGCTGCGCCGCAGCGTCGAACTCGCCAAGGCCGCGCGTGACGAGGTCGGCGCGCCCGGCCTCTGGGTCGCGGCCTCGGTCGGACCGTACGGCGCCGCGCTCGCCGACGGATCCGAATATCGCGGACGCTACGGCCTGTCCGTCGCGGCTTTGATGCGGTGGCATCGACCGCGGCTGGAAATCCTGGCGGCCGCCGGCGCGGACGTACTGGCGCTGGAAACCGTGCCCGATATCGATGAGGCGGAAGCGCTGGTCAATTTGGTTCATTCGCTCGGCGTGCCGGCCTGGCTCAGTTACACCGTCGACGGGACCCGGACCCGCGCCGGGCAGCCGCTTACCGACGCGTTCGCGGTGGCCGCCGGGGTTCCCGAGATCGTCGCGGTCGGCGTCAATTGCTGTGCGCCCGAGGACGTGCTGCCGGCGATCCGCTTGGCGAATGTCGGCAAGCCGGTGATTGTCTACCCGAACAGCGGTGAGTCGTGGGACGGCCACGCGTGGGTCGGTCCGCGACGGTTCTCCGCACAGCTTGCGACGCAGTGGGTGGCGGCCGGGGCGCGCATAGTCGGCGGATGTTGTCGCGTGGGTCCGGCCGACATCGCCGAGATGGCGTCGGTACTTTCGCCGAGCCTGTAATCCTGCAGGCCGCTACTCGCACTTTGCCTGCAGATTTACAGGCTCGGCGAAGCCTCAGACGGTCTGGGCGGACAGCTTCCGGTATTCCAGGACGGTGTCGATGATCCCGTAGTCCTTGGCCTCTTCCGCGGTGAGGATCTTGTCCCGGTCGGTGTCCTTACGGATGACCGCGGGGTCCTTGTTGGTGTGACGGGCCAGCGTGGTCTCCATCAGCGTGCGCATCCGCTCGATCTCGGCGGCCTGGATCTCCAGGTCGGAGAACTGCCCCTGGATCACGCCGGACAGCGACGGCTGGTGGATCAGCACGCGCGCGTTGGGCAGCGCCATTCGCTTACCCGGCGTTCCGGCGGCCAGCAGCACCGCCGCCGCCGAGGCGGCCTGACCCAGGCACACCGTCTGGATGTCGGCGCGCACGTACTGCATGGTGTCGTAGATCGCCATCAGCGAGGTGAACCCGCCACCGGGTGAGTTGATGTACATGGTGATGTCGCGGTCGGGGTCCAGCGACTCGAGCACCAGTAGCTGCGCCATGATGTCGTTGGCCGAGGCGTCGTCGACCTGGACGCCGAGGAAGATGATGCGCTCCTCGAACAGCTTGTTGTAGGGGTTGGACTCCTTGACGCCGAAGCTGGAGTGCTCGATGAACGACGGCAGGATGTACCGCGCCTGGGGCTGGATCTGATTCACTGGGCTTCTCCGTTGGTGATGTGGGCGGCGCGGGTGATGATGTGGTCGACGAACCCGTATTCCAGGGCTTCCTGGGCGGTGAACCAGCGGTCCCGGTCGGAGTCGGCCTCGATGCGTTCGATCGGCTGGCCGGTGAATTCCGCGTTGAGCCGGAACATTTCCTTTTTGATGACGGCGAACTGCTCGGCCTGGATGGCGATGTCGGCCGCGCTGCCGGTCACCCCGCCCAGCGGCTGGTGCATCAGGATGCGGGCGTGCGGCAGCGCGTAGCGCTTGCCCTTGGTGCCGGCCGCCAGCAGGAATTCGCCCATGGAGGCGGCCATGCCCATCGCGTAGGTGGCGATGTCGCAGGGCGCCAGGACCATGGTGTCGTAGATCGCCATCCCGGCGCTGATCGATCCGCCCGGCGAGTTGATGTAAAGCGAAATGTCCTTGGTGGCGTCCTCGGCGGCGAGCAGCAGAATCTGTGCGCACAGCCGGTTGGCGATCTCGTCGCTCACCTCCGAACCCAGGAAGATGATGCGCTCGGAGAGCAAGCGCTCATAGACCGAGTCCGTGAGGTTGAGACCCTGCGAGTTCGAACGCATGTCAGTCACTTTGCTCACAGTTGGGGCACCTGCTTTCTCGAGTTCTTCTCTGCACCGACACTAACCAACCTGGCCCGCTGTTTGACGGCCACGCACCCCCTGAAATGGGCGCGTTCGCTCACAGCGTCATGGCCTCCGTCATTTCGCTTCGTCGTCGGAGCCGTCCGGGGCTTGGACCTCACTGCGCTCACCGGTCGCGCCGGACTCCTCAACCTCGCCGGTCGGCTCAGCCGCGCCGGACTCCTCGGGCTCCCCAGCCTCGTCGGCAGGCTCGGCCACGCCAGACTCCCCGGCCTCCTCAACCTCGCCAGCCTCGGCCTCCGGGCGCTTGCCGAAGAAATCACTGGTATCGATGGCGTTTCCATCGGTATCGGTGACCGTAGCGGCTTCGATCGCCGCGGCGATGGCCAGTCCGCGCCGCACGTCGGCGAACACGGCCGGAAGCTGGTTGTTCTCCTGAAGGTAGGCGAACAGCTGCCGCGGCTCGATGCCGTATTGCCGCGATGTCACCAACAGTCGTTCGGTGAGGTCTCCCTGGGCGACCTGGACCTGCAATTCGTCGGCCAGCGCATCCAGCAACAGCTGCCTTTTGACGTCCGTCTCGGCGGCGGCGCGCGTCTCGCTCTCGAACTCCTCGCGCGACTTGCCCTGCTCGGCGAGCACCTCGGCGAGCCTGGCCTCGTCGTGGTTGAGGCTGCTGAGCGCGCCGTGCATGGCGCTGTCGAACTGGACCTGAACGATCGCCTCCGGCAGCGGCACGTCGACCTGTTCGAGGAGAGCGTCGATCGTGGCGTTTCGGATCTGCTCCGCTTGCTGGGCGCGCTTGACCTGCCGCACCTGGTCGCGCAGCTTGGACCGCAGCTCGTCAATGGTGTCGAATTCGCTGGCCAATTGGGCGAATTCGTCGTCGGGCTCCGGCAGTTCACGTTCCTTGACCGACCTGACGGTGACGGTCACCTCCGCGTCCTGCCCGGCGTGTTCGCCGCTGACCAGCTGCGCGGTGAACTCGCGGGACTCGTCGACGGACAAACCGACGAGCGCCTCGTCGAGGCCTGCGATGAGCCGCCCGGAGCCGACCTCGTGGGACAGTCCCTGCGCAGCGGCGCCGGGGACGTCCTCGCCGTCGACGGTGGCCGACAAGTCGATCGAGACGAAGTCGCCGTCGGCCACCGGCCGATCCACCCCGGTCAGGGTGCCGAACCGCGCACGCAACGACTCCAGTTCGGCGTCGACGTCGGCGTCGGTGACCTCGATCGGCTCCACCGAAACCTTTAGCTCACTCAGGTCCGGAAGGGTGATCTTGGGGCGGACGTCGACCTCGACGGTGAAGGCCAGATCCTGGCCGTACTCCTTATTGGTGACCTCGATGTTGGGCTGGCCGAGCGGCTGGACTTCCGACTCCGCGACCGCCTGTCCATACCGGCCGGGCAGCGCCTCGTTGACGACCTGGTCGAGCATCGCCTCCCGGCCGAAACGGGCCTCCAGCAACTTCGCGGGCGCCTTCCCCGGCCGGAAGCCGGGCAGCCGCACCTGTTTGGCCAGCTCCTTGTAGGCCCGCTGGAAATCGGGCTCGAGTTCGGTGAAAGGCACCTCGACATTGATGCGCACCCGGGTGGGGCTCAGTTGCTCGACGCTGCTCTTCACGGGTGTGCTCCTCGGTGTCTGGTCGTGCCGCGGTACGGCGCTGGTTTGGTCGGGGTGACAGGATTTGAACCTGCGGCCTTCCGCTCCCAAAGCGGATGCGCTACCAAGCTGCGCTACACCCCGCGCTGACCTCGATGATCCTAAGGCCCTCCAGGGCCAGGTTCGCCACAGGCTTCGCAGCGACCTTCCATGACCTCTCAGAGACCCGTCAGACCTCACGGAGCGATCACGGAACCGCTTCGATTAGATTTGAAAGTCACCGCCAGATACAGTCTCGCTCGACTAATACTTGCGGGCGTAGCTCAATGGTAGAGCCCTAGTCTTCCAAACTAGCGACGCGGGTTCGATTCCCGTCGCCCGCTCGGAGCTAAGTTTTGCTCGGCAGAAAGGCGCCATGAGCGAAGTCCACATCAAAGGCTCATGCGCGTCGGACTTCGTCGGAGTGCGCGACGCGTTCGAGCGCAACTTTGCGCTGGGCAAAGAGGTCGGCGCGGCCGTCGCGGTCTGGGTCGACGGGGACCTGGTCGTCAACCTCTGGGGCGGCTGGGCCGACGCCGCAGGCACCCGTCCATGGCGACAAGACACCCTGACGACGGTGCTGTCCGGCACCAAGGGGCTGACGTCAACGTGCGTGCATCAACTGGCCGACCGCGGCGAGCTGGACCTGCAGGCGCCGGTGGCCCGCTACTGGCCCGAGTTCGGCCAGGCCGGCAAGGAGGCCATCACGCTGGCCATGGTGATGAGCCACCGGTCCGGCGTCATCGGGCCGCGCACCCGGATGAGCTGGGAGAAGGTCGCCGACTGGGACTTCGTCTGCGAGCAACTGGCCGCCGCCGAACCCTGGTGGGAGCCGGGCACCGCCCAGGGCTACCACATGACCACGTTCGGCTTCATCCTCGGCGAGGTGTTCCGCCGCGTGACCGGCCGCACCGTCGGTCAGTATCTGCGCACCGAGATCGCCGAACCGCTGGGCGCCGACGTGCACATCGGCCTGTCCCCCGCCGACCAGCGGCGCTGCGCCGAGCGGGTCAACAAGCCGCACGCCCGCGACCTGCTGGCCGAGGTGCATGCACCCGGCTACCCGACCAACCTGGCCGAGCACCCCAAGGCCGCGCTGTCGGTGTCCATGGGATTTGCGCCCGACGACGAGCTCGGCTCTCACGACCTGCGCCTGTGGCGCGAACTCGAGTTCCCCGGCACCAACGGCCAGGTGTCGGCGCTGGGATTGGCGACCTTCTATAACGCGCTCGCGCAGGAGAAGCTGCTCAGCCGTGAGCACATGGACCTGGTCCGGGTGTCGCAGGGCGGCCACGACACCGATCTGGTGCTGGGCCCGCGGGTCGCCGACCATGGCTGGGGGCTGGGCTACATGCTGAACCAGCGCGGCGTCAACGGGCCCAACCGCCGGATCTTCGGCCACGGCGGCCTCGGTGGCTCATTCGGGTTTGTCGACTTGGAGCACCGAATCGGCTACGCATACGTGACGAATCGCTTCGACGCCACCAAGGCCAACGCGGACCCGCGAAGCGTCGCCCTCAGCAACGAGGTCTACGCCGCGCTCGGAGTCCTCGAGCGGGCCCAGACATAAACCGCACCCCGCCGAACGGTTCGGCAGGGTGCGGTGGTGAAGAGCGTCAGTGATGATCCCATCCGGGACCGCCCGGTCCGCCAGGCCCGCCCGGGCCGCCCGGGCCGCCGGGGCCGGCCGGGCCACCGGGGCCACCCGGACCGCCCGGTCCGCGGTAGGGCTCGGGATGCGGGTTGGGCCCGGGTCCGCGCCAGTTGTCGTGGCAGTTGTTTCCGTCCCAGTTCGGACCCCAACCCGGGTCCCAGAAGTCTCCCGGGCACCACTGAGGGAAGGGCCCGGGCTGCGCGTGGGCTTCGGTCGCTACACCAAGCCCCGCCAGCCCCAGACCGACAGTCACCGCGAAAATCGTTGCAGCTAAACGTGGAAGAGTTTTCACGGTTCCCACCCATACCCCGACGAGACCGTGTCTAAACCAGAGACGCCAGCGTATCCCTTCTGGCAGCGACCCGCCGGGTGATGGCCTGCGGGTTTTCGGGCTGCTGGGGCGCTCCGTCATTTCTGGCACGCCGGGCACCAAAACACGTTGCGGCCCTCCAACACCGCCGTGCGGATCGGCTCGCCGCACACCCGGCACCGCTCGCCCGCGCGCCGATACACGTACGTCCGGGGCCGCCCGGGCCGGTACGACGGCGGGCCGTGGTCGTGTTCGGGCCGCACCACGATGATCTTGCCGCCGCGCAAGCCGACATTCATCAACGCCACCAGATCCGTCCACGCCGCGTCGAACTCCGCCTCGCCGATCCCCCGGCCGGGCCGGAACGGGTCGATGCCGTGGCGGAACAGCAACTCGCTGCGGTAGACGTTGCCCACCCCGGCGATGACGGTCTGGTCCATCAACAACGCGCCAATCGGCCTGCGCGACTTGGTGATTCGGGCCCACGCCCACGACGGGTCGGCGTCGCTGCGTAACGGGTCGGGACCGAGCCTGGCCACCACATCGGCGACCTGGGCTTCGTCGATCACCTCGCACACCGTCGGGCCGCGCAGGTCGGTGCCGTAGTCGGCGCCGACCATCCGCATCCGCACCTGCCCGACCGGCTCCGGTAGGAGCCCATCGCCGGGGCGTTGCCATTCGGTGAAGGTGCCGTACAGGCCGAGGTGCACGTGCACGATCGGGCCGCCGGCGTAGTGATGAAACAGGTGCTTGCCCCACGCGCTGGCGCTGCGCAGCACCCGGCCGTCCACCGCGGCCGATTCGGTGAACCGGCCCTGCGGGCTGGACACCGCAACCGGCGAGCGAGCGAATCGGCGCTGGTGCAGCCGGGCCAGCCGGTGCAGGGTATGGCCTTCGGGCACGGTGCCGACTCAGGCCGGGGCGCCGGGCACCGGCGGCGCCTGGTGAGTGCGTTCGTACTCGGTGAGGATGTCGATACGCCGTTGGTGGCGTTGGGCTTTCGACCACGGAGTGCTCAGGAACGCGTCCACGAAGGACAGCGCCTCGGCCACGGTGTGCATGCGGCCGCCGATGCCGATCAACTGCGCGTTGTTGTGCTCACGCGCCAGCGTCGCCGTCTCGACGCTCCACGCCAGCGCGCAGCGGGCTCCTGGGACCTTGTTGGCGGCGATCTGCTCGCCGTTGCCCGATCCGCCGAGCACGATGCCCAGGCTGTCGGGGTCGGCCACCGTGCGCGTCGCGGCGGCGATGCAAAACGCCGGGTAGTCGTCGTCGGGATCGTAGCTGAAGGCGCCGCAGTCGATCGGCTCGTGCCCAGATTCCTTGAGGTGCTCGACGATCTGTTGCTTGAGCTCGTATCCGGCGTGATCGGAACCCAGGTAGACGCGCATGCCGGACATCCTTACCCGCCGACCCGCCCAGTGTGAACCCCGCGACGCAATTCTCGGCGTGTCGCGTCGCTGGTTTCACTGTCGGCGCCTCGGCGGCGGCCCGACTGATCGCGGCGATCGCCAGCGCGGCGAAGCCGGGCGCAGCGGGTCGCCGCCCGACTGGTCGCGGCGATCGCCAGCGCGGCGGAGCCGGGCGCAGCGGGTCGCCGCCCGACTGGTCTAGTCGAATTCGGGCGGCTCGGTGCGGGTCCGCTTGAGCTCGAAAAAGTGTGGGTAGGACGCGAACGTCACCGAGGCGTCCCACAGCTTGCCCGCCTCCTCGCCACGCGGGATTTTCGAGAGCACCGGCCCGAAGAACGCCACACCGTTGACGTGGATGGTCGGCGTGCCGACATCGTCACCGACCACGTCCATCCCGGCGTGGTGGCTCTTGCGCAGCGCGTCGTCGTAAGCGTCACTGTTAGCGGCCTCGGCAAGCTCCGCCGGCAGGCCGGCATCGGCCAACGACAGCTTGATGACCTCGTCGAGGTCTTTGTTGCCCTCGTTGTGAATCCGGGTGCCCATCGCCGTGTACAGCGGGTCCAGGACGCCGGAACCGTGGGCTTGCTCGGCGGCGATGGCCACGCGCACCGGCCCCCACGCCCTCTTCATGTTTTCCCGATATTTCTCCGGCAGTCCTTCGCGGTTTTCGTTCAGTATCGCGAGGCTCATGACGTGAAAGTTCACCTCGATATCGCGAACCTTCTCCACCTCGAGGATCCAGCGCGACGTGATCCAACACCACGGGCACAGCGGGTCGAACCAGAAATCGGCTTGGTTTTTCACCGGGGCCTTCTCGGGCATAGCGCAGTCCTCTCCTGGAGAGCCAGACACGGTTCAGAACACCGCCTGGCACAACCGTAGTCACCGCGCGTCTGTTCCCGCCCTGTGGCGCCGGCCCGCCACGCTTTAAGTTGGACGCATGGCCCTTCCTAACCTGACCCGGGACCAGGCTGTCGAACGCGCCGCCCTGATCACTGTCGACAGCTACCAGATCAGCCTCGATGTCACCGACGGCTCCGATCCCAGCGGCCCGTCCGGCGAAGGGACCTTCCGGTCCACCACCACCGTGGTGTTCGACTCGCTCGCCGGCGCCGACACCGTCCTCGACATCGCCGCCGACAGGGTACGCAGCGCCACCCTCAACGGACGCGACCTCGATGTCTCCGAATACGACGAATCGACCGGCATCCCGCTGCGCGGACTGGCCGAGCGCAACGTCGTCGTCGTCGACGCCGACTGCCGCTACTCCAACACCGGTGAGGGTCTGCACCGCTTCGTCGACCCGGTGGACGACGAGACCTACTTGTACTCGCAATTCGAAACCGCCGACGCCAAGCGGATGTTCGCCTGTTTCGACCAACCCGACCTCAAGGCGACATTCGACTTGCGGGTGACCGCACCCCGGCACTGGAAGGTGATCTCCAATGGAGCTACCGCATCCGTGGAGAACGGCGTGCACACCTTCGTCACTACCCCGCGGATGAGCACGTACCTGGTGGCCCTGATTGCCGGTCCATATGCGGAATGGAAAGACTCCTACACCGACGAACACGGCGAGATCCCGCTGGGCATCTACTGCCGGGCCTCGCTGGCGCAGCACATGGACGCCGAGCGGTTGTTCACCCAGACCAAGCAGGGATTTGGCTTCTACCACAAGAACTTTGGGTTGCCGTACGCGTTCGGCAAGTACGACCAGCTGTTCGTTCCCGAATTCAACGCCGGCGCAATGGAAAACGCCGGAGCGGTGACGTTCCTCGAGGACTACGTCTTCCGCAGCAAGGTCACCCGGGCTTCCTATGAGCGGCGCGCCGAGACGGTGCTGCACGAGATGGCGCACATGTGGTTCGGGGACCTGGTCACCATGACATGGTGGGACGACCTGTGGCTCAATGAGTCATTCGCGACCTTCGCGTCGGTGCTATGCCAAAGCGAGGCAACCGAATTCACCGAGGCGTGGACGACGTTCGCCAACGCCGAAAAGTCGTGGGCCTACCGGCAGGACCAGCTCCCGTCGACGCACCCGATCGCCGCCGACATCCCCGACCTGGCCGCTGTCGAGGTGAATTTTGACGGAATCACCTACGCCAAGGGCGCTTCGGTGCTCAAGCAGCTGGTCGCCTACGTCGGGCTGGAGCAGTTCCTGGCCGGGCTGCGCGACTACTTCCGCGCGCATGCCTACGGCAATGCCACGTTCGACGATCTGCTCGCCGCGCTGGAGAAGGCGTCTGGCCGCGACTTGTCGAATTGGGGTCAGCAGTGGCTGAAAACCACTGGGCTGAACACGCTGCGGCCCGATTTCGACGTCGACGGCCCGGGCCCCGAGGGCAGGTTCACCCGGTTCGCGGTGACGCAGAGCGGCGCGGAGCCGGGCGCGGGTGAGACCCGGGTGCACCGGCTGGCCGTCGGGATCTACGACGAGGACGGGGCCGGCAGGCTGGTGCGGGTGTGCCGGGAGGAGCTCGACGTCGAGGGTTCCGTCACGGAAGTTCCCGCGCTGGTTGGTGTTTCGCGCGGCCAGCTGATTTTGGTCAACGACGACGACCTGACGTACTGTTCGCTGCGGCTGGACGCCCAGTCGCTACAGACCGCGCTGGCGCGCATCGCCGACATCGCCGAGCCGCTGCCGCGCACGCTGGTGTGGTCGGCGGCGTGGGAGATGACCCGCGAGGCCGAGCTGCGTGCCCGCGACTTCGTGGCGCTGGTCTCGGGCGGCGTGCAGGCCGAAACCGAGGTCGGGGTGGCGCAGCGGCTGCTGCTGCAGGCGCAGACGGCGCTGGCGTCCTACACCGAGCCGGGCTGGGCCCGCGAGCACGGCTGGCCGCGGTTCGCCGACCGGCTGCTGGAATTGGCCCGGAGCGCGCCGCCCGGGTCGGATCATCAGCTGGCCTTCGTCAACGCGCTGTGCTCGTCGGTGCTGTCGACCCGGCATGTGGTGACGCTGGCCGACCTGCTCGACCACGATCCCGCCGACCTGGGGTTGGCGGGCCTGGAGATCGACACCGACCTACGCTGGCGCATCGTGACCGCGCTGGCCACCGCCGGCGACATTGACGCCGACGGGCCCGCAACGCCCTTTATCGACGCCGAAGTTCAGCGCGACCCGACCGCGGCGGGCAAGCGCCACGGCGCCCAGGCGGCCGCGGCGCGGCCGCAACCGCGCGTCAAGGAAGAAGCTTGGACGACGGTGGTCGAGGACGACACCCTGCCCAACATCACGGCCCGGGCGATCATCGCGGGCATCGTGGCGCCGGGGCAGGGCGAGCTGCTCACGCCGTTCACCGCGCGCTACTTCGAGGCGATACCCGGGGTGTGGGCGCGGCGCTCCAGCGAGGTCGCCCAGACGGTGGTGATCGGCCTCTACCCGTCCTGGGACATCAGCGATGCCGGTGTCGCGGCGGCCGATGAGTTCCTGGCCGCGCCCGAGTCGGAGGTGCCGCCCGCCTTGCGGCGCCTGGTCCTCGAGGGCCAAGCGGGAGTAAAGCGGGCGTTGAAGGCGCGCCGGTTCGACGGCGCCGGCTAGCGCGCACCTCCTACCGCGCCGAGCGTGCGTGGGCTAGCTGCGCGCCGAGCGTGCGTGTTTGCACACCATCGACCGGCGTGTCGCGTACAACTGCGCACCCTCGACGGCCCACCGCAACGATCTTTGCGGGAATGACCATCACCGGGCGCTGGCTCTCCTGATGCGCGACATCGCACATTTCGAGGCCGCCCACCCTTGGGGTCGTCCTGGGTAGCGGCGGACGGCCGCGATGGCAGCGGCCTGCCAGTGCTCATCGATCAGCCGGCGGATCGTCTCGTCAGCCGATGCGCGCCGCCGAACTCCTCGCGACCGATCCGCAACACCCGCTCACGTGCAACACCCAGCCAGTATGCAGTCATGTTCGCAGTTTTGTTGACCCAAAGCAGGCCCAGGTCATCACCAGAGTGATCAAGGTTTTCAGGCCGAAACGCTAGAGCCGTTAGGCCGGGGAGATCCCCGCGCTGAGCACGCGGATGGCGCTGACCAGCCCGTCGACCAGGTGACCCTGTTCGAACGCCGATGAAGCGGCGGCCACTCCCAGCGGTGCGGCCGACTCGGCGCCGCGCCCGCGGACCTGTGAGCCGTACACCACCTCGATGACGGACTGGTTAGGCGAGACGGCGAGCAGCACCGCGTTGTTCGGCGTGGATACCTTGGCCAGAATCTCGCGAGCCCGCGCGGCGGTGTCGCTACCCAGGTCGCCGAGGTAGATGGCGAACCGCGCCCCGGACGCCCGCGAAGCGTATTTCAGGGCGTCGTCGATGGCGACGAGGTCTTTGATCGGAAACGGGTAGTGCACGGATAGCTCTCCGGGCTGGGTGACACCCGAGATCCGTCCGCTGGTGGTGATCACCGAGCCCTTGGGCAGCTCGGTGGGCTCGATCGTCGCTACCTCACCAGGTGCCACTGGCGCCACCTCCAACCGAAAACTCCGATGTGCCATGTCCGCCGTGCGCACCGCCGACGTCCTCGTCGGTGGCAGCCCACAGGATCGGCGGATGTGTCCACTTCTCCGACAACTTGTAGGTCGCGGGATGGGGTCCCTTGTGCGACCAGACCAGCGCCGACAGCACGGCCACCAGCAACAGCGGGATTCCGATGAAGAAGAGGTGAATCTCCAGAAGGCTCACGACGCAAACCGTATCCCACCGGGTGATCTACCCGCACACTCGGACTCAAGAATTTGTCGCCCACGGATCTGACGGCTCGTGCGCTGCTCGTCATTGTGTCCGCGTTGGTGAGAAGTCGCTGCCAGTGGCTAATTGGCATTTCTGGACGACCGAGACCCATCACGACATGCCGGCAGGGTTGGGCAACAACCTCCACAACCCATGACGAGCCGACGTCAGCGATTGGATAGCCCAAAATCCATGGAGTAGAACCGATTTCACGTCAATATTGGCCTCATGGATGAAACATCATCCGACTGGCATTGGTCATGTCTCCCGCATGCCAATTGAGAATCACACTAATAAACGATGGCCCCTTCTTGCGAAGGGAGGTCTCCCCCGCGGGAACCTTCGGCAAGGCAACAGGATGCCAGTCGATGGAGGACAATCCCTACGATCGGATCGATCACCAAGAAACCGGTAAAGGCCGTCAGGCCGCGCCCTCACCGAGGTATCGAGCCCAGGCCGGATCCAGTTCCTTGACCGTCGACAGCAGCCGCCAGTGCTGGCCCGTCGGCGGCAGTGGTACCCGGCGCAGCGCCCAGCCAAGCTCGGTGAGCAGCTTGTCGCCCTTGCGGTGGTTGCACGTCGAGCAGCACGCGACGCAGTTCTCCCAGGAGTGGTCGCCTCCGCGGCTGCGCGGCACCACGTGGTCGACGGTGTCGGCCTTCGCCCCGCAATAGGCGCAGCAGAAACGGTCGCGGTGCATGAGCGCGGCCCGGGTCATCGGGACCCGGGCGCGGTAGGGAACCCGCACGTAGGACCGCAGCTGGATCACCGACGGCACCACGATCGACCTGGTCGCCGAGTGGATCACCGGTCCGGCGGGGTCGTCGTGCACCACGTCGGCCTTGCCGCAGATCACCATGATGATGGCCCGCCGCATCGGCAGCGCGGTCAGCGGCTCGTAGGTGGAATTCAGCAGCAACACCCGCCGGCGGCTCCACACCGACACGGTCTCGTGGCGGGTGGGCGGATGGCTATCGACACTGTGCAGGCATGACGCGGTTGCGGGTCCGGTTAGCCCTGCCGCGGCACCGGAACTGCGGTGGCTGCGGCGTCTCTTGCCCTGCGCCATAGATCCTCCGCGGATAGTCCACCATGATTCGCCGCCAATCGCACCCCTATTGCAGGTGCGCGCCGTGTCGAACCGGTGAACAGCGGGGCATCTCACGGCCCGCCGCGTGTCGCCGCCCCGGCGATACACCACAATGGAGGGGATGGATCAAGTGAGCTTCTACGACGCTGTCGGCGGTGCCGAGACGTTCAAAACGATCGTGTCGCGCTTCTATGCGCAGGTCCCCGAAGACGAGATCCTTCGCGACCTGTATCCCCCAGACGACCTGGCCGGCGCCGAAGAACGGTTGCGCATGTTCCTCGAGCAGTACTGGGGCGGCCCGCGAACCTACTCCGACCGGCGCGGACACCCGCGGCTGCGGATGCGTCACGCCCCGTTCCGGATCACCCCCATCGAGCGCGACGCCTGGCTGCGGTGCATGCACACCGCCGTCGCGTCCATCGACTCGCGCACCCTGGACGACGAGCACCGCCGCGAGTTGCTCGGCTACCTGGAGATGGCCGCCCACTCCCTCGTCAACTCACCGATTTGATGTCCGGCCACGAAACGCAGCGGCCTTGGTGGTCGAACGCCGTCTTCTACCAGGTCTATCCGCGGTCGTTCGCCGACAGCGATGGCGACGGCGTCGGCGACCTGGACGGACTGACGGCCCGGTTGGGGCACCTGGAACGGCTGGGTGTCGACGCGATCTGGCTCAACCCGGTCACCGTCTCGCCGATGGCCGACCACGGCTACGACGTCGCCGATCCCCGCGACATCGACCCGTTGTTCGGCGGGCTGGCGGCGTTCGAGCGGCTGGTCGACGCGGCGCACCGGCGGGGTATCAAGATCACTATGGACGTGGTGCCCAACCACACCAGTTCCCAGCACCCGTGGTTTCAGGCGGCGCTGGCCGCCGGCCCCGGCACCGACGCCAGGGAGCGCTATTTCTTTCGCGACGGACGCGGCCCCGGCGGGGCGCTGCCGCCGAACAACTGGAAGTCGGTGTTCGGGGGGCCGGCCTGGACGCGCGTGGTCGAACCGGACGGCAACCCCGGCCAGTGGTACCTGCACCTCTTCGATGCCGAGCAGCCCGACCTGAACTGGGAGCACCCCGACGTCTTCGACGACTTCGAGAAGACGCTGCGGTTCTGGCTGGAACGCGGTGTGGACGGCTTCCGCATCGACGTCGCGCACGGGATGGCCAAGCCGCCCGGCCTGCCGGACACGCAGGGCGACATGAGGGTGTTGCACCACAGCGACGACGACCCGCGCTTCAACAACCCCGACGTACACGCGATCCACCGCGGCATCCGCGCGATCGTCGACGACTATCCCGGCGCGGTAACCGTCGGCGAGGTGTGGGTCACCGACAACGCCCGCTGGGCCGAGTATCTGCGGCCCGACGAACTGCACCTCGGCTTCAACTTCCGGCTGACGAAGATCGACTTCGACGCCGCCGAAATCCACGACGCGATCCAGAATTCGCTGGCGGCCACGGCGATCGAAAACGCCACCCCCACCTGGACGCTGTCCAACCACGACGTGGGCCGCGAGGTCACCCGCTACGGCGGCGGCGCGATCGGGCTGCGCCGGGCGCGGGCCATGGCGATGGTGATGCTCGCCCTGCCGGGCGCGGTGTTCCTCTACAACGGCGAGGAGTTGGGCCTGCCCGACGTGGAGCTGCCCGACGAGGTGCTGCAAGACCCGACGTGGGAACGCTCGGGACACACCGAACGCGGCCGCGACCGCTGCCGGGTTCCGATCCCGTGGTCGGGCGACGCTCCCCCGTTCGGGTTCTCCACGAGCCCCGACACCTGGCTGCCGATGCCCGCGGACTGGTCGGCGCTGACCGTCGAAAGGCAGAACGCGGATCCCGACTCGACGCTGTGGTTCTTCCGGCGGGCACTCGAATTGCGCAGGAGGCGAAGCGAATTCGATGGCAACGAGATAGATTGGTTGGACTCGCCCCGCGATGCGCTGATATTTCGGCGCCGCGGCGAGGGTTTGGTGTGCGCGCTGAACGCCGGCCGCCGGCCGATAGCATTGCCGCCCGGAGAACTCCTTTTGGCCAGCGCGCCCTTGGTCGACGGGCACTTGCCGCCGGACGCCGCGGCGTGGCTGGTGTAATCGGGCCACCTGGGAGGCGGTCAGATCGTGACGAACCCCAGCTCCTCGGCGACCTGGCACTGCGCCTCGTCGCGCGAAGCGAATGCCCGAGACTCGCCGGGCGCCAGCAGCAGCGGAACGGCAATGACCGCCACTGCCAGATGCCAAGCGTCCATCGCACGCAGCGCGTGACGGCGGACGAGTTGCAGGGCGTGCCGCTCAATCTGGTCTTGTGGCGCGCCGAGCACGATCACCGGGCCCGCGAGGTCGGCGTCCAGCAGCCCGAGTAAGCCCTTTTCGTCGCCGCGGCCGGCCCGCGCGGCCCGCACCAGCGCGCCCGAGACTTCGATCCTTGTCCACGTCCCGGTAACGGTCGCAATGTCTGGGTCGGCTAGCAGCGAGTTGGCCTCCTGGTGCCCGTCCTCGTCCACGAGATAGGCGCGGGCCAGCACCGACGAGTCCAGGTAGACAATCACGGCCGCTCGCGCTCTTGCGCAAGCAACAGATCGATCTGTGGGCCTAGGCCACGGGTCGACTCGATAATTCGCCGCCGTCGCTCTGCACTGACTGGTCGCGCACTCACGCGGCGTAACGTGCCCGCGGCGACCGCCGCGGCGCGTAACTGCACACGCCGATCGCCACCGTCGGCGTCGGCGGCCGCGTCGAGAATCTCAGTTGCGACCGCGTTCAGGCTGCGCCCCTCGCGCGTGGCACGCGCGGCCAACCGGCGATGAACGTCCTCAGGCACCCTAAGTAAAAGCTGCTTCACGCCACTGATGATATCAGTGGCACACGGGCGATAGCATACTCTGATGTCGGGCGCCGATTCGGCGCTTCGCTGTTCGTTGCTTTATATCTAGTACATGGCGCCCTACGCGTGGACGGTGATCGGAGCTGGGCCCGCCGGAATTGCCGCGGTGGGCAGGCTGCTGGATCAGGGGATCTCGCCCGACAAGATCGCCTGGATCGATCCCGCCTTTGCCGCGGGCGACCTCGGCCAGAAGTGGCGAGCCGTGTCGAGTAACACCGTCGTTGGGACATTCCTGAGCTTCTTGAATGCCTCCAGTTCGTTTCGGTTCGCAGAAGCGCCCCCGATGCCGCTGCGGGACGTCAACCCCGAGCAGACGTGTGCCCTCGACCTGGTCGCGGATCCCTTGGTTTGGGTCACCCAGCACCTGCGCGAGCGGGTGCAAATCTTTCAAACGACGGCCACCGCGCTCTGCTTGGCGAGAAGGCAGTGGAGAATTGAAACGCCGCAACACGAAATCGCTTCCGAGAACGTGATCCTCGCCGTCGGCTCGGTGCCCAAGAAGCTCGACTATCCCCAACTGGACGAGATTCCGGTGGAAGTCGCTCTCGATCCCGACAAGCTCGCCGAGCAGCCGCTGGAGGGTGCCACGGTTGCCGTCTTCGGTTCATCGCACTCATCGATGATCGCCTTGCCGCATCTGCTGCGCCACCCGGTCGAGAGGGTGATCAACTTCTACCGCAGCCCGCTCAAATACGCTGTGTACCTAGATGATTGGATTCTCTTCGACGATACCGGTTTGAAGGGTCAAGCGGCCGTGTGGGCCCGGGAGAACATCGACGGGGTGTATCCGGAACGGCTGGAGAGGTGCTGGGTGTCCAGCGCCGAATTCAGCGAGAAACTCCAAGCCTGCGATCGCGTCGTCTATACCGTTGGCTTCGAGCGGAGAAAGCTGCCCGAGACGCCCCAGTGGGGCCGGCTGGATTACAACCAAAGAAACGGGATCCTCGCCCCTGGTCTGTTCGGGCTGGGCATCGCGTTTCCGGAGTACGCGGAAGACCCCTACGGCTACGGGCAATACCGGGTGGGGCTCAAGAAATTCATGGACTACCTCGACGCGGTTCTTCCCTTGTGGATGGTCTATGACACCTGACAGGCACCTTCGACGATCGACATAAACTCAACGTGATTCGTTTCCGGGTCGCGGTCGGCGTTTCGCGCGCCGCGCGAACGCAGCTCAGCGCAATACCAGCGCCGGATGCCCACGGCGTCGGTACACCGACCCGAACTTGGCGTCGACCCGCAGCCAGGACGGCAACACCCGGACCCGGACTATCTCGTCGGGCCCGATCGCGTCGGGCGACCTTGGCAGGAAACCCATTGCGGTCAAGGCGAACACACAGCGCATGGGGAGCCCCACGCTGACGTCGGCCGAACTGACTCGAATGACCTCCTGGTCGAGCAGCGAGACCGGCGGACCATGGGAACTGCCGTGTTCCTTGGCGAGTCGCGCCCCCCGCTGCGCGAGGTCCAGCATCACCCTGGCGGGCACGTCGTCGAGATGGGTGAAGCCGGATTCCGGGGGCAACGCACCCCGCCAGGCGGAGTCCATCGCGAAGCCCGGATCGACATAGCCCGACGCGTCCACCGCCGACAGGCCGCGCGCCAGCGCGTCGGCGGCCGCCGACAAATCGTCGGGCCGCACCTCGCCGACCACCACCCGGCTGGCCAGAACATCGAAACCCGTTGCCACCCAGGCCGTCAGCAACCCGGCGGACCGGGCCCGCAACCGGATGACGGCGGCGTCGTCCAGCCGCATCGCATGATCGACGAACGTGGCCAGATCCCCGCGATGGGCGGCGTGACGCAGCCACAGCCCGCGCTCGGCTACCGGATCCACCGTTGCAAATACTCCCGATGGTGCGACGCGAGCCGCACCAGCCGCTGCTCCTCGATATGGAAGGCGGCCAGCTGCGACTCGGCGATGACGGCGGGCTTCGACTCGCGATCGGCGTTGACTGATCGCACCTCGTACCCGAGCGTGAAGTCCACCGCCCGCAGCCGCTTGGTCCAGATGGTCACCTGCAGGGGCGAATCGGCCAGCCGCAGTTGGCCTTTGTAGGTGACCCGGACGTCGGCGATCAGCAGGCCGGTGGACGTGATGTCGGCGCCGAACGCGTCCCGCAGAAACGGGACGCGTGCCTCTTCGAGGATCGTGACCATGGTGGCGTGGTTGATGTGCTGGTACATGTCGATGTCCGACCAGCGCACCGGCACGGGCGCGACGAACCCGACGCTCAACTCGACGACCCTCTGCCGCTGGTGCGGGTCATCCGGCGGATCTGCCGCGCCGCCACCGACAGCGTCGCGAGATCCTTTGCCCCGCTTTCCTGGATCTCGCGCAGCGTCCGCCGGGCCCGCTCCACCCGGGATGCGCTGATGTGTTCCCACTCGGCGATCTTTTCCTCGCCACTCTCGTCGGGCTCTCCGACGGCGAGCACATCGAAACTCAGCGAGCGCAGCGAGGCATAGATATCGTCGCGAATCGCCAAGCGCGCCAACGACTGCCAGCGGTCGAGTCGGGGTAGCTCCGACACGGCCGTCAGCAGGGCGTCGGTGCCCAGCCGGTCCATCAGGGCGAAATAGGTGTCGGCCACTTCGGCGGCGTCGATTTCGGTGATGTCGCCAATGTCGATGATGTCGAGCAGGCTGAAGCGGTATAGGCCGGCGGCGACGATGTAGGCCAAGTCGTCCGGTGCGCCCTGCGAGGCGAATTCCGCGGCTTCCTTTTCGACGATGGCCTTGTCGTCACCGCGCAGCCACTCCGACATCCGCGGCGTCAGGTCCTTGACCTTCGCGGCGAACCGGTTGATCTCGGCGCCGACGGCCAACGGCTGCGGGCGGTAGTTGAGCAGCCAGCGTCCGGCGCGGTCGATCAGCCGTCGGGTATCCAACGTGAGCCTATCCGAGACCGCCACGGGCAGGTTGGCCGCGCGGATCCGCCGCCAGATGTCACCCACCCCGAAGATGGCATCGGTGGCGACATAGGTGCGCACGGCGTCGATCGGCCCGACACCGACGTCTTCGGTGATCCGGAAGGAGTAGCTGATGCCCGCGGTGTCCACCAGGTCGTTGATCAACATGGTGGTGACGATCTCGCGGCGCAGCTGGTGCCCGCGGATCTCCGGGGTGAACCGTTCCCGCAGCGGTGTCGGGAAGTATTGCGGCAGCCGGGACGCGAACACGTCCTGCTCCGGCAGTTCGGTGGTCAACATGTCCTCTTTGAGCGCCAGCTTGACGTGTGCCATCAGCGTGCACAGCTCGGGTGAGGTGAGCCCGATGCCGACCTCGGTGCGCCGATGAATCTCCTTCTCCGACGGCAGCGCCTCCAATTCGCGGTTGAGCCCACGCTTTTCCAGGTACTTGATCTGCATCGCGTGCACGGGCAGCAGGCTGGCCGCGTTGGCGCGGCTGGTGCCGATCAGGTCGTTTTGGTCCTCGTTGTCGGTGAGCACCAGCCGGGCGACCTCGTCGGTCATCGACTCCAGCAGCGCCGTGCGCTCGTCGGCCTTGACCTTACCTTCGGTGACCAACGAGTCGATCAGGATCTTGATGTTGACCTCGTGGTCGGAACAGTCCACACCGGCGGAGTTGTCCATCGCGTCGGTGTTGATCCGCCCGCCGGACAAATCAAACTCGACGCGGCCGCGTGCCGTCACCCCGAGATTGCCGCCCTCACCGATTACCTTGGCGCGCACCTGATTTCCATTGACCCGCACCGGATCATTGGCACGGTCGCCGACGTCGGCGTCGGACTCGGATTCGGCCTTGATGTAGGTGCCGATGCCGCCGTTGAACAGCAGGTCCACCGGCGCCTGCAAGATCGCCCGAATCAGGTTGGGCGGGGCCATTTCGGTGATTTCCCCGTCGCCCGGGCCGTCGATGCCGAGGGCGCGGCGGACCTGCGGGCTGACCGGAATCGCCTTGTGCTCACGGCTGTACACCCCGCCGCCCTCGCTGATCAGCGACTTGTCGTAGTCGTCCCAGCTGGACCGCGGCAGGTCGAACATCCGCCGGCGTTCCCGCCACGAGACCGCGGAATCGGGATCGGGGTCCAGGAAGATATGCCGGTGGTCGAAGGCGGCGAGCAGCCTGATGTGTTCGGAGAGCAGCATGCCGTTGCCGAACACGTCGCCACTCATGTCGCCGATGCCAACGACGGTGAAGTCCTCGGTCTGGGTGTCGACCCCCATCTCCCGGAAGTGGCGTTTGACGGCCTCCCACGCGCCCTTGGCCGTGATGCCCATGGCCTTGTGGTCGTAGCCCACCGATCCACCGGAGGCGAACGCGTCGCCCAGCCAGAATCCGTAGGACTTGGCGACGTCGTTGGCGATGTCGGAGAAGGTGGCGGTGCCCTTGTCCGCGGCCACCACCAGGTAGGCGTCGTCGCCGTCGCGCCGTATCACCTCCGGCGGCGGGCTGACCTTTTTCGTCGCGTGGTCGACGTTGTCGGTGACGTCGAGCAACCCGGAGATGAACAACTGATAGCAGGCCACACCCTCGGCGCGGGTGGCGTCGCGGTCGGCAGCCGCCCCAATCTTCGGGCCGGAAGGCAGCGGCGGCCGCTTGAGGACGAACCCGCCCTTGGCCCCGACCGGCACGATGACGGCGTTCTTCACCGCTTGCGCCTTGACCAGGCCCAGGATCTCGGTGCGGAAGTCGTCGCGGCGGTCGGACCAGCGCAGGCCGCCACGCGCCACCGGACCGAACCGCAGGTGCACGCCTTCGACGCGGGGTGAGTACACGAAGATTTCGTACTTGGGGCGCGGCAGCGGAAGCTCGTCGATCAGCTGCGCATCAAGTTTCAGTGCGAGCGCGTTCCTGGCGCGGGCCGAACCCTCCCGTGTCACAAAGTAGTTGGTTCGCAACGTGGCCTGAACCAGCGACGCGAACGCACGCAGGATGCGGTCGGTGTCCAGGCTCACCAGCGCGTCGATGTCCGCCGCGACCGCGGCGGCGGCCGCCTGCGCGTCGCGACTGGTCGGCGACCCCTTAAAAGAGGAACCCCGTGGGTCGAATAGGGCCTCGAACAGCGTGACCAGTGATCGCGCGGTGGAGGGGTGCTCGTTGAGCACCGATTCGATGTAGGACTGGCTGTACGGAAACCCCGCCTGCCGCAAGTACTTTGCGTAGGCGCGCAGGAGCACGACCTGCTGCCAGGTCAACCGCGCGCGCATCACCAGCTCGTTGAACCGGTCGACCTCGACGCGGCCCTGCCAGATCGCGGTGACCGCGTCGGCGAATCGCTTTGCGGTCGAGTCCCGTTCGGCCGCCGTGGCCGCCGGTGGGACCGTCGGGTGCAGTTGGATTTTGAACTGGTAGATCCACACCGGCAGCCCGTCCTGCCGGGTGACCGTGAACGGCCGCTCCTCGAGCACGACGACGCCCATGCTTTGCAGCATCGGCAGCAGCTGGCTCAACGAGGCGGTCTGCCCACCCAGAAACCAGGTCAGCTGCGCCGCGTCCGTACCTTGTTCGGAGAACACCAATTTGACCGAATCGGCGGAAAGCTCGTCGATGATCGCGATGTGCTCGATGGCGTCGGCGGGCGTGACGGCCTGCTTGTAGGCCTCGGAAAAGGCGGTGGCGTAGTGCTCGGCGTCGGCGTGCCCGACGGTGCCTTCGGGGCCCGTCGCCGCGGCGATCAGGCGATCGCCCCAGGTGCGCGCGGCCTCGCTCAGCAACCCCTGGATCCGGATCCGGTTGGCTTCGGAGACGTCGACCGGCGCGGCGGCCGGGCCGGTGTCGTCTTTCTGGGGCAGCCGAACCATGAAATGCATTAGCGCCCAAGGTGATTCACTGACGCGAGCGGTGAACTCCAGGCGCGTCCCGCCGAACTCGCGGACCAGGATGTCCTCGATCTGCAACCGCACCGCCGTGGTGTAGCGGTCACGCGGCACATAGACCAGGCACGAGACGAAATACTGCAGCCGGTCGGCCCGCAGGAACAACAACGCGCGCCGTTGGGATCCAAGATCCACCACCGCTTTGGCCATCGCCAAGAGCCGTTCGGCGCTGAGCGTGAACAGCTCCGAGCGCGGGACGGTCTGGATGACGTCGAGCAGCAGCTGGCCCGGGTGGATGGGATCGCTGTCGGCCATCGCGAGCGCTTTGCGGACCCTGCGCGAGACCATCGGGATGTCCAGGACGTCCGCGTTCATGGCGGCGACCGTGAAGAGCCCGAGGAAGCGGTGCTCGACAACCCCGCCCTTGACGTATTCGCGAACCGCGATGACGTAGGGGTAAGCGCCGTAGCGCAGGTAGCTGCCGACGACGGATTGCGCCAGCACCAGGAGTTTGTCGTCGTCGGTCAACCGGGGGCGGGAACCGGTGCGGGTGCGCAGGACGCCCAGGCTGCTGGAACCGTCGCCGGAGACCAGGCCGTCATGCACCCGGCAGTGCTGGTAGCCGAGCAGCAGGAAATTCCCGTTGCCCAGCCAGCGCAGTAGCTCCGCGACGTCTTCGCGGTCCGGCGCCGAGAAGCGGCCGTGCGCGTCGGCTTCGACGGCGGCGGCCAGGTCGCTCAGGGTGGTGATCAACTCCGCGGCGTCGCGTGCGACTTGTTCCACGTCGGTCAGGACCCTGGGCAACAGCCGTTCGACCTCGGCGAGGGCTTTGCTGTCGACGGAAGGCAAAAGTTGGACGTATATCCAGGCCTCGCCGTTGTATTGCGACGCGTCGGGCGGTTTCGGTGCCACGCTGAGCAGGTCGCCCGCCGCGCTCCGCTGGACCGCAAACACCGGGGCCATGATGCCCGCGTAGGGGACGCCGAGCCGGTGCAGCAGCACCGTGACGGAGTCCAGCAGCATGCTGCCGTGATCGGTGACGACCTGTAGGGCGGGCCCGAACCCGGCGGGGTCGTCCGCCTGGTACACGCAAACGCAGCTTCTGGACTCCGGGCGGCACTCGCCGAGCCGGTAGTGTGCGCGCAGCATGGCGGGAGTCACCATGGCCGCGGGGTCTTCACCGGTTTCTGGGGTTCCCGGCTCGTCACCGCGCGGCCCGCGGTAGCTCTCGATGTAGGCGTCCGCGATCCAGTCGGGAACTTCGTCACCCTTGGTGAACGCGGTCCACGGCTCGAGATCCTGCTTAGCTCCGGGATCGATCGTCATACCGATTGCTCCCAACTCACTGCGAACGCCGGGGATACCGGCGCGTCGGCACAGCTGACACTAGTCGCGGGTCAGCTTGCGGTGGGTCACCCTGTGCGGCCGGGCGGCCTCGACGCCGAGTCGTTCAACCTTGTTCTCTTCGTAGGCGCCGAAGTTGCCCTCGAACCAGTACCACCGGGCCTCGTTGTCGTCGTCGCCTTCCCACGCCAGGATGTGGGTGCACGTCCGGTCGAGGAACCAGCGATCGTGTGAGCTCACCACCGCGCAGCCGGGGAAGTTCATCAGGGCGTTTTCCAGCGAGCCCAGGGTTTCGACGTCCAGGTCGTTGGTCGGCTCGTCGAGCAGGATCAAGTTGCCGCCCTGTTTGAGGGTCAGCGCGAGGTTGAGCCTGTTGCGTTCGCCGCCGGACAGCACCCCGGCCGGTTTTTGCTGGTCGGGGCCCTTGAACCCGAACGCCGACACATAGGCCCTCGACGGCATCTCGTAGTGACCGACTTCGATGTAGTCAAGCCCGTCGGAGACGACCTCCCACACGGTCTTCTTGGGATCGATGCCCGCGCGATCCTGGTCCACATAGCTCAGCTTGACGGTCTCGCCGACCTTGACGGTGCCGCTGTCCGGCTGCTCGAGCCCGACGATGGTCTTGAACAGCGTGGTCTTGCCGACCCCGTTGGGACCGATGACCCCGACGATGCCGTTGCGCGGCAGGGTAAAGGACAGGTCCTTGATCAGGGTGCGCCCGTCGTAGCCCTTGTCGAGGTGTTCGACCTCGACAACCAGGCTGCCCAGCCGGGGTCCGGCGGGAATCTGGATCTCCTCGAAATCGAGTTTGCGCGTCTTCTCCGCCTCGGCGGCCATCTCTTCGTAGCGCTGTAGCCGCGCCTTGCTTTTGGCTTGGCGCGCCTTGGTTCCGGAGCGGACCCAGGCCAGCTCCTCGGTCAGCCGCTTCTGCAGCTTGGCGTCCTTGCGGCCCTGCACCGACAGGCGCTCGGCCTTCTTCTCGAGGTAGGTCGAGTAGTTGCCTTCGTATGGATATGCGCGCCCACGGTCGAGCTCGAGGATCCACTCCGCGACGTTGTCCAGGAAGTACCGGTCGTGGGTCACCGCCAGGATCGCCCCCGGGTAGGCGGCCAGGTGCTGTTCGAGCCACTGCACGCTTTCGGCGTCCAGGTGGTTGGTCGGCTCGTCGAGCAACAGCAGGTCGGGCTTGGACAGCAGCAGCTTGCACAGCGCCACGCGGCGGCGCTCGCCGCCGGACAGGTTCGTGACCGGCTCGTCGGGCGGCGGGCAGCGCAGCGCGTCCATGGCCTGCTCCAGCTGCGAGTCGAGGTCCCACGCGTCGGCGTGGTCGAGATCCTCCTGCAGCCGGCCCATTTCCTCCATCAGCTCGTCGGAGTAGTCGGTGGCCATCAATTCGGCGACCTCGTTGAAGCGGTCGAGCTTGACCTTGATCTCGCCCAGGCCCTCTTCCACGTTGCCGCGAACGGTCTTCTGCTCGTTCAGCGGCGGCTCCTGCAGCAGGATGCCGACGGTGGCGTCGGTGGCCAGGAAGGCTTCGCCGTTGTTTGGCTTGTCCAGGCCGGCCATGATCCGCAAGACGCTCGACTTGCCGGCGCCGTTGGGGCCGACGACACCGATCTTGGCGCCCGGGAAGAAGCTCAACGTGACGTCGTCCAGGATCACCTTGTCGCCGTGCGCCTTGCGGACCTTCTTCATCGTGTAGATGAACTCAGCCATGCCGCGGTTTTGCCTTTCTGGTCTTTGAGATTGATCTCGCGGACCATCCTAGGCACCGCCCGGCGGGCCCGAGCCCACAGCTAAGCCGACAGTGGCAGTGGGCCGGGTTCGGCGGTGGCCTCACCGGGCTGGGCCGGGTCCCCGCCGGCCGCGACCTCATCGGTACCCGCGGTAGCCGGTACGGCCGCCGGCCCTGCGCCCGTGTCGGGGCCGGTGTAGCCGGGCTTTTCGATGCGCACGAAGACGCGCGACAGGTCGGGACCAACGGAGGTCGCCCGCATCTCCAGCGACGAGCGGCGGTTGCCGTCGCGGTCCTCGTACTCGCTGGTGTAGACGTGGCCCACCACGATCACCGGCGCGCCCTTGCCTAGCGCGGCGCCCACACCGGTGACCAACTTCCCCCAGCAGTTGACGGTGATGAACAGCGAGTTGCCGGGCTCCCAGCCGCCGTCCGCGGTACGGCGGCGCGAGTTGCTGGCCACCCGGAACTTGACGACCTCCTGATCGCCGACCTGGCGGCGCTGCAGATCGTTGACGATGTGACCGACCACGGTCAACGGTGTTTCGAACATTGGCTTCAGATTCCTTTCGTAGTTTGCGCTCGTGTCTGATGCCCATTCAGCGCCGGGTCACCGACAAGCCGGACCGGCCCGCGCGGCGTGGGAGAGGGTTTGTGGAGAAGGCCGCAACTGTGGATAAGCGCCCGCGGGACGCTCGGGGCTGTCGAAGGGTTCGCGAGCGTAACGCCAGCGCGAAAAATCGGAAGGAAAATCGCAGTGGCGTTCCGCTCGCGGAAGCTCAGCACGCTCGCGGAAGCCCAGCGGACTCGCGGAAGCCCAGCACGCCCGCGGAAGCCCAGCGGGCTCGCGGAAGCTCAGCACGCTCGCGGAAGCTCAGCGGCTGCCCGACCCGCCGCGGCGCGCCAGCTCGGCCAACATCGCGTTGTAGGCGACCAGCTCGGCGTCATCGTCGCGGTCGGCCGCCCGGTCCAACCGCCGGGCGGTCCGCGCATCGCTGCGCGCCCACTGCACGAGCAGCGCGATCATGACGATCACCAGGGGTACTTCCCCTGCCGCCCAGGCGATTCCGCCGCCCAACCGCTGATCGCCCAGCAGGTCGGTGTGCCAGCTCAAACCCAGCGATCGATAATAGGCGGCGCCGAGTACCGTCCGGGTGCCCATCAGCACCACCCCGAAAAACGCGTGCAGCGGCAACGACGCGAACACCACCGCCACCTTGGCCAGCGGCGGGATCGGGCGCGGCGTGGGGTCCACCCCGATCACGATCCAGTAGAACAGGTAGCCGCTGAGCAGAAAGTGCACGTTCATCGCCAAATGCCCGGCGTGACTGCTCACCGCGGCGTCGAACAGGCTCGACAGGTACAGCCCGTAGAAGCCGGCGACGAACAAAAAGGTGGCGACCACCGGATTGGTGAGGAACCGCGACAGCCGGCTGTGCAGCGCGGCCAACAACCACTCCCGCATGCCCGGCGGATTGTCGCGGCCGGCGGCGGGCAGCGCCCGCAACGCCAGGCTGACCGGGCCGCCCAGCACCAGCAGGATGGGGACCAGCATGGACAGCCCCATGTGGGCGACCATGTGCATGCTGAACATCGCCGGCATGTAGCGACCGACGCCCGACGACGTCACGAACAGCAAAGCCAGGCAGCCCAGCAGCCAGGCGAGGGTGCGGCCCGGCGGCCAGTGATCGCCGCGGCGGCGCAGCCGCAGCACCGCCGCCACGTACAGCGCGGCCAAGACGATTGCGGCGGTGCCGAAGATCAGGTCGAAGCGCCAGTCGAACAGGATGCGGGCCACGGTGGGCGGTCCGTCGAAGTCGTAGCCGATCTCGGCTTCGGGAATCGACGGGAGCCGGATTGGGGGCGGTGGCGGCGCGGTGCGGCCCAGCCCGACGGCAACGCCGAAGGTGAGTCCGAAAACCGCGGCCTCGATCAGCGCCAGCCGGACCAGCGCGCCGCGCGCTTCCGGCTCCGCTTGCAGTGCGGCAACCGCGGAGCGCCGCTGTCGCCAACCCAGGACGCCGAGCGCGCACAGCGCGACGAATTTGGCGACCACCAGGCGCCCGTAACCGGTGGTCAGCAGGTCGGACGGCAAGACCCGGACCAAGGCGTTCATCAGCCCGCTGAGCGCCATCGCGGCCCAACACCACACCGCGATCATGGAGAAACGCCGGGCCGCCAGGCCGGTGTGCTCACCGTTGCGCAGGGCGTGGGCGAGCAGGGCGAGCAGGCCACCGGCCCACAGGCCGGCGGCGACGAGGTGGATCAGCAGGCTGTTGGTGGCCAGGTCGTGCGAGCCGCCGGCCGACGAGTGGCCGGTCAGCCCGAGCGGGATGAGCGTCACCAGCGAGCCGGCGAGCAGCAGCGGCGTCCACGACCAGCGCAGCACCGACAAGCTCGCCAGCGTGACCGCCGCGGCCAGGAACGCGGTCCAGCGCCAGGCGGAGGCGGTGGTGATCAGGCCGGCCAACGACCAGATCGTCACCGGGTTGAGGTGATCGGTCAACGGATGACCGGACACGTCGGAAATGGTCAGCGGAACCAGCAGGGCCGCACACACCGCCCACACCCCCGACGCCACCGTCCCGAGGCGCAGCGCGCGGTATCCGGCGGCGTCGAGGACGCCGCTGCTTTGCGGCGGCACCAAAAACGCCGCGAAGAGAAACGACCCGACGGCCAGCACGGCGGCGACCTCCCCCGCCGCCCGGACGAACGGCAGCCCCAGCGTGGTCGCCGGGCCGGGGTCGGGCAGCCCGGTGGCGGTCAACGCACCCGCCAGCGACAGCGCCCCGATTCCGGCGGCCGTGCAGCCCGCCAGCACCGCGACGCCGATCAGCGGCGGCCACACCAACGCGCGGCGCGTGGCTACGGGCTGGTCAACCGTCATGCACCCAGGGTATTGGCGCGCAACCCGACTACGGAGTTTGGCCGTCCACACGCCCCTGACGCGCCTTGGTCTCGCGGGCCACGAACTGGTCTCGCGCGATCCGCCCGACGTAATCGGAGTCACGGAGGATGTCCCGCAGTTCCCGTCGGAACGCGATCCGTCGTTCGGCGACATCGGCGGCGGATGCGATCAGATCCTGATCGACGACGACCTGGTACGCGGTGGCGAACAGCAGCGTCGACACCGACTCGCTGCTGCGGACCCGGGTCTGCGCCACGTATTGCCGGCCGACGCCGAGCGCCAGCTCCGTCAGTTCCTTTTGGCCGATGTCCGCCGGCGCATCGCGCAGCACGTCGGCGACGATTTCATACGCCTCGAAGAACACCCGCAGCATCGCGTCGGACATCAACGGGCGCTTGGCGAACAGCATCGCGTCGATCTCTTCTCCCCCGGCTGCGACGTGGGCTTCCCAATTGTCGTGCCACGCCATCTCTTCGGCGATGTTGTCCCGGAACGCCGCCGAATCGGCGAAGTAGAAATCGAATTTCAGCAGATCGCGCAACCGCATCGCCTGGGCCCAGAAAGCCTCTATGCGGTCGCCCTCGGCGTGCCGGGCGTGCGCCAGCGCGAGTTCGACGATCGAGGTCTCCAGGAAGGCGTGGATCACCGAATTCCGGTAGAACGCCGCGGCGTGCTGTTTGTCGGGCTCGATGAGCCACACTGGTTCCCGACCGCCGTCGACGCGGGTGATCGGGTGTCCGTTGGACAGCGCGTCCACCGCCGCCCGCACGCCGTCGCGTGAGCGCAGCCGCAACGCACTGGTGGACATCGGGGTGTGCTTGCGCTCGAGATAGTCGAGCGAATCCTGCAGGGTGTGGTGCAGCTGATCGAGTGTGAGCGCCGCGCCGCGAGTGGTCAGCAGCAACGCACACACCAAACCCGTCGCCGTCACCGGCGTCGACTGCAGAATCCGCCACGCGACTTCGAACGACATCTTTTGCAGCGCAAGCCGTTTGGCGTCCTGATCCTGGGCCAGCGGACCCTGCGGCGGACCGAGATACTGGCGCATCGACACCGCCTCGGGGAAGCGGACGTAGATCTTGCCGTAGTTGCGTTCACCCTGCGCCCGGATGAAGTTGTACAGCCAGCCGATGCCCTCGGGCGTCTTCTCGCCACCGCGGGCGTAGGCGGCGTACTCGGCGGTCTCGTGCAATTGATCGAAGCTGATCGACACCGGCTGCAGCAGGATGTCTTCGCTGCGCCCGTCCAGGTAAGCGTCGGCCACGTAGGACAGCAGACCGAGCTTGGGCGGCAACATCTTTCCGGTGCGCGAGCGGGTGCCTTCGATGGACCAGCTCAGGTTGAATCGCTTCTCGACGATGTAGCCGACGTATTCGCGCAGGACGTATTTGTAGAGCGGGTCGTCACCGATGTTGCGTCGGATGAAGATGACGCCGGAGCGGCGCAGCAGGGGCCCCATCAACCCGAACGACAGGTTGATGCCGGCGAACACGTGCACCGGCGGCAGCCGGTTCTCCTGCATCGCCACCGGCACCACCGCGCCATCGATGTAGGAGCGGTGCGAGAACAGCAGCACCGCGGGATGGGTTTCCAGCCCGGCGCGCATCGCGGCGACCTGATACTCGTCGTAGTCGATCTCCGGATCGAATCCGCGGCTGAGCGCCCTGCCGAGGACACCAACCAGGTCGACCGACACCCTGCTCCACCCGGTGGCCAGTTCGTCGAGCATCTTGCCGGCCTCTTCGACGGTCGCGCCCGGGATCCTTTTCAGGCCCTCGCGAAAGCGCATGGACGCCAAGATTTCTGGTTTCACCAGCCGCGGGGACTTGTATTGCGGTCCGAGGATTCGGTACTCGGCGCGTTCCAGCGCCAAGATGGCGCGGCGGGTGACGAACTGCGCGAAGTCGCGCTCGTTCTCTCCGACGGTGGTGTCGCGCCACTGCTGGCGCAGTTCGGAGACCTTAGCCGGCTCGCCGGCCACCACCCGCGCGCATTGCGGGTCGTTGCGCAGAATGTGTCGTTGTTGACGGGGGTTGGGGTGGTAGGGATCTCGGCCCGGGAGCAGCCCGGCCACCTTGGCGATCCTACCGCGATCGGCCGGCGGCAGCCAGAACACCCGCACCGGGACGACGGAACGGTCGTCATCGGATCCGGGGTTGGATTCGAGCTGCTCAACCAGCGCGGTAAGCGCCGCCGGCGGCGCATTGCGTTGGGGCAGCGCCAATACGTCGAACTTTGCGTCCGGGTTGGCGACGCGCTGCCGGCCCAGCCAAGCCATGATCAGTTCCGTCTCGACCGGTGAGGCCAGGGACGCCAATATCAGCGAGTCTCGCGCGGTGAGGACTGCGCTGGTATCCGCCGCCAGCTTGGTCACGGCCGCCCTCGGGGCCGCGAGCCCGGCGATTCGGCCCCGGCGGTTTCGCCCGCGTTGGGCCGTTGCGCCTCACCGTCTTTGAGCGCGACCTTGGATGCGCTCTTGGGCGGGGCCTTTTTCGCCGCGGCCGTGCTTGCCGTCTTGGGGGCCGCCCTCTTCGCGGGGGCCTTGGCCGCCCGAGCCCGGGCCTTGTTTGCCGCCTTTTTCTTGGCGTACAGATCGACCTCGGGCAGCTCTTTGGCGGGCCAGTCGGCCAGCGTGTCCAAATACAGCTGCCGCACCTCGGCGATGCGATCCGGCAGCGTCTCAACTGTCCAGTCCTGCACCGGAATCGGCGGGAATACCGCGACGTCGACGGTGCCCGGATTGATCACGGTGGAGTTTCGAGCGGCGACGAGCTCCGCATTGCGGATCACGATCGGGACGATCGGGATCCGCGCCGCCATCGCGATGCGGAAAGGCCCCTTCTTGAACGGCCCCACTTCGGTGGTGTCGATTCGGGTGCCCTCCGGAGCGATCACGATCGAGAGCCCCCTCTTGGCCCGCTCTTCGACCGTGTGCAGGCTTTCCACCGCGGCGGCAGGATCGTCCCGGTCGATGAACACGCCGTCCAGCAGCTTGCCGAGGGTGCCCATGATCGGGTCCTTTTGCAGTTCCTTCTTGCCGACGCCAATCCAGTTGTCGCGCACCAACGCGCCCGCAATGACGGGGTCGACCTGGTTGCGGTGATTGAAGATGAACACCGCCGGACGCTGCGCGGTCAGGTTCTCCTCGCCGAGGACGTTGAGGTGCACTCCGGCGGTCGCGAGCAACAGCTGGGAAAAGGTGGAGGTAAAGAAATTCACACCACGCCGCCGGCTACGGGTCAGCACACCGATCCCCACCGCGCCGGCCGCAACCGGGAACATCGAACTGACGCCGGCCAGCGTCCTCAACTGCCGCCGCAAGCCCACGCGGCCCCGGCTCTCGAACCTCAGAATCGGCCAGCCGCGGCGCTTGGCCACGGCGGCCATCTTCCCCTCGGGGTTGGTCGGTCGCGGGTTGCCGACCAAGTACATCAGGGCGACGTCCTCGTCACCGTCGGCGTAGAAGTAGCTGTCCTTGAGGTCGATGCCGTGCTCGGCGGCAAACCGTTGTACCGCAGCGGCTTTGCCCGGGCCCCACAAGATCGGCTTCTGCACGCCGCCGGTGAGCATCCCGTCGTCGTTGGTCTCGAACTTGTTGGTGAGCATGTTGGGGATCCCGAGGAAGCGCGCCACCGGATTGACCTGGATGGTCAGCGCCGACGAGCTGAGCACCACGGTGTGGCCGCGGGCCACGTGAGCCCGCACCAGCTCGCGCATTTCGGGATAGATCCGGGACTCGATTCGCTGGACGAACAGCCGCTCGCCGATCTCCTCCAAGTCGTCCAACAATCGCCCGGCCAGCGCCGCGGCGGCCTTGCCGATGAGCTGTTCGAACTCGATGCGCCCGAGCGTATGGCTCAGGCCGGCCTGAACCATGCTCAGCAGCTCCCCCACGCCCATGTCGCGACGCAGGAGCCGCTCCTGGGTCAGGATGACCGCGGTGAAGCCCGCGACCAACGTCCCGTCCAGGTCGAAGAACGCGCCGATCTTGGACCCGGGAGGACTGGCCATGATCTCGGCGACGGAGCCGGGCAACCGCATATCCGGTGGCGGCTTGGGCTTTCCGCGCCCTTCCTCATGTTGCCCTGAACGTTGCCCCGAGGTGCTCATGAGCCCGCCGCCGATTGCGACGTCGAGCCTTCGAGGGCGAACGACGCCGGGACCGCGCGCGGCGCCGGGTCACCGGCCAGCGCCAGGATCTCGTCGAAACCCTCCAGCAGGCACCGGGCGAACAACGGCTCGTTTCGCACCGACGCCCTGTCGTAGCGCACGGTGATGGTGCACCACCCGCCCCGGGAAATCAGCACCACCATCATCGCCACCCCGGGCAGCGGTCCAATACCGTACTGCCGCAAGATCTTTGCGCCGGCGATGTAGGTGTCTCCGGGGTAGACCGGGACGTTGCTGGCCTGCACGTCGGAGCCGATCACCGAGCCGGTGATGCCCTCCAGCACCGGCGTGGGCAACACGCTCAGCACCGGCGCAAGGGAACCGATGATGTTCATCGCGGGCTCGTCGCGTCGCTGCGTCATTTGTGCGCGGATCTTTTTCATCCGGGCCACCGGATCGGCGGTGCCCAACGGGGCCGCCAAATTGACGCCGGTAAAGCGGTTGCCGCCGGCCGTGTCGGCGTCGGCCCGCAGGTTTACCGGAACCGCCATCGGCAGCGTGCTGATGGGCACGCCGAGGGCCTCGTGGTAGCGCCGCAACGTGCCCGACAGGCCGGCGAGGTAGGCGTCGTTGATCGATCCCCCGCCCGCTTTGGCGGCCTTGTGCAAGTCGGAGAGCCGGATGTCGATCGCTTCGGTGCGGGTGGCAAGGCTGCGCCGGCGCAACAGCGGCGACGGCTCGGCCGCCCGGTTGATCACCCGCATGCCCGACAGGGCGTAACCAACGGCTCCCCCAACCGTGGACACGGGATCCAACACCGCTCGTCCGGCCGCCGACACCGCCCCCGACACCGCGCCCACGACACCGCTGACTATGGCGAAGGGCAGGCGGTTGAGGCCTTGGCGCATCAGGTCGTTGGGCGTCAAGTCCTGCGGAATAGGTTGCGGGGGTGTCGGTTTGGGCGGTGGATCGCGTTCGAGGTCATAGATTTCGGCGAACATCTCGACGCCGCCGACACCGTCGGTGACCGCATGGCTGACATGCAGCAGCGTCGCGGCCTTGCCGTCGGCCAGGCCCTCCACCAGGGTGGCCGTCCACAATGGCCGCGATATGTCCATCGGTGACTGCAGGATCACCTCGGCGAGGTCGAATACCTCACGCAGCGTGCCGGGCCCGGAGACGCGCACCCGGCGCACGTGGAAGTCCAGGTTGAAGTCCGGGTCCACCACCCAGCGCGGAGCCGCCGTCGGCAACGTCGGCACCACGACCTTTTGCCGCAGCCGCAACACCCGTCGGGAGGCGTTGTCGAATCGGGTGCGGAACCGCTCCCAATCCGGGGTGGTGTCGAGGAGTTCCAGCGCCATGATCCCCGACCGGGTCCGGGGATTCGCCTCGCCCCGATGCATCAGATAGTCGACGGGTCCCAGCTCGTCGGACAATTTGGCGGCCGCCACCGACTCAGCGGACTCAGCCATGATCGTGAACTCGACGCGCCAACGTTGTCACCGCCGACCAAGCCTCCTGCCTCGGACCCGCCTCGGACCCGCAAACTGAATTGCCAACACAACGCTAGCCGGGTTGCCGCGCTGGTGGAAGGCGCGATCAGGTGCCAGGGCCCGGCTCAGCTGGCCGAAGTCGCCGACAGCGGCAACGAATCCGTCACCGGGCCGGCGTGCCGCCCGTAGACGACGCCCAAGAAATCGGCGACGGCTTCGGCGGTCAACCGCGACCGGACCGTGGGGGTGATGTCGAAGGCGTGGTGGGCGTTGGCGAGTTCGGCGTGGGCCACCGTGGCCGCCCCCGCCTCCCGCAGCGCCGCGCAGAACGCTCGGGCCTGGCCGCAGGGAATCACTTCGTCCTTCTCGCCGTGCAGCACGAAAAACGGCGGCGCTTGGTTGTGCACGTACGAAATCGGCGACGCCTCCTTGAACCGCTCGGGATCGTCGACGTAGCGGGTCTTCAGGACGAACTGCTCGAGGAAGGGCAGCGTCAGCTCGTGCATGTTCTCGGCGTTGGTGAAGTCGTAGACGCCGTAGTACGGCGCGGCGGCCTGAACGGTCGTGTCGGCCTCTTCGAATCCGGGCTGGAACCTCGGGTCGTTGGGGGTGAGCGCGGCCAACGACGCCAGGTGCCCGCCCGCCGAGCCGCCGGTGATGGCGACGAAGTCGGGGTCGCCACCGTAGTCGGCGATGTTCTCGCGGACCCACGCGATCGCCCGCTTCACGTCGATGAGGTGCGCCGGGAAGGTGCAGCGCGGGCTCTTGCTGTAGTTGATCGAGACGCAGATCCAGCCGAGTTCGACCATCCGGCTCATCAGCGTGTAGGCCTGACCGCGTTTGCCGTTGACCGCCCACGCCCCTCCGGGGACCTGGATCAGCACCGGCGCGCGGCGGGCTTGGGGATCATGCTCCTGGACGTCATTGCGCCGCCAGATGTCGAGCAGGTGTTCGCTGCCACCCGGGCCATAGGAGATGTCGGAGGTCTGCGCCGCGTACCGGCGGTGTGGCCCGGGCATGCGCAGCAGCCCGCCGCGAGGGGCGCACTCGGACCGCTCGGAAGTCGGGTGGCACACGTGGTCGCGGAAGTCCGGCCCGAAGCAGTCCGCGAGCGCGGAAGTGAGGGTTTGATCGGCTCGCTGCGCGGCCCAGGCAACGGCAACGCGGCCGACGGGCGGGGGCGACACCCGGGACAGCGCATGCCCGGTCAGTACGTGCGGGGGAAACTCCGTGGACAGCCAGCCGGCAAACCAGCCGACCGCCGACGGCGAGCCGCGCAGCAGCAGGGCGCCGGCCCGGTAGGTATCTCTGGCGTCGGCCACCAGCCGCAGCGCCTGGGCACCTGCCCACGAGCACCGCGAAGTCACGCTCGTGGTCACGCTCATAGCAACGCCACCCCTCGACGTTATGCACACGCCCCGTTGCGGTTAACGGCCGATTACCAGCCGGTGTTCTACGTGTGTCGAGGCTCACACGATAACCGATAATCGCGGCGCGGGAAGACTTTTCGCGCGCGTGGCGGCGGGGAATCGGATCGACCGGCACAGTTGGATAGACTGACCTGCGCATTGCCTCCGTAGCTCAGGTGGATAGAGCAAGGGCCTTCTAATCCCTAGGTCGCACGTTCGAGTCGTGCCGGGGGCACTGAACAGGTGTATGACCTCGGCTGATGGGTGACATTTCGGCTTCGGGTGATGCCTGACGGTGTTTCGGCTGATGCTTGACACTCCTTGGATGACGGAGTTGACCATGGCCGAGCAGGCGTATCAGGCCGTGTTGGCGGTGATCAGCGATGGCAGGTCGCACGATTTGGGCGCTACGCTTCGGTACGTGAACGCACGCCGATTGGCACGTTTGCTGATTACCGCGGTGATCACAACCTGGGTGACGCTGCCGCGCGCACCGATCATCATTGCCCCCGCCTCCGCTGCTCCCTGCCCTGACGTCGAGGTGACGTTTGCCCGCGGCACCAACGAGACACCTGGTGTCGGTGGCGTCGGACAGGCATTTGTCAATTCCCTGCGCTCGCGGATCGACGGCCGGTCCCTCGGCGTGTATCCCGTCAACTACCCCGCCACCGAAGATTGGCCGCCGTCTGCATCCGCCGGCGCCAGCGACGCAAGCGCTCACGTTCAATCCATGGTTGCGAATTGTCCCAACACCAAGCTGGTGCTCGGTGGATATTCCCAAGGCGCGATGGTGATCGATCTGATCACCATCGCCCGAGCGTCGGTTGCGGGCTTTAACGCCGCGACGCTGTCGGCGGACGAGGCTGATCACGTTGCTGCCGTCGCCGTCTTCGGGAATCTGACGGACAAACTTCTCGGCCCGATAAGCGAGATCAGCCCCTGGTATGGGGCAAAGGCCATCGACCTGTGCGCGCCCGGCGATCCGATTTGCACCCCGGGCGGAAGCCTGTCGCTGCCTTCGCATGACGAGATGTTCTCCCCGGCGCACTTGTCGTATCAGCAGTCCGGAATGCCCGGCCAGGCCGCGACTTTCGTGGCGAGCCGCCTCTAACACACCTGTTGCGGACGACTTGCAGCTCATCGTTTCCTCATCGCCAATGACCACGATTCGACAGTAAGTGGCGGGTTCTCACCGGCGATCCTCCCAGCCAAAACTGTTGTCGTACACGCAAAACGGGCAGCCATGAGAGTCAGCAGACGGCAATCAGCGAATGTAGAGTGCGAAACCCTGATGCAGTCGCCTTGGAACACTCCGCCTATGCCGATGAAGCCAGCGCGCTTGCCGGCGACAGAATCGTTCGCCTACGCGGGTCAGGCGGATCCTCGCTCACGAGGTGGCGGCCACCTTGCCGACCCGCGCACGGTCGAGGCCGCCGAGGTCCGGCAGATCCTGGCCAAATGTGAGCGCTGGGACCAGGTGGTTGGCATGCTGACATTTCAGCGGACATCTCAGCGAAATGCTTTCGGCGACATGGATTCCGACCTCGTTCAGGCAAGCTATCTTGTTTGGATTGTTGGTCATTAGCCGCACGGACTTGACGCCCAGGTCGGCTATTATCTGCGCCGCCGAATAGTAGTCGCCGGTGTCAATAGGCGACGCGACATTATGGTTGACATCGACAGGATCGCCGCCAGCATCCTGCAGGTTGTACGCCTGCAGTTTCGAGACTAGGCCAGCACCTCGACCCGCATGCTTCCGCAAGTAGACCAGCACCCCGCGTCCCTCGCGGACAATCCTCTGCATCGCCTCGTCGAGTTGGTAGCCGCAGTCGCAACGACGAGAACCAAACACCTCGCCCAGCAGGCACTCCGAATGCACCCGGGTCAATACCGGCTGCGCGCCGGAGATGTCCCCATACACAAAAGCAACGTGTTCAGTTCTGTCGACGGGCACGCGATAGCCATAGGCGGTGAAGTTGCCCCTCGTGGTCGGCAACCGGGTCACCGCGGCCCGCTCGACAAGAACTTCATGGCGGCGCCGGTATCGGACCAGAGCCTCTATAGAGATCATCGCCAGGCCGTGCCTGTCGGCGAATTGCCGCAGTTGCGGGCTTCGTTTGAGGGTGCCGTCTTCGTTGACGATCTCCACGAGCACACCGGTGGGACTCAATGCGGCCAGCCTGGCTAGGTCGACCGCTGCTTCGGTATGACCGCGTCGAACCAATACGCCACCGCCGCAATAGCGGAGCGGGAAAACGTGGCCAGGCCGATTCAGCTGCCACGATTGGCTGCTCGGGTCGGCCAGTACCCGCGCGGTGCGCGCCCGATCCGCGGCCGAAATCCCCGTTGTGACACCGTCGCGCGCATCTACCGACACCGTGTAAGCCGTGCGCATCCGGTCCTGATTCTGTGCCGTCATCAGCGGAATGCTCAGACGATCAAGCATTTCGCCCAACATCGGCACACAGATCACGCCGCTGGAATGTCTTATGGTGAAAGCCATTAGCCCTGGCGTTGCCTTTTCCGCGGCGAAGATGATGTCGCCCTCGTTCTCGCGGTCCTCGTCGTCGACGACGACAACTGCCCTGCCCGCGGCGATGTCACTAATCGCCCTTTCGACGCTATCCAGCCGGACCTTGCCACTCATCGAGACGCTCCCGCGTTAGGGTTTCGCTACTGATCTTCGACCGGGGCGCGGCATTGCCTCACCACCGAGTCACCACCAACTTGTGATCGGTGAAAAAGTCCAAAGGCGCGTCACCACACACGTGGGAGTCGCCGTAGAAGGACAAGCCATAGCCGCCCATCGTGACGTTGGCCGGCGGGGCCGGGAAGGCATTAATCCCGACATTGCCGGTCCGAACACGTCGCTCGAACTCCGCCGCGACCGCACCCGATGTCGTGTAAATGCTTGCCGCATTGCCAAATTCGGTGTCGTTAGACAGTGCGATCGCCGCATCCAGGGTCGTGACACGATGCGCGACAACCACAGGGCCAAACAGTTCCTGACGCTCGACCTCATGCGTCGGGTCCAGGTTGTCGACGAGCGTCGGCCCGACGAAGTAGCCGTTCTCGGTCTCGGCCCCACCCGACGGCTTGACGTTGCGGCCGTCTAAAACGAATGTCGCGCCGAGCTTTTGGGCGTCCTCGAGTGCGCGAAGGATGCGCCCCTTGCTGCCCGCGCTCACGACTGGTCCCATGGAGACACCGTCATCCAGGCCGCTGCCTACCACCAGCTCGTTGGCGCGGTTGACGACACGCTCCATCAAGTCGTCGTAGATATCGCTGAGGACTACCAGCCGGCTGCCCGCTAGACAGCGCTGGCCGGCCATGCCGTATGCGGACGAAATGATGCCCGTTGCCGCTTTGTCCAGATCAGCGTCGGAAGCCACAACGATGGGGTTCTTGGCGCCGCCGTTGGCCTGCACCCGCTTGCCGGCCGCCGCGGCCGTTGCATAGATCGCACGCGCCGTTGGCGAGGAAGTGATGCAGGACACCGCCCTCACGGACGGATGAGAAATCAGGTGCTTGACGATGTCTGCGCGGCCATGGACCAGGCTAAGCACACCGTCGGGCAGGCCTGCCTGGTGCAGTAGCCGGATCGCGTTGCTCGATGCGACCGGGTCCTGCTCGGATGCCTTGATGACCAACGTGTTGCCGGTGACGAGCGCCCACGCGGAGAACTGCACCGTATTCATGACGGGGAAATTCGACGGCGTGACGGCGACGCAAACCCCGAGTGGCTCACGAACGCGTCGGGCGTCCAATCCGGTGGTGATGTTGATGCTTTGGCTGTGATAGAGCATCGGTGCCGCGATCGCGGTCTCGAGGAAATCCAGGGCGCGCGCAACCTCGCCGCGCGCCTCCTCCAGCGTCTTGCCCTGGTCGATGGTGATCGTGCGGGCCAGCGATTCAAGGTTTACCGCCAGTAGCTCCCTCATCTTGTAGAGGTATCGCACCCTGTCGTTGAGGGGACGCGAACTCCAGCCGATGAAGGCGCGAGACGCCGCCGCGACCGCGGCCTCCGCGTCGTCGATGGTCGCTGGACGAACTTCGGTGATCTGATTCCCCGTGGCCGGATTGAATACGGCAATGTCCGCAGATCCGGACCCTTGTGTCCACTTTCCGTCGATTAGATTGGCGGCAGTAAGGCCTAGCTCGCTGGCTGTCATCTCATCCCTCTTTTCTCGCTAAATGTGTTGTACAAGTTCGGGTTGCGGGAGACGGCGGGGCTAGACGCCGGCCCCGACGTCTGGCTCAAGGATCTCCGCAACGTGTGCTGTGCCAAGATCACCACCCACGTCGTGGGCCTTCAGGTGCGGCAATACCTCGGCGGCCAATAACTCGAAGTTACGCGTCGAGGCATGCGGCGGCATTCCGCCGAACGCGGGAGCAAGCAGAACCGCGCCCGCGTCAAGGCGCTCGACGTAGTCGAGGATCCGGGCCACAACCTGGTCCGGCGTTCCCCAGACTTGCAAGTCGGCGAGGAAGTCACAAAAGCCGTCGACACCGTGTTTCTCGATGTTGCGGTTCAGGCCGGCGTAGTACTCGTAGCCTTCGATCTCCGCGAAACCCACGTTGTCGAACTCGTAATGCGCGACAGTGGACTCGGCGTACCTCCTGATGTAGAGATCACGCATGGTCTGGGCCTCGCCCTCGGTCTTTCCGACGGCCACGAAAACACAAAGAATAGGTTTGGCAGGTTCTTTGCCATTGATTTCGCGGTAGCGCGCGCGATAGCTGCGAATCTCGGCTTGTGCTTTCTCCCATGGCTTTTGGGCGATCACCATCACGCCGATCCCCAGCTTCGCCATCAGGTCGAAGGAGTGCGGCGAAACTGCTGACGCGAAGGTGCGGTGTCGAAACGACGCGTACGGTGCGGGGCGCAGCTCTACCGCCGGCTGCTTGTACAGAGGGCCGTCGTACTCGATCACACCGGACTCGAGGCCGTTGAGAACCGCCTCGGCATACTCCCCGAAGAGCTGACGGGACCGGCCCATCTCAATCCTGAAACCCTCAAATTCGACCCGGCCCAAGCCGCGACCGATGCCCAGCACTGCGCGCCCCTCGGACAGGTGGTCCAGCAGGATGAACTTTTCGGCGGTACGGACGGGATCTTGCCACGGCAGCACCGACACCATCGTGCCCAACCGCACGCGCGACGTTTTTGCCGCCAGCCATGACAGGAACTGCGGCACGTCCGGAGTCATGCCGTAGTCGGTGAAATGGTGTTCGGGAGTCCACACCGAGTCGAATCCGGCGCCCTCCGCTTCCACGGCAAGTTGTAACTCGTGAAGGTAGGTCTGCCGGTCAGACAGCTTTCTGTCGAGGTTCTGGAACACTAGCGTCATGCCAGTGTGCATTCCCGCTCCTTCGCGCCATCGTTCCGTTCCATACCGACCGGTTGGAATATAGTCTAGGGGACGCAGCGCGTCGCGGCAATCGGTTGGCTGCGGCCGCTTTTCGCCGCCGGCAGTGGCTAGGCGGCCGTCGCGATCCCACGCACCAGGTCGGCCGCTTTCTCACCGATCATCAGGGTCGCCGCGTTCGTGTTGCACGAGACGATGGTCGGCATCACCGATGCGTCCGCAATCCGCAACCCGGCGATACCCTGCACCCTCAGCTGCGGATCGACGACGGCCGTTGCGTCACTGCCCATACGGCAGGTGCCGGACAGATGGTAGTAACTGCTCACTCCGGCGTAGATCGCCTTCTCTAACTCGGGACGGTCGAGCTGCAGGAACGCGGCGGAGTCGCAGGCACCGCCCCATTCGTCGAACGCGCCCGTCGTGGCAAGCTTGTCCACCGCTTCGATCCCGGCAATCAACTGTTCGAGATCGTAAGGCTCGGTCAGATAGCCCGGATCGATCACCGGCGGCGCGCCGGGTCCGCCCGGCCCCATCCTCACGCTGCCTCGGCTGCGGGGCCGCATGTGCCCGACTCCGAAGGTGAAACTGTTGTCGGCGGGCTGCTGCCACGCGGTGTGGTAGTCGATCTGCACCTGAAGCACCTGCAGCTCGGGTTGTGGCTGGGATGGGCGGGTTTTCGTGAACAGGGTGGCCTCGGCGTAATTTCCGCTCGGCGGTGGCAGGGCACGGTCGGCGTGCATGCGCACGCCGGCGAGCAGGATGTGATCCTGCAGGTTGTTTCCCACTTCCGGGGCGTCCACCACGGGCGTGACACCATGCGCCGCAAGGTCTCCGGCCGGACCGATCCCCGACTGCAACAGGAGCCGGACCGAGTCCACCGAGCCGGCGCACAGGATGACCTCGCCGCTGGCCGAGTCCACCGACGATCTGCCGTCCCAGTCGTACTCGACGCCACAGCAGCGTCCTGCGTTGACGACGAGGCGGTGCGCGATGGCGTGTGTGCGGACCGTCAGATTGGGTCGGTGCATCGCCGGGCGCAGATACGCGGTCGCCGAACTTTGCCGACGGCCACTTTCGATGAGCAGGTCGTGGCAGGCGGCGCCAAGGAGATACGGACCGTTGAGGTCTGCAGGTGTGCAGTGTCCCGCCTGTCGCGCGGCCTCAACATGGGCCAGCGATAGGGGGTGGGGTGACTCGATCGGCCGCGGCCTGAGGGGACCGCCCCGACCGCGGTACCGGGGGTCTCCGTCGACGACATCCTCACAGCGTTTGAAGTACGGCAGCACCGACTCGTAGTCCCACCCGGCGGCGCCGTCAGCCGCCCACCCATCGAAGTCAGAGCGATCCCCGCGCAGGTGCGCCATCACGTTGATCGACCCCGAGCCCCCGAGAACCTTCCCGCGGGGCGCGTCCACCGGGCGGCCCAGCACGGCCTGCCGGGCCGTGGCGTAGCCCCAGTCAACGTCGGAACCCATCAAAGTCGGCCACGCGCCGGCCATTTCGACGTCCTGTCGCTGCTCGGAACCGCCCGCTTCGAGCAACAACACCGAGATATCCGGGTCTTCCGTTAATCGGGCAGCGACGACGCATCCGGCGCTGCCGCCCCCGACAACGATGAAGTCATAAACGGCCATGGCTTACGCCAAGTCCACGACGACTGTCTTGAGTTCGAGATACTCTTCGAGATTCTCCTTGCAGGTCTCGCGTCCCCAGCCCGACTGCTTGTACCCGCCGAACGGCAAGGCGGCATCGACGGCCTGATAGCAGTTGACCCACACCTGGCCGGATCCGATGTTCGCGGCGAACCGATGCGCGCGGCCGACATCACGCGTCCACACGCCCGCGCCGAGACCGTATGGCGTGTCGTTGGCGAGCGCGAGTGCCTCGTCGTCGGTGTCGAACGGCACGATGCTGAGGACCGGGCCGAAGATCTCCTCCTGATTGATCCGCGAATCGCGCGCGGCGCCGACGATGACGGTGGGCTCAACGAAGTAACCCCGTTCGCCCCAAGCCTTTCCGCCCGCGACGACATCGACCCCCTCGCTGCGGCCCAGGTCGACGTATGACATCACCTTCCGGCGGTGCTCGGCCGAGATCAGTGGACCCATCTCGGTCTGCGCGTCCAGGCCCGGTCCGAGCCGGATGCTGCGGGCCCGTTCGGCGAGCCCGTCCACAACCTCCTGGAATACCGACCGGTGCGCGTACAGCCGCGAGCCGGCGACGCAACTTTCGCCCTGGCAGGCGAAGATCGCCAGCGCCGATGCGGGTATGGCTTTGTCGAGGTTGGCGTCGGCGAAGATGATGTTCGGCGACTTTCCTCCGAGTTCGAGCGAAACCCTTTTGAGATTGCCGCTAGCAGCTTTGATGATTGCCTTACCGGTCGGGCCCGAGCCGGTGAAGGTGATCTTGTCGACGTCGTGATGTGCGGCAAGCGCGGCGCCGACGCTCTCGCCATATCCGGTGACGATGTTGAAAACCCCTGCCGGAAAGCCGGCTTCGAGGATCAGCTCGCCTAGGCGGGCGCTCGACAACGGGGTCTGCTCGGCGGGCTTGACGACGACGGTGTTGCCCGTGGCGAGTGCCGGCGCGACTTTTTTGACCACCATCATCAGCGGCAGATTCCACGGAGTGATGCACCCGACCACGCCCAGGGGCTGGCGAAGAGTGTAGGCGTGGTACGGGCCGCCGAAATTGGTCGGAAACGACACCGGAATGGTGTCGCCGGTGATCTTGGTGGGCCATCCCGCGTAGTAGCGCAGTATGTCGAGGGAAAAGGCCACATCGACGTAGCGCGCCTCGCCGATCGGCATGCCCGCATCCAGGGATTCGATCTTCGCTAGTTCGTCCGCGTGTTGCTCGACCAAGTCGGCGAGCCGGTAAAGCATTTGGCCACGCTGCTGCGGGGTGAACTCACTCCATGCACCGCCAAAAGCGTTGCGCGCGGCACGAACTGCGCGGTCAACATCCTCGGCTTTACCTGCCGGAACGGCGGCGATAGTTTGTCCCGTTGAGGGATCCTCGATAGGAATGGTCTGCCCCGTAGCTCCGTGCACCCAGTCGCCACCGATCAGCATCTTGTGAGCCATCTGAATCCGTGCTCGCAGGTCTTCGGAAACCGACGAAGTAGACGGAGAGGACATATTTTTCCTTTCCCACGGCGGGGAAGTCCGATAGGTCACCAGTATGGGAACGGCCCCGGGTCGTCGTGATTCCCGACGACCCGGGGGCCGAGACTTGTCAGACTGGTGCGAGCACGGTAGGCGCGGTGAAGTTCTTCATGCGCGGGAACACCTCTCGGCCCAACCGCTTGATGTCCTCGACGTAGTCGGTCAAGACCAGCATGTAGCCGGCGACATCGATCTCCGCCCATTCGTCGAGCTGACGGGCGATGCTCTCCGGCGACCCGGTGATGAAGTCGGTCGACATCTGCACGGCGCCCTTCGTGTCCAGGCTGGCGAGCAGCGCACCGGTGCTTCCCTCCCCCGTGTCCATCGCGGCCCCGCCGAGCATGTAGTTGATCGCCTCCATGTCCGCGTTCTCGATGTAGTTTTGCAGCTTGGCCTCGGCCTTCTCATCGGTGTCGTCCACCACGACACCCAACGCGACGTAGGGCTTGATCGTCCGCCCGGCTTCGTCCATCTGGGCGTTGAATTTATCGACGATCCCCCGCAGGGCATCCGGGCCGCCCCAGGCCAGCCGGAACGCGTAGTCGGCGTACTTCGTGGTGAATCTGATGGCGTCATCGGACGTTCCAGCGCACACCAAATTCATGTGATGGGACTGCGTGGGGCCCAGCCGCAAGTCGTTGTACTGGAAGTACTTACCCTCGAAGTTGGTCACGCCCTTCTCCCAGAGGTCGCGGATCACCTGACAGTACTCGCCCGCGTATTCCCAGCGGTAGTGGTGATAGTCGTCGCCGGGCCAGATTCGCAGCACCTCAAGCTCATAGGGGTGCCAGCCGCCTGGCACGATGTTCAGCGAGAAGCGCCCATCACTGATGGAATCGAGCGTCAGCGCCATTTTCGCCGCATGCGCCGGATGGACCAAGAGGGTGTGCACCGAGCCGATGAGCCTGATGGTTGTCGTATCCCTGGCCAGGGCCGCCATCTGCGTCACCGACTCCAGGGAGTCATCCCAGAAGCGGGTCGGGCCACCGTGCCCACGCCAAGTTGAGAGCGAGAGCCCGAACGAGAAACCGTTCCGCTCACCGGTCTGCATGATCTCGCGCATATGGGAGTAGGTCGGCGAGTACTGCGGGGCAGACTTGGAGACGATGTAGCCGTTGCGGGCGCTGGGAATGAAGATGCCGAATTCCATCGGGAGCCTTTCTCGGGGAGACCTATGTGTGCCTAGAACCTTACATACTGACCGGCCGGTATGCACCGCATTGATCGAGAATTTACAATAGCCACGGGAGCCGGTCAAGACGATGGAGGCTTTGGTGCTGCCGCCGGCGGAACGTTGGCAACGACTTCGGGCGGCTGGTCGCTTTTTGCACCCACGAATGACCGGCCGCGGGGTGATGACCTGGCCTTGGCCGCGTCGGTGCGCGGTCCGACTAAGGCTTTGCCGTGGCGCTAGGATTCGTCGTCGACTCCACGAGGCCGCCGAGCAGCATGTCGGCGAACATAACGCCGATGTCGTGAAGCGACACCGGACCGGAGATGTCCAGCCAGACATGGCTCCACGCCCCCGTACCGATAATTCCGAAGGCCACGAGCCGCGGCGGCCCGAGTTTGCGGAAGACGCCTTCGTCCATGCCGCGCTCGACCACTTCGACGAAGAAGCGCTCGAACTCATCGCGCTTGTGCTGGACCTCCGCAAAGACCTCGCCCGACAAGAATCGGCGTTCCTGCATGAAGACGGTGATCTCGGATTTGTAAATCGACATCGGTTCCAGCAACGCCTCAATGATCAGTCGCCGCAGCAACTGATCACAGCTTTGAGTTTGGTCTGCCATGACGTTGCGGGCGCGGCCAAGCTGGTAGTTGATGAACTCGTCGTGCACCCGACAAAGAAGGTCTTCTTTGCTGTCGAAGTGGTGGTAGAAGGCGCCCTTGGTCATTCCGGCGGCCTCGACGATGCTTTGAACGGAGGTCGCCGCGTAGCCGTTTTGCTCAAACAGTTGCACCGCACTGGCCAGGAAGGCGCGTCGGGCGCCTTCGGGGTCGCGGGTCCGGCGGCCTGGCGTCCTTGCCCTGCTGCTCGTAAGCGTCACGGCGATCCCTCTCTCACTTTGTCGAACTCCAACTTACGTCGGGGTCGCTGCGAGTCCTCCGAATTGCATCGGAGTGTTTCGGTACTTGCCCAGCGCCTCCTGCCCGCGCTGTGACTTTACACTTTTATTCCTACCAGTCGGCATGTTAGCCGGTCGGGCTTTCAGTCCCGGCAAGGTCGGGTTGGCAGGGTTTAGGCATCTCGCTCTCAGCACGCGGCAATGTCGGCCGGTGCGGCGAACGGGCCGGGGGACGGCTCTGCAGCGTGGACTCCGGACTTGTTAGCATGTCAAATGCGTTCTGTAACCATGTTTCTCGTGAGATAGCCTGGCGGGCAATCGTGTCCGTGCGTCCGCACTGCCGCTTCGCCGTCCGGCGGTCTCGGTTCGTCAACACGTCCCCTCGTTATTCAACCCGCAAGGAGTGATCATGACTGCGACCCCCGGCCCTGCCCGCAGCGCGTTGGGCTCGTTCGCGCCCAAATTGGTCGAACTGACCGACGAAACGCTGTTCGGGGATATCTGGAACCGCCCAGACTTGGCGACTCGGGACCGCAGCCTCGTCACCGTGGCGGCATTGATCGCGCTGGGACGCGCTGATCAGCTACGTTTCCACCTCAATCGAGCCATCGAAAACGGCGTCACCGTCGAGGAGCTCATCGAGGTCGTCACTCATCTGGCCTTTTACGCCGGCTGGCCCGCCGCGATGTCGGCAATCGGCATCGTAAGGGAGATCGCCGAGACATAAGACGCGGCTAGACGGCGGCGAGACGGACGCCGCGGCGGTGAAACCCATGCCGATGTGCGATCCGGCCGATCGATTCAAAACCTCAGAGCGGCACAGTCATCCGCCTCAGTCACGCGACACGGTGCTGCGGCCAGCAGCGCGGATGGCCTCTTGCACGCCGGCGTTATAGGAGCTGGCTGCTTGTGCCCAGGCTTCAAACCCCATCGTCACGTCGAAGGAGTGTTCACCGGCGAGATTGACGGCCTGCTTGATGTCTCGGGCAAGCGACGGCTGCAGGTCTGCGACGGCGGCCGCGAACGCGAAAGCCTCGGAGAGCGGATCCTCGGCGTAATAATCGGCCAAGCCCTGCTGGTGGGCTTCCTCGCCACCGAGGGTTCGACCGAGCAGCAGCGTGTGTAAGGCGCGGCTCTTCCCCAGCTTTCGGGTCAAAAAGTAGGTGCATCCCCCGCCCGGGTGCAGCCCCAACTTCGCAAACGTCGCGCCGAACCGCGCGCCGGGCCCGGCGATCGTTATGTCACAGGCCAGCGCGAGGTTCAGCCCAGCTCCGATCGCGTACCCGTTGACGGCCGCGACGGTGGGATAAGCGAGACGCCGCAACCACAAGAAGCTGTCGTAATACGAAATCTGGCGGTCGCGCAGCGCCGACGGCGTGGCGTCGTCGGCGCCGAAGATCGCCATCAGGTCGGCGCCCGCGCAAAAGGACGAACCGGCACCTGTGACAACAAGGCACCGCGCGTCGGCATCAGCGGCCAGCGTGTCGGCCGCACAAAGCAAATCCTGGCGCATGTCGGGGCCGATGGCATTGCGCTTCCCGGGGTCATCGAGGACCAAGATGCGGATGCCGTTGTCGCGGTATTCAATTCGAGCCTTGGTGCACTCAGTCACGCCAGCCACCTCGACATTCTCCTCCTCGCGAATGGCATGCCACTGCCGCGTACCTTGCGCGCTGTTAAGCGAATTCGGGGCGCACGGCGATCGCCTCGATCTGAACTCTCAAGTCCGACGCAATGCCCAGCACGAAACTGTTGCGCGCGGGATAGGGTCCGTCGCCGAAAGCTTTCTTGTAGGCGTCGATGAACTCGAACCGGTACGCCTCGTCGCGCACGTAACACGTGGTCTTGACGATGTCGCGCAAGCCCAGACCCGCCTCGGCGAGGATCGTGCAGATGTTCTCGAGGCAAATCCGTGTCTCATCGGCGATCGATGCGGCATCCTCGCGGCGGCGCATGGTCTCGGGATCCATGGCCAGCCCGGCGGCATAGACGAAGACCTCGGTGGCGGTGCCCGATGACAATCCGGCGGCGGTGTAATCGCCGATCTCAATCGGGTTCAGGTAATCGATCATTGGCCCCTCCAAGAGACATATCGTGTGGTGGTCACGGCGGAGCGCGTTGGCCCGCACATCGTTTCCGGCCGAGAGCGCATGTCGGTCGTCACTGCTTGAGAATGATGTCGAAGGGACGGTCGTAGAGGATCTCCTCGACGATCTCCCGTGGAATCGGCAGCGGCATCTCAAGATCTGCGATGGCGAGAAAATCGTCGGCGGCCTCGCGTGGATTAAAGGAGGGGAAGTCCGAGCCGAAGACCAGCCGATCGGTGACGTGACCTTCGATCGCCAGACGGAGCCCGTTGTACATCTGCCAGGTCTTGATCGGCAGCGTCGAGACATCGGCGAACACGTTGCGATTCTTCATCATCAGTTCGACGGTCTCGTTCATCCATGGCTTACCGAAGTGCGCGACCAAGATGTTGGTGTCCCGGAATTCTCGGGCTACCTTGTCGAGCAAGGTGGGGTAGGCGAATTCGTTGCAGCCGTTGGGCGCAAAGACGCTTGCCTGGTGAAACATGAGGAATATCCCGAGATCAGCGGCGGCACGGTAAACCTCATAGGCTTCGTCCGAATGCGGATGGAAGCCCTGGTAGGGCGGTGACAGTTTCACCCCGTGCAAGCCGTATTCGACGACCGCGCGTCGCAACTCTTGGGCCGCGCCCGGTTGGGTCGGATCGACGCTGCCGACCCCGAGGGCGCGGTGGCGATTGGCTGCCAGGTACTCTCCGACATAGTCGTTGGGCACGAACATGTCGATCCGCGCGATCTGCAAGCCCAAGAACAGGAATCGTTCAACACCGCAGGCCGTCATCACTCGGGCGTGCTCAGTGAGGTCGGCTTGACCGAAGCCCGGCCGGCCCACGAGTTCGGTGCCGCAATCCGTCCACACCGGGCCAAGATGCTCGGGTTGGTAGATGTGGGTATGCCAGTCGGTGAACGGCCTTTCCGGCATTGCCGCTACTTCCGGGCGCGGGGACGAATCGCCACGGCATCGATTTCGACGCGGCAGTCGCCCGCGATCCCGACAACGAGCGTGGTGCGCGCGGGGTAGGGACCTTCGCCGAACACCTCCGTGTAAGCCGTCCAGAACTCCTTGCGGTAGGAGTCATCGGACAGGTAACAAGTCGTCTTGACGACGTCTTTGAGGGTGCAGCCGGCTTCGGCGAGGATGCTCTTGATTTCCTCGAGGGCAATGCGGGTCTCGTCGGCGATGGTGTCCGCTTCGGGCTTGCGCTTGAGGGTCTCGAGATCGAGCGCCATACCGCCGGCGAACACATAGTCTTTGGTTGCCACCCCTGGGTTCATTCCGAATTTCGGGTAGGCGAGGTTGCCGGGGTTGAGGTATTCAGGCATGGGTTTCCTAACGGCGGTGGTGATTTCAGCTGGCTGGACGATGGTGGTGTCAGCCAGCGGAGACGACGATGGAGTCGAGCTTGCGTAGCTCGGGCATAACGTGCTCGGCGAAGAGCCTCATCGAGCCGTCGACTTGATCGTGAGGCACTCCCGGAAAGCCGAACTGCAGCAACCAGTTCTGGATGCCGTGCGATTTCGTCAATCGGGTCATGCGCTCGGTGACGGTCCGCGGGGAACCAATCATGAGGTGGTCGCGCTCCATCAGCAGATCGAACGGGTCCATTTGGGCATACCGCGGGTCGTTGGGATCCTCGTCGGCGTCCAGGAAGACCCGGATGCCCCGAACGCGGCAGATGAACTGGAAGAACTCGACGACGGCTGCCTCAGTCACCCGGCGCGCCTGCTCGTCGGTGTCCGCCACGAACCCCATTCGTAGCACCCCGACGTCTTCACCCAGCGCCGGTGTCGCCCCGGTGACCGAGGCCCGTTCCGCACGGTAGAGGTCGAGCAGGTTGCGCAGCACCTGGCCGGTGGGATACCAGGTGATCGGCTTGATGCCTTTCTGCGCTGCGCCCCGGAAACCCTCAGGCGACTCGGTGACGGCGAACAGCTGCGGCATCGGCTGCTGATAGGGCTTCGGGATGATGCCCATCGCGACGAGTTCGTTGTTCTCGCCGACCCAGCCCTTGGGCATGGGAGCACCCGGCGAATGAATGTATTTCGTTCCCGGCTGCGGAAAGGTGTATCGCCGTCCCGCCCAGCTGAACGCGTCCTTGGTCCAGACGTTGCGCACGATCTCAAGGTTCTCGTCGAAGATGTCGCGGCTGTTGTCGCTACCGTCCCAGCGGTTGGCCGCTGGGTTGAGGTTCATGACCTCGATGGGCAGAATTCCCCGGCCGAAGGCAATGTCCAGACGCCCGTCGCTGAAATGATCCAGGAGTGCAAGATCTTCGGCGACGCGCAGCGGATGCCATAGGGTCAGCGACACCGCCGCCATGCCGAATCGGATGCGATGTGTCCGCGCGGCGAGGTCCGTGGCAAGCATGATCGGGTTCGGGCTGACGTCCGTACCGTCGCGATCGAAATGGTGCTCACCCAGCCAGATTCGGTCATAACCGAGCTCGTCGGCCAGGATGGTGTGCCGCCGCGTCGCCTCCAGGACCTGGTGCCAAGACAAATCGCCTGACCGATTCGTCAATGCGTATAGCAAATCGACCTTCATGTTCACTCCGAATCCGCATCACAGCCCACTGCACCGACTGGTCGGTATTTAACACGCCACACGGGCCCGCTGTCAATCCGATGACACATAGCGTGGTAGATGACCAGACGGAGAAGTCGTAGGCCGCACTATTCCGACCAATCGGTCTGTTAGAGTTAGGGTTCCGTTGGCGCGGTCCGCATGCGCTGCGGCCACCCAACGGGTCCCACAATCGGCCCATGAAGGCCCCCACAAAGACCGTGGGCCACCCCGCTGGTCGGAATCGCGCGCTAGCCCGACGCGCGAGACAGTTTGTCGACTCTTCAGAGGCACCTTGCCGCCAACTCTAGTGGGGTTGTGACCATTGTGGTGCCTTCAGCCGTCTTGAGGCTAGTACTCGCGACCCACTCATCGTGACCGACTCGCGGTCATCGAACTCGGCTGCTTCACACGATCGTGTGTCCGCCGCGGTGACGCCGTGAGCCTCGTACTGCCGTTGACCGCATGCGGATGGCGACGACAACCCGCACGAGCACCAGCAAACGACACGAACCTTGCCGACTCGGCGCTCGGTTAGTACTGTACCGACCTATCGGTATGTACCGGGTTGAATACGAGAAGAGGAAGTCGATGGGACGCCCGACCGACTCCACATGGTTCCGCCAAGTACTTGGGCAATACCCGACCGGCGTGTGCGCGGTGACGGCGACGCAAGCCGACGGCTCACGGACTGGATTTGTCGTGGGCTCCTTTACCTCCGTGTCGCTCGACCCACCACTGGTGGCTTTCTTCCCCGCCAAAAGCTCAACGAGTTGGCCGAAAATTGAACGGGTCGGACGGTTTTGCATCAACGTCCTCAGCGAAAGCCAGGCGCACCTCTGCCGCAGATTTGCCGCCAAGGCCGAAGATAAGTTCGCGGGCATGGAAACGCGGCCGGCAGGGTCGGGTTCACCGATTCTCGACGGCGTCGTGGCGTGGATCGACTGCGACCTTTACAGCGTTCAAGAGGCGGGAGACCACTACGTCGTCATCGCCCGCGTTCGCGAGCTCGACGTGGAAAGCCCCTCGCTGCCACTGCTCTTCGTCCAGGGCGCGTATGGTCGCTTCGTACCCTTCTCGCTCGTCGCGTCCGATCGGCGCGGCGCGCTCACCGGGGCCTAGCCGACGTCATTTACCTCCGAGAAGGGGTGTCCCGTCTCCTAAGTCAGATCAGGTGATGACACTCATCGCTTCCGTAACTCCAAGGGCGAAGCCATTTCACGAGGCCGTCGATGCCGCTCTTCCCCACCTGAGCATGCCCGCTGACGGTTTCTCGACGATCACCCCTGGCTGCTCGTCGCAGACAATTCCGTCGCGACCGGCACAGCCCCGGAAGCACTGCGGCGCAGCAGATAATCGTCGAGATCCGGCAGCTCGGTCATCGCCCGGTAGTCGACGAGCCGCCAAGGGAGCGCACTGACGATGCGGCCCCGAGCATTTCGATACCAGTTACTCGTCCCCGGGTGCGTCCACACAAGTTGGTCATGCTCGGCGGTGACCCGATGGTCATACGCGGCGGCGACATCCGGCCGAACTTCGACCGACGTCAAATCGCCTTCTGCCATGCGGATCAAGATGCCCATGATGTAGGCAATGGCACACTCGGACTGAAGCAGGGCACTGCCACCGTGGGCAAGGGTGGTCTGCGGACCGCCCACCATGAAAAAGTTCGGGAAATTCGGGATGCTGATTCCGAGGTAAGCGCTGGCATCATCATCGCCCCACTGCTCACGCAAAACGATGCCGTCGCGTCCCACGACTTCGAAGGTCGATAGCATCTTGCGACTCTGAAAGCCGGTCGCGAGGATAACCACATCGACCGGGTAGGCCGCACCGTCCTCAGTGAGCACGTGCTGTGCGTCAAAGCCAACCACCCGTTGCGCCACCAAGGTGACATCGGAACGGCGGATGGTGGGTATCCATTCGTTGTCCATCAGAATTCGTTTGCTGTACGGCGGATAGCTCGGCACGACCGCGTCGCGGAGCTGAGCAACGTCATCGCCGAGTTGGTCCTCCATGGCCTTCGTCATGAAGTCGCGATGCCTGTCGTTGATCGCATTCACCGCACGGTCGGGGTGGGGCCATTCGGGATCGCGCTTCAACGTCGCCAGAAGCTTGTCCTGGAACTGCCAGATCAGTCGCTGGCGATAGAAGCTCGCATAGTAGGGAACCTGTTCCATGAGCAGTCGCACACCCTCGGACACCGGCCGCAAGTAGTTGGCGTTGGGTACCACCCACTGCGGCGTGCGCTGAAAAACCAGCGTCTGGTGGGTTCGATCTGCGATGGCCGGCACGATCTGCATTGCGGTTGCGCCGGTTCCGATCACCGCGACACGTTTGTCGGTGAGCTCCACCGAGTGATCCCACCTGGCGGAATGAAACAGCGGCTTGGCGAACTCATCCATTCCGGGCAAGTCGGGAATCGCCGGCTCGTTGAGCGATCCGACGCAGCTGATCACCACGTCAGCGGTGGCAGTCCACCGCCGCCCGGAGGAATCCGAGGCGGTAACGATCCACTTTTGGGCATCGTCATCCCAGTGTGCTGATCGAACCCAGGTGCCAAACCGGACGTGCTGTTGCACGTCGAATCGTTGCGCAAGCTCCTCGAAGTAGGCCAGCACGTCGGGCTGCTTAGCGTAGTAGCGTGGCCAACTCCGCTGCGGTGCAAAGGAGAACGAATATAGATGAGCCGGTGTGTCGACCCCGGCGCCGGGATAGGTGTTCTCGCGCCAGACACCGCCAACGGATTCGTTGCGCTCGACAACGGTAAACGGAATTCCCAAGCGCTGAAGGGACACAGCGGCCGCAATCCCGGACGGGCCCGCCCCGATGACGAGTACATGCATCTGACCGGCTCGGGCCGGTCGCGGGCCATGCCATGCCACCGCTTCGCGGTCGCGGAAACCGCCTTCCTCGGCCATCAGGCTTCCGTACTCCGGGGGCACCGTCTCGCCCAGCGAGCGACTGAGCATCTCGATCAAGCGTTCGTCTGTTGGCGGAGGCGCCACGCTTCGCCGGCCATCGCGGATATCCCGCAGCACAGCGAAAGCCGCCGCCCGAATCTGCGCCTGTCGATCCTCGGGCAGGCCGCCGGTGTCGTTGTCATTAAGTGCCACAGTGCGGCTCAGGCGGAAGGGTTCCTCCAGCCACGATTGGGCCCCGGTGAGCTGGGCAACCACGCATAGCAAGGTTGGGATGTTGGCCGCATCGAGCGCGGCCCGCAACTCTTCATCACTGGCGGTCAAACTCACCGGGCGCCATGCATTGTGGGGCTGATTCATCGGGACTCCTTTGACCGAATTGAAGGCCGCCCAGCCTCGGATCGACCGGACGGGGTTTGTGGCTAGGCGGTGATCAGGGACCACAGGTTGTCTCGGCCTGCGGTCAGGGCGGCGGCTGTGAGTTGGTCGTCCCAGTGGTGGACAGAACCGAACTCCGAGCGCCAGGCCAGGGCGGCCGTGGTGAACCCGGCGAGGCGGTGTTCGCGAGTGGTGCCGATCGCGCCGTGCACTTGGTGGGCATTGCGCACCGCCACGGAGGCGGCGTGGCCCGCGCAGGAACGCGCCACCGCGACCCGCAGATGGAGGTGTTGACCGGACCAGTCGGTGCGGACCGCCTCGGCCAGGGCACCTTCGGTCGCCGCGCCGGCCAGGGAGGCCTCCGCAGCGATATCGGCGATAAGGTGTTGCACCGCCTGAAATTTCGCCAAGGGGCGCCCGAACTGGACGCGTTCGGCACTGTGCCGCAACGACAAGTCCAGTATGCGGTCGAGCGCAGCGCATACTTGCAGGCCGCGGGCAAGCGCGCCGCGCAGCCACAACTGGTCGACCACGGCGTCGGGCACCGGGGTACCCGATAAGGCCGCGAGGTCGGCGGTGACGGCGTCGCGGGGCTCGTCAGCGATATTGACGCCGCCATGAATCCGCAGAGCTGACACGGGAAGATCGGCGACCAGGTAGGTGTCCCCAGCGCGCCATACGGTGACGACCTTGTCGGCTTGGGCGGCCCACGGAACGCTGTGCGCCACGCCAGCCTGGTCGAGTGTGCACACGGAGCGGCGGGCGCCGTCGGCCGGCAGGCCGGCGGCCTCAAGCAGCCATCCGGCCAGCAGATCGTGTTCGGCTAGGGGGACGCGCACACCGTGCCACACCGCGGCGCGCAACAGTTCGGCGGCTTCGAGCCATCCGGCGCCGCTGCCTCCGGCATGCTCACCGCCGGTGAGCCGGGTAAGGCCCAGTTCCTCGAGCTGAGCCCAGAGGTCGTTGTCCCAGACGGCGATTCCGCTGTTGTGTTGAGTTTGGTTGCGGTAGTTGGCAAAAACCCCGTTCATCATCTCGGCGAGGTCTTTGTCGACGGCGGCCATGTTCATCAGCACAGCCCCAACTCTCGCGCGATTACGCCTCGTAGAACTTCGTTGGTGCCGCCGCGCAGGGTGAAGCCCGGGCGTTGGGTAACCGCGGTGTCGAGCATGGACCGGTAGTCGGAACTCATCGGCGTGACGTCACCGGTGAGCAGGTCGGCGAAGTCGGTGATGTCACCTTCTGTGGTGGTGCCCAGAACCTTCACCACGGCCGCGGCGGTGTCGGCCGGCTCCCGTCGTTCCAACGCGCCGGCGACGGCGCTGGACATTTGGTGCAAACCCGCGATGCGGGCGAAATAGCGGCCCAGGTCCGTGTGGCGCGGCGCGGTGCCCTCGCGCATGCGATCGGCCATTTCACCAAGCAACGCGAAGGTCGATAAGAATCGCTCCGGCCCGCTGCGTTCAAAGCTGAGCTCCGAGGTGACCTGCTGCCAGCCATTGCCGAGGGTGCCGAAGACCATCTGATCGGGGACGAAGGTGTCCTCGAGGATCACTTCGTTGAAGTGATGCTGGCCGTTCATCGAGATGATCGGGCGGATGGTCACTGCAGGAGAGCGCAGGTCGACGATGAACTGGCTGAGACCGTCATGGCGCCGGTCGAGGTCGAATGGCGCGGTGCGGGCCAGACAGATGAACACGTGCGCCCGATGCGCGCCGGAGGTCCACACCTTGGAACCGGTCAGCGACCAACCTCCGTCCACGCGTGTGGCCTTCGTGCGGACGCTGGCCAGATCGGATCCGGAATCGGGCTCGCTCATGCCGATCGCAAAGAAGCACTCACCGCGGGCGATCGCCGGTAGGTAGGTCTGCTTTTGGTGCTCGGTGCCGTATTTCAGGATTGATGGAACGATCTGTCGATCGGCAATCCAGTGTGCGGCCACCGGCGCTCCGGCGGCGAGCAGTTCCTCGGTGATGACAAACCGTTCCTGAAAGCTGCGGGAGTGTCCGCCGTATTCCGCCGGCACTGTCATGCCGAGCCAACCGCGAGCGGCAAGCGCTCGGCTGAAAGCCTCGTCCCAGCCGGTCAGCCAGGAATCGATCTGGGTGCCAATCTTGCCGGCCGCGCGTTGGTCGGCAAGGAATGCGCGCACCTCGGCGCGCAGCTCGTCCATCGCATGGGAATCGTCGGTCACCGGTGGAACCAGCCGAAAGTTGTTCATCGCGTAGTTCTTTCAGTCGAGCCTGTCAGCCGTGGCTGCGTCCACCGCAGCTGTACAGCACCTGGCCGGTGACATAACCCGCCCGTGGGGAACCCAGCCAGACCACCGCCTCGGCAATGTCATCGGGATAGCCGGGGCGCTGCAACGGAATTCGGGCGATCAGGCGTTCCCGCACCCGCTCCGGCACCGCGTCTGTCATGTCAGTGGCGACAAAGCCCGGCGCGACCGCGTTAACGCGCAAGCGCGGCGCGTAAGCCAGGGCAAGCGATCGGGTCAGACCGACTACGCCCGCCTTGGACACGGCGTAATTGAACTGTCCGACGTTGCCCAGACTGGCGCGGGAACTGATGTTGACGATCGCTCCCCCGTCTGCCATGCCGTGAGCCAGAGCGGAAGTCAGTTCAAAGCAGGCGCCCAGGTTGATCCGAGTCACTTGTCGGAACATCTTTTCGGTCATATCCACAATCAGCGCGTCACGGGTGATGCCGGCGTTGTTGACCAACAGGTGAAGCGGTTCGCCGGTCGACCGGACCGCCGAGCCGATGGCGTCCCGTCCGGAGGCCTCGGAGACGTCTGCCTGCACCGCCACGGCGCCTAGGGCGTTGGCACTGTCGTGGATGGCCGGACTGAGATCCGCCATGATGAGGCGGTATCCCTCCTCGAAGAGCCGCCGCGAGATCGCTTGCCCGATTCCGCGGGCAGCGCCCGTCACTAGCGCGGTCGTCATGGCAACGCCGCTCCCAAATGCTCTGTGCCCAGGGGGTATACCTGTCCGTTGGCGCCGCGGGTGGCGAGCAGCAACTCCACCGCAACCGCGACGGTATGCGACTGGACGTTTTCGCCGACCGCAAGCACCGTGGCATAGCCGCATGTTTTTCTGAGTTCAACGGCGAGGGCGCGGGTGCCGCCGAGGAGACCGGTGGCCACGGCCGCGTCGAGCGGGCTGGTTCGCCCCAGTATGGCCGTCGACTGGACGAGGAAAACAACCGGCGCGCCGTCGATCGCGGTGGCGCGCGCGAGAGCGAAGGCCTCGGCGAGCTCGTCTTCGGCTTGCGACCATTCCGACAACCCGGTTCGCGGCGCAAAGAGCAGTCCGCTTTGTGTTCCGTCGCCGACCAGGCCCAGGCCGATCAGCGCGGACACCAGAGCGGAATCGCCAATCCGCACTCTCATGCCGCAGCCCGTCGCCTAAGCAGGGCAACCATCTCGCCTTCCTGAACGACGACGTCGTGTTGGTTGAACACCTCGACGCGCTGGACCATGACTCCGCGGTCGGGCTTGGAAGTGGGTGTGAGTTGGACGATTTCGTTCGTCGCGCGAATGGTATCTCCGATCAGCACTGGACGAAGGAAGCGCCACCGGCGGATCTCGGCGAAGGCCAACAGCGAGGCATCGAAGATGCCTAAGCGCGCGCGAAGACCTGTCACCATCGACAGCACCAAAGCGCCGTGAGCGATCCGCTGCCCGAATTGGCTGTCTCGCATGGCTTCTGCGTCGGTATGCAGCTCGTGGAAATCGCCGGAGACCCCGGCGAAATTCACGACGTCCGCCTCGGTCACCGTGCGCCGAGGTGTTTCGAAGCGCATGCCGACCTCGGCTTGATCGAACCACAGTCCATCCACAGCAAGCCTTTCGGAAGACGTATCGGAGCAGATCAGCCGCGCGTTGCCTGCGCTCCAACGTATCATACCAACCGGTCGGTCTGTCAATGATGACGCCGCGTCCCACGCCTCGTTCGCGGACTGCACGGCGCCTCGAACGCTTCGGAAGGTGATTACCTAAACGTGTTTCAGCCCCACGAGAAGATTTTGTCAGCCATGCCGACTCGGATTGTGCGCAGGCCGTCGCGCTTGCCTGCAGCAAAGGTCCTCGGATGTGTTGTGTGGCAACGTCTTTATCGGCTTAGGGAGGTGGCGCGTCCCGCCCCGCAACGAACACGCCACCGTCCACTGTCGCTTTCCGAATAGTGTCAACTGAGTGATGACGTCGTGCTCGTCGCCTTCGACGTCGCGGACGCGTCGAATCCGTCGGTGGCGGCCGATGTTTGGATGCTGTGATCGTTCGCGGCTTCATGGGCAGCGGGGACCCAGTACAGACTGTCGAAACCCTCGATCTCTTCCTCGTCGGTCACTCGCAGGCCCATAGTGCGGTTTAGGACGAAACATAGGCTCAGGGTTGCGGTCGCGGTGACGGTGACTACCACGGCAATGCCGATCAGCTGCCACAGCGGCGTGACGTGCGCGTGCTGGAAGGCGTAGGGACCAGAGGTGATGCCGAAGTAGCCACCCGAGGGGACCCCCCATTCGGTGAAGCCGCCGACCACCACGCCCCACAGCGCGGGGCCAAAGACGAGCGATGCGAGCTTCGAGTCGTCAACTTCGATTCGCACAAGCAGCTTGTAAATCGCCCAGGCGACAATCGGTGCCCCGAGGGCCACAACAAACATCACCCACGGATAAATGGTGTCGGCGACCGTGGCCGAAGAGACATAGCCCGTAAACGGTCCGGCGATCGCCCAAAAAGGGTTGCGGAGACGATAGGACAACAGCGCTCCCGACAGCCCGCCGCCAAGGAATGCCATAAAGATGTTCGCGATCACCAGGCCGAAACCGCTGGTCGTCATCGAGATGCCGAAGTATCCCTGGCCAGACACGATAAATCCGGAACCCAGCGCGAAGAAGGGCACCACGACCATGGCGAGCAGCACGCCCAACCCGACCATGGGCAGGCTCGTGGGCGCGGGCGCACTGATGCGCGGGTCCGGCTTGAAGATGCTCAGCCTAGGCCGAAGCCGCCACGACAGGATGATGGACATTACGCCCAGCGGCACATACATCGTCAGTCCACCGATGAAATCGTGCACCCCGCGGTTGGTCAACGGCGAGACAGAGCCCCACACAAGAAAGGCGTTGACCGGCAGCAGGACCGCGCCGGCCAGGAAGGCGGTGACATATACGGCCGACGCCCGCATGCGCTCGACGCCAATCGTGTGAACCGCGGCGCCCAGAAAGGCGGCAAAAGCCAGGAAGAAGATGGCGAAGACTTGGAATACGTCCGCGTCCGCGATCCTCGCCGGGTCGAGGTACTGGGCGGGATGGCTGAAGGCGTAACCACCTATCCACCAATCGGAAATCGATTGCCAGAACGCGTCTTTGATCCCGAATGCGTGGTAATACTGCGAATTCCATACGCCAAAGCCCACGATGGCAAAGCCCGCGGCGGACACGATGGACGCCACGATCTTCTGCGTCACCACGTCCACGGCGTTGCGCTGGCGTGCGAGGCCAAGGTCGATCAACGTCAGTGCAACGATGCCCATCAACACGGCACTGGTACAAAACGCGTACAGCACGTCGCGTAAGTACACGTCCGTAGATACCTGATTGGCGAAAGTTTCCATCTCAAACCTCCTGTATGCGCCGTTATGACACAGAGCGGGGCCAAGAAGTCGTTCGACGTTGCTGACGAGAATCTCGCGGCGGCCCGGTTGGGGGTAGGCCTCCAACAAGTGGTCGCGACGGGTCAGTCGGAACTGCTGAGCGATCAGCCAATTCTTCCATCGATGGAAGCGCTGGACGCGTGATGATCCGCTTGAGGATCCCCAGCAGGCCCATTATTTCTCCGCAGGTCACGGTAACCGTGTGATCCGACCCGGAAAACGATTACCAACGATATCTTGGGCCGGTCACGACGCAGAGACCGACTAGTCGGTATCTAATCGTGATGATTCTCACTTGTCAAGATTTTGGCCAGCTGCGATCGGGTGACGACTTCTTACACAGCACCGAATGCCGTGGTGAGAGGGTGAAAAGCGCGCTGCATCAAGGGTTATGCGAGTCGCCGCGTCAAGGCGGCGTCTTCGAGAGCCCCGCGTGTTGATCGACTGTCGAAGCCGTCGGCCCAAGCGTCCGAATCCGTTATATCTACCGACCAGTTGCCCTGTAACGCTCTGGTTACGCTTTTGTTAGACCTAGTCAGAGCCGTTTATCGTAGGGATACGGTTTCGCATGTGCTCTAGACATACCGACCGGTCGGCTGTATGGTGCTGCGCATGATACCGGTTGCCGACCGTGACGGTGATGCAGGGTCCTCGAGTCCCTTAGTGGATTTGCGGGGGCATCGAGAGCCGCATCAACGCCCCAGTGCTGACCAACCGTGTGGATCAAGACCTCGAATACCGCGCATGGCAGGCGCGACAGCGACGCCACGACATGCGTTGCCGCCAAGAACTTTCGACGTGATCCGGCGGTGTACCGCGGGCCCGAGCGGGAGGCCCGCTGGTCCAGTCTCGGGAATTCCGCCCTCGGCATTCCGCAGCGAACAGTACAATGCTTATCTCGTTATAGTCCCAGGAACTGTACGTATAAAGCATAAATCCGGCAAATTGTTATGAAAGGGAGAACTGAAAATGTCGGCCTTCTTTGTCAATACTCATCCCGAAGCCATATCCGCTGCAGCGGATGCACTGAACACGGTCGGATCTTCCGTGGAATCGCAGAACGCGGCGGCCAGCGCGCCGACCACCAGCGTTCTACCAGCGGCAGCCGACGAGATATCCGCCTTCACAGCCGCGCAGTTCACGGCGCACGCCCAGATGTATCAAGCGGTAAGCGCCCAAGCAACGGCCATTCACAACAGATTCGTCAATGCACTGGCCGCCAGTGCGGGGTCCTACGCCACGACAGAAGCAGCAAACGTATCAGCTGTCCAATAATTGCGGGCATCAATCTTTGAATTATCGTCATCAAACAGCACTGTTCAAGAAAGGTAGTAAAGACATGGCAACACGTTTTATGACCGATCCGCACGAGATGCGGGCGATGGCGGGTCGTTTTGAGGTGCATGCGCAGACGGTGGAGGACGAGGCTCGCAAGATGTGGGCGTCCTCGATGAACATCGCTGGCGCGGGTTGGAGCGGGCAGGCCCAGGCGACTTCGTACGACACCATGGGTCAGATGAATCAGGCGTTTCGCAACATCGTGAACATGCTGCACGGGGTGCGCGACGGGTTGATCCGCGACGCCAACAACTACGAGCAGCAAGAGCAGGCCTCCCAGCAAATCCTCGGCAGCTAGCGGCCGAAAACCGGCTGCTGTCCAACACTTTCAACTCAGGAGGACATAAACATGACCATCAATTACCAGTTCGGCGATGTGGACGCCCATGGCGCCACCATTCGTGCCCAGGCGGCTTCGTTGGAGGCCGAGCACCAGGCCATCGTTCGTGATGTGCTGGCCGCTGGGGACTTTTGGGGTGGCTCCGGGTCGGTGGCCTGCCAGGAGTTCATCACCCAGTTGGGCCGCAACTTTCAGGTGATCTACGAGCAGGCCAACGCCCACGGGCAAAAGGTGCAGACCGCCGGCAGCAACATGGCCAGCACCGACAGCGCCGTCGGCTCCAGCTGGGCCTAAAAAAGATCGGTCAGCGGCGGCGCGGTCGGGCTCGCCGCGCACCGCGCACGTTGCGGTCGCAACGACCCAGTCTTGGGCTCGGCGGCTGCTGAACTCATGACGGCTATTCGTCAGCCACCGTCAGAAGGGGAAACCGAAATGGCGAAAGCAAACACATCGGGGGACACCTCTGCACAGCAGCGGGACATCGTCGTGATGGGCGACCCCACAGTGGAATCCGCGGTCGCGGCTCGCAGCCGCGGCCTACCTGATTGGACATGCCAGTGATGGATTTTGCGGCTTTGCCGCCGGAGATCAACTCCGCCCGGATGTATGCGGGCGAGGGAGCGGAGCCGCTGGTGGCTGCCGCAGCAGCGTGGGACGGCGTGGCAGCGGAATTGAGTTCAGCGGCCAGTTCCTACCGCGCCGTGGTGTCGGGGCTCACGGGTGGGCCCTGGGCGGGTCCATCGTCGACGTCGATGGCCGCCGCGGCCGCTCCGTACGTGGCGTGGATGAGCAGCACCGCCGCGCAGGCCGAGCAGACCGCCAACCAGGCCCGCTCGGCCGCGGCGGCTTACGAGGCGGCTTTCATCGCTACCGTGCCACCGCCGCTCATCGCCGAGAATCGGGCGGTGTTGTCGGCGTTGGTCGCCACCAACATCCTCGGACAGAATGGTCCGGCCATCGCCGCGATCGAATCGCAGTACGCCGAGATGTGGACCCAAGACACTGAGGCGATGTACGCCTATGCCGCCAACTCAGCGACCGCAACCCAGTTGGCATCGTTTAGCGCGGCGCCGCAGACCACCAACCCGGCCGCATCGGCCATCCAGGCCGCGGCCAGTCCAGCGACCGCAACCAGTGCCCAGTCGCTACTTTCCGGCGTCCCCCAGCTGCTGCAGATATTGGCCGGCGCGGGCGGTGTGAACCCGTTGCAGGCCTTAGCTAATTTGGTCAACGACTTCAACGGTTCACCGTTGGGGGCCGCTCTCATCCCGTTCCTCGATTCTTTCGGTTACGACAACACCTTCATGAGTGGCTACACATTTCTCGCTTGCGGTCCGGTGTTTATGTTGGCTCCACTGATGGCGCTGGCACTGCCGAATTTGGGAGCCGGCGGCGGGCTGGTCTCTGCTGTGACGCCGGCGGCAGACGTGGCCGCGGGCGCGTCGGTCTTGGCGAATTCCTCCGGAACGGCAATGGGTGCCACGGGCATGGGCGCCGCCGATATGTCGGCGGGGCTGGGCCGGGCGGCGTCGGTCGGTGGGCTCTCAGTACCGCAAGCTTGGGGTAGCGCTGCCCCCGAGATCCGGCTTGTCACTAAAGCTTTGCCGATGACCGGTCTGGACGCAGCGCCGCAAGCCGGAGCAGCGGGACCGGGCGGCTGGTTCGGCGGCTTGCCGCCGGTGGGCAGCGTGGTCAACGCCCCACGAACGATCGAAAGCCCCCGATACAAAACCCCGCAGAAAGTGGTCGCGCAGATGCCCGGGGACTCCGGCATGCCCGAGCGTACGGTGCCCCCATATCGGCCGGCTGCCGACATCACTACCGCTCCCAGCCAACGTGAACGTGAAGAGCTCGACCAACTACGCGACGAACTGGCCGAATTGATGATGGAACGCGACGCGACGGCCCGGTTGATCAAGGAGGCAATGCAGCCATGAGTATAGATTTTGCGGCGTTGCCGCCGGAGATCAATTCCGGCCGGATGTATACCGGAGCAGGGTCAGGCCCCTTGATGGCGGCCGCAGCCGCCTGGGACGGTGTGGCAGCCGAATTGAGTTCAGCGGCCAGCTCGTATCAGTCGGTGGTGTCCGAGCTCATCGGTGGGCCGTGGTTGGGACCGTCGTCGACCTCGATGGCCGCCGCGGCCGCTCCGTACGTGGCGTGGATGAGCAGCACCGCCGCGCAGGCCGAGCAGACCGCCAACCAGGCCCGTTCGGCCGCGGCGGCTTACGAGGCGGCTTTCACTGCCACCGTCCCACCCCCGCTGATCGCGGCCAACCGGTCATTGTTGGCGGCGTTGGTCGCCACCAACGTTCTGGGCCAGAACACGCCGGCGATCGCTGCGACCGAGGCACAGTACGCCGAGATGTGGGCCCAAGACGCCGCCGCGATGTTCGGCTACGCCGGGGCCTCCACCACCGCGACCCAGTTGACTGCGTTCAGCGAGGCACCGGAAAGCACCAACTCGTCCGCGTCGACCACCCAGGCCACCGCGGCCGCCCAGACCACTTCTGCGGCCGGAACTGGTCTATCACAGCTGCTGTCGAATGCGGGATCAGGTAACGGACCACTGTCGTGGCTGGTGAACGTTCTGAACAGCCCGTGGGTCACTGGATACGAGAGCTTAACCTCGTACGGGGCTTTGGCTCCTTACTCGACATTGTCGGATGGGTTGACGTTCAACGGGATTGGTATCATTTTCGACACAATCCCGATGATCACCACGTCTATGATTCCGGGTGTCACGGCGTTGCAGGCGGGGGCTACGGCGGCAGCCGAGGCGCCCGCAGCGGCGTTGGCCTCGGCCCCGACGGCCTCAGCCGGAGCGAGTTTGGTCGGTGTGAGCGGGGCCGACGCGTCCGGCGAGCTGGGCCGAGCGGCATCAGTCGGTGGGCTCTCGGTGCCGCAATCGTGGGGTACTGCGGCACCGCAGATCCGGCTTGCGTCAACATCATTGCCGTTGGCGGGCCCGGATGGGCTACCGCTGGCGACAGCCGGCGTAAGCGGCCTGCACGGCGGCGTGCCTGCAATGGGTCCGATCGGCAGCGTGGTCAACGCGCCACGCAACGGCAACTCCCAGTCGCGACTTCGTGCCCGCGCCAAAGGCGCCGCGCGGGCGGCTGACGACCAGAACGACACGCAGCACCGATGGGCCAACTTCGACGTCCTGGCCTCAGACGGGTCGCCCTCGAGCGAGCGTGAGGAGCTACGCAAGGCGATCGCCGCGGTCGCCAAGGAACGCGACGTGCTCAAACGCTCCGCAGCCCAATTGATCAAGGAAGCCATGAACCACCCATGAACCCATCGACGTCGAGGAGTTTCTAAGCACTCACGCGCGTGGGGGCGTTGTCTACGCCCACGCGCGGCGGTGACGCTGCCGAGGTGATCCCACAAACACAGTGAATGCCAAGCGCTTTCGATCCTGAGGAGTCAGTCAACGATGACCGGACCGCTGCACGGTGTGCGTGTGCTCGTCCTGGCCGGCATGGGGCCCGTTCCTTTTGTATCGATGCTGTTGGCTGACATGGGTGCGCATGTGGTGCGCGTCGTGCCGCCGCGTCGACAGGGACGCGCCCGACCTCAGACCGCCGCGGGGTGCGAGCCTGCCGATCCTTTCAATCGACACGTCGACACGGTCGCCCTGGATCTCAAAGGTCCCGGGGGCTCTGCCTGCGTGCTCAACCTGGTCTCGGTGGGCGACGTGTTCATCGAGGGTTATCGTCCCGGGACCGCTGAACGGCTCGGGCTGGGACCCGATGTCTTGCTGGAGCTCAATCCACGCCTGGTGTATGCGCGGTTGACCGGTTACGGCCAGCACGGACCTTTGGCCAAAGACGCCGGCCACGACATCAATTACCTCGCGCAGTCCGGCGCACTACGCGGTATGGCCCGCGGTGGCGAAGCGCCACCACCGGTCAGCCTGCTGGCCGGCTATGGCGGATGCGGCACGATCGCGGCATACGGAATCGTTTGCGCGCTACTGGAAGCGAGGTCGTCGGGGCAAGGGCAGGTCGTGGACGCGGCCACGGTGGACGCTGTTGCCCTGATGAGCGCGAAGTTGCACGGTCTATGCGCGGCCGGGTTGTACTCCGAGGAATCGGGCGCCGATTTCTTGGACGAGGGAGTTCCCTTTTATGGCACTTACCAGTGCGCCGACGGTCGCTACCTGGCGGTGGGCGCGCTCAAGCCAGAGTTCTACTGCGCCTTCATCGCCCGGCTGGGCGTCGACACTACCGCCTGGCCCGGACAATACGACCGGAGGCAGTGGCCGCACCTGCGCGAACGGATCGCCGACGCCCTCAAGCAGCGCTCCCGCAACGATTGGGCCGCAATATATTCGGGCACCGACGCCTGTGTCACGCCCGTGCTGAATTCCGACGAAGCCGCCGTGGCGCCGCACAATAGCGAGCGCGGACTCTACGAGAAAGTCGACGGGGTGCTGCACTGTGCGCCCGCCCCAAGGCTGAGCAGGACGCCGCCCCGTCCACCTGCCTCTCCCCCGACCGCGTTGCTCGACTTCGACGATCTTGCGGCCAATTGGGCGGGCTGTGCGCGCTGCCCCCGCAGCGCCGAGCGCGTCGCCGCGAACGGTCGAGCCTGAGGTGGTCGCCGCCGACGCGAGGGGGTAGCCGGCCACAGTGTTCACGGCAGTTGGTGACGACAGCGACCTGTGGAGGGTCGTGACCGCGCGAGCGTGTTGTGGTGCCGCGTCGCTACGGGTGACTGCGGCCTACGCCGTCATGTTGCTCACGGTCTCGGCCACCTTGACGGCGCTCGGTCCGGACGCGCACCGCGGTGTCGTGAGCCGCATGAGCACCAATTTGGACAACCTGGCGCGTGGCCACGTTGGCACGCTGGTAGGTAGCGCGTTTGTCAGTGATGGCGCTGACATCCTCGCCTGGCTGCCAGGATTGGTTTGCTTGCTGGCTTTGGCCGAATTGACCTGGCGCAGTTCGGGTTTGCTTCTCACATTCGCAGTCGGTCACATCGGCGCCACGTTGCTCGTGGCGGTCGGTCTGATCGCCGCGGTACAGACCAGGTGGCTGCCGATGTCGGTTGCGTGCGCCAGCGACGTGGGGATCAGTTACGGCGCGATGTGTGTCCTCGGCGCGTTGACAGCCTCGATTCCCCGGCACTGGCGCCCGATCTGGCCCGGCTGGTGGCTCGGCATCGCAGCAGTAGCCGCCCTGGGAACGAATTTCGCTGCCGTCGGACACGTTTTCGCGCTGCTGATGGGCATCGGATTGTCTTCCAGACTGCCTTCGGTGGCCGACTGGAAGCCCGTACGCGTGGTTCTGCTTTCCGGCGGGGCCGTCTTCGCATACTTCTTGCTGGCCGGCCCATTCGCGGCGGCACCGGTCGCAGGGCTGGCCGGTGCGCTGATCGCGCTCCTCGCTCGCCAGATTTTGTGGTCGCACCGCGGTAACGGCGCCGAGCAAACGGAATCGAAACATCCTCCGAATGGGAAAATGTCAACGCGCCAAACGGTTCACAACAGCCGCACGATGTTTTCTGCCGGTCGCGTCGCTGTCACCGGCCGCCTGATCGGCTCCGTCTCGTCGCTGTTGGCCGCGATCACCTTCTTCACCCTCCCGGTGTGGGTGTGTGAAGACGCGATTGTGCAAACGATCGGGCTGCAGTCCGTTGCGCACCGGACCCAGCCTCACTTCGGCAAACTCAGGCCATTCGTTCCTTTGACGCCTCACCGTCGCGCCCTTCGGCGGTCATGACGTTAGTCGGGCTGAATGCAGAAGCGTTCGAGCGCAACGCTTTCAGACTCTGCGATTACTGGTTCCCTCGGGCCACGCTCGACTCCTTCATCCGCGGCGACCGGCATCCGGAGGTGGTCACAACGAAGGTTCGCCGTGCGAACGGGTGATCCGAGAACCCGAGCCGCCGCGAATGCGAAACCTAGTGACGGTCACAGTGTCATTCTTCGCTCTCAGCATGAAAGTCCCGCTCAGCTTCGTCTTGATCTCGTTGGACGCTCCTGCGGGTAAGGCCAAAGAGAATCGGCGCACCACCACGGCCAAAGTGAGAATCATTTCTACCATTGCGAATTGGTGCCCATAGCACAGTCTGGGACCGCCGCCGAACGGAAACCAGGCGTACCGATGAAGATCGTTGGTGGAACCGTCGAGCCACCGATCGGGGCGGAATTCACCGGGATCTGCAAACCAACGGGGATCTCGCTGTGTTACGTAGGGGCACACAACAATTCGTTCTCCGGGTTGGAAGTCGTATCCGCACATCGTGATCCTGGTCTTCACGAGATGTCCCGGCAGTGCGAAGATGGGCGGGTATAGGCGCAGCGTTTCTTTGACCACGGCTTCAACAAGAGGCAAGCTTCTGACGTGTTCGAACGCCAGCCTGCCCGCGCCGGCCGCCTGTTCGATTTCAGTGCGCATACGATTTTGCAAATCCGGATTTCTGGCCAGTAGAACTCCGGTAAATGCTAGCGCGTTCGATGAGGTTTCATACCCGCCTAGGAACAGGTTATGCAGTTCATCGTGCACTTGAAAATCTGGCAATGGCCGATCTTTTTCGTCTCGAGCCTCTAATAACATGTCGAGCAGATCCGTGTCCCGCTTTAGCTTGGCCTCATCGGCCTCTTTCAGACGCCGCTCCACGACGTTCTGGAGGAGCATTCTCAAGTGATCGGACGCTGATCGCAGCGCTGCGCGCAACGGCGTCGGAATCCGTGGATGCAGCCAGTTCCCCAAGATGAACTCTATGTTGTTAAGCAACAGCTGCCTGTCCATGACGCGTTTGATTTCGTCACTTTCCGCCTGAGTCAGATCCGCCCCGAACAAGGTTCGCGTCATGATGCGTCGGGTAAGTCTTTCCATCTCGCCCTGCATTCTAAGAGCTGCGCCATCATCCCAGCGATCACACATCTGCTCGGCAAAGTCGACCATGGTGTTCGCATATTCGGCAATTTTCTGTTTATGCATTCCTGGCTGCAAAATTCGCCGCTGCCTTCTCCAGACATGCCCTTCACTCATGACCAAACCGTTGTTTCCGACCACGCTGGCATATTCTTGGAATTTGCCTAGAAAAGTTCTGCCGAGCGGGCCGTTCGCGCCGGCGGCAGCGAGAACTTCCCCAACATCGTCCGGATGGAAGAATAATGTTTCGCGCATAGGGCCTATCGACCACTCGACCGCGTCCCCGAACCGATGAAGTTCCTGGAACAAGTGCAGCCAACCTCGAAAAATCCTGCGGAGATTATCCATCGATCGCAACGCGCGGATTCGCGGCGGGCGGTTCGCGCCATCACGGCGGTGGCCCATGGTGAACCTTTCTGTGCGGTCCTACTGTTCGGTGAGAACTGGTGGTTGGGCCTTCACCCGACAGCTCGAACCGTCGTGTAGCAGACGGCCACGGGCAGCACCGATCGGCAGGCGGGCGCTATGCCAAGGAGCCCATTCATTAGGTTAGGCTAACCTAGATCGCTACGTGCCGCGTTTTCGGGCAGGGTCCTGGCAATCCGGACTCGACGCGGCATTAAATGCCCGTTGTGCCGCACGGGTTCTCGCGGAGGCATTTCACTCACTGCGTACGCACAACCTTGTTCACGCCAAAGTTGAATTCAAAGAGTGGAAACGAAACGGCACCGGCGTCTATGCGATGTGGGTGGCAGGTAGCAGTTCGTCGACCAGGGCACGGACCCGCTCAGCGATCTCGTCGCGAATTCGGCGTACGACGTTGAGGGGTTGCCCGGCGGGGTCGGCGAGTCTCCAGTCACGGTACGAGACTCCCGGGACATAAGGGCAGGTGTCTCCGCATCCCATGGTGATCACCACGTCGCTGGCCTGTACCGCTTGACCGGTGAGGACTTTGGGAGTCGCCGCGGTGATGTCGATGCCCAGTTCACTCATCGCTGCTATGGCGGCCGGGTTGATCTGATCGGCGGGTTCGGTTCCGGCCGAACGCACTTCGATGCGACCACCGGCGAGATGGGTCAACAACGCGGCCGCCATTTGCGACCGGCCGGCGTTGTGCACACAGACGAACAGCACGCTGGGGACCTTGGAATCGGTCATGGTTAGTCCTCGAACGGTGATTCGAGTTGCGGGAAGTGGCGCCGCAGGACCAGGGCGACGTAGACGAGGGCGACCAGCACCGGCACTTCGATCAGCGGCCCGACCACGCCGGCTAAAGCTTGACCGGAGGTGACGCCGTACGTGGCGATCGCGACGGCGATGGCGAGCTCAAAGTTGTTGCCGGCGGCCGTAAACGCCAGTGTGGTGGTGCGTTGATAGCCCAGGCGCAGGGTGTGGCCCAGGACGTAGCCGCCACTCCACATGATCGCGAAGTAGGCCAGCAGCGGTAGCGCAATGCGGGCGACGTCCCACGGCCTGGTGGTGATCTGGTCTCCCTGGAGGGCGAACAGCATCACGACGGTGAACAGCAGCCCGTAGAGCGCCCACGGCCCGACCTTGGGCAGGTAGCGGGTCTCAAACCAGGTGCGGCCCTTCGTTTTTTCGGCCCGCCGCCGCGAGAAATACGCGGCCACCAACGGGATGCCCAGGAAGATGAGCACCGATTTGGCAATCGGCCACGCGGAAACGCTGATGTTGGCTCGGGGCAGCCCCAGCCAGCCGGGCAACACCGCGAGATAGAACCAGCCCAGGACGGCGAACATGGCGACTTGGAAGATCGAGTTCAGGGCGACCAGAACTGCGGCGGCTTCGCGGTCCCCGCCGGCCAGGTCGTTCCAGATGACGACCATCGCGATACAGCGGGCCAGTCCAACGATGATCAGGCCGGAGCGATACTCAGGCAGATCCGGGAGCAGCACCCAGGCCAGGGCGAACATGACCGCAGGACCCAGCACCCAATTGAGCAGTAGCGAGGACGCCATCAGCGCGCGGTCGCCGGTAACGGTGTGGAGCCGGTCATAGCGGACCTTGGCCAACGCCGGATACATCATGATCAACAACCCCAGCGCGATCGGCAGCGAGATCCCGTCGACCTGAACTGCGCCGAGGGCCGCGCCCAGGCCGGTGACGAGCCGGCCGAGCAGTACGCCGGCGACCATGGCAGCCCCAATCCAGACCGGCAGCAATCGATCGAGAGCGGAAAGCCGCGCCATAGAACAGGTTTGAGGCCTGGAACTGGAAGTGGTGTCGGTCATGGCCGTGCGGTGTGGACCGTGGTCATCGACGGCGGGGTGTCAGCAGCACGACGATGCGCTCTGGTCGGTGCCGGCGCCAAAGGTGTCGGAGTCGGTCAGCACGGTATAGATCTCCCAGCGCTGGCCGCCGGGTCCGGTCACCCAGGCTTTGTCCTGGGTGGCAAAACAGCACGTGGTGCCGATCTCCTCGTCGGTGAATATCTCAGCACGGGTCAGCCGGTCGATTTCGGCGTGCACGGCGTCGCTGGAGTCGACCTCCACGCCCAGGTGGTTGAGGGTGCCGCCCTGTCCGCCGTTTTCCAGCAGGACCAGCTTCAACGGCGGATCGGCGATCGCGAAGTTGGCGTAGCCGGGCTTGACCTTGGCGGGTTCGGCATTAAACAGCCTGGAATAGAACAAGATTGCGGCATCGAGGTCGTCGACATTCAGGGCGAGCTGCACACGCGACACGGAAACCGGCCTCCCAACCTGTGAGACATATATCGAACTATCGGATGAGCCTCAGCATGCCCGTCTTTTCGATATATGTCAAAGCTGTGGCATGGTGGTGTCATGCCCAAAGCGTTGCCGGTGATCGACACCACCGCGCCGGTCTGTTGCGCGCCGGTGGCGTCAGGTCCGATGAGTGATGAGGACGCGTTGCAGATCGCGTTGCGCCTGAGGGCGTTGGCCGATCCGGTGCGTGTCAAGATCGTGTCGTATCTGTTCAGTTCCACTGCGGGTGAGGAGATCTCCGGGAAACTCGCCGCGGTGCTGGACTTAAGTGAGTCGACAGTCAGTCACCATTTGAGTCAGCTGCGCAAGGCCGGCCTGGTGATCTCGGATCGGCGCGGGATGAACGTGTTCCATCGGGTCCGCCCGGATGCGTTGCAAGCGTTGTGCGCCGCGCTTGACCCTGGCTGCTGTACGTCGGCACCCTTACCTGGCGATCCTTGAGCCGAATCGGCGGTGTTGTCGGGCATGGCGACAACGGGCCATTGCCGCTCATAGGCTAATAGTCCTGCGACACGTCACGCAGCGGGGCAGTTTTTGATGCCGCGTGGCCGACAATGCGGGCATGACGGACCGCGGAAGCCCGACGTTGGCGCGTGAGATCTCGCGGCAGGCGTTTTTGCACGGTGCCATCGGAGCGTTGGCTGCTGGGACGGTTTTCGGGTCGGGCCGAGCCAGCGCCGACCCGAATACCTCCGGCTGGGGCGGTCTTTCCACCGCTATCAGCGGGCAAGTGATACTCCCGGATAACGGGCAATTCGGCGCGGCCAAACAGGTTTTCAACACCAACTACAACGGCTCGACGCCGGCGGTGATCGTCACGCCGACGTCGGCGGCGGACGTGCAAAAGGCGATGGCATTCGCCGCCGCCCACCACCTCAAGGTGGCTCCGCGCAGTGGTGGACACTCCTATATAGGCGCATCCACGGCAAACGGAACCATGGTGCTCGACCTGCGTCAGCTGCCCGGGGGCATCAATTACGACGCCGCCAGCGGGCAGGTCACGGTGACGCCCGCCACCGGCTTGTATGCGATTCACCAGGCACTGGCCGCGGCCGGCCGGGGCATCCCGACGGGTACCTGCCCGTCGGTCGGCGCCGCGGGGCACGCCCTCGGCGGGGGGCTGGGCGCCCAGTCCCGGCACGCCGGGCTGCTCTGCGACCAATTGACCTCGGCGTCGGTGGTGCTGCCCAGCGGCCAGGCCGTCACCGCGTCCGCCGCCAACAATCCCGACCTGTTCTGGGCGCTCCGCGGCGGCGGTGGCGGCAACTTCGGGGTGACAACCTCGCTGACCTTTGCCACGTTCCCGACCAAGGACGTCGACGTCGTGGACCTCAATTTCCCAGCGCAGTCGTTCGCGCAGGTCCTGGTCGGTTGGCAGAATTGGCTGCGCACCGCCGACCGAAACAGCTGGGCGCTGGCAGACAGCACCACCGACGCGATGGGCACGCACTGCCGGATCATGGCGACCTGCCCGGCCGGGTCGGGTAACAGCGTGGCGGCCGCCATCATCTCGGCCGTGGGAATGCAACCGACCGGCACCGAGAACCACACGTTCAACTACCTGGACCTGGTGAGATATCTGGCCGTCAACAACCTCAATCCGTCGCCGCTCGGATATGTCGGCGGATCCGATGTCTTCCCCACCGTCAACGCGGCCGTCGCCCAGGGAATCGCCTCGGCCGTCAACGCCTTTCCCCGCGGCGCGGGCCGCATGTTGGCGATCATGCACGCCCTCGACGGCGCCCTCGCCACCGTGGCACCGGGGGCCACGGCCTTTCCGTGGCGTCGGCAGTCCGCGCTGGTGCAGTGGTACGTCGAAACATCGGGTTCCCCGGCGGCAGCGACCAGCTGGCTCAACACGGCACACCAAGCGGTGCAACCGTATTCGGTCGGCGGCTACGTGAACTATATCGAGGCGAACCAACCGGCTTCGCGGTACTTCGGCGCGAACCTATCTCGGCTGACCGCCGTACGGCAGAAGTACGATCCCGGCCGGATCATGTTCTCGGGCCTGAACTTTTGACGCGGGCATCGTCGAAATTCACAGTCAAAGAATTGCGCGCCGCCACCGGCCGGCGCCGCACCAACGAGCCCGTCAAGTAGCCTTACCTGGGTCTCGTCCGGAGCCGACAGCAAACCTGACAACGCGGGAGGTGCCCGGTGGCCCAATCCGATCCGGTCCTGTTCAGGATCGACAACCATGTCGCGGTCATCACCGTCAACGCCCCCGATCGGCGCAACGCCCTCACCGACGAAATGTCGGCGCGGCTACGGGACGCCGTGGAGCGGGCCGAAGCCGACCCTGCTGTGCACGCCGTCGTCGTCACGGGCGCGGGCAAGGCGTTTTGCGCCGGCGCCGACCTCAGCGCCCTGAGCGCCGCGGGAGGCGGAGAGGCGGAGTCGAGACTGCAACGGATCTACGACGGCTTCATGGCCGTGAGCAATTGCCGGTTGCCCACGATCGCCGCCGTCAATGGCGCGGCCGTCGGCGCGGGCCTGAACCTGGCGTTGGCCGCCGACGTGCGCATCGCCGGACCGGCCGCATTGTTCGACGCCCGCTTCCAAAAGTTGGGGCTACATCCCGGCGGGGGTGCGACGTGGATGCTGCAGCGTGCGGTGGGGCCGCAGGTGGCGCGTGCGGCTTTGTTGTTCGGCATGCGCTTCGACGCCGAATCCGCCGTGCGACACGGGTTGGCGCTCAGCGTCGCCGACGACCCCGTCGTGGCGGCCCTCGAGCTCGCCGCGGGTCCCGGGGCCGCTCCCCGCGAGGTGGTGCTGGCGACCAAAGCCACCATGCGCGCCACCGCCAGCCCGGGATCGCTGGACAGCGAGCAACACGCCTTCGCCATGCGCACGGAGCTGGGGCCGCAGGTGTACTCCATCCAATCACCAGAATTTGCAGCCAAATTGGCCGCGGCACAACGCAGGCAGCACTCCTGAGGGCTTGAATAGCCTGCGCCACAGCGGCTTCGGCTACCCGCATCGCCTCGTCGTCGACGGCCCTGGCCACCAGGGACTGCAATACATCAAAGGTCCAGGCCATGTGATGATGAGGGAGTGGGATCGCCGAGGGCCTATGACATTAAATGGTTGCTGCTGGCATACCGGATCCCTCGCGAGCCCACCCGGCTGCGTGCCACCGTCTGGCGCAGGATCAAAGCGCTAGGGGCCGTCTACTTGCAGAACTCGGTCGCCGCGCTGCCGGACTCCGCCGCCGCCGAAAGGGCTATGCGCTCGTTGCGCCGCGAGATCCTCGAACTCGGCGGCACCGCGCAGGTAATGCGCGCCGATGCCCTTGTCGGTGCGAGCGATCTTGTCGACATGTATAACGGCGCCCGCGACGAGGAGTACACCGAAATCATCGACAAGTGCCACGACTTCCTCAAGGAGATCGAAAATGAAACGGCCGCAAGACATTTCACCTACGCCGAGCTAGAGGAAAACGACGAGGACCTGAGCAAGCTCAAGGGCTGGTTCGACAAAGTCACAGCACGCGATACGCTCGGCGCGTCACAACGCGGCGATGCCGCGGCCGCCCTTGACGAATGCCACGGAGCGCTCGACACGTTCGCCAACCATGTGTATCTGGCCGAGGATCGTCCATAGCGACCTGGGCACCCACCCATGACGTCGCATCCATGAGCTATCAAGGCCGCCGCCGAAAAATGCATCCGCCATTTTCGGGTGATTGCCGACAGCGTTTGATTCAATTCCTAACCGCGGTTATGCTCGCCGGGCGCGCGGGAAGCCGCGGCCGCATCAGCAATAGCGGAAGGGCGTGCCGGTGGGTGTCGAGGTGATGAGCTACGGCCGCGGTTCAGCCTTGCGACATCTTCCAGAGTCCTATGGTCACCGAACGCGGCCGAGCGGTCGACAGGGTGGCCACCATGGCTAGACAACACATCTCAAGCGAACAACCCGTCCGAAACGGGTGGTCGCCCGCCCTAAAATTCGTGCTGATCGTTGGCGTGATGAGCTTTTTCGCCGACTTCACATACGAGGCCTCGCGCAGCATCATCGGCCAATACCTCGGATTGTTGGGAGCCGGCGCCCTGGCCATTGCCATGGTCACCGGCTTCGGCGAGTTTCTCGGCTATGGGCTGCGGCTAGTCTCCGGGCGAAGCGCCGATCGCACGGGGCTGTATTGGCCCATCACCATCGGCGGCTACATCCTGCAGATGTCGGTCGTTCCCCTGCTAGCGCTGGCCGGCTCTTGGCAGGTCGCCGCCGTCCTCATCATTCTCGAACGGATTGGCAAAGCCGTCCGCAACCCGCCCCGAGACGCCATGCTGTCCCATGCCGCGAAGTCGATGGGCTACGGGTGGGGATTCGGCGTGCACGAGGCGCTCGACCAATTCGGCGCTATGGTCGGCCCCCTATTGGTTGCCGTCATACTGGCGACCACCCAACAGAACTACAAGCTGGCCTTTGCCGCCCTTGCCGTACCGGCCGTGATCATGCTGTCACTCCTGGTGTTGGCCAGGTTGCTGTATCCCCGTCCCCAAGACCTCGAACCCGAATTTGCCGTCCCACACACTGGTGGATATCCGCGCGCCTTCTGGGTCTACTTGGCCGCCGCGGCGCTGGTGGCCGCCGGCTTCGCGGACTTCCCCGTCATCGCTTACCACTTTCAACAAGCCGGGACGGTCTCCACCGATAAGACCGCAATCTTCTACGCGATCGCCATGGCGGTGTCCGGCGCAGGCTCACTGGTTTTCGGCCGCCTGTTCGACCGGTTCGGGATCGGGCTGCTTGTGCCCCTCACCGTGATCACCGCGGCCTACGCGCCACTCGCCTTTTTGGGCGGTTTCTGGCCGGCACTGGCCGGATCATGCCTGTGGGGCCTTGGCATGGGAGTGCATGAATCGATCATCCCGGCCGCCGTGGCGCCCATGGTTGCGCCCAGCCGGCGGTCCTCGGCATACGGACTTTTCACCGGGATCTACGGCATCGCTTGGTTTGTCGGCAGCGCAGCCATCGGCGCTTTGTTCAACGTCTCACTGGGAGCGGTCGTCGCCTTCGCCATCGCTGCGGAATTGGCAGCCGTCCCGGCGCTACTGCTGGTCCTGCGAAACCGGACCCGCGAACTCCCGCCGGGGTGACATTTCAAGGCCGGTCTCGGCGTCCACCGTGGCGGACGCGCGGCGACCGACGGCACCGAACGGCCACCCGCGCGAGATCCGCGGCGTGCGGGGACGTCGCTAAACGGGGTGCTCGTTCACGACGGCGTCGACACACGGGAAAGCTCACGGAACGCGGGGTCCAGGCGGCGCACGGCGACGACGAACGCCAACGCAATGAAGGGCGCGATAGCCCCGTAAACTGCGGCAGGAGTGGCCATTTCGACATTATTTAGCAGTTGCGGGCTCAGTGCTATGCCCATCGCCACCACGGCGTTGTGCAGTCCGATCTCCAAGCTGACGGCGATGGCTTGTCGCGGAGCGAGACGCATCAAGCGTGGCGCCAGGTAGCCGACCGTCAGGCTGACAGCGCAGAAGGACACGACGGCCGCGATCAACACGCCAACGTTGTTCCATATCGTCGTCCGGCCGCCGGCGATTGCCGCGACGCCGACGACCACCAGCAGCAGTGCCGCGACTACTCTGACCGGTCTCTGAAGTCGCCGGGCTAGCTCAGGGAAGCGATGCCGTATCGCAACGCCGATCGCGGCAGGTATGAGCACAAGCCCGAACACGCCGAAGAACTTGTCCACCTGCAGAGGGAGAAACCGTCCCTCGCCAAGGAACCAGGTCATCGAAAACGCCAGTATCACCGGTAAAGCGACGATCGATAGCACCGCGTTGACCGCGGTCAGCGTGAGATTGAGCGCCAGGTCCCCGCCCGCGAGATGGCTGAATACGTTCGCCATGACCCCACCCGGAGTAGCGGCCATCAGCATCAGCCCGACCGCCAGATTCGGTTGCAGGTGCAGGGCTTCGGCAATCAGCAGGCACAGGGTCGGTAGGAGCAGGGACTGACAGATCAGTGCCACCAGCAGTGGGCGCCGCAGCGTGGCGGCCCGCCGGAAGTCGGCGACTGTGAGCGTCAGCCCAAGAGCAAGCATGACCACCACGACGACCAACGGAAAGTACCGGTTGTCCATTAACGCTCCACGGTGTTGGTGCGCAAACGCCGTCGGTGCCGATCGGCGCGATGATCGGCAAGTAGTTAGCTCGCCTTACAGACAGCAAGTTAGTCGATGGCGGCCCGTCCGCAACGCGATTGATGCGGCCGATCTTGTAGGCGCCTATCAAGTTGACCGCTTCGAGGTCGTCTGTGCGTGTCCGGAATCATTCCGGGCACGACGAGCATTTGCCTCACTCAACACGACGGTCCTGGCACCCGAGTCACCGCGCCTCCGTCGGACAACCCTGGCGGTGCCTGCGGCGGGGGGCGGTCCTGACGAGTCCGCAGTTAAGTTGCAGCAGTGGATATTTCGATGACGATAGGGTCACAGGGGTCACATGTGCACCGCGGCGCAACCACGCGACCCCTGGACCGGGTGACCGCGTCGGGCATTTCCGACGTGGGAGTCACGATGCGGACGGCTCGGCGTCGCCCTGTACGGGACGAGGCGGTACTGCGTTCGTGCGGCGCTAATCCCAAGCCATCTGGAATCATCTTGAGCGAATGGCGGCCGGGTATCGAGGGTGGCGGGGATTTCCAGTCGGTTGGTCCGGCCGTCTCGCGCCCATTCAGAAATCTCTTGTGTCACTGTGGTTTCTGTGGTTTCTGGGCGGCCGTTTTTGTCGGTGCCCTCCGATAGTTTCGGGTCATGGCTGGCAGCGGGGTGGATCGGGAGGCGATCACGGCTGCCTTCGACGCGCTGGATGCCGCGGTCGATGGGGTGGCCGCGCTGAACTCTGAAGCACGAGCACCCCGGAGTGGCTGGCCTGGCTGCAACGCTGCGAACGGGTCCGGCGCCGGCTGCCCGCACTCGAACACCCACCCATCAATCAGCTGGCCCGCCAGGCCACGCCCGAGGAGTTGGGCGGCACGCTCTCCCATGCCATCGCCGAATGGGCGTTGATCAGCCGCACCGAAGCCGCCCGACGCATTAATGAGGCCGCCGACCTCGGTGAGCGGCGCGCGTTGACCGGTGAACCACTCGCACCGGTCATGGCGGCCACCGCCGCCGCCCAACGCTCCGGCAAACTGGGCACCGGACAAGTCGCGGTGATCCGCCGGTTCTGCCACCACCTGCCCGGCTGGATCGACGGGGAAACCCGGGAACGCGCCGAGACACAGCTGGCGCGGCAGGGCGCCCAGCATCTGCCCGAACAACTCGCCGATACCCTCGCCAATTGTCTAAACCCCGACGGCCTCTACAACGACGACGATAGGGCTCGGCGGCGCGGGGTGAGGCTGGGTAACCAAGGCCCTGATGGCATGTCGACGCTGCGGGGCTGGCTCACTCCCGAGGCCCGCGCCACGTTGGAGGCCGTGCTGGCCAAGTTGGCCGCCCCCGGCATGTGCAACCCGGCCGATGACACCGCGTACGTGGACGGGGCGCCCAGTCAAGAGGCCATCGACAAAGACACCCGCAGCCCCGCCCAACGCCAACACGACGCGCTGCTGGCCGCCCACCGCGCGCTGTTGGCCTCCGGCGAACTAGGTAAGCACAATGGGCTGCCCGCGTCGATCATCGTCACCACCACCCTAAGCGAGCTGGAGACCGCCGCCGGGCGGCGCCTGACCGGTGGGGGCAGCCTGCTGCCCATGTCCGATGTGATCCGCCTGGCCCGCCACGCCCGGCACTATTTGGCCATCTTCGACAAAGGCAACCCACTATAGGTCCAATAGCGCGGTCTGCGGCGATTCGATCAAATCCCTTAGTTCGCAGACGAACTGAGCCGCTTGGGAGCCGTCGGCGACGCGGTGGTCGAACGCGCACGTTAGCGTCATCGTCGGACGCACCACGACCTCGCCGTCGGCCACCGCCGGGCGCGGCTTGATCGCGCCCATACCCAGGATGGCCGCCTCGGGATGGTTGATCACCGGCACGCCGTCGTCGACACCCAGGGCACCGAAGTTCGAAACGGTGAACGTCGAGCCGCGCAACTCGGCGGGCGTCAGCGTGCCCTCGCGCGCTCCGGTGATCAATTCGTCTGTTCGGCTGGCTAATTCGCGGGTAGTCTTGTTCTGCGCATCGGTGATCACCGGGACCAGCAGTCCGCGTTTGGTCGCCACACCGATTCCCAGGTGAATGCCGCGATGGATGTGCACCTCGGGGCCCTGAGGCGAATCAATCCACATCGAGTTGAGAATTTCGTTGTGAATCAACGCAATAACGAGCATCCGCAGCGTCAACACGAACGGCGTGATCTCCTGATGCGCCAAACGGAACAGGTCACGCAACCGCAACAACTCGGTGCAATCCACGTCGATGCTGACCTTCGCGGCCGGGATTTCCCTGTGGGACAACGTCATCTTCTCCGCCATCCGGGCCTGCACACCTCGAACGGGTCGGAGCTCGGCGTCCTGAGCCGCCGCCAACACGTCCTCGCGGGTGATCACCCGGCCCGCGGGGATATGCCGTATCGAAGAGAGGTCAACCGAAAGCTCCTTGGCCAGCTTGCGCACCGGAGGGGCCGCCAACGGGCGGTTACGTCGGGTGGCGTCGATGCCGGGGTCGGCGCCGTAGCCCACCAGCGTGGGCACAGCGGCCTCGCCGTTCGTCGTGGACGCCGCCGGCTCCGTGTCGATCCGGACCAGTACCGCGCCAACCTTGAGCACATCGCCTTCGGCGCCGCCCCTTTCGACGATCCGCCCGGCGTACGGGCTCGGGATTTCCACCTCGGCCTTGGCCGTCTCCACCGAGCACAAAGTCTGATTGAGCTCGACCTCGTCGCCGACGGCGACGTTCCAACTGGTCACCGTCACCTCTTCGAGCCCCTCGCCGAGGTCGGGGACGCGAAATGACTTGACCCGGTTGTCGGCGCTCATGGCTGCACCAGCGCACGCTCGACGCAGTCCAGCAGCCGGTCGGGGCCCGGTAGCCACAATCGTTCCAAGCGTGCCGGCGGATATGGGGTGTCAAAACCGCAGGCGCGCAACACCGGTGCCTCCAGCTCGTAGAACATCTCCTCCTGGACGCGTGCGGCCAGCTCGGCGCCATAGCCCAGGCCGCGCGGTGCTTCATGGAACACCACACAACGGCCGGTCCGATGGATCGACGCGGCAACGGTATCGAAATCCAAGGGCACCAGCGACCGCAGATCGATGACCTCCAGGCTCCAACCGCGTTGGTGTTGCGCCTCTTCCGCGGTAGCCACGGCGGTGTTCACCAGGCTGCCATAGGTTACGACCGTGAGGTCGGTGCCGGGTCGGCGCACCGCCGCCCGTCCGATGGGCGGTTCGGGCCGGCTGGTGTCGACCATGCCACGACCCTGGTAGCGCCGCTTCGGCTCCAAAAACATCACCGGGTCCGGACACTCGATCGAGTGCCGCAGCAGCCAATATGCGTCCGACGGCCCAGAAGGCACCACCACCTTCAAACCTGCGGTGTGCGCCCAGTACGACTCGGTGGAGTCCGAGTGATGTTCGGCCGCACCGATACCGCCGAACGAAGGGATCCGGACCGTCACCGGCATGTTGATCTCGCCGCGGGTCCGGGTGCGGTACTTCGCCAGATGGCTGACCACCTGATCGAAAGCCGGGTAAGAGAATCCGTCAAACTGGATCTCCGGAACCGGGACGAAGCCGCGCAGCGCCAACCCCACCGCAATCCCGATGATGGCGGACTCCGCCAGCGGCGTGTCGAAACACCTTTCCTCGCCGAATGTTTCGGCCAGCCCATCGGTTACCCGAAACACCCCGCCGGCGACCGAAACGTCCTCGCCGAACACCAGGACCCGATCGTCAGCGGCCATTGCGTCGCGCAGGGCGCGGTTGAGCGCCTGCACCATGGTCAACGACTGTGCGCCGAACGCGACGTTCTCGACTGCCGCCGTGAGCTTTTCGTCAGAGCCGGCCGGACGATCAGCGAGCTGGGTCATTCACGCCTCCCCGCCTCGGTCAAGTTCGGCCCGCAGCCGTTGGCGCTGCGCCCGCAATTCGGGCGTGATCTCCACGTACACCGTGGTGAACACGTCGTCGACGTCGAAGTCGGGCGCATCGAATACCGCGTCGCGCAGTTCGGCACGCAAGCGTTTCGCCCGGGCGGCGACCCGTTCTTCCAGGCGTTGCGACCACAGGCCCTGGCCGTGTAAGTAACTGCGGTAGCGTGGAATCGGGTCCAACGCCGCCCAGCGGTCCACTTCCTCCTGGGTGCGGTATCGCGTCGGATCATCAGACGTGGTGTGCGGACCGAGCCGGTAGGTGACCGCCTCGATCAACGTCGGGCCGCCACCGGCGCGGGCCCGGGCGGCCGCCTGGGCCATCACCGCGTAACACGCCAGCACATCGTTGCCGTCCACCCGGATTCCGGGCATCCCGTATCCAATCGCCTTGTGCGCTATCGAAGGTGCGGCGGTCTGTTTGGACACCGGCACCGAGATCGCCCACTGGTTGTTCTGTACGTAGAACACACAGGGCGCCGTAAACACCGCCGCGAAGTTCAGCGCCTCGTGCACGTCGCCCTCGCTGGTGGCGCCGTCGCCGAGGAAGGCCACCGCCACTGAATCTTCGCCAAGGCGTTGCGCGGCCATCGCCGCGCCGACGGCATGCAGGGTCTGGGTGCCGATCGGAATCGACATCGGGGCGCAGCATTTCTTCGTGAATTCCAGCCCACCGTGCCAGGTTCCACGCCATGCCGCGCCCACATGTCCGGGCGGAATGCCGCGCACCAGATAGGCGCCGAGCTCGCGATATTGGGGAAACAGCCAGTCGGTCTTGCGCAGGCAGGCCGCCGCGCCGACCTGGGCGGCCTCCTGACCACGGCAGGACGCGAACAGCGCCAATTGCCCTTGGCACTTCAGGTTGACGAACTCGATATCCAGCTCCCGGGTGACCACCATCATCTCGTAGAGCCAGCACAGCGTCTCCGCGGGAAGGTCACGGCCGTAGCGCCCTTCGGCCGTCGGCGTGCCATCCGGGGCGACGAGTTGCACCGGCTCGAGGTCGACAGTCATCGGCATCCGAAGGATTTCCGCCATACCGCCTCCTTAGCCAGAAGCCGCGTGGCACAGGAAACCTCGATGGGCCACAGCAAAACCTCAGCCGGGACCTACCGCGAGCCGAAGTCGATCGCCAGCTGCACGAAGGGCTCCGCTCGCCGCGACACTGGCGTATCTCCCATTATGCGCTCAAATCCGAAGACACCGCGTTGATCGCGATCGCAGCGAGGACGTGTCGCGACAATGCCGACGCCTCACCCGGATGCGGGTTCCCCCGCCCGCCGCAGCAGCATTTCCGCGTGCTTGAGCACGGGCGAGTCGACCATCTGCCCCTCGTACGCGAACACCCCGCGCTCGGTCTTCGCCGCCGCCAATACCCTTCGCGCCCAGTCCAGCTTCTCCTCGCTGGGACGGTAGGCCTCACGCACCACCGGGACCTGACTTGGGTGGATGCAGACGGTTCCGCCGAAACCCACCGCGACGGCGTCGTCGGCCTCCACCCGCAGGCCGTCGATGTCGCGGATGTCCAAATGCACGGCGTCGAGCGCGATCCGGCCGAACGCCGACGCCGCCAACAGCACCGTCGACCGCACATGGCGGGCCACGTCCCGGTAGGCGCCGCCGGACCGCCGGCTGGAGCTGCCGCCCAGGGTGGCGACCAGGTCCTCCGCACCCCACATCATCGCCACGGTGCCCTCGGCCGCGGCGATGTCGGTGGCGAACACCGCGCCGCGCGGCGTCTCGATCAGCGCGACAACCTCGCGCGGCGCGAGCGCGGCAACCTGCCCGGCCGATTCGGTCTTCGACAGCATCACCGTCGTGTACGCGGTGCCGGCGAGGGCATCCAGGTCGCGGGCGTGTTCCTCGGTGCCGGCCGCGTTGATCCGCACCACAATGCGCTCGGGGTCCAGCGGGGTCTCCCGCAGCGCCCGACGGGCGGCGGGCTTGTCCGCTTGGGCCACGCCGTCCTCGAGGTCGAGGATCACCACGTCGGCGGCCGCGGCGGCCTTCGCAAACCGCTCGGGTCGGTCGGCCGGGCAGAACAGCCACGCCGGGCCGGCGGTACGCAGGTTCACCGTGCCGGCCGTTTCTGGACCAGCGTGGTACGCACGGCGCGCGCGACGACGTCGCCGTGCTGGTTGCGCCCGGTGTGTTCGAGGGTGACGATGCCCTCGCCGGGCCGGCTCTTCGATTCGCGTTTGCCGGTGCATATGGTCTCGGCGTACAGGGTGTCGCCGTGGAAGACCGGTTTGGGGAACGACACCTCAGAGAACCCGAGGTTGGCCACGATGGTGCCCAGCGTCAGCTGCGACACCGACAGCCCGACCAGCGTCGAGAGGGTGAACATCGAGTTCACCAGCCGCTCGCCCCTGAATCCCGGCTGCTCGGCGGCCCATGCCGCGTCGAGGTGCAGCGACTGGGTGTTCATCGTCAGCGTGGTGAACAACACGTTGTCGGCCTCGGTGACGGTGCGACCGGGCCGGTGCAGGTAGGTCGTGCCGATTTCGAACTCCTCGAACCACAGGCCGCGCTGGACGACCGATTTGGCATCCGTCATGAGCGCCACTCCTCATCGCTCTTTTGCTCGCCATCGTCGACGGCGCGCGTCACGACAGCCCCAGCGATCGCGCGATGAGCATCAGCTGAACCTCGGTGGTGCCCTCACCGATCTCGAGGATCTTGCTGTCGCGGTAATGACGCGCCACCGGATACTCGTTCATGAAGCCGTAGCCGCCGTGGATTTGCGTGGCGTCGCGGGCGTTGTCCATCGCCGCCTCCGACGCGATCATCTTCGCGATCGCCGCCTCCTTCTTGAAGGGCTTGCCGGCCAACATCTTTGCGGCCGCATCGTAGTACGCGGTGCGGGCGACGTGCGCGCGGGCCTCCATCCGGGCGATCTTGAAGCTGATCGCCTGGTAGGAGCCGATCGGTTGGCCGAACGATTGGCGCTCCTTGGCGTACTTGACGCTCTCGTCGACGCAGCCCTGCGCCGCCCCGGTCGCCAGCGCGGCGATCGCGATGCGGCCCTCGTCCAGGATGGACAGGAAGTTCGCGTAGCCGGTCCCGCGGGCGCCCAGCAGGTTCTCCTCCGGGACGCGGGCGTCGGTGAACGTCAACGGGTGGGTGTCCGACGCGTTCCAGCCCACCTTGCTGTAGACCGGCTCGACGGTGAATCCCGGTGTGCCGCTGGGCACGATGATCGTCGAGATCTCCTTCTTGGCGCCGCCGAGTGTGCCGGTGACCGCGGTGACGGTGACCAGTGAGGTGATGTCGGTGCCCGAGTTGGTGATGAATTGCTTGGTGCCGTTGATGACCCACTCGCCGGCGTCGAGCCGGGCGGTGGTGCGGGTGCCGCCGGCGTCGGAGCCGGCACCGGGCTCGGTGAGACCGAATCCGGCCAGCGCCCGCCCGGCGGTGAGGTCGGGCAGCCACTTTCGCTTCTGCTCCTCGGTGCCGAACCGGTAGATCGGCATCGCGCCGAGGCTGGCCCCAGCCTCCAGCGTGATCGCCACCGACTGGTCGACCTTGCCGAGTTCCTCGAGCGCCAGCGACAGCGCGAAGTAGTCGCCGCCCATGCCGCCGTATTCTTCGGGGAACGGCAGGCCGAACAGCCCCATTTCGCCCATCTTGGCGACGACCTCGTACGGAAAGCTGTGCTCCTCATCGTGTTTGGCCGACACCGGTGCGACGACGGTGCGCGCGAAGTCGGCCACCGTGTCGCGAAGCTCCTGGTATTCCTGCGGCAGTGTCGTCATGATCCTAATCCTTGATCCGGGCCAGCACCTGGTCCACCGTCACCTGATCGCCCACGGACACCAGCACCTCCGCTCGTCCCGAAACCGGTGCGGTCAAAGGGTGTTCCATCTTCATCGCCTCGACGACCACCACCACGTCGCCCTCGGTGACCTCGGCGCCGGAGTCCAGCTCCACGGCGATCACGTTGCCCGGCATGGGGCTGAGGATCTCGGCCTGCCGTGCGCCCGCCGCGCGGTGAATCTTTTGCTCCTCGGCCTCGCGCAGGTGCCAGGTTCCCCGTTCGTCGGCGATCCACAGGTGCCGGTCGGCCTCGGCCCACCGGTAGTCCCGCCGCAGGCCGTCCAGCGTGACGCTCATCTTGTCGCCCTCGAGTTGTAAGCTGGCGGAAAGGATCTCACCGCCACCGACCTGCACCCTGGCGGCCTCGGGCGGTCCCCAGACCGACACCGTCTCGCTGCGCAGCGGGGTGCGCATCGCGGTGCGGACGGGCGCCGTGATGCCGCCGACGCGCCATCCGGTCGGCATCGCCCACGGGTTGCCCCGGGCGCGGCGGGCCAGGGCCCACTGCCGGTAGAGTCCGCCGGCGGCGAGCACGTCATCGGGTGCGGGCAGCGGAGCGAAGTCGGCCAGCCGCTCGTCGAGCAGCGCGGTGTCCAGGTCGCCGGCGCGCACCCGTTCGTCGGCGAGCAGGAACCGGAGGAATTCGATGTTGGTCTGCACGCCCAGGATCGTCGTCTGCACGAGCGCCCTCTCGAGCCGGGCCAAAGCCTCGTCGCGGTCGGCCCCGTGCGCGATCACCTTGCTCAGCATCGGGTCGTAATCGCTGCCGACTACCGTGCCGGCCAGCAGCGACGAGTCCACCCGCACACCGGCGCCCGAGGGTTCGAACACCTGCAGCACCCGCCCGCCGGTGGGCAGAAATCCCCGCGCCGGATCCTCCGCGTACACCCGGGCCTCGATCGCGTGCCCGTGCAGCTCGATGTCGTCCTGGGCGAACGCCAGCTTCTCGCCGGCGGCCACCCGTAACTGCCACTCCACCAGGTCCAAGCCGGTAATCGCCTCGGTGACCGGATGTTCCACCTGCAGGCGGGTATTCATCTCCATGAAGAAGAACTCGTCGGGCCGATCGGCGGAAACGATGAACTCCACCGTGCCGGCGCCGACGTAATCGACGCTGCGCGCGGTGTCGCAGGCCGCGGCGCCGATCCGTGCGCGTGTCTGCGGGTCAAGCAGCGGCGAGGGCGCCTCCTCGATCACCTTCTGGTGGCGCCGCTGCAGGCTGCACTCGCGCTCGCCCAGATGCACCACGTTGCCGTGGGTGTCGGCGAGCACCTGCACCTCGATGTGCCTGGGCCGCAACACGAACCGCTCCAGGAACAACGTGTCGTCGCCGAACGAGGATCCGGCCTCCCGACGCGCGCCCACCAGTGCCTCGCGCAGCCGGGCCGCGTCTTCCACCAGCCGCATGCCCTTGCCGCCGCCGCCCGCCGACGGCTTGACCAACACCGGGTAGCCGACCTCCTCGGCCGCGGCCACAAGCTCATCGTCGGTCAGCCCCGGCTTGGCCACACCGGGCACCACCGGCACATCGAAGGCGGCGACCGCGTTCTTGGCGGCGATCTTGTCGCCCATGACCCGTATCGCCCGCGCGGGTGGGCCCAGGAACACCACCCCGGCGCGTTCGCATTCGGCGGCGAAATCGGCGTTCTCGGAAAGGAATCCGTAGCCCGGGTGGATGGCCTGGGAGCCGGTGCGCGCCGCCGCATCGAGCACCTTGGCGATATCGAGGTAGCTCTCGCGCGCCGCGGCGGGGCCCAGCCGTACCGCTTCGTCCGCCTCGAGCACATGCCGCGCGGTGGCGTCGGGGTCACTGTAGACGGCGACCGCCCAGATGCCCAGCCGGTGCAGGGTGCGGATCACCCGCACCGCGATCTCGCCGCGGTTGGCCACCAATACGGTCTCGAACACCGCACTCACATCCGGAAGACGCCGTAGGAGACCGGTTCCAGCGGCGCGTGGGCGCACACCGAAAGGGCCAGTCCGACAAATGTTCTCGTATCGGCCGGGTCGATGATGCCGTCGTCCCACAGGCGGGCCGTCGAGTAGTATGGGTTGCCCTGCTCCTCATACTGCGCGCGGATGGGCGCCTTGAACGCTTCCTCCTCGTCGGCCGACCACGGTGCGCCCGCCGCGGCCAGCTGCTCACCACGCACCGTCGCCAGCACCGACGCGGCCTGCTCACCGCCCATCACCGAGATCCGCGCGTTGGGCCACATCCACAGGAAGCGCGGCGAGTAGGCCCGGCCGCACATCGAATAGTTGCCCGCACCATAGGATCCGCCGATCACGACGGTCAGCTTGGGCACCCGGGCGCAGGCCACGGCAGTGACCATCTTGGCGCCATGCTTGGCGATGCCGCCGGCCTCGTAGTCGCGGCCGACCATGAAGCCGGCGATGTTCTGCAGGAACAGCAGCGGGACCTTGCGCTTGTCGCAAAGCTCGATGAAATGCGCGCCCTTCAACGCGGATTCGCTGAACAGCACGCCGTTGTTGGCGACGATGCCGACGGGGTGGCCGTGGATGCGGGCGAAGGCGGTCACCAGCGTCTTACCGTATTGGGCCTTGAACTCGCTGAATTCGCCGCCGTCGACCAGCCGCACGATGACCTCGTGCACGTCGTAGGGCACCCGGGGGTCCGGGGGCACCACGTCGTAAAGCTCGGTCTGCGGGTGCGTGGGCTCGATCGAAGGGATTACGTCCCATTGGGCGGGCTCGGGCGCGCCGAGGGTGGCCGCGATCTTGCGGACGATCCGCAGCGCGTGCTCGTCGTCGTCGGCGAGGTGATCGGTGACACCGGAGACCCGCGAATGCAGGTCGCCGCCGCCGAGCTCCTCGGCCGTGACGATCTCCCCGGTGGCGGCCTTAACCAGCGGCGGACCGCCGAGAAAGATCGTGCCCTGCTCGCGGACGATGACGGCCTCGTCGCTCATCGCCGGCACGTACGCGCCGCCCGCCGTGCAGGAGCCGAGCACCGCCGCGACTTGCGGAATTCCCTTGGCGCTCATGGTCGCCTGGTTGTAGAAGATCCGCCCGAAGTGTTCCCGGTCGGGAAACACCTCGTCTTGGCGCGGCAGGAAGGCGCCGCCGGAGTCGACGAGATAGATGCACGGCAGCCGATTCTGCAGCGCGATCTCCTGCGCGCGCAGGTGCTTCTTGACCGTTATCGGGTAGTAGGTGCCGCCCTTGACCGTCGCATCGTTGGCGACGATCACGCACTCGCGCTGCGACACCCGGCCGATCCCGGTGATGATCCCGGCGCCCGGGGACTCGTCGGCGTACATACCGTTGGCGGCCAGCGGCGACAGCTCCAAAAATGGGCTGCCCGGATCGAGCAGGCGATCCACCCGCTCGCGGGGCAACAGCTTGCCGCGGCTGACGTGCCGCTCCCGCGCACGTTCGCTGCCGCCCAGGGCGGCGGCCGCCAGTTTGGCGTTCAGCTCACCGACCAGCCGGCGGTGCTCGTCGGCGAACGATGGCGCTGCCGTCACCACTTGCCCATCGCCGAGCAGCCTCCTTGCCGTCGGGCGGCCTTGATTTCAGTTAATAATCATTAACCGGAGTGAGGATACCACTGCCCGCGGACACGTCACAACCACGGAAGCCCATTGAGGCATCGCGGATGAAACGTGATCGAGTGTCATCCGGCTCACGGGTCAGGTCATCGTTGACGGCTCCGCGCCCAGTCGAGAGCACACCAATTAACGATGGCCCCCTTCTTGCGAAGGGGGCCATCGCCGTTGGTGGTCGCCGGCTCGCATCGGTGACCACGACCGGGCTTAGAGCATTCTGAGGAGGTTGATGATCGCCGTCCCGATCTGGGTTGCGATGGTGCCCAGCATTGACGGGAGACCCGCTACGACCGAGGGCAGGCTTTGCAGCATGGACGTCAGCGAACCGGCGATGTCACCACCAATGGTGTTAAGGGCAGCGCCCAGCGAGGGCCAACCCCCGATGAACTGGTTGACAAAGTTCTGGATTCCGGTCAACAGGCTGCCGCCGCTTGCGATGTTCTGCGCGTTGGGGGTGACGATTGTCTTTGCCAGTCCGGGATCAAGAGTGTTCAAAATGATGTTGACGAGACCATTGGCGCCGCTTTTGCCCCAAACCGGACTGCTGAGCAAGCCACCTGTCACGCCATTGACCGCATTCGTCTGGAATCCGTTGATGACGGCGAATGCGACCGCGCCGGGGGTATTGGCCAGGTTGCTTAGCGCTCCGGCCAGGTCTCCCGCGCTCCACGCGGTGGAGGCCGCTTGCAGACTTGCGCCAAGCCCATGGGCCCCGACCGTGGCCAGACTAAGGCCCCAGTTCCCCAGATCGGTGATACCGGTCGTTGTGAGGTAGCTGGTCGCGGCGGCGAGGTTTGCCGTGATTTGCGCGGGGATCTTCAGCGTGGATTCCAGCGGCGCCGAAATGCTGATAAATGGCAGCTCAAACAGATGCTGATAGAGATAGAAGATTCCGGTATTGACATTGCCCGCCGCGATATCGGCCAGTCCGGTCTGCATCGCCGGCCCCAGCGAGGGGAGCGTGCGGACCAGAGCGGCTGCCGCTGTTTGGTAGGCCCCCACGTACTCGCTGGCGTACTGCACACCGTTGGCCGCGACCTGCTGGGCGACCGGGAACGGAACCCCGCTCCACTGGTTAAGGATCCACCCCAGATTGCTGCCCGCCGAGGAGAAAAGGTTGACATACGTCTGAAACGGATTGACCAGGTCGCCGAGGACATCAGCGGGCACAGCAGCCGCGGCTACGCCGCCGGCTGCGCCGCTGGCGAGGGAGGCCAGCTCGCTCTCCACACCGGAGAACAAGTCCAGGAAGCTGCCAGCGTCGGCGAGGTTGATCTTGGACATGCTGACTGTGGATAGGTGTTGGATCGCGTGAAAGTCGGGTAGGTGTTGGGCCATTGGGCCTGCGGCGAGGACAGCGGCGCTGGCCAAGGCGATGCCAGCGGTGATGTGGGGGCGGGCTGCGACGTCCACGACCATCTCCTTTGAACAATGTCGAATTCGGATGGTCAGAAAGTAGCTGAGAACAGCCAAGATTCCGGGCGAGTTCGGGTTATGTTGGTTAATCTGACTCTGCAGACATCGAGCATCGCAAACTCTACGAGATACAGTAACCACTGCTAAAAAATATTTTTTAAATCCCAGAGTTACCCCCCCCCCCGAATTTTAGTTCAAAGCGCAACTACCCGAGGACAACCATTGGCATACGTTTGCCACACCGTTGCGGCACCACCAGCAAGCCCGCCGACACACGCTCCCAAAGCACCGACCCGGCAACGCTGCTAAGCAAACCGAGCTGTTGATCGACCCATGATGCACCTTTGCGAAATCCCCACGGCCATCACAATGAAACACGTTGCGGCTAAACTTAACTGCGCGGCACGGCAAAGGCTGCACGCGGCCAGACGACGTCACACCGTCGCCGACATCCGTTACGGCAGGCGAGTTAATAGCGAATAACTCGTGCTACGTTAGTGGGGATTAACCGACCAGACGAGTTGGCCGGAGGCCCGTCATGACAACGTCCGCCCCGGACCAGCCCGGCCACCCTGAAGTCCCAAATCGTCGCAGCCAGTTGAAGTCCGACCGGCGCAACCAACTCCTATCGGCCGCCGAACGGCTATTCGCCGAGCGCGGTTTCGTCGCGGTGCGCCTGGAAGACATCGGCGCCGCCGCCGGCGTCAGCGGCCCGGCCATCTACCGTCACTTCCCCAACAAGGAGTCGCTGCTGGTGGAGCTGCTGGTGGGGATCAGCGCCCGGCTACTCGCCGGCGCCCGGAACGTCAGGGCCCGCAGCTCTAATGCGGCCGCGGCGCTGGATGGCCTCATCGATTTTCACCTCGACTTTGCCCTGGGCGAACCTGACCTGATCCGGATCCAGGACCGCGACCTTGCGCACCTGCCCGAGGTGGCCGAGAAGCAAGTACGCAAAGCGCAACGCCAGTATGTCGAGGTCTGGGTGGGCGTGCTGCGCGAGCTGAACCCCGAGCTGCCCGAAGCCGACGCTCGGCTGACGGCGCACGCGGTGTTCGGCCTGCTGAACTCGACACCGCACAGCATGAAGTCCCCAGACGGTTCGCGCGCCAAGCCCGCCCGGGTGGCGCGGTCCCGCGCCGTCATGCGCGCTATGACCGTCGCCGCGCTCAAAGCCGGCAGTCGGCGCATCGCGCGATAAGCCGGCGCGCGGGCGCACGGCCCAGGTACCCTGCAAGCCATGAGGTGGGCATGAACGATCCACGTCGACCCGAGCGGCTTAGTTCCCCTCTACGGGAAGCAGGACCCGCTGGGCCGCACGGTTCCCCGTATCCGCCGTCCGTTGACCCGGCATACGCCGACCAAGCCCCGTATGCACCGACGTATGGCGGGTACCTTCCCCATTGGTCCCAATGGGCACCGAGCTTTAACGAAACCAACCCGACCAAACAGCTGCCGCTGTACTGGCAGCAAGTTCAGCCTCCACCGGGCGAGCTGCCACCCGAAGGCCTGGCTCCGCCGCCGCCCGGAGGCCCGAAGTCGCCACGCTGGTTGTGGATCGCCGCCGGAGCGACGGTGCTATTGGTCGTCGGGCTGGTGATCGCGCTGATACTCGTCAACGAAGCGATCAAGACGCAGACTGCGGTCCCGCCGTTGCCCGCCATGCCCGAGCCGAGCACACCGACCCCATCGACACGGGCGTTGCCGCCGCCCCGCATCCTGGTGCCGCCACCGCCGCCCAGCGAATCTCCGACGCCCACCCAGACGACCGGCCCGGCCGCGATGCAGACCGTGGTCTACAGCATCACCGGCGAAGGCCGCGCGATCAGCGTCATGTATATCGACACCGGCGATGTCATACAGACCGAGTTCAACGTCGCGCTGCCGTGGAGCAAACAGGTCAGCCTGTCGAAGTCGGCCATCCACCCGGCAAACGTCACGATCGTGAACATCGGACACAATGTCACCTGCTCGGTCACCGTCGCCGGGGTCCAAGTCAGCCAGCGAGTTGGGGTAGGCCTGACGATTTGCGACGCGAGAGGCTAAGTCTCCGAAGGCTGTTCGGCCATGGCGGCGTCGCGCGCGGGAACACGGACCGCCAGCATTCCCAGCAGCCCGGCGATCAGCACCAGGCAGATCCCGCCGAGGCCCGCGCGGACGGCGCCGAAGGCGTCAACGAAGACGGAGAACAGCCACGGCCCCAGGAAAGCGACCGCCCGTCCCGTCATCGTGTACAGGCCAAACGCCACCCCTTCCCTGCCGTGCTTTGCCATCCGCAACAGCAGGGCGCGCGCCGACGACTGGGACGGCCCGATGAACAGGCACAGCAGCAGTCCGCACACCCAGAAGGCCAGCGAGCCCGAGAGCATCACCAGGGTGAGCGCCGCGGTGATGATCGCGACCAATGACCCGACGATGACCGGCTTGGATCCGATCCGGTGGTCGACGAACCCGCCCAGCACGGCACCCACCGCGGCCACCACGCTCGCCGCTACCCCGAACACCAGGACATCGGCTTGCGAGAGGCCATACACGTTAACGCCAAGCACGGCGCCGAAGGCGAAAACCGCCGCCAACCCATCCCGGAAAAGCGCGCTGGCACCAAGGAAGTAGACCAGGTTGCGGTCGCGCCGCCATTCCGCGGAGACCTCCGTCCACAGCTTGCGATAACCACTCAGCAGGCTCGTCGGCTGGTAGACCTCTGCCGAATCGGGCAGCCGCTGCGCGACCAACAGCAACGGCAGGGCCAACACCGCCAGCCACCCCGCGGCCACCAGCATCGCCTCCCGCACGTAGAGGCCGTCGTGCACGGGCACCCGCAGCAGTCCCCGCACCGCCTCGGAGGAGGATCCGGAGATGAATCCGGTGTAAATCACCAGCAGCAGCACGACGCTGCCGAGGTAACCCGATGCCCAGCCCAAGCCGGAAATCCGCCCGGCCGTCGCCGGCGTCGAGAGCTGGCGCAGCATCGCGTTGTACGGGACGCTGGCCAAGTCGCCGCAGGCCGCCGTCGCCGCCAGCAGTGCCAGCCCCGCCCACAGATAGCTGGGGCGATCGCGGATCAGGAACATCGCACACGTCAGCGCCACCGCAAGGCCGGTCAACACGCTCAGGACCACCCGCCTGCGATGCGGCGACTCGACCCAGACGCCGACGACGGGCGCCAGCAGCGCGACGGTCAACCCGGCGATGGCCGCCGCGCGACCCAACCAACTCGCCGGCGTGGTGGCGCCGGACAGGCCCACCCCCACGCTGCTGGTCAGATAGACCGAGAAGACAAAGGTCGCCACGATCGCGTTCAGACCGGTGTTACCGCAGTCCCACAACGCCCACGCCACCACCCGAGATGGCACCGGTGTGATTGGACGCGACCCCCGCTGACTCATGCCCGGCACTTTACGGGGGCCTGTCTACGATTGGCCCATGCCGATACCAGCTCCCAGCCCGGACGCGCGTGCCGTTGTCACCGGAGCTTCGCAAAATATCGGCGAGGCGCTGGCCACCGAACTTGCCGCCCGCGGACATAGCTTGATCGTCACCGCGCGACGCGAGGACCTGCTCAACGACCTCGCCGCCCGCCTGGCCGACGAGTACCGCGTCACCGTCGACGTGCGACCCGCCGACCTGGCCGACCCGGCCGAACGGGCAAAACTGTGCGACGAACTGGCCGCCCGTCCGATCTCGATCCTGTGCGCCAACGCGGGTACCGCCACCTTCGGTCCGGTCGCGGGCCTCGACCCGACGGGAGAAAAGGCCCAGGTGCAGCTGAATGCCGTTGCGGTGCATGATCTTACGCTGGCGGTACTGCCGGGCATGGTCGAGCGCAAGGCCGGCGGCATCCTGATTTCCGGTTCGGCGGCGGGCAATTCGCCGATTCCGTACAACGCCACCTATGCGGCCACCAAGGCGTTCGTGAACACCTTCAGTGAATCGTTGCGCGGTGAACTTCGCGGCTCCGGCGTGCATGTCACGCTGTTGGCACCGGGCCCGGTGCGCACCGACCTCCCCGATGACGCCGAGGCGTCGCTGGTCGAAAGGCTGGTGCCGGACTTCCTGTGGATCTCGACGGAGCACACCGCCCGGGTGTCGCTGGATGCGTTGGCGCGCAACAAGATGCGCATCGTTCCAGGTTTGACGTCGAAGGCCATGTCGGTGGCGAGTGGGTACGCCCCGCGCGCCATCGTCGCGCCGATCGTGGGCAGCTTCTACAAGAAGCTCGGCGGCGGTTAGGCGCTATTTCCGGCGCCGGCCGGTGCCGAAGATGCCTTTCACCGCTTCGCGTATCGCCGTGTTAATGCCGCTTTTCACGGTCGGATTTTTCAGCACTTCCTCCCATAACCCGGGGCCCTTCGGCTCAGCGGGAGCGGGCATCGGCGGAACCGGTTCATTCGATGGGACCGGCGGGTAGTCGGACTGGGCTTGTGGCGGCTGCGGCCCGGGTCGGGCTTGCGGACCCTGCGGGCCAGGCTGGGGCTGCGCCGGTTGTTGAACGGTTTGGCCGTATTTGGCTTGCAGCGGGCTGTCTTTCGCGGCGGCAGCGATCGCGTCATCGCCGATCGAGGCCATCAGCGACCGGGGCACCCGCATGCGCGTCCATGCGACGGGTGTGGGCGCGCCCTTCTCAGACAGCACGGTGACGACGGCCTCGCCGATGCCCAGCGACGTCAGCGCCGACTCCAGTTCGTAGACATCGGTTTTCGGATAGGTGCGCACGGTCTTGCTGAGCGCCTTCTGGTCGTCAGGGGTGAACGCCCGCAGCGCGTGTTGGATCCGGGCTCCCAGCTGGGAGAGCACGTCGTTGGGTAGGTCGGTGGGCAGCTGGGTGCAGAAGAACACCCCGACGCCCTTGGAGCGAATCAGCTTGACGGTCTGCTCGACCTGTTCCAGAAAGGCCTTCGAGGCATCGGCGAACAACAGGTGTGCCTCGTCGAAGAAGAACACCAGCTTCGGCTTGTCCACGTCGCCGACCTCGGGCAAGACGGTGAACAGGTCGGCCAGCACCCACATCAGGAACGTCGAGAAGATGACCGGGCGCAGCGACTGGCCGCTGAATTCGAGCAGCGAGATGATGCCGCGGCCCTGGTCGTCGGCGCGCAGCAGATCCTGCGGATCGAATTTCGGCTCGCCAAAGAAAGTGTCGCCGCCCTCGCCTTCCAGGTTGACCAGGGCCCGCAGGATGACGCCGGCCGTCGTCGGCGACACTCCGCCAAGGGATTTCAGGTCGGCCTTGCCCTCGTCACTGGTCAAATGGCTGATGACATCGCGCAGCTGTTGCAGGGTCACCAGCGGACGATTGTTTTCCTTGGCCCAATGGAAGATCAGTCCCAGCGTCGACTCTTGAGTAGCGTTGAGCTCCAAGACTTTTGACAAGAGAACCGAGCCGAAGCTGGCAACCGTCGCCCGTATCGGTACGCCCACCCCGTCGGTGCCCAGCGACAAAAACTCCACCGGGAATGCCGTCGGCGCCCAGTCGTCGCCGGTATCTTTCGCGCGCGCCGCGGTCTTGTCGTTGGCTTCCCCCGGCCGGGCCAGACCGGATAGGTCGCCCTTCACGTCGGCCATCAGCACCGCCACCCCCGCCGCGCTGAGCTGTTCGGCGATCAGTTGCAGCGTCTTGGTCTTGCCGGTTCCGGTTGCGCCGGCCACCAGGCCGTGCCGGTTGATGGTGGCCAGCGGGATGCGGATCTGCGCGATCGGATCGGCCTCGTTGTCGATGACGACGGTGCCCAATTCGAGCGCCTGGCCTTCGACGGCGTAGCCGTTGGCGATCTGCTGCGTGGGTGTCGCCGCTGATTCAGTGCTCATCGTGCCGCGCCCCTCTCCCCCAATTGGTCCCCGTGAGGTTCTGCACCGCTCACACTACTTGCCGGGGAGCGGCGGGCGCAGGTTCACGTGGGCTTACGCTGAGCGCTGTGCGCGACGAATTGGTGTGGATCGACTGCGAGATGACGGGGCTCGAGCTGGGCTCGGACAAGTTGATCGAAATTGCAGCCCTGGTGACCGACGCCGACCTGAACGTTCTCGGCGATGGGGTCGACGTGGTGATCCACGCCGACGACGCCGCGCTGTCGTCGATGATCGACGTGGTCGCCGAAATGCACTCGCGCTCGGGGCTGATCGACGAGGCTAAGGCATCCGCCGTCGACCTGGCGACCGCCGAGACGATGGTGCTGGACTACGTCTCCCAGCACGTCAAGCAACCCAAGACCGCGCCGCTGGCGGGTAACTCGATCGCCACCGATCGCGCGTTCATCGCCCGCGACATGCCCAAGCTGGACTCCTACCTGCACTACCGGATGATCGACGTGAGCTCGATCAAGGAACTCTGCCGACGCTGGTACCCGCGCATTTACTACGGTCAGCCGGTTAAGGGGCTCAACCACCGGGCGCTGGCGGACATCCGCGAATCCATCCGCGAGCTGAAGTTCTACCGGCGCACCGCGTTCGTCCCCCCGCCGGGCCCTTCTACCAGCGAAATCGAGGCAGTGGTCGCCCGTCTGGACAACGGAGCCGACGCAGCCGGATCAATCGATTCGGCTGCCGAGCCGCCGAGCGGTTAATATCGACAGTCGCTGCTTGCATAGGCCCAAGGCCGCACGCAGCCATGGTGAGTGTAGTTCAGTTGGTAGAGCACCAGGTTGTGATCCTGGGGGTCGCGGGTTCGAGTCCCGTCACTCACCCCAATGGGTCAGAGGGGGTATTTAGGCCCCTCTGACCTTTTGTCCTCAGAAGGCCCTGCAACGCTATTGCAACGCTAGGTGGCTTGCAATTCTCCTGACATGAACGCGCCCATCATCGAGCGATTCGACCTATATCGAATCCCGTTCCTGAGCACCGAACGAACATAGTCTTGCTGCGTGGCGGACGGCTTCACGGTAGTTTGTTGTGCCTGCGTGCCATGACGAAGACCAAAGCTCTGCGCGTGGTTGATCCGCCCACGCACGAGGTGTAGCCTGCTTTATGCAGACCCCCCCACACCTGTGGATAAGGGGGTCTAGCTGTTTCTAGAGGCGAGTTGCTTTGGTTGTCGTCCTGGATCGCGCTCAGACAGGTAGTCCTCGTACCAATCCCACGCGAACTTGTTGTGCTGGTGCCGGTCCACGGCGGCATAAGCGCTCCATGCCACCAGGTCGGCCATTTGCACAAGCTGTGACGCCTTCGAGTCGAGGTGAATGGCGTCTTCGATAATCCGTCGCTCGTCCAGCTTCAACTGACGGTGTGTGGAACGGTAGCTGCTGTCGCTGTCGTCACCGTCCATAACAACGATTCCCAGGGAGTCCGACGCCGCCAACTCACCCTCAAACCGCGCAATCAGATCGCGGTACAGCTCTCTCTTGGTCACTGCAACGGACGACGGTTCACCCGTGCGATAGACGGACCCCACCACCAATCCTTCAGTGCACCGCAAGGCTTCCAGGCACTTCACCGCCACCTCGCGGCCAAAATCCTTCCAGTGTTCGACCCCGCTGTGGACATGTCGTTCAGGGATACGCTTCGAGATGCGTCCGCGTCCGTTCACATAGTGAGTGGTGTGCAGCTCTTCTTGCACGGCAATGCGATACTCACGCCACAAGAGCTTGCGCGTATCGAGCCAGCAGCGAAGCACCGATCTCCAGTGGTCAGGCTTGAATTCGATCCACCCATACACGACCAACCCAGACTGCGGGTGACCAGAGTCATCAATGTAGATCATGCGGTCGAGGTGTGGAGGCACGCGTCGATCATCGCTCACCGCCAGGAACCCTGGGTTCGCTTGCCTCTAGCCTTGAGGTGCGCCGTCGTGCTCAACCACTCGGCAAGCGATCACGTCGACCGGTACAAGAACACCAGTTCTCGCTGATCGATGCGGATCGGATCGGCGGGTGAGGCGGCCAGGTCGAGATCAACGGGACAACTCAGCGCGTCGTCGGTGCCGCCGCGTTTGCTGGATTCATGTCGTCGCCCTCGGGCTAAATCTTACATTTCAACACAATTTTGCCATCCGCTGATGAGCGGAAGTGGGCGTCTCTGCGCTATTGAAAGTGCCTATCGACTAGGCTAGCGTGTTAGCGCAAAACCGATTGAACTGCGGATTCGCGGAACCTGATCGCACCACGTTAGGCAAGTTTCGCGCCACGGAGCCCGGTATCTTTTGTTTGGCGCTCAGGGAATGAGATCACCGATGACGGGGGTTGCTGGTACGCGATGACCGGTAGTATTCGTTTGCTTGACGGTCCGCCGGTCTTGCCCCGATGACAACACAACACCAACTCGCATTGCGCCGTGAACGCGCAGACGACGGGGTGAACGCCATCCAGGACTGGACCGTCGGGTACGTCAAACGTCACCCGCTCGCCTCGCTCACAACGGTCGGTGAACAGTTCGTCCTCGGCGTACGCACCCTTCAGTACTTCTTCGTCGACCTCGTCACCGGCCGATTCCAATGGCAAGAGTTCGTCCGGCAGGGCGCGTTCATGGCCGGCACGGCGGTGCTGCCGACGATCCTGGTGTCGCTGCCGATCAGTGTCACCCTGTCGATTCAGTTCGCTTTGCTCGCCGGGCAGGTCGGCGCCACCTCGCTCGCCGGCGCGGCCAGCGGACTGGCGGTCATCCGTCAGGGCGCTTCGCTGGTGGCCGCCGTCCTCATGGCCTCTGCGGTCGGGTCGGCCATCACCGCCGACCTGGGCTCGCGGACCATGCGTGAAGAGACCCACGCCATGGAGGTGATGGGGGTGTCGGTCATCCGCCGGCTGGTAGTGCCGCGTTTCGCGGCCGCGATCATGATCGGCGTCGCGCTCACCGGAGTCGTGTGCTTCGTCGGGTTTTTCGCCAGCTACATGTTCAACGTGTATTTCCAAAACGGCGCGCCGGGCAGTTTCGTCGCGACGTTCGGGTCGTTCGCGACAACCGGCGACATGATTCTGGCGTTGCTGAAGGCGATCATCTTCGGCGCCATCGTCGCCGTCGTGTCAAGCCAGAAAGGCCTGTCCACCAAGGGCGGGCCGACGGGCGTCGCGAACTCGGTGAACGCGGCCGTCGTCGAGGCGATCCTGCTGTTGATGATCGTCAACGTCGTCATCAGCCAGCTCTACGTCATGTTGTCGCCCCGGACGGGACTCTAGGCATGACGGTCTCCACCTACCTACCGCTGGCACCGATTGCGGGACGCTTGGTTCGGCTCTACCGCAGAGGAACCACGCCGATCATCCGGCTGGGCCACCTGCTTGTCTTTTTCGTCCGGGCGCTGGCCGCCGTGCCGATCGCGGTGCGTCAATACCGCGGCGAGTTTCTGCGGCTGCTGTCGAACATCACCTGGGGTAACGGGTCGATCGTGGTCGGCGGCGGGACCGCGGGCGTGGCCGTTGTGCTCGGCATGACCGTGGGCGCTCTGGTTGGCATCGAGGGCTACAACTTTCTCGACCTGCTGGGCCTGGGGCCCGCGACCGGCTTTATCTCGTCGTTGGTCAACACCCGCGAGCTGGCCCCGCTGATGGCCTCGCTGGCGTTCGCCATGCAGGGCGGCTGCCGGTTCACCGCGCAGTTGGGGTCGATGCGCATCGCCGAAGAGATCGACGCCATGGAATCGATTGCGATTCGCCCGATCCCGTTCCTGGTGACCACCCGGCTGGTCGCCTCGGTGATCGCGATCGTTCCGCTCTACGCCGCGTGCCTGGCGATCGGCTACCTGACCACCCAGGCGGTGGTGGGGATTTCCAGCGGCGGCTCCACCGGTTCCTACCTGCATTACTTCTCGTTGATGCTGGCCGGTAAGGACATCGTTTATTCGTTGTTCAAGGCCGTCATCTTCGTGTGGATCGCGTCGACGATTCAGTGCTACTACGGGTATTACGCCAGCGGCGGTCCCGAAGGTGTGGGTGTTGCCGCGGGACACGGCATGCGGGCCAGCATCACCGTCGTGATCATGGTCAACATGCTGCTGACCATGGCGCTGTGGGGCGTGGATTCCGGTGCGAGGTTCGGTGGTTAGGTTGGTGGCTAGTGCCCAATTCCTTTGAGCTGGACGGGCGTGGCCCATCGGACCGGCAGCTGCTCGGCTGCGGGGTGGCGGTTGTGGTGGTGGCGGCGCTGCTCACGGCGGCGCTGTTGGCCAAGTCGACGGGCCGGCTCAACGACTACGTGCGCGTGGTCGCCGACCTGGTCAACGTGGGCGACGGCCTTCCGCGGAAGTCCGACGTCAAGTATCACGGCGTGCTCGTCGGAATGGTCGGCAACGTCGTCCCCGCGGCCAACGGAAGACCCAACTACGTCCAGATCAACCTCAAACCCGAATACGCCACATCGATCCCGGCCGCGATAACGGCCCGGGTGGTACCCAGCAATGTGTTCGCCGTGTCGTCGGTTCAGTTGGTCGACAACGGTCCCGGAGCATCAATTCGCGCGGGCGCGCACATTCCCGAGGACACCCAACTACCGACCGTCTTGTTCCAAACCACAATCAGCAAGCTGCGGGATCTGCTCGCCGCGGCGGGGCGCGGGCGAGAAGACCGGTCCGAAGGGATCCTGGCAGCCCTGGCTGCCGCCACCGACCATCGCCGGGTGACCCTGCTCAAGGACGGAGCACAACTGAATCGCCTTCTCGACCAGCTTAATTCGATCGTCAGCACCGATTCTGGCCCGTCGACGATATCCGCCCTCGTCGACGCGACCCGAGGCCTGCGGGCGACCGCGCCCGATCTTTTTGACGCCCTGCATCTGGCCGTCGCGCCGATGCGGACCTTTGCGGAGACGCGCGCACAGTTGGCCACGTTGCTCGACGGCGCCGATCACACCGTGGGCACCACGCGTGAATCATTCGGCAATCACATCGATCAGCTCATCAGGATCACGACCGACTTCACGCCGGTGCTGGGAGTGCTGGCGCAAAAGTCCAACAACTTCGTGCCGGGAGTTACCAAGCTGGACAACCTGGCCAACAGATTCATGGAGGAAGTCTGGATGCCGGACAAGAACGTCGGCAACATGCGAGCGATGCTGTCGTTCACGCCTAACTACGACTACACACGCGCCGACTGCCCCCACTACGGCGAGCTGAAGGGACCCAGCTGTTTCACCGCACCGCTGGTCCCGGTACGGCCTGATCTACCGGAAGTGCTGCTGCCGCAGAACTATCAGCCGCCCAAGGATCTGGCACCGCCGCCGGGAACTGTTATCGGCCCGGACGGCAACCTCGTCGCCGTCGGGCCGCCGCTGATCAACCCGAATCCCAATCTGGCCGATCCCAATCCCCCTCTCCCCGCGTGGCTGACGCCGTCGCCTCCGGTGCCGGGAAGCGCCAACCCCGATAACCCATCGCCGGGGTTGCCCGCGCCCGCGTCACCGCCACTGGAGGCCCCGTGGGTCGCACCGGTGGCACCGAAGGCGCCGTGGATTCCGCAGTCCTCATTTCGGATGTCCTTTGGCGGCAACGTCGGACCGGTTGGCAGCCAACAAGAACGAAACATGTTGAGCGTGATCACCGGCCAACCCGCATCCGACGCCACCCAACTCCTGTTGGGTCCGGTCGCGCGCGGGACAACGGTTTCGGTTATTCACCCACCATCAGGCGGGGGGCCCAAATGAAATTCCGGGGACCGCTGATCGGCCTCACCCTGTTCATGATCGTCGCGGTGACGCTGACCTGGCTGGTGTACGTGAGCCTGCGGCGCGACGTGGCCGGGAAGACAGACTCATATTCGGCGGTATTCACCGACGTCTACGGCCTCCGAGAGGGCGACGACGTCCGGATGGCCGGGGTCCGCGTGGGCCGGGTCGAAAAGATCGAGCTCGACGGGAAACTCGCGAAGGTCACGTTCGTGGTGCAGCAGGAACAGCGCCTCTATGGGAACACGCTCGCCTCCGTGACGTACCAGAACATCGTCGGGCAGCGTTACCTCGGCCTGTCCTTGGACAAGGAAGGCAATCACGATGTGCTTCCGCCCGGAACCATCATCCCGCCGGAACGCACCGAACCGTCCTTCGACGTCACCGCGCTACTCAACGGCTACGAGCCGCTGTTCAGTCTGTTGAACCCACAGGATGCCGACAACCTCACCAAGGGCATCATCCAGTCGCTGCAGGGCGATACGTCCTCTCTTGCCACGTTGATCAGCCAGACATCCACGCTGACAGAGACATTCGCCGGAAGGGATCAGGCGCTCGGCGATGTGATCACCAACCTCAACAAGGTGGTTGGCAATCTCGCGCAGCAGAACGACAATCTTGACGGCGTCATCACGCAGGCCCGTGACGTGGTTTCCAAGCTCGATCAGCGTCGTCCCGAGTTGCAGGCCTCGGTCGGTACGCTGGCCCGGGTGATGGGCCGGCTGTCGACCTCCGCCGCGGATGTGTATCCGGCGCTTCGCGAATTCATCGATCGTAAGCCGGGTACCACCAGACACTTAATGGATATCGAACCCCAGCTGGCCTACTTCGGCGACAACATCCCGCTGCTGCTCAAGGGGCTTGTCCGGGTCGGCAACCAGGGCGCCTACGGCAACGCCTACGTGTGCGATGTGAACTTCATGGCGTTCGACCCCGGCTTCAACGACATCGTGCCGATCATCATCAATGCCGCCACACCCGGAAACACGGCGTGGCACAGCCCGAGATGTCGGAGCACGGCTGATGGCTGATTCGTCCGTGCGGCTTCGACTTCCGAGGATGACGAAGCGTCCGCTCGAGAGCTACAGCAAGACGTGGCTTGGGTTTATCGCGGTCGCAGTGGTAGCGGTGCTGATCGGCATCATGTTGTTGGTTCACGCACTCGGCGCCGGGTATCGGCATTACACCGCGGAGTTTCTGCAGGCGGCCTCGCTGCGAGCCGGTAACCCGATCGTGGTCGCGGGCATCCCCGTCGGCAACGTCACCAGCATGAAACTCGTCGGCGACCATGTCGAGGCGGGCCTGAAGATTCGCGACAATGTCGTGCTGGGCAAGGATTCCAAGGCGAAGATCAAAGTCACCACCATCCTGGGTTCGCGTTACCTCTCCCTGGAGCCCAACGGCCCGGCGTCCCTGCCCAACAACACCTTCGATGTGTCACACACCGAAGTTCCCTACGACCTTCAAGCCGCATTGCGGGACGCCACAACAACTTTCGAGCAGGTCGACTCCGACCGATTTGCGCAATCCCTGGCGGTGCTCGGCAAGCAACTCGAGGGCCTGCCCTCGGTCGTGCCGCAGGCAATCGCAAACATCGACTCGCTCTCGTCGATCATCGCCGTGCGACGCGACCAACTGGGCCAGCTCCTGCGCAGCACGGAGCAGGTGACCAACACGCTGCGGGGCCAGCAGGCAGGCATCGGCAACCTGGTCGACCAAGGGCAAGACCTGCTGGGCCAATTCGTGGCTCGGCGAGCCGTTTTCCACGCGATGATGCGATCACTGACCGGCCTTGTCGATACCATGAGCCTAATCGTGGTCAACGACCGTTCGGGTCTTGACTCGCTGATCAACGACATGCGCGACTTCACCGCCCTGATGGGTAAACACGACGACCTGCTGCGCAACCTCCTGCAGATCACACCGATCTTCTTCCGCGAGGCGGCCAACCTCACCGGTGACGGTAACGCGATCAACTTCAACGCCCCCAACGTTCCCGCCATCGACTCATGGATGTGCGCGATCAGCGGCCGCGCCAAACAGTTTGGCATGATCCAATACTTCAAGGACTGCAAGTGACAAGGCCCAGGGGCAGGTTCAGGTTCACGGCCATCATCGCCGTCATGGCGGCGGCCGCGGCGATCGGCGTCGGGTGGTGGTACCTGGGTGCCAGGGACGACCCGATCACCGTCACCGCCCAATTCGACAGCGCCTCAGGATTGTACGAAGGCAACGTGGTAGCCGTATTGGGCATGCCGGTAGGCAAAATCACCAAGATCATCCCCAAGGGCGGCTACGTCGAGGTCCAGTTCACCGTCGACCGCAACGTCAAGATCCCGGCGGACGCTGCGGCCGTGACCGTCTCGACGTCCATCCTCACCGACAGGCAGATCGAGCTCACCCCGCCCTACCACGGCGGTCCCGCCTTGGAGAACCACGACACCATCGGCTTGACCCGAACCAGGACACCGGTCGAGTTCAGCCGCGTGCTCAGCGTTCTCGACAAGGTGACCAAATCGCTTGAGGGAGACGGCCATGGCGGCGGGCCCATCGCCGGCGTGCTCAACAGCGGCGCCGGGATAGTCGACGGCAACGGCGGCAAGATCAAGGCGGCGCTCGATGAACTGTCCAAGGCGCTGCGGCTCAGCAGCGACGGCGGCGCCCAGACCCGCGAGCAGATCACCACCATCGTCAAAAACATCAGCACGCTGTTCGACGCCGTGGCCGCCAATGACTCAAAGCTGCGCGAATTCGCCTCCACTCTTCACCAAGTCAGCCAGATCATGGCGGACGAGGATATCGGTGGCGGCGACACCGGGAAGAAGCTCCAGCAACTGGTCCAGCGGGCCGGCGACCTCCTGGACGCCAATCGCGACAGCATCAAGCACGCCCTGCCCAACGGCAACAGCATTCTGCAGACGGTGACCGACGAGCGCCGCGACCTCGCCGAACTTCTGGACGTTGGCCCACTGGTGGCCGACAACGCCTACAACATGGTCGACCGGGCCAATGGCGCCGTGCGTGCGCGTTTCCTCACGGACCGAATGGTCTTCGACAGCCAGTACACCAAAGAGATCTGCAACCTGATGGGCCTTCGGCAACTCGGATGCAGTACCGGGACGCTACAGGACTTCGGCCCGGATTTCGGGTTGACGTACGTGCTGGACGGCTTGGCCGCGATGGGACAGAAATGATGACCACGTGGGGGAAGGCCGGGGTCGCGATCCTGGCCGCCGCGGTCGTCAGCTCCGGATGCGCCACGAATGGCCTTGCCAGCCTGTCCCTTCCGGCCCCCGGGCTCGGTTCGGGCGGTTACACGCTGACCGCGGTGTTCTCCAACGCGCTCAACCTACCGATGAAGGCGAAGGTGAAACTGGCCGGAGCGGACGTGGGCCAGGTCGAATCGATGGTTGCCCGCAACTACACGGCGGTCACCACCCTGCGCATCCGCTATGGTGTCCAACTGCCACGCGGGAGCACCGCCGAATTGCGCACGGCGACACCGCTTGGCGACGTGTTCGTGTCGGTGCGACCGCCCGCGACGGCCGAACCGAACGCGCCGCTGTTGAAGAACGGCGACACCATCGGTCTGGGTTCGACGGCGGCAGCCGCGACCGTCGAATCGGTGCTCAGCTCGGCGGCAATCCTGGTCAACGGCGGCGCGGTGCGCAACTTCACCAACATCATCAACGGTTTCGGGAAGGCGACCGGCGACCAGGGCCAGGCGTTCGGAGACCTGATCCGCAAGTCCAACCAGCTGGTCGGGACGCTCAACTCCCGGTCCGACCAGATCTCGTCCGCACTGACCGAATTATCCGGCCTTTCACAGCAACTCGACGCCAAGAATCGCGCCATCACCGAACTGATGGCGGAGGCCAACCCAGCCACCTCGGCCCTGTCCGCCAACACCACCGAGCTTTCGGACCTGGTCACGCAAGTCGGCGATACCGCTCGGTTGCTGGCCAGGTTCCCATCGATCGGAGGAACCGACACCAGCGGCCGTAGCTTGATCCGCGACCTGAACACGATCGCCGGGGCCGCCAACGACGTTGCGGTGAGTCCGGACACGAGTCTGCTGGCCTTGAACCGGCTGATCGCCCCGATGGTCAAATCCACAGCGGGAAACTCGATTTCGGTGCACGTCAGCGTGGACAAGTTGGTGCTCGGATCGATCCCCGACATCGGATTCCCCGGCGACATAGGCCTGCACGGACCGCACCGATACAACTGGAACCAGCTCATCGGGACCTTCAAGTACACCCTGTGGCGCCTGCAAGAACGTGTGGTCGGCCGGGGCCCGAACTCCCCGCAGGTTCCCGTCATGCCGGACCCAATCATCCCCGGGCAGATCGATATCGCCCCCGGTCCTCCCCCGCCCGCGCCGGGCCCGCCACCGCCGGGACCTCAGCGATGACCGGAGCAGTCGCCGGCTTCGCCGATGTCGTGGTCCGCGTGGTGCGGGCAGGCCACCGGCAACAGATTTGGCTGTCGGTCGCGGGATTGGTGCTCACCTTGGTCGTGGCAACCGCGTACCTGCTCGTCGGCGCGCTCCGGGTGACGCCGTTCGCGTCGCCCTACAAGGTCACCGTGCAGTTGCCGGAATCCGGTGGCTTGCTGCCCAATCAGGACGTCTCCCTGCGGGGTGTGCGAATCGGACGCGTCGAGTCGCTGCGGATCACCGACAGAGGCGTGGATGCCGTCGCCAACATCACGTCAAAGGTGCGGATCCCGGCGAACAGCGTCGTGCACGTGTCGGCGCTATCGCCCGCCGGCGAGCAATACATCAATTTCGAAGCCGAATCCGACGCGGGGCCTTATCTGCACGACGGCAGCGTCATCGCGCTCGACCGCACCAGCGTCCCGGTCAGCTTGGCGCAGTTGCTCGGCGACGCCGACGGCATGCTGGCACAGGTCGATCCACACAAGGTCGAGCTGATCAAGAGGGAACTCAGCCTCAGCAAGGAGGGACCCGCGAAGTTGGCCGCCATCGTCGACGGCGGCACGTTCCTGCTCTCGACGCTCGATTCGGTGCTGCCCCAAACCACTAGCATCATCAAGACCAGCCGTGTGGTGCTCACCCTGGCGAGCGACAAGAATGCCGGCCTCGCCGCCACCACCACCGAGCTCAACCGAACGCTGGCCGGCCTCGCCGGAATGCAAGGCGGCTACCGGCGTTTAACCGGGCAGGCGCCGCAAACACTTTCGGCCGTCGACAACCTGTTCGCCGACAATTCCGACACCATGGTGCAGCTGCTGGGCAGCATGGCCACGATGTCGCAGCTTCTCTACGTGCGCGTGCCCGCGCTCAACGCGTTGTTCCCCGACTACCGTGGTTCGGTGCTGGACGCCGTGGCAAGTGCGTTCCATGACCATGGCGTCTGGGCGACGGCCAGTCTCTACCCGCGATACGTCTGCGACTACGGCACACCGTCGCATCCGCCTTCTTCCGCCGACTACTACGAGCCGTTCATGTACACCTACTGCCGCGACGACGATCCCGGGGTCGGGATCCGTGCGGCCAAGAACGCGCCGCGGCCGGGAGGCGACGACACCGCGGGCCCGCCGCTGGGCGCGGATCTGGGCCGCAGAACTGACCCAACGCCTCGGGGCCGCTTCACCATTCCGACTCCCTATGGCGGCCCGGCCCTGCCGATCGAACCGCCGCACTAAGACCGATCCAGCCAAGCACAAGGAGATGATCGTGGCGTGACAACCGATGCCGAAGACGAAAAGCCTGAAACCACAAGCGAAGACGTCGAGACTGAAGACAGCGACGTTGAAGACGCCGAAGGAGAAGCCGTCGAGGAAACGGCCGAAGCCGAAGACAACGAAGCGGCCAAGGACAACGCTTCGGGCTGGAGGCGACGGCCATGGAGGCAATACCTGCGCCGCGGCATATTGCCTGTGTTGCTCGTTGCGTCCCTTGCGGTTTCCGGCTTCCTCGGATGGAAGCAGTGGCAAGAGCACCAGGTGAAGCTGGCCGGCCAGCAGGCCCAGCAAGCGGCCGTCAAGTACGCCGAGGTGCTGACCAGCATCGACTCCAACAACGTCGACCAGAACTTCCGTCAGGTGCTCGACGGCGCGACCGGCGAGTTCAAGGACATGTACACCCAGTCCAGCGTGCAGCTTCGACAGCTGCTGATCGACAACAAGGCGACCGCACACGGGGTGGTGGTCGACTCCGCGATCGCCTCCGAATCCACGAACAAGGTTGTCGTGCTGGTCTTTGTCGACCAGACCGTGACCAACATGGCCGCGCCCGATCCGCGCATCGACCGCAGCAGGATCAAGATGACCATGGAGAAGATCGACGGCCGCTGGCGCGCAAGCAAAGTCCAGCTGCTCTAAATCGTTCGGAGCAAGGATGCTAATCACAAGGGTCATCGCAACATCGGCATTGGTCGCGGCGACAACCGTTCTCGATGCGGGCACAGCGCACGCATCCGCGCAGTCGTTCTGCGGCGAGCTCGGTGGAAACTGGGATGGCCAGTATTGCCACACCTCGGTGACCTCCGAACGCAACGCCGTGCGCGACATCAAGGTCGCCGTGCCCGCCGATCTCGTCGACAACCCGGCCGCGGGCCCCGTCATCCGCGACTACCTGCGCACCCTCGTCAACAACTGGCGGACCGTCGGCGCCCACATGGCCGCGGACAGCTTCGGCGAGGAGAACTACGAAGTGTTCCGGCACGGCAGCATGCTCAGCGCCGTGTTCCACGAGGACTACCACGCCGACGGGCCCAAACCCAACAACGCCTACCGCACCTTCACGTTCGACATGGCAAGCGGCCGGCGACTGCAACTGTCGGATCTGACCACGTCGGATCCCCTCACCGCCATCCCGCCGCTGGCTCAGCCGTTCATCGAGACCGCGCTGAATCAGGCCGCGCCACCGCACGATCCGGGCAGCTACCCGTTCGTCATCGACCGCTGGACCCCCGACAAGGTCTATTCCGGCGCGTACAAAGCGTGGGCGCTGACCCCCGACGAGCTGATTCTCTACATGCCCGACTACCCGGTGGCGCACGACGAGCCGATCAACTTCACGCCGGGAGCCCTGCAGTGGTTCATGGACGGCGGCACCGTACAGGCTCACATCCCGCTCGCGGCGCTGGCCCCCGTGCTGCGCATCTAGGTGTTGGCGTTGCCCGCCTTCCACACCGGCCACGGGATGTTCCAGTCGCCCAGCCCCTCGGTGCCCGAGAGCGTGGGCCCGACGGTATGCACCACCTCGACGATGTCACCGCTCTTGCTGTGGTCGTAGAACCACTCGGCGTTGCTGGGGCTCACGTTCAGGCATCCGTGGCTGGTATTGGTGTGGCCCTGCGCACCGACCGACCAGGGGGCAGAGTGCACGAAGACGCCGCTGTAGGACATCTGCGTGGCCCACTCGACTTCGGTGCGGTATCCGTTGGGTGAGTTGACCGGAACCCCGTAGGTCGAGGAGTCCATGATGATGTGCTTGAAGCGCCCGCCAATGATGTAGAAGCCGTTGGCCGTCGGGGTGCTGTCCTTGCCCATCGACGTCGGCATGGTCTTGACGACTTCGCCGTTGACCCGCACGGTCACCATCTTGGTGGTGTCGTCGGCCGTCGAGATGACCTCGTCGCCGATGGTGAAGTGCGTCTTGACGTTGTCCTCGCCGAACATCCCGTCGCCCAGGTCGACGCCGTAGGTGTTGACCGCCACGTCGACGGCCGTGCCCGGCTTCCAGAAATGCTCTGGACGCCAACGTACTTCGCGGTTATTGAGCCAGTAGAACGCGCCCTCGACGGGCGGGTTGGTGGTGATGTTGATGGCCTTCTGGGCCGCGGCGCGGTTCGCGATGTTCTCGTCGAAGCGGATGGCCACCGGCTCACCGATGCCGACCACCTCGCCGTCACCCGGGTTGACGTAGGGCATCGTCAGGTGAGCCGGTGAGCTGGTCTGAAAGGTCATCTGCCGGTTCGCGGCGCCCCCCAGCCCGAGCGCCTTCGCGTTCAGCGTGTAGCGCCTGTTGTAGCCGAGCTGCTCGGTGGTCGACCAGCGCAACCCATCCGGGCTGAGCTGACCGCTTATCGTCTTTCCGTTCTCGTTGACCATGGTGACCGACGCCAGCACGCCGTCGCCGACGCTCACCGTCACCGGCGCATCGACGGTGACGCCGACGGCGCCGTCGGTCACCGAGGAGGTGAGCTTGGGCACCAGCAAGTCAGCGAACGGTGTGCCCTTGTCGAAGATCACCTTCGCCGGCGCGGCACCGTGGCCGCCGCCGCAGGCAACGCCAACCACAGCAAATATAGCGATGACAGCAGCCAGCCACGACCGACCTCTGCGCAAAGGCGTCGTCAAGTGGCCCTCCACATAATTTCGCTTGCTTTGGTCGCCGCCGACCCCGAATAGTTGCAAGTATTCTAGTAGCTTCCGGCCGGTCCGCGTGGCGACACAGGAGCTCGGGGATTCTGGACCCAGGCCGGTGATGCCAGGCCAGCATCGGGGGTCCACAGCACGGGCGGCGGTCTTGTCACTGATGGACGGGGAAGGCTAATGCCGTGTCGGCCTCGGCTAAGCGGTCGGGGGGATTCATTCGCCGCAAGCCACGCCGGATGTGTACACCGGTATGCACTGGCGAGGCGTGAAAAATGCTTCTACCTGTGCGCCGTCAGGGTTTCGAACCCCGGACCCGCTGATTAAGAGTCAGCTGCTCTACCAACTGAGCTAACGGCGCCTTGGTCGGTTGAGACCGCGTTTGCGACAATAACAGGCATCCCGTCGCAGAGCGAAATCCCCTGGATCATCCCAGAGTAGCGCACCTGTGAAGGGCAGTTCGTGACCTCTGCCGGCGGTCCCAACGCGGAGACTGCCGTCGTCAGACGGAAGTCATCCGGCAGCCAGCGGCGTCGTGCGGGAGTTCCGCATGCCGTGGGGCCGCCGGTTCGATCACCGGGCGCGGCATCGATGCCTTCGGCGCACGGCAGAGTCAAGTTCCGCGTCACGCGGCTCACCGATCCGCGCGCGACGTGGCGAGCAAGCGCCGGGCACCGAGATCGAGGATGTATCCGATAACGCCGATGACGACGATCGCGGCAACGACCTGCCCGTAGGCGAGTTGGTCACGGGAATTGAGGATCTGGTAGCCCAGACCCGAACGCACACCGAGCATTTCGGCCGGCACCAAGACGACCCACGCGATACCCAGTGCGACGCGCAAGCCGGTTTGCAGGTGGCCTCGGATGGCGGGCAACACGACGACCGTCAGCAGCTCGGTCCGATTCGCACCGAATGACTTGGCCACCTGCAGGTAGCCGGGATCGACGGCGCGCACCCCGGCGGCGGTGTTGATCAGGATCGGCCACACCGCCGCCGCGGCGATCAGGAAAATGACCGGCTCGTTGCCGATTCCGAAGATCGCCACCGATATTGGCGCCCACGACAGCGGCGAGATCATGCGAAGAAATTGCACCACGGGTCGGGTGGCGCGATCGGCGGTGTCGTTCATTCCTATCAGCAGTCCGGCGGGAACGCCGATCACCGCCGCGACGAGCAAGCCGACGAGCAGCCGCCACAGGCTGACCTCGGTGTCTGCCAACAGCACACCGCGGTTGTAGAGGTCGGCAAGGGATTTGGCCACCCGGTCGGGCGTGGTCTGGCGCAGCAGGGACTGCGGGGAGGCGAGCACGGCCGTGGCCAGCCACCACAACCCCACCGCGGTCCCGACCGCGAGCGTGGGCGGCCACCAGCGCCGCAGAAACGGCCATTTGGGTGTGGACACCGTCGCCGTCGTGGCGGCCTCGCGCGGCGCCGAGGTGTCGACGGGGCTGATTCCCTTTGTGGTCATAACGGCTGCACCTGTTCGACTCGGGTCAGATCGGAAGGAAGCCCAAAGCTTTCGGGGCCGCCGTGGTCGGCCAGTGCGGTCCGCACGAAGCTGTCGTACACCAGCTGCGAGTGCACGGTCGCGGGGTCGAGTCGATCCAGGAACCGCCGGTCACCGTCGACGACGGTGGCGTGCATCGCCTCCACGAGCCGACGGGTGAAACTCGGGAAGGGGAATGGCTGGTAGCCCAACCGCTGTGGTTGCCAATCCGGGTGCGCGAAATGGTAGTTCTTTGGATTGTAGGTCAGCGCGGTCTTGATGGCGGGCAGCGGCTGGGGCAGGTAGCCGCCCGTCGACAACGTCGTCGCGGCCGCGGGCCGGTTACCGTTAATGCGTTGCTGCGCAAGCACAATCGAGTTCACGAGGGATGCCGCAGCCCGCGGCCGGTTCTCGATGAGGTCCTCATGCGCCAGGACCACACAGCAGGCGTGATCGCGCCACACGTCGCCGAGAAACGTTTGTATTCGGCCGATTTTGCGCACCTGAGCCATGGCGTTGAACGGATCTGCCACCACGTAGCCGCCGATCGATCGGTTGGCCAGCGCCGGCACCATGTCCGACGGGCTCATCACGATCAGTTCGACGGTCCGGGCCCTGCGGGAGGCGCTTCGGCGCACCACCGGCACCAGGTCATGGGCGCGCAGCAGCTCCTGCAGGATGATGTTGTGGATCGACCACCAAAATGGTATCGCCACTTGTGTTCCGGCCAGTTGCCCCAGATCGGTGATGTGCGGTGCGACGGTCAACGCCGAACCGTTGGTGTGGTTCCAGCCCAGCACCCGAACGGCGCTGCCCAAGAAGAAACGGAGCTGGATGGCCATCGGCATCAGCATGTGCACGGCGTCGACCTGACGGGTGACGAACGCCTCGGCCAGCGACGCCCAGCCGCGGAACAGTACCGGCTTGGCCGAACTCACCACGCCCGGTTGATAGAGTCCGGCCGCATGAGCGATCAGCAGCGGTGCCGCGTCGGTGATCGGCAGGTACCCGATGCGAAGCTGTCCGCTGGTGTTGGCCCGGTCGACGGTGGCGGCGTGGGCGAGGTCGGCCACCCCCGCCAGACCTCCCGCGGCGGCCAGCGCGACCGTACCGGCCAGCAGCGACCTACGCGAGAGCGGGCCGGTCATTGCTCGACCAGGCGGTAATGGTCCAAGATCTGCTGCCTGAGCTCATCCCCGCCGCTGCCCGTGTTTGCGGTGAGGGCCGGGTGCCACTCCCGGTTGATTCGCCCGTCGTGACCGAGCAGGACGATGCGGCTGGCCAGCAGCAACGCCTCGTCGACGTCGTGCGTGACCAGCACCACGGTAATCCCAAGCTCGGCGGCCAGATCGGCCAGCCAGCTCCGCAAATCGCCGCGGATCGCGGGGTCCAGCGCACTGAACGGCTCGTCCAACAGCAGCAGCCGGGGTTGGGTGGCTACCGCACGAATTATCGAGACGCGTTGAGCCTCGCCGCCGGACAACTGATCGGGGTATTGGCGTGCCACCCGCTGCAGGTCGAAATGGTGCAGCAGTTCCTGGGCATATTCGGGTTGGAACGACTTCCGGTTGGCGGCGAATCGTCCTGCGAAAAGGACGTTCTCGCCGGCGGTCAACCATGGCATGAGCAGGGGCTGCTGGAAGACGACACCGGTGTGGGGGCGTGCCACCTCGTTGCCGGTGGACCATTCGACGGTTCCCGATGTGAGATTCTCGAGCCCGGCGATCACCCGGAGCAGAGTGGACTTGCCGCTTCCGCTGCGTCCCAGGATCGCCAGGAAATCGCCCTCGTCGATGGTCAGGTCGACGCCGGCTAGCGCATAGCTGGCGGCGCCAAAGCTCTTGTAGCCGTCAACTATTCGTACCGTGCCAGTTGCCACCGTAGTCGTCCTTTCGCGGTGCCCCGCACATCGCCGGACAGGCACGCCCGTGACGCTGCCACAGACAGACCACTCTGTCTACGCGAGCGGCCTCCGTGCGACGACGACGCGTCAATCCCCGACGGCGCGCCCGCTACGGCTCACCTCATCGACATCGGCCGCCAAGCTAACCGGCCATCGCGACGAAACCGCTTGCGGCGCATAGGATTCAAGCAGGACTTTGGCGAACGGATTCCGCATGCCTTCCGTTAGACGAGAACAAGCGTGCGCGCCCTCTGGCGCGCAACGCGGCGCCGCCACACCGACGGCGGGAATCGGATCGCGCTGATCGGAACTGGCCGGCACCGGGGCGAGGCGCTAGCGACCGCAGGCGCGATCGATCACCTCGGCCGCTAGGCTCCGGCCGAGGTGGATCGGTTCGACGGATTGTTCGAGCTTGGAGCCCGCTAAGGCGCCGTCGTAGAGCAGTTGGATTTGCCGACCGGTCGAGTCCGGGCGCTCGGCGCCGGCGGACTTCATCAACTCGGCCAGGCACGACCGCACCCATTCGCGGTGCCCGTCGATGGGTTCGAATCGCACACCCGGAAACTCGTTGGCGACGTTGGCATACAGGCAACCGGGGAAGTTACATCGGAGCCCGTTGGCGATGGCCAGATCGAAGAAGGTCAAGGCTTTTTGGGCCGGGTTGGTGAGCGTCTCGACCGCGCGCTCCCACCGATCGCGGTCGGCGCGGTCCAACTGCGTCAGGTAGGCGGTGACCAACGCGGCTTTGGAGCCGTACAGGTCGTACAAGCTTGCCTTCGCGCAACCGGATTCCCGCAGAATCCGCTCGATTCCCACCGCTCGGATCCCATGTGCCGCAAACAGTTTCGTCGCTGCCGCGAGCAGCCGATCGGCCGGGGACGCCGACCGTAGCGTATCGGCGGTCGGCGGGGTGGCCTCCCGGTCGAGGATCTCCATGTCGCCGACGCTAGCAGAGCTCAGACCCCCAGACAGAGCTGTCTGTCTGTTCCGGGGCCCGACGCGCCCCGTGCCGGGTGTCGCCGCGGGTCAGCGATCCCTGATCCTGCGGATCACCACGACCACAACGATCGAGGAGATCCCCACCAGCGAGGCGATCACCACGGGCTTTTTCACAAGTTCGACTGCCCGGGCCTTGAGGTCGTCGGCGAGGCGGCGAGGGTTGGCGCGTTCGGCAAGCGAGTCGACGGTTGCCGCCAGCTGGTCGCGGGCGAGGTCGATGTCCTGCTTGATGGTGTCAGGGTCCCGGTCCGCCACGTGTCTGTCCTCCAAGTCCGCCTGGTGCGCCTGACGAACTACCCTAGATCAGCTGGCGCCGACCCTGACGCTCCGGTGAATAGAAAGGGATCGAGTTGACTGAAACCACGCGATTGGCACCCGGCGACAAAGCGCCCGCCTTCAGCCTGCCCGACGCCGACGGCAAGAAGGTATCGCTGGCCGATTATCGAGGGCGCCGAGTCGTCGTCTACTTCTACCCGGCCGCCTCGACCCCGGGATGCACCAAGGAGGCGTGCGACTTTCGCGACAATCTGCACGACCTCAACGATGCCGGCCTTGACGTCATCGGCATCTCCCCCGACCCGCCGGCGAAGCTCGCCAAGTTCCGGGACGCCGAGAAGCTGACGTTCCCGCTGCTGTCGGATCCCGACCGCGAGGTGCTGACGGCCTGGGGCGCCTACGGCGAGAAGCAGCTGTACGGCAAGACCGTCACGGGCGTGATTCGCTCCACCTTCGTGGTCGACGAAAAAGGCAAGATCGCCGTCGCGCAGTACAACGTCAAGGCCACCGGCCACGTCGCCAAACTTCGGCGCGACCTGTCCGTCTAGGCGCCGTTGGCCAGGGTGGCCAGCAGCAGCGCTTCGGCCACCGCCGCGCGTTCCAGCACACCCAGGTGCAGGCTCTCGTTGACGCTGTGCGCCTGCGTTGCGGGGTCTTCGACGCCGGTGACGAGGATCTTGGCCTGGGGAAATGCTTGGGCGAATTCGGCAATGAACGGTATGGAGCCGCCCATCCCCATGTCGATCGGCTCGACGCCCCACGCCTGTCGGAACGCCGTCCGCGCGGCGTCATATACCGCGCCGCTGGCCTCGATGGCGTAGGGTTCACCGATTTCGCCGCGCGTGACGGTCACTTGCGCGCCCCACGGGGCGTGCCGCCGCAGGTGGGCGGTCAACGCGTCGAGGTGGGCCGCGGCATCACCGCCGGGTGCCACCCGCATGCTGATCTTGGCCCGGGCCCGCGGGATCAGCGTGTTGGATGCGGCCGCGATCGACGTGGTGTCGATGCCGATCACGGTGATCGCCGGTTTGGCCCACAGCCGTTGCGGCACCGAGCCCGAGCCGATCTCGGACACCCCGTCCAGCAGACCGGAGTCGGCGCGGACCCGCTCGGCGGGATAATCCACGGGCGCGGCGGTGCTTTCGTGCAGGCCGGGCACCGCGACGTTGCCGTCGTCGTCGTGCAGGCTGACCAGCAACCGCACCAGTGCGCTCAACGCGTCGGGAACCACGCCGCCCCACAAACCGGAGTGCAGCCCGTGGTCGAGCGTGGCAACCTCGACCACGCAGTCGACCAGGCCGCGCAGCGATACCGTCAACGCCGGAACCTCGGTGCTCCAGTTGGCCGAGTCGGCGATCACGATCACGTCGGCGGCAAGCGTGTCGCGGTGGGCGGCGAGCAGCCGGCCCAGCGACGGCGAGCCGGACTCCTCCTCGCCTTCCACGAAGACCGTCACACCCACCGGCGGCTGGCCGCCGTGCGCCCGAAACGCCGCCAAATGCGTTGCGATACCGGCCTTGTCGTCGGCGCTGCCGCGGCCGTAGAGCCGCCCGTCACGTTCGGTGGGCTCGAAAGGCGGCGACGCCCACTGGCCGGGATCGCCCTCGGGCTGCACGTCATGGTGGGCGTACAGCAGCACGGTGGGCGCGCCCGGGGGCGCCGGATGCCGCGCGATGACCGCCGGTGCGCCGCCCTCGCTGACTATGCGCACGTCGCCAAAACCCGCCTGCGACAACAGGTCCGCCACCGCCTGCGCGCTGCGGTGCACCTCGTCGCGCCGCCCGGGGTCGGCCCACACCGATTCGATCCGCACCAGATCTTCGAGGTCGCGGCGCACCGATGGCAACACGTCGCGGACGCGCTCAACGAGATCAGTCATGGCCTCGAGGCTAGTCGCGCCTCGACGACCCGCGAGCGTGCGCAGAATGCCGCGTACTAGCGGCGTGTCGTGTACAAACACGCACGCTCGCGGACATTAGGAAGTCTCCAAAATGGCCACCGCGGCCGCGGTGTCCCCCTCGTGCGTCAGCGACACGTGAATGGTCACGTCGGCCAGATGCTTGGCGATGTCCCCGGTCAACCGCACCCGCGGTCGCCCCCACATGTCGGTGACCACCTCGATGTCGCGGTGGATGTCCTCCCGCAACATGGGCCGTTGGGCGAACCGCGACCCGGACCAGGCCTTGATCACCGCCTCCTTCGCGGCCCAGCGGGCGGCTAGGTGACGCGCCGCCGACGAACTCTTGTCGGAGGCGTCACGACGCTCACCCGGGGTGAAGGTCTCGGAAAAGACCGTTCCCGGTTGGTCGACCTGCTCGGCGAAATCCGGAATGGAGACGAGGTCGATCCCCACTCCGACAATGCCCATGGGTCGCCAGGTTAACCGATGACCGACGTCATCCGGCAGAGACCTCGTAGGCGTCGTCATCGCCGAGCCGGGCGGCGGGATTCAGCAACATGGCCGCCTCCTGTCGCTTCTCCGCCGCGTGGTGGTCGAAGCGACGGTCCGGTGGCCGCTGATACATCGGCGCACCGCCGGCGATGGCCGAGGCCAGCCGGCGCTGACCGGCGAGCAGGCGCTCGTTCGCGCGCCGCTGGTAGTCGGCACGCTGCTCGGGGTCCAGTGCGGCGATGAACGCCTGCGGGTGCACCAGCGCGACCAGCCCGGACACGTGGCCGAACCCGAGGCTGGTCAGCATCCCGGCCTTGAGCGGGAACTTGCCGCCGAGCCGCAGCGTGTCGCGCACCCAGACGAAGTGGGCGGAGCCGGCCAGTTCGTCGTCGACGCAGTCCAGGCTGCGGTTGGGTGGGATCACCCCGTCGCGCAGCATCTGGCACAGGCCCATCATCTGGAAGACCGCCGCGCCGCCCTTGGCGTGCCCGGTGAGGCTCTTCTGCGACACCACGAACAGCGGGGCCCCCACTGAACGACCGAGTGCGGCCGCCAATCTTTCGTGCAGCTCGGTCTCGTTGGGATCGTTGGCCAGCGTCGAAGTGTCGTGCTTGGAAATCACCGCGATGTCGTCGGCGCCCACACCCAGCTTGGCCAGCGAACGGGCCAGCGGCGAGTCCTTGCCGCCGCGGCCCGCACCGAGCGCGCCCAGCCCCGGGGCCGGGATCGAGGTGTGCACACCATCGGCGAACGACTGCGCGTAGGCCACCACCGCGAGCACCGGCAGCCCCATCTTGAGCGCGAGGTCGCCGCGGGCCAACAGGATGGTGCCACCACCCTGGGCTTCGACGAAGCCGAGCCGACGGCGGTCGTTGGGCCGGGAGAACTTCGAGTCGTGGATGCCCCGGCCGCGCATCATGCCGGTGTCGGCGGTGGCCGCCATGTCACCGAAGCCGATGATGCCCTCCAGCGTGAGGTCGTCGATGCCGCCGGCCACCACCAGCTCGGCCTTGCCCAGCCGGATCTTGTCGACGCCCTCCTCGACCGACACCGCGGCCGTCGCGCACGCGGCGACCGGGTGGATCATGGCGCCGTAGCTGCCGATGTAGGACTGAACCACGTGCGCGGCAACGATATTCGGCAGCACTTCCTGGAAGATGTCGTTGGGCTTGTTGCGGCCCAACAGGTTGCCGTGATACATCGTCTGCATCGACGTGCCACCGCCCATGCCGGTACCCATGGTGTTGGCCACCAAACTCGGGTGCACGTAGCGCATCACCTCGGCCGGGCTGAAGCCCGCGCTCAGGAACGCGTCGACGGTCGCCACGATGTTCCACACCGCCAGCCGGTCAATGGAACTCGCCATGTCCGGGCTGATGCCCCACACGGTCGGGTCGAATCCGGTCGGGATCTGGCCGCCAACGACGCGCGACAGCTTGGTCTTTCGCGGCACTCTGATCTCGGTGCCGGCCTTGCGGATAACCTGCCAGTCGCTGGAGTCGGGCACCGGCCGGATGACCGTGTGTTCCGGGTCGAACTCGACGAAGGCGCGGGCGTCGGCCTCCGATGACACCACGAAGGCGAAGTCCTTGTCCAGGAACACCGACACCAGCAGCGGCGAAGCGTGGTCGGGGTCGATCGCGCCGTCGTCGACAAACTCGCGAACTCCCACTCGCTCCACCACGGTGTCGTGATAGCGCTCGACCAGCTCCGACTCGTCGACCAGCTCGCCGGATTCGGTGTCGTACCAACCGGGTTGGGGGTCGTCTTCCCAGCGGATCAACCCCGTGGTCCAGGCCAACTCCAGGACGCCGGCCGCCGACAGTTCGTTGTCGACCTCCATCTCGAACCGGGTGCGCGACGAGCCGTACGGGCCGAGTTCGGCGCCGCCGACGATCACCACAAGGTCGGCCGGGTCGACGTCGAGGTCGTCCCATTCCGGCGGTGGCGCCGGGGTGTATCCGCGCGGCGGGGACGGCAGCGCGGCGATGACACCGGGGGTGCCTTCGGCCGGCTCGCTGTCCGCCTCCTCGCTCGCCGACATCTCCTCGCGCGCTTTGGCGGCCAGCTCGGCCATGTCGAGGTCGGCGTCGGCGAGTCCGCCGGTCAGGTCCGCCTTGATCGGCGCGCCGGCAGCGGCCACCTTGGACTCCACGTCGCACAGGTCCAGCAGCATCGCCGCCATCTCGTCGGTCGAGTAGGTGGTGACACCGGCCTCCTCGACGGCGGTGACGATGGCGTCGTTGTGGCCCATCAGCCCGGTGCCCCGGGTCCAGCCGATCAGCGCGTGCGCCAAGCTAACTCGCGCCGCCCACGAGGACTCGGCGTGCCAGCGGCTCACCACGGCGTCCAGCGCCGACTTCGCTTCGCCGTAGGCGCCGTCGCCGCCGAACATTCCGCGGTTGGGCGAGCCCGGCAGCACCACGTGCAGCCGCGACGCGATGTCGCGCTCGGCGCCGATCTTCGACAGGCCGCCGATCAGCCGCTGCACGGCCCACAACAGAACCTTCATCTCCAGCTCGGCCCGCGAACCGGCCTCGGACAGGTCCCCGACGACGCGCGGGGCCGCGAACGGGAACAGCAGCGTCGGGGTTTGCGCATCCTTGATGTGAATCGACTGTGGCCCAAGGCTTTCGGTCTGTTCGGTGCCGACCCACTCGACCAGCGCGTCGATGTCGGAGTAGGACGCCATGTTGGCCGCGACCACCCACAGCGCGGCGCCGTAACGAGCGTGGTCGCGATACAGCCCGCGGTAGAACGCCAGCCGCTCCTCGTTGAGCTTGGATGTCGTGGCGATGACGGTGGCGCCGCCGTCGAGCAGTCGCGCGACGACCGATGCCGCGATCGAACCCTTCGAAGCGCCTGTCACGACGGCGATTTCGCCGCTGTAGCGGCCCGGGTCCGGGTTCTCGGCGCCGGCGGCGATGCGGCCGTACAGCGACGCGTGGATCTGCCGGCCGGCGGCCAGCGCCTTGCCCTGCCACCAGGTGGCCTGGGTGGCGACGACGTGGCCGACGCCCTCGAACCTTTCCGACAGGCTCAACCACTGGGCGTCAATGTCGCCCTCGTCGGCCAGCCACAGCTTGACCAGGTCCTCGCGGGCGCTGGCCCACCGGTCGTCGAACAAGACGGCCTTCTTGGCGTCGAACACCGGTGCCACCAAACGTGGCCAGTCCGCGCCCAATTCGGCGGTGACCAGGTCGATGAGCTCGGCATCGGTGGCCTTAGCCAAACCCGCCGACACGCCGACCGGATCGTCGAGGCCTAGCTGGCCCAGCACCAAGCGGGCCGCCGAGGCCAGCACGCCGTCGCGGCCGGTGATCTGATCGGTGAATTCGGAGAGCGCCGCGGCGTCGATGGTCGCACCGCCGCCACCGCCCGCCGACGGCAACGCCACCGAAACACCGCGGCGTGCGGCGACCGCAGTGACCGCGGCGTCGACGACCTTGTCGACGGACGCTGCATCGGCCAGCGCGCCCTCGTGCAGGTGCCCCAGGGCGCCCCCGCGAACGCTGGTGCCCTCACGGGTTCCCAGCGCGACCTCGACCGTGACGTGCTTGGCCCACCCCTCGCCGAGCTCCCAGGTCTTCTTGACCCGCTCGGCGATGGCCCCCGGCCGCTTGCCTGAGGGCCCCAGAACCGTGCGCAGCTGATCGTTGATCGCATCGGAAAGCACTGGGCCGTAAGGCTTGTAGGTGCGTGCCAGCTTGGTCACCTGGGAGCGCAGCCCGGCCAGGTCGGCCTCGGCGGCGCCATCGATGGCGCCCAGGTTCAGCTCGGAGCCCAGGTCCACCAGCAGCTGGTTGCGCCGTGACGACGCGCCGTCGGTGATGGACTCGATGGAGTCCAGCTCCTCGATCTGGTCGATGCGCATCTTGGCCGACAGCGCGATCAGCGCCAGGGTGGCGTCGGCGGCGTCGAAGGTCAGGTCGTCGGGACGTGGAGCCCCGGACGGAGCCGCGGCGACGGCAGGAACGACATTGGGATCGGGCGCACCCTCCGGCGCGGAAGCGCCGGAATCGTCCGCCACCGCTTCGTCTTCCGGCTCGGGGTCGGTGTCGGTCGCGAACAGCACGGCGGCGTCGCGCTCGGCGTTGAGCACTTCCACTGTGCTGTGGGCATACTCGGGGAGCTTGAGGGTGTTGGTGGCAAGTCCGGCGACGGTCGGCGACGACTTCACGCCGATCTCGACGAACCGCTCCACCCCCAGACCGCCCGCGGCCTCTTCGGTGAACAGCAGATCCTGCGTCTCGATCCAGCGCACCGGGCTGGCGAACTGCCACGCCAACAGCTCGATGAAGACCCTGCGCGCCATCTCGCGCGGCCGCTCGCGGCGCCAGGTGTCGTAGTCGGCGAGGATCTCGTCGAGCGGTTCGGCGGGCACCAAATCCCGGATCTCCTGGATGAAGTCGCGATCCAGCGTGAACGGCCGCGGCACCAGGTTGGGAATGTAGTGCCCGACGATCGGGTCGGGATCCTTGTCGCGCGGCATCACCCGTTCCAGCGAGCGGCGGAAGTCGGCCACACCGACCCGCAACACCTCCGAGTGGAACGGCACGTCGATGCCCGGCACCAGGATGAACGAACGCCGGCCGCCGGTGAGCTCGCGGCGACGCTCGACCTCGGCTTCCAGCGCCTCCAGGCCGCGCACCGTGCCGGCGATCGCGTACTGCGAGCCACGCAGGTTGAAGTTCACGATCTGCAGGAACTCACCGGTGTGTTCGGCGATTCCGGCGACGAACGCGGGAACCTCGTCGTCGGGCAGGTCGATCTGCGAGGGCCGGATTGCCGCCAACCGGTAGTTGGAGCGGCCCAGCTCGTCGCGCGGCACGATGTCATGCATCTTCGACCCGCGGTGAAACACCATCTCCAGCAAGGCTTCCAGCTCATAGATGCCCGTCACGCAGGCCAGCGCGGTGTACTCGCCGACCGAGTGGCCGCACGCGATGGCGCCCTCGACGAAGGCACCCCGCTCGCGCATCTCGGCGACCTGGGCGGCGGCCACCGTCGCCATCGCGACCTGGGTGAACTGCGTGAGGTAGAGAACGCCATCGGGGTGGTGGTAGTGCACGCCGCTGGCGATGATGCTGGTCGGGTTGTCGCGCACCACATGCAGCACCGAGAACCCCAGCGTTTCGCGGGTGAACTTGTCAGCGCTGTCCCACACCTTGCGCGCCGCCTTCGACCGCGCCCGCACCTCCATGCCCATGCCCTTGTGCTGGATGCCCTGGCCGGGGAACGCGTACACCGTCTTGGGGGCGGCAAGACGGGCGGTGGCCGACATCACCAGATCCGACCCGACACGGGCGGCCACTTCCAAAACCTCTGCGCCCTGGTCGATTCCGACGCGGTCAACCCGGAAGTCAACCTCGTCGCCGGGACGGACCATGCCCAGGAATCGCGCGGTCCAGCCGACCAGCCGGGCGGGCGGGCGGGCCTGACCGTCCGTGGCGGTCACCGCGTGCTGCGCGGCGGCAGACAGCCACATGCCGTGCACGATGGGTGATTCCAGTCCGGCCAGCAGCGCGGCCGCCCGGTCGGTGTGGATGGGGTTGTGGTCACCGGACACCATCGCGAACGGGCGCATGTCCACCGGAGCCGACAGCGTGACGTCGCGGCGCCGGCGGCGCGGGGTGTCGGTTGCGTTCTCCGATACCGCGCCCCCGGCCCGGACCGGATCGGCGAGCTGGGCGGCACCGGTGCGTCCCAGGATCGCGAAACGCTCAGTGAGCGTGGCGATCACGGCTCCGTCGGTATCGGCCGAGCCTCTCAGAGTCACCGAGACCGAGACCACACGGCCCAGGTCGGTGTCGATGGCCCGCGAAGCCGTTGCGGCCACTGTCAATTGGGCCGGCACTTTCGGCAGCGTGCCGACCACGTGGGCGGCGTGGTCCAGATGTACCAGGCTCAGCAGGCCCTCCACCACCGGGAAGCCGGTGTCGGTGACCGCCGAGCCGATCGCGGCGAAAATGGCGGGCCAGCAAGCGCCGACGAGCGCGTCGGGCACGGTGGTGAGGCTGGGCGCCAGTGGCTCCCCGAAGGTGGCGGTGACCCCGGTGTGGTCGGCGACCCGCTCGGGGTCCCAGTCCACCGTCACGGTGGCGGTCCCGTCGGTGACCGGAGGCAGGAACTCCGGCCCCTCATAGACTCCGACACCGGCCGCGACCGCCAAGACGGCGCGCATGGCGGTGCTGGCGTCCTCGGTGGAGACCACCGGCGTGCCACCGTCAACGGTGTTGGGGGGCAACGTGAATGGTATGTCGACCCAGGTGCCGGACACCGGCACGCTGAGCACGACTTGCTCGCCCTCCACCTGCAACTGCGCGCCGGTGGACGAATGCGTGGCGCGGCGGCTTTCGGGCCCTTCAGAGTCTCCGTGCACCAGCCAGTCGCCGGGATCGGCGATGCGATGAACCGGGTTGGTCGTGGTGCGGCCGGCCCACTGCACGTCGGGGGCGTCGAGCACGAGGGCCAGCGGCCCGGTCACGTCGGCGCGGCCCATCCGGCGCGACGTGACAGGTTTCGGCTGGGCGCCGGAAGACCGTAACTCGTCGATGGCGGCCTGCTCGAAGCGGTCCAGCAACTCGCCGACGGGTTCGTCCATCCGGGTGATGCCGGCCACCGACGCGGTGCCCGGGATGATGCACACCTGGTCGGCGTCGTAGCGGGCGTCGTGCGCCTGCCACAGCGAGTCGCTGCGCCACCAGCGCCGCACGTCCTTGTCGATCACCGGCACGAAGTTGACCGGCTTGCCCAGCGTCTTGCACAGCGTGACGAAGAACGGGACATCGGCCGGGTGCAACCGCACGGATTCGGCGTCAGGGTAGTGCGCGAGCAGGGCGGCAATGGCCTCGTCGGGCCGCTCCAGCAGGGCTTCGTCGGAGGCGAACAGCGTCTCGATCGGCCCGAAATCCTTTGGGTGCAAACGAGATTCGGCCCGCTGTAACATCTGCTGGAACCGGTCGCGCCACGTGTCGGCCAGCCAAGGGCTGCCCGGTGCGGCGGTGTCGGCGGTCGAGTCGCCCTCGCCGATGGTCAGCTCGACGTAGCGCCGTAACCACTGCAGGTAGGTCATCTCCGCGACGTCGCCGAAGTACGGCTTGGCGGTCTTGGCCATCGCCGCGATGATCTCCTCGCGGCGATCGGCGACCGCCTCGGCATCACCGGCGACCTCGTCGAGCAGCCGGCCGCAACGCGAGGCGCTGTTGTCGATCTCGTGGATGTCCGCGCCGAGCTGGCTGCGGCTGGAAGCCATGCCGCCCTGCGCTTTTCCGGCGCTGACCCACTGGTCGGTGCCCTGGGTTTCGACCAGCATCCGCTTGACCGACGGCGACGTGGTGGACTCGAGCGTCGCCATCGCGGCGGTGCCGACCAGGATGCCGTCGATCGGCATCAACGGGAAGCCGTAGGCCTGCGCCCAGCGGCCGGACAGGTATTCCGCCGCCCGCTCGGGCGTGCCGATGCCGCCGCCGACGCAGACGGTGATGTTGGGCCGCGACCGCAGTTCCGAATAGGTCGCCAGCAGCAGGTCGTCGAGGTCTTCCCACGAATGGTGGCCACCGGCACGCCCACCCTCGATGTGCATGATCACCGGCTTGGTGGGCACCTCGGTCGCGATGCGGATGACCGACCGGATCTGTTCGACCGTGCCGGGCTTGAACACGATGTGGCTGATGCCGACCTCGCCCAGCTCGTCGATCAGCTCGACGGCATCCTCGAGGTCCGGGATGCCGGCGCTGATCACCAGGCCGTCGATCGCGGCGCCGGACTGACGGGCCTTCTGCACCAGCCGCTTACCACCGACCTGCAGCTTCCACAGGTAGGGGTCGAGGAACAGCGCGTTGAACTGATAGGTGCGGCCCGGCTCGAGCAGGTTGGAGAGTTCCTCGACGCGGGCGGCGAAGATTTCTTCGGTGACCTGCCCGCCGCCGGCCAGCTCGGCCCAGTGCCCGGCGTTCGCCGCCGCGGCGACGATCTTGGCGTCGACGGTGGTCGGCGTCATGCCCGCGAGCAGGATCGGCGAACGTCCGGTCAGCCGGGTGAACTTCGTCGACAGCTTGACCCTGCCGTCGGGCAAGCTGACCACCGCCGGGGCGTAGCTCGACCAGGGACGGGCCACCTCGGGGACGGCGCCGATCGTGAAGAGGTTGCGCTGGCCGCCGCGGGTGGCCGCGGGCACGATGCCGACACCGAGGCCCCGGATCACCGGCGCGGTCAGCCGGGTCAGGATGTCGCCGGGGCCCAGATCAAGGATCCACCGGGCTCCGGCGTCATTAACGCGCGTGATCTCGTCCACCCAGTCGACGCCATTGACCAAGATGGCCTCGGTCAGCTTCCGGGCCAACGCGACGTCGAGGCCGACCTTCTCGGCCCAGCCGCCCGCGATGTCGATGCCGTCGGCCAGCCGCGGAGTGTGGAAGCCCACCTCCACCCGCACCGGGTCGAAGACCGGGGCGAAGACGTCGCCGCCGCGGACCTTGTCTTTGCGGTCGGCCTCCTCCTTCTCCGAGATCTGCCGGCAATACAGCTCGAAGCGCGAGAGTTGCTCGGGGGTGCCGGTGATGACCACCGACCGCCGGCCGTTGCGGATGGACAGCACCGGAGGCAGCACGGTGCGGACGTCCTGCGCGAACTCGTCGAGCAGCCGGCGAATGCGCTCGGGATCGGCGTTGGTGACCGACACCATCGGCGGGCGGTCGCCGAGCACGGAAATTCCGCGCCGCCGGGCCACCAGCGTTCCGGCCGCACCGATCAGCTGGGCCAGGGCCAGCAGCTCGACGTCGCGCGCGGCCCCGTCTTTCAAGGCCTTGAACGCCTCGACGGCGAGCACGCCTTGGGAATGCCCGACGACGGCCACCGGCGGCGTCGCGCCCCAGTCCATGCCCTGTCGGGCCAGGGCGCGCCCGGCCGCGATCTGGGTGAGCAGCACGCCGGGCATCGACACCGCGGCCGAGGTCAGGTGCTTGTCAGCGGGAACCGGGTCTTCGGCCGCCAGCGCGCGTACCCATTGCAGCGGCTCGAAACCGATCGGACGCACCACCACCAGTTCTTTTGCCACCGGCTCGAGCAGCAGCTCAGCCTCGCCGACCAGCGTGGCGATGTCGGTTTCGATCCCGGCCGAGGACACCAGTTCTTCGAGGGTTTCCAGCCAGGCGCTGCCCTGGCCGCCGAACGCGACGGCGTATGGCTCGCCGGCCGTCAGACGGTCGACCAGAGCATGGGTGCCATGAGGGCTGGTCCCGTCGCGGTCGGCGGATACCCAGTCGTGCCTCTCGTGGATCGTCACCTTGCTATATCCCCCTATGCGTCTTTACGTCTCGGTTCGTTCGTCAGTCACCACCGGCAGGCGGGGGCCTGGTCGGTTTCAGTCGATTCCGCGTCGAATCGCAGCTAAAACGGCTGACCGGTGTGTTGTCGGCGACCGTCCCCCGTGGATCGGGCGGCGCGACGGACTGCATCGGCTGTAATAAGGGTGTCATAAGGATCAGTGCCCCTTTTGCATGCTGATCGGTTACTGGCGAGTTCTACGCATGGGTAACCGTGTCGTGGGTAACACCGGGTTTAACCGGCGACACCGTCGTGGCGAACAAACCTCCTGCATGCAGGTGGTTACGGTCGAGTAGCCATAACTGCGCTGATCAAAGCAGTATTGTTATGTAATCGTTATGTTAAAAAAATCGGGTTGGTTCCGAACGGCCGGCGCCGTGCCGGGCGGCGCCGGTTAGCGGCCGTCCGTGCCCGCAGCGAGCGAACGAGTGTTTGCTGGATTTTTGGGCGGTCGGGCGCTCAGGCCCACTGCCCGAATTGGGGCTTGAGGATTTCATTGATGTCCACCCCGACCCCGCCGACGCTGCGTTTGTCGATCTCGACCTGGTGGAGGTTCGCGGCCGGATGGGTGAACCCCTTGGGCGAACCCCAGTTGTGCTGCCAGAAGTAGGAACCCAACCCGTCGTGCAGCGCCCAATCGATGGTTTTCGAGTTGGCGTACACGCCGGTGCGCTGATGCCCGATCACCGACTCCCAGGAGCGCAGGTAGGGGGCTACCTGCTGTTTGTACTGCTGGTATGAGGGGTCGTCGTCGATCGAGGCGTAGATCGGGGCGTTGGCCGGGCCGCCGGCGGCGGCGTGCAACTGCATCCCACGCTGGGCATGTTTCACGCCCGCGCCGGCCCCGCCCAGCCAGTCGGCGGTGTCGCCCTTGCCGTACTGGTAGCACGACACGATCTTGAGCCCGTTACTGCTCAGGTCACGGGCCTCGGTGACCTGAATCGGCTTGCCCAGCATCCAGTTGCCGCCGGGCCGGCGATCGGAGACGTATCGGATCGATCCCACCGCCCCGGCGGCCCTGATCTGGCTGGCGGGGATGACGCCGGCCGCATAGTCCAACAGGGTGCCCAGTGACGCCGACGCGGGCGCGGCGCGCAGCGACGCGGCCGCGACGCCCAGCCCTAGCAGACCCGGGGTCGCGGCGGCGAATTTGAGCACGTCACGCCGCAGGACCGACACACGCCACAGGGTACGACAGCAACACCAAATGGCACAGCAACCACATTTACCACGTCAGTCACATCTGTATCACGTTGCCGCATCGTCGCTTGGGTCTTTTGAAGCCGCCGGCAGCACGATGACGCTCACGGCCTGCAGGCCACGGCGGGCGGCCTGGGCGGCGACCTCGTCGATGAAGTGGGCGGCCGCGGGGTTTATCGATCCGGCCCACGCCCGGAATCCCTGCACAATCACCGGGTCGTGCTCCAGCAGCGGTCGCACGCCCCGCAGCGCGCCGACCACGTCGTCGGGCAACGGGTCTGCTAGCTGCTCGTCGATCCAGCGGTGCGCGAGTTTCGATGCGGCAGAACGGTTTTCACCCAAGGTGATCACATCGCCGGCGAGTCTGCGCAGTCGGTCGAACAGCGCCCGGCGTCCCGGCGTCTTGGCGAGCTGCGCCAGCAGCGTGCTGGCCGCGGGGGGCAAAACCATCTGCCCGAAGAGGGCCGGAACCGGCAGCTCCCACTCGTCGAACAGGTCGGCATACATCGCGGCGACGGGCGCGGGCAGCGGGGCGCTGAGCCGCCCGATGACGCCGATGCTGTCGCGGTGGGTGGTCGCCAGCCTGCGCAGGATGTGTTCGTTGAGGTCGTCGGCGCTCCCGCCGGCGGCGCGGTCGATGGCCGCGATCAGCTGATCCAGCCGGTCCCGCTGGCGCACCAGCAATCCGCGGTGCTCGTCGAGGAGATCGGCCAGGGTGGTGTGCCCGCCGTCGACCAACCGCTGAATGTCGTTGATGCCGACGCCCAGGCTTCGCATCAGGTCGATGCGCAACAGGTCCAGGACCTGCTCGACGTCGAAGACCCGGTAGCCGTTGGACAGGTGCTCGGCGCGCAGCAACCCGATTTTCTCGTAGTGCCGGATGCGGCCCGAGGCGATCCCGGTCAGGGCCGTGACGTCGCCGATCAGCAACTGCTCAGCCACTCCTTGACCTTACAACCGTCGCAAGGTCTGTACTGGGCCCATGGACCGTGACCAGCTCGTCGACCTGACCCGGCGCGCCTTGAAACTGGCGCGCGACAAGGCGACCGACCTCGCCCCCGCGACCCACCGGGTCGACGCGGCCGACTACACCTCGGTCGAGCGACACAACCGGGACAGGGCCCTGCTGCTGGCGAGCCCGCAGCTGGTCGGCTACGTTTCGGAGCTTGCCGGTCCCGGCGCGTACTGCACCAAGACGGTGCTGGGGCGATCGGTCCTGCTGACCAGAACGTCCGACGGGTCCGTCAAGGCGTTCGACAACGTCTGCCTGCACCGCCAGTCGCCGGTGGTGACGGGGTGCGGCAGCGCGAAGCGGTTCACCTGCCCGTACCACGCGTGGACGTACGACAACGCCGGGCGGTTGGTCGGCGTGCCGGGCCGCGAGGGCTTCCCCGACGTAACCGTCAAGTCCGACGGCCTGACCGAGCTTCCGGCCGCCGAGTTCGCCGGATTCCTCTGGGTGGCGCTGGATCCCGGCGCGACCCTGGACATCGCCGCGCACCTGGGACCGCTGGCCGACGAGCTCGATTCCTGGGGCATCGGGCGCTGGTCCCCGCTGGGCGAGAAGGTGCTCGACTGCCCGATCAACTGGAAACTGGCGGTCGACACCTTTTCGGAGAACTATCATTTCGCCACCGTGCACCGGCAGACGTTTGCCACCATCGCCCGCAGCAACTGCACGGTCTTCGATGCGTACGGGCCCCATCACCGGTTGATCTTCCCGCTTAACACGATCCTGGAACTGGACAATATTCCCGAGGAGCGGTGGGACCCGTTCCACAACATGGTCGTGATCTACGCGCTGTTCCCCAACATCGTGCTGTCGGTGACCATCGCCAACGGCGAGCTGTTCCGGATCTACCCGGGCGACCGACCGGGCAGGTCGATCACCGTGCACCAGAACTCGACACCGCTGGACCTTTCCGACGAATCCGTGGCCGCCGGGGCTCAGGCCGTCTTCGACTACGCCCATGCCACCGTGCGCGACGAGGACTACCGGCTGGTCGAGGGATTGCAGGCCAACCTCGAGTCGGGCGCCCGCGATCACCTGCTGTTCGGGCGCAACGAACCGGGGCTGCAGCATCGCCACGTCGCCTGGGCCCGGGCGCTTGCCTCGGCTACCGGCCAAGCCGCGGTGAGGCTGTAATTTTGCAGAAGAAGTGCGAGTAGGCACCTGCAGATTTACAGGCTCGGCGCCCGGGTTGCCCTAATCGCCCGAGGACAGCACGGCGATCAGGTCGTCGAGAATGGTTGCCACTAGCTCGTTTTCCACAGGCGCCACCCTGGTGAGCAGTTCCACCGCCTCGCCGCGACGGCCGGAGGTCACCAGCGGCGCCACCCGATCCACCATCGTCTGCAGGTCCGGGGCGGCGGGTTCGGTGTTCGCGACGGTGGTGGCCAGCACCTCGACCAGCTCCCAATCCCGATACAGCGCCAGTGAGCGCTCGTTGAACGCGAACCCGGTCACGGGTTTGCCCCACAACGTTCCGCGGTAGCGGTACGGGCCTTCCATGTATTCGATCGGCAGGCCGTGCGCCGGGGCCGCCACCAGCGGCTCCCCGATGACGTCCAGTTGCAGTGTGGCGCAGGTGATCCGGTGCCGATCCGGCATGTAGCGGGCCGCCGCGACCGGCCGCACCAGCGGCCGCACCGCGTTCGGCCACCGAACGTAGCTGCTGGTCGTCACCTCGACGTCTTCGGCGCACTCCGGCGGCATGGCCGGGTCGGGATAGCTGGCCGTCACACCCGTAAAATGTTGCAGCGCATTGCCGTTCGTGCGGTCGAACTGGCGCCAGATGCTCAAGTCCACGCCGTTGTCCAGGTTGATGGTGCGCCATTCGTGGGACCTGGCCCGCGGGTCGCCCCCGGTTCCCCCGCCGCCGGCGTATTTCGGGAACCACTGCCGGTCGACGTGCCCCGCGCTGCCGGAAACCTGCTCGACCACGTCGCCCCAGCGCAGGGTCCCGGTCATCGCCATTCCGGTCTGGAAATACGAGTACGTGTCGCGTTGGCCGAAGCAGACGATCTTCCCGTTGTAGGTCGACGCGCCCACCGGAGTCGGTGCGCGCGTTGGTGTTACGGCCAGGTCGAGCCGCATGCGCCGGCCGAGGTGGTCCTCGCCCACCAGGCTGACCCGGTAGGTGTAGGGCAGCAATTCCCCGTCGTCGTCGCGGCAGGTGGTCCAGGACGCGGTGCCGGCGCCGCTTCGGTAGCTGACGTCGAGATGGCCCGAGGCCATGGCCAGCTTGCGCCGCGCCCCCGGTTCCAGGTTGGCCGGCGGCATGTCGTAATCGGTGTAGGTGCCGTAATCACCGGTGTCCAGGTCGAACAGCGCCATGGTGTAGAAGTCCGCGACCACCGTTCCGCCGGGCCGGTTCTTGTTGAAGATGGTCAGAAAGGCAAAGGAACGGTCGGCCTGGATGGCGTCGAGCTGACCGGCGATGAACCAGGTGTCCGACTCCTGGTCGGGGTGTTCGCCTTCGGCGGCTGGGAAATCGAGCTGGGGATCACCGGGCACCAGCCGGAACGGGTAACTACGCCAGTCGCTATTCATGTCACGCGCCGCCTCGCTTGGAGACCGCGAGCGTTGTCGGCAACTTCGTCGTTCACGGCTTCCTCGACCCTGCTTTTTTGCTATGTTAGCAGCAATAGCGAAGTAACGGTCGCGTTCTCACCTGCCCCGAGGTAGTGCCCGATGACGGAAATCCCCGGCCACCGTTCGTATGACGAGCTTTTCATCGGGGGGCGCTGGCGCAAGCCCGCCAGCCCCCGACAGCTCGCGGTCATTTCCCCGCACTCCGAGGAGCCGGTCGGCCACGCCCAGGCGGCCGGCCCCGAGGACGTCGACGCGGCGGTGGCCGCCGCACGACGGGCCTTCGACCACGGCCCGTGGCCGCGCATGACGCCTGCGGAGCGGATGGCCAAGCTCGACGAGCTAGCCGCGATCTACGCCGGTCACATCGACGAGATGGCCGACCTGATCACCGCGGAGATGGGATCGCCGCGCAGCTTCAGCAGGCTCGGCCAGGCCGCGGGCGCCGCGTCGATGATGCACCTCACCCTGGCGTTCGCTCGCAACTTCCCGTGGGTGGAACGCCGCCAGGGCGTGCTCGGCGAGGTACACCTGCACCGCGCCCCGGTCGGGGTGGTCGGTGCCATAGTGCCGTGGAACGTGCCGCAATTCCTGATCATGCCCAAGCTGATTCCCGCCCTCGTCGCCGGCTGCGCCGTCGTCATCAAGCCGGCGCCCGAAACACCTTTGGACGCTCTATGGTTGGCCGAGATGATCGAGCGGGTGGGCCTGCCCGAGGGCGTGGTATCGGTGCTGCCCGGCGGACCCGATGTCGGCGAGACACTAGTGCGCCATCCGGGCGTGGACAAGATCGCATTCACCGGCTCCAGTGCCACCGGGCGCCGGATCGCGGCGCTGTGCGGGGAACAGCTCAAGCGGGTGAGCCTGGAACTGGGCGGCAAGTCGGCGGCGATCGTTCTCGACGACGCCGACATCGGCAAGACCGTGGCCGGCCTGAAGACGGCCGGCCTGATGAACAACGGGCAGGCCTGCGTCGCGCAGACCCGCATCCTGGTCAGCGAACGGCGCCACGACGAGTTGGTCGACGCCCTGGCACAGATGATGTCGGGCCTGCGCGTCGGGGATCCCGCCGACGAGGCCACCGACGTCGGACCCCTTGTCGCGCAACGGCAACAGCGCCGGGTGCGGGACTACATCCGGTCCGGGCAGCGGGAAGGCGCGCGCCTGATCCTCGGTGGCGACGACAGCCCGGTCGAGCGCGGCTGGTACGTGCGGCCAACCCTGTTCGCCGACGCCACCAACGAGATGCGCATCGCGCGGGAGGAGATTTTCGGCCCGGTGTTGACCGTCCTGCGTTACCGCGACGAGGACGACGCGATCCGGATCGCCAACGACAGCGACTACGGCTTGGCCGGTTCGGTGTGGACGGCCGACACCGCGCACGGTCTGCAGATCGCCGCCCGGGTGCGCGCCGGCACCTACGGCATCAACATGTACATGCTCGACATCAGTAGCCCGTTCGGCGGCTTCAAGCAGTCGGGCCTGGGACGCGAGTTCGGGCCGGAGGGCCTCGACGAGTACGTCGAGCTGCAATCGGTGGTGTGCAACGGCACAATGCCGCCGCTATGAAATGTCCGGCCGCCACGAAGGATCGCGGCCAAGCCGCGCGAGAAGTCTGGTTTGCACATCCATGTCGTCGTACCCCGCCACCGGTGCGTTGAACATCCCTGACCCGCTCAGGGCCAACGGATCCTCCGGCAAGCCGGCATAGAAGAACTCACACCACTCACGATCCAGCCGATCGTCCGCGCCGACCGCGCGGGCGAGGTCCCAGGTGTGGACCAAAACATCGCGGGTCAGATTCGGGACCAGCTTGTGCGCATCCAGCTCCGTTACCCGGCTCAGCGCGTCGTACGTCAGTTCCCAGCGCAGCTGTGGATCCTCACGTGGCCGGTCGGGCTTGAGTCCCAGCGGACGCAAGAGGAGCACGTCATGAAAACCGATAACGTGCTCGAGCACTCCCCGAGCATCCCACGCATCGCATGGGGAGCGGCGATCCCATCTGCCATTCGCCGATCGAACCGCCTCGCCGAACCGTCGGCACACCGCCAAATGCAGTTCGCCCACGCCGGAATCCATCATGTCCGCCGGTCGGGCAGCTGCAGGGTGAGCTCGACCGGGCAGCACAGCGCGCCATGCTGATTGGTCACCCGGATCTGGATGTCGACGAGGCGGCGCGGCGGGTCCACCGAGGCGTCCCGCCGCTTGGCCACCGCCCGGCCCCGGCCGACCATGGTGTCGCCGGCGTACACGGAACCGGTCAGCCGCATGGATCGGCGCACCACGCGGCTGCTCGGGCCGGCCCAATCGGTTGCGACGCGGTCGGCGAATCCGGCGAGATGCATGGTGTTGACGTAAATCGTTGGGTTCCCTTGGCTTTGGGCATAACCCGGATCGAAATGGCCGGGGAAATAGTCCCAGGTTGCTCCGGCGTTCTCCACCACCCGCTGGTAGCTGATCTGGTCGACCACCTCGGGCAGGTCGGCGGGAACGGTGATCTCGTTCCAGTCCAGGTCCGCACCGGTCACGAGGGTGCCCCCGGGGTGAACCGGAACAACGTATTGCGGCACGTGGCGACCACGGCCCCGTCTTGGCGGCGATAAGTCTCCAGAGTCTCGACGAAATGGCCGACCCCCAGACGGGTCCGCTTTTCCGGCGACACCGAGACCAGCTCCTCGACGGCGGTAAGCAGATCTCCCTCGACGATGGGCAGCGGAAACTCAACGTCGTTGGCGGCGTTGATAAATGTCGTGCCCGGTAACGGCACCCGCAGGGCAAGCGACGCCGCCGGCGGCCTGCCCCCGGGCTGCCACGGTGGAGGTATCAGCCATCCCATCAGCAAGGCGGGCGGGGCCAGCAGACCTCCCCATGTTCGCCGGGCGAACTCGGCATCCCAATACGAGCGGTTACCGTCGTGGACCATGGCGGCGAACAACTGGATGCGCGCGCCGCTGACCGGTGTCCGCGCGGTTCGCGGCTCACCCTGGGTGCCGACCATCCGCAGCGCGTCCTCGTAGGTGCCGAAGGCCAGCTGGTAGCTGAGGTCCTGATCCACGTACCGGTGCCGCTCACATGACGAGCGGGTGCCGGCTCGGCACCGAATCCCATTCGAGCACACGAGAAGTGAAGTGCCAGCCGCCACGCTCATAGATCAGCTCGTCACGGTATGTCCCGGTGGCGCGGAGGGTGGTGTCGCCATACATGGCGCCGAAAAGCACGGCGACACAATGCTGGGTCGCGTGGACGCCGTCGATGCGGATCTCGTGATCGACCGTGACCAGGCGCTGTCCGTCGCCGCCGTGGAAAGCAGCGCGCAGATCGTCGAACAACTCGCCATCGCGCGTGTAACTGGCGCCGGAATGGCGGAAGGTGGCGATCCAGCGATCGCGATCGCCGTCGGAAAGGGCCCGATTGTGCCGGGCGTCCAGATCCAGGATGGCGGCGCGGCCCGTCGCGGCTTGGAGGAGCTGCTCTTGCTGATAGGTCAGGGTCATCGTGGCTCTCCAGCTTCTCGGGGAAATGACGGGGAAGAATGGCTCATGTAACACTAACTTAACTTAGCGATTAACGACATAACCGTATTGTTCGCGATCCCAGACGCCCGCTTTTAAACCCCGAGTACGCAACAAATCTTTACGTACCCGCCCTATAACGTTCTTGGGAAGTTCATTGACCGTCTCGACGAATCGCGGCACGCAGAAGTACGGCATCCGAGCCGCGCAGAAGTCGAGCAGCTCCGCGCAATCCAGCCTGGCCCCGGGGCACAGCGTCACGACTAACAGGATGTCGTCCTCGCCCAACTCACTGGGCACCCCGACCGCCGCCGCCTCGGCCACCGCGGGGTGCCGCATCACGACGGTCTCCACTTCGACCGAGGAGACGTTTTCGCCGCGCCTGCGCAATGAATCCTTGATGCGGTCCACGTAAGTCAGGTTCTGGTCGGCATCGAGCCGGCCGAGGTCGCCGGTGCGGAACCACTCCGGGTGCGGATCCACCCGCGAACCCTGACCGACATAGCCCTCGCTCATCACGTGCGGGCGCCTGGCCCGGCAGGCGATCTCCCCGACGGTGCCGGCGGGTAGCGGATGGCCGTTGTCGTCGACGATGCGCACGTCGAAGTTGGGGTTTGGCCGGCCCGACGTTCCCGGAACGCCGTCGTCCGCCACGCCCTTGACGGCAATGGGAAATGCCTCGGTCATCCCGTACATCGTGACAATGCGGCAGCCGTAACGCTTTTCGATGTCGCGGTAGGAATTCGCGTCGATGGGTGCGGCGGAGATGAACCGCAGCGGCAGCCGCGCGTCACGCGGATCCGCGGGCAGGTTCTGCAGCATCGACACCATCGCACCAGCACCGAAGAAGCCGACGGCGCCGCGGGCGCGCACGTCGTCCCACACCTCGGCCGGATGAAACGCGTCGGCGAGCACCGTCGTTCCGCCGACCAGCATGGGGGCCAGCACGCTGGGCGCCGCGCTCAGATGGAACAGCGGCATGGCCGTCCACAACACCTCCCCCGCGTGAAAATTCCAGGCCGACGCGACGGTCGCCGCCACCGAGAACAGGTAATGCCATGTCGTGGCAACCGCTTTCGACGGCCCCGTGGTGCCCGACGTGTAGAACAGCGACGCCAGCTCGTCGGCCCGTGCGGCGTTCGACTGGGCGCGGGCGGGTTCGCGCTGCAGCGCGCCGCGCAGCGAATCATCTTGTACCACAATGCTAGTCACCGTATTCAACCCGTCGGCGACCTCGTCGACGCGGGGGCGTCGCTCCGCGTCGGTGAAGACCACCTTGGCCCGCGACAGCCGAAGCGTGTGCAGCAGGAAGTCACCCTTGCTCGCGGCATTCACCGCCGCGCTCACCGCGCCGATGCGCGCCGCGCCCAGCCAGAAGTAGACCCACTCCGGGCAGGTGGCGGTGAACAACGCCACGCGGTCGCCACGGCCGACGCCGAGTTCGGTCAGCATGTTCGCCGCCGCGCAGGACCGTTGGCGCATCTGCTCGAAGGTCACATCGACGCCGGCGATCGACATCATCACCCGGTCGGGATGCTGCTCGGCGCGGCGATCCAGCACGGCCGGCACGGTGAAACGATCGACGCCGAAGTCGGCGGGCCCCGGCATCAGGCCTTCGAGGCCGCCGGGTCGGGCTCACCCTCGGCGGTGTAGCCGAAGTCGGAGGGCGAGGGCTGCGCGCCCGGGTAGAAGCGGTGCGCCCAGCGGCGAAGGGCCGCGTAGTCGTGTGCTTCCTCGGGGACCAGGTTTGGCTTCTCGAGGTATTTCATGTTCTCCCACGTGAAGAAGTCCTGTTTGATGACCTCTTGCTGTAGCGCCAGGAACTTGGCGGCGCGGCCGGTGGGCACGTCGCCGGCGTCGCCGGGCTCGCGCACGGAGGCCTGGGTGTAGAAGTAGTCGGTGTAGTCCTCGTCGACCGGTGTCTGCCCGGTGACCTGGACGGTGGCGACCAACTCGCTGGGGAAGCGCACGATGCCCAGTCCCAGCGAGTAGTTGTCGTAGACGATCTTGGCGTCGACGGGCCCGTTCGGGGTCAACCAGGTCGACGCGCGGCCGCCGCCGAAATGGGCGTTGACGGTGGCGTGCAGGTGGTAACCGGAGACCTCGAACGACGCGGTGGTGGCGGGATTGGCGGCCTTGTGCACGTATTGGACGTGGTAGGGGTCGGCGGCGTTCTCGATGATCATCTGCGGGTGCACCTTGACCCGGTTGAGCATCTGGGTGTGCGGGTGCAACGGGTAGTACTCCCCCGTTTCCAACTCGGGCAGCACCGGCGGCTGCCAGTACGGCGCGCGGCCGTGACGCTCGTGCCAGGCCAGGATGAAGCCGTACCACTCCATGCTCGGGTAGGTGCGGATGCGGACGTTGTTCTTGCAGCCGATCTTGCTGTAGGGAATCAGCGCGTTGGTGCCGTCGCCGCGCCAGCGCCAGCCGTGCCAGGGGCAGACGATGTTTTCGCCCTCGACCTCGCCGCCGACGCCCAGGTTGGCGCCCAGGTGCTGACAGTAGGCGTCCATCACATGCACCCGGCCGGACTCGGTGCGGAACAGCACCAGCTCCTCGCCGAAGTAGTGCGCGCGCCTGACCTGACCGGCGGCCAGGCCGGAGGCGAAGGCGACGATGAACCAGCCCGTCGGGAACCGGTAGGTCGACAACGCAATGCCGGACTGTCCGAACTCACGTTCCGAGGGGTCCATGGCGGAGTCCGAAACCGTGTGCGTCACTGCCTCTCCGTTCCCCGCACAGCTTCGTGGCGGACGGCCGCACCGCTTGTCGCCACGCTGGGCGGACTTCCGTCTATTTTTACTATCTTAGGAATTCAACGTCAACTCGCCCGCCGATCGCCTCAGACGAAATCCGATCCGCCGTCGACGTTCACGGTCGCGCCGGTGACGTACCCGTTGCGCCGAGACACCAGATAGGCGGTGATGGACGCGATTTCCTCGGGCAGCCCGGCTCGGCCAAGGTCGCACGGCTGATGAAAATTGTCGTCGATCCACTTCATCACGTCATGCGGGTTTGCGGCGTCGAGCCCGTCGGCGGCGAGGATATCCCTGAGCGTCTCGGTGAAGCTCGCCGTCACGATGGTGCCCGGACACACGCAGTTCACCAGGATGCCGTCCCTGGCCAGGCTTTTCGACAAGTTCTTGGTCACGCTGCTCAGGGCCGCCTTCGATGCGGTGTACGCGACGATGCGGGGGTTCTGCCGCTGGATCGAATGCGCGGACAACGTCACGATGCGAGCCCATTCCGCGGCCCGCAGCATCGTCAGCGAGGCGCGGATCGATCGCACCCCCGACATGGTGCCGAGCGCGAACGCCGCGTCCCAGTCCGAGTCGTCCATCTCTTCGAAGTACCCGTCGGCCGGGCCGATCGTGTGGACCAGGCTGTTGAGTTCGCCCCAGCGATCCGCCACCGCCGCGAATCCCGCCGCGATCGATTCGGCATCGGACATGTCGACGCTGATTCCGACGGCGTCGGGCGCGCCCGCCGCTTTCAGGGAGTCCACCGCGGCGTCGAGCGCCGGTTTGCCCCGTGCCATGACGGCGACGCTCGCGCCCTCCGCGGCCAGCGTCTCGGCGATGGCCAGTCCCATCCCCTTGCTGCCGCCGGTGACAACGGCTTTCGAGCCGGCGAAGCCCAAATCCATGGTGTCTCCTCGGTGTTGGCGGTCTCAGCCGTGGCCGAAGACCGACGCGATCAGGTGCTCCGGGGCGCCCAGTCCGCCCAGGCAGAAACGCAGCGCGGCTTCCCGGGCTTTGGCGTGATCGCAGTCCCCGGTGGCCCATTGCCGTTCGACGCATGCCCATATCGCGCCGTGCAACAACTCCGCGTGGGTCAGCGGGTCGGTCTTGGTGAAAATCCCCTGCCGCTGGCCGAGTTCGAGCTGGTCGATGAGCGGCGTCAACATCTCCCGGTATGCCGGGCTCACCACCGCGGGGGCGGCGAACATCTGTGACTGCGCTTCGAGCGACAGGACGCGCAGGTCGGACCGAACGGTCTCGTCGAAGGCGAGATCGAGCCGGCCGTCGATCCAGGCCGCCACCGCCGCAACCGGGTTCGACGCCGCCGCCATCTTGCGGCGCAATCGCCGCATCTCGACGCGCGCCATCTCCAGGAACACCGCTTGTATGAGTTGGTCTTTCGAGTCGAAATGTCGATAAAAGGCGCGTGTGCCCAGCTTTGCGCGGGCCAGGACGTCGGCCACCGTCAGCGCGTGTACGCCGCGTTCGCGAATGATCTTTGACGCCGCGGAGAACAACGCGCCTCGCGTGCCGGCGTCCGGGCGCAGCCTCTCGCGTCCTCGCCGTGCCGCAACCGAACTCGCGGTCGTCGAAGCGGCCTCCGGCTCAACCCGTGGCATCGTACGTCGCAAGGTAGTCGGCGAAGTGTTGGCGGACGCGCTCGGGCGTCAGCCCGTAGTCGAGCAGTTCATAGTCGTGGGCACCGCGTGCTCCCGGCGTGTGGTGGCCGGCCCACCGCCGCACGGACCGGTGGGTGTCGTCGGTGAAGCTCAGGCCGAGTTGGTCGTAACCCTTCTGCAGCGTGTTCACCGGGTCGGTCTGCAACTCGGCGAAAGAGACGTCGGCGAAGCGGTTGTCGCCGAACCGCTTCCGAAAGTCCATCGCCCTGCGAACGCCTTCCGCCCAGCACCGAAGTTGCTCGTCGCCGAGCTCCTCGGGATCGTCGCGGTCGCTGCTCCAGCTGCGGACATACCGGATGAGGCTGCACACCGACCCCATCACGTTCGCCGGATCGCGGTGGCTCCACATGAATTTCGCTTCCGGGTAGGCGGCGACGAGCGCGTCGAGCGAGAACATGTGCACCGGCGTCTTGAGATGCCACAAGTTGGGCGGACAGTGCCACTGGAGGAGCTTGAGCACTCGCCGGTGATACGTGTACGTCTCACGCATGTCGCAAGCCAGGACCCAGTCCAGGTACCGCGGGACGCGCACGACCCCGTCGAAATGCACCGTACGGAAGCTCATTCCCATGAGGTCCTGGCATTCGGTCGCCGCGGTGGCTTCGGAGTTGTACAGGGTTTTCATCCGCGGGAACATGTCGTTCAGCATGTCCAGACCCGCCTGGGCCTGTGCGATGCGAGAGTCGTCGTGTTGAGTGGCCGCCTCGGGCGGCGGTGTCGGGGCCTGCGACTCCCACATCCGCAGCGAGCGGAACTGGGGATCGGCCCCCACCAGTTGGCTGAGAGCCGTTGTCCCCGTGCGCGGTAGACCGATGATGAAGACCGGTCCCTCAACCACCCCGTCGTCGATCTCCGGGTGTCGCCGGCAGGCGTCTTCGATCTTCAGGCGTTGGATGAGGGCGTTGCTGATGGTCGCGTGCTGGATCACCTCGCCGACCTCGCTCAGGCCGGCCTCGGCGTTCAGCGCCTCGACGATGCGTTCGAGGCCCTCGCGGTAATAGTGCGAGCCGAAGTCGTCGAGGCCGGTGGCCGCGCGCGCGCCCGCCTCGAGTTCGTCGGCCGAGAAACTCACCGCGCGAACCTCGCGTGCACGGCCCGGCGGCGCGCCGCAATGATTGCCGCCCGTTCCGCGGCCGTGACCGTCTTGGTGCCTGCGGGCAGCGCCGATGCGACGTCGTCGAACTTCGCCACGCGCGTGCTCGGCGTTGGGGCGGTGTCGGTGCGCACGCAGCGCAGGATCATCGCACCGTTGCTGTATCCGGCGGTGTCGAGCCAATTCGCCACGCCGGGGTCGCGCGAGCACACGACGGTGCGAACAAGCCCGTCGGGGTCGACGACGGCTTGATGCGCGTTCAGGCTGGACTGGTGGCGGCCGTAATGGATTGTCTCCCACCATGGATTGCCCAGCGAGTAGCTCCAGTAGACGCCGTTGGGCGGCTTCACCTCGAGGATCAGCGCCTCGTCCGGCTGGAGTTCCCAGCGTCCGATGACCGGCCGGTTTTCGGCCGCGCCGCCCACCGAGGAGAGGTTCATCGGGGCCAGGAACCCGTTGGCGGTCGGCGTGCCACCCCAGTCGTGGAAGAACTTCAGGTTGGCGTACACGAACTCGCCCAGCGCCACCAGTTGCCGCGAGATCGCCGCGTCCCGGTCGATCGTGCGGCGTTCGCGCTCTGAGCCGCCGCCGATCCGTTCGATCCGCAACGACGAAGGAACCTCGGTGTCCCAGTCGTAGAAGAAGTGGCGGACAACCAAAGTGGGGTTGTCGCCGTCGATCCGCATCCAGTTTCCCGCGCGCTCATCCGCGGAGATGATCATTTCGAAGTTGCCCTCGGGATCCACCTCGAGCTCGTCGACCAGGACGTTGGCCGTCGCGACGATCCCATCCATCGTCTGCAGCCCGACGTAGCGGGCGGTGCCGCGGTTGCCGAATAGCCGATAGGTCTCGCCGGCCCGCATCATCGCGCGGGTGTAGATCGCGTCGGGACAATCCATACCCCAGGTCAGGACGTCGTCGGTGGAAGTCCGTGAGACGGCCAGGATCGGATCCGGATCGAATCGCAGCGCCTCGTCGATGCCGATTGCGGCCAGCACCAACAGATGTCGCAGACCGGAAGCGAGGTCAAGCCCGTTATGCGCGAAGGGGCTGGCGGTCACCAGTTCCGCCGCCGCCGCCAACCGGCCGAGCAGGTGCGCCCATCCCCGCGCCGGATCGAGCTCGTCGGCGTCAGCGGCCTCCGACAACGACGCCTCGGCGATGGAAAACGGCAACCACGCCGCGGGATTCGCCGTCCGGCCGCTCATCTGTCCAGCTCACTCATCGACATCCTGACACCTATTTTCGAAAACGGTATTTTCGATTTGAGCGTCCCTGAACTATCACACCGGACGGCGCGTCTGTCAACATCCGGTCCCCGTCGACTTGACGCCTTCCTATGCTTAAATAGCAAAGATAGCGGCTTTGGCGCCATTTGCTATCCGCGGCCGCTGCGCACGAAACGAGGGCGACCCATGACGACGACGGCTCACATCGACCTCTCCGATTTCACGCTGTGGCACAACGGCTTTCCGGACGAGCTGTTTGCCGAGCTACGACGCAGCCGGCCGCTTTTCCGGCACGACCTCACCCCCGGTGTCGCCAAGATCGGCATCCAGCGCGACTTCTGGATAACCACCAAGCACCGGCACACGGTGCGCCTGCACCGCGATGCGGATTCGTTCACCGCGGTCGACGGTCCCCTCATCCAGCCGGTCGGCATGTTCTCGGCGTATCCAACGATCATCAACATGGATCCGCCGGAGCTGAACAAACGCCGCAAGCTCATCTCCAACGCGTTCAACCCGCGGGCGATCGCCAAACTCGAGGACGGCATCCGGGCGCGCGCGGCGCGGATGATCGACCATCTGCTCGCCGAGGGCGGCGGCGACTGGATCACCGACGTCGCCGACGCGCTGCCGATGACGGTCATCGGCGACATCATCGGCATCCCGGAATCCGACCGGCCGCGAATCTTCGATTGCCTGGACCGCATCCTGAAGGCCAACGCGGTCGGCGCGCGGCCGAGCTGGCAGGACTATACCGATCTCTACGCCACCATCTTCGGGTACGCGATGGAGCTCACCGCGGACAAGCGGCGCAATCCCACCGACGACATCTGGAGCACGCTGGCGACCGCGGTGATCACCGGCGAAGACGGCGAGCAATTCAGCCTGCCCGCCAACGAACTCGAGTTCTTCTTCTTCGTGCTGGCGTTCGCCGGCAGCGACACCACCAAGAATGCGCTGGCCGCCGGGGTGCAGGCGTTCGTGCGGAACCCGGAGCAGATCGAGCGGTATCGCGAGCGGGAGGCGTTGCGGCCCAGCGCCATTGAGGAGGTGTTGCGCTGGGCGTCACCGGTGGCGTACTGGACGCGCACCGCGAAGGTCGACGTCGAGATGGACGGCCAGCGCATCGCGCGGGGCGAGCGGGTGGTGTCGATGCTGCGTTCGGCGAACCGCGACGAGGAGGTCTTCGACTCACCGTTCACCTTCGACATCGGCCGTCAGCCCAACCCGCAGGTGGCGTTCGGCGGTGGCGGACCGCACCACTGCCTGGGCGCCATGCTCGCGCGCGCGGAACTTCGCGCCGTGTTCGACGAACTGCTGCTGCGCTGCGACGGCATCGAACTCGGCCCGGCCACGGTGGCCCACCCGAACCTGCTCACCAACATGTCGATCTACGACGAGATGGCGATCTCGCTGTCCGAGCGGCGATAGGTCAGTAGGGCGCCTCGTTACGCCTCAGTCGCTCAGCCGCAGCGCGGCCTTGGGGCACTGGTCCACCGCGGCGCGCACGTCGATCTCCAGGCGCGGCGGCACCGGGCCGTCCGCGATCTGCACCACGTCGGCGTCGCCCAGTTCAAATACCTCCGGGGCGAGCGATTCGCAGAAACCATTGGCCTCACACAAGTTCTCGTCGACCGTCACGCGCATGCCTCATAGTCTAGGCTTTGGCGTTTTGCGATGGGTGTTCGGCTCAGCCGATGGGCCGACCAGCGTTGCCGAAGTGGTCTGGTCGGCGAGTTCGTCGGCATCATCGCTCCCTAAAGGGTAATCAACGATACGTCTGGTCATCATGTGGCCATTGGTGCGTTATGCGCGATAGTCCGCGATAGTCCATGCCACCATGTCGTCGACGACGCGCCGAGATCGACGTTATCGTGGGAAAGTTCGAGTAAGTGGCGCGCTAACGTCGATCTCGACGCAGGAAAAGTAGCCTGGGCCGCTAGACGCCCTTCGGACGGGTCCCGATCACCCCGCTGGCCGCCAGGTTCGCCAACTCTTCGTCGGTCAGCCCGCACCGCTCGCGCAGCACCTCGTCATTGTGCTCGCCCAGCCTCGGCGGCGGACGCAGCAGCCACCTGTCCTGGCCGGCCAGCTTGGCGAACGGCGGGCACGGATAAAGGCCCGCGCCGGTGCTCGGGTGGTCCAGGGCCTCGAAGAAGCCCCGGTCGAGCAGCTGGGGATTCTCGGTCACCAACGACGGCGACACCACGGGCGCGGCGGGAATACCGGCGCCGGCCAAGCGCTCCACCGCCGATTCCCGCGGTTGCCCGGCGAACCAATCCCGCAGCCGGCGATCGACGTCGTCGGCTCGCTCCCGCTGGCCGGCGACGGTGGCCAGGCTCTCGTCGCACCAGTCGGGTCGACCCATCACGTCGACCAGCGCGCGCCATTGCCGGTCGTCGCGCACGGTGACCGCGATCCAGTCGTCGTCGGAGCCGGCGCACCGGTAGATGTTCTGGATCGACTCGCCGTGGCCGCGGTTGCCCCGCCGGCTCAGCGTCACCCCGAAGACCTCGGATTCGATCGCCTGTATCGCGGTGGCGTTGAGCACGGTTTCGAGCATCGGCAGCTCGACCAGCTGCCCGGATCCGGTGCGTTCGGCGAAGTTCAGCGCCGCCAGCACGGCGAACGCGGCGTGCACGCCGGCCAGCGGATCGCAGGCGCCGCGCGGCGTCACCGGCGGGGCCTCCGGCAGCCCGGTCACCCAGGCCAGGCCGGCGATCTGCTCCATGGTGGGCGCGAATCCGACCCGCTCGCGCCACGGGCCGTCCAGCCCGAACGCGGGCATCCGGGCGACGACGAGTCTGGGGTTGACGTCGAGCAGCACGTCGGCGGTGAGCCCGAACTGGTCCATGACGCGCGGGGAGAAGTTCTCGATGACGACGTCGGCGCCGGCCGCCAGCTTGAGGAACAGCCTACGTCCTTCACTAGAGCCCAAATCCAGTGTGACCGAACGCTTGTTGGTGTTCATGGCGTGGAACACCCAGCCGTATTCCCACCAGTCGTCGACGTCGGTGCGCATCCCGCCCGAGTAGCGAATGCCGTCGGGCCGCTGTATCGACTCCACCTTGATGACGTCGGCGCCGAACGCGGCCAGCAGGTGGGTCGCCGCGGGCCCGGCCCAGAACGCGGTCAGGTCGACGACGCGAACGCCCGCCAGCGGCAATCCGTGTGACGCCGGCTCAGGCTCGGATGTGCTTCTGCGCCACGGTGATTCGTCGTTGCCCTCGCCGGGAGCGGGGGTGTCGCGCACCGGCGCGGGCGCGCACGCCGACATCAGCCACGGCGGGCGGGGCTGGCCGAAGCCGGCGGGGTTGCGGACAAACACCCCGCGCTGCCGCACGTACTCCATGTCGCGGATCGTGGAGCCGTTGCCCAGCGCCGCGATCGGGAGCCGGAACAGTTGCCCGAGTTCGACGACCTCGTCGACGGTCCGTTCGGCCAGCCACGGATGGATCTGTTCGCGGATCAGGTCGCGGTATTGCCATCGGCCGATCTGGAAACGCAGCTGTTCGATCTCCTCCAGCCGCGGGCACTCGACCATCGCGCAAAAGTCGAGCCATTGCTGGCCGGTGACCATGGTGATCCCGACGTAGCCGTCCTTGGCCGGCTCTATCGACGGCACTTCGAGCGTGCGGCGGATCGGCGGCACGCGCAGCAGCTGCGAGTGCAGCCATTCGCTGCTCTGCATCGCGGTCATCGCCTCGAGCATGGACAGGTCGAGATGCTCGCCGGGGCCGCCGCGTTCGACGCGGCGGCGCGCGGCCAACGCGCCGAACGCGGCGTACACGCCGCCCATGTACTCCCCCAGGTCGCCGCCGATCGAGATCGGCGGCCCCGCGGGATCGCCGCGAAAGCCGGGCGAGCCCGCCCACGCCTGCAAGGTGAACTCGCTGGCGGCGCGGTCGGCATGCGGCCCGGCCCAGCCGAAGTCGGAGATCGTGACGATGATCGCCCGCGGCGACTCGGCCAGCAGCCGCCGCGGATCGACGCCCAGCGCCGCGGCCCGCGACCGGCCGGCGGTGACGACCACGACGTCGGCGGCGGCCAGTTCGGCGCGGTAGCGCTCGGAATCCGGAGCGCACGTCAGGCTGCGCTTGCCCGCATTGAGGTAGCTGAAGAACGGCGACGCATCGCCGTCGGCGACCGGCGAACAGGTGGCCGAATACCGCCGCGACCAATCCCCTTGCGGCGGTTCGATTTTCCGCACCCGCGCCCCGGCGTCGACCAGCAGCTTCCCGCAGTAACCGCCGGCTATCCGGTCACTGATCTCGACGACACGCAACTCGTGCAGCGGTGTCGGCCGGCTTTCGGACGCGCGACTCACCCGGCTATTTATACCATTACTGCTAAAATAGCTAAGCCTGTCGAGTTCTGAGGATTGGATGACCGCCCTGGGAATTGGCCCCGATGCCCGTCGCCGATTGTCGGCGCCGCGGATCGCCGAAATTGTAGCCGACGAGTTGCGCCGCCAGATCATCGACGGCGAACTCGCCGACGGCGACCTCCTGCCCCGCCAGGAGGTGCTCGTCGAACAGTTCAACGTCAGCCTCGTCTCCCTGCGGGAGGCGCTGCGGATCCTGGAAACCGAGGGGCTGGTCTCGGTCCGGCGGGGCAACCGCGGCGGCGCCGTCGTGCACGCGCCGGCGAAGACCAGCGCCGCCTACATGCTCGGCCTGCTGTTGCAGAGCGAGTCCGTGGAGGTCGCCGACCTGGGCATGGCGTTGCAGGAACTCGAGCCCGCCTGCGCCGCGCTGGCGGCCCAGCGCCCCGACCGCGCGGACACGTTGGTGCCCGAACTCAAGCGGGTCAACGATTCGATGGCCGAACACCTCGACGACGGTCGGCTGTTCACCGAAATAGGCCGCCAATTCCACGATCTCATCGTCCGGGGCTGCGGAAATCACACGATCATCGCGGTGGTCGGCAGCCTGGAGACGCTGTGGACCAGTCACGAACAGCAGTGGGCGGACGAGAGCGCGGCGCGCGGCACCTACCCGTCGTTGGCGAAGCGCCGCGCGGTGCTCAGCACGCATGTCAAGCTCGCCGAGACCATCGCGGAGGGTGACGTCGACCGGGCTCGCCGGATCGCGGGTCGCCATCTCGCCGACACGCAGACCTATGTGCTGTCGGGCCGGCCCGATCAACGCATCTATGCCCTTTCGCCGCAGGCCCTTTCACGTTCGGGGTCCCGCCCGCGCGACATGCGGCGCCCTTGACGCCGCCAGGAACTTGATGTCCCCGCGAACCGCGTTGGTCACCGGCGGCAGCGGCGGGATCGGAAAGGGGTGCGGCCGCAAGCTCAGCGAGCTGGGCTACGACGTGGTGCTGGCCGCACGACGCGAAGGACCCCTGCGGGCGGCCGCCGAGGAGATCGGTGCGCGCCATGTCGTGGCCGACGCATCCGATCCCGACGGGTTCTCCGCCGCGATAAGCGCTGTGGAGACGGTCGATCTCGTCGTTCATGCGGCCGGCGCGCTGGGCGGAACCTACGCGCGCAAGCAAACCTTGGAGCAGTGGCGGGCCATCATGTCCGCCAACCTGGATTCCTGCTTCGTGGTGACCGCCGCCGCGCTGCCGCGGATGCGCGCGGGCTCGCGGTTCGTGTTCATCTCGTCGTCGGCGGCGCACGAGCCGATGCCGGCCCGGACGGCGTATTCCGCATCGAAAGCCGGCATGAACGCGTTCGCCCGCGCCCTGGCGCTCGAGGTCGACCGTGACGGCATCAGCGTGCACGTCGTCACCCCGGGCCCGGTGGAAACCGAGATGCTGCAGGACGTTCCCTTCGAGATGTACGCGATCCGGGTGTCCGACGTCGCCGAGGCCGTCGCCTGGCTGGACACCGTCGACCCGTCGGTCGATCTGCCGGAGATCCGGCTCAGCGCGGTGCAGCGGGGTCCGTTCGCCCGGCCGCCGATCGTGCCTACGGAAGCCCGTCGCCGGCGAAAGACTTGATCACCGATTCGCCGAACTCGTGCAGGGAATCCGGGACGGCGAAATCGGCGAACCAGACATAGAATCGCTCGACGCGCTGGGCGGCCAGGCCGGTGAAGTGCCGGATCAGCTCGTCGGCGTCGCCGCACACCAGCCCCGACCCCAGGGTGCCGAATCGCCGGGTGCTCACGTCGCGCACGGCGTTCGGATCGCCGCCGGACCGGACGAAGCCCACCATCTGCTGGACCGACACCCGGGCCGTTCCCGCCGCCGGGGCCAGCTCGGGCAACCTATCGAGGTGATTGGCCGGCAGGTTCCACCAATCCGCGTAGCTGCGAACGAGTTTCATCATCCGAGGCCCGGTGCCACCCAGGACCAGCGGTATCGGATGGGACCTGCGCGGGGCCTGGGCGGTGTCGCCCGCGGCGTCGCCCCAGTACTGCCGGATCAGCTCGAGGTGGCGCCCCAGCTGTTCGACCCTGGCGACCGGATCCTGCTGGCCTACGCCGAATCTGGTGAATTCGGCGGGCCATGATCCCGCACCGAGGCCGAGCTCGAATCTGCCGTTCGACGCGTCGGAGAGGGTGACGGCCTGTTTGGCGAGGACGGCGGGGTGGCGGAAGGCGTCGCACAGAACCAGATGGCCGATCCGCAGCCGCTCCGTCTTGGCCGCCACCCAGGTGGCGATGCCCATTGCCTCCCAGATGTTTTCATCGGGGAGCCCGGGAGCCTCGAGGTGATCGATGAACGCCATCCCATCGAAACCACTGGCCTCGGCGTGGCGGGCCCGTTCCGCGATGTCGGCCGCCGATAGCCGCACCTGCGGCAGGAACAGATACCACTCGACCATGCGACCACCTGTGCTCGTGCCGATTGCAACAAAGGCGCTAGTTTACTATTTTTATTATGTTAGGGGTCTTATGGATGTCGGTCTGAGCTCGGAGCAACTGTCGCTGCGCGACGCCGTGCGCGACATCCTGCGTGCCGAATGTCCGCCCGACGCCGCCCGCCAGGCCCTGACGGACCCGGAGCGCTGGCGCGCACCGTGGAAGACCATCGTCGATCTCGGCTGGACGGAACTCGCGGCACCCGCCGGCGACTACGGACCCGTCGAGCTGGCGGTGGTTCTCGAGGAGTGCGGCGCCGCCCTGGCGCCAATCCCGTTGCTCAGCAGCGTCGGTCTGGCCGCCGGCGCTTTGCGCGGTAGCGGCCTCGACGCGGTGCTCGCCGACATCGCCGGCGGCGCCGTCGCCACCCTGGCGGTCCACTCCCCCGGGTCTCGGCTCCCCGGCGCGCCGGCGACGCTGCGCGACGGACGCCTGCGCGGGCGGGCCGTCGCGGTCCCCAACGCGTCTCGCGCCGAACTGATCGTCACGCTCGCCACGGCTGGTGACGGCGTCATGGTCGCGGTCGCGCGCTGCGACAGTTCCAGCGGGGTGACCATAGCGGCGGGCGAGTCGACCGACCCCGCCCAACCGGTGGCCGACGTCGAGATCGACGCCGAGCCGCTGGCCACCGCGCCCGTGGACCTCGAATCCGCGCTGACGGCGCCGCTGGTCGCCGCCGCCGCGGACCTGGTCGGCGTGGCGAGCGCCGCCCTGCACCGCTCCGTCGAGCACGCAAAGGCACGTCGCCAGTTCGGCACGCCGATCGGCGCCTTCCAGGGGATCAAGCACGCGCTGGCCGACAACTACGTCGGCGTGGAACGCGCCCGCAGCCTCACCTACGCGGCGGCGGCCCGCCTCGGCGATCTCGGGGCCGCGCCCGCGGATGCCTGGACCGCGGCCGCGCTGGCCAAGGCGGCGGCCGGCGACGCGGCGGCCAATTGCGCGCGCACCGCGGTCCAGGTGCACGGCGCGCTGGCGCAGACCTGGGAGCACGACATCCACCTCTACGTCCGGCGCGCCTGGCAGGGCGCGGCGATGCTGGGCGACAGCCGCGCGCTCTACCACGAGGTGGGCCGCCGTTTCGCGGGGGGCGCGCGATGACGGCGGTGGTCGAGGAATTCGGCGCGTGGTTGACCGAGTTCCTGCCGAACGACTACGACGAGAGGTATCGCGAGTACCGCTGGGACCTGCCGCTGCGGCGCGACTACCAGCGGGCCGCCTTCGAGGCCGGCTGGCTGCAGCCGACCTGGCCCCGCGAGCACGGCGGCCGATCGCTGGGCCTGCGCGACGCGATGGAGGTCCGGCTCGAGGCGGCGATGCGGTCCGCGCCCAAGCTGCCCAACATCGCCGGTCCCAACGTCGCCGCGCCCGGCATCCGTCAGTTCGGCACGCCCGCCCAGATCGACCGGCTGCTGGTTCCCCTGCTGCGCGGCGACGAATGGTGGGCGCTGGGCATGTCCGAGCCGGAGGCCGGATCCGACTTCGCCGGCCTGCGCACCCGGGCCGAGCGCTGTGGGGACGTGTTCCGGGTCAACGGCCACAAGATCTGGACCACCCAGGCCCACGAGTCGCGGTGGTGCACCCTGTATGCCCGCACCGATCCGGCGGCGCCGAAACACCGCGGCATTTCCTGCCTGATCCTCGACCTGCACGCCCCGGGGGTGAGGGTCGAGCCCATCCGGATGGCCTCGATCTCGGACGAGACGTTCTGCGAGGTCTTCCTCGACGACGTCGAGGTGCCGGTGGAAAACCTGTTGGGGCCGCTGCATGGCGGATGGAACGTCGCGCTGTCGTCACTGCACCACGAACGCCAGATGATCTGGATCATGAACTGGGTCGAGATCAAGCGCGGCCTCGCCTTTACCCGCGAGCGTGCGTGTTTGTACGCCGACACGCCGAGCGGCGGCGTACAAACACGCACGCTCGCGCCGCCGGGAGGCGAGGCGCTCGGAGGCGAGGACCTTTGCACCGAGCTGGGGTCGCTGCTCGCCGACGCCGAAGCGTTGCGGGCCACCGGATACCGCGCCCTGGGCAACGAACTGGCCGGACGGCCCAGCCCGGAGGCCGACATCCTGAAGCTGCTCGGATCGGTTACTTTGCAACGGGTTTGGGAGCTTGCCGCGGCCGCCGAGGGACCGGTTTCGACGAGCGACCCGGATCTGCTCTTCGAGCGCCAGGACGCGCTTGCCGCGACCATCTACGGCGGGACATCGGAAGTCCAGCGCAACATCATCGCCGAGCGGCTGCTCGGGCTGCCGAAGGGATGACGACGATGGATTACGACCTCGGCGAGGACGCCGGACGACTGCGAAATCACCTGCGGGAGATGATATCCCATCACATCCCCGCCGACTTCCTCGGCGCCTGCACGGAGGATCCGCAAGACCTGGCCACCACCGAGACGTTCTGCAAGCTGCTGGCCTCCGAGGGGCTGCTGGCGCTGGCGTGGCCGAAAGAGCATGGCGGCGGCGGTGGTTCGATCTGGCAGCAGACGGTGCTGCGCGAGGAAATGTGGGCCCAGCACGAGCCGCGCGGTCCGCAGTACATGGGAATCAACTGGGTCGGCCCGGCGCTGATGCGTTACGGCACGGCCGAACAGAAGGCCAAGCACCTGTCGGCCATCGCGTCCGGAGACGTGATCTGGTGCCAAGGCTTTTCCGAGCCGGAGGCCGGAACCGACCTCGTCTCGTTGCGCACCCGCGCCGTGCCCGGCGGGGACGGGTGGCGCATTACCGGCCAGAAGGTGTGGACGTCGTACGCCCAGATGGCGTCCTGGTGCGTGCTGGCGGCCTGCACCGATTCCGACGCGCCAAAGGCCAAGCGGCTCACGCTCTTTCTGCTTCCGATGGACCGGCCCGGTCTCACCGTCCGGCCGATCCCGTCGATGCTCGGACCGCATCACCTCAACGAGATGTTCCTGGACGACGTGCCGGCCTACCCCGGCGACGTCCTCGGCGAGCCCGGCGACGGCTGGCGGGTGATGCGCGAGGCGCTGGCCTTCGAGCGGGTCGGCATCGCGCGCTACGCGCGCTGTGAATCGCTGCTGGACCGGGTGCGCGCCGGGCTGGGCGACGACTGGGACCTGCTTCCCGAGAGCATTCGGGCCCGCTGGGTGCGGGCGCTCATCGACCTGCGGGTGGCCAGGCTGCTGGCCTATCGGGCCATCTCGCTGCAGGACGACCCGTCGGCGGGCGCGGCCGCCAGCGCCGCCCGCATCGCCACCACCACCTGCGATCAGCAGGTCGCCGAGCTGCTTTTCGACGTGCTGGGTCCGGCCGCGCTGGACAGCGGCGCGTCGGCGCCACTGCATGGGGCGATCGAGGACCATTGGCGCTACGCGCAGGCGGCCACCGTCGCGTCGGGCACCATCGAGGTGCAGCGAATGTTGGTGGCGCGGGACGTCCTGGGGGAACACCGGTGAAAACCGAACTGCCACAAGATATCAGCGACTTCGCCGCCGTCGCCGCCAAGCGGCTCGCCCGCCTGGGCGGGCCACAAGCGGCGCTGCGCGCCGAGAGCGACGACGGCATTCGGGACGCGGCGCGCGCGGCCCTGCGCGACGTCGGGACGTTCGAGCTCGACGTGCGCTCGGCGGCCGACGATCTGCTGGCCGCGGCGGTGCTGTGCCAGGCCGCCGGCGCGAACGCCCTGCCCTATCCCCTCGTCGAGGAGCTACTGGCGCTCGACGGCGCCCGGCTCGCCCTGGTCAACCCCGAGGCTCCGCGCATCGACCACGGCGACCTGCCCGGGGGCTGGATCGCCGCCGACCTGGACGGCACCCGATACCTCGTGCGGCCCGGGGCGCGGACCGGTGCCAAGCTGGGACCGTTCCTGGTGCCGGTCACTCTGAGCGCACCCGATGGGACCGTCCCCGCCGCCGACGTCAACCTCCATCTCGTGCTGGGATCATGGCGGATTCTGGGCGCGGTGCAGCGGTCCCTGAAGATCGTCACCGAACACGTGCGCGCCCGGATTCAGTTCGGCAAGCCACTGGCGGACTTCCAGGCCGTCAGGTTCGCCGTCGCGGACGCCGCCGTCGCGGTGCGCGGACTTCACGAACTCGCGAAATACACCATCTGCCGACCGGAATCGCTGCCGGCACAAGTGCATTCGGCCGACGCGCTCGTTCTCAGGTGCAAGGCCGCCGATACCGCGCGGCAGGTGCTACGCACGTCACATCAGCTGCTCGGCGCCCTGGGTTTCTGCGACGAGTCCGACATCAGCGTGCTCGACCGGCATACCCAACCGCTGATCCGGTTGCCGCTGGGCACCGAGGCGCTCGCCCTGCGGCTGATACCCGACGTCCGCGACGGCCACCTGGAGACGCTATTCAGCGGGCCGGTATCGGCATGAGCACCCAGCCCCTCGAATCGGGGACGGCCAACCCCTTAGCGGACGGCATCCCGTTCGGGACCAAGCTTCAAGAGCTCGCCGAGCAACGCCGCGACGAGGCGGCCGTGACCAATGTCGCGCTCGACGGCACCGCGAGCTCGCTGACCTTCGGGGAGCTCGACGCCCGCGCCAACCAGTGGGGGCGGGCGCTAGCGGCCGGCGGTGCCGAAACGGGCTCCCTTGTCGCACTGGCTATCCCGAATTCGCAGCACCTGGTGCTGGCCGCGCTCGGGTGCTGGAAGATCGGCGCGGTTCCCGTTCCCATGCACTGGGACCTGCCCGAATGGGAACGAAACCGGGTGCGCGCGGTGATCGACCCCGCCGTCGTCGTCGACGACAAGAGCCGCTGGGAGCTGGATGCGCGCGCGGCCGGCGAGTCCGAAAGTCCGCTGCCCGCGGCCGTTTCGCCCACCGCAAACGGAATCTGCAGCAGCGGTTCGACCGGCGTGCCCAAGGTGATCCTCAACCTGGCGCCGTCGCTGTGGACACCCCAGCACGGCGAACCGTTTTTGTCGGCCTGGACACCGGTGGCTCAGCCGCAGACGATCATGGTGCCCGCGCCGATGTATCACACCAACGGTTTCGCTACCTTTCTCTTCCTGCTGGCCGGTGACCATCTGGTGATTCTCGAAAAGTTCGATGCGGCACTGGTTTTGGATGTGATCGAACGCTTTCGGATCACCAACTTCACGGCCACGCCGACGATGCTGGCGCGCATCGCGGCCCTGCCCGACATCCGGCGGCGCGACCTATCCAGCGTCGTCTTCATCCTGCAGGGCGCCGCCGTGATGCCGCCATCGCTGATGCATGCCTGGTTCGAGCTGCTGAGCCCCGAGCAGGTCGTAACGGCGTACGGCATGACCGAGAACCTGGGACTCACCGCGTTGCGCGGCGACGAGTGGCTCGCGCATCCGGGCAGCGTCGGCCGCGGCTTCCGCGACACCGAGATCCGGATCCTGGACGCCAACGGCAAGCCGCTGGGCCCCGGCGAACACGGCGATGTCTACCTGCGCGCGCCGATGAGCGCGGGATACCGCTATCTGGGCGGGGCGCCGCCGCTGCCGTCGACCGAGGACGGGTTTCGTTCCGCCGGCGACATCGGCTACCTGGACTCCGACGGCTACCTCTATATCGTCGACCGCCGCGTCGACATGATCATCAGTGGGGGCGCCAATGTCTTTCCGGCAGAGGTGGAGTCCGCGCTCGCCGGACATCCCGGCATCGCCGACGTCGTGGTCATCGGACTCGCCGACGAGCGGTGGGGACGGCGGGTGCACGCGGTGGTGCAACCCACGGCGCCGCTGACCGAGCACCAGGTGATCGAGTACGCCAGGAGCCGGCTGGCCCCCTACAAGGTCCCCAAGACCGTCGAGTTCGTCGACGCGATTCCCCGCACGGCGGCCACGAAGGTGAATCGGTCGGCAATGATCGCCGCGCGGGGTGGGTGAGATGCCCTCCAATACCCGGCCTGACGAAATCAGATCAGCGCCAGGTTTCGCGCGCTCGCGTGGCAGACAGCGTTAAGCGGGATCGACTGATCGAGAGTCGCGAATCGGCCGCCATTGGCGGTTGTGAGGGCGAGTAGATACGCGTCGGTCACCTGACGATGCCCGTGCAACCGCGAGTAGTCGATGAGCTCGTCGTCGAGCAGGCTGACCGAACATGACCAGTACTCGTGACGTTCGGTCACCGCGGCGCGCGCCAACTTGCCGATCGCCTGTGCAGGTGGCACCGGGCTGGGATATCGAGGCCGGCCAATGACTCGAACGAAGCCGTTTTGCGTCATCGCACGCATGCATCAAAGGTCAAGTTGCTTTGTCGTTTTTGACATAGTCACTAACGAAACAGCTTGGTGGAAGCCACCATTGGGCGATGGGGTATCGTTTGAAGCACGTGAGGCACCCCACATCGGTAGGGCGAATGTACAGGCCGAGACGCCGACGGCCGCCTAAAATCCCGACTGCCGCCTGTATGGCGTCAGGCCCGTATAGACATACCAACACAGGGGCCTCGGCGCGAACTTTTCGCGCTTCATGCGAATATGCCATTCACCCTCCGGTTCGGTCGTGCCAGCGCTCCCCGAGTGCCTTAGCCGCTGTGGATACCTTCACCACCAGACGGCGTTCGCGGTTCCTGACGGGGACGAAGTGGTAATGCTCATAAAATGACTGCGCCTCGTCGTCTATCGCATCAACGACGACAAGTCGTCCTCCGCCGATCTCCGACGCGGCCACGGCTTTCCCGAGTGCGTCCAGCAGAAGCTGCTCGCCGTACCCCTGGCCATGGAGCGCTGCGTCGATCGCCATTCGGGCAATCAAATATCCGGGTATGCAGGAATTGCCCCCAGCCATCGACCCCGACATACCGTCAGCTGTCCGGACGACCTCGGTGGGGCAGATGGCGAAATAAGCGCAGACCTTCGGCTCCCCAATCGGGGTCCACACGTACACATGCGCTACTCCACCGGTGTCCGCGCGGCGGGCGTGCTTGACCAGCCAGATACTCAGCGACTCCTTACCGCAGTCGAATCCTTCCAGAACGTGGCCATCATCCAGCCGCGCCGACTCGAACAACGCCTCAGCGCCTCTTGAACACCGCAGGCTTGCGTGCGGCTGCCGCCAGTCGCGGCGCGGCGTCGGCGACGTCCAGCGAGGACATCAGCTTGTCGAACTGTTCGGGCTCCATCACCGTAACCAGCTCCTGACGCAGGATGTCCTCAGCGCGTTGCATCGCAGCTTTCCGCACGAACTCCGAGGTCTGCTCACGCACGACATTGGCGGCTCGCTGGATGCGTTCCAGGGTCGCTTCCTCAGCGCGAAGCTCGATGCGTTTCGTTTTGACTGCCACGATGGAACCTCCTCTACCCAAACTAGTGTACGGCGAACGTCCGTACATTTTCTAGGGATCGGCTACATCCATACCGGTCGGCGCTTTCGGGAGAACCTTTCCCGATTGAGACCAGAGCATGTGGGGGTTTCCCGACTTGTCACTAACCCGCCACCGACCCACCACCCTTCTAGCTTCGCGGAGATGCCACAGCCCGCGGTAACCTCATTCTCAAAGCGCACGCACCGCGCAACGGAAGGGGACAAAGCGCTCATGACCGACCCCAGCGAGGAAGCCGAGGTAACGCGCGCCGACCGCTTTATCAAAACGGCCGTTGCGATACTGGGCGAAACCGGACGCACCGACTTCACCGTGCAGGAGATCGTCGCGCGCTCCAAAACCTCGTTGCGCGCGTTCTACCAGCATTTCGGCAGCAAAGACGAACTGCTGCTGGCGCTGTTCGACAGGACCATCGCGCAATCGGTGGGAGCGTGGCGCACCGAGACCACCGGGCTGGACAGCACCGCCGCGCTGAAGCTGGTAATCGACCGCATCAGCCAGCAACCCGAATCGAGCACCCAGGACAGCCTTAATCGGGCGTTGAGCCTCTACAACCAGCATCTGGCCGAGACCCGTCCCCGCGAATACGCCCGCGTGCTTTCCCCCTTGCATCAACTGTTTCGCGACATCGTCGGGCAGGGCATCACCGAGGGAGTCTTCAACCCCGGCCTGGACGTGGGGGCCGCCGCCGCGATCGTCATGCAGACGGTGGTGGGTGCGCAGCGATTGCACTGGCTGGGCAGCGAACTCAATGGCACACCGATCGACGCGGGCCAGCTGTACGACTTCTGCAGCCGCGCCCTCGGCATCCGGGACACCGACGACGAATCGGCCGCGCCCTCGCTGGCCGAGCTGTTCGCCCAGGTGGGAATGCGTCCGGGCACCCGCAAGGGCGAGTTCGCGATGACCATGCCGGTCAGCCCCGCGGTGGTCAACACCTCCGGCGCGCTCCAGGGCGGCTTGATCGCCACGCTCGTCGACGTGGCGGGGGGCCAGTTCGGGCTGGACTACCTGCAGCCGGGCACCACCATGACGACCGCCGACCTCTTCGTTCGCTACCTGCGGCCGATCCGGCAGGGCTCCGCGATCGCGGTGCCCCGGATGCTGCGGTCGGGCCGGCGGGCGATGATCATGCAGGTCGACATCTACGGCCACGGCGACGACGAGCTGGCCGCGACGGCAACCGTGAACTTCGCCATCGTCAACGGAACGACGCCAACGGTAGGCCTTTGAACGCAGAAGTGGTAACGTCATTACCGCACATTGAGAACCCCAGACTTTTGCAAGGAGATCGCCATGCCGTCTCGCGAACTTTCCTTCCCCGTGTTCGACGCCGACAACCACATGTACGAGCCGCAGGAGGCGCTGACCAAGTTCCTGCCGGACAATCGCAAGCGCGTCATCGACTACGTCCAGGTTCGCGGTCGCACCAAGATCGTGGTGCGCGGCCACATCAGCGAGTACATCCCCAACCCGACGTTCGAGGTGGTCGCCCGCCCCGGCGCCCAGGAGGAGTACTTCCGCAACGGCGCGCAAGGCAAGACCTACCGCGAGATCCTCGGCGAGCCGATGAAGGCCATCCCCGCCTTCCGCGAACCGGGCGCGCGCCTCGAGGTGATGGACGAGCTGGGCATCGACTACGCCCTGATGTTCCCCACGCTGGCCAGCCTGGTCGAAGAGCGCATGAAGGACGACCCCGAGATGACCCACGACGTCATCCACGCGCTCAACCAGTGGATGCACGAACAGTGGTCGTTCAACTACAAGGACCGGATCTTCGCCACCCCGGTGATCACCCTGCCGATCGTCGAGCGCGCGCTGGAAGAACTCGAATGGTGCCTGGAGCGCGGCGCCCGCACCGTGCTGGTCCGCCCGGCGCCGGTGCCCGGCTACAAGGGCAGCCGCTCGTTCGGGCTCGAGGAGTTCGACCCGTTCTGGCAGGCCTGCATCAAAGCCGAGCTGCCGGTCTCGATGCACGCCTCGGACAGCGGTTACTCCGAGTTCGCGAACGTGTGGGAGCCCGGCGACGAGTTCCTGCCGTTCAAGCCGACCGCCTTCCGGAGCCTGGCGATGGGCCACCGGCCGATCCTGGACGCGATGGGCGCGCTGGTGTGCCACGGCGCGCTGTCCCGCAACCCCGAGCTGCGCATCCTGTCGATCGAGAACGGCGCCGACTGGGTGCCCGACCTGTTCAAGGGCCTCAAGGGCGTCTACAAGAAGATGCCGCAGTCGTTCAGCGAGGACCCGGTCGAGGCGTTCAAGCGCTGCGTCTACATCACCCCGTTCTGGGAGGACCGGTTCACCGAGATCGTCAACATGGTGGGCACCGACCGGGTGCTGTTCGGCTCCGACTGGCCGCACCCCGAGGGCCTGAAGGACCCCATCTCCTTCGTCGACGAACTCACCGACTTCGATGAGGACGATGTCGCCAAGATCATGGGCGGCAACCTGATGAAGGTGATGAAGGTTTCCGAGCCCGCCTCGAAGAAACCGGTCTCGGCCTGATCGACAAGCCGCCGAACGCTTTAGAACGCCGTGCCGCTCTCCGGCGGAATCGCGGAACGTTCGTCTGGGTGCGGGTTGGTGTCGGCGAGGACTGAGACCACGCCTTTGGTCTCGAACAGTGCAAGGCGAATGTCGGCGGGTGTTCGGTGACCGTGCTGACGCAGGATCGCGTCAAGGTCCTCACGAGTAAGCCTGCAACGCCGTAAGTTCGTCTTATCAAGTTGGCCGTCGCGGATCAGCACCCGCACCGGCGGGTCGACGAGTCGGCGGACCCATGGGATGAACCGCAGGCGTGCCACGATGTCATGCGCGGCGATCAACGCGAGCAGGGCCGCCGACCCAGTGAGCCACGAAGTGTCGGCGGCGGTGGCCGTACGACCCACGATGGCGCCGACCGCGACGGCGGTGACCCAGTCGAATGGCGTGAACTCGGCGATGGTACGCCGCAGTGTGACCCGGAAAGCCATTGCGGCCGTGACGAATAACGCGAAGGCTTTGAGCGCTGCATAGGCCGCCGGCCGCCACCCGTCGACGAACTGGACTAGTAGGTCCCTCATCCCGATCACCCGTTCGGTTAGTAATTGCGGCAACTGGTAAGCCGCACCCCGACTTTCGCCACATTCATACGCCAGCAAGACGGTCCCCGGAGACCGGTCGACGCACATAGACCGCCCAAGTCAAGATCGCAAAGCCGATATAGCACAACAAGAAAACCCACAGTGCTGGCGTCTCGGTGCGGGCGGTGAGGTAGGACTGCCGCAGCACAATGTCGATGACAAAGCCACCGAATGCGCCCACGGAATCAGCGAATCCGACCATTGCTCCCCCAACGTTTTTCGACCACTGCTTGCGGTCCTTTTCCTCGAGGTCGAGTGAGCGGCTGCGGGCCTCGAAGGCCGAGGGGATCATCTTGTATATCGAGCCGTTGCCGACTCCGGCCAAGACGAACAGGATGACGAAGCCGATGGCATAGGGAATGACCGCGCCGGTGGTGAACTGGCCACCGCTGCCGTCGGACACGGTGCTGCCCCAAATCAGCAGGCCCGCAGCGAAAACCATTCCCGCGAAAACGGCCAAGGTGACGCGGCCGCCGCCGACGCGGTCGGCGAGTTTGCCGCCATAGATGCGCGACAGCGACCCGAGCAGCGGTCCGACGAAAGCGATTTCGGCGGCACGCAGCGACGCCTGAGCCGCACTTTGGCCGGCGTCGCTGAACTTCATGTGCAGCACCTGACTCAGCGCAAACGAGAACCCGATGAACGAGCCGAAGCTGCCGACGTAAAGCAACGACAGCACCCAGGTATCACGCTGCTTGATCATGGTTCGCATGGCACCGAAATCGACTCGGTAGTCCTTGATGTTGTTCATGAACAACATGGCGCCGACGCTCGTGATCGTCAGGAGCACCATGTAAGTCCCGGACACCCAGTACGGCTGCCGATCGCCGGCGAGTGCGATCACTAGCAGTCCGACCAACTGGACCACCGACACCCCGATGTTGCCGCCGCCGGCGTTCAGCCCCAGCGCCCAGCCTTTGAGCCGCTGCGGATAGAAGGCGTTGATATTGGTCATCGACGCGGAGAAGTTGCCGCCGCCGAGCCCGGTCAGCGCCGCGCATACCAGATAGGGCCACAGCGGCAGGCCGGGGTTGGCCAGTAGCCAGATCGTGCCGGCAGCGGGGATCAGCAACACCAGCGTAATGGCCACCGTGAAGTTGCGACCCCCGAAGATGCCGATGCCAACCGTATAGGGGATGCGCATCAGCGCGCCGACCAAGGTGTTGACCGCGAGCAGGAGGAACTTGTCGCCCGCGGAAAAGCCGTACACGGATTCCGGCATAAACAGCACCAACACCGACCAAAACGTCCAAACCCCGAAGGCAACGTGGTCGGTCGCGATCGACCAGATCATGTTGCGCCGGGCGACGGCGTTGTTACCCCTCTCCCAGGCCGTCCTGTCTTCCGGATCCCAGTCCAGGATGTCGTGCGAGTGCGCCATGCCCGAGCGAGTGCCCCCACTTTGACCATGACAAACAGTTTCCGTTGGAAAGCTTTTTGGGGGCCGCTTGTGGCTCAACCGAGTGGAGGAATCACGGATGACACATGCGACACCCCACTCGAAGAGGGTCGCTACGACTCCTGGAGCGTCGTCATCTCGGGCTTGCCGTTTTTCACGTGCACCGCGTGGGTGCCCGGTTGTTTTCGCAGTTTGGCCAACAGGTCGTCAAGGTGGTCGGGATCGGTGTGCCAATGCTGCACACTGTCCGGATTTTCAGCCATGTCGGCCACGACACGTTGCAGGTTCTCAGGGTAATCGCTGTCTTTGAGGTCCGTGCGGTCTTTGGCCGAGGCATCGCGGCTCTTGGCGCCGACACCGGATATGGCGCCGGGAACCGCCGCACCGACCGCGGCTCCGGCCATGCCCGCCACCGCCAGTGCGCTGAAGAAAGTACCCTGGCTCACCGCTGCCGCCGGAATCGCGCCCTCCGAGGCGCCCGACAACACCGCGGCGACGGTCCTGACCGCCGGCGTTGCCGCGGCCCAGCTGGGCGGAACCGCCAAGCCACCGACCAGACCGGCCTGCCCGATGCTCGCCGACACGGCTGGCCCGGCCCCAACCAGACCCGCCGATCCGAGCGCACCCGAACCAAGCCCGGCAGCCAAAGACGACGTCGCCCCGCCGCTCGCCCCGACTGCCACATCCGAGAGGCCCCGCGCCCCGATCACCAAGCCCATGATGGTGCTGATCAGCACGTCGTTGGCCGGCAGAATGCCTTTGGGTATCAGCTCGACGTCCCCGGCGACTGTCGCCAACGGTGAAGAACTGAGGCTGCTGAGGAAGCTCGTGAGCGACGAGAGCGGCGACGGCGGATCCGCGGCGGCTGGGGCCGCGAGGCTTTGCAGCACGCTCGGTGTCGCAAAGGTCAACTGTGACAGAACCGATTGCATGTTGGCCCCGGCCGACGTGCCGGCGGCTTGCGCGACCGCGGCCGATTGACCGGCCGTGCCAGCCGGGTCGGTGTTTTGGGACGGCAAACCGAACGGGGTCAGCGCGGAGGCGGACGCGGCTTGCGCGGCGTACCCGTACATCGCGGCGGAATCCTGAGCCCACATCCTGGCGTACTGGGCTTCGGTCGCGGCGATCGCCGCGGTGTTCTGACCAAAAGTGTTGGTCGAGATCAGCGACGCCAGCTCGGCGCGGTTTGCTGCGACCACCGGCGGAGGTACCGTGGCCGCAAACGCGGTCTCGTAGGCGGCTGCCGCCGCCCTGGCCTGGTTCGCGGTCTGCTCGGCTTGCACCGCGGTGGCGGTGAGCCACACCGCGTACGGCGCGGCGGCGGCCGCCATGCTCGCCGACGACGGACCCAGCCAAGCGGTTGTCAATCTCGAGATCTCCGAGGAATAGGAGGCCGCGATCGAGCGTAGTTCGGCTGCAAGCCCATCCCAGGCCGCGCTGGCGGCCAGCATCGAGCCCGACCCTGGGCCGGTATACATGCGAGTGGAGTTGATTTCGGGGGGTAATGATCCGTAATCCATTGCTAGACTCCATGATTGGCAGAGATCGCGTCGACAGTCGCGGTCGACGAGGGTGGCATACCGCCGGCGGTGGTCATTCGCCGGGCTCGGGTATCACAAAGATGTTGGCGGTGGTGGCCTCCCCGGCGGGACCAACGGTCCCCATGCCCGCGGCCCGGGCGGCGGCCCCGCCGGTTCCGGCCATGGCGCGTCCGGCCAAACCGGAGAGCGCCATGTTTCCGAACAGGCTTCCCGGGCCGTCTGCCGCGAGCGTCGCTGGAGCGGCGGCAAGGCCGGTCTCGGGCAAAGTCGCGACAACCGTCTTGATCGCCGGGGCGGCAGACGCCCAGCCTTGCGGCACGGACAATCCCCCGACCAGGCCAGCGCGCCCAACGACCGCGGATACGGGTGCGCTCACCAGACGCGGACCGAACCCGCTCTCGACAAGCCCGCCCCCGGCGGCGCCGGGGATTCGGGACACCTTCTCGGCCGCGCTGGTCAGATTCGCCCCGGCTTGCGGCAGCAGGTAACTCTGTGTGCCAAGGAGATAGGGGGTCCCGGGAATGGTGAACAACGACGCCGGCGACAACGGCCCCGTGATGAAGCTGTTAAGGGTCGAGAGCGGCGACGGTGGATCGGCGGCCGCGGGCGCCGCCGAAGCTGCCGGTGTTGCGAGGTTCTGCAGCAACTGCGGCACCGCGGACATCAGTTGTGGCAGCTGCGTATTCGTGCCGGCAACGGTGCCGGCGGCGGCCGCTTGACCCGCCGTCCCATCCGGGCTTGTGGTCTGCGGCGGCGGGTCGAATGGGGCTACTCGGGAGGCGGCCGCCGAGGAGCCGGCGTAGCCGTACATGGCGGCCGCGTCCTGCGCCCACATTTCGATGTACTCGGCCTGGGTGACCATGATCGCGGGAGTGTTTTGACCGAAGAAATTCGTCGCGATGAGCGCCAGCAGCCGCGCGCGGTTCGCTACCACCGCCGCGGGCGGAACGGTTGCCGCAAACGCGGTCTCGAAAGCGGCGGCCGCCGCCCGGGCCTGGGCGGCCGTCTGCTCGGCCTGCCCGGCGGTGGCATTGATCCATCCCGTGTACGGTGCGGCCGCGGCCGCCATCGTTGCCGACGCAGGACCCCGCCATCCCACCGTCAAACCCGAGATCACCGAGGAGTAGTTCGCCGCCGCGGCGTGCAGCTCCGCGGACACATCGTCCCAGGCCGCCGCCGCTGCGAGCATCGGCCCCGCTCCGGGGCCCGTGTACATGCGAGCGGAGTTGACCTCCGGCGGTAATAGGCCAAAATCGATTGTCACGCAGCACCTCCTGCCTAAGCCACGGCGCGATCGCTGCTTCGGCGAGCCGTCGCGGGCTGCCCATCCGCCACACGTTCGGGTCAACGGCTCCGTGATTTGTGATTTCCTTTCGGGAAACGGCTTCCCCAAACTGCTTCGCATATGCTGAGAGTTCGCGTACTACGCCCTGATGAACTACTGATAACGACTGCCGCTGGGGACTTCTGGGGTTCGTCGCCGGATGCGTCTCGCCGCCAATCTGTCGCGTGCCGCGAAGGCGTAGCGGGGCCCCTCCTGGGGTATTCACCTGCGACGGCCGTCCACCGGACGCCGGGAAGGGTGAGATTGGATCGGCAATGAGGACGATCAGCGTGACACGGCAAGACCATGCGCCAGTCGGCATCGATGACGACGTCGAGTTGCTCACCGAGCAGATCGAGGGGCTCAAAAAGCTCGGGCAGCTCGAAGAAGTCAGCGGCGAAGAGGTATACGACCTGAGCATCAGGTGGGGTGCGGCGCTTGCGGGACGGCTGCCACGCCTGGTGCACTACAGCTCGCTGGGCCAACTGGACGACGCGGACGAGCGCCGGTTTCAATCGTTGTGCGATCAGCTGCGCACGGTATCGCGGCTGGTGGACAGGTTCAACCTGGCTCGGCCGCGACTTTCTGTTAGCCCGGACGCTCGGGCTGGCGGCCGGCACCATAGGCGGAAACGTCCGAAGCGACGCAAGCGCCTCGTCCGTCGGTGAAAAATTCCTTGCCGCATAACCTAATCGCGGTCCGCGGCTTCGGGCAGTCCGGATTGCGGCAAGTCAGCGCCACCATGTAGGCATCGGCGTCCTCGTTCAAAAACAGGTAGCCCAGGTAAAGGGCGTCGCCGACGGCGAATTCGGTTGCGCCGCAGGCCTCGCAATGCCCGCCCTTCGCGGCGACCTGCTCCAGCACCCGCTCTCGGGCCGCGGAGCCCAGGCTGATCAGCTCGGGGCGTACCCCGACTCCTTCGGTTGCCGTTTCGGTCATGTCAGATTTCCACGTCCCTGTCGTAGTACACGCGGTCCTCACGCCAGCCTCCCGTGCCCATGCCGATCCCGGCGAAGTCCTCGACAAACTCGATCTGGTTGATCCACTTGGCCATCTTGAAGCCCACCTGGGTTTCCACCCGCAATCGCAACGGTGCGCCATGCTTAATCGGCAGTGGCTTGCCGTTCATTTCGTAGGCCAGCAATGTCTGCGGCTTGTCGGCGAACTCGAGGTCGATCACTTCGTAGAACTGACCTCCCCCGTGCGAGGCGGGCTCGTCGGTGCTGTTGTCTTGCATGGTCAGGAAGCAAACGTATTTAGCCTGGGGCAGGGGCCGCACCAAGTCCACGAGCTGACGCAAATGAAGTCCCGTCCATTCGCCGATGCTGGTCCAGCCTTGGACACAATTGTGCATTACTCGTTGCGTTTCCGGCTCGGCCAGCGAACGCAGCGCGGCCAGGTCAAGCGTCACCGGATTTTCGACGAGGCCACCGACCCGTAGCCGCCAGTCGACGAAGTTGTGCACCGCCATCACTTTGTACGCCGTGCTCGACGGGGGCTTGCCATTTACGCGGTGTTGTCGAGAGATTTTGGCTGCCGGGTAGTTCTGTCGTGAATTCAGCGGCCGCAGCAGCAGAAGCCGAGCGGCGGTGACCACCGCCCCGAGGACGCGTTGGACCGATCGAGGGTTGCGACTGCTCCAGCGGGTCGCCGCAACGTGGATGACGACGATCGCCGCGATGATCAGCAGCGACAAGCAAGTAGCCCAGTAGGGGTTGCGGACGGCGCCGAAGATCATCAACGCGGTAAGCCTGCCCCAGCCCCAAAAGAAAATCATCGATAGGTGGATCACGATGAAGATCAGGAATGCGATCAGACCCAGGAAATGCAGGCTGCGGGCCCATTGCCGTCCGCCCCACATTTGCACGTACCACGGGAACCGTGCCTCAATTGCCGGGGACTGGGCGGCGCCGGTCAAGATTTGGAACGGCGCGAGAAGAAAGACAACCCCCGCGTAGGTCAACTTCTGGACGGCGTCCAGGGGCTGGCCGGGCAAGACCGGCGGCAAATTGAACGTCATGTAGGTGACGATGTCGTTCCACGCCTGGGGAAAGATCGACCAGGAATGCGGCCAATACCGGTGCCACTGCCCGGTGGCAAACAGCAGGACGTAGTACGACAGCCCCACCAGGATCCAGCCGATAACCGCAAAAAAGTGCCAATGACGGCCCATGCCCAGCTGTGCGTGGCCGGGCAACGAAATCAACGGATGATAATCCTCTTCCTCGTCGAGGGTGTCATAGATCCTGTCGCGCGGCATGACCTTGCGGGTAAACCGCGCCCACTCGGTGCCCGGCTTGCTGTCGTCGTGCCAGTACAACTTCGGGTGGGTGGACAGAATCTCGATACCGCTGCGAATGATCAACGTCACAAACAGGACGTTGAGCCAATGGTCGACGCGAAGCCAGGCCGGGAAGTCGAGCGTTGTCATGGCCTGAGCTCCAGTCAGTCGTACCACCGCTGGCGTTGCGGGTAGGCCACGTTAATGCCCGACAACACCGTCGTGTGCACCGCGACGAAGGCCGCGGCGAACGCCATCGCAAACGTGCCGGGCGCGAAGTCCCACCGGCCGGCCACCGCTTCCAGCCCGGGCAAGGTAACCCACCGGCTAACCAGGTAGATGCCGAGAAAGGCCACGCACACTGCGCTGCCGAAATACCAACCTGTCTGCGGCACAAGCGGTTTGCGGCCGAACACCATAGCGCCCGCCGCAATCAGGCAACCGATTGCCAGCGAAGCCGAGTAGGCAGCGAAGTACAGGGGCAAGCCCGGCTTCGTTGCAAAAACGTAGGCATGCACCGCCACGACACCCAGCAGAAGCGAGCAGCCCACCGCCGTCACCGCCCGCGGCAGGTTGAAGGCCACCCAGCCGTTCAGGGTAAGCAGCGGCGACGACCAAATGCCCCGCCAGAGCGTCATGCACCGTTGCTCAACGAGATCGACCACGACCTGCGAGGTACCCGCCCAGCGCGTTCGCAAACCGGCGCATTTCGCACCGTTTGACCGCTGCGATTCGGGGCTAGCCGACCCGTGTCTGCCAGCGGAATTACCCGGCACCAAACGTGCCGTTACGAAACCGTAGCCATAAACACCGACACCCGATTGATAGCCTGATTGGGCATGTGACGAATAGTGACGTGTTAGGCCTGGTTATTCAGATTCAGCGCGTCGAAAGGCCCGGAGAAGGGCTCCGTGGGAGGGACGGCCGAATGGTGGCCGAAAAGGACTGGGACAAGGTTGTGGGTGCGGCCGACGACGTGCGCCGCGTCTTCGAGAACGTCCCCGCGATGCTGGTCGGCCTAGAAGGGCCCGACCACCGGTTCGTCGCGGTCAACGCGGCCTATCGCGCGTTCAGTCCGACGTTCGAGCCCGTGGGCAAGCCGGCGCGGGAGGTCTATCCCGAGCTGGAGAGCCAGCAGATCTACGAGATGTTTGACCGGGTGTATCAAACCGGCGAACCACAATCCGGCACGGAATGGCGGCTGCACGCCAACTACGACGGTTCGGGAATCCAGGAACGGTTCTTCGACTTCGTCGTCACCCCGCGCCGCCGCGAGGACGGAACGATCGAGGGCGTGCAGCTCATCTTCGACGACGTCACCAGCCGGGTGCGGGCGCGGCTGTCCGCCGAGGCGCGGATGGAGGAGCTATCCGAGCGGTACCGCAACGTCCGCGATTCGGCCATCGTCATGCAAGAGGCGTTACTGGCCCCGTCCGTGCCCGTCGTTCCCGGAGCCGACATCGCCGCGGAGTACCTCGTCGCCGCGGAAGACACCGCGGCCGGTGGCGACTGGTTTGACGTGATAGCCCTTGGGGATCGGCTGGTCTTGGTTGTCGGCGACGTCGTGGGCCACGGGGTCGAGGCCGCGGCGGTGATGTCGCAGTTACGCACCGCGCTGCGGATGCAGATCTCGGCGGGCTGCACCATCGCCGAGGCGCTCGAGGCGGTCGACCGCTTCCGCGAACACGTGCCCGGGTCGCAATCGGCCACCATGTGCGTCGGTTCGCTCGACGTCGCCACGGGTGAATTCCAATACTGCACAGCCGGACACCCGCCACCCCTGCTGGTGACCGCCGACGCGAGGTCACGCTATGCGGAACCGTCCGGCGCGGGTCCGCTCGGCAGTGGCACCGGGTTTCCGGTGCGCACCGAGGTGCTGGACGTGGGTGACTGCGTCCTGCTGTATTCCGACGGCCTGATCGAACGTCCCGGCCGGCCGCTGGGCGCCAGCACCGCGGAATTCGCCAACTTGGCCGCGAATATCGCCGGCGGCAGTGGCGGCTTCGTCATCGACGCCCCGGGACGGCCAATCGACCGGATCTGTTCGGAGACACTGGAATTGCTGCTCCGGTCGACCGGCTACAACGACGACGTGACATTGCTTGCGGCGCAACGGCACACGCCACCGCCGCCGCTGCACATCACGGTGGACGCCACGATCGACGCCGCGCGGACGGTTCGGGCCCGGCTTCGTGAATGGCTGTCGGAGATCGGCGCCGACGTCGACGACATCTGCGACGTCGTGCATGCGGTCTCCGAGTTCGTCGAAAACGCGGTCGAGCACGGATATGCGACGGACGTTTCCGACCGGGTTCCGGACGGGATCGTCGTCGAGGCTGCGCTGGCCGGCGACGGCAACCTGCACGCGGCGGTGATCGACCGCGGACAGTGGAAGGATTACCGCGAAGGCGAGCAGGGCCGCGGGCGCGGACTTGCAATGGCCGAGGCGCTGGTGTCCCAGGCGCATGTCACGCACGGCGCCGGCGGGACGACGGCCAGTCTGACACACCGCCTGTCGCGACCGGCGAACTTCGTCACCGACACCGTCGTCAACCGGACAACCCAGCAGCGGCCAGTCAGCTCCGAATTCGTCTCCCTCGTCGGCTCGGGCGAACTGGCCGGCCGCATCGTCGTCAGCGGCGACGTCGACGCCAGCACGGCACCCACCCTGGACCGTCAGCTGGCGGTCGAAAGCCGTTCCGGCATAGCACCTTTGACGATCGACCTCAGCGGAGTCACCCACCTCGGATCGGCGGGCGTCAGCGCGCTGGTCGCCGCCCACGACCGGGCGCGCAGGCAGGGCGGCGACTGTGTGCTGATAGCCCCGCCCGGCAGCCCGGCGCACCACGTGCTGTCGCTGGTCCAGATACCCGTGGTCAGCGACGATCCCGACGACATCTTCCCCGACGAGTAGCGTCAGCGCGCCTGGCCGTGCCGCACCTGGTTGAACGGCACCCCCCGGTCGGCGGCGTACTCCCGCGGGAAGCCCAGCACCCGTTCACCGATGACGTTGCGGGCCATCTCCGTGGTGCCGCCGCCGATGGCGACGTTCTGCCGGGACAGGTAGCGCAGACCCGTCTCCAGGCCTTCGCCGGCTTCCCCCACGACGCCGGCGGCCCCCGCGATGGCCAGCGCGGTGTCGATGTCCAAGGTTACGGTCTCGGAGTGGAAAAGCCTGATGAGCGTTCCCGCGGCTGGGGGCAGCGCGCCATCCCTGACGCTGCGATACACGTGGTCGATCAGCTGCTCGCCTACCGCGCGGTGCACGAGCACCCGGCCGGCCATCTCCCGTACGCGTTCGTTGTCGGCCTGGCCCGTCTTTTCCGCAAGCCCAACGTAGTCAACCGGATTCGCGGCGCCGCCCTCGCTGCCGCCGCCGCTGGCGAACTCCGAGCCCTGCCCCACCGCCCGGCGTTCGTGATACAGCTGCCGCGACGCCACCGCCCAGCCACCGTTGACCTCGCCGACGACGGCGTCGTCACCGACGTCCACCCCGTCCAGGAACTCCTCGCAGAACTCGGTGGAACCGCTCAGCATTCTGATGCGCCGCAACGTGATTCCCGGATGGTTGATGGGCACCAGGAACATCGTCAGGCCTTCGTGCTTGGGCACCTCCCAGTTGGTGCGGGCCAGGCACAGCCCGTAGTCGGCGGCGAACGCGCTGGTGCTCCAGGTCTTGGCGCCGTTGATCACCCAACGGTCGCCCCGGCGTTCGGCGCGGGTGAGGACAGCGGCCAGGTCCGACCCGCCGCTGGGTTCACTCAGCAGCTGCACCAGTACCTCGTCGCCGCGCAGGGCGGCGGCGAGGTGCCGCGTCTTCTGCTCCTCGGTGCCGGTGTCGAGCAGCGTGGCGCAGCAGATGGTGAACGTGGGGGTGTTGAGGATCAACGGCATCTCGTAGCCGAGGGATTCGGAGTCGAATGCCTTCTGATACTCGTAATCCAGACCCAGACCGCCGTACTCGCGGGGGAAGCAGATGCCGGCGAATCCGCCTGCGTAGAGCCGCCTTTGCAGTTCTCGGGCCCTGTCCCAGGACCGTTGGTCGTCGCGCGGGGCGGGCGGCGGGAACTCGGGGTCGATGGCGGGCATGTTGTCGGCCAACCACGCTCGGGCGCGGGCGACGAACTCCGCGACGGATTCGGTCATCTCGCGCAACGGCCCGCTTTCTCCGACTCGTAGACCCGCAGGTTGTGTTCCTCGGGCGTGCCAAACGTGGAGCGGTACAACGTCACTCGCCTCAGGTATAGGTGCAGGTCGTGTTCCCAGGTGACGCCGATGCCGCCGTGCATCTGCACGCAGGCCTGGACGATCCGCCCGGCCATCTCGCCGACGTAGGACTTGGCGATGCTGGCCGATAAGCCCGCCGCGGGTGAGCGGGCGGCGACGTCGGCGACCGCCGCGGCCGTGGTCGCGCGGCACGCTTCCAGCCACAGCTTCATGTCGGCGAACCCGTGTTTGAGCGCCTGGTATGACGCCAGCGGACGGCCGAACGTGTGCCGATCCAGCGCCCACGCGGCGGTGAAATCGAACACCGTTTGCAGGATGCCGACCACCTCGGCGCACTGCAGCACCTGGGCGAGCTGGCTCTGGCGGTCGATCAGCGCGGCGGTCTCGGCTGCGCTGCCGACGACCGCGGATCGCTCCACCACCACGCCGTCGAAATGCACCCGCGCGTATTGCTTGACCAGGTCCACCGACTGCCGCGGCTCGATCCGGACGCCCGGCGCGTCCGTCGGCACCAGGAACTGACGTACCTCAGAGGCACGTGGGCCGCATCGCGCCACCACCAGCAGCACCGCGCTTTGGGCGCCGGCCTCGACGTGGTCCTTGGTGCCGTCGATGCGGAACCCGGCACCGGTTTCCGTGGCCGTCACTGACGGATCCAGCGGCGCCCACCCCCGGCCGGGCTCGGAAACCGCCCACGACGCCACCGTTTCACCGGAGACCAGCGACTCGATGGTGGCGGCGTGGGATTGCGGGTCGGCGCAGTCGGCGAGCGCCGAGAGCACCACGCTGACCGGATACAGTGGTCCGGGTGCCACCGTCTTGCCGAGTTGTTCGGCGATCATGGCCAGATCCTCGACGCCGCTGCCCGAGACGCTGCCCCCGCCCAAGCCCTCCGGAACGAGCAGGGCCGTCCACCCCAGTTCGGCGGCGCGCCGCCACCATGCCGGATCGAAGGACACCCCCGCGGCGTGCAGTTCCCGGACGCGGCGCAACGGCAATTCTTTGTGCAGAAAGGCCTGGGTGGTTGAAGCGAAGAGTATCTTTTCGGGAGAGTCGACAGCGGTCATGATGCCGGCAGGTTCCTTTGGTGGTTGATCATCCGCCTGATCGGTCCTCGTCGGAATTCGCTGAAGACTCTGATGGTAGCAATGGGCGATACGGTAAGAGATACCGGAGTGCAGTCGATAATGACGTTGACAAGCGGTAACCGCGATGGCTGAGCCGCCGGAGGATGCGGCCGCCGACGCTAGGGCGTTGCTCGAAGAAGCCGAGGCGGAAGCTGCCGCGGCCGAAGCGCTGGCCGCAGCGGCGAAGGCCCGCGCCCGCGCCGCCCGGCTGCGGCGTGAAGTCCTCGGCCTGCCCGACCCCGCCGAGGAGGACGACGAGACAGCCGACGAGGACTACGACGAGGACTACTACGGCGAGGATTACGAAGAGGACTACGACGAAGACGATTACGACGAATCCGTAACCGAGCCGGCTGGGTGGCGACGCTGGATACCGACGATTGCCGCCGTGGCCGCGATCGTCATCATCTGTGCCTTTGTCGGCGTCAGCGCATACATGGTGGTCCAACACCGGGACACCACCCGGCACCAACAACGGGAAGCGGCGTTTGTCGCCGGGGCCAAGCAAGGCGTCATCAACATGACCTCCCTCGACTTCAACAAGGCCAGGGAAGACGTCCAGCGCGTGATCGACAGCTCCACCGGCCAATTCAAGGACGACTTCCAGCAGCGGGCCAACGATTTCATCGCGGTGGTCACGCAGTCGAAAGCCGTCACCGTGGGAACCGTGAACGCCGCCGCCGTCGAGTCCATGGCCGGGGATTCGGCGGTGGTACTGGTCTCCGCGACATCACAGATCACCAATTCCCCACCCGGGAAGGACGAACCACCACGAATATGGCGGCTCAAGGTGACCGTCGCCGACGTCGGCGGACAGTACAAGATGTCGAAAGTTGAGTACATACCGTGACCGACGACGTGCGCGACATCGATTCGGCCGCACCGGAAGCCGAAACCGACGACGACGTCGACGACCCGGTGATTGACGAGACCCTGAGCGACGACGAGGGGGAGGCCGACTCCCCCGCGCCGATCAAAAGCCGGCGACTGGTCCTGCCGCCCAGGCTGCGCAAGATCGTTCCGATCGTTCTGGTCGTGCTCCTGCTGGCCTCCGGCGGCGTGGCGACGTGGTTGTACTTCAAGCAGTACCGGCCCGATCAACAAACCGACGCCGACGTCGCCCGGGCGGTGGTCAGCGCCGCGTCCGACGGGACGGTCGCGTTGCTGTCGTACTCATCGGACTCGCTGGATAAGGACTTCGCGGCCGCCAGGTCGCATCTCGCGGGGGATTTCCTGTCCTATTACGACCAATTCAGCCAACAAAGCGTGGCTCCGGTGGCCAAGCAGAAGTCGATGAAAACCACGGCTCGCGTGTCGGGCGCCGCGGTGTCGGAGCTGCACCCCGACTCGGCCGTCGTTCTTGTCTTTGTCGATCAGAGCACGACAACCAAGGACAGTCCCCAACCGTCCCTGGCGCTCAGTAGCGTGCTGGTGCGCATGACTCGGGTCAACGGCACCTGGCTGATCACCAAGTTCACCCCGGTCTAGAGCCGCTACATGGCGAACACGCGACGGAGCGTCTGCGTGTGCAGGGCCCGGCTTTCTTGGGAGACAACCCAATCCGGGACCAGCGAATCGAAGCCGTTGAATGTCGCTGCGATAACGTGCAATTCGGTGTGGACGTAGGCGTGCAGCAGCCGGTTGGCATAGTCGATGGCTTCGTCGCGGCACGGGTCGATCTCCGAGCAGCTGACGAATGTGGGCGGCAGCCCCTCCAGGTTGGCCCGATGCGCGGGGACGTGTTGACCGTTCGCGGCGGCATGGCCGAGGTAGTGGCTCCAGGCCCGGCTCACGGCGGGACCGTTGAGGCCCGGCGTGCGCTGGAACTCGCGTCGCGACGGCGTGGCGTCGGAGTCGAGCATGGGCTGGTGCAGGATTTGCACCAGGATCGGCGGGCCTTCCTCGTCGAACATGCGCTGGGTCAGGCCCGCGACCAGCGCCGCACCCGCGTCCCGGCCCATCACCGCGATGCGGCCGGTATCCGCGTCCAGGTCGGCGCAATTGTCGACGGCGTGGCGCAACGCCGCCTCGACGTCGTCCAGTGCCGCCGGGCATGGATTTTCCGGCGCGAGCCGGTAGTCGACCGATACCACGAGACAGCTGGCGTCCCTGGCCAGCTCCACGCACTGCGCGTGATCGGTGTCCAGGTTCCCCGTCACGAAACCACCACCGTGGGCGTATATCACCAGGGGCGCCGGGGATTCGGTGGCGCCCCGGTACAGACGAAGTTCCAGCCGCTGGCCGTCCGGGCCGGCGATGGATCGCGATTCGATGGCGACGGCATCGGGGCCGCCGGTGTGAACCGCCGCGGCCCGCTCGGCGGCCAGGAGGTTGGCGTGTTCGCGCTCGGCGGGCAACGTCTCGGCGCGGAATTCGACGACGCCCAGCTCGATCGCGGCCTCCCGCAGCACCGGATCGATGCGGTTAAGGCCTTGTGGCCGTGCCAGATTCGTTTGTGTCATACCGTCTCATCTTCCGGGCTCATGGGCGGGCTCGTCGTCCGGACCCAACAGGGGGCGTCTCGGAAACCCCCTTCACGGTAGACCCGGCTCAGCGAGATGCCCCGGGGAGGGCCTTGACGGTCGCCGGCAGCCCGTAGAGCGCCATCGCGTTCCCGCGCATGATCCGCTCGCGCTGGTCGGCGGGGAACCGGTTGATCGCGTAGGTCGGCGAGTCGTAGCTCCAATGCGGGTAGTCCGTCGAGAACATGAGATTGTCGCCCAGGTCCATCATCTCCAGGTACTCGCGGAATCCGACGGTGTCGGTGTCTTCGAGCGGCTGGGTGGTGAACCGGACGTGTTCGCGCACATACTCCGACGGGCGGCGACGCACCTGCGGCAGGTCGCCGCGGCGGGCCTCCCAGATCCGGTCCATCCGCGACATCACCGGCATCGCCCACGTGAAGCCGCCCTCGACGAAGACCACCCGCAGATCCGGATGGCGGTCGAACGCGCCGTCGAACACCAGGCTCATCAGGTGCGAGACGTACAGCAGCGGCCAGGACGCGAAGAAGTCGTGCCAGTGCGCGGGGTTGCCGACCGGGTATAGCGGGATCAGCTCGAACGGCGTCTGTCCCATCAGGTGCGTGGCGACCGGGAGCCCGTTGCGCGACGCCGCCTTGTAGAGCGGGTCGAAATGTGGGTTCCCGAACGGGATTCCGCGGGTCTGCGGCGTCATCAGCACCTGGGCCATGTAGGGATGGCCCGCCCACCGTTCGACCTCGCGCGCCGCCAGCTCGGGCGTCTGCGCGCTCACGCTGATCGACCCGCGCCAGCGGCCGTGCCAGTTGTGCCTGTCGAGCCAGACGTCGGCCAGCCAGTCGTTGTAGGTCGACTTGAGCACGTGCTCGGCCTGCGGCAGCTGCGCGTCGCACATCGGCTCCAGCGTCGCGATGCTGACGCCGGCGTCGAGCAGCAACTGCTTGGCGGCGAAATCCGGGTCGGTGCCGGCGAATCCGCCACCCGGCGGGGCGGCGTCCAGGCGCATCGACATCGTCTTGTATGAGTCGGGGGTGTCGTAGAAGTGCGGTACGGGCGTGACCGCGTTTTTGGTGGGCCAGATCTTGTCGACCCATTCGGCGGGCGCATAGGACTTCAGCACGTCGGTGGAGACCGGCATGGGGTGCACGTCGGTGTCGACGATGGTGACCGCTATTTCTTGTTCGGCCTGCGCTTCGGCTCGTTCGATGGTGGTCATCAGACGCGCTCCCTGAGTCCATAAAGCTCACTGGCGTTCTGCCATAAGATCTTTGCGCGTTGTGCGTCGTCGAGGCCGTCGGCGATGGTCTCGGGCGGCGACGTGGACCAGTGCGGGTAGCTGGATCCGTACATCAGCAGGCCGGCCTTGTCCGAGAAGTCCATCCAGCACCGCGTCTGCGCCGCATCGGTGGGCCCGTCGAACGCCGACGAGCAGAACCGGACGTGGCCGGGCAGGTACTCGCTGGGATAGCGGTCGACCCACGGCGTCTGGTCGCGCATCGATAGCCAGAACGTGTCCAGCCGCCACATGAGCGGGGTGAGGATGTCGTAGCCGCCGTCGGCGAACACGAACGTCAGGCCGGGATGCCGGCCGAACACGCCCTCGACGACGAGCGAGGCCAGGTGCACGAAGTAGTTCAGCGGCATGAACGCCGCGTACCCCGGGTAGGTGTGCGCGTGCCCGGCGAAGGTGGGCGGATGGTCGACGCCGTTGCCGCCGTTGATGTGCACCGCGACCGGCAGCCCGTGGGCGGCCGCGGCCTCCCAGATGGGCTCGAACATCGGCTTGCCGTACGGTTCGCGCGACTGCATCGGAACCCCGACCTGCACCAGCTTCGGGTGGCCGGCGAGGCGCTCGATCTCGGCGACGGCGCCCTTGGGGTCTTCGGGGTTGACGCGGATGGTGCCTAGAAAACGGTTGGCGTATCGGTCGGCGGTGTCGGGCTCCAGCCAGCGATCGAGCAGCCAGTCGTTGACCGCGGCGCAGATCCGGCTGTTGAGCAGGTAATCGGCGATGTTGCCCCGGGTCAGCGGGTTCAGGATGGCGTACGTGACCCCCATGTCGTCGAACAGGTGCCGGCCGACCGTCTCGGGGTCCGACCCCGGATAGTGCTCGCCGTAGAGGTCTTCCCGGTAGTCGCCGCCCGGCGCCTGATACCACTGCTGCTCGACGTCGGGGATCGACCGCAGCTTGTGGGCTTCCGGGAGGTAGCGGCGGATCTCGGCGTTGTAGCGGAAGTGCGGTTGGACGTTCGTGTCGATGATCATGCGTTCAGATACACTTCCCCGTCGGTGACATCGACGTGATAGGTGCGAACGCGGCGCGTCGGGTCGGCCACGTTTTGACCCGTGGTGACGTCGAATTCCCAATTGTGCCAAGGGCATCGGACGATCTGCCCGTCACGCACCCGGCGCAGCCCGCCGGGCTCGTCCGGTGCCGGTTCGTTGGTGCCGCCGATGAGGCCGAGGCACAGCGGGGCGCCCTCGTGCGAGCAGTAGTTCACGATCGCGTACAGCTCGCCGCGCACGTTGTACACACCCACGCCGAACTTACCCACGTCGACCAGTTTCATCTCGCCGGGCGGCAGCTCGTCGAGGGAGCACACGAATCGACGTTGGGGCACCTGAGGATCACCGCCTCCGCGCAAGCTGGGCTTCGTTGCTATTTATATTATGATAGCGACATTCAACCTCAGGAGGAGCGCTGATGACGCTCAGCACCAACCGTCTCGATGTCAAAGGCCAGCCCGTCACCCTCGACACCACCGGTGAGACCAGCCCGTATCCGTTCTTCGAGTACATGAGGCGCACCGATCCGGTCTGGCATGGCGCCCTCATGGACCACGATCAGATGCCGGAGGAGCTGCGGCCGAACGACGAGTGGGTGCTGTTCGGTTATGACGGTGTGTTCCAGGGTTTCCGGGACGACCGGATCTTCACGTCGGCCGCCTACGACAAGACGATCGGTTTGGTGATGGGCCACACCATCCTGGCGATGGGCGGCAAGGAACACCACGACCACCGCAGCCTGGTGGCCAAGGCGTTCCGGGCCACCGCGCTGGAACGCTGGGAGCCGTCGGTCATCGGGCCGGTCTGCGATCGGCTGATCGACGAAATCAAAAACGACGGCCACGCCGACCTGGTGAAGGCGCTGACGTTCGAGTTTCCAACCCGGATCATCTCCGTGCTGCTCGGGCTCCCCGCCGAGGATCTCGACCTGTTCCGGCGGCTGTCGCTGGACCTCATCTCGATTCCGACCGACATCATGGCGGGGCTGAACGCGGCCACCGAGTTGCACGGCTACTTCCTCGAGCAGGTCGAGCAGCGGCGCCGCAAACTCACCGACGACATCATCGGCGACCTGGTCGCCGCCGAGATCGACGGCGAAAAGCTCACCGACGAGGCCATCATCGCCTTCCTGCGCCTGCTGCTGCCCGCCGGGCTGGAGACCACCTACCGCTCGTCGGGCAACCTGTTGTACCTGCTGTTGACGCACCCCGAGCAGCTGGCGATGATCCGGCGCGACCGGTCCCTGATCCCCGCCGCCATCGAAGAGGGCCTTCGCGTCGAGACCCCACTCACCATGGTCATGCGGACCACCACCGAAGAGGTCGAAATAGGCGGCAAGACAATCCCGCCCGACGCGCAGATCGACATGTGCATGGGCTCGGCCAACCGCGACGAGGCCCGCTGGACCAACCCGGACACCTTTGACATCGGCCGCCCGCGCCAGGCGCACATCGCGTTCGCGGGCGGCATTCACATGTGCCTCGGAATGCACTTGGCGCGGCTGGAAACCCGGGTCATGTTGAACAGCCTGTTGGATCGCCTGAAGAATCTGGCGTTTGTTCCCGACGACGGAACCGGTGTCGAGTCCAAGATCGTCGGGCTCACGTTCCGGTCGCCCAACAAACTTCCCGTCGTGTTCGACCCGGTCGCATGAGGAGCCGCGCGGCGATCCTGCACGACGTCGGCGGGCCGTGGTCGGTCGAGGAATTCGAGCTGGACGCGCCCCGCGCCGGGGAGGTCCTGGTGCAGCTGGCCGCCGCCGGGTTGTGCCACTCCGACGATCACATCCTCAAGGGTGATATGGCGGCGCCCAACGAGGTGATGCGATCCCTCGGGCTGCCCACCATGTTCCCCACCATCGGCGGGCATGAGGGTTCGGGCATCGTGCGCGAAATCGGTCCCGGGGTCACCGATTTCGCGCCGGGCGACCACGTGGTGATGTCGTTCGTCGCCGTGTGCGGCCAATGCCGGTGGTGTGCAAGCGGAATCGAGTACCTCTGCGACGTCGGCATCGGCACCATGATCCCGGGAATGCCCACCGACGGCACGTTTCGCCACCACACCGCCGACGGCCGGAACCTGGGCCATATCGCCAAGATCGGCGCCTTCGCGGAACACACTGTGGTGTCGACGAATTCGCTGGTGAAGATCGAGCCGCACCTGCCACTGGCGCCGAGTGCGCTGCTGTCGTGCGCCATTCCGACCGGCTACGGTTCGGTCGCCAACCGCTCCAACATGCGCGCCGGCGACACCGTCGTCGTGATCGGCGTCGGGGGGATCGGCACCGGTGCGATCCAGGGAGCCCGGATCAACGGCGCCGCGCAGATCGTCGCCGTCGACCCGGTGGACTTCAAACAGAAGTCGGCGCTGCAGTTCGGCGCGACGCACAACGCCGCCACGGTCGCCGAGGCGCTGGACCTGGTGCGGGACTTGACCTACGGCGTCATGGCCGATGCCGTGGTGGTCTCCCCTTCGTTGATCACCGCCGACGACGTCCGCGACGCGGTCAAGCTCACCCGCAAGGGCGGAACCTGCGTGCTGACCGGCATGACCTCACAGCTGACCCACTCGGTCAACCTCGACCTGCAGGACTTCATCCTGATGAACAAGACCCTGGCGGGCACCATCTTCGGCTCGTGCAACCCCAAGGCCGACATCGCGCGACTGGCCAGGCTCTACCAAACCGGACAACTCCAGCTCGACGAGATGATCACCAAACGCTACCGCCTCGACAACATCAACAACGCCTACGACGACCTACTCAACGGCAACATCATCAGAGGCATCATCGATTTCGGGGTCGAACCACTCAGCTGAGAAGCGCACCAGCGAAAGCGAATTGGCCCCCTTCGTTGAAAAGGGGGCCAATCGCCGTTCGGTGGTCGCCGGCTCGCATCGGCGACCACACCGGTCTCAGAGCAACTTGAGGAGATTGGAGATCAACAACCCGATATTGGTGGCGAACGTTGCGCCGAAGTTGGCCAATAGCGTCGGCATTTTCGACGCCACGTTTTGCAGCAGCGTGGTCAATCCCGTGCTAATGCCGCTAGCGGCAGTACTCAGGGACGGCCAACCGTTAGTCAGCTGGGTCACAAAACCCTGCAATGCGGTTTGGAGACCTGCGAATCCGACGTTGCCCTGCGCGATGTTCACCGCATTGGGAGCCACGATCGACTTCGCCAAACCCGGGGCGATGATCTTCAAGACGCCCATGTCGAGGGTTTCGCCGAGCAAGCCACTCGTCCCGTTATTGCCGTTGAGGAAGCCATTGACCGCCACGCCGGGGATGTTAAGCAGGTTGGTTATCGCCCCCACCGGATCCCCACCAGCCCACGCATTGGATGCAGCCTGAAGACTATTCCCGAGCGCAACCTCGAGCCCGCTTGGGACGGCGATGAACCCGTAGATACCAAAGTTGGTTAAGCCGGTCCCCGTCAGATTGTTGGTCGCGTTCGCCAGACTCTGGGTGAAGTAGGCGGGAATTTTCAAAATCTTTTCCAGAGGCAACGCGATGTCCTGGAGTGGGTAGGCGTAGAAGGCATTGTACAAAGCGGTACCCGCGTTACTGATCTTGCCTGAGGCAATGTCGTTGAATGCCACGTTTAGGAAAGGCCAGAAATCGCCGGGTACCGTTCCGGTATAGAAATTGACGGCGCCCTTCGCGGCGGTTTGGTACGAATTGACGTAGAGGCTCGCGTATGAGGCCCAGTTGGCGGCGATCTGCTGCAACGTCGGGAACGGAAGCGCTTGAATCAAATTGGCGGCTATCTGCAGGTTGGAGCCCGCATTTTGAAAAGTGTTGACCCACGTCGCCAAAGGGAGGGGTAGCGCGGCGGGGTTGATGAAGTCGGTAAGTGCAGCTGCGGGCACGGCGGCCGCACTTGCTCCACTTGCCAGCGATGCGAGTTCGTTCTCCACGCCGGAGAACAAATCAATCACGCTGCTGGCGGCGTCGGTGAGCTGGACGTTGGAAATGCTCACCTGGGAGAGCTGGCGGGCCATGTGAAGGTCGGGTAGGCGTTGGGCCATGGGCCCGGCGGCGATGACAGCGGCGCTGGCCAAGGCGACTCCGGCGGTGATGTGGGGGCGGGCTGCGAGATCCACGACCATCTCCTTTATGCGTTTTGAATAACGACGAAGTGAACATACCTGCCAATTACGTTGAGCGAATTGTGGCAACAAACTAGGTAATTAGCTGTAGTGATATACATGAACAGCAAATTTGCCGGAAGTGCACAGGAAACTATGCTCGACTGAGGCTAAATGGACGGCCTTGCCACAATCATTTATGGGCAGCATTGGAAATGGAGCGACGGGACGTCATTGCCGAGTATCGACAAAAACCATGATCTGAGCATTGAGCGTCTCGATCCGCTCATATCCAAGCAGGTGCCTCCCCTTCAACATGCTGGTGGATTTCACCGAGCAGCACCACAGCAAGATGACGCGAGCAAGCGGTAAAAACAGTCGTACGGCTTGTCCATATCGCGACGACACGAAGGAGATAACCCTAGATAGAACTCAGAGACGACCACCGAAGGCCATGCGCACACCGGGCCCAGACAGCGCCTGTATGCGCTTCTGGCACAAGCCAATACCGATCACGCCCGACGACTCACCACAAGCGCTCGCCCGGGACAGGGCCGGGCACCACACACACCATCAATCTTGTGGCGGACCGTGAAACGGCACGCACGCAGGTGGTCCCGGCGATCACGACGGGGTGATCGCAGGCCACCTCCGAGCAGCAGTGGCCAGTGGATGCGGGATGGGTTTTCGTCGCTGGCCGCTACCTGGCTGACGAGATCCCTTGGCCCAGAGATCAAGGTGCATCGCGATGTCATCGTGCGCTGCCTGCCGCCACAGATCACAGCGCCTCAGTGACGAGCACGGCCTGGCCGCGTCGGTATCGGCGGTGAAGCACCATCTCTCAGCAAAAACAACAGCGTTCACTACGCCCTCGCAAGCAATTGCATCGTTGCAGCGACAGTTATCTTGAGTGCGGCGGTGAATGCGGGCCAGTGTGCTACCGGCAGGTACTTTCAAACTGAACTATCACAGCAGTGGACACAGTTTGCTATGGCATGCCCGTGGCCTTGCTAACAGGAGTTTTTTAGTCCTACGACGATTGCGGAGCCGTGCGTTCCGGAAGCGATCACCCCAAGCCCTTCGAAAGTCCCGCGGGCCTAAGTTCTTGGCAGGTATGTCCAGCTCGTCGGCCCGTCTGACGTCGACACTCCACACCGGGCTCCCATCCCATGGCCGGCCAGCTGAGCAACAGCGTCACCTCACCGGGCACCCTCATCCACCGCGAACCGCAGGTGCTCAAGGAACTATGCGAACACCGCGTCCCCAAAGCATTCGTCAAGACACTTGCCCAGTGACGTTAGCCATGCACCAAAGCGAAACCGGTGCGCCCACAAGCCTTCCGAGGCACTAGGCCTGACGTACGAGGGTGATGTGTGGGCGACACTATGGTGGTCTTGCCTTCGTTTATCACCGGCCAACGGCGACTGCCCGGCTATCGTGCGCGGCGTCGAAAATTCTCGACATACGACGCCCTATACGAACCTCTTCACGGACGCCAGACCGGCATAAGTGTCGCTGAGCACCGTCAACGACCCGTGGCCGCAGCGCGCCCTCATGAAGTACACTGGCCTGTGATCTAGAGTGTGATAGTTCAGTGTTTTAGCATGCTAAAAGTTAGTGTTCTAGGTTCTATGTGGAGTTAGGTGGCTACGATGACGGTGACATCCGCACGGCCCGATCTGATCGCATACCGAGAAGCGGTCACCATGTCGACCCCGGAGCTGGTATCCGCGTTGCGAGAGCTTCTGGGGTCGAAACTCGTCGCCTACCTGGGGAAAGTCAAGGAGACCCGCGCGGTACGCCAATGGGCCGAGGGCAGCCGTGAGATCGCCAACGCTGCCGATGTGGAACGGCTTCGGCTGGCCTACCGCGCGGCGCGACTGATCACCGAACGGGATCGCAAGGCAGTCGCCCAAGCGTGGTTCCAGGGACTCAATCCGGTCCTCGACGACCGATCACCGGCGCGGGTGTTGCGCGACGGCGATCTGGAAACCGACGGCGCCTTGGTTCTTGCCGCGGCGCGCCAATTCTCCGCCGTCGGCTGAATGCCTGCCGACGCGGTTCGAATTAGAACCGTCTTTGGGCTGGTGCATGGCTCTCGTGTCGATGCACTACCGGTTTACCGGGTGGGCTACAAGCCCGATCCATGGCATTGGACTCCCTGGGAGTTCGCCGATGAGCACGGTCGCTTCACCGGCAGATGGGATGATCCGGCGGGCATCTGGCGGACCCTCTACGCGGGCTCATCGGCGCTTGCCTGCTATCTGGAGGTGCTCGCGGTTTTTCGCGCCGATCCTGTTGCTGCCCGCGGCATGGACGACATCGCAGTAGAGGATGCCGACGATCTATATCCCGCTATCCGTCCAGGGGAGATCCCGCGGGCCTGGCGCGAGCCTCGCTCGATCTGCTCGGCGGAGCTGTCTGGCTGGTTCGTTCTCGTCGGCCACTACGAGACTTTGCCGACGCTGAGACGGCAATTCCTGCCTATGGCAAAGGAATACGGACTCCAGGACCTTGATGCTGCCGCAATCCGCGATGGTAAGCACCGGCGGCTCACACAGGCTATGTCGGCGTGGATCTACACACTCAGCACTCCTAACGGCGATCCCACCACGGGCATACAATTCGATTCGCGCCATGGCGATCAACTCACACTTTGGGCTATCTACGAGCGCTCGGCATCGACCGCATCGCCGCCGGAAATCGCGAATTATTCTGGAACACAGGATATTACAGAACAGGACGCGGATTTGACGGAAGCGATGCATATCCACCATCTGACGTGGGCAACATAGCGCACCGTGACGACGTCGGGGCCCGATGCACCGAGGCGGCAAACCGGCTCAGCTGATCGATATCGCCTCCCGCCTCCCGCGGGCGAAGTCCCCGGTCCTGCAGGCATTGGATCTCCTCGGCGCCATTAGCCCAAGTCATCGCTGAGTCACCGGCCGTGGCAACTCAACCTCGACGCTCGGGGCCGATTTGATTTGGGCAATCAACGGGTCGTGTTGGTCATGCCAGCGCTTCGTGGAGGCGATAACAGGGTTGACCGGCAGACCCGTGCGCTCTTGGACTTTGTCAGCGGCCGCGTAGATCGCGGCCCGGTTAGGGCGACCGACAACCAAGACGTCAAGGTCGTTGGGGGGCGGCCCAGGTTGGCCGTGATAGCGCGCCGCCCAGGAACCGAAAATGAGCAACCGCTCGATGCCGGGAATACCGGCAAAGGCGTTGCGGACGATCAAATGCGGTCCCATTGTGGCAAGCGCAATTTCGGTCAACGGGCCGACAAGCCGATTATGTGGGCTGGCACGCACAAGCTTGGCGCGCCCTACTTGGCGTGAGATAAGGATCTGTGCGTCGATCAAGCGTGCCACTTCATCTGAGACGGTCGTCATGGGTATCCCGAGCAGCCGTGATAGATCACTGATGGTTTGTTCTCGGTCGGGATTCAGCAGTGTGGCAGCCAGGATCTCGGCTTGAGCCGGCGACCGAAACACCGGAAAAAGGGCTGGCGTACTACTACGCATAAACCGATGATATCACCGGGCAATACGTAGCTTCGATGCGAGCTGTTTCCCCGGCGCGCATCCTCGGCGGCGTTGGTGACCTACATACGAGTGGTCGACGAGGTGTCCCATGTCCAGCCGGGGGTATTCGGCGGTGTCCGATTCTCCCTGAAGGGACTCACTCCAAGCTGCGGGAATTATCCGCCTCGTCCCCGTCGTTGTCGGCGTGTTTCGCGGGCCGCTCATCACCGCTGACTACAGAACCTCGACCAGGCCGGCGGGTGCTGAATCGGCCAGTGCAGCGTCGAATGTGACCAGCCGGCCACCGTACCGGGCGACCAACGCAATGAGATGACAGTCGGTGACAAGGCGGTGGCTCGACACAGCACCACGATCACCCCCTTCACCAACCACCAACGGCACGTCATCAGGCCAGAACGCATGGCCCGGAAGAGCTCTCAGCGCTTCCAACTGAGCAAGCGCAGTCGCCGGAGTCGTCGACACGTGCATCACCCTGCGATCACTCGAAATCCGGACAAAACCCACCTCGGTGATCGGTGTGGTAGCCCATCCATTCGACGAAGACCGCGTGAACCACTGCCGTGCCGCTGAGTGATGAGCATGGTTACGCCAGCTCAACGCGATAAGGACATTGACGTCGAGCAGCGCCGTCACACGTCTTCCTCGAGCCCCCGGGCGACGTCCTCGTCGGCGATGATTGGCGCATCTGGCGGCACATCGAACATCGGGAGCCCGTCGACCACGACAATCCCGACGGGCCGAAGCGACCGACGCGCCAGATCGGAAATCACCGCACCGACCGACCGGCCCTCCGAACGAGCGATGCTTCGCGCATCTTCAAGGATATCGTCATCGATTTGAAGAGTAGTGCGCATAGCATCATAGTATTGCGGGCCGTCCGGTAACAGTCCAGCCCGCTGGGACGCGTCCGCGCGGCTGCATGCTTTTCTGGGGCCGGGGGAACAGTCATAGACGTCTTGGTGGGCCACGATGTTTAGACGACGGCGACTTATCTTTCGGTTTCAGCCCATCGAGCGATTGCGCGAGATTGGCCGACTCATACGCTGCCATCGCGAGCCTCCAGGCTCTGGCAAGCTGTTCGGCATCGGTGGCCGGCAGGCGGTTGGTGCGGCCGGCCCGTCCAGTGCCTGGCGGATCAGGTAGGTAGGCACCCTGACGCGATGCACTGGGCGATCGCCACACGTGCGTTCGCCGTTAGTATTCCCTGTCACCACGTCACCTGTTTGGCGTCGAGGTCCTGGTGGTGAACGACGTCGCGCCCGCCGTCGGCTCGAACCGCTCGACTGAAAGGTGCACCGATAAAAGCGGATTGGCCCCCTTCGCTGGGAAGGGGACCAATCGCCGTTGGTGGTCACCGGCTCGCATCGGCGACCACCGTCGTATTTAGAGCAACTTGAGCAGGTTGGAAATCAACAACCCGATATTGCTGGCCAACGTGGCACCGAAGCTCGACAACATCGACGGCATCTTCGACGCCACGCTTTGCAGCAGCGTGGTCAATCCCGTGCTAATGCCGCTGAAGGCGGTACTCAAAGATGGCCAACCATTGGTCAACTGTGTCACAAAGCCCTGCAACGCGGCCTGCAGACTTCCACCGGTCGCAATATTCACCGCGTTAGGCGCCACGATCGACTTCGCCAAACTCGGGGCAAGAATCTGCAACACGGTCTGGTTGAGGAAGCTGCCGAGCAAGCCGCTCGTCCCATTGGTGCCGTTGAGGAGGGCATTGACCGTTGCGCCGGGGGTGTTGAGCAGATTGCTGATCGCCCCCACCGGATCCCCGGTGGACCACGCCTTGGAAGCAGCCTGAAGACTTGTTCCGAGAGCAGTCTGGACCCCGGCTGGAACTCCGAGGATGCCGAAAAAACCAATGTAGATTATGCCGTCCGTCGTCAGATAGTTGGTCGCGTTCGCCAGATTCTGGGTGATGTTTGCGGGGATATTCAAAATCGTCTCGAGAGGCTCCCCGATCTCTGTGAATGGGTACTCGTAGAAGGCATAGAACAAGTTGGTTACCGCGGTATTGATGTTGCCTGAAGCGAAGTTGTTGAACGCCGAGTTTAGGAGCGGCCAGAAATCGGCGTTTGCTGCGGTTCCGGTGTAGAAATTGACGGCGCCATTCGCGGCGGTTTGGTACGACTTGACGTAGAGGTCGGCGTAGGAGGCCCAGTTGGCTGCGATCTGCTGCAGGGTCGGGAACGGGAGTTTTTGGATCAAATTGGCGGTTGTCTGCAGGTTTTTGCCCGCTGCCTGAAAAGTGTTAACCCACGTCGCGAGGGGAAGAGGTAGTGCGGCGGGGTTGATGAAGTCGGTTAGGGCGGCGGCGGGCACGGCGGCCGCGGCTGCTCCGGTGGCGAGTGAAGCGAGTTCGTTCTCGACGCCGGCAACCAGGTCGACCAAGCCCTCGGCGGCGTCGGCGAGGCGAATATCGGACACGCTCACCCGGGAGAGCTGCTGGCCCAGATGAAGGTCGCACAGGTACTGCGTTACCGGAGTGACGGTGACGATACTGGCGGCGGCCAAGGCCACTCCAGCGGCGATGCGGGGGCGGGCTGCGAGATCCACGACCATCTCCTTTGATCGGTGAGTCAAAATTTCGATGGTCAGAAGGTAGCTGAGAACAACCTGAGTTTCGGGTGTGTTGGGGTGAGATTGGTCGGATCCATCCCGCCGACATCATATATAGCAAACTCTGCATGATACAGTAACCACTGCTAAAAAAATATTTTTAAATCTCAGAGCTACCCCCCCCCCCGAATTTTAGTTCAGGCCGAAAATACTCCACAGCGAGCCTTGGTATGTATTTGCCATCGCGTACCATGCAACCAGCAAATCCGCTCACACACGCCTCTCCGGCTACGCCTATACCGGCGCGGAACATCGTCATGGCCGGGTAGTGGGACGCGGGGCAAACATCACCTGTCGTGACACCCAGCGGACACAGGCAAGCGCTCTTTCGCTGGACTATGGTTCCTTAATGAACGCTGTCGTCGCCTACAACGTAAGGCACGACAACGCTGAACCTTGAGGGCTTCCCAGTCCTCAGTTCTTGGGACGGTTCAGCGCGGTAACCTGATCGGCCAGGTCTGATAAGGCCCGTGCCGTCGCTAGTTCTTCGCCGGCCTTGGGCGCCAGGGAGTCGGAGGGATGACGATAAGCCACACCCAGGCCGGCGAGATGTGAACTGCCCCATTGCAACTCGGCTTTTGCGTATGTCCTTCCATGGTGCTCGTCGATCGCTAACGTGACCATCGGACGTGTCGGGGAATTCGAGCGACTGTTGGGACGCATGCGGTACATCTCCGGATCATGCTGCGGACAGGTCATTTTGAGCTTACGAACCCGCGTGGCGCTCCCTAGAGTCCTTGGTCCCCACCGGTGGCGCCAAAGGACACTTCGCGTCGGGCGGTTACGGCGCTTCCGGAACTCCTCGGCCGGTCTGTGGTGACGCTCGGGCCCGCCGTCCTACGTGATCTTGGCCAGGGTGCGATCCCACAATTCGCGCGCAAGGTCGGGGTCGTAGGCGGCGCGGTTGGCTTTCGCGATCTTATGCTTCGAGTAGTACTCACCGGGTGCCCAGTCGACACCGGGTCTGCTTGAGGCCAGCCAGACCAGTTGGTCGGCTCCCTGGTCTGCGGTCGCGGTGAATCGGGCCGTCAACGGCACGTGATACTTCATGAAGCCTAGGAACCGCGATCCCGATGCGTCGCCGAAATTGGAGTTGACATAGCCCGGGTGAAACGTCACTGCCGACAGTCCGCTGGGATGGTATCGGCGATGTAATTCCTTGGTGAATAAAACGATTGCCAGTTTGGTCAGAGCATAGGCAATGCTGGGCCGGCGTTGTGCTGTGTTCTCCAGGTCGGCGATGGTGGCTCGGGGAAGGAGTCTTTGCGACGAGCTGGTCGTGTTGACGACGGTGGCGCGGGAATCGACGAGAACCTCGATCAATTGGGTGGTGAGCAGAAACGGCGCCAGGTAGTTGACCTGAAAGGTGATCTCGTGGTTATCGGCGGTCGTATGGATCTTGCTGAACATGCCACCGGCGTTGTTGGCCAATACATCGATGCGCGTGTACTGGGAACGGATTTTGTCTGCCAAGGCACGCACCTGGGACAGGTCGGCGAAGTCGGCCACAAAGCAGTCGGCGTCCAATTCGGCGGCCAGGGTGGCGACCTTGTTTCCCGAGCGTCCCACCACGACCACGTTGTCGCCGCTCCGGTGTAAGCGTCGGGCCGCCGCGGCACCGATACCATCGCTGGCACCGGTGATAACGATCGTCCTACGCGTCATTGCCCGGTCCTCCAGAGGGGAGTGTAGCGGTCGCAGACGCGGAATACCGGTGATAAGCGGGTCGCTCAACCCCCTGCCGGGAAAGGCCTGACCGGGAGCCCCGCTGCGCTCACGCCAGCGAGTAGCGGACCGGCAGGTGTTTGAGACCGCCCACGAAGGTGGTGGCCGTCAATTCCGGATCACCGGTCAGCTCAATGGATTTCAACCGAGGCAATAACTCGGAGAAGAAGCTGTTGACCTCCATGCGGGCCAGGGCCGCGCCCATGCAGAAGTGCACGCCGTAGCCGAAGGCCACATGTTTGTTGGGGTCGCGGCCGACGTCGAAGCGGAACGGGTCGTCGAAAACGTCCTCGTCGCGGTTGGCCGACACATAGGACAGCAGCACGGAATCGCCCGCGACGATGGGTGTTCCGCGCACGACGGTGTCCCTGGCGGCCGTGCGCATGAACTCCTTAACCGGGGTGACCCAGCGGATCATCTCCTCGATGGCCAGCGGCATCAACTCGAGGTTGTCGCGCAGGCGCACAAGCTGATCCGGGTTCTCGACGAGCGCCTGCAGGCCACCGGAGATGGTCGCGCTGGTGGTGTCGTGGCCCGCGGTGGCGACGATGAGGTAGTACGAGACGGTGTCGATGTCCGACAGCGGCTCGCCGTCGACGCGGGCGTTGGCGATCGCCGACGATAGGTCCTCGGTCGGATGTTCGCGGCGCGACGCGGTCACCGCGTTGAAGTAACCGAACATGTCGAGCAGCGCGGGCAGCTGATCCTCGTTGGTGGTGCCCCGCTTGAACTCGGAGTCGTCGCTGCCGAACAGCTCCTGGGTCAGCTTGAGCATGCGGGGAAAGTCGTCCTCCGGCAGCCCCAGCAGCGACATGATCACGTAGAGCGGGTAATTGACCGCGACCTGCTGGACGAAGTCGCACTCGGGTCCCACGGCCAGCATCTTGTCGACGTAGATCCTGGCCAGTTCGTCGACGCGAACCTTCAACGCCCGCATCGCCTTTGGCCGAAACCAGTCGGAACCGATCGCGCGCACCACCCGGTGTTGCGGGTCGTCCATGTGGATCAGCGTGCGCACGCCCGCGGCGGCCTGCATCTCGTCGCCCTCCGCGGTCGTCAGGACCGGGCGCGGCCAGTTGGTGAACAGCATGTTGTCGCGTTCGATGTCCATGATGTCGGCGTGTTTGGTGATCGCCCAGAACGGCCGGTAGTTCGGGACGTCGACCCACGACACCGGCGCGCTGGCCCGCAGCTGAGCCAGCGCCGCGTGCAGCCGCCGCTCGTCGGTGTACGCCAGCGGATCCGCCAACAGCCTGGCGGCCTCGTCCATCGTCGTCGTGCTCACTCGCGAAACTCCTTCAGTGCGGCGGCAATACAGTCCTGGGATGCGGTCGCAAAGATCGGCAGGACGCGGTCGACCGCGCCCTCGCAACGACTTCGAAGCGCCGCGGCGATCGTGTCGACCGGGCCGGTGACGGCGAAAGCCGCCAGCATCTCGTCGTCGATGAGCGAGCCCATGGTGTCCCACTCCCCTTCCAGCGAGAGCCGGTGCAGTTCGGTGTGCGCATCGCCCCAGCCGTGCAGCTCGAGGACCCTGCGGTAGGCCGGCGTCGACCCGTAGAACGCGATCTGCTTGCGCACGGCGGCCGTCGCGGCCGCCAACTCGGCGTCGGTGGCGCCGGTCGCCACCATCACCTCACAGGACACCTCGAAGTCGCCGCGATCGCGCCCGCCGCGCCGCATACCGCGCTCCAGCGCCGGCATCGTCACCTCGTCGAGGTAGCGCTTGGACACCATCGGGTGACCGAGGTGGCCGTCGGCGACCTCGCCGCACAGCTCGGTCATCGCCTCCCCGACGGCGGCGAGGAAGACCTTCGGCGCCGAATAGGGTTGGGGCTCGGGCGTAAACATCGGCGTCATGATCTTGTGGGTGTAGAAGTCGCCCTCGAACCGCAGCTTGGTGCCGTCCCTCCACGCCGACCAGATCGCATGCAGCGCGCCGACGAATTCGCGCATCCGGGCCGCCGGGTGGCTCCACGGCATGCTGAATCGCTTCTCGATGTGCGGCCGGATCTGGGTGCCCAGGCCGAGAATGAATCGGCCCTGCGAATACGCCTGCAGGTCCCAGCCGATGTTGGCGACGATCATCGGATTGCGCGCGAACGCCACCGCGATGTTGGTGCCCAGCTCCAGTCGCGACGTGTGCTCGGCGGCCAGCAGCAGCGGCAGAAACGGGTCATGGCTGGTCTCGGCGGTCCAGCCCCCGTCGTACCCGTTTTGTTCCAGAGCGCCGGCCGCCTCGGGCACCCGTACAAGTTGATTGGGGATGCCCCCGTCGAGCTTAGGACCGGGGGCGCTACCCATGCGGGTAACTTTACAGTAAGCAATCCAGTATGTGACCCTGGCTCTTCCAGTGGCAATCGCAAGCGCGGCGTAACCGGGCCCAGTGGGTCGCCACCATCGGACTGGAGGCGCGACGACAACCCCGCACGAGGCATGAGGTAGGACATAGGCATGACGAAATCCCGGGATTGGGAAGCGACGCTCGAGGATCTCGAGCGTCGCCGTCGGCACGCGCGGGCCATGGGCGGTCCCGAGCGGCTCGACAAGCACCGCGGCAAGGGCAAGCTGGACGCCCGCGCGCGCGTCGAGCGGCTCCTGGACCCGGGCACCTTCCGCGAGCTCGGCACGCTGGTCGGCGGCGAGATCGCGGCCGACGGGATCGTCACCGGCTCCGGCCGCGTCAACGGAGCGCCGGTGATGGTGGGCGCCGAGGACTTCACGACGATGGCCGGAACCATCGCGCCGGGCAGCAATTCCAAGCGCTACCGCATCGCCGAGCTGGCGGTGCGCGACAAGATCCCGCTGGTGATGATGCTCGAAGGCGCCGGGTTTCGGCCCACCGGCGCGCATTACGGACGCAGTCCGACCGACCTACTCGCCCAGGCCAGGTGTTCGGGCCGGGTTCCGACGATCACCGCGGTGCTCGGCCCGTCGGCGGGACACGGGGCGCTGGTCGCGCCGGTCTGCGACTTCACCATCATGAGCCGCCAGGGCGCCATCTTCACCGCGGGGCCGCCGGTGGTGAAAGAGTCGACGGGCGAGGACATCTCGAAGGAGGACCTGGGCGGCCCGGACGTGGCGCTGGCCAGCGGCGTGATCCACAATGTCGCCGACGACGACTCGGTGGCGCTCGACGCGATCCGGCACTACCTGTCGTATTTTCCGCCGAGCGCATGGTCGTACCCGCCTAGCCTGCCGGCCTCCGAGGCGACCGGGCCGCGACCGACGCCGGAATTGCTCGACATCATTTCCCGCGACAACCGCCGCGTCTACGACATGCGTGCGGTGCTCGACGTGGTGTTCGACAGAGACGACTGGTTCGAGGTGCAGCCGGCGTTCGGCAGAGCGATCATTTGCGCCCTGGCCCACCTCGGTGGGCATCCCGTCGCGGTGGTCGCCAACCAGCCGCGGGTGCTGGCCGGGTCCATCGACGCCGACGCCGCCGACAAGGCGGCGCACTTCATCACGGTCGCCGACTCCTTCCACCTTCCGATCGTCTTCTTCGCCGACAATCCAGGCATGCTGCCGGGCAGCCGCTCGGAGCGCGCGGGCGTATTGCGCAGCGGCGCACGGATGTTCGCCGCGCAGACCGCAGCCACGACGCTGAAGCTGCACGTGACGATGCGCAAGGCGTACGGCTTCGGCTCCATGGTCATGTCGCTGATCAGCTTCGACGGCCAGGTGGCCACGTTCGCCTATCCGGGCGCGACAATGGGCGCCATGGGCGCCGGGGCCTTGAGCCGTGCCTCGCACGCCGACGAGGACCTGTCCACGAAGCTGCGCAACGCGGAGCTGCAGGCGTCGTATCGGTCGGCCGAGAATATGGGGTTCGACGAGCTCATCGATCCCCGCGAGACGCGGGACGCGCTGCTGGCTTCCCTGCAGCGCGGCTTGTCCAGCCGGCAAGCCGCCGCCGAGCCGGTGACCCGGACCCTGATCATGCCCTAAGGTTGTCCCCCTTGTCGCGAGCGTGCGTGTTTGTACGCGACACGCCGGTGTTGCGTGGCATTCCGCGCACGCTCGCGGCGTCAGCCGCCGGCTCGGTAGGCGGCGTCAGGCGCCGGCTCGGTAGGCCGCGACGACGGGCTCGAGCTCGTCGGGCGTCGCGCCATGCATGATCACCGCGTCTGCCCCGTAGTCGAATTCCCCGCGGATGCGGTCCACGCAGTGTTGGGCCGACCCGGTGGCCGACGGTTCCAGCCATTCGTCGGGAATCAGCGTCGCGATGTGCTCGATCTGCTCGGGCGTGGCCTTGTGATCGATCCCGCCCGGGATCGATGTCACCACCGGATCTTCCCGAAACCGTTGCAGCACAGCGGGATCCCAGTCGTTGGTCCGCACTAACAGATCGCCGTACCCCTGCAGGTAGGTGGCCAGGCGCGCGACGGTCTTCTTCAGCCGCAATTGCTCGGGAAGGTGATCGCCGACGGTGGCGAAGCACGACCACACCCGCACGCTGTCGGGGTCGCGGCCCGCCTTTTCCGCGGCGGTCTTGACGGTCTGCACGCAGCGCCGCAACGTCTCCGGCGTGAAGTAGGTGTGCAGGATGACGTCGTCGAACACCCGGCCGCCAAGGGCGAGCGTGTTGGGCCCGAAGGCCACCAGCGCCAAGCGAATGTCTTCGTCGAAGTCCGGGTCCAGGAACAGGATGGGATATTTGCCCATCGGGCCGTCGTGGTTGACGATCACCTCGCCGCGCCACAGCCGGCGCATGACGTGGGCCCAGTCCTCCATCTGCGCGGTGGTGACCGCCGGAATGCCGAACGCGCCGTAGATGGCGGCGATGCCGCGGCCGATGCCCAGCGTGAACCGGCCGCCGGACAGGCGGTGCAGGGTGGTCGCCCATGACGCGGTGATCAGCGGGTGGCGGGTGTTGTGATTGGTTGCGGCGGTGGCGATCTGCATCCGGGTGGTCACCGCGCATGCGGCCCCGGCGAGCGACGACGCTTCCTTGACGTTCCAGCGTTCGGAGATGAATGCGGTGCCGAAGCCCAGCTCCTCGCCGCGGCGGGCCTCGTCCATCAACGTTGCCGGCCCGTCACCACCGGCCCCGGCCAGCAGGTAGTAGCCCAGTTCGTCGAGCGTGCGATCGGTCAATTCACCACTCCTTGTAGGAATCGCTCGGTGACCCGCTGCACGCGCCGGGAGAACACGTGACCGACGTGGCCGCCGTCGTACCAGTACAGCCGGCCGCCCCAGCGCTCCTGCAACGCAACGGCGGGCTCGCGCATCGCCATTCGGTCGTGCCACGCCCCGACGATGAGCCGGCGCTGCGGCGGCGGCGCCGGGTCGACTTTGAGCGGATCGATCACCGAGGTCAGCTTCGAGACCTCTGGGGATTCCAACAGCTCCCGGAATTCGGCGCGGGATGGCCCCCACCGCGCCAGGTGTCGCGCGATCATCGCGTTGAGCCCCAGGATCGGGGTGTACAGCGCCACCGCGTCGATCCGCCGCTCGAGGTGGGATACCAGCGCGGCCACCGGGGTGCCCATCGAAATCCCAGCCACCACAACGGCGGCGGCCTGCGGCTGTACCCACCGCACGACGGCGCGCACCTCCGACACCGCGCGCATCATGCCCGCGACGTTGCCCAGTGGGTCCACGTCGGGATAGGCCGGCCATTCGCGGCGCCGGCAGCCGTGACCGGGCTGCACCGGCATCGCGACGTTGAAGCCCAGCTGGTGATGGATTCGCCCGATTCTGGACAGCAACAGGTCTTCGGCGCCGCCCTGACCGGCGCCGTGGACCCATACCAGCCACGGCCTCGGGCCGTCGCCGTGCCGACACAGGTGCACCACCGCCCGCGCAGGGCCGCCCAGGCCATCGGCCTCCAGGGTCGCCGGCAGCCCGGGGTCGTGTTCGAACCTCATCCGCTCGTACGCCAGTCCGGCGATGCGGTGCCGCCGTATCGACTTGGGGTGCAATGGTTTTGGATCGGCATGGGCACGGTCGATGCCCAGCGTCGACAATTCCTCGGCCGCCGCGGCGCACGAGCCCAATGGGCGCATCGCTTCCGGGGTCCCGGCCAGCAGCGAAAAGCCGCTCAGCACAAGCTCGTCCAGCATCACCTCGCCGAATTGGCGCACCCCGCGTGGTGACGCCGGGACCCAACCGGTGGAGTCGTTGAGACCGGCCACCGTGCGCGGCAGCAGCATCGCCAGCTCGCGGGCCAGCCCCCTGGTGACGCCCAACCCGCGTGTCGCCCACGACATGCCGGGCACCGGTCTGTGGGCGTCGGCTTCAGCCATCGTCACCGCTGATCTTCAGGATGGTCCGGGTCAGACGCAGGGTCTTGATCCGCCAGGCGCCGCCTTGCTTTTCGTACGTCTCGTGGTAGTGGCCGGCGCCGTGCAGCTCGCGGCCGTCGCCGAAGATGAGCAGGTCCTCCATCGCCCAGATGCCGGTCGCGGTGGTGGGCGAGGTCAGCGCGATCTCCGGGGTGTGGCAGTGGTGCATGGTGGCGAGGTTCTCCAGGCCGCCCATCACCATCGGAACGAAGTTGTCGACGCCCTCGATCGGCGGCGCGGTCATCGGGTCGGCCCCGCCGGTGGAGACCGCCATGTCCAGGGTGACGACCACGTCGGTGGTGAACACGCCGCGCCAGGACTCGACGTCTTTGGTGTCCAGGAACCGGCAGTAGCGCGCCTTGAGCTGCCGGATCGCTTCCAGCTCGTCAGCCGCTCCAGTCATTTGACTCCTTGTCGCGCATCGGCCGAACTGCTGAAATCTATACTGTAACGAATTTAGTATCCATGAACCCGGGAGGCGCCGCCGTGAGAGTCCCCTTCACCTGGAAGGTCACCGGGTGGTTCATGGTCGGGTGGTCCCCGGAATTTCCGGTCGGCGAGACCCGGCCCTTGCATTATTTCGGCGAGGACCTAGTCGCCTACCGCGATGACCAAGGTGAACTGCACATCCTGGAGGCACACTGCAAACACCTGGGCGCACACATCGGCCACGGCGGCACCGTGGTCGACGACTGCGTCGAGTGCCCCTTTCACGGGTGGCGCTGGGGTCCCGACGGCACCAACCGATACATCCCGTATCAACCCGACCGGCCCAACCGCGCGCTGCGGCTGCGGGTGTTCCCGGTGGTCGAGCAGTACGACTGCGTCTTCGTCTGGCACCACCCGCACGGCATGCAGCCGCAATGGGAAATGCCGGACATCTTCACCTCGTTCCCGCAGTTCGAGACCGATCCCGCCGCGTATTACCGGCCGTACCCGGAGTTCTCCCGGCTCGCCGAGGGCGAACCGGTGCACCCCCAGATCGTGGCGGAAAACGGGCCGGACAGTGCCCATTTCCGCTACGTGCACCACGCGACGGTGACACCGAGGATGCTCGACTGGAAGATCGTCGACCAAGAGTGGCGCTTCCTCACCGGCTGGCCGGATGCCGGCAGCGACGATCCCGACAAGATGGCGCTGCGGATCCACAGCCACATGTTCGGGCTCGGCGGCGCCATCAGCGCGTTCGAAGGCGCATCGGACCATCGGCTGATCTTCGCCTGCACACCCGTCGACGACGCCAGCTCCAACATGTTCTACTCGATTTGGTGGCCGCGAAACCCCGGCGACACCTCTGACGCGCCACCCGAACACCTGCGCGAGCGCGTCGAGCGGCAGCACCTCAGCACGGTGTGGGACGACCTGAACATCTGGCGCTACCAGCGCTACGTCGAGCTTCCCGCGCTGTCCAGGGTGGACGCGAAACCGTATATGGCGCTGCGGAAGTGGGCGACGCAGTTCTATGACATCCCGCCGGGGGCTACCGCGTCGGCATGACAACACCATTGGCCGAGCTCGCCGCGCCCGGGCACACCGCGATCGTCACCCAGGAGTGCCAGGGCGCGGTCGTCGGCCCGCACGCCGGGCTGGCGCTGCTCGCCGACGAGGCGCGCCGGGTCGCGCTGCCGAACATCGTGCGGCTGTTGCCGGCGGCGCGAGCGGCCGGGGTGCGCGTCGTGCACTGCCTGGTGCGGCGGCGGCCCGACGGGTTGGGCTCCAACCACAACGCCAAGATCTTCAGCCGGGGCCGCGGCCCCGGAAAAGGCTCCGTCGACATCGCTCCCGGCACTGCCGGGGCCGCGCTGCTACCCGAACTAGGGCCCGAACCAAGCGATCTGGTCCTGAGCCGGTGGCATGGCGTCGGACCGATGGGCGGCACCGACCTCGACGCCGTGCTGCGAAACCTCGGGGTGTCCACCATTGTCGTGGTCGGCGTCTCGCTGAACATCGCGATCCCCAACGTCGTCATGGACGCGGTCAACGCCGCCTATCACGTCATCGTCCCAAAGGACGCCGTCGCCGGCATACCCGCCGAATATGGCGCCGCCGTCATCGCCAACACGCTGTCGCTGCTGGCGACCATCACCACGACCGACGATCTGCTCCGGGCGTGGACGCGGCCATGACCGCCCCGAGTTGGTTGCGCGAGCAGACGCAGAATCGCACCGCGCAAGGCTTGCGCGTGCGATTCTGCGTCTGCTCGGCGGAAAGGAAATAGTGGACAGCACAACGCAATTCACGGTGCCCGCCGTCGCGGAGGGCGTCGCCGCCGCGATCCCCGACCGCGACCTGGTGATCCGGGGTGAACGGCGCTACAGCTACGCCCAGGTCATCGAGCGGTCGAACCGGCTCGCTGCGTATCTGCACTCGCGGGGACTGGGGTGCCACACCGAGCGATCCGCGCTCGCCGGCCACGAGGTGGGCCAGGACCTGCTTGGCCTCTACGCGTACAACGGAAACGAATTCGTCGAGGCGCTGCTGGGCAGCTTCCAAGCGCGCGTGGCCCCCTTCAACGTCAACTACCGGTACGTCAAAAACGAGCTGCAGTATCTGCTGACGGACTCCGGGGCGACCGCCCTGCTCTACCATGCCGCGTTCGCGCCACGGGTGGCCGAGATCCTGCCGGACCTGCCGCGGCTGCGCGTGCTGATTCAGATCGCCGACGACTCGGGCAACGAGTTGCTCGACGGCGCAGTGGATTACGAGGCCGCCCTGGAACCCAGTTCGCCGAAACCTCCCGCGGTGCGGCACTCACCCGATGACCTGTACGTCCTCTACACCGGTGGCACGACGGGGATGCCGAAGGGGGTGCTGTGGCGCCAGCACGACATCTTCATGACGTCCTTCGGCGGGCGGAACCTCATGACCGGCGAGCCCTTTGGCTCCGTCGATGAGATCGTGGCCGGGGCGGTCGGGGGCCCGGGAACCAAGCTGATGATCTTGCCGCCGCTGATCCACGGCGCGGCCCAGTGGAGCGTGATGACGGCGATCACCACCGGGCAGTCCGTCGTTTTCCCTTCGGTCGTCGACCATTTGGATGCCGAGGACGTCGTGCGCACCATCGAGCGTGAGCGGGTGACGGTGGTGACGGTGGTCGGTGATGCGATGGCCCGACCGCTGGTGGCCGCCATCGAGAAGGGCATCGCGGACGTGTCGTCGTTGGCCGTGGTCGCCAATGGCGGCGCGCTGCTGACGCCGTTCGTCAAGCAACGCTTGATCGAAGCGCTGCCGAACGCCGTCGTCGTCGACGGCGTCGGATCGTCGGAGACAGGGGCGCAGATGCACCACATGTCGTTGTCGGGGGCGGTATCGACCGGCACCTTCAACGCCGGACCCGACACGTTCGTCGCGACCGAAGACCTGTCGTCGATTTTACGGCCGGGTCACGGCGGGATCGGCTGGCTCGCGCAGCGGGGCTACGTTCCGCTGGGCTACAAGGGCGATGCGACCAAGACCGCCAAGACCTTCCCGGTGATCGAAGGGGTGCGCTACGCGGTACCCGGCGACCGCGCGCGCCACCGCGCCGACGGCGCGATCGAGCTGTTGGGCCGCGATTCGGTGACCATCAATTCCGGCGGTGAGAAGATCTTCGTCGAGGAGGTCGAGACGGCGATCGCGTCGCATCCGGCGGTGGCCGACGTGGTGGTCGCCGGGCGCCCGAGCGAGCGCTGGGGCCAGGAGGTCGTCGCCGTGGTCGCGCTCGCCGAGGGCGCCCACGCCGACGCCGACGACCTGGTCGCGCACGCGGCAAAGTCGTTGGCCCGCTACAAACTTCCCAAGGCGGTCGTGTTCCGTGCGGTGATCGAGCGCAGCCCGTCGGGCAAGGCCGACTACCGGTGGGCGCGCGAGCAGGCCGGACAGGGGAATTCGTAACGGGCTCATCGGCATGAGCGTCGGATGGCTCGGTTTGGTGTTCACATAGGCCGCGGTGGGCCAAGGTGGCGCGTCAATCCCCAGGTGTCACATCGGTAACTAGCCGGCACACCGACGTGCCCGCCTCTGCGCGACAACGCAAGCGGCGCAACGGATTGTCGCTATGAGGCGGGCAGAAGAGTACGTGCCTCCGACGCCGAGACGCGAGTGACACATGTGACCACCACGACGTCTCCGCTATGTTGAAAGTTTCTAGCGCCGTGCCCCAGAACTGTCGTCCTGGCGCAACTTTGCGACGACCCCCGCGACCACGTCCGACGGGAGGGCCGCCGGAAACGCCGGCATCACACGGTCGACCAGGCCATGACACCGGGCTCGTAGCGCGGCGGCGAGTTCGTCGACTGGAGCGACTACCGCGAAGGCGCCCAGCACCTCGTCGTCGATCAGCGCGCCCATGGCGTCCCATTCACCGCGCCGGGACAACCGGTGCAGCTCGGTGTGCAGCTCGCCCCAGCCGTGCAAATCGAGCACCCTGTGGTAAGCCGGTGTCGACCCGTAGAAGGCGATCTGCTTTCTGGTGGCTACGGCGGCGGCGGTCATCTCGGATTCGGTTCGCCCCGTCACGACAAACACCGGGCAGGACACCGCGACATCACCGCGCCCGCGACCGGACCGCCGCATGCCGGCAAGCAGTGCCGGCAGGGTCACCTCGTCCATGTACCGGCGGGTGGTGAACGCGTGGGCGATCAGGCCGTCGGCGACCTCACCACACATCCGGGTCATGGCTTCGCCGACGGCCGCCACGAATACCTTTGGCAGCGAACACGATAGCGGCTCGGGGGTAAACATCGGCGTCATGAGTTTGTGCGCGTAGAAATCACCCTCGAAGCTCAGCCGGGATCCGGCTTGCCAGCAGTCCCAGATGGCGCGCAGCGCCAGGACGAACTCGCGCATCCGCCGCACCGGCTGGCTCCAGGGCATGCTGAAGCGCTTCTCGATGTGGGCCTGGACCTGGGTACCCAGGCCGAGGATGAACCGGCCGTTCGAATACGACTGAAGGTCCCACGCGACCGTGGCGACGGTCATGGGGTTGCGCGCGAACGCTACCGCGACGCCGGTGCCCAATTCGATCGTCGACGTGTGCTCGGCCGCCAGCAACATGGGCAAAAAGGGATCGTGGCTGATCTCACCGCACCAACATCCGTCGTAGCGCCGCCGCTCGAGCGCGGCCGCGGCCCCCGGCACGCGCGCAAGATCCATGGGGATGCCCCCATCGATCTTGATTGCGGCAGTTGACATTGCCGTCATCGCGAACGCGACACGCCGGTTCGCGGCACGCCGCGGACCGGCACGTTGCTCCAGCCCGCCACGTTCTGCATGTTGACCCGCTTGCAGCCCGCCCAATCGACCCCGTAACGGGGCATGAAATCCAGCATCCGGTCCAGCGCGATCGCGCTCTCCATGCGCGCCAGGGCGGCGCCGAGGCAGCTGTGGATGCCGTAGCCGAGGCCCAGATTCTGCGCCTGAGTACGGTCACGATCGATGTCGAAGGCGTCGGGATCGGTCCACGCCAACGGATCCCGGTTGGCCGAACCGCCGACCAGGAACACCGGTTTGCCGGCGGGGATCGTCACCCCGTGCAGCGTGACCGCACGCAACGAGCATCGCACGTTGTACTGCGCGGGCGCCTCGTAACGCAGCAGCTCCTCGACGGCCAGCGGGATCTTGCCGCGGTCGTCGAGCAGTTTCTGCCACTGGTCCGGATTCTTCGCGAACACCACCGCGGCGTTGCCCAGCAGTTTGGTCACAGTCTCGGCGCCGGCACCACCCAATAGCGTGGCGAATTCGGTGATTTCGACGTTGTCGAGCGGCGTCATCTCGCCGTTGTCGCGTTCGATCTCCGATTCGATCAGCTTGCTCAGCAGATCGTCGCCCAGATTCTCGCGGCGTTGCTTGATGAGCCGGTAATAGTAGATGGCCATGTCGACGGCCGACTTTTGACCAGCCTCGCTCATCTCGACCTCACCGGGGCCGCGGTGCAGCAGGTCGTCGATCCACAGCCGGATCTGTTGGCGATCGTCCTCCGGCACGCCCTGCAGCCTGGCCATCACGTCGACGGGAAACAGCGCCGAGAAGTCCTGAACGAAGTCGAAACCTTCCGGATTCACCGCCGACAGGTGCTTGTCGATGACGTCGGCGACCAACGGCCGCAACGCCTGAATCGCGCGCGGAGTGAACACCTTGTTCAACAGGCCACGCATGCGGCGGTGCGCGGGCGGGTCCATGGCGATGATCGATCCGTGCTCGGTCACGTGGCCCTTGCGCACCTGGGCGAGGTCCACCCCGTAGGCCGACGAGTAGGTCTCATGGTCCTTGAACGCGGCGGCCACGTCCTCGTGGCGGGTCAGGGCGTAGAAGTCGTACTCCTGGCTGTAATAGACGGGAGCTTCCTCACGCATCCGGCGGTAGGTCTCGTAAGGACTGTTGAAGAAATCCTCGGAGAACGGGTCGAAAAGCACCGTGGCGGTGGTCATGCGCTCGCCCCCCATCCGTGCGTCGAACTCGCGTGCGCGATGCGACGACGAGTTCTCTTGCGCGCCAACCGGAGCTGCGCGGCCGCATACAGCTTCATGGACCTGCGGAACGGCGGCGCCGCCGTCCCGGTGATGCTGAACGGAAGGTCCGAACCGACGACGGTCCGGTAGTGGGTGAACGCGTCGAAACCGGCCTTGCCGTGATACGCCCCCATCCCGCTGCGGCCGACGCCACCGAACGGCGCAGCCGACGGGATCATTTGGGCGGCAAAGTCGTTGCGGGCCACCCCGCCGCTGCGGGTGCCGCGGACGAAACGCCGGAAGTCGTCCCCATCGGGGCCATACCAGTACGCGACCAACGGCGCCGGCCGGTCGTTGATGTAGCCGGTCGCCTCCCGCAACGTCGGGTAGCCCATGACGACCAGCACCGGCCCGAAAATCTCCTCGCGTGCGATCCGCATCTCCTCGCTGACACCGCGCACGATCGTCGGCGCGATCTTGCGCGACGCCCGGTCCGGCAGCGACTCCCCCGGCGGCGCAACCGGTTCGACCGATGCTCCCTTGCCGCGGGCGTCGTCGAGCAGGCCCAGGACCCGGTCGAAGTTCGGTTCGTTGACGCACGAGCAGTAGTCGGCGTTGGCGACGATCGACGGGAACATGCGGCGAAGCTCCCGGCGCGCGCGGTCGACGAACGCATCCAGGCGGCCTTCGGGCACGAGCACGTAGTCCGGGCACACGCAGACCTGGCCGCCGTTGACCATCCGGGCCGCCGCGATACGGGCCGCCGCCGTGTCGATGTCGGCGTCGGGGGCGACCACGACCGGGTTCTTGCCGCCGAGTTCCAACGTGACCGGGACCAGGTTCTGCGCCGCCGCGCGCTGGACCAGGGCACCGATGTCCGGTGATCCGGTGAAGAACAGGTGGTCGAACGGCAGGGTGCAGAAGGCGGCCGCGACGTCGCGCCCACCGGTCACCACCGCGAGCTCGGCCTGGTCGAAGTAGCGCGGCGCAAGCTCCCCCATCAGCGCGGCGGTCCGCGCGGTGATCTCCGACATCTTGATCAGGACGCGGTTGCCCGCCGCGAACGCCGCCGCCGTCGGCAGCACGACGAGATTCAGGGGGAAGTTCCACGGCCCGATGATGCCCACCACCCCGAGGGGTGTGGGCTCGACCTGGGCCTTGAGCCCGAACATCCGCGCGGCCCGCATCAGCTTGGTGGCCTTCATCCACTGCGCCACATGGCTTCTCGTGTGTTCGATCACCGGAATCATGCCGACGAGCTCGGTAAACAGCGAGGCCGCGCGCGAACGGGTGCCGAAGTCGGCGCCCATCGCGTCGACGAACGCGTCGGTGTTGTCAAGGACCAGCGCGAGCAGCCGGTCGATCCGGTGCAGCCGCACCGTCAGGCCGGGCGGACCCCCCTCGGCATGGGCCCGACGCTGACGCGCGAACAGGGCGTGCATGTCGGCGGGCCGATCCCCGAGCGCACCGTCGACGGCCAACTCCGATGTGGTCATCTCCTGTCCCTTCCCAGCTCGCTAGGGGGCGTCGCCAGGCCCATTCGGCACGATCAACGGTAATGGTTACAGTAGTATAGACAAGTATTTCTGGCATCGTTACGGTCAAGCCGCCGGATCGGTCAAGAACGCCGACAGCGGACCCCGGCAGGAAAGCGGGAAGCGCAATGAACGACGTGGCCATCATCGGCGTGGGCCTGCACCCCTTCGGCCGATTCGAAGGAAAGACGGCGATGCGGATGGGCGTCGACGCCATCTTCGCCGCGGTCGAGGACGCCGGCGTGCAATGGGGTGATATCCAAGCGGCCACCGGTGGCAGCTGGACGGTGGCCAACCCCGACGCGATCGTCGGGATGGTCGGCCTGTCCGGGATTCCGTTCACCAACGTCTTCAACGCCTGCGCCACGGCGGCCAGCGCGGCCAAGGCCTGTGCCGACGGGATTCGGCTGGGCGACTACGACATCGGCATCGCCGTCGGACTGGACAAGCACCCCAAGGGGGCGTTCACCGAGGATCCCGCGCTGGTCGGAATGCCGCGCTGGTATGCCGAGAACGGCCAGTACCTCACCACTAAGTTCTTCGGCATGAAGGCCAACCGCTACCTGCATGACCATGGCATTTCGCAGCGGACCCTGGCCAGGGTCGCCGCCAAGAACTTCCGCAACGGCGCGCTGAACCCGAACGCGTTCCGGCGCAAGCCGATCCCCGAGGACGAAATCCTCAACTCGGCGATGCTCAACTATCCGCTCACCCAGTACATGTTCTGCGCGCCGGACGAGGGCGCGGCGGCGGTGGTGATGTGCCGGGCCGACATCGCCCGCCGCTACACGGACAAGCCCGTCTATCTGAAGGCGGTCGAGGTGCGCACGCGCAGATACGGCGCCTACGAGGTGAACACCACCTTCGCCCCGGTCGAGGAGGACGTGGCACCCACCGTGTATGCCGCCAAGGCCGCCTTCGAGAGGGCCGGTGTGGGTCCGGACGACGTGGACGTGATCCAGTTGCAGGACACCGACGCCGGCGCGGAGATCATCCACATGGCCGAGTGCGGTTTCTGCGCCGACGGCGATCAGGAAAAGCTGCTCGCCGACGGCGTCACCGAGATCGGCGGTTCGATGCCGGTCAACACCGACGGCGGCCTGATCGCCAACGGCGAGCCGATCGGCGCGTCGGGCCTGCGCCAAATCCACGAAATCGTCCGACAGCTCCGTGGTCAAGCCGGGGACCGTCAGGTTCCGGGAAAACCCAGGGTCGGCTTCACCCAGCTCTATGGGGCGCCCGGCACGGCCGCGGCGACGATCCTGACTACCTGAAACTTTCACCGCCGAGCAGACACAGACTCGCATCGATTCGCGCGATCGTGTGCGAGTCTGTGTCTGCTCGCGGGGCTGCTATTTTCCGGCCGGTGCCGCGTAGCTGGGCTTGCCGAGGCCCAGCGCGTGCTGGGCGATCATGTTGCGGAAGACCTCCAGGGTGCCGCCGTAGATCCCGGCCAGCGGGGCGAATCGGTAGAGATATTCCGCGGCCCCGTCGTCGGCGGCGCCGTCGGTGTCGACGGGCAAGGCGGAGGCGGGCCCGGCGATGTCCATCAGATCCGGCGCGATGTCGCGCATGGCCTGCGCCTGCGCGACGCGGCCGAAGATGCTCGGGGTCGAAAGCGCCGCCTCCACGCGGGCGACGCTGCGGCCCAGCCGGTATGCCACCGACCCGTCGTCGACCGGGCGCACCCCGTCCGGGCCCGGGCGTGCGGCCGTGGCCGCCACCGCGTCCACCGCCGCGGACATGAACCCGGCCTGGTGCGCCATGATCGCGACGTCCTGCAATCCGTCCGGCGCCGCGGCGACCGCGCCGTGTTCGGTGTCCAACGGCCCGCGCAGCACGGTCCAGCCGCCGTTGACCTCACCGAGCAGGTACTTGTCGTCGACCCGAACGTCGCTGTAGTACACGATGTTGGTGCGGTCGCCGTCGACGGTGCGGATGCCCTGGATCTCGATTCCCGGCAGGTCGAGGGGCACCAGAAACATGGTGAGGCTCTTGTGTTTTGGAGCGTCCGGGTCGGTGTTGGTGATGAGAAAGACGTACTGGCAGTTGTGCGCGCCGGTGGTGAACATCTTCGAGCCGTTAATCACCCACTGATCGCCGTCGCGCACCGCCCGGGTCTTGCAGGTCGCGACGTCGGATCCGCCCTCGGGCTCGGTGTAGCCCAGGCACATTCGCACGTGCCCGCTGAAGACCTTGGGCAGCACCTCCTCGACGAGTTCGGGCCTGCCGAACGTCGCGACGGCGCGCGCCACCATCGCCGTCGTACCCCAGGTCACCCAGGGCGTATGCACCCGGCGCTTCTCGAGCTCCCAGATGCGGCGGCGAACCCGGCTGAATCCGCCGTCGGCCGCCGGCTTCCACTCCTTCTCCAGGTAACCGGCCGCGCCGATCGCCAGGTGCACGCCCTCGTCGAAGTTGTCCCCGGTTTCGCGGTCGCGCCGGCGAACCTCGTCGGTCACGTGCTCGGCGAGGAAGGCCCGCACCTCCGCGAGGAACGCCGTGTCGTCGTCGTCGAGTTCTACTCGGCTGAAATCCATTGTCCAATAATCCTTTACACGGAGACGGATGAGATCGCGGCGGCGCTTTCGCGTTCGGCGACGAGCCGCCCCACGTGCCTGGCCGTGACACCGGGATCGCCCCCGGCCAGCGGCCAGCCGCGGGCCCGCACCAGATACGCCGTCGCCGCGGCTTCCGTGGACACCCCGAGGCCGCCCTGGATGTGCACCGCCATGGTGGCCGCCTTGGCCGCTTCCTCGGCCATGAACACGAACGCGCAGCCGGGCAGTTCCGGGCGCTCGCCGGGCTCGTTGTCGAGGAACCAGGCGGCGCGCCGCGCGAGGTTACGGCCGCCCTGCACGACGATCGCCATGTTGGCCAGCGGATGCGAGATCGCCTGCAGCGTCGAGATGGGAACGCCAAGCGTGTACCGGGATTTCGCGAACTCGGCCGCGATGGTCATCGCCTGCTCGACCAGGCCGGCCAGCGCCGCGGCCGTCAACAGCCGCCACTCGTCGAGCGCGCGACGGTGCGCCGCAACGGCTTCGGGGCCCGAACCCAGCACGGTCCGCGAATCGGCCGCGCCGGGGTCCACCCAGGCCATCGGCAGCTGGCCGATGTTGGGCACCCGCGCGGGCCGGGGGGCGAACGTCAACAGGACCACCTCGTCGCCGTCGCGGACGACGAGGCCGTCGGCGACCGCAGCCGAGGGGACGAGTCGCGGCCCCGCGACGGGTTCCGGTGCGGCGTCGAGCCCCAGAATCCGGCCGCCCTCGATCACGTCGGCCTCGACGGCGCCGAGTCGTTCGGTCAGCCGCGCGGCGCAGACGTGGTCGATCCAGGGCACCGGGGCCAGCGCCCGGCCCAGTTCCTCGGCGACGAGCGCGAGATCCACCAGGGTCGCCCCGTCACCGCCGGCGTCCTCGCCGACCGCCATGGAGGTTGCGCCCATGGCGCACAACCGCTCCCACAGGCTCTTGTCGAACCCGGTGTCCTGCGCGGCCCACACCGTCTCGATCGGGCAGTGGGCCTCCAGCAGCTGGCGGTAGGCGGCCTGCAGGGCCTTGTGGTCCTCGGTCAGGCTGTAGTCCTGCCGGCGTAGCTCGTAGCGATCCATCGCCTCACCGCTCCTGATTCTGGTCGGGCCGCGCGCCACCGCCGAAGAAGAACTCGTTGGCGTTGTCGTAGAGGTAATTGTCAAGGACTTCCGGGGGCAGGTCGAGGGCGTTGGCCTCGGGAACCACGCGATGCTGGCGCAGCACCGGCCAGTCGGAGGCGAAGATCACCTTGTCGGGGCCCCGGGTGCGCATGTAGTGGATGAGGCTGTCCGGCAACCGCTTCGGCGACCACGCCGAGGTCATCAGGCGCAGGTTCCGGTATTTGATCAGCATCCGGATCGCGACGTCCCACCAGGGATCCGCGCCGTGGATCATGCACAGCTTCAGCTCCGGGAAGCGCACGCACACCCGGTCGAGGTGGATCGGGTTCTGCACCTCGCCGGGGATGGGCGGCCCCGGGATGCCGGTGTTGACGCACAGCGGCAGGCCGATCTCGGCGCACTTGGCATACAGCGGGTAGTACACGGCGTCGCTGGGCGGGTACTGGCCGTCGGCCCAGAAGCTGGGACCCACCACGGCGTAGGCCACCGGCAGGTCGGCCGCCGTCGAGGCCAGCTGCCGCAGCGACGCCACCGGACGCAGCAGGTTGACGCCGCCCATGGCCAGCGCGAAACGGTCCGGGCGCGCATCGACGAACTTGCGGGCGGTCACCGAAGGCTTGGCCAGGTTGTCCATCAGGATGGCCTTTTCGACGCCGTGTTCGTCCATCTCGCCGAGCAACTCCGACAGGTCCACGGGATCGAACATCGACGCGGGGCCCTTGAAGTAGTCGTCGCGGACCTTCGTCATGAACTCCGGTTGCACGTCCGTCTCGCCGAAGTGCACATTGACCAGGCAGTCGATGACCGGTCGGGCCGAACCATGCGTCATCGTCGAGTTGTCCTTGCGCTCCCCGGGGCGCCGGCGACGTTCGTCGACGCCGGAACCAGCTGTGTCGCTATCTGTTTGGCCCATCGGTAGTCGGCCTTGCCGTTGCCCAGCCTGCGCACCCGGTCGACCGCGATGAACGCCTTGGGCGCCTTGAACCTCGCCAGCTCGGCCGTGCAGTGCGCGTGCAGCGCCGCGTCGTCGGGCTCGGCTCCGTCGCGCGGCTCGATCAGGGCGACGACTTCCTGTCCCCAGCGCTCGCTTTCGCGGCCCACCACCACCGCGTCGGCGACGGCGGGGTGCGCGCGCAGCACCTCTTCGACCTCCTCCGCGAAGACCTTCTCGCCGCCGGTGTTGACCACCAACGAATCCCGGCCGAACAGCCGCAGCGTGCCGTCGGGGTCGACGCTGGCGCGGTCGCCGGATATCACCACCCGCCGCCCCCGCACCACCGGGAACGTCTCGGCGGTCGCGGCCGGATCGTCGAAGTAGCCCAACGGGATGCGATCGGTGCGGGCCACCCAGCCGACCTCGGGTTCGCCCGGCTGTAGGAACCGGGTGTAGTCCTCGGACACCACCAGGCCGCCGGGCCGGAACGTGAAGGTGTCCGCGTGGGCGCCCAGCCTGCTGCGCCCGAAACCCATGTTCCCCGTCTCCGAGGAGCCGTAGCCGTTGATCAGCGTGATGTGCGGCAGGTATTCCAGCAGGGCCCGTTGGTATTTGAGGTTGGTCGCCGCCCCGCCGGTGCCGATCGCGAACAGCGACGACAGGTCGTAGCCGCGGCGGCCGAGTTCCTCTGCCACCGGCCCCGCGTAGGCGTCTCCCACCATCGTCATCATGCCGACCCTTTCACGTTCGGCGGTCCGCAGCGCCGATGCCGGGTCGAACTTCTGCCGGGTGTCGTAGAGGACGGCCGTCTGACCCGACAGGATCGCCGAAAAGGCGGTCCACATGCCGGCGGCATGCATCAGCGGCGACACCGCGAACCACGGCGGTCCGGCGTTCCGTACCTTCCGGTGGATCTCGTCGACGGCCGCGTGGTCGTCGCCGTTCATCGACATCACGTAGATGTCGGACTGCCGCCAGAGCACGCCCTTGGGCCGGCCGGTCGTCCCGCCGGTGCAGATCATCAGCAGGTCATCCGGTGACGGCGTGTTGCCGTGGTCGGAATCGCCTTGGGCCAGCGCGTCTTCCAGCGTGACGGCGCCGGCCAGCTCGGGGTAGTCGCTGCCGTCGTCGACCGAGATCAACAGGTCGGCGCCCACGCAGGGCAGGACGTCGGCGAACTTGGCGCCCAGACCGCGGTGATAGACGATGCCGCGGGGCTTGACGTAGGCCAGCAGGTCGGCCACCTCCCGCGGCGTGTAGTAGTGGTTGACGTTGACCGGCACCACCCGGGCCTTCAGGCACGCGACGACCATGTCGGGGTACAGGTCGTTGTACATGATCAGCGCCACGCGGTCCTGGCCGCACTCCCAGTTGCCGAGCGCGGCGCGCTCGGTATGTGCGCCGAAGCCGTTGTGCGCCAGGTAGTTAGCGATCCGGCGGGTCCGGTCCGCGGACTCGGCGAAGGTGCTTCTTCGGGCCCCGCAGATGGTCATCACCCGGTCGGGGACGGCGTCGGCGACCGCATCCAGGACCGCCCCGATCGTCCATTCGCTCATCGGCGGCACCCCGGCGACGCGTTACGCCGACGCGGGAACGTTGACGCCGAGCAGGTCAAGCGCGTTGTCGCGCATGACTTTACGGGTGTCTTCGGCGCTGAACTCCGGGAACTGGGGAATGTCGGCGGTGAAGGTCATCGGATCGGCGAGCCCTTCGCCATGCGGCCAGTCCGAGCCGAACAGGATCTTGTCCACGCCGATCGTGTCGGCGAGCAGCTTCACGTCGTCCTCGTAATAGGGCGCGATCCAGACGTTGTTCTTCAGCTGCTGCACCGGATCCTCTTTGAAGTGGTAGGGGGCGGTATTGGCCGCCTTCTTGAGCCGCTTGATCAACCGGTAGACGAAGTACGCGCCGTTCTCGATGCTGACGGCCTTCAGCTTCGGGTGGCGGGTGAACACCTGGTGCACGATCATCGATGCCATCGTGTCGTGGATCGCCCGGTCGTCCAGCAGCACCTGGTCCAGCGGGTCCTTCTTGCCGAACCCCTCGAAGGTGGACTTGCCGCCCCACAGCGCGGCGATCGCCAGATAGCCACTGTCGCTGAGGTGGAAGCCGACCGGAACGCCGGCTTCGGCCAGCCGCGCCCACACCGGGTCGTGCAGCGGGTCGCCCAACGATCGCGGCTTCACCGGGCCGGGCACCGGGGCGGGCCGCACCAGCACCATCCTGGCCCCCCGGTCCAGGACGAATTCGACCTCCTCGACGGCCTTTTCGGGATCGGCCAGCGAGATGATCGGCGCCGACAGGATGCGGTGATCGGGACGGTCGAAACCCCAGTCCTCGTCGAGCCACAGGTTGAACGCGTGCAGCGACGCCATCGTGGCCTCGATGTCGTGTTTGAGGGCCTCCTCGACGCCGCAGGCGAACGTCGGCAGCATGAACACCGTCTCGAGGTTCTGGGTGTCCAGGACCTTCACCCGGGCGTCACGGTTCTGGTACTCGGGATGATTCTCCATCCGATCGACCTTCATCAACGACGCGGGGTCGACGCCGTCGGGGATCTCGCCGCGGAACAGCAAGTCCAGGCAGCCCGGCTCGATGATCGGGTCGAACGTCGGGTTCGGAATGAAGTGATTGATCCGGTCGCCGATCACGGCCCACGTGCGCTTGCCGTCCCTGACCATCTGCACGCCGCGGCGCTTGAACTCCCTGGGCAGGTGGCGGGTGAACGCGTCCAGCGGTTCGTAGTAGTGGTTGTCGACGTCGATCGCCTGATAGTCCAGCGTCGTCATGGTCGGACGTCCTCTCAATCTTCCTCGGCTGCTTAAGTTTGGCCGCCGTGCGCGGTCAGCGGCGGGAAATTCGGTGAGCGCTTCTCGAAGAAAGCGGTGATGCCCTCGATGAAGTCGGGGCGGGTCATCGATTCGTGCATCAGCTTCTCGGCCCTGTTGCTGGTCTCGACGATCGGGAGCTCCGCGTCGGCGTAGAGCTGCCGCTTCATCACGGACAGCGAGCTCGGCGCGCAATTGCTGGCCATGTCCGCGGCGTAGCCGATGACCCGGTCCATCAGTCGCTCGCCCGGCACCACTTCCTTGACCAGGCCCAGTTCGGCGGCCTCCTCGGCGAGGAAGGTGCGACCGGACAGCAGCAGGTCGGCGGCGGCTCCCCAGCCGGCGAGCCGCGGCAGGATCCAGGAGATGCCGTACTCGCCGACCAGCCCTCGTCGCGCGAACGAGGTGCTGAACTTCGCGCCCGCCGCCGCGAAGCGGATGTCGGCCATCAACGCCATCGACAGGCCGATCCCGGCGACCGACCCATTGATCGCGGCGATCACCGGCTTGCTCAGCTGCGTGAGGAAATACGGGTGCTTTTCAGCCACCAGGGCGCTCACATGGGTCTTGCTGGTCTTGCTCGCCGACTCGACGGTCGTCGACGAGAGGGAATCGAGATCGCCCATGTACGCACCGGCGCAGAACGCGCGCCCCGTCCCGGTCATCACGATGACGCGCACGTCGGGGTCGGCCTCCGCCACGTCGATACAGCGGAAGAATCCGCTCGTCAACGTTCCGCCCCACGCGTTCATCCGCTCGGGACGGTTCAGGGTGATCACCGCGACGCCGCCGTCGTGGGCCTCGTAGAGCACCGGCTCGTTCGACGCGATCGGGCGTTCGGCAACCACGCTGCCGTCGGTGCTCATTCGGACCCGTCCCCTTCATCGGCGGCCACCCGAACGTGGCCGCGTAGTAGATACTGTATACCTATCGGTACAGCTTTCTGCAACGCGCGTCAAAGCCCCCGCCGGTTCGGCGAAGCGCCTGATCAAAGCGGCTGTCGGCTAGCGCTTTCCGACGAGGCCGAGCCGCCGGTAGGCGCCCTCGATCTGCCTCTTCGCCGCGTCGGGTAGCAGCGCCTGTGGGGGCCGCGAATGCGGGTAGCCGCCGATGGGCAGGCCCAGCACCGCCGCGGCGTGCTTGAACGCCGCGCCCCAGTGCGTGAAGTAGTCGGGCCTTCCCGGATAGCAGGTGAACCACGAGCCCATGTCCGCCTCGAATCGATCCATTCCGGATTCCCGCGCGAAGTCCATCGCCTCGATCAGTTTGTCGTTGTAGACCAAATCCCAGTACTCGGTCACGATCCGGCGCTGCGGCGTCTCGTGGAGATAGCCGACGGTGCCGAGCTGAGCCGGGCACACGATGCCGGCGCGCAGCCAGCCCGCCCGGTACACCGTGAGGTCGCACTCCCAGATCACCAGGCCCGGCGCCAGGTCGTGCAGCGCCTTGCTGTTGCGGGGCCGAAACGCCCCCTCCTTGGTCGCGCACACCGCCGGTATCTGCTCGTAGATCCGGGCGCTTTCGGCGGCCGTGAGCACGTATCCCGACGAGGGCGAATTGAACATGCCCAGCGCGATGTCGGTGCGCTCGGCGATGTGGGCGAAAAAGCGCAGCACCCCTTCGCCGCCGTGGGTCTCCATCACCGGCGTTTGAATGTAGGCGATGTCGGCGCCCGCCTGTTGCGCATGCCGGGTCAGTTCCAGGCAATCCTTGACCGACGCCGCCGTGGTGCAGGCCTGCACCACCAGACCGGGGTTGGCCGCCCGGCCCACGTCGATCGCCAACTCCAGTAGTCGCTTTCGCTCATCGAGCGTCAGCGACCAGAACTCGCCGACGCCGCTGGTGCACCACAGCATGGGGTGCTGGAGGTCGGCGACGCAGTAGCGGACGAGCTCGCGGTAGGCGTCCCAGTCGATCTCGTCACCGTCCGGACCGGCAAAGGGGGTATACAACGAGTCGCCGATGCCACGCAGGGCGCCTCGCGCCCAGGACCGGGCCTGGCCTGCCGTCGCCACGATGTCGCTCCTCTCGCTGTCCGTCCTCAACCCGGGGCCCAATGAGGTTTGGCGCCAACCCCTTAGGCGATGGCGCCCGAGTCCTTGAGCTCTTCGATGCGGTCCCAGTCCATGCCCAATTCCATCAACACCAGTTCGGTGTGCTCGGACGCCTGCGGGGCCCGCGTGGTGACCAGCGGCTCATGGTTGAACTGCACCGGTCCGCGCACGACCTTGAACGGGGGGCCGCCGTCGGCGGCCTCCACCTCGGCGATCATGTCGTTGGCGATGGCCTGCTCGTCGGCGCCCAGGTCGACGAGGCTTTGGAACGGCGCCCACTGACCCTTCATCGTCTTAAGATGCCGGCACCAATATTCGAACGGCCTGCCCCCGATCGCCTCGGCGATCAAATCGCTTGCCGCCTCGGCGTTCTCGATCAGCGCCAGCACGGTCGCGAAGCGCGCGTCATCGGCCGCCTCGGCGATGCCAAGGTGTTCGAACGTGTCGCGAATATACCCGGTGGGGCTCACGATGCACAGATTGATCGTTCCGCCGTCGGACGTCTGGTAATTGCCCAGAAACGGGTTGACCTCAGAACCACCGGATTTCGGCATCTCCGCGCGCATGGCTTCGCCGGTGTCCATGCCCTGCGTCACGCTCGCGCCCGCCGCCCACCACGCCGTGCTCAGCAGCGACACGTCGACCTCGACGGCCTCGCCGCTGCGTTCGCGATGCAGGAGCGCGGCCGCGATGCCGCCCGCGATGTTCATCCCGCCGATGGAATCGCCGAACGCGGGAATGCCTTGCGCCAGTGGCGCGCCCAGCTCGGCCGGCGTCAGCGAGTGGCCGATGCCGCTGCGGGTCCAGAACGCCGTCCCGTCGTAGCCGCCGACGTCGCGCTCGGCTCCCTTGTCCCCGTACGCGCTGCCGCGCGCGTACACGATCGCCGGGTTGGCGGCACGGATATGCTCCACGTCGAATTTGTTCTTCTGACGCGCCGACGGCAGATAGTTCGTGAGAAACACGTCGGAGGCCTTCGCGAGTTCGTACAGCACTTCCTGCCCGCCGGGGGTCGACAGGTCGATGCCGACGCTGCGCTTACCCCGGTTGGGGTGCTCGATCAGCGGGTGCCGGTCGGGGTCGAGGCGAAAACCGCCCATGTGCAGAAACCCGCGCTGCGTGTCGCCGCGCACCGGATGCTCGACCTTGATGACGTCGGCGCCCCAATCGGCGAGGATGGCGCCGGCCGCCGGGACGAACGTGAACTGTGCGACCTCGAGGACCCGGAAGCCCGCCATCACCTTGACCAACTGAGTCCACTCCTGCCGCCGAAACTCTTACGGTCGACGCTTCGGCATTTTCTCGATTATGGGGTCCGGCACCCGTTACCTATTCACCCCGGCCGCTTGCGCGAGTGCGTTTGTTGCCCGGTCGCCCTGTTGGTGTTTGCTCAGGGAGCGGATGGATACGTCGTGGTCTTGGGCGGCCCGACGTAGCGCGCCGACGGTGGCTTGTTCACGAGGCAGCTGGCCGAATGGGTCGAAGGAATACCAGTTCATGGCGTTTCGGTGGGTCATTTTGTCGATGTCGGCGTCGGGAACGTTGTTTGTGGTGAGAACGTCCCACAACTGCTCGGGCGCTCCCGGCCACATCGAATCGCTGTGCGGGTAGTCGGCCTCCCAGGCAATGTTGTCGATTCCGATGCGGTGACGCAGCTCGACTCCGACGTGGTCGCTGATGAAGCACGTCAAAAAGTGCTCCCGGAACACCTCGCTGGGCAGCTTGCCGCCGAAGTGCTGATGCGTCCACACCGAATGCATCTCAAACGTGCGATCGACCCGCTCGAGAAAATATGGGATCCAGCCGGTGCCACCCTCGCTCAAGGCGATCTTGAGGTCGGGATATTTCTTGATCGGCGCCGACCACAGCAGGTCGGCGGCGGCCTGCACGATGTTCATGGGCTGCAGTGTGATCATCACATCCATCGGCGCGTCCGGGGCGGTGATGGCCAACCGCCCCGACGAACCGATGTGCACATTCATCACCGTGTCGGTGTCCACCAACGCTTTCCACAACGGCGTCCAATAGTCATCGTGGAAGCTCGGAAGGCCCATCGCGGCAGGGTTTTCGGTAAACGTCAGCGCGTGCACGCCGCGCTTGGCGTTGCGGCGCACCTCGGCCGCGCACGCCTCGGCGTCCCAGATCACCGGTAAGCACATCGGAATGAACCGACCGGGGTAGGCCCCGCACCACTCCTCGACATGCCAATCGTTGTAGGCCTGCAACAACGCCAAACTGAACTCGTGATCCTCGGTGGCGAACAACCGGCCGGCAAACCCGGGGAACGACGGGAAACAGATCGACGCGAAGATCCCGCCCGCGTTCATGTCCTTGATCCGCTCGTCGACCCGCCAGCATCCCGGCCGGATCTCGTCGAGGCCCTGCGGTTCCAGCCCGTACTCTTCCTTGGGTCGACCCGCCACCGCGTTGAGCGCCACATTCGGGATCACCACATCGCGGAACTGCCAGGTATCACTGCCATCCGGGTTGTGCACCAGCCGCGGCGCCTCGCCGAGGTACTTCGTGGGCAAATGGTTTTCGAACATGTCCGGCGGTTCGACGATGTGGTCGTCGACGCTGATCAGGATCATGTCTTCGTTGTTCACGGTGCGCTTTCCGATCGACTACCCGACTGCCTTACTGTTGTTACAACGGTACAGCACCCACCACACCGGCGAAAGCGCCAGACGGTGACCACGGCCACGACTATCTCGACTCCGGTTCGGGGACATCGAAGTGCTCGTCGCGCAGGCGGAACGCCTCCTTGGTGCCGTGTTCCGCCCGGGCCTTGACGAAATTGAACTCGCCCGGAGCGAATTGCAGGTTCGTTCCGAACGCGTGAAAGAGGTAGCTCGCGACTTCCTCGCCCTGATACGCCTGGCTCTGCTCGACCAACCGGAACGCCTCTTTGGCGATGACGACCCCGTCGGCCGGCATCTTGGCCGCCTTCTCCGCCCAGTACCTGGCCCGCGCCGAAACCATCTCGGCCGCACAGGTATCGGTGAAGATGCCGAGATGCTCGACCGCGCTCGCCTCGATGATGTCGCCGGTGAGCAGCAACCGGCGCGCGAGGACCGGGCCGAGCCGGTGAAAGAACATGTGCAGGCTTCCCAGCGCCGGCCCCAGGAAGCGAGTGGCCGGCATCCCGATCTTGGTGTCGCGCGCGATGACCGAGATGTCGGTCATCAGGGCCATCTCGAATCCGCCGCCGAGGGCGTAGCCGCTGATTTCGCCGACCGTGACCTTCGGGAAGCCCATGAAGTTGTGGTAGAAGCCGAACGAGTTCCGGTCGACCGTGAGCCGACGACGCTGGCTCGGGCGCCGCTGTGCCGCGGCCGCGTCCCGGTCGCCGTACCAGGCGTAGGCGTTGTTCATGTCCGCGCCGGTACTGAAAACGCCTCCCTCGCCGCGCAACAACACGACGGTCAGGTCGTCGTCGGCGGCGACCCGGTCGAGGCAGCGGGCGATCGCATCGCGCATGGCGGCGTCATAGGAGTTGCGCTGCTTGGGGTTGTTGAGCGTGATGGTGGCGATCCGCTTGCCGGGATCGACGTCGAACAGTACGCGCTCGTCGCTGGTCATCGCATGTCACTTTCTTCACGGCCGACCGTTTCCCGAAATGAGCCTCGCCTCAATGGTTTTGTCCACCCCTTCGGCGAGGGCGTTGCGGCGCGCCGGACCGTCATCGGGTTCGTCGCTTGCCGAAGTGAAAGCCGGTCAGGGTCTCGGGACGGGCGGCCAGCGAATCGAACTCGCCGATGCAGAGCACTTCGTCGCCGCGGAGCAGCCGTGCCGTCGACCGGACACCCCGCTCGACCGGTGACCGGACGATGTCGAACCGTAAGTCGGTGAGGATCGGGGTGGGGCGCCGGAACGTGACGCCCAGCCAACGCGTCTTGCCCGACAGGCTCGCCGCGCAGTTCTGGTGCTGGGTGACGCAATCGAAGAAGACCGCGACGAATCCCCCGTTGACGAATCCCGGCGGCCCCTCGAAGACCAGCGGGAAATTCACACGGCCGGAGGCGGTTTCGGCGTCAAGCCGGTCGAACTCGTACTCCGGATAGCACGGGTTGTACGCGCCGACGTCGAAGGCGTGATCGAGGTAGACGCGTTTGGTGTCGTCCGCGTCGGGTCCGACGCGCGGCGCGCTGTCCGGGGGGACCGCGGCGGCCAGTTCGTTCTCCCACCGGCCGAACTGGGCCAGCATCGCGTCGACGGCGGGGTGGGAGTGCTCGAGCGACAGGACCAGTCCGGTCAGGCGCCGGACGGCGCCGGCGAACGCGATGGTCTGAGGCAGCGGCCGTTCACCGTATTGCGGTTTGTCCTCCGCCATGCACCCTCTTCACCGGCCGCCTGTTCCGTCGGCGACCTTTCTGCGCTAACTTGTACACGATAGCAATCGAATTGCTTACTGTAGCGGTAACCGTATCAACCGGGGAAGGGCCCACTCGACGGTGACTCACGAGGTTGACGCTGCCGACGGAACGGTAAAGACGAGCCGTGACGGCGAGGTCCTGCGAATCACGCTGGACCGTCCGTCGAGGCACAACTCGCTGAGCCATTCGATGATCGACGCGCTGGTCGACGCGCTCACCGCGGCCGCGTCGGACGACGCCCTGCGCGCCATCCACATCCAGGGCGCCGGCAACGATTTCTGTGCGGGTGCGGACTGGGTGGCGACGAACGCCGACGGGCAGCGCCCCCGCGCCGGTCACCTGGTGCGCCGTATCCCGCATGCCGCCCACCGCGTGATCGACCTCGTCCACACCATTGCGCTGCCGGTCGTCTGCGGCGTGCGGGGCTGGGCCGTCGGCCTCGGCTGCAATCTGGCCCTGGCCGCCGACTTCACGATCGCCGCCGACGACGCCCTGTTCTGGGAGCCGTTCGCCGATCGCGGGTTCAGCGCGGATTCGGGCTCGACGTGGCTGCTGCCGCGGCTGGTCGGTTTGGCGCGGGCCAAGTCGATGCTGCTGCTCGGCGACAAGGTGGCCGCGCCCGACGCCGCCGACTGGGGACTGATCCACGACGCCGTGCCCGAAGCCGAATTGACCGAAGCCGTCGAAGGACTGCTGGCACGGCTCGCGTCGGCGCCCACGGTGGCGATCGGCCTGACCAAGCAGGCGATCCACCACGGCCTGCATGCCTCGCTGGCCGATTCCATGACGCAAGAGCTCTTCAACCTCGAACTGTCCTGCCGCACCGGCGATTTCAAGGAGGGGCTGGCGGCCTTTCGGGAGAAGCGCAGGCCGGACTTCCGTGGCCGCTGACGAAGGGAAGACCATGTCGTTCAACGACATCAAGTACGAGGTCGACGGACATAAGGCCACCATCACGCTCAACCGGCCCGACGCGCTGAACGCCCTGAGCCCGCACATGATCACCGAATTGCGCGCCGCCTACGACGAGGCCGAAAACAATGACAAGGTGTGGCTGCTCATCGTCACCGGCACCGGTCGCGCGTTTTGCGCGGGCGCCGACGTCAAGGAGATCCCCGATGACGGCAAGGTGGTCGACGAGCGGGCGTACCTGTCGACCTACGAGCAGTGGGAGGCGCCGCAGGAGGGCACGCCGCCGTTCCGGCGGATGGCCAAGCCGGTGCTCGCGGCCATCAACGGGATCTGTTGCGGCGCGGGGCTGGACTGGGTGACGACGGGTGACATCGTCATCGCCTCGGAGAAGGCGACGTTCTTCGACCCGCACGTCAGCATCGGCCTGGTGGCCGCGCGCGAAGTGGTGCGACTGGCCCGCGTGCTGCCCCGATCGACCGCCCTGCGGATGGCGTTGCTGGGCAAGCACGAGCGGATGACCGCCCAGCGGGCCTATGAACTGGGGATGATCAGCGAGATCGTCGAGCACGACCGTCTCCTCGAGCGGGCGCACGAACTCGCCGACGTCGTCAATTCCAATGCGCCACTGGCCGTTCGGGGAACCCGGCTGGCCATCCTCAAGGGCCTCGACCTGCCGCTGCACGAGGCCGAGACGTTGGCCGAGGCGTTCCGCGAGCGCAACCTGCACACCGAGGATTCGCTCGAGGGTCCGCGGGCGTTCCTGGAAAAGCGCGCCCCGAATTGGCGATGCCGATGAGCTTCGACACGATCCTGCTCGACGTCGACGCGGCGGACCGCGTCGCCACCATCACGCTGAACCGCCCGGAGTCGCTCAACGCGTTCAACCGGACGATGTGCGAGGAGATGGCCGAGGCATGGCGCATCGTCAAGCTCGACGATTCCGTGAACGCCGTCGTGCTGCGGGCGGCGGGAAGCCGGGCGTTCAGCGCGGGCCTGGACATCAAGACGCCCTACGGGCAGCCCGAGAATGTGTGGAACCACGAGGATCCCGGCGAGGCGCTGAGCCCGAAGTGGCAGAAGATGTGGAAGCCGGTGGTGTGCGCCGTGCAGGGAATGTGCACCGCGGGCGCGTTCTATTTCGTCAACGAGGCCGATGTCGTCCTCTGCTCGACCGACGCGACGTTCTTCGACTCGCACGTGAGCGCGGGATTGGTATGCGCACTGGAGCCGATCGGTTTGATGCGTCGGATCGGTCTGGGCGAGACGCTGCGCATCGCGTTGATGGGCGGCGACGAACGCGTCGGCGCCGACACCGCGCTGCGGATCGGTCTGGTGACCGAGGTGGTCCCCCCGGACCGGCTGTGGGCGCGCGCGCACGAGATCGCCGCCACGATCGCCGCCAAGCCGCCGTCGGCGACCCAGGGCACCGTCAAGGCCATCTGGGAGTCCCTGGACAAGCCCTATCGCGCGGCCCTGGAGCAGGGCCTGATCTACACCCGGCTGGGCAATCCGCTCGGGAAGGCCGAGCTGGCCGCCCGGGGCGGCACGGCCGCGCCCAGCACGCCGAGAATCCGCTGATGACCCACCCGCTCACTCGGCGTATCGCCGACGTGCTGGGCCTGGCGCCCGACGCGCGCGCCATCGAGTATGCGGACACGTGGTTTTCGTGGGGCCAGGTCGCCGCGCTGGCCGAGCGGATCGGTTCCCTTGCCGCGCAACGCGAGGTGGGCATCCTGCTGCGCAACCGGCCCGCCCACGTCGCGGCCTTCCTCGGGGTCCTGCTGTCGGGAGGCACGGTGGTGACCGTCAATCCCTCCCGCGGCGACGAACGCACCAGGGCCGACGTCGAATCGCTGGGATTGCCGGTGCTGGTTGGCGATCCCGACGATCTGGCCAATCTTGGTGCGCCACCGGCGCTTACGACGATGGTGTCGATCTCCGGTGTGGATCACGCCGCGCGGGTGACGCTGGCCCGGTCGGCCGGCACCGGCCCCGGTACCCGGCCCGGCGTGGCGGTCCGGATGCTGACCAGCGGAACCACCGGCCCGCCCAAGCGCGTCGACCTCACCTACGACATGCTGGCGCGCAGCGTGCTGGGGCCCGACCCGCGGAACTCGCCGGCCCCGACCGCGCCGCGGCGCGGCGTGGCGATCGTCAACTCCCCGCTCGTGCACATCGGCGGCGTCTTTCGCGTCCTGCAGTGCGTCACCGAGGCGCGGCCCTTTGCGCTGCTGGAGCGGTTCGAGCTCGACCGGTGGGCGGCGGCGGTGCGCAGGCATCGGCCCGCCGCGGTGTCGCTGGTGCCCGCCGCGCTGCGCATGGTGCTGCATTCCGACCTGCGCCGGGAAGACCTGGCGGGCATCCGCGCCGTCACGTCCGGCACCGCGCCGCTGTCGGCCGAGGACGCCGACGCGTTCACCGAGAAGTTCGGCATCCCGGTGCTGACGTCCTACGCCGCCACGGAATTCGGTGGCGGCGTGGCGGGTTGGACGTTGCCCGACTACCAAAAGTACTGGAAGGCCAAGCGCGGCAGCGTCGGCCGGGCCAACCCCGGGGCGCAGCTGCGCGTCGTCGAGGACGGCGTGCCGGTCGGCCCCAACCGACCGGGCCTGCTCGAGGTGAAGCCCGGCCAGCTGGGTCCGTCCGCCGACTGGATCCGGACCACGGACCTGGGGCGCATCGACGAGGACGGGTTCCTGTGGATCGTCGGCCGGGCCGACCAGGCCATCATCCGCGGGGGCTTCAAGGTGATCCCCGACGACGTGCGCACCGCGCTGGAAAGCCATCCCGCCGTGCGGGGCGCCGCGGTGGTGGGCCAACCCGACGAGAGGCTCGGGGAGACCCCCGCCGCCATGGTCGAGCTGCGCTCACCGGCCGACTCGGCCGAGCTCGCCGAGTACCTGCGCGGCAGGCTGGCGCGCTACGAAATCCCCACCCGCATCGCCATTGTCGACACGATCCCGAGAACCCCGTCCGGCAAGGCCGACCTGGGCGCGGTCCGCCGCTTCTTCGGCAATGCCGTCGAACATGTCGACTAGCACGGTGGCCGGCGTGCTGCGCGAGCAGGCCCGCGCCCGCGCGGACCGTCCACTGCTGATCTGCGACGACGACGTGATCAGTTACGCGGAGGCGGATGGCCGCTCGGCCCGGCTGGCGGGCGCGCTGCTCTCGCTCGGCGCCGGCAAGGGCACGCACGTCGGGGTGCTGTACCCCAACGGCACGGCTTTCGTCGTGGCCACGCTCGCCGCGGCCCGGATCGGCGCGGTGGTCGTCCCGTTTTCGACGTTCTGCACCGCGCGCGAGCTGCGCGAGCAGCTGGCCCACGGCGACGTCCGAATCCTCCTTGCCACGCGGGCTTTTCGGTCCCACGACTATGCCGAACGGCTGGCCGGGGTCCTCGACGATATCGCCGTCCCGTTGCTGCGTCACGTGTTCTTCGATTGGGAGCCGGGCGAATCGGCCGACCAGGGGCGGCTGGCCGCGATGGAAGACGACGTCAACGGCTGCGACCCGCTCGCGATCGTCTACACGTCCGGGTCGACGGACACCCCGAAGGGCGCGGTGCACACCCACGCGGGTCTGCTCGAACACCAGCGCAACCTCAACGGGATCCGGAACCTGTCCGCCGACGACAAACTCTTCTGCAATTCGCCGTTCTTCTGGATCGGCGGGTTCGCGTTCGGGCTGCTCGCCACGCTGGTCGCCGGCTCGACCCTGGTGTGCTCGAACGCCGCGGACGCCGGCGACACCCTCGACCTGCTGGAGGCCGAAAAGCCCACGATCACCAATGGTTTCGCCGCCGCGGTCGCCCACCTGACCCGGCACCCGAGCTTCCCGCACCGGGACCTGTCCTCGATGCGACGCGGCAACCTGTATCCCATCATGGCGCCGGACGCGCGCCCCGCCGATCCCGAGCTGCGTCACAACATGCTCGGGATGACCGAGGCCGGCGGCGTGGTGCTGCTCAGCGGCGACGAGACCGATCAGCCCGAGCGGCGGCGCGGATCGTTCGGCAGGCCCGCCCCGGGATTCGACGTCAAGATCGTCGACGGTGAACTGTGCCTCCGCGGCCCCTATCTGATGCAGCGGTACCACAGGCGCAGCCGCGAGGAAAGCTTCGACGCCGACGGCTGGTTCCACACCGGCGATCTGGTCCGCGCCGACGCCGACGGCTTCTACTACTTCCTGGGTCGGCGCGGGTCGATGATCAAGACCGCGGGCGCCAACGTGTCACCCGAAGAGGTGGCCAGGGCGATCACCAGGGTCACCGGCGGGCTGACCGCGTACGTCGTCGGTGTCCCCGACCGCGAACGGGGCCAAGCGGTGGCGGCGGCCATTGTCGTCGAGGACGAGGCCACGGTTGACGAGGGCGCGCTGCGCCGCGAGCTGAAGTCCGAGCTGTCGGCGTACAAGATCCCGCGCCGAATCGTCCCCATCCGCCGCTCCGACGTCCCGCTGATGTCCAGCGGCAAGGTCGACATGGGGAGGCTCGCAAAGGTTTTCGATGGCTGACGCCCCGTCCACCATCGACCGGCTGGTGCGGTCGCGCGCGGCACGCGACGGACCCAAGCCGATGGTGATCGATGCGTCGGCCCGCCTGAGCTACGGCGAACTGGACTCGACCACGCGCGCGATCGCCGCGGAGTTCGTCGACGCCGGCGTCGCCAAGGGCAGCCGGGTCGGGCTGATCATGCCCAACGGCGTGCGATGGGTGCAGACCGCCATCGCGCTGACCCGTATCGGTGCGGTGTTGGTGCCGCTCAGCACGCTGCTGACGGCGGGCGAGCTGCGGGACCAGCTGCGGGTCGCCTCGGTGCAGTTCCTCATCGGCGTCGAAGAATTCCGGGGCCACCGCTACCTCGAGCACGTCGTCGACAACCCTGATCTGCCCGCGCTGCAGCGCGTTTGGAATGCGGAACGGCTGACGCTGGGCGCCCCTCGTGCAGCGGCCCTTCGGCTCGCCGACGCGATGACCCGGACCGTGACACCCAGCGACACCATGGTGATCATGTTCACCTCGGGCAGCAGCGGGGCGCCCAAGGGCGTCATTCATTCGCACGGAAACGCGCTGGGCGCGGTGCGATCCGGCCTGGCCGCCCGCTGCATCGACGCCGACACCCGCCTGTATCTGCCGATGCCGTTCTTCTGGGTGGGCGGGTTCGGCAGCGGGGTGCTCTCGGCGTTGTTGGCCGGCTGCACCCTGATCACCGAGGAAATCCCTTCGGCGGAAGCCACACTGCGGCTGCTGGAACGCGAGCGCGTCACCCTGTTTCGCGGCTGGCCGGATCAGGCCGAAAACCTTGCCCGCAAGTCGGCCGGCGTCGGGGCGGACCTGTCGGCGTTGCGGCCGGGCAGCCTCGACGCGCTGCTGCCCGCCGAGCTGCGCGCCGAACCGGGGGCGCGGGCCAGGCTGTTCGGCATGACCGAGGCGTTCGGGCCCTACTGCGGCTACCCCGCGGACACCGACATGCCCGAATCGGCCTGGGGCAGCTGCGGAAAGCCGTTCGGCGGCATGGAGGTTCGGATCGTCGACCCCGAGGACGGCTCGCCCGTGCCCGCCGGAACGGGCGGGATGATCCAGATCCGCGGGCCACACGTCATGCGCGGCATGTGCCGGCGCGGCCGGGAGGAGCTGTTCACACCCGACGGCTTCTATCCCACGGGCGATCTCGGCCACCTCGACGGCGACGGGTTCCTCTTCTACCACGGTCGCTCCGACGACATGTTCAAGGTGAGCGGCGCGACGGTGTACCCCGGCGAGGTGCAGCGGGCGCTGCGGTCGATCGACGGCGTCGAAAACGCCGTCGTCACCAACGTGGCGGACGACACGGGCGATCGGGTCGGGGCCGCGGTGGTATGCGACATCGCCACCATGACACCCGATCGGCTTCGAAGCGCCGCCCGAAAGCTGCTGAGCGCCTTCAAGGTTCCAACGCTGTGGCTGCTGGTGGACTCCGACGAGGGCATCCCGCGGGGTGCCACCGGCAAGCCCGACATCCGCAGGCTCCGCGCCTTGTTGCGCGAGCAGACACAGAGTCGCATGATTTAGCGCCGGATAATGCGATTGTGTGTCTGCTCGCGCAAGAAGGCCGCTCGCCGGCCCGTAGTCCGGGGTTGGGGCTATGGGTTCAGGGCGGGAAAGCGGGGCGGCCGCTTCTGCAGGAAGCTCACGATCCCCTCCATGACGTCCGGCCGCGGCAGCGCCTCCCACATCAGCGCCTCGGCGGCCGAATTCGCCGCCGCGACATCGCGGTTCGCGTCGCCGTATGCCTGCCGCTTGATCACCGACATGGCGGTCGGCGAGCAGTTCTGGGCGATGTCCTCGGCGTACTCCATGACACGCCTCATCAGGTCCTCGGGCGCCACGACTTCCTTGACAAGGCCAAGCTCGGCGGCTTCGTCGGCAAGAAACGTGCGCCCGCTGAGCAACAGGTCGAGGGCCACCCCCCACCCCGTCAACCGCGGGAGTATCCAGGAGATGCCGAACTCGGCGATCAGCCCCCGGCGCGCGAACACCGCGGCGAACTTGGCCCCGGCCGCCGCGAAGCGGACGTCACACATCAGCGCCTGAGTCAATCCGATGCCGACACAGGCGCCGTTGATGGCGGCGATGACGGGCTTGCGCAGCTCGGTCACGAAATGGGGCGGGCGTTCGCCGACCAAGTCCGCCACGTCCTTCTCCCCCGCCCTCTGCAGGGAATCGCCGACGGCGTCGGTCGCGCCCGACGAGCCCAGGTGCGCACCGGCGCAGAACGCCCGGCCCCGGCCCGTCAGCACGATGACCCGAATGGCCCCGTCCAGCTCGGCGCGATCGATGGCGGCATAAAACGCCGGGGCCATGTCGGGCCCCCAGGCGTTGAGGCGCTCCGGGCGGTTGAGCGTGATGATCGCGACGCCGCTCGCGGTGGCCTCGTAGAGCACCGCGTCCTCGGGCTCGACGGCGCTCATCGACGCACTCTTAACGCGCAGGTCCCGCACCCGACTGCCGCCACGATCCACTCCTTTTGCCGGACAAGCGCTTTCAAAGTCAGATGAAGTCGGAGCCGCCGTCGACGTTGACATTGGCCCCGGTCATGTAGGAATTACGCCGCGACGCGAGGAAGGCCACGACCGGCCCGATCTCCTCGGGCAGGCCGGCCCGCGGCAAGTGCGCCGGATGCCCGAAATGCTCGGCGATGGCATCCATCAAGCGGCAGGGGTCGTTCCCGTCGACGCCGACCGACTCCGCCCAGCCGATCAGCGACTCGGACGCGATGCTGCCGGGCGAGACGACGTTGACCAGAATCTCGTCCTTGGCCAGCAGCAGCGACAGGTTCTTGGAGACGCTGGTCAGCATGGCCTTGGCCCCGGTGTAAGCGGCCAGCATCACGCTTTGCCGCTGTATCGAGTGCGCGGAGAAGTTCACGACGCGCGCCCACTGCGCTTTGCGCAGCAACGGAAGGGCCGCGCGAACACAGCGCACCATGCCCATCACGCCCGCCTCGACGGCCTGGTGCCACTGGTCGTCGGTCAGGCTTTCGAAGCTGCCCACCGAGCCCGGACCGACCGCGTTGATGAGCGCGTTCAGCTCGCCGTTCCATCGCTCGCCTAGCTCGGCGAACACCGTGTCGACCTGCGCACCGTCGCGGACGTCCGCGACCATCCCCAGGGCGTCGGGACTACCGCAACCGCTCAATTGGGCGGCCGCACGGTCAAGCGCCGACCGTGAGCGGCCGATGACGGCCACCCGCGCACCTTCCTCGGCAAGGCATCGCGCCGTGGCCAATCCCATCCCGCCACCGCCGCCGACCACGACCGTGGCGGCATTTGCCAGCCCTAGATCCATGCCCTGCCGAGCGGCGCGCCCGACGGCCTCGGCCCTGTCATGTTCGCCCGTCCAGCCGCAGTTACCAAAAAGCCTACGATAGCCATTACAGTAGCAGAGGGAAAACCCCGATGGAATCGGCACCGGTGACCGCGGCCGGTAAGGTCCAGGGAGGTAGCGCAACCGCGACACGCGCGCGCATATGCAGGACAGATTGTGATGGAGGTGCCCGTAGTGGCTAAGCAGGCAACCGCTGAAAAGCGTCAGCGACGCGAACGCGGTTCCATCAATCCCGACGACATCATCAGCGGCGCATTCGAACTCGCCGAGCAGGTGTCGATAGACAACCTCAGCATGCCGTTGCTCGGCAAACACCTGGGCGTCGGCGTCACGAGCATCTACTGGTACTTCCGGAAGAAGGACGATCTGCTCAACGCGATGACGGACCGCGCTTTGAGCGAGTACGTGTTCGCCACCCCGTACGTCAAAGCCAGCGACTGGCGCGAGACGCTGCGGAATCACGCGCGCTCGATGCGGAAGACGTTCATGGGCAACCCAATCCTGTGTGATCTGATTTTGATTCGCGCCGCCCTCAGTCCCAAGGCGGCACGCGTCGGCGCCCAGGAGATGGAGAAGGCGATCGCCAACCTGGTCGAGGCCGGCCTATCCGCGGATGACGCCTTCGACACCTATTCGGCGGTTTCGATGCACGTCCGCGGATCGGTGGTGTTGCAACGGCTCTACGAAAAGAACCGGTCCTCGGACAGCGGGGGGCGTGCCATCGAGGACGCGGTGGCCATCGATCCCCAAACCACTCCGCTGATTGCCCAAGTCACCGAGAAGGGCCACCGCATCGGCGCGCCGGACGAAACAAATTTCGAATTCGGCCTCGACTGCATCCTCGACCACGCCGGCCGGTTGATCGAGGAGACGAAAAAGGGGAACGGAGCGACCAAGCCCGCGCCCGCCCGGCAGCGCAAGCCGACCAAGGGGCGGACCCGGCCGGTCGCGGCCCGTTAAGGCTCGGGCGCGTGAAAGTGCTTATGACCTAACATCAGGTCGAATCAATAACTACCCCCCGCGAGACGAGGTGCTCGATCAGCGGAACCGCCCCGGCGGCAAGGTGTTCCGACATCGCGGCGCGCGCCAGCTTGTCGTCGCGCTTGTTCAGCGCGGACAATATCCGCCGATGGTCCTTCATCGACTGTTCCGGCCAGCCCTCGATGGTCGGGAACACCGATTCCGGTGCGTAGCGGGTGATCTGCAGCATCAGCTGGGCCAGCTTCGGCGAGTCCGCGGCGACGTTGATGGCCCGGTGGAACTCGTGATTCAGCCGAACGGTGCGCTCGTGATCGTCACCGGCATAGGCCTCTTCCAATTGCGCCTGAATCTGCTTGAGTTCGCGCAGCTGCTCGTCGGTGATGTTGACCGCGGCCCGCGCGGCGAGCTCGCCGCCGACGTGCGCCTGCACGTTCGCGACGTCGGTGACGTCCCGCCCGGTCACCGGCAACACCACGAAGCCGCGGCGGGGCTGTTGGGCGATCAGGCCCTCGGCGCGCAGGGCGAACAGTGCCTCACGCACCGGCGTGACGCTGACGCCCAACTCCGCGGCCAACTGGTCCAGGCGAACGTAGGACCCGGCGGTGTAGGTGCCGTCGAAGATCCGCTTGCGGATAAAGCGCGCGACGTCGTCGGAAAGTTGCGGCCGCGCAGCGAAATCCGGAACGCTCATCGCCTCACACCCGATACTCGGCGAGCAGCCGCTTGCTGATGATGGACTTCTGGATCTCGCTGGTTCCCTCACCGATCAGCAGGAACGGTGCGTCGCGCATCAGCCGTTCGATCTCGTATTCCTTGGAGTACCCGTAGCCGCCGTGAATGCGGAAGCTCTGCTGCGTCACCTCGGAGCAGAGTTCGCTGGCAAGGTATTTGGCCATGCCGGCGGCGACATCGTTGCGCTCACCGGAATCCTTCAGCCGCGCGGCGTTGACCATCATCAGGTGGGCCGCTTCGACTTTGGTGGCCATCTCCGCGAGCTGGAACGCGATGGCCTGATGCTCGGCGATCGGCTTGCCGAAGGTGTGCCGTTGCTGGGCGTAGCGCACGGCGAGCTCGAAGGCGCGAATGCCGACACCGCACGCCCGTGCCGACACGTTGACGCGGCCTACCTCGATGCCGTCCATCATCTGGACGAAACCCCGGCCCGGGGTTCCACCGAGGATGTCGTCGGCGCTCGCCCGGTAGCCGTCGAAGAGGAGCTCGGTGGTGTCGATGCCCTTGTAGCCCAGCTTGTCGATCTTCCCGGGAATCGTCAGGCCGGGCACGACTTCGCCGAACCCCGTTGGCTTTTCGACCAGAAACGCGGTCAGGTTGCGGTGCGGTTTGTCGGCGCCCTCGTCGGTGCGCACCAGCACGGCGATCAGCGTGGAACTGGCGCCGTTGGTCAGCCACATCTTCTGGCCGTCGATGGTGTAGGTGCCGTCCGGATTGCGCCCCGCCCGGGTTCGGATCGCGGCGACGTCGGAGCCCAGCTCCGGCTCCGACATGGAGAACGCGCCGCGGGACTCGCCGGTCGCCATGCGCGGCAGGAAGCGCCGCTTCTGCGCGTCGGTGCCGTGCTGGCGCAGCATGTACGCCACGATGAAGTGGGTGTTGAGCACGCCGGACACGCTCATCCAGCCGCGCGCCAGCTCCTCGACGCACAGCGCGTAGGTCAGCAGCGACTCCCCCAGCCCGCCGTATTCCTGCGGGATCATCAACCCGAACAGTCCCATGTCGCGCATCTGGTCGACGATGCGCTGCGGGTAGGTGTCGCCGCGTTCGAGTTCGGCCGCGTGGGGAATGACTTCCTTGTCGACGAATTGCCGTACCGTGGCGAGGATCTCGGTCTGGAATTCGGTCAGCCCGAGGGTCTGGGCGAGCTTGGTCATGCGCTGTCTTTCCCTATCGTGTTGGCGGCCGTCAGGCGCGCGATGTCGGCGGCCGTCAGACCCAGGCACTCGGTGAGCACGTCGGCGGTGTCCTGTCCCAGCGCGGGGGCGGGTGCGGGTTCGGGGTGGGCGCCGTCGAACGCGGCCGGCATGCCGGCGGCAAAGTAGTCCCCGACGCCGGGCTGGCGCAGCCGGGAAAACAGCGGATTCGCGGTCACTTTCGGTCCTGCCGCGACCTCGGCGAAGGTGCGGTACCGCTCGAACAGCACGGTGGTGCCCGACAGCGCGGCGGTGATCTCGTCGGCCGTGCGGTCGGCGAACCAGGTGGCGAACAACCCGGACAGGACGTCGCGGTACCGGTAGCGGTCGCCTTCGGCGTCGAAGTCCACGCCGAGCGCCCCCGCGAGCGCGGACACCGCCGCGCCGGTTCCGGTCACCTCGACCAGGTCGCGAAAGTGCCTGCCGGTCAACGTCACAACCATGAACCTGGCGCCGTCGCCGCTGGTAAAGTCCCGGCCGTACTGGCCGTAGATGGCGTTGCCCAGCCGCTCGCGTTGCGTCCCGTTGACCTGCGGCTCGGTCAGCAGCCCAAGGTTTCCCGCCGTCGCCAGCGCGACGTCCTCCAGCGCGAGGCCGATCCGCGCGCCCACCCCGGACCGGTCGCGGCGGCGGACGGCGGCGACGACGGCCAGCGCCGCGTACAGGCCGCAGCACACGTCCCAGGCGGGCAGCACGTGGTTGATCGGGCCGGCATGATCGGCCGGGCCGGTGACGAGCGGGAACCCGACGCCGGCGTTCACGGTGTAGTCGACCCCGGTGGAGCCGTCGCCGCGCCCGAGCAGCTGAACGTGGATGACGTCGGGCCGGCCGGCGGCCAGGCGATCATGGCTGAGCCAGGACAGGCCGGCGGCGTTGGTGACGACGATGCCGTCGCCCTCGACGATCAGCCGCCGCACCAGATCCTGGCCCTCGGGCGAGCGCAGATCGATAGTGGCCGAACGCTTTCCCTTGTTCAGCCCGGTCCAGTAGATCGACGTGCCGCCGTCGGCCAGCGGCCAGCGCTGGACGTCGGAGGCGCCGCCGATCGGGTCGATGCGGATCACCTGCGCGCCGAGCTGGCTCAGCGTCATGCCGCACAGCGGTGCAGCGACAAAACTGGACACCTCGACGACGGCGAGGCCGCTCAACGGGTTCATGTCGAGGCGACCCGTTCGAAGACCGCGGCAAGCCCCTGCCCGCCGCCGATGCACATGGTCTCCAGCCCGTATCCCGCCTGGCGGCGGTTGAGTTCGCGCGCCAGGGAGGCGAGCATCCTGCCGCCGGTCGCACCGACGGGATGACCCAGCGAGATTCCCGAGCCGTGCACGTTGGTGCGCTCATGGTCGGCGGTCCCGAACTTCCATTCCCGCATGACCGCAAGCGCCTGCGCGGCAAAGGCTTCGTTGAGTTCGATGAGGTCGATGTCGGACAGGCGCAGGCCCGCCTTGGCGAGCGCGGCCTCGGTCGCGGGCACCGGCCCGAGGCCCATGACGTTGGGCGCCACACCGGCCACCCCCCACGACACCAAGCGGACCAGCGGCGTCAGACCGTATTCGTCCGCCTTCTCAGGCGTGGTCACCACGCACATCGATGCCGCGTCGTTCTGCCCGCTGGAGTTGCCGGCCGTGACCGTCGCCTCCGGATCATCGTCCAGCAGAACGGGTTTGAGCTTTCCCAGCGACTCCACCGACGTGTCGGCGCGCGGGTGCTCGTCGGTGTCGACCAGCTCCTCGCCGTGGCGGCCGCGCACGGTGACCGGAACTATTTCCGAGGCCAGGACGCCGTCCTTCTGGGCGGCCACCGCGCGCTGGTGTGAGCGCACCGCGAGCTCGTCTTGTTCCAGGCGCGAAATGCCGTACCGGCGGCGCAGGTTCTCGGCGGTCTCCAGCATCCCGCCGGGCACCGGGTGGTGGCGGCCGCCGGCCGTGGTGCGCCCCCGCGCCAGCCCGTCGTGCACCCGGATGCCGCCGCGGGCGCCGCCCCAGCGCATGTCGGTGGAGTAGAAGGCGACGTTGCTCATGCTTTCGCAGCCGCCGGCGAGGACGAGCTGGTGATCGCCGTTGCCGACCTGCAGGCACGCCTGGATCACCGCCTGCAGGCCCGACCCGCAGCGCCGGTCGACCTGCATCCCCGGAACCGTCACCGACAGGCCCGAATCCAACGCCACCACCCGCCCGATCGCCGGCGCCTCGCTGCTCGGATAGCAGTGCCCGAGGACGACGTCCTGCACCGCCTCGGGCGGTATCCCGGTTCGCTCGAGCAGCCCCTTCAACGCGGCGACACCGAGGTCGACGGCGGTCAGGGACTTGAACATTCCGCCGTAGCGGCCGATCGGTGTGCGCACCGGCTCACAGATGACGGCCTCACGCATGCCTACCCCTGTCTCTTAGCGCCACTCACTCACATGAACCTGCCACCGGTGACCTCCAGGACGGTCCCGGTCATGTACGACGACAAGTCGGAGGCCAGGAACAGGGCGACGTTGGCGACCTCGCCGGGTTCACCGGCCCGGCCCATCGGGACCTCGGCCACCTTCTGGTCCCAAATGCGTTGCGGCATGGCCTCCGTCATCGCCGAACGGATCAATCCGGGGGCGATGGCGTTGACCCGAATGCCCAGGTGGGCGAGCTCCTTGGCGGCGGCCTTGGTCATCCCCACGATCCCGGCCTTGGCCGCCGAGTAGTTGGTCTGTCCGACCAGACCCACCTTCCCCGACAGCGAGGACATGTTGACGATTGCGCCCCTTTGGTTTTCGGGCTTGCTCTCCCGCATGATCGCCGCCGCCATCCGGGTGCCGTTCCACGTTCCCTTGAGATGCACCGCGATGACCTGATCGAACTGTTCCTCGGTCATTTTGCGCAGCGTCGCGTCGCGCGTGATTCCGGCGTTGTTGACCATGATGTCCAGGCCGCCGAAACGTTCGACGGCGGTTTGGACGAGCGTGTCGACGTCCGCGGCTTGCGTCACGTCGCATTGCACCGCCAAGGCGACATCGGGACCCAGCTGCTTGGCCGCAACCTCGGTGGCCTCAAAGTTCAGGTCGCCGAGGACAATTCGCGCGCCCTCGGCGACGAATCGCTGCGCAATGGCGAAGCCCAGGCCTTGCGCCCCACCCGTGACCACCGCGGTCCGACCGCTCAGCAACGACACCTGGATCACGCCTTTCCTGGTTTCCTTCCGCCCGTGGGGCGCCCGCCTTTCGAATATCATATTTCATATAGGATCCCGCCGAGAGCCGGGGTGCCTCAGCTCGAGGCCGATAAGCCGATAAGAGGAGCGTCTGCGCATGACCGCCGCCGAAGGCCCCGAAGTCTCCGACGAGGACTTCCGGGAGATCCTCGCCCAGACCCGTCAGTTCGTTCGCGCCGCCGTGGTCCCGCGCGAGCGGGAGATCATGGCCGACGATCGGGTGCCCGATGACCTTCGCGACCAGGCCAAGAAGATGGGATTGTTCGGCTACGCGATTCCCCAGCGGTGGGGCGGCCTTGGCCTCAACCTCGTGCAGGACGTCGAGCTGGCGATGGAATTGGGCTACACCTCGCTGGCGCTGCGGTCGATGTTCGGCACCAACAACGGCATCGCCGGACAGGTCCTCGTCGGCTTCGGCACCGACGAACAGAAGGGCCGCTGGCTGGAGTCGATGGCGTCCGGCGACGTCGTCGCCTCCTTTGCGCTGACCGAGCCCGGCGCCGGATCGAACCCGGCGGGCCTGCGGACCAAAGCCGTTCGCGAGGGCTCCAAAAAAGACAGCGCTTGGGTGATCTCCGGCCAGAAGCGGTTCATCACCAACGCGCCCGTCGCCAACCTCTTCGTGGTCTTCGCGCGCACCCGGCCGGCCGACGACCAGGGCCCGGGGATCGCCGTCTTCCTGGTTCCCGCCGACGCCCCGGGCGTTCTCGTCGGCGCCAAGGACGCAAAGATGGGCCAGGAAGGCGCGTGGACCGCCGACGTCAGCTTCGGCGACGTTCGGGTCGGGGCCGACGCGCTGGTGGGCGGCAGCGAAGACCTCGGCTATCGCGCGGCGATGACCTCGCTGGCGCGCGGCCGGATCCACATCGCCGCCCTCGCGGTGGGCGCCGCCCAACGCGCGCTCGACGAATCCGTGTCGTATGCCGCCACCGCGACGCAGGGCGGGACGCCGATCGGAAGCTTTCAGTTGGTGCAGGCGATGATCGCCGACCAGCAGACCGGTGTGTTGGCCGGCCGCGCGCTGGTCCGCGACGCCGCGCGGCTGTGGGTCAGCAATCAAGATCGGCGGGTCGCGCCGTCGGCGGCGAAGCTGTTCTGCACCGAAATGGCGGGCAAGGTCGCGGACCTCGCGGTGCAGGTTCACGGTGGCAGTGGCTACATGCACGGGGTTCCCGTCGAACGCATCTATCGCGACGTGCGGCTGCTGCGGCTGTACGAGGGCACCAGCGAAATTCAGCGCCTGATCATCGGGTCGAACCTGGTCAAGGCGGCATGGCGATGACGTCGACGGGGTGTCATGGCGTCTCGGGAAGCCGATAATGGCTCAGAATGTGATGTACGTCACAGCCGTGATCCAATGGTGACAGCCAACATGCCGGGCCGGAAGCGCGAGACAGTTGCTGCGGCTTTTATTCTCTTTCCATGGGTCGGGACCCGCTGTCGACTAGCGCTGCGCAGCCAACGGTGGCTGACATCAATGATTACGTCCGTGCCGACGGCACGATCGTCTTACCTGACGGCATCACGCTGACGTCGTTTTTCGATCAATACCGGGCCGCGTTCGGCGACAGCCCGGCGTATCGATTCATCGACTACGCGAAAGACCAGGACGGGCGCGTCGTCGAGCTCAGCTGGAATGGGCTGTGGTCGCGGGTCCGCGCGATCGGCGCGCGCCTCCAACAGGTCACCAAGCCGGGGGACCGGGTGGCGATCGTGGCGCCGCAGGGTGTCGAGTACGTTGCGGCCTTCTTCGCCGCCGTCCATGCCGGCAACATCGCGGTCCCACTGTTTGCGCCAGCCCTGTCCGGACACGCCGACCGGTTGCGGGCGGTGCTGGCCGACGCCCGGCCCACCGTGGTGCTGACGACCGCGGCGGCGGCCGAGACGGCACGGGAGTTTCTGCGGGCGCACCCGGTGGCCGGCCGACCGCGGCTGATCGCCGTCGACGCGATCCCGGCGACGCTCGCCTCGATGTTCACCGACGTGACGGTCGGCACCGACGACATCGCCTACCTGCAGTACACGTCGGGCTCGACGCGGATACCGGCCGGGGTGGAGATCACCCATCGCGCGGTGTGCACCAACGTGCTGCAGATGATCCTGGGCGGCGGGCTGGACCGGGGAATCCACAGCGTGAGCTGGCTGCCGCTGTATCACGACATGGGATTGCTCATGCTCATGTTCCCGGCGTTGGGCGGCGGATACCTCACGCTGCTGGATCCCATGGCGTTCGTTCGCCGGCCCTACCGATGGATCAAAGAGCTGAGCGCGGAAGCGGCTATCGGCCGGACGTTTGCGGGCGCGCCGAATTTCGCCTACGACTTGGCGGCCGAGCGGGGGCTACCTCCCCAGGGGGACTCCATTGACCTGCGCAACGTCGTCGGCCTGCTCAACGGCTCCGAGCCCGTGACGATGTCGGCCATCGAGAAGTTCACCAAAGCGTTCGCTCCCTACGGTCTGCCCGCGACGGCGATCAAGCCCTCCTACGGGATGGCGGAAGCGACCCTGGGAGTGGCCACTACCGCCCCGGATGCGGCGGCCAGGGCCGTAGTCCTCGACCGTGTTCAGCTGGCCGCGGGGCGCGCGGTGATCGTCGCGCCCGACGCCCCCGATGCGGTCGCCTATGTCTCCTCCGGCCGGCCGCTCCCCAACCTGCGGGCGGTGATCGTCAGCTCGGACGGCGCCGAGGTGCCCGATGGTTCCGTCGGGGAAATCTGGTTGCACGGCAACAACATCGGCCGCGGATACTTTGGACGCGAAGAGGAGACACAACGCACGTTCGGCAACAAGCTGCAGTCCCGGCTCGAATTCGGCAGCCACGCCGAGGGATCACCGGACAACAGCTGCTGGCTCGCCACCGGCGATCTCGGTGTCTACATTGACGGCGAACTGTACCTGACGGGACGGATCAAGGACCTCATCATCGTCGATGGTCGCAATCACTACCCGCATGACATCGAAACGACGGTCGGCCAGGCGTCGAGCGCCGTCCGAACCGGTTACGTGGCCGCGTTTTCCGTTCCGGCGGACTCTCCCGACGACAGCGCGGCGGAGCAGCTCGTCATTGTCGCCGAACGTGCCGCGGGCGTCGGGCGCGCCGATCCGGGCCCCATCGAGGCGGCCGTGCGGGCGGCGGTTTCGCGCGAGCATCACATCCGGGTCGCCGACGTGCGGCTCGTCGCCGCCGGGGCCATCCCCCGCACCACCAGCGGCAAGCTCGCCCGCAATGCCTGCCGCGCCGACTACATCGCCGGGCGGTTCAGCCGATGAGTTCCAACGTTTCCAGGTCGCGGATCGCCTGACAGCCCCGGCCGAGCATGGTCAGCACCATGTCGTCGCCGCGCTCGGTGGCGGTGGCGAAGGCAAAGCCCAGAGCCGAGATCAGCAGGGCCTGAATCGCCCCGAGACGGTAATCACGCCAACAGGTTTCACGGTCATACCCGCCGACGCCGTACCCCAGTAGCGCCCGGTGGTACTCGTCGACCAGGCCGTTCTCGACCGTTGAGCGCAGTTGCGAATCCAAGCTGGTCGCCGTGAAATACGCGAGGTCCCTTGCCGCCAGACCCACGCCGAGCGTCTGCCAGTCGACCACGCTCACCCGGCTCCGGCCCGTATCGAACAGCAGGTTGTCGAGCCGATAGTCCCCGTGCAGCAGGGCAAAGCGGTCCCGTTCGGCAAAGAGCCAGGGCGTCACCTTGCCCATTGCCGCAGCGAAGGTCTCCCTGTCTTCGGGCCTCATTCGGTCACCGAGCTTTTCCAGGGTGATATCGGCGCTCATCTTCGCGACGTCACCCAGGCCCTTCGCGGAAGCCTCGTCCGGGCGGGGAAACGCGAGCCCGGGTAGGTCCAGCCAGTACGGGTCGCACCAGCTGGGCCCGTGCAATCCGGCCAGCGCCACCACGGCCAGCCGCGCCTCCCGCTCGCCACAGCCGGCGATCTGGTCGCCTTGCACCGCGGGCGCTTGGTCGGCGAGCAGTAGTGCGTAATCCAAAGCGTCCTCGGTGATTTCGCAATAGAAGCACCGCGGCGTCGGCACTCGCACCCGGTCGGCCACCGTGGCATAAAACGCGCACTCACTGCGATAGCCGATGGTGACCCGGTCGCGCACGGTTTCGTCCTGGGCGGGCAGTTTGATCACGAAGGTCGGCGGCAGATCACCGGGGGATGTCGCGTATTGGGCCACCACCCGAAAGGTGGCCCCGGTCTGCCCGGTGCCGATCGCCACGACCTGCACGTCGGAAACCTCGACGGGCGTGCGGTGTTCGCTGAGCGCCGCCGACAACCATTCGGCGGTCACGTCGCCGGGGTATCGCGGAATCGCCACCACAGCACCCATAAGCAGCACGCCTCCAGCGCTCGACCGACCGATCAACTGTAAGGCATACGGCAAGAGGCCCGGGAATCGCCGCCGACCGGTGGGACGGTTCCGGCGCCGTCCGGCAACCCGGCGCCAGTTACCACCGCCCCCACGGAACTTAGGTTATGCAATACTAACTTCAACAAGGTAGGTTCAGTCAACGTGGACGGGGAGATGTCGGGATTTGGTATTCCCGACAAACAGGCATGGAGATTGTCGCTGACAGACTGAGGGCGGTTACCGGCCGACACGGTATCCCCCTGGGCGCCAACGGGTTTCAGCGTGCGGGTCAGGCGGCGCCGGGCGCCGGGACTGCAGGGGGTCGAGAAACCCGGCATGCGGGCGGGCTACCGTGACCGCGCCCATCTGGATGGCGCTGCCGCCGGAGGTGCATTCGGCGCTATTGTCCAGCGGTCCCGGCCCCGGCGCGCTGCTGGCCGCCGCCGGGGCGTGGCAATCGTTGAGCAACGAATACGCCACCGCGGCAGCCGAACTCAGCGGCCTGCTCAGCGCCGTCCAAGCGGGCGCCTGGGACGGGCGGAGCGCCCAGCGGTACGTCGCCGCCCACGCGCCATACCTGGCGTGGCTGGCGCAGGCCAGCACCAACAGCGCCTTTGCGGCCAGCCAACACGAGGTGGCGGCCGCCGCTTACACCACCGCGCTGGCCGCCATGCCGACGTTGCCCGAACTGGCGCTCAACCACGCGACGCACGCCGTGCTGGTGGTCACGAACTTCTTCGGCATCAACACCATTCCGATCGCGCTGAACGAGGCCGACTACGTCCGGATGTGGATTCAGGCGGCCACCACCATGGGCACGTATCAGGCGGTCGCCGGCGCCGCGGTTGCCGCCACCCCAACGACGGCGCCCGCACCGCCCGTGCTGCAGCCCGGGGTCGGCGAGGCCAGTCAGGGCGCGGCCGACCTCACCCAATCGGCGGCGCAGGCGCCGGCCGCCGATTCGGGTTCGAACCTGAACCTTGCAAACATCATCTCCGAGCTGCTGCAGGACTACATCAACTTCACTCACCAGGTCTACGACCCGATCATCAACTTCTTGCAGGACCCGCTGGGTAACACCGTCAAACTGGTCACCGACTTCTTCACCAATCCGGCGCAGGCGTTGGTGACCTGGGGTCCGTTCCTGTTCGCGGTGGCTTGGCAGACGTTTTCCTGGATAGGAGCGTCCCTCACCTACCCTCAAATTCTGCTGGATCCCCTGCTGGCCACCACGCTCGGCGTGGTGCTCGGGGTGGGCTCGCAGCTCCTGGTGCCGGCGATCGTGCCGGCGGGAATTGCCGCGGGGGGCGCCTTGCCGGTGCTGGCGGCGCACGTCGATCAACCGGTCTGGGCGGCTACCGGCGTCCCCACAACCGTGGCGACGCCCGCTGCGGCGCCGGCGAGTGCGGGGGTCGCCGTACCCGGGCCCGGGGCCCCGCTCACGGCGTCGGCTGCCGCCCCCGCCGTTCCGTATGCCGTCGCCGGTCTAGGCCCCGACGAGGGCTTCACGCCCACACTGCGCGATAGTTCCGGCGCCAGGGTGCCGGCCGTCGGCGTTCCAGCGGCCGCCGCCGCCGTTTCGGCGTCGGCGCGGGACAAACGCCGCGCCCGCCGGCGCCGTCGGGCGGTGTCCAGGGGCTACGGTGATGAGTTCATGGATCTGGACTCCGGTGTCGACGCCGGCCCTCCGCCCCCCGAGGAGCCCTCGGTCACCGCGTCGACCGGAGGTGCGGGGCCGATGGGCTTCGGCGGTGTTGCTGCCAACGGCGCCGCCGAAGCGATTGGACTGAAGACCCTCGCCGGCGACGCGTTCGGCGGCGGGCCGACCAGTCCGATGCTGCCGGGAACCTGGGAACCGGACGCGGCTGACAGCGACGCGCCGGGCGCCAGCCGGCCACGCTAACCCGGCTTCGGTCCCGATCAGACAGCCCGTTTAGTCGGCGAGGATCCGCCACTCGGCGGCGTCGTGCTGCTGGCGCCAAAACTCGCCGAAACGTCCACCCGCGGTGAGCAATTCGTCGACCGCGCCGTCCTCGACCACCCGGCCGTCGTCGAGAAAGAGTACGCGGTCGGCATGACGAACGCTCCCCAACCGATGGGCCACGATCACCCTGGTGCGCGACTGTGGGTCGGCCGTGAGCGCGTCGACCACCGCGACCTCGTTCTCGGTGTCCAGGGCACTGGCCGCCTCGTCGACCAGCAGTATCGGCGCGGCCTTGAGCAGAGCGCGCGCGATGCTGACCCTTTGCCGCTCGCCGCCCGAGAGCGCCGAGCCGGCTTCGCCGACGATCGTCTCGGCGCCGTCCGGCAGCCGGCCGGTGAGCTCGTCGACCCGCGCCAGCGCCACAGCCCGCGCGAACCGATCCTCGCCGGCGCAGGGGTCTCCGACGAGCACGTTTTCGCGGATCGTCCCATGGAACAGGTAGGGATGCTGAAACACCACGCTGCTTGCGGCGCGCCTCGCCTCGGCGTCCAGCGTCGCGGCATCGACCTCGTCGATGAGCACACGGCCGCGGGTCGGCCGATGCAGGCCGGCGATCAGGGCCAGGATCGTGGTCTTGCCGGAGCCGGAAGGCCCGACAATTGCCGTCGTGCTTCCCGGTTGCAGGGTGAAACTGACACCGTCGAGCACCGGATGGCCCGCACCGCCGTAGCTGAATGCGACGTCGTCGAATTCGATGCGCGGGGCGGCGGTGCCGTCGGGCAGCGCGCCGGTGCCGGCGGGCAGGGCCGGTGCGGTGAGCACCGAACGGATCCGGCCGAGGGTGGCGCGGGTACTCTCCAGCGCCGGCGCCAGTTCGCTGACCGTGGTGAACGGCTCCAGATAGCGGGCGATGACGACGATCAGGGCGACGGCCTCGGGCACCGTGAGCCTGCCGGTCACGGTCAGCGCCGTCGTGGCCCCGGCCAGCAGGATGAGGGCCAGCTGGCTGGCCATGCTGAACAACAGCTGGCCCGGGACCTGCATGCCCAGCAACCGCATCGTCGCGCTGTGCTGGGAGGCCAGCGCGGACCCGACCAGGCTTCGGGCCGGCTCGACGCGCCGCGCGGCGCGCAACGCCTGCTGGGTCCGGGCGAACTCGATGATTCGCTCGGTGAGGACCCTGTTGGCCTGGTCGGCCGCGGCATCGGCCCGGCGCGCGAAGGCCGCCGACGCCCACAGCGCGGCCAGCAGCAACGGCACACCGGCCAGCGCGGCCACGCCGAGCTGCCACGAGATGGCCAACAGCGCCAGCGCGATAACCGCCGGCAACAAGATCGCGGTGATCAGCGGCGTCAGCAGGTTGACGACGAGGCCGACGAGTTCTGGCCCGGTCGCGGCGATCGCCTGCCGTGCCATCGCGGTGTTGTCGGCGGTGAACCAATCCAGCCGGACGCTCGGGAGCCGGTCCGCCAGATCGTGCTGGCTGCGGTCGAGTACGGCGAACCCGAGATCGAAGCCGATCCGCGCGGTGGCGGTGTCGATCAGCCACCCGGTGACCGTCGCGGCGGTGAGCCAGCCAAGCCAACCCAGCGCGCGGTGCGGGGCGTCGCTGAACAGCGCCCCCACCAGCGGGACCAGCAACACCGTGCCCGCCGCCCGCACCACGACGGAGGCGAACGCCAGCGCCGCGTAGGCGGCCACCTTGATGCGGCGATCCGCGGGGACAAGGCTTATCCAGGTGCGGATCATCGGGCGCCCTCCTGAGCCGCGGTGGCGGCCATCCGATTGCCCTGGCCGGTCTCCCACAGGCGGCGGTAGCGCCCGTCGGCGGCGAGCAACTCGTCGTGCGTTCCGCGTTCGGTGATACGGCCGTGATCGAGCACGACGATCTGGTCGGCCCGGGTGACGGTGTGCAACCGGTGGGCGATCACCAACACGGTGCGATCCCGGGTCAGCCGGTTAAGCGCTTGCTGCACAAGGTATTCCGATTCCGGGTCGGCAAATGCCGTGGCCTCGTCGAGGATCAGGACTCCGGTGTCGGCGAGGATCGCCCGGGCGATGGTCAGCCGTTGGCGTTCGCCGCCCGAAAGCCCGGCCCCCGCGCCCAAGACGGTGTCGTAGCCTTCCGGCAATCGCATTATGCGGTCGTGGATTTGGGCCGCGCGGGCCGCGGCCTGGACTTGTTCGGCGGCCGCGTCCGGAACGGCCAGCGCGATGTTCTCGGCGACGGTGCCGTGCACGAGCTGGGTATCCTGCAGCACGAAACCGACCCGCGCGTAGAGTTCGTCGGCGGTCATCGATCGAATGTCTTGGCCGCCAACGCGTATGGCGCCCTGCCCGACGTCGTGGAAGCGGGCCAGCAGCGCGGCCAGCGTCGACTTCCCGGACCCGGACGGCCCGACGAGCGCGGTCACCGTGCCAGGGCGCAGCGTCAGCGACACGTCGTGCAGCACCGGCACGCCGGGCCGGTAGCTAAAGCTGACATTGTCGAAGGCCACCGTCGCCGACGAATCGCCGTCGCGGGGTTCGGAGGGTTCGCGCACGGTCAGTTCGGGCTCGTCGAGCGTGACCTGGAGGCGCCGCGCCGCCAGCATTCCGGCGCGAACGCCGCCCAGCCCGTAGCCGATGCCTAGCAGTCGCGCGCCAAATGTGGTGCCCAGCAATAGGAACGGCAACAGATTCACCGCCGCCATCCGGTTCGAGACGATCAGCAAGGTGCCGGTGACTGCGATGAGCCACAGGAACGTCGCGGGACGGGTGGCGAGATCCATCAGGGTCTTCTTGCCCGACAGGGGACGCTGCCAGGCGACCAGGAATCCGATGTACTCGTTGAGCCGGCGCCGGAAGTTCGAGGCGGCGGCACCGCCGAACACGCGGATCACCGGCTGGCCCTCGAGGTAGCCGCCGGCCTCGCCGTTCATCTTTTCGGCCCATCGCTGCGATTGCGGGATGCGCGGCCCGGATTGAATCATGATGGACGACGTCATCACGAGGTAGACCAGGACCGGCACGAACAGGACCAGCGCCACCCGCCAGTCGACGACGAACAGGTAGACGAGCACGGCCACCGGCGCGACGACCGCCGCGACCGCGTCCGGGATGGCATGGGTGACCAGGTAGTGCAACGACAGCGTGTCGTCTTGCACCAACTGCTTGATCGAGCCTGACCCTCGGGCGGTGAACCAGCCCAGCGGCAGCCGGGATAGCTTGTGCAACAGCCGCGAACGCAGGTCGCGGGCGAACCGCGCGTCGACGACGTGCAGCCACAGCGTGAGGCCGGCGCCGAGCACGGTGCCCGTCCCGAGCAGCGAAACGGCCGCGATCCCGACCGCCCACAGCCGGGACGCGTCGGCGCCGGAGACCAGGAGCCGGGCCAGCTCGACCAGCAGCACGAACGGCGCCAGCTGCAACAGCGTTATGACGGCCTGCAGCACACCGGAGACGATCAGCGCCGACCGCAGCGGCGCAAGCAATCGGCCAGCGGCCTGGGCGCGCCAGCTGCCGCGGGAGGGCAGCGCCGCCGTTTCGGATGCGGGTTGCACGGGTTCCGGTTGTGCCGCAACCAGATTCGGCTCGCCGCCGGTGGGCGTCGGGGCGGCCTCTGGGGAGGCAGAGGAATCTCTGGAGCCTCTGGCGTCGGATTCGCGATCGCGGCGGGTGCCCATCTCGCGGCCGGCGTTCCAGTACGCCTGCGCGTGAACTTCCGACTTAGGAAAGCCGAAGTCGTCGCGCAGCCGCTTGCGGACTTGTTTGAGCGCCGCCGCTTCGGGCGTCGCCCACGCGTACCAGTCGGACCAGTCGCGGCTTTCGATCGCCGCGGCAAGCGATTTCTCGTCGCGGCGCGCAGCCCAATGCACCCGCAGCCGAGGATGCTGCGCGATCGGGATCAGCGTGTCGTTGTCGTCGTGCTGCTCGAGGTACATCTCGATCGGGACGTCGTCGGGGACGGTTCCGACGATCCCGTTCATGCCCGGGATCGACGCCGAGTCGCCGATCAACAGATACCCGACCGGCTGCTCGTCGGGTATGTCGAAACGTGACGAGCCCATCAGCGACATGACCGCGATCGTGGCGCCAGGCTGCACGGTGCGCGCCCAATGCGACGCCGGTCCGGCCGGGTCGTGCAGCACGACGTCGACCGCGAAGCGGCCGGCGGGGACGTCCGCCTCGGAGATCGTGTAGGCGCGCTGGAATTCGGTGTCGGACCCGTCCGGGTCGGGAAACCAGAACCGTAGCCACGCCGCGGGTTCGGCCTCCGCGTCCTCGAACAGGGTCGGTGATTGCATCCGTACCCGTACGAAATGTGGTGCGATGCGGACGGTTTCGATGACCGTCGCGGTGTGGTCGCGGGCGCCGAAACTCCGCAGTACCACACCCTGGAACCCGCGTGCCATCAGCGGTCCTCTCCCGTGGCGCTCAATTCCGCCACGACCTCGCCGATCGGCCGGCCCGGCGGAATCGCCGCGACCAAACCCCGTATGGATGCGGCCAGCAACAGCCGCACGAATTCTGAACTCGACAGCTGCGGCAACCCGGCGTGAGCCGCACCCAGCTGCGCGTCGCCGGCCAACCGGTCGGCGGCGGCGTCGCGCTCCACCGCGAAGCCAGGGGCCTGGTCTCCGCCGGTTGCGTTGGTGTTGCTCTCTTCCCGCGCGGCCAGGCTGATCGCCAGGGTGGCGACGGCGCTGCTCAACATCATGGCCGCGTCGGCGGGGTATCCGCGCCGGCTCAGCGCCCGGACTTCGGTGGCCAACAACCGAGCGCCGGCATCGCCGCGCGGAAACAGCACCTGAAGATAGGACGCGAGTCCCGGGTGCTCGGCGGTGAAGTCCCGCAGCTGCAGGCCGAACGACAGCAGGTGCTGCTCGGTGTCCGCCGTCGGGTCCTCGCGCAGCTCGAGTTCGGCGAGCAGGCTTTCGCCGATCAGGCGTTCGAGCTCCCACCTGCCTTCGACGTGCCGGTACAGGGCGGTCGCCGATACGCCGAGCCCCAGTGCGACCGCGTTGACGCTCAGCCGTTGCATGCCGAGCTCGCGGCCCACTCGGACGACGTCGTCCACCGCGATGAGCGCGGGCCGCCCTCCCTGGCGAGACGCCACCGACTGCATCCGGCACCACACTCCGACTCGGTAAGTTACCCCCACAAACTAAGGGTTGCCTTACCTTCCGTCAACCTCGGGTATCCACGGCGGCGGCGCCGCGGTGCCGTCGGTCAGTAGCCTGGGTCGCGTGGAGACGCAGGTGGCACCGGTGCTGCTGTACGACGGTGTCTGCGGCTTCTGCAACCGGGCCGTGCGGACGGTGCTTCGGTTCGATCCCGACGGCGCCCTGCGCTTTGTCGCCCTCGACAGCGACTTCGCCCGAGCGATCGTCGATCGCCACCCGGCTATCCACAACGTCGACTCCATGGTGTTTGTCGATGAACCCGGCCAGCCCGCCGAACGGGTGGCCGCGCGATCGGCGGCCGCGTTACGCGTGGCGGATTACCTTGGCGGGCCGTGGAAGCTGCTCAAGGTTGCCCGCGTCATACCGGCTCCCCTTCGCGACTGGCTCTACGACAGATTCGCCGATATCCGCTATCGCGTCTTCGGCAAGTACGAGAGTTGTCCGCTGCCCCCTCAGGAGGTCCGCGCCCGCTTTTTGGATGCGTAACGTCGACAAGGCGTGCGGGCGGAGGGACTCGAACCCTCAAGCTCTTTCGAGCACCGGCACCTAAAACCGGCGCGTTTTCCATTTCGCCACGCCCGCGCGCCTAGCGATCCTAACGCTTCATGCCTGGGCGAAACGTGTTGCTCGACCACCTTGGAGTCCGATGGACGCGGTCGAGCCGGTGCATCATCTCCATATACCGGAAGGCGGTGGCGCGTCTCAACGAATTCGTCGGGCCTAAATCGTGAATGCCGCCGCACGGTACCGTCAAGGGGTGTCCACGCAGGCTCTTAGGAAGCGCCATCGCAGGCCCGCGCTGATCGCTTTGGTGATCATCGCGGCCTGCGCCTGCCTGGCCTTGGGTTGGTGGCAGTGGACCAGGTTTCAGTCGGTTTCGGGTACGTTCCAGAATCTTGGCTACGCGTTGCAGTGGCCGCTGTTCGCCTGGTTCTGTGTCTATGCGTACCGCAAGTTCGTCCGCTACGAAGAGGAGCCCCCAGACCCGCGGAAGAGCGGCGGGCTGACCGAGATCCCCGCCGGGCTGCTGCCCGAGCGGCCCAAGCCCGCGCCGCAGCCGCCCGAGGATCCCGCGCTGCAGGAGTACAACGCCTACCTGGCCGAGCTCGCCAAGAAAGACGCCGAGTAACAGAACAGGACCACCGCATGACCACACCCGAGACACCCGAAGCATCAGCGCCCGCATTCCCCGTCGACAAGATCCGCACCGCGTTGCTCGGCTACCGGATCATGGCGTGGACGACGGGTCTCTGGCTCATCGCACTGTGCTACGAGATCGTCTCGCATCTGGCCTTCCACCACGAGATCCGGTGGATCGAGGTGGTCCACGGCTGGGTGTACTTCATCTACGTGTTGGCGGCATTCAACTTGGCGGTCAAGGTGCGCTGGCCAATTCTCAAGACGGTCGGCGTGCTGCTGGCCGGGACCATTCCGCTGCTGGGCATCATCGTCGAGCACTTCCAGAGCAAGGACGTCAAGGCTCGCTTCGGTCTTTGAGTCACACCTGCCACGGCGGTCCCCTCGGGCACGACACGCGTAGCGGCCACCTACGCGCGACAACGCAAGGGGCGCAACGGATTGTCGCTATTAGGCGGGCACATCGTTGGTCGCCTCTCCGTCGAGACTGGTGTGGCCTGGGTCGGGCTGGGCTAACGCGCGGGTCAGGCAAGCGCTTTCAGCGCCGGCACCAGCAGCGCCAGCGCCCGACCACGATGCGAGACCGCGTCCTTCTCCGCCGGGCTGAGCTCGGCGGCCGTGCGGCGGTATCCGTCGGGAATAAACACCGGGTCATAGCCGAACCCGCCGTCGCCGCGCGGTTCGCGGGCAATGGTGCCGGGCCATTCACCACGGACGACGACTTCGCCGGATGCCGACACCAGCGCGCACGCGGAGACGAACGCCGCCCCGCGCCGTTCGTCGGGGACGTCGCGCAACTGGGCCAGCAGCAGCGCGGTGTTGGCGGCGTCGTCGCCGTGGTTGCCCGACCAGCGCGCCGACAGCACGCCGGGCATGCCGCCCAGCGCGGCCACCTCCAAACCCGAGTCGTCGGCCACGCTCGGAAGACCCGTCGCGGCGAACGCATCCCGGGCCTTGGCCAACGCGTTGTCCTCGAAGGTCGCACCGGTTTCGGGCGGTTCGTCGAACGGCGCCACGTCGTTCAGCGACACCAGCGTCAGCCCCGACAGGCCGGCGCCGTCGAGCACCCGGCGCAGTTCCATCAGCTTCTTGGGGTTGCGACTGGCAACCAGCAGCCGTGACGATCGCGAGGGCGGCGAAGCCGGGCGCAGTGGGTCGTCACCATCAGGCACTGTCAGCTGCCGAACGCCTTCGGCGGCGGGGGCCCGTCGGGCAGCACACCCGGATAGGGCAACGCCAGCGCCTGGCGCTGTGCGGCAAACAATGTGTCGCAGGCGCCCAGCGCCACGTCGAGCAATTTGTCCAGCGTCGACCGCGGGAACGTCGCCCCCTCGCCGGTGCCCTGAACCTCCACGAGGGTCCCGGTGTCGGTGGCCACGACGTTCATGTCGACCTCGGCGCGCGAGTCTTCCTCATAGGGCAAGTCCACCCGGATCCTGCCGTCGACGACGCCGACGCTGACCGCCGCGATGGCACACGACAGCGGCCGCGGATCCGACAGCTTGCCCGCCGCCGACAGGTAGGTCACGGCGTCGGCCAACGCGACGTAGGCGCCCGTGATGGCCGCCGTGCGGGTGCCGCCGTCGGCCTGCAACACGTCACAGTCGACGGCAATGGTGTTCTCCCCCAACGCCGCCAGGTCGATGCACGCCCGCAGCGACCGGCCAATCAGCCGGCTGATCTCCTGGGTGCGCCCGCTAAGCCGGCCCTTCACCGATTCCCGGTCGGAGCGCGTGTGGGTGGCCGACGGCAGCATCGCGTATTCCGCGGTCAGCCACCCCAGACCCGAGCCCTTGCGCCAGCGTGGCACCCCCTCGGTGACGCTGGCGGTGCACATGACCTTGGTGTGACCGAATTCGATCAGTACCGAACCCGCCGGGTGATCGGTGAATCCGCGGGTGATGACTACGGGGCGAAGCTCGTCGTCAAGGCGGCCGTCTTCTCGTTTGGACACCCGGCAACCCTAACGCGGCTGGCTCAGACCCTTTCAGAGCGGCGGACATCGAACGTCTCGCCGCAGACCACCGCGTGCACGGGACCGTCGAACTCGGCCTTGGCCTCGCTGATTACGTCCTCGCGCGAAGTCCACGGCGGGATATGGGTCAGCAGCAGCTCGCGAGCGCCGGCCCGCGCCGCCGTCCTGCCGGCCTCCGTGCCCGACAGGTGCAGGGCGGGCGGACGATCCGGCGCGTGTGTCCAGGAGGCCTCGCACAGGAAAACGTCGGCGTCGCGGGCCAATTCGACGAGCTGATCGCAGACGCCGGTGTCGCCGCTGTAGACCAATGAGGCACCGCTGGGATCGGTGATCCGCAGGCCGTACGACTCGGTGGGGTGCGCCACCACCCGCGGCACCACCGTGAGCGCACCGAATTTCACCGGCTCGCCGTCGACCCAGTGACGAACATCGAAAATGTCCGAGCAGTCGTCGATCTCCCCGCCATAGGGCGACGACGCGGCCCCCAACCGCGACCAGGTGTCGCTCGGGCCGTACAGCAACGCCTTACCGGCGGGGCGCGACGGGTGGTAGCGACGCCAGACGAACAGGCCCGGCATGTCCAAGCAGTGGTCGGCGTGCAGATGAGACAACAGCACGTTCACCGAACCGGGATCGGCGTAGCGCTGCAGCGCGCCCAGCACGCCCCCGCCGAAGTCGAGAACCAGCGGCGGAGTGTCCGGGGCCCGAAGCAGATAACCGGACGCGGGCGAATCCGGGCCCACCACGCTGCCCGAGCAGCCGAGCACGGTTATTCGCACGGACACTACTGTGCCATGCCCGATACCACGATGTAGAAAACATCACCGCATTGATGTGACCAGAATCTCGTCGCGACCTAGCGCACGCGGGATTGGCCGACGGGCTGCACGCCGGTCACCGCCGGACCCAGGAATCGCGCCGCCAGTTTGGTGAACGCCTCGGGATCGCCGGTGGCTTCGAAGACGCGGGAAGGCGGGGCGGCGTCGGGATCGTCCGGGTGCGGCCGCAGCAACTCCCGCTCGGTGAGCACCCGAACCACTTCCTTGGCGGTTTCCTCGGCGCTCGACACCAACGTCACGTGTTCGCCCATCGCCAGTTGGATCAGCCCGGACAGCAGCGGATAGTGCGTGCACCCCAGCACCAGCGTGTCGACCCGGGCGCGCTGCAGCGGCTCGAGATAGCCCTCGGCCAGTCCGAGCACCTGACGACCGCTGGTCACGCCGCGCTCGACGAAGTCGACGAACCGCGGGCAGGCCACCGCGGTGATCTCGGTGTCGCGGGCGGCGGCGAACGCGTCCTGATAGGCGTGCGAGTTGATGGTCGCCCGCGTTCCGATCACGCCGATGCGGCCGTTGCGAGTGGTGGCGACCGCGCGGCGCACCGCGGGCAGGATCACCTCGACGACGGGCACGTGGTAGCGCTCGCGGGCGTCCCGCAGGCACGCCGCGGACGCGGTGTTGCAGGCGATCACCAACGCCTTGACGCCGCGGTCGACCAGGTCGTCACCGATGGCCAGGGCGTGCGCGCGGACCTCGGAAATGGTGAGCGGGCCGTAGGGGCCGTTGGCGGTGTCGCCGACGTAGACGATGTCCTCGTCGGGCAGTTGGTCGATGATGGCCCGCGCGACGGTCAATCCCCCGACGCCGGAGTCGAAGACCCCGACGGGCGCCAACGGCGAGCTCATGTCGTCGGCCGCCGTGCGCGAGCCTTGCGTTCGGGGCCGGACAAGATATAGGCGGCCAGGACGCCCGCGAGCGCACCGCACAGGTGGCCCTGCCAGGACACGCCGCCGCATTTGTCGAGGACGGGCACGGCGCTGACGAGGATCCCGCCGTAGGCGAACAGCACCACCAGGCCGGTGATGACGTCCCAGAACCTGCGCACGAATATCCCGAAGACCAGCAGGAACGTCAGCCAGCCGAAGATGAGGCCCGAGGCCCCGATGTGGTCGGACTCAAAGCGGCAGCCGCCCCAGTTGCCGATGAGCCAGGTGCCGAGACCGCCGACGATCCACACGATCACGGTGGCCCAGACGAATCGGGACATGCCGGCCAGCGTCATCAAAAACCCCAACACCAGCGCGGGGACCGTGTTGGCGAACAGGTGTGTCCAGCTCGCGTGCAGGAACGGCGCCCAGATGATCCCCCACAGCCCGTCGGCCTCCCACGGCCTGATGCCGTTGCGGTCCAGCGAATGGTGCGTCAGCTGATCGATCAGCTCGACGAGGTACAGCAACGCCACGAAGGTGAGGATCGTGGCGCCGCCGACCATCCATTGGGGTCGCTTTTTCGTCGGTGTCGCTGGCCCGGTCACTACGCGCCGCTCCTACTCATCGCTGCGCTCTGCATCGTCGACGGCGCGGGGTCATGCCCATAGCTGCCCTTCTAGAGCGTTTTCGGCATCGTCCAGGCTACCGGCATAGGCGCCGGTGGACAGGTACTTCCAGCCGGCGTCGGCGACGACGAAGGCGATGTCGGCGCGCTCGCCCGCCTTGAGGGCCTTCGCCGCGACGCCGAGGGCGGCGTGCAGCACGGCGCCGGTCGAGATGCCGGCAAAGATGCCCTCGGCGTCCACCAGTTCCCGGGTGCGGCGCACGGCGTCGCCCGCGCCGACCGAGTACCGGGTGGTCAGGACGTCCGGGTCATACAGTTCGGGCACGAAGCCCTCGTCGATGTTGCGCAGCGCGTACACCCCCTCGCCGTAGCGGGGCTCGGCGGCCACGATCTTGACGCCGGGCACGCGCTCGCGCAGGAACCGGCCGGTGCCCATCAGGGTCCCGGTGGTGCCCAGGCCGGCGACGAAGTGGGTGATCTCGGGCAGGTCGGCCAGCAGCTCGGGGCCGGTGCCGTGGTAGTGCGAGTCGGTGTTGGCGGCATTGCCGTACTGGTACAGCATGACCCACGACGGGTTGGCCGCGGCCAGCTGCTTGGCGGTGGCCACCGCGGTGTTCGACCCGCCCTCGGCCGGCGAGAAGACGATCCGCGCGCCGTAGAGCTCCAGCAGCTGACGCCGTTCCACCGAGGTGTTCTCGGGCATCACGCAGATCAGCCGGTACCCCTTCAACCGGGCGGCCATCGCCAGCGAGATGCCGGTGTTGCCGCTGGTGGGCTCGAGGATCGTCGCGCCGGGCGCCAGCAGCCCGTCCCGCTCGGCCTGCTCGATCATCCGCAGGGCCGGCCGATCCTTGATCGACCCGGTCGGGTTGCGGTCCTCGAGCTTGGCCCACAGCCGCACGTGCGGACCGTCCGGCCCGTCCTCCCAGCGCGGCGACAGCCGCCGCAGGCCGACCAGCGGCGTGTTGCCCAACGCCTCTAACAGCGAGTCGTAGCGCGTCATGCGCTCCGCTTACCCGCCCGCCACCGCGGGCAGGATGGTGACCGAGTCGCCGTCGGCGATCGCGGTATCCAGGCCGCCGGAGAATCGCACGTCCTCGTCGTTGACGTAGACGTTCACGAAGCGATGCAGCTTGCCTGGGGAAGACGGGTCGATCAGGCGCTCGGAGATGCCGGAGTAGTTGGCCTCCAGGTCGTCGATGACCGCACCCAGCGTGTCGCCGCTGGCCGCGACGCGCTTCTCGCCGCCGGTGTGCGGCCTCAGGATGGTCGGGATGGACACGGTGACGCTCATGCGGACCTTTCCGAATACTTCTCGACGATGGTGACGGATTCTTCGGTGACGGCGCCGTCGACGATGCGGTAGCTGCGCAGCTCGTGGCGGTCCGGGTCGCGGGTGGACACCAGCACGTAGTGCGCGTCGGGCTCGGCGGCCAGGCTCACGTCGGTGCGACTCGGGTAGGCCTCGGTCGCGGTGTGCGAGTGATAGATGACGACCGGGACCTCATCGGCCTCGTCGAGCGCCCGCCACACCTTGAGCTGCTCGCCGGAGTCAAAGCGGTAGAACGTCGGCGAGCGTTCCGCGTTGAGCATCGGGATGTGCCGCTCGGGACGATCGGAGCCCTCCGGACCGGCCAGTACCCCGCACGCTTCGTCGGGGTGGTCGCGGCGCGCGTGGGCCACGATCGCCTCAACCAGGTCGGCGCGGATCACCAGCACGTCAGCTACTCCCTCTCGCGAATGCTCCGGGCAACGTGTCGCGGTAGGTCGGTATTCCGGCGACCGACTCCGCGGCGAGCACCCCGGCCAGCACCGCGCGTGCCAGGCAGTCGGCCGCGGCCGCGCCCACCTCGGTGACCAACCGCGTCTCGGGAGAGAACGCCGCGGGCACCGTGTTCGTATGGGCCGGCGGTGGCACCTCGACCGCCCCGGTGGCCAGCGCGAACACCGTGTCACCGTCCAGCGGGGTGTGCGCGGGCCGGATGGTGCGGGCCAGGCCGTCGTGGGCGGCGATCGCGACCCGCCGGCACGCGGCCGGGCTCAGCAACGCGTCGGTGGCGACCACCGCGATCGTCGTGTTGAGCGGCTCCAGCGGAGAGGGCAGCCGCGCGAGCGCGTCGATCTGCCCGACCGGCGGTGGCACCAGCCCGAATTCTTCGATCAAGTCGGCCATCCACGGCAGCCCGGTCGCCCGGTCGGCGACGTCCCCGGCGGAATTCACGACGACGAGCGCACCGACGGTGGCGCCGGACGGCAGCACGGTCGATGCCGTCCCGATGCCGCCTTTGAGGACGCCGGCCCGCGCCCCCACGCCGGCTCCGGCCGTGCCCACCACGCCGTCGCCGCCGGTGGCGGCCTCACATGCGGCGTAGCCGAACTCGGCCGTCGGGCGGCGGTCCCAGCCACCGACTGGCAGGTCGAAGATCACCGCGGCAGGCACGACGGGGACCACGCCGCCGTCCATGGCCACGCCACGTTCGTGTTCCTCAAGCCAGCGCATGACGCCGTCGGCGGCCGCCAGGCCGTAGGCGCTGCCGCCGGCCAGCAACACCGCGTCGACGAACCGCACGGTGTTGGCCGGGTCCAGCAGATCGGTCTCCCGGGTGCCGGGCGCACCGCCGCGGCAATCGACGCCGCCGACGGTCCCCGGCGGGGTCAGCACGACCGTCACGCCGCAGGCCCAGCCGGCGCCGAACGATGCGTCCGGGTCGAGCCTGTGATAGTGGCCGACGCGGATGCCCCCGACGTCGGTGATGGCGTTCATCCGGCCGGCTTCTTCATCAACGCCAGCACCAGATATTCCTGCAGGACGGTCAGCCACTGGTAGACGTCGAAGTGCACGGCCAGCGGATCGCCGGCCGGCAGGCGATCCGGCCCCTCCGGCCCGATCTCGAGCATCACTCCCAGCGTCAGCCGGATGTCGTTGACCGCCGCGACCCAGGCATTCGCGTCGTCCTCGGTCAGCTCGAACCGGCCGCCGTTGTCCGGAACGCTATCCAATAACCGCTGTGCGGCAACACGTTTGGCGTCGATGATCTCCGGCTCGTGCAGGCTGCGCAGCGCGGCGTTGAGGCTGGCGGCGACATCGGGGGCCGAGGGGTCGTCGTCGCGTTTGAAGAAATCCGGCAGCAGCCGGCGCAGCGTCGGGTCCGACGGGGCCGCCGCGTTTCCGGTCTTTATGCCGGTGATTTCCTCGAGTTCGTCTGTCGGCGCGGAAGATTCGCGTTCATTGAGCAAGCCGATCATCGCGCCGACGAGGTTTTGCAGCAGGGCGGCTTCATGAGAAGCCAAGGAGGACCGAAAACGGGGACCGTCGGCGGTCTCGACGCGCTTCCACTTGCGCACAAGAAATCCCGGATGTCCTCGCTTCTCACCGGTCCTTCTGCATCGTCGCCCACAAACCGGCGGCGTGCAGCTTGGACACGTCGACTTCCATGGACTCCCGGCTACCGGCCGACACCACCGCCTTACCCTCGTTGTGTACCTGCAGCATCAACTTGGTGGCATGCGGCTCGCTGTAGCCGAACAACTTCTGGAAGACGTACGTCACGTACGTCATCAGGTTGACCGGGTCGTCCCACACGATGGTGACCCACGGCCTGGCCGTGACGTCTACCGGAGCGGACTCGCGTTGCCCGGTAGTGCCCGGCCTTAACTTCGGCTCAGTGGGCGCTGACGCAACAACCATGCCCTACACGATACCGAGACTCGGGCCCGGCGCCGCCAGCCGTTACCGTTGCGGGATGAACGAGCCGGTCCTGGCCGGGCTGCTGACCGACAAATACGAGTTGACCATGCTGGCGGCGGCGCTGCACGACGGCACCGCCAAGCGCCGGACCACGTTCGAACTGTTCGCCCGCCGCCTCCCCGAGGGTCGCCGTTACGGGGTGGTCGCCGGGACCGGCCGGCTGCTGGAAGCCTTGCCGCAGTTCAGGTTCGACGACGACGCGTGCCGGTTGCTGGCGCAATTCCTGGACCCGGACACGGTGCGGTACCTGCGCGATTTCCGGTTCGGCGGCGACATCGACGGCTACGCCGAAGGCGAGCTGTACTTCCCTGGGTCGCCGGTGCTTTCGGTGAGCGGCAGCTTCGCCGAATGCGTGGTGCTCGAAACGCTGGCGCTGTCGATCTTCAACCACGACACCGCGGTTGCCTCCGCGGCGGCACGAATGGTCAGCGCCGCCGGGGAACGCCCGCTGATCGAGATGGGATCGCGCCGAACCCACGAGCGCGCCGCGGTCGCGGCGGCCCGCGCCGCCTACATTGCCGGCTTCGCGGGATCGTCCAACCTAGAGGCCCAGCGGCGATACGGAATACCCACCGAGGGCACCTCGGCGCACGCGTTCACCATGCTGCACGCTCAGCGGGACGATCCCCCCGGGATGACGGAACTCGCGGCGTTTCGTGCGCAGGTCGACGCGCTGGGCACCGACACCACGCTGCTGGTGGACACCTACGACGTGACGGCCGGCGTAGCCAATGCCGTGGCCGCCGCCGGTGCCGGGCTCGGCGCGGTCCGCATCGACTCCGGCGAGCTGGGAGCGCTGGCCCGCCAGGTGCGCGAGCAACTCGACCGTTTAGGAGCCACCCAGACCCGCATCGTGGTGTCCGGCGATCTGGACGAGTTCTCCATCGCCGCGCTGCGCGCCGAGCCGGTGGATAGCTACGGCGTCGGCACGTCGCTGGTGACCGGCTCGGGCGCCCCGACCGCCAACATGGTCTACAAGCTGGTCGAAGTGGACGGCATGCCGGTACGGAAGCGCAGCAGCCGCAAGCAATCCAACGGCGGCCACAAGGAGGCGCTGCGCCTCGCGCGCCCGACGGGCACCATCACCGAGGAGGTCGTGTATCCCGCGGGCCGTCCGCCGGATACCGCCGAGCCAGCCCGCGTGTTGACCATCCCGCTGGTGCGCGGCGGCGACGTCGTCGCCGACGTCGGCGGTCGCGACCTGGCGGCGGCGCGGAAGCTGGTCGCGTCCGGGCTGCGCAGCCTGCCGTGGGAGGGTTTGAACTTATCGCACGGGGAGCCCGCGATCCCGACCACGCAGATCCCGGCCGGACGGGGTTAGCACCGCCCGACACGCACCCGATAAGCGCCCGACAAGCGCCCGACAAGCAAAGGAAGTAACCACGTCCGACGTCTCCGTGTCCGAGCTGCTTGCCATCGCCGTGGCCGCGCTCGGCGGCAGCGAGCGCGGCGGCCAGCAGGAGATGGCCGCCGCCGTCGCGCGCGCCTTCGACACCGGTGAGCACCTCGTCGTGCAGGCCGGCACCGGCACCGGCAAGTCGCTGGCCTATCTGGTTCCCGCGATCGTCCGCTCGCTCAGCGACGACTCGCCCGTCGTCGTGTCGACGGCCACGATCGCGCTGCAGCGCCAGCTGGTCGATCGCGACCTGCCCCGGCTGGCCGATTCGCTCGCCGCCGCACTGCCCCGCCACCCGCGGTTCGCGCTGCTGAAGGGGCGACGAAACTACTTGTGCCTGAACAAGATCCATAACGGTGCCGCGGGTGAGCCGGACGCGCAGGACGAACGGCCGCAGGAAGACCTCTTCGACCCGATGGCGGTCACCGCGCTGGGCCGCGACGTGCAACGGCTCACCGCCTGGGCGTCGACGACCGAATCCGGCGACCGCGACGACCTGAAGCCCGGGGTACCGGACCGGTCCTGGTCCCAGGTCAGCGTTTCCGCGCGGGAATGCCTCGGCGTGGCCCGCTGCCCGTTCGGTTCCGAATGCTTCTCGGAACGGGCCAGAGGTGAGGCCGGCCGCGCTGACGTTGTCGTCACCAATCACGCGCTGCTGGCCATCGATGCCGTCGCCGAATCGGCGGTGCTGCCCGAACACGCGCTGCTGGTGGTCGACGAAGCCCACGAGCTGGTTGACCGGGTGACGTCGGTGGCCACCGCGGAGCTGACGTCGGCCGGCCTCGGCGTCGTCTCGCGACGCATCGCCCGATTGGTGGACCCCGAACTGACCCAACGGCTGGACGCGACGGCGGCCAACTTCGCCGCGGCGATCCACGAGGCGCAAATAATCAAGCCGGGCCGCGTCGACCACCTCGACGACGAAATGGCGACCTACCTGACCGCGCTACGCGACGTGGCCGGCGCGGCACGGTCGGCGATCGACACCACGAGCGACGCCAAGGCGGCGTCGGCGCGCGCCGAAGCGGTTGCGGCACTGAGCGAGATATCCGACACGGCGTCGCGGATCCTGACGTCGTTTGGCCCCGCCATCCCCGATCGCACCGACGTGGTCTGGCTGGAGCATGAGGAGAACCGGGGTTCGCCGCGCGCGGTGTTGCGGGTGGCGCCGCTGTCGGTCGCCGGCTTGCTGCGCGACCGGGTGTTTACGCGTTCGACCACGGTGCTGACGTCGGCGACCCTGACGATCGGCGGCTCCTTCGACGCGATGGCCACGGCGTGGGGCCTGACGGGATCGGCCGCCGGCGAGGACCCGGCGTGGCGCGGCCTCGACGTGGGATCGCCGTTTCAGCACGCGAAGGCCGGAATCCTGTACGTGGCCGCCCATCTGCCGCCGCCGGGCCGCGACGGCACCGGCTCGGCCGAGCAGCTGACCGAAATCGCCGAGCTCATCACCGCGGCCGGCGGGCGCACGCTCGGGCTGTTTTCGTCCATGCGGGCCGCCCGGGCCGCCGCCGAGGCCATGCGCGAACGGCTGTCGACGCCGGTGTTGTGTCAGGGCGACGACAGCACCTCCGCGCTGGTCGAGCGGTTCAGCGCCGAGGAAGAGACCTCGCTGTTCGGCACGCTGTCGCTGTGGCAGGGGGTCGACGTGCCGGGGCCGTCGCTGTCACTGGTGCTGATCGACCGCATCCCGTTCCCCCGGCCGGACGACCCGCTGCTGGGCGCGCGGCAGCGCGCGGTGGCCGCGCGCGGCGGCAACGGCTTCATGGCCGTCGCGGCCAACCATGCCGCGCTGCTGCTGGCGCAGGGCTCAGGCCGGCTGCTGCGCCGCATCAGCGACCGCGGAGTGGTCGCGGTGCTCGACTCCCGGATGGTCACCGCCGGCTACGGCCGCTACCTGCGGGCCTCGCTGCCACCGTTCTGGCAGACCACCAGCCCGGCGCAGGTCCGCGGGGCGCTGCAGCGGCTGCGCACCGCGTCCGAGGGCCTGTCGGCCTGAGCGGCCTGCTACCTGGCGAGGGCGACCAGACCCAGCTCGTTGCTGGCGGCGAGCATCGGATGGTGGGGCAGCACGCGGACCGTGTACCCGACCGATCCCGCCAGCGGCAGCGGCGTTGTCGTCGAGAAGACCTGGTTGCCTCCTTCGGCGGCACCGGTATACGACATCTCGATGGTCACCGGATCCAGCAGCACGTCGCCGGCGTCGACCCGGCCCACCATGGCCTGCACCGTGACCTCGTCGGGCACCAGACCGGCCAGCTGCACGGTCGCGGTCAGGGTCAACTTCGAGCCGAGCACCGGGGTATCCGGCAGGCCCGTGCTGTCGACGTCGGTGATCTCGATCTTCGGCCATGCCTCATCGACGCGCCGGCGGTAGGCGGCCAGCTCCCGGGCGGCGCCGAATTCGCCGCCGCCCTCCATGCCGGCCGCGACCGTCTTGCGCAGCGATTGCGCCGCCGGCGTGTAGTACTGCTCGACGTAGTCACGCACCATGCGGGACGCCAGCACCTTCGGGCCGAGGGTCTGCAGGGTGTGGCGCACCATCTCGATCCACCGGGGCGGCACGCCGTGCTCATCGCGCTCGTAGAACTTCGGCGCCACCGCTTGCTCCAGCAGGTCGTAGAGCGCGCTGGACTCCAGGTCGTCGCGACGGTCCTCGTCGGCCACACCGTCGGCGGACGGTATCGCCCAACCGTTTTCGCCGTCGTACCATTCGTCCCACCAGCCGTCGCGGATGGACAGGTTCAGCCCGCCGTTGAGCGCGCTCTTCATCCCCGACGTGCCGCAGGCCTCCAGGGGCCGCAGCGGGTTGTTCAGCCAGACGTCGCAACCCCAATACAGCAGCCGGGCCATCGACATGTCGTAGTCGGGCAGGAAGGCGATGCGGTGCCGCACCTCCGGCCGGTCGGCGAACCGCACCACCTGCTGGATCAGCGCTTTGCCTCCGTCGTCGGCGGGGTGCGATTTCCCGGCGACGATCAGCTGGATCGGTTTTTCCTCGTTGAGCAGCAGCCGTTCCAGCCGCTCCGGATCGTGCAGCATCAGCGTCAGCCGCTTGTAGGTCGGCACCCGCCGAGCAAACCCGATGGTAAGCACGTCCGGATCGAATGCCGTTGATATCCAACCCAGTTCGGCATCCGATGCACCACGATCCAGCCAGGAGCGGCGCAACCGCAGCCGGACGTCCTCGATCAGCAATGACCGCAGTTGCGATCGGATCCACCACAGATGACCCGGGTCGACCTGCTGCAGTCGCAGCCAGACGCCGGGGTCGGCGAACGAGTCCGAGCCGGACAGCTCGCGCCCCAGCTGCAACCATTGCGGCGCCGCCCAGGTGCGCGCGTGCACCCCGTTGGTGATGGACCCGATCGGCACCTCGCCCGGGTCGAATCCGGGCCACAGCTCGTTGAACATGGCCCGGCTCACCCGGCCGTGCAGCAGCGAGACACCGTTGGCCCGCTGCGCGAGGCGCAGACCCATGTGAGCCATGTTGAACTTGGCCGGATCGTCCTCGGCGCCGAGCGCGATGATCCGGGCGGTCGGTACTCCCGGCAGCAGCGCGGGCGCGGTGGCACCGGCATTCTCGCCGGGATCGCCATTGTGGGGGTCGGCTTGGTGGTCGTCGAAGTAGCGCCGCACCATGTCCACCGGAAACCGGTCGATACCGGCGGGCACGGGGGTGTGGGTGGTGAACACGGTGCTGGACCGCACGACCGTCAGGGCGGTGTCGAAGTCCAATCCGGCCTCGGTGATCAGCTCGCGAATGCGTTCGGTACCGAGGAACCCGGCGTGCCCCTCGTTCATGTGAAATACCTCGGGCGCCGGCAACCCTTCGATGGCGGTGAACGCGCGGATCGCCCGGACGCCGCCGATGCCGGCCAGGATCTCTTGCCTCATCCGGTGTTCCTGATCGCCGCCGTAGAGGCGGTCGGTGACGCCGCGCAGCTCGTGCTCGTTTTCCGGCACATCAGAATCCAGCAGGAGCAGCGGAACACGGCCCACCTGCGCGACCCAGATCCGGGCCCGCAGCCGTGCGGATTCGGGAAACGTCAGCTCGACCAGCACGGGATCGCCGGCCGCATCGGTGAGCAGCCGCAACGGCAGCCCTTGCGGGTCCAGCGACGGGTAGGTCTCGTTCTGCCAGCCGTCGGCGGTCAGCGACTGCCGGAAGTACCCGGAGCGGTAGTAGAGGCCCACCGCAACCAGCGGAACCCCCAGATCGGACGCCGACTTCAGGTGGTCACCGGCGAGAATCCCCAAGCCCCCCGAGTAATTTGGCAACACCTCGGCAACGCCGAACTCCATGGAGAAGTACGCGATGGCGACCGGCATTGCCTCGGTGTCGGAGCCTTCGGCCTGTCGCTGCTGATACCACAGCGGACGGGTCAGGTAGTCGTTCAGCTCGGCCGCCAGCCCGTCAAGCCGGCCCAGGAAGCCTTCGTCGAGCGCCAACTCATCGAGCCGGGCCGGAGTCACCGCGCCCAGCAACGCCACCGGATCAAAGCCGCACCGCTCCCACAGCTCGGGGTCGATGGTCGCGAACAGATCCTGCGTCGGCTTGTCCCACGACCAGCGGAGATTGGTCGACAGCTGATTCAGCGCGGCGAGACGCTCGGGCAAATGAGCACGGACGGTAAAGCGGCGGAGGGCTTTCACACGTGACTACCTTACTGAGGATTCCCGAGCTCGCACGGCCACCAAGTAACCGCTTAGCCGCAGGAGTGTGACCGAACACTAGGCTGGGTATCGGGTAGTTATTGGGGCCGCAACGACGCTGCCCAGCAGGAAGTCCCCACGACAGGAAGTTTCGCCAGACGAGAGGCATTCCGCGACGGAGCACACCGCGGTTTGGCCGCACACAATCGGAACACCCCCGACGACGATTGCGGCCCGCCAAGCGGGCCGAGGAGGAGTCGGGCAAGTCGGAACACCCCCGACGACGATTGCGGCCCGCCAAGCGGGCCGAGGAGGAGTCGGGCAAATCGGAACGGAGTGGTTGTGCCCGGTCGTGTCGAGATCGACAACGTCCAACCCGTCGTTTCCTGCGGCGCGTACCCCGCCAAGGCCGTGGTCGGTGAGATGGTGCCGGTGAGCGCCGCGGTGTGGCGAGAGGGCCACGAGGCCGTCGCGGCGACCCTGGTCGTGCGCTACCTCGGGCCGCGCTATCCGCAAATCACGGAAACCCGCCGGATCAAGGCCGTCGAGGCCCCCGAGCGGCCGGCGCCCGGACTTGGTCCCAAGGCCGTCGACCGGCAACGGGTCAAGCCACTGCTGCTGCCCATGACCGAGGGCCTGGAGCCCTACGTTTTCCACGGGCAGTTCACGCCGGACCGCGTCGGGCTGTGGACCTTTCGGGTCGACGGGTGGGGCGACCCGATCCGCTCGTGGCGGCGCGGGCTGGTTGCCAAGTTGGACGCCGGCCAGGGCGAGACGGAACTGTCCAACGACCTGCTGGTCGGGGCCGCGCTGTTCGAGCGCGCCGCCACCGGTCTGCCGCGCGCGCGGCGCGATCCGCTGCTGGCGGCCGCCGCGGCGCTGCGGACGCCGGGGGATCCGGTGACCCGCACGGCGCTGGCCCTGGCTCCCGGCATCGAAGAACTGCTGGCGCGCTATCCGTTGCGGGAGCTGGTCACCCGGGGCGAGCAGTGCGGGGTGTGGGTGGATCGGCCGCTGGCCCGTTTCGGTGCGTGGTACGAGATGTTTCCGCGCTCGACCGGCGGGTGGGATGCCGACGGCACGCCGGTGCACGGCACCTTCGCGACGGCGGCCGCGCAGCTTCCGCGCATCGCGAGGATGGGGTTCGACGTGGTGTACCTGCCGCCGATCCATCCGATCGGCAAGGTGCACCGCAAGGGCCGCAACAACTCCCCGACCGCCGGGCCGACGGACGTGGGGTCACCCTGGGCAATCGGCAGCGACGAGGGTGGCCACGACGCTATTCACCCGAGCCTGGGGACCATCGACGACTTCGACGACTTCGTCGCCGCCGCACGCGATCTGGGCATGGAGGTGGCCCTGGACCTGGCGCTACAGTGCGCTCCGGATCATCCGTGGGCGCGCGAACACCGGCGGTGGTTCACCGAATTGCCGGATGGCACCATCGCCTACGCGGAGAACCCGCCGAAGAAATACCAGGACATCTATCCGCTCAACTTCGACAACGACCCCGCGGGCCTCTACGACGAAGTGCTGCGCGTGGTCCGGCACTGGATCGACCACGGCATCAAGTTCTTTCGGGTGGACAATCCGCACACCAAGCCTCCCGACTTCTGGGCCTGGCTGATCGGTCAGGTCAAAGACGCCGACCCCGACGTGCTCTTCCTGTCCGAGGCCTTCACCCCGCCAGTTCGCCAGTACGGCCTGGCCAAGCTCGGATTCACCCAGTCCTACACCTACTTCACCTGGCGGACCGCCAAGTGGGAACTCACCGAATTCGGCAACGACATCGCCGCCCTCGCCGACTTTCGCCGGCCGAACCTGTTCGTCAACACCCCCGACATCCTGCACGCCGTGCTGCAGCACGACGGCCCGGGCATGTTCGCCATCCGCGCCGTGCTGGCGGCGACCATGGGTCCGGCGTGGGGGGTGTACTCGGGTTACGAGTTGTTCGAACACCGGGCGGTGCGGGAGGGCAGCGAGGAGTACTTGAACTCGGAGAAGTACGAATTGCGTCCCCGCGACTATGAGTGGGCGCTCGCCGAAGGCAGGTCGCTCGAGCCGTTCATCGCACGGCTCAACGAAATTCGCCGCTTGCATCCCGCGCTGCAGCAGCTGCGCACCATTCACTTCCATGGCGTGGACAACGACGCGCTGTTGGCGTACAGCAAGTTCGACCCGGCCACCGGAGACTGCGTGTTGGTGGTGGTGACCCTCAACGCGTTCGCGCCGGAGGAAGCGACGCTGTGGCTGGACATGGCGGCGCTCGGCATGGAGCCCTACGAGCGGTTTTGGGTGCGCGACGAGATAACCGGCCAGGAATTCCAGTGGGGGCAGGCGAATTACATCCGCCTCGACCCCGGGCACACGGTCGCCCACATCGTCAACATGCCGCTCATACCGTACGAATCCCGAATTACGTTGACGCGCAGGAGGTGACGCGCCATGAACCGGACCGAACAACTCGCCAGCAGGCACCTGGCGCCCGACCCCGCGGACCTGGCGCGCCTGGTGGCCGGTGCACACCACAACCCGCACGGCATCCTGGGCGCCCACGAGTACGGCGACCACACCGTCATCCGGGCGTTTCGGCCGCACGCGGCCGAGGTCGTCGCGCTCGTCGGTGACGACCGGTTCCCGTTGCGGCACATCGGATCCGGCCTGTTCGCCGTGGCGCTGCCGTTCGTCAACCTGATTGACTACCGGCTACAGGTGTCCTACGAGGGTTCCGAACCCCACACCGTCGCCGACGCCTACCGTTTCCTGCCGACCCTGGGCGAAGTCGACCTTCATCTGTTCGGCGAGGGCCGCCACGAACGGCTCTGGGAAGTCCTTGGCGCCCATCCTCGCTCGTTCACCACGGCCGACGGTGTCGTCAACGGGGTGTCGTTCGCCGTGTGGGCGCCCAACGCCAAGGGCGTCAGTTTGATCGGCGAGTTCAACGGCTGGGCCGGCGACGAGGCCCCCATGCGGGTGCTCGGCTCCTCGGGGGTATGGGAGTTGTTCTGGCCCGGTTTCCCCGTCGACGGTCTCTACAAGTTCCGCGTGCACGGCGCCGACGGCGTCGTGACCGAGCGGGCCGATCCCATGGCGTTCGCCACCGAAGTGCCGCCGCACACCGCGTCGCGGGTGACGCGCAGCAAATACACCTGGAATGATGCCGACTGGATGACGCGGCGCGCGCAGCGCAACCCGGTGTTCGAGCCGATGAGCACCTACGAGGTCCACCTCGGCTCCTGGCGGCCCGGACTCAGCTACCGACAGCTCGCCACCGAGCTGACGGATTACGTTGTGGAACAAGGGTTTACCCATGTGGAACTGCTGCCGGTCGCCGAGCACCCGTTCGCCGGGTCGTGGGGATACCAGGTCACGTCATACTACGCGCCGACGTCGCGCTTCGGCACGCCCGACGATTTCCGGGGCCTGGTCGACGCCCTGCACCGGGCCGGTATCGGGGTCATCGTGGACTGGGTGCCGGCACACTTTCCGAAGGACGCGTGGGCGCTGGGACGGTTCGACGGCACCGCGCTCTACGAGCATTCCGATCCCAGTCGCGGCGAGCAACTCGACTGGGGCACTTACGTGTTCAACTTCGGCCGCGCCGAAGTGCGTAACTTCCTAGTGGCCAATGCGTTGTATTGGCTCGAAGAGTTTCACATCGACGGCCTGCGGGTGGACGCGGTCGCGTCGATGCTCTACCTGGACTATTCGCGCCCGGAGGGCGGCTGGACCCCCAACGTCTACGGCGGGCGGGAGAATCTGGAAGCGGTGCAGTTCCTGCAGGAGATGAACGCCACGGCACACAAGGTCGCGCCGGGCATCGTCACCATCGCCGAGGAGTCGACGTCGTGGCCCGGGGTGACGCGGCCCACCAACCTTGGTGGTCTTGGCTTTTCGATGAAGTGGAACATGGGCTGGATGCACGACACGCTCGACTACATCAGCCGCGACCCGTTTTACCGCAGCTACCACCACCACGAGATGACATTCTCGATGCTGTATGCGTTCAGCGAGAACTACGTGCTGCCGCTCAGTCACGACGAGGTGGTGCACGGCAAGGGCACGCTGTGGGGGCGGATGCCGGGCAACAACCACGTCAAGGCCGCCGGGCTGCGCAGCCTGCTCGCCTACCAGTGGGCCCACCCGGGCAAGCAGCTGTTGTTCATGGGACAGGAATTCGGCCAGCGCGCCGAATGGTCCGAGCAGCGCGGTTTGGATTGGTGGCAGCTCGACGAGCAGGGTTTCTCCAACGGTGTTCTGCGGCTCGTGCGCGATATCAATGAGATCTACCGCACCCACCCGGCGCTGTGGAGCCAGGACACCATTCCCGACGGTTATTCCTGGATCGACGCCAACGACTCCGCCAACAACGTGTTGAGTTTCCTGCGATATGGAAATGACGGCTCGGTAATGGCCTGCGTGTTCAATTTTGCGGGTTCCGAGCACGGCGGCTACCGGCTCGGCCTGCCCTATGCCGGCCGCTGGCGCGAAGTCCTCAACACCGACGCGACCGCCTACAACGGTTCGGGAATCGGCAACATGGGCGGCGTCGACGCTACCGAGAACCCGTGGCATGGCCGCCCGGCTTCGGCGGTGATGGTCTTGCCGCCCACGTCCGCGCTGTGGCTCGAACCCGAATAGACGCGTCCGATTAATCGACCGATAATAAGGCGATAATTTATTTTCTCATCCTAATTACTCGGGGCCTCGCGCCACGATATACTTCTTTCCCCGCCATTTGGTCGATGATGACCGGACCAAGGTGTCATCGCCTTCTGGCTTTAACCTGTGGGAGGTTATGGATGTCGTTCGTGTTGGCGGTACCGGAAATGGTCTCGACGGCAGCGTCGAGTTTGTCGGATATCGGTTCCACGATCACCACCGCTACCGCGAGCGCGGCCATCCCGACGACGGGAGTGGTGGCCGCGGCCGGCGACGAGGTGTCGGTCGGCGTTGCGGCGCTGTTTTCCGCGCACGCCCAGGAGTACCAGGCACTCAGCGCGCGGGCGGCGGCCTTCCATGCCCAGTTCGTGCAGTCGTTGGGCGCGGGCGCGGCGTCGTACGTCGCCACCGAAGCGGCCAATGCGTCGCCCCTGCAGACCCTGGGGCAGGAACTGCTTGGCGCGGTGAACGCGCCAACTGAGCTATTACTTGGCCGCCCGCTGATCGGTAACGGCGCCAACGGGGCGCCGGGGACTGGGGCGGCCGGCGGGGCCGGCGGAATCCTGATCGGCAACGGCGGTGCCGGCGGGTCGGGCGGGGCGGGCCAGGCCGGCGGTCAAGGCGGCGCCGCGGGGCTGTTCGGTACCGGCGGCGCCGGCGGAAACGGCGGCGCCGCCGCCACCGCCACGGGCAATGGTGCGGCCGGCGGTGCCGGCGGCCGCGGCGGCCTGCTGTGGGGAGCCGGCGGCCTCGGCGGAAACGGCGGGTTCGGAGGCTCCACCAGCGGGACGGGCGGCCTCGGCGGAAACGGCGGCGCCGGGGGGCTATTCGGCGGCGGCGGCGCCGGCGGAAACGGCGGGGATGGCAACAGCGGCGGAAATGGCGGCACCGGCGGCACCGGCGGGCTATTCGCCTCCGGCGGGGTGGGCGGGACCGGCGGGTTCGCCGGCGCCGACGGGGGGACCGGCGGGACCGGCGGTGGCGGCGGGGCGAGCGGGCTATTCGGTCCGGGCGGCGGCGCCGGCGGCAGCGGCGGGGACGGCATCAACAATGCCGCCGGCGGGACCGGCGGGACCGGCGGTGGCGGCGGGCTATTCGCCTCCGGCGGGGCCGGCGGCAGCGGCGGCCAAGGCGTCAGCGGCGCCGGCGGGGCCGGCGGGGAGGGCGGCAACGGCGGCCTGCTGGCCGGCGACGGCGGCTCAGGCGGCACCGGCGGCTACGGCGGCGGCGGACCCGGCGGCGCAGGCGGGGCCGGAGGCAACGCCGGTCTCCTTGCCGGCGTTGGCGGCTCGGGCGGCACCGGCGCGAACTGCCTCAAGAACACCGCCGGCGCCGGCGGTCACGGCGGCAGCGGCGGGCTGTTCGGCTCGGGCGGCTCGGGCGGCAGCGGCGGATTCGGCATCGACGTCGGCGGGATCGGTGGGGCCGCCGGGGCGGGCGGCAACGGCGGCCTGCTGGCCGGCGATGGCGGCTCGGGCGGCACCGGCGGGTTCGGCATGGCCGGCGTGGAAGCCGGTGGCGCCGGTGGCAACGCCGGCCTGCTGTTCGGCTCCGGCGGGAACGGGGGCACCGGCGGGCTCGGCACCGGCGCCGGCGGTCACGGCGGAAACGCCGGGCTGATCGGCAACGGTGGTGCCGGCGGCGCCGGCGGTGACGGCGGCGACCCCGGCGGCAACGGCGGCGCGGGCGGCAACGCCGTCCTGCTGGGCAACGGCGGCAACGGTGGTAACGGCGGAGTCGGTGCGGCACCGGGCGAGGGCGGCACCGGCGGCGCCGCCGGCACGGGCGGGCTGATCGGCCTGCCCGGGATAAACGGCGTAACGAGTCCGTAGGGGCGAACCCGTATAGCGCGAGCAGACGTGAAATCGCCCTAAAACCGCGGTTTTAGGGCGATTTCACGTCTGCTCGCCGCCCACTCAGTACAGCGCGTTGGCGAGGTTGCGCCGACCGGCGACGACCTCGGGATCGGCGGGATCGAAGAGTTCGAACAGCTCGATCAGTCGGGTGCGCACCCGGGTGCGCTCATCCCCAGATGTGCTGCGCACCAAGGCAATCAGGCGCTCGAATGCGGCGCTCACGTCCTGGTTGAGGATTTGCGCATCGGCGGCCGCGAGGGCGGCTTCGAGGTCGCCCGGTGCGGCATCAGCGACCGCGACGGCGTCGGGGCGTTGCGCGGTCGCGCGCGTGAGGAAGTCGATCTGCCGGATCGCGGCCTTCGCCTCGACGCTGCCCGGATGGGCATCCAGGAACGCCTGATACGACTGTCTGGCGGCGCCAAAGTCGCCGGCCTCAAGCTGTTGGCGGGCCTGGGCCAGCTCCGGATCCACTTCCGCGCTTTCTCCGGAACCGCTTGGGCCCCTTAGCTTCCCGGCCGTCGCCGAAAGCAACGAATCCACCCAGCGCCGCAACTGGTCGGCGGGCTGGAGGCCTTGGAAACTGGACAGCGGCTGTCCGGCGGCCAAAGCCACCACGGTCGGGACCGCCTCGATGCCGAATATCTGTGCCACCCTGGGCGTCACGTCGACGTTGACCGTCGCCAGCGACCACGTGCCGTTGTCCTCGGCGGCCAGGCCGGACAGCGTCTCGGCCAGCTGGACACACGCGTCGCTGCGCGGCGACCACAACAACACCACGACCGGTACTTCGTCAGAACGGACCAGCACGTCGGATTCGAAATTGGCCTCGGTGACTTCGGTCGCACCGACAACCGCCGACGTCCCCTCACCCGTGGCGTCGCCCGCCGGAGCCTTCTGCTGGGCTCGCTGCTTAAGACCGGACAAATCCACCGCACCAGCCATCGCGGGCCCGATCGAGGGTCGCGGACGCGTCACGCCGTCAAGTCTGTCATGCCCATCGGCCACCGATCCACCCGGTGGCGCCGCCGCTCGTGCGCGCACAAAGCGGCCCTTATGACGAAAATCACAACGCCCACTTCACGCTACGCGCCAGCAACGCCGACGCGAACGCCCCGGGCCGCACGACCGGCTAGCCGGCCCGCAGGATCAGCGCGTCACCCTGGCCGCCGGCTCCGCACAGGGCCGCGACGCCGTAGCCGGAGCCCCGGCGCGCCAGCTCCAGGGCCACATGCAGCGTGATTCTGGCGCCCGACATGCCAATTGGATGCCCGACGGCGATGGCGCCGCCGTTGACGTTGACGATCTCCGGGTCCAAGCCCAGTTCGCGGGTCGAGGCCAGCGCCACCGCCGCGAACGCCTCGTTGATCTCCACGACGTCCAGTTGGTCGACGGAGATGCCCTCCCGGCGGAGCGCCTTCTTGATCGCGTTGGCCGGCTGTGACTGCAGCGTCGAATCCGGTCCGGCCACAACGCCGTGCGCACCGATCTCCGCCAGCCACGTCAGCCCCAACTGCTGCGCCTTTTCCTTGTTCATCACCACGACCGCGGCCGCGCCGTCGGAGATCTGCGACGCCGAGCCGGCGGTGATGGTGCCGTCGCGGCGAAATGCCGGCTTGAGGCCGGCCAACGACTCGGCGGTGGTGTCGGCGCGAATCCCCTCATCCTCGCCGAACTGCAACGGATCACCCTTGCGCTGCGGGATGTTGACCGGCACCACTTCGTCGGTGAAGACGCCGTCCTTCCATGCCGCCGCGGCCTTTTGGTGGGACCGGGCAGCGAACTCGTCCTGCTCTTGGCGGGTGAACTTGTCGGCGTCGTTGCGCTGCTCGGTGAGCGCGCCCATCGGCTGGTCGGTGAACACGTCGTGCAGTCCGTCGTAGGCCAGGTGATCCAAAACCGTGACGTCGCCGTACTTGTAGCCCGAGCGGCTGTCCATCAGCAAATGCGGCGCCCTCGTCATCGACTCCTGACCACCGGCCACCACCACATCGAACTCTCCGGCGCGAATCAGCTGGTCGGCAAGCGCGATGGCGTCGATACCGGACAGGCACATCTTGTTGATCGTCAGCGCCGGCACGTCCCAACCGATGCCGGCGGCCACGGCCGCCTGGCGCGCCGGCATCTGGCCGGCCCCGGCCGTCAGCACCTGCCCCATGATCACGTACTCGACCAGCGAGGGCGCCACGCTGGCCTTCTCCAGCGCGCCGGCGATCGCGATGGCACCCAGATCGCTGGCCGAAAAGTCCTTCAGCGAACCCATCAACCTGCCGATGGGCGTCCGCGCTCCAGCAACGATCACCGATGTCGTCATCACTACCTCCTAGGCCCCCGGACCGCCGATTCCGCCTCCCGGAGAAGCGCAATCTTTGCCGCCAGGTTACCGTTGTGGGGTGACGACCGATCAAGTTGATGCCCGTCAGATCCTGGCCTCCTCGCTGGTGACGGCGATCGATCACGTCGGCATCGCGGTCGCCGACCTGGACGCCGCCATCGCCTGGTACCACGACCACCTCGGCATGATCCTGGTGCACGAGGAGGTCAACGACGACCAGGGAATCCGCGAAGCCATGCTGGCCGTGCGCGGCGCCCCGGCCGGCACCGCACAGATCCAGTTGATGGCCCCGGTCGACGACACCTCGGCGATCGCGAAGTTCCTGGACAAGCGCGGGCCCGGCATCCAGCAGCTGGCGGTTCGGGTCAGCGATCTCGACGGCCTCTCGAAGCAGCTTCGCGCGCAGGGCGTCCGGCTGACCTACGACGGGCCCAGGCGCGGCACGGCGAACTCGCGGATCAACTTCATCCACCCCAAGGACGCGGGTGGGGTCCTGATCGAGTTGGTCGAACCGGCCTCGGAAAACCCGCGGAATTAAGACCACTTCCGGGTCGGACCGCGATGAGCGCGGTGAGCCCAGCACGGGGTGTGCCAATGGCGCCGGTCTTCGACGCCCGGCGCGTCCGCCGGCCACACCACCACATGCGCGGTGCCCGAACGGATTTCGTGATCGCAACCGGGACAGCGATACGTCTTGATCGCGCGGGCCGCGGCGACCGGGTGCACCTCGTACTCATGGCCGCCGGGCCCGGTTTCCACCCGGCGCAACACCGGCGGCAGCGATACCGGCCGCCGCCGGCGCGGCGGTGTGCGGCGCCGAGCCATGCCGCTAGTGTAAGCGGGCGCGTCAGAACAGTCGGTACTCGTCGCTGTCCATGCCGCGCATCTTATCGTAATCCAGTGTCACGCAACGGATCCCGCGATCGATGGCCAGGGTTCGCGCCTGCGGTTTGATCTGCTGGGCGGCGAAGATCCCTTTGACCGGCGCGAGAACGCTGTCGCGGTTGAGCAACTCGAGATAGCGGGTGAGCTGCTCGACGCCGTCAATCTCGCCACGCCGCTTGATTTCCACCGCGACCGAGCCGCCCCGTTCGTCGCGACACAGCAGATCGACGGGCCCGATCGCGGTCATGTACTCGCGCCGGACCAACGTGTATCCCTCGCCCAGCAACCCGACGTGCTCGGCGAGCAACGCCTGCAAGTGCGCCTCGACGCCGTCCTTCACCAACCCGGGGTCGACGCCGAGGTCGTGGCTCGAGTCGTGTTCGATCTCCTCGACGGTGATCCGCAGCTGCTCGCCCGCCTTGTTCTCCACCACCCACACCGGCGCCTCGCCCGCGACCTCTTCGGTCAGCCAGCACGGCGGACTCATCCAGTTCAACGGCTTGTAGGCGCGGTCGTCGGCGTGCACGCTGACCGATCCGTCGGCCTTGAACAGCAGCAACCGGCGCGCCGACGGCAGGTGTGCGGTGAGCCGGCCGACGTAGTCGACGGTGCATTGGGCGATGACGAGACGCACCCGACTCACCTTAGAGCGTGACCGACAAATTAGGCTGGCGCCACGATGTTGGCCAACCAGAGGATGGCGCAACGCCTCGGCCGGGTGCTGGAGAGGGTGACCCGTCAGAGCGGTCGGCTGCCGGAAACCCCTGCGTTCGGTTCGCTGCTGCTGGGCGAAGTGTCGGAAAGCCAGCGACGTCGGCGCATACGCATCCAGATCATCCTGACCGTTCTCGTCCTGGGGACCAACCTGATCGGCATCGGCTTCGTTCTGCTGTTCGCGTCGGTCGCCGTTCCTCAGCCCAGTGTGTTCGACGCGCCGCGGTGGATCACATTCGCGGCAATCCCGGCATATCTTGCGGTCGCCTTGGCGGTGGGCATCTATTGGATTACCCGGCGCACCGTGATGGCATTGCGGTGGGCGATCGAGGGTCGCAAACCCAGCCGCATCGACGAGCGGAACACCTTCATGGCGCCGTGGCGAATCGCGATCGTCGACCTCGTTTTGTGGGGGGTCGGAGCGGTACTCTCGACGATTCTCTACGGCATGGTCAACACCATGTTCATTCCGCGGTTCCTGGTCGGAGTGTCCTTTTGCGGGGTGCTGGTTGCCACCGGCAGTTACCTGCTCGCCGAGTTCGCGCTGCGGCCGGTAGCCGCTCAGGCGCTCGAAGCGGGAAAGCCACCGCGGCGGCTGACCGCCGGTCTCATGGGCCGAACCATGATGGTCTGGTTCCTGAGCACGGGCGTGCCCGTCATCGGCATCGCCTTACTGGTGATCTTCGAGATCCTGTGGCGGAATCTGACCGAAACCCAGTTCGCGGTCGGCGTGCTGATCGTGTCGTCGGCCACGCTGATCTTCGGTTGCATCCTGATGTGGATCCTGGCGTGGCTGACGGCGACGCCGGTGCGGGTGGTGCGTGCGGCGCTCCAGCGCGTCGAACGCGGCGATTTGCGCGGCGACCTGGTGGTGTTCGACGGGACCGAGCTCGGCGAGCTGCAGCGCGGGTTCAACGCGATGGTCGACGGTCTGCGGGAACGGGAACGCGTGCGCGACCTTTTCGGCCGGCACGTCGGGCGCGAAGTGGCCCTGGCCGCGGAACGCGAGCGGCCCAAGTTGGGCGGCGAGGAACGCCATGTCGCCGTCGTCTTCATCGATATCGTTGGCTCCACGCAATTGGTGACCAGCCAGCCGCCGGCCGAAGTCGTTGCCCTGCTCAACCGGTTCTTCGCGATCGTCGTCGACGAGGTGGATCGACACCATGGACTTGTCAACAAGTTCGAGGGCGACGCGTCGCTGGCCATCTTCGGGGCCCCCAACCGTCTCGACTCGCCCGAGGGCGAGGCGCTGGCCACCGCGCGGGCCATCGCCAAACGGCTTGCCGGTGAAATGTGCGAGCTGGACGCCGGCATCGGCGTGGCGGCCGGCCAGGTCGTCGCCGGGAACGTCGGCGCCAAAGAACGGTTCGAATACACCGTGATCGGCGAGCCCGTCAACGAGGCCGCGCGCCTGTGCGAGCTGGCCAAGTCGCGCCCGGGGAGATTGCTCGCGACCGCCGACACGCTCGAGGGCGCCAGCGAAAGCGAGCGTGCCCGTTGGTCTTTGGACGAGACCGTGACCCTTCGCGGGCACGAACGTCCCACCCGACTGGCGTCACCCATTTAAGGCCCGTCGACGCCGTTCAAGCGAATCGGTGATCCGGTGTCGGATCGAGCGGTCTTCTTCCGGCACCATGATGTCGTTTTTCCGCCAGTTTTGTCGGCCGGCACGTGTAACTGTTGAAGCGTGCACGACGACTTCGAACGCTGCTACCGCGCCGTCCAGTCCAAGGACGCCCGGTTCGACGGCTGGTTCGTCACCGCGGTGCTGACGACTCGGATCTACTGCCGGCCGAGCTGCCCGGTGCGGCCGCCGTTCGCCCGTAACGTTCGGTTCTATCCGACCGCGGCGGCCGCGCAACGCGCGGGCTTCCGGGCATGCAAGCGGTGCCGCCCCGACGCGTCCCCGGGATCTCCCGAATGGAACGTGCGCGGCGACGTCGTGGCGCGGACGATGCGGCTGATCGCCGACGGCACGGTGGACCGGGAAGGCGTCGGCGGCCTGGCGGCCCACCTCGGTTACACCGCTCGCCAGCTGGAGCGGCTCCTGCAGACCGAGGTGGGCGCCGGCCCGCTGGCGTTGGCCCGCGCGCAACGGGCGCAGACGGCGCGAGTGCTGATCGAGACGACGGACCTGCCGTTCGGCGACGTCGCGTTCGCCGCCGGGTTTTCCAGCATCCGTCAGTTCAACGACACTGTGCGCTTGGTGTTCGAGAGCACCCCGACGGCGCTGCGCAGACGCGCGGTCGTCCGATCCGGGCCCGTGAAATCCGGGGCGAATTCGCCGGGGGCGGTGTGCCTTCGGCTTCCGGTCCGCACCCCGTTCGCCTACGACGGCGTCTTCGGCCACCTAGCGGCCGGCACCGTACCCGGTTGCGAGGAGGTCCGCGACGGTGCATACCGACGCAGCCTGCGGCTTCCCGCTGGCAGCGCCGTGGTGACCCTGACACCCGCGGTCGATCACGTCCGCTGCCGGCTGGTCCTCGACGACTTCCGCGACCTCACCACCGCGATCGCCCGCTGCCGGCGGCTGCTGGACCTCGATGCCGATCCCGAAGCGGTGGTCGACGCGCTGGCCGCCGACCCGCACCTTGGCCCGTTGGTCAAAAAGGCGCCCGGGCAACGGATTCCGCGGACGGTCGACGAGGCCGAGCTGGCCGTGCGCGCGGTGTTGGGCCAACAGGTTTCGACCAAAGCCGCCAGCACCCACGCGGGCAGGCTGGTCGCCGCCTACGGGCAGCCGGTGTGCGATCCCGATGGTGCGCTGACCCATACCTTCCCGTCGGTCGAACAGCTTGTGGAAAACGGGCCGATCGATCCCGTCCATCTGGCCGTCCCCAAGGCCCGGCAAAGGACGCTGAGCGCCCTGATTGCCGGTCTTGCCGACGGCAGCGTCGTCCTCGACGCCGGAAGCGATTGGGAAAGCGCCCGCAGACAGTTGCTGGCCCTGCCTGGGATAGGCCCCTGGACCGCGGAGGTGATCGCGATGCGCGGCCTCGGCGACCCCGACGCCTTTCCCGCCAGCGACCTCGGCCTCCGGCTGGCCGCCAAGCACCTCGGCCTGCCTGCCGACCAGCGGAAACTCGTCGAACATAGCGCCCGTTGGGGTCCTTGGCGCTCGTACGCCACCCAGCATCTGTGGACCACCCTGGCGCATCCGGTAAACCATTGGCCGCTAAAGCCTCCGAAGGAGGTCGCATGACCCACTACCGCACCATTGACAGCCCGATCGGGCCGCTGACCCTGGCCGGGCACGGCTCCGTGTTGACGAACCTACGGATGGTCGACCAGACCCACGAGCCCAGTCGAGCCGATTGGTCACCCGATCCCGGGGCGTTCGGCGGCGCCGTCGAGCAACTTGGCGCCTATTTCGCCGGCGAGCTCAGCGACTTCGACATCGATCTCGATCTGCGGGGTACCGAATTTCAGCGGCGAGTATGGCAAGCGCTGCTGACCATCCCGTATGGGGAAACCCGGTCGTATGGAGAAATCGCCGAACAAATCGGCGCTCCTGGTTCCGCACGCGCCGTGGGATGGGCCAACGGCCACAATCCCATCGCGATCGTCGTTCCGTGCCATCGTGTGATCGGCACCAACGGAAGCCTCACCGGCTACGGCGGCGGACTCGACCGGAAGCGAACCCTGCTCGAATTGGAAAAGCAGCGCGCGTCGGTGAATTTGACACTATTCGACTGAGGTCCCGGTTCGAGCGTGCACAGTTGTCCGCTTGTCGCGGCGAGTCGCCGTACAAACACGCACGCTCGCGGCTAATGAACATACAAAAACACCCCCGATTGACGGGGGTGTTTTTGTGTATGTTCGGCGGTGTCCTACTTTTCCACCCGGATGGGCAGTATCATCGGCGCTGACAGGCTTAGCTTCCGGGTTCGGAATGGGACCGGGCGTTTCCCTGTCGCTGTGGCCGCCGTAACTCTATTACGGAAACACTATTTATTTTGGTTGTTCCGGTGGGGGGTGTGGCATTCGACGCGACTAATAAGCCGCGAATGAATAGTGGTTGCGATTTGTGTTGGTAAGTTTTCGGCCGGTTAGTGCCAGTTCCCTTCACCCATTGCTGAGCTTCCAGGTCTGGCCTATCGATCCCGTGGTCTGCGGGGGGCCTTATCCCTCTAAAAGGGTGAGAAACCTGATCTTGGAGAAGGTTTCCCGCTTAGATGCTTTCAGCGGTTATCCTGTCCGAACGTGGCTATCCAGCGGTGCCCCTGGTGGGACAACTGGTGGACCAGAGGTTCGTCCGTCCCGGTCCTCTCGTACTAGGGACAGGTTTCCTCAAGTTTCTGACGCGCGCGGCGGATAGAGACCGAACTGTCTCACGACGTTCTAAACCCAGCTCGCGTGCCGCTTTAATGGGCGAACAGCCCAACCCTTGGGACCTGCTCCAGCCCCAGGATGCGACGAGCCGACATCGAGGTGCCAAACCATCCCGTCGATATGGACTCTTGGGGAAGATCAGCCTGTTATCCCCGGGGTACCTTTTATCCGTTGAGCGACACCCCTTCCACTCGGGGGTGCCGGATCACTAATCCCGACTTTCGTCCCTGCTTGACGTGTAGGTCTCGCAGTCAAGCTCCCTTGTGCATTTACACTCGCCACCTGATTGCCGTCCAGGTTGAGGGAACCTTTGGGCGCCTCCGTTACATTTTAGGAGGCAACCGCCCCAGTTAAACTACCCGCCAGGCACTGTCCGTGAACCGGATATACGGTTCGACGTTAGGTGTCCAATACGATCAGAGTGGTATTTCAACAACGACTCCGCCCCAACTGGCGTTGAGGTTTCACAGTCTCCCACCTATCCTACACAAACCGTACCGAACACCAATACCAAGTTGTAGTGAAGGTCCCGGGGTCTTTTCGTCCTGCCGCGCGTAACGAGCATCTTTACTCGTAGTGCAATTTCGCCGAGTCTATGGTTGAGACAGTCGAGAAGTCGTTACGCCATTCGTGCAGGTCGGAACTTACCCGACAAGGAATTTCGCTACCTTAGGATGGTTATAGTTACCACCGCCGTTTACTGGGGCTTAAATTCTCCGCTTCACCCTTGCGGGTTAACGGGTCCTCTTAACCTTCCAGCACCGGGCAGGCGTCAGTCCGTATACATCGTCTTGCGACTTCGCACGGACCTGTGTTTTTAGTAAACAGTCGCTTCTCGCTGGTTTCTGCGACCAGATCCCGCTCCCGGCGCAAGGCCGTTCACGGTGTTCCGGTCCCCCTTCTCCCGAAGTTACGGGGGCATTTTGCCGAGTTCCTTAACCATAGTTATCTCGTACGCCTCGGTATGCTCTACCTGACCACCTGTGTCGGTTTGGGGTACGGGCCGTGTGTGTGCTCGCTAGAGGCTTTTCTTGGCAGCAGAGGATCACCGAATTCGCCTCAATCGGCTATGCATCACCTCTCGGGATTAATGAGCGACGGATTTGCCTATCGCTCTCCCTACAGGTTTACCCCAGTATTACCACTGACTGGTACGGCTACCTTCCTGCGTCACCCCATTGCTTGACTACTACCAGCGAAGGTTCCACGCAGCCCCGAACCTCCACACCCCCGAAGGGGCATGATCGATCCGGTTTTGGGTGGTTAGTACCGCTGATTCATCACGGGCGCCCACACACGGGTACGGGAATATCAACCCGTTGTCCATCGACTACGCCTGTCGGCCTCGCCTTAGGTCCCGACTCACCCTGGGCGGACTGGCCTGGCCCAGGAACCCTTGGTCTTACGGCGGGCAAGGTTCTCACTTGCCTTATCGCTACTCATGCCTGCATTCTCACTCCCCCACCCTCCACCACCGGTCACCCGGCGGCTTCGCAGAATGAGGGACGCTCCCCTACCCAACCTTGCGGTTGTCGCGGCTTCGGCGGTGTGCTTGAGCCCCGCTACATTATCGGCGCACAATCACTTGACCAGTGAGCTATTACGCACTCTTTCAAGGGTGGCTGCTTCTAAGCCAACCTCCTGGTTGTCTTTGCGACTGCACATCCTTTCCCACTTAGCACACGCTTAGGGGCCTTAGCCGGCGATCTGGGCTGTTTCCCTTTCGACGTACGGAGCTTATCCCCCGCCGTCTCACTGCCACGCTATACACCACGGCATTCGGAGTTTGGCTGACGTCAGTAACCTAGTAGGGCCCATCGGCCATCCAGTAGCTCTACCTCCGTGGTGAAACACGCAACGCTGCACCTAAATGCATTTCGGGGAGAACCAGCTATCACGGAGTTTGATTGGCCTTTCACCCCTACCCACAACTCATCCCCTCAGTCTTCAACCTAAGTGGGTTCGGGCCTCCACGCGGTCTTACCCGCGCTTCACCCTGGCCATGGGTAGATCACTCCGCTTCGGGTCCAGAACACGCCACTGAAACGCCCTATTCAGACTCGCTTTCGCTGCGGCTACCCCACACGGGTTAACCTTGCGACGTGTCCCTGACTCGCAGGCTCATTCTTCAAAAGGCACGCCATCACCCCATAAAGAGGCTCTGACGGATTGTAGGCACACGGTTTCAGGTACTTTTTCACTCCCCTCCCGGGGTACTTTTCACCATTCCCTCACGGTACTAATCCGCTATCGGTCATCGAGAAGTATTTAGGCTTACCGGGTGGTCCCGGCAGATTCACAGCAGATTCCACGGGCCCGCTGCTACTCGGGAGTTGATACTAGGCAGGTGCCGGATTTTCGCGTACCGGGCTCTCACCGTCTATGGCAGACCATCCCAGGCCATTTCCGCTAACCACGACACTTTCTGACTACCCCTCAGCCAGGTAGAGCTGAGACGTATCAATCCCACAACCCCGCACACACAACCCCTACCCGGTTACCCATGCGTGCGGTTTAGCCATGTTCCGCGTTCGCTCGCCACTACTAACGGAATCACAATTGTTTTCTTCTCCTACGGGTACTGAGATGTTTCACTTCCCCGCGTTCCCTCCCGCACCCTATATATTCAGATACGGGTAACACGACATCACTCGTGCTGGGTTTCCCCATTCGGAAATCCTCGGATCAACGCTCGGTTGACAGCTCCCCGAGGCATATCGCAGCCTCCCACGTCCTTCATCGGCTCTCGATGCCAAGGCATCCACCATGCGCCCTTAAGCACTTACTAACACAAAAACCAAAGAAGAAATTACACAAAACGAATACGCGTCCCTACGGGCAGCGCATCCGTTTAGATGCTCGCAACCACTATCCAATACTCAAACACCACACCCCACCACCAAGATGGGGGGACACCACGCGGACTGGCCGAGTGTTGTCTCAGGGCCCAATAGTGTGTCTGGCAATCATTTGCTGTTGCGCACCCGGCCCCCGCCCACTACAGGCGAGAACCCCTCACGGCTTGCACCCCACCAGTTGGGGCGCTTTTCGTGGTGCTCCTTAGAAAGGAGGTGATCCAGCCGCACCTTCCGGTACGGCTACCTTGTTACGACTTCGTCCCAATCGCCGATCCCACCTTCGACAGCTCCCTCCCGAGGGTTAGGCCACTGGCTTCGGGTGTTACCGACTTTCATGACGTGACGGGCGGTGTGTACAAGGCCCGGGAACGTATTCACCGCAGCGTTGCTGATCTGCGATTACTAGCGACTCCGACTTCACGGGGTCGAGTTGCAGACCCCGATCCGAACTGAGACCGGCTTTAAAAGGATTCGCTTAACCTTGCGGCATCGCAGCCCTTTGTACCGGCCATTGTAGCATGTGTGAAGCCCTGGACATAAGGGGCATGATGACTTGACGTCATCCCCACCTTCCTCCGAGTTGACCCCGGCAGTCTCTCACGAGTCCCCGGCATTACCCGCTGGCAACATGAGACAAGGGTTGCGCTCGTTGCGGGACTTAACCCAACATCTCACGACACGAGCTGACGACAGCCATGCACCACCTGCACACAGGCCACAAGGGAACGCCTATCTCTAGACGCGTCCTGTGCATGTCAAACCCAGGTAAGGTTCTTCGCGTTGCATCGAATTAATCCACATGCTCCGCCGCTTGTGCGGGCCCCCGTCAATTCCTTTGAGTTTTAGCCTTGCGGCCGTACTCCCCAGGCGGGGTACTTAATGCGTTAGCTACGGCACGGATCCCAAGGAAGGAAACCCACACCTAGTACCCACCGTTTACGGCGTGGACTACCAGGGTATCTAATCCTGTTCGCTCCCCACGCTTTCGCTCCTCAGCGTCAGTTACTGCCCAGAGACCCGCCTTCGCCACCGGTGTTCCTCCTGATATCTGCGCATTCCACCGCTACACCAGGAATTCCAGTCTCCCCTGCAGTACTCCAGTCTGCCCGTATCGCCCGCACGCTCACAGTTAAGCCGTGAGATTTCACGAACAACGCGACAAACCACCTACGAGCTCTTTACGCCCAGTAATTCCGGACAACGCTCGCACCCTACGTATTACCGCGGCTGCTGGCACGTAGTTGGCCGGTGCTTCTTCTCCACCTACCGTCAATCCGAGAAAACCCGGACCTTCGTCGATGGTGAAAGAGGTTTACAACCCGAAGGCCGTCATCCCCCACGCGGCGTCGCTGCATCAGGCTTGCGCCCATTGTGCAATATTCCCCACTGCTGCCTCCCGTAGGAGTCTGGGCCGTATCTCAGTCCCAGTGTGGCCGGACACCCTCTCAGGCCGGCTACCCGTCGTCGCCTTGGTAGGCCGTCACCCCACCAACAAGCTGATAGGCCGCGGGCCCATCCCACACCGCAAAAGCTTTCCACCCCAAGGCATGCGCCTCGGGGTCCTATTCGGTATTAGACCCAGTTTCCCAGGCTTATCCCGAAGTGCAGGGCAGATTACCCACGTGTTACTCACCCGTTCGCCACTCGAGTATCTCCGAAGAGACCTTTCCGTTCGACTTGCATGTGTTAAGCACGCCGCCAGCGTTCGTCCTGAGCCAGGATCAAACTCTCCAAACAAAAACTCCTCGATAACGAGGTGAATTCAAATCAGAGATACCTGACAAGACACCAAAATCTGGCATCAAAAAAATAGCCATACCCACACACGGGGAGTGCAAGGTATGGCCTGAAAAAACAACAACAACAAAATAAAAAGACCAAACACACTATTGAGTTCTCAAACAACACTCTTGCTTGTTTCGCCCGTTTTGGGGCAACCCTGCCAGCTTAATATAAGTCCGGTAGGGGAGTCAAGCCCCGGTTTCGGCCATCTTCGCGTGGTGACCGCGCCTGTTGGGCATTACCTTCGCGCTACTCTACCCGCTCGATCTCGGCTCCCAAAATGCCCAGGTTCTCCACGAATAACGGGTAGCCGCGGTCGATGTGGAAGACGTCGTGGACCTCGGTGTCGCCGTCGGCGACCAGCCCCGCCAGCACCAGGCCGGCACCGGCCCGGATGTCCGAACACCACACCGGGGCGCTCGACAGCTGCGGCAGACCTCGCACGACGGCGTGGTGCCCGTCGGTGCGGGCGTCGGCGCCAAGCCGGATCATCTCTTCGACGAACCGGAAGCGCGCCTCGAATACGTTCTCGGTGATCATCGACGTGCCGTCGGCGATCGACGCCAGGGCAATCGCCATCGGCTGCAGATCGGTGGGAAACCCGGGGAACGGTAACGTCGCGACGTTGACGGCCTTCGGGCGTTCGTACTGGGTCACCCGGAAGCTGTTGTCCGTTTGCGTGACGGTGGAGCCGGCGTCGTGCAGCTTGTGCAGCACCACCTGCAGGTGCGCCGGATCGACGCCCGTCACCGAGATGTCTCCGCGGGTCATTGCCGCGGCGATGCCCCAGGTGGCGGCGACGATGCGGTCCCCGATCACGCGGTGCTCGGTCGGGTACAGCCGCGGGACGCCGGTGATCGTCATGGTCGGCGAACCCGCGCCTTCGACCTTCGCGCCCATCTGGTTCAACATCGTGCACAAGTCGACGACGTCGGGTTCTCGCGCCGCGTTGTGGATCGTCGTGACGCCCTCGGCCAGGACCGCGGCCATCAGGATGTTCTCGGTAGCTCCGACGGACGGGAACTCCAGCTGAATCTCCGCGCCGCGCAACGTTTCTGCCGAAGCGACGACGCACCCGTGCTCGATGTTGCACTGAGCGCCCAGCTGCCGCAGGCCCGCCTGATGCATGTCCAGCGGACGCGACCCGATCGCGTCACCGCCCGGGAGCGCGACCCTGGCGCGCCTGCACCGGCCGACCAGCGGCCCCAGCACGCAGACCGAGGCCCGGAACTGCCGCACCGCCGCGAAGTCGGCGTCGTACTTCGGCTCGTCGGGCGAGGTGATCCGGGCGACGTCGCCGTCGAGTTCGACGTTGGCGCCCAGTCCACGCAATACCTCCGCCATCAGCGGCACGTCGAGGATGTCCGGGCAGTTGGTGATCGTGCTGGTGCCTTCGGCCAACAGTGACGCGGCCATCAGCTTGAGCACGCTGTTTTTGGCTCCCCCCACCGCGACTTCGCCTGCCAACCGGTTGCCGCCGGTCACCACGAATCGCTCAGCCACCCGGGTCAGTCTAGTGAAGCGCTATTGCCTTGTCAGTCAGCCAAGGCCCGGTCCTTTCGCGAGCCGCAGTACCGTTTTGCTCATGGCGATACACCTGACCCGCATCTACACGCGAACCGGCGACGACGGAACCACGGGACTGAGCGACTTCTCCCGGGTCTCCAAGACCGACGCCCGCCTGGTGGCCTACGCGGATTGCGACGAGGCCAACTCCGCGATCGGCGTCGCAATCGCCTTGGGTGAGCCCGACGGAGAAATCGCGGGCGTGCTGCGGCAGATCCAGAACGACCTGTTCGACGCCGGTGCGGACCTGTCGACTCCTGTAGTGGAAAATCCCGAGCATCCGCCGCTGCGGGTCGCCCAGGCCTACGTCGATCGGCTCGAAAAATGGTGCGACACCTACAACGAACCCTTGCCGGCGCTGAATTCCTTTGTGCTGCCGGGCGGTTCGCCACTGTCGGCGCTGTTGCACGTCGCCCGCACCGTGGTGCGCCGGGCCGAGCGGTCGGCGTGGGCCGCGGTCGATGCCCACCCGGAAGGGGTCAGCGCGCTGCCGGCGAAATACCTGAACCGGCTCTCGGATCTGCTGTTCATCCTGGCGCGGGCGGCCAATCCGGGCGGGGATGTGCTCTGGCGACCGGGCGGCCACGCATAAGCCCCAAGCACGGCGAGCAGACGCAGACTCGCATAAATCCGGCCGGCGCTATGCGATTCTGCGTCTGCTCGCCGAGGCTGCCGGTCACACGCTGCGACGGCGTGCGCGCGGCGACGGGCGGGATTCCAGCCAGGACAAGAATGCGGTCAATGCGCCCTTGTCGAGCGCGATCTCGTAACCGGACCTGCGGTCCTGCGTCGTGTCGCGCAGCTCCAGCACGACGATCTCGTCGGTCATGATGTCGAACTCGTCGCCGCGCGGCGCGCGCCGGGCCACGATCTCCACACCTCGCCGACTGAGCCGACGATCCGGCCACAACCGCAGGCTGGACAACCGATAGAAGGCGGCCTCGCCGCCGCGGTAGCGGATCACGCCGTGCCGCCAGCCGTGGCCCCCGACCGCGGGGATATCCCGCATGATCCCCGCCGTTCCGCCCTGGCGCAGCTTCCACAACCGATAACTCAGGGCGAGGACGGCCGCCCCCAACACGACGACGAGCACGACCATGCCGACCATGGGCGCGCTCATCGGCGGTTAATCGATCGCGCCGACGGCGCGCAGTCTGGCGCGTCCCCTGGCGGCGATGCGCGGATCGTCGGACTCGGAATCCTCCTTGGCCGCGGCCTCGTCGATCTCCGACTCGAACGCGGCGGATTCGGCAAGAACGGTGACCCTCTCCTCGGTCACCGACAAGAAGCCGCCATCCACGGCGATCCGCAGGTCGTCTTCGCCTTCCCGTTCGACGCGCACCATGGCGTCGTCGACCAACTGGGCCACCAGCGGGATGTGGCGGGGCAGGATGCCGATCTCGCCGACGGTGGTGCGGGTGAACAGGAACGTTGCCTCACCCGACCAGATCTTTCGGTCGACGGCGACGATCTCGACGTTCAATTCGGCCATGCCACAGACCCTTTCGATCTAGCCGTAAGTCAGAGCTTGGCGCCGAGGCTCTCGGCCTTCTTGGCCAGGTCGTCGAGGCCACCGATCAAGAAGAAGGCCTGCTCGGGCACGTGGTCGAACTCACCCTTGGTCAGGCGGTCGAACGCCTCGATGGTCTCCTTCACCGGGACCGTCGAACCCGGTTGGCCGGTGAACTGTTCGGCCGCCATCATGTTCTGGGAAAGGAACCGCTCGATGCGCCGCGCCCGGTTGACCAATTGCTTGTCCTCTTCGGACAGCTCGTCGATGCCGAGGATGGCGATGATGTCCTGAAGGTCCTTGTACCGCTGCAAGATCCGGATGACTTCCTGCGCGACGCGGTAGTGCTCTTCGCCGACGATGCCGGGGTCGAGGATGGTCGAGCTCGACGCCAGCGGATCCACCGCGGGGAAGATGCCCTTGGAGAACACCGACCGGGACAGCTCCGTGGTGGCGTCCAGATGCGCGAAGGTCGTCGCGGGTGCGGGGTCGGTGTAGTCGTCGGCGGGCACATACACCGCCTGCATGGAAGTGATCGACCGGCCCCGTGTCGAGGTGATGCGCTCCTGCAGCTCGCCCATCTCGTCGGCCAGCGTGGGCTGGTAACCCACGGCCGAGGGCATGCGACCGAGCAGCGTCGACACCTCGGAGCCGGCCTGGGTGAACCGGAAGATGTTGTCGATGAACAACAGCACGTCCTGGCCCGCCTCGTCGCGGAACCACTCGGCCATCGTCAGCGCCGACAGCGCCACCCGCATACGGGTGCCGGGCGGCTCGTCCATCTGACCGAACACCAGCGCGGTGTCCTTGAGCACGTTGGCTTCCTTAAGCTCCACCCAAAGGTCGTTGCCCTCGCGGGTGCGCTCCCCCACCCCGGCGAATACCGAAGTGCCACCAAAGTTCCGGGCGATGCGGTTGATCATCTCCTGGATGAGCACCGTCTTGCCCACCCCGGCGCCGCCGAACAGGGCGATCTTGCCGCCGCGCACGTACGGGGTCAGTAGGTCGACGACCTTCAGGCCGGTCTCGAGCATCTCGGTGCGGGGCTCGAGCTCCTCGAAGGGTGGCGGCTTGCGGTGAATCGACCAGTGCTCGAAGTCTTCTCCGTATCCCGGCTTGTCCAGGCAGCGACCCAGCGCGTCGAAGACGTGGCCCTTGACCTCTTCGCCGACCGGCACCGAAATGGAGTTACCGGTATCGGTGACCTGGACACCGCGCACCAGGCCGTCGGTGGGCTGCAGCGAGATCGTGCGCACCAGGTTGTCGCCGAGGTGCTGGGCAACCTCCAACGTGAGGGTCTTGGCCAGCGCCTCGAAGGTGATCTCGGCGTGCAGCGCGTTGAACAGCTCCGGGACGGAACCGCGCGGGAACTCGACGTCGACCACGGGCCCGGTGACCCGAACCACGCGGCCGGTGGTGTCCGTCTCCGTCGACTTTTGGGTCTTGTCAGTGGTTTCAGTAGTAGCAACCATAATTTTCTTCGCTTCCTGGTGAGGCTACTTGGTGGCGTCGGCGAGCGCGTTTGCGCCACCGACGATTTCGCTGATTTCCTGGGTGATTTGGGCCTGGCGCTCGCGGTTGGCCTCCAGCGTCAGGGCCTTGATGAGGTCGTCGGCGTTGTCGGTGGCCGACTTCATCGCCCGCTGGCGCGACGCCAGCTCCGACGCCGCGGATTCGAGCATTGCCGCATACACGCGGGTGGTCAGGTACCGCGGCAGCAGGGCCTCGAAAAGCGTTGTCGCATCTGGCTCGAACGAATACAAAGTATGCAGTTCGGGTTCTTCCTCGACGTACTCGACCACCATCGGGGCAATCCGGTGGGCCACCGCCGACTGCGACAACATCGACTTGAACTCGGTGTAGATGATGTGCAACTCGTCCACCCCACCGGGGGCGTCGGACCGGCCTTCCTCGTCTTCTCCCGCGCCGAGCATGAACGCATCGACCAGTGTCGAGGCGATCTCGGCGGCGCCCTCATACTTGGGTTGCTCCGAGAAACCCGACCACGACTCCGTGATGTCCCAGTTCCGGAAGCTGTAGTAGTTCAGCGCTTTACGGCCCACCACGTACAGCGCCGGCGTCTTGCCCTCCTCCCGCAGCAAGGAAAACAACTCCTCGGCGCGGCGGAAGACGCTGGCGTTATAGGCGCCACACAGACCACGGTCGGAGGACACCACCAGCACGCCGGCCCGCTTCGGGTTGGTCCGCTCGACGAGCAACGGATGGTCGAGTGCGGCTTCGGCGGCCAGAGTTGTGAGCATCCTGGTGATCTCGAAGGCGTACGGCCTGCCGGACTCGAGACGAGCCTGTGCCCTGCCGATGCGCGACGTCGCGATCAGCTCCTGGGCCTTGGTGATCTTCTTGATCGACCCAGCGGAGCGGATCCGTCCGCGCAATTCGCGAAGTGTGGCAGCCATCGGTTGCTACTTCTTTTCCTTCTTCTCGACCTTCTCCGGCTTGGGCTTCTTGACCTTCACCGATTCCTTTGCCAGCTCGTCGGCGTCCAACGCCTCGACGTGTTCGTCGGGCACGACCGACCCGCCGCCGGTGGCCGCGAAGCCCTTCTTGAAGTTCTTGATGACCTCGGTGAGCGCGTCGGCGGTTTCGTCGGTGAGCTGCTGGCTATCCCGGATGGTGGCCAGGATCTTTTCCTCGGAGGCCCGAATGTGGTCCAACAGTTCGACTTCGAACCGCCGGACATCCTCCACCGGTACCGAGTCCAGGTGACCGCCGGTGCCCAGGAAGATCGACACCACCTGCTCCTCGACGGGCATGGGTTGGTATTGCGGTTGCTTGAGCAACTCGACCAGCCGCGCGCCCCGCTCCAGCTGCGCCTTGGAGGTGGCGTCCAAGTCAGAAGCGAACGCGGCGAATGCCTCCAGTTCGCGGTACTGCGACAGGTCCAGGCGCAGTGAGCCGGCGACCTCTTTCATTGCCTTGATCTGTGCGGCGCCACCGACCCGAGACACCGAGACACCGACGTTGATGGCCGGCCGGACACCCTGGTTGAACAGGTCGGTCTCCAAGAAGCACTGCCCGTCGGTGATCGAGATGACGTTGGTGGGGATGTAGGCCGAGATGTCGTTGGCCTTGGTCTCGATGATCGGCAGGCCGGTCAACGAGCCGCCGCCGAGCTCGTCGGAAAGCTTCGCGCAGCGCTCCAACAGCCGCGAGTGCAGGTAGAACACGTCACCCGGGTAGGCTTCGCGGCCCGGCGGCCGGCGCAGCAGCAGCGAGATGGCGCGGTACGCCTCGGCCTGCTTGGTCAGGTCGTCGAAGACGATCAGCACGTGCTTGCCGTCGTACATCCAGTGCTGCGCGATCGCCGAACCGGTATACGGTGCAAGCCATTTGAAGCCGGCCGAGTCCGACGCCGGCGCGGCGACGATGGTGGTGTAGTCCATGGCGCCGCCCTCTTCCAGCGCGCGACGCACGGCGGCGATCGTGGTGCCCTTCTGGCCGATGGCCACGTATACGCACCGCACCTGCTTTTTCTCGTCGCCGCTCTCCCAGTTCTGGCGCTGGTTGAGGATGGTGTCGACGCAGACCGCCGTCTTGCCGGTCTTACGGTCGCCGATGATCAGCTGGCGCTGGCCGCGACCGATCGGGGTCATCGCGTCGATGGCCTTGATCCCGGTCTGCAAGGGCTCTTTGACACCCTGCCGCTGCACCACCGACGGCGCCTGCAGCTCCAGCGCGCGCCGCTCGCCGGCGTCGATGTCTCCGCGCCCGTCGATCGGCTGGCCCAGCGGGTTGACCACCCGCCCCAGGAACGCGTCGCCGACGGGGACCGACAGGACGTCGCCGGTGCGCTTGACCTGCTGGCCTTCTTCGATCTTCTCGAAGTCGCCCAGGATCACCACGCCGACGCTGTGCTCGTCGAGGTTCAGCGCGACGCCGAGGACCCCGCCGGGAAACTCGAGCAACTCCTGGGTCATGACCGACGGCAAACCTTCGACGTGCGCGATGCCGTCGCCGGCGTCGATGACGGTGCCGACTTCCTCGCGCGAGGTGTCGGAGGTGAAGGAGCCTACGTACTCCTCGATGGCACTCTGAATGTCATCAGCCGAGATTGTCAACTCTGCCATGGCTTTTCGTCTTCCTACTTGATTTCGTTCGCGTGGGTCCGTAATGGGAGTGCGTTCAGTCGGGCACCTGGGTCTTGGCCGCGGCCAGGCGAGACGAGAGCGTCCCGTCGATCACCTCGTCGGCCACGGCGATTAACAGGCCCCCCAGCAATTCGGCATCGATGTCCAGCTGCACTGTCACCGGATGGCCGTAGATGCGGCTCAGCACCTGGGTGAGACGAGTGCGCTGGGCATCGCTGAGGGGGGCCGCCGCGTTGACTTGCGCGACGACTTCGCCGCGGCGCGCCACCGCAACTTCCGCCAGGAACTTCATGGCTTCCTCGGCCGGCTCGCCTCTGAGCAGCTCGACGGTCTGGGTCAGCAGTGCCAGCGCGATCGGGTTTACCGTGGTGCTCGCGTTCTCAAGCACCTTGCGCAACAACCCAACCCGACTCTCGGCCGGAACCGCGTAGTCGCCCAGCAGGATGGCAAGCCGGGGCTGCGCGTCGAGAATGCGGGAGAACCGGAACAATTGGTCTTCGACCTCGTCGACCCGATCCTCGCGTTCGGCCACTTCCAGCAGCGCTTGCCGCGACACGTGTTCGATGGCGTCGACCAGATCGGCGTTGGCCGACCAACGTTCCGAAACGGCCACGCGCAGCACGTCGAGCGTGGCGTCGCCGACTTTGCCGGATACCAGTCGCTCGATCAACCGGACCCTGGGCGCCGCGTCTTCGGCCGGCACGGTGAGATACCGGGTGACGACGATCTCTCGATCCAGCATTTCGGCCACCGATACCAGCTCGCTGGAGAGCGTGGAAAGTGCTTTGTTATCGAGGTTCTCGGCCATGGCACGGAACCGATCCGACAGGCTGACCAGTGCCTGCCGGCTCGCCGAGCGCATCTTCGTCAGCAGCGGGTATTCGACCTCGGCGGATGCCGGCGCCATGGCGTCGAGCTCGTCCAGCACCCGATCGACGGTGGCCGACCGCTGCGCCGCGTCGGCAACGTAGTTGCGCACCAATTCCTTTGCCTGGCGCACGGATTCGTGGCCAAGCTCCAGGCGAAGCTGACGGGTCAGCTGCGTCCGCAGCAACTCGACCTGGCGCGCGCCCTGCACCTTGACGCGCTCCGCCTCGATCTCGGCCTGCGTCTGGAATTGCTCGGTGATGCGTTCCGCGTCGGTCTGGGCCTCCTCGACGACCCGTTTCGCCTCCACCCGCGCGGCTTCCACGGCCTTGCTGTGGGCCGTGGTCGACTCGGTCAGCCGCTCGGCGGCCACGGCCGCATCGGCCAGCTGCTGGCGCACCGTGTTCTGCTGGGTGGTCATCAACTTGCGCACCGGCGGCACGACGTAGCGCACCACCAGGAACACGATGACCGCGAACCCAACCAACTGTCCGATAAAAGTCGACATCGATGATTACCTCGTCGCGGCCGAAGTGGAGACGTCGACGCCGAGGATTCGACTGGCCAACGTTGCCGACATGCTTGCGACATTGGCGCGCAGGTCCAGTTCCACGGCGTCCCTTTCGCGCTTCAATTGCTGGGCGGCCAGCTGCACGGTCGACATCACCTCTTGCTCGGCACGGGCGCGCGCGTCTTCGACGACCTTACGACCTTCCGCCCGGGCGTTGTCGCGGAAGGACGACGCCTGCACGCGGGCTTCGGTCATAGCTTTCTCGTAATCGGCCTGGGCGGCTTCGAATTGCTCGGCCGACTTCTTGCTGTCGGTGGTGGTCTTGGCGACCATGGCGTCGCGTTCCCGCAACACTCTCAGGATCGGTGGCACGACGAACGTGCCGATGATGCCGAGCACGATCAGGAAGATGGCCAGCACGAAAAAGAAAGTGCCGTTGGGAACAAGGAAGTTACTGGTCTTGCCCCCCTCTGCTGCCTGGCTTGCGGCCAGCACAATGGGGTTCATTGCACCCATTTGCAACCCATCACGCCCTAATTACGTGACGGGGGTGGCGAAGACGAACAACGCCATGAACGCCAGGTTGATGAAGTAGGCCGCCTCGACCAGACCGACCGTGATGAAGAACGGCGTGAACAACCGGCCCTGCGCCTCGGGTTGCCGGGCGATACCCGAAACCAGCGCGTTACCCGCGATACCGTCACCGATGCCGGCGCCGATCGCGCCGCCGCCCATGATCAGTCCACCGCCGATGAGGGCACCGGCAGCGATAGTGGGGTCCATTCTTTTCCTCCTTTATTCAGCTTTATCTGCTGGCTTATCTGGTAGCGGTCTACCAGGCTCCTGTAATAGCGCGTGGGCCAGGACAATTCGTGGCGGTCCTAGTCATGGTGCTCCTCCAGCTCCATGGCTTGGCTGAAGTACAAGATGGTCAAAATCGCGAAGATGAAGGCCTGGATCGCCCCGACGAACAAGTCGAACGACTTCCAGACCGCGTTGGGCAGCCACATGATGTAGGGGGGGAAGAGCGCGATCAGCGCCACCAAGATCCCGCCGGCGAAGATATTGCCGAAAAGTCGGAGCGACAACGAGATCGGCTTCGCCATTTCCTCGACGAGGTTGATCGGCGCCAGGAACGCCACGTGTCCCTTGAGCAGCTTGATCGGGTGTCCGATGATGCCGCGGCGCCAGATCCCGGCGATGTGATAGCAGACGAACACGAAAAGGGCCAGCGCCAGCACGTAATTGATGTCCGCCGCCGCCGACTTGAGTAGCTCGGTGGTGTGCCCGGATTTATCGGTGTATTGCAGCGGGAGCACCGAGAGCCAATTGGAGATCAGGATGAACACGAAGATCGTGACCGCCAGCGGCAGCACGAACGGCGCGATGCGCATCCCGATGGCGCTTTCGATCTGGTTGCGCATCTGTATGGTGATCGCTTCCCAGAACAATTGGACTCCGCTGGGTACGTCGCTCGACGTGACCTTGGCGCGCAGGAAGAAGGCCAGCGCGATCACGATCACCGCGGCGATCGCCGTCGACAACACCGTGTCGGTGTTGACGGTCATCCCCAGCCAGGTCGCGGTGGTGTGCTCGCCGACCTCGATCTGGGAACCGGCCAGGATCGTCTCAGTCATCGCCGGTGCCCCTCTCTTCCGTCCCTGCCTGGGCCTCCACGCCCGACGTTGGTGCCGGCTCCCCGGCGCGCAACTTCTTCCAGACGGGCAGTGCGGTCGACGCGACCAAGAGCACCTGGAACAGCGCCAGCCCGAACACCACGCCCAATCCGGCGGGACGGAAAACGTAGGCGATGATCAGCCCGATGATGGTGATAATCGCCAGCCGGGACGCCGAGTTGAGCGCCATCGACCTTTTCAGCGGGTGTGCCCGGGCCGTGATCGATTCAACCGAGCGCTGCACCATAACGGCGTTGAGCAAACCCAGGAGCAACCCGATACCAAAGAACGCCCCAACCATGAGGTGACCCGACAATCCGGCGGCGAGCATTGCCGCCGCGGTGATCCCGACGCTGATCACGAAGAGCCGAACGGGGCGGAAAGCAACAGAGGGAAACACCAACGGCGCGTCCTGCGCTGGTGTCGTCACTGCAGCACCTCAATCCCAGGTAGTGGGGCGGAAACCCTCCGACCGACCGATCGGTGGCCCGCCGAGCGTATCGCACGTCACACTGGAATCACTCAAGGGGTAGCTCCCTATGTCGGTCGTGAATCGGCGCGATCGGACAACCATCCGAAGGGCCGGCTGGCCGGCAACCCTCAAGGCTTCTTTTTGGGGTTCTACCTGCACCGTACCACATGGTGGACATCACTACTACTGCTTGTCGTAGCTCTCGTCTTCGTAGTCGTCGCGGCGGCGCAGGAGCGGAATCACCGTCGCCACACCGGCAATCACGATTGCGCCCAGCATTACCGCGGCGGTATCGCGCGGGTTGAAAAAGATCGTGCTCGCGGCGCCGAACGCGACGATGCCCACCCACAGATAGATCAGCAGCACGACCCGGCGATGCGAATGACCGATCTGCAGCAACCGGTGGTGCAGGTGCATCTTGTCGGGGCTGAACGCGCTGCGGCCCGCGCGGGTGCGGCGCACGATCGCCAGCAGGAGGTCGAGCATCGGGACGAATATGACGGCCGCCACGAGCAGAAACGGTGACAGCAGAGCAAACACGTCGCGGGCGCCGTAGGCGTTCTGCGAGACCGGGCCGGCCGCGGTCGTGGAAGCGGCGGCGAGCATCAGGCCGATCAGCATCGACCCGGAATCGCCCATGAAGATCCTGGCTCGATGGAAGTTGTGCGGCAAAAATCCCAGACAGGCCCCCGCGAGCACCACCGAGATCACGGCGGGTGGATAGAACAGCACGTCGCCGCCGTGGTCGCGCAGCAAACCAACCGAGAACATACAGATCGCCAGCGCCGTGATGAGCCCCAGCCCGGCCGCCAGTCCGTCGAGGCCGTCGACGAAGTTCATCGCGTTGACGACCGACACGGTCAGCGCCAGGGTGAGCAGGATCGACGAGGCTTGGTCCAGCACGATGGTGCCGACGCCGCCGATGGGGATGTAAAGGACGCTCCAGGCGACGCCCATGGTGACCAGCACGCTGGCCGCCGTGATCTGACCGGCGAACTTCGTCAGCGCATCCAGGCCCCAACGGTCGTCGATCAGGCCGATGCCCATGATCACCGCACCCGCCACCAGAACCGCGGGCATGCCGGTCGAATAGACGAACCCCCGGGTGAGCGCCGGAAGCTGTGATGCCAGAAAGACGGCCGAGACAACGCCGAGAAACATTGCCAGCCCGCCCATCCGGGGCGTCGGCGTCACGTGCACGTCGCGTTCCCGCGGGTAGGCGACCGCTCCCAGCCGGGTGGCCAGCACCCGCACCGGCCCGGTCGCGAAGTAGGTGATGATCGCCGCGGTCAGTCCGACCAGCGCGAGCTCGCGCAGGGGGACGCCGGCGCCGCGATCGGTCAGGGCGAGGAAACCACCGGCGAGGCTGGCTAGATCACTGGCGGGGCCGCTGGACACCTCGGAACCGTACTGCACCAGCCTGAGACACGAACAACCGCGCCGCAGCTCGCTAGCCGGTCAAACTCGTCGGGTCCACCCCCAGCACTTCGGCGATCCGCTCGACGTTCACCGGGCCCGCCCGCAGGACGCGCGGGGTGTCTCCGGTCAGATCGACGATCGTGGAGGCGGCCTGCTGCTGCGACGGGCCCGCGTCCAGATAGACGTCGACGAGATCGCCGAGTTGGCTGCGCGCCTCGTCGGCGTCCACCGCGGGCGGGCGTCCGGAGACGTTGGCACTCGATACCGCCATGGGCCCCACCTCACGCAGCAGCTCGATGGCAACCGGGTGCAACGGCATCCGCAACATGACGGTGCCGCGGGCATCGCCGAGATCCCACCGCAACGAAGGCGCCTGCGCCACCACCAGGCTCAGCGCGCCCGGCCAGAACGCACGGATCAGTTCGCGAGCCCCGTCGGGCATCGTGTAGACCAGGCCCTCGATGGTGTGCCAGGAGCCGACCAGCACGCCCACCGGCATGTCTCGGCCCCGTCCCTTTGCCGACAGCAGCGCGGCCACCGCGGCGCTGTCGAAAGCGTCGGCCCCGATGCCGTACACGGTGTCCGTCGGCATGACGACCAGCCGGCCGCCCTTGGCCGCCCCCACCGCCGAGGCGATTCCCACCGAACGCTGGTCGGGGTCGGCACAGTCGAACACCGCGGTCACGGCCCTCCCCTTTTGCGGGCCGTCACGAATCTCGGCCGGCCGACCAGGTCCCGCCGGGCCTCGATGTCTTCGAAAAGCCCTGTGCCCTGGACCAATTCGACGGTCTGTGACGATGCGGTGTCATGATGCTCGACGGCGAACAGGCCGCCGGCGCGCAGCCAGCGCCCGGCGAGGCGGACTACGGCGGCGATCACCGCCATCCCGTCCGGCCCGCCGAACACCGCGTGCGGCGGATCATGTTGGGCCACTTCGGGTTCCACCACGGTGCCGTCGGGAACGTAGGGTGGGTTGGCCACCACCAGGTCGACACGCCCGTCTAGTTCGGGAAGCAGGCCCGGCTTACCGACCGGCTCGGTGACGTCGGCGCGCACGAGCTCAACGGCCGTGCCCTCGGCGTTGCGGCGCGCGTACCCGAGGGCCGCGTCGGAGTCGTCGATGCCGATGACCCGCGCCTTCAGTCCAAGGTTGGCCCGGTGTTGGGCCAGCGCCACCGCCAAGGCGCCGGAGCCGGTGCACAAATCGACGATCACGGGCCGCGCCGGTAGTCGTTGGGCGGTGGCCCATGCCAAGATGGCCTCCGTCTCCGGCCGCGGGATGAACACACCGGGGCCGACGTGCAGCAGGACCGGGCCGAACGCCGCCGTTCCGGTGAGATGCTGCAACGGCATTCGCCGCGAGCGCGCGGCCACGATGTCGCGGTACCGCCCGAAGAATTCCTCGCCGGGCGGGTCGAGCAGGGTCAGCCGACCGCGCTCAACACCCGCCAGATGGGCGGCCAACTCCTCGGCGTCGTAACGCGCGGAGCCGATCCCCGCTTCGGCCAGTTGCGCCGCAGCGGAGTCAATCGCGCGCCGCAGGATGGTCATACCTGTTGCAGCCGGGACTGCTTGTCGGCGGCGCTCAGCGCGTCGAACAACGCGTCCAGGTCGCCGTCGAGCACCTGATCGAGATTGTATGCCTTGTAACCGATTCGGTGGTCGGTGATCCGGTTCTCCGGGAAGTTGTAGGTGCGGATCCGTTCGCTGCGGTCCACCGTGCGGATCTGACTGGCCCGATCGGCCGACGCGTCGGCCAGCGCCTGTTCCTCGGCCATTGCCTGCAGCCGAGCGGCCAGCACCTGCAGCGCGCGGGTCTTGTTCTGCAGCTGCGACCGTTCGTTTTGGCAGGTGACCACGATCCCGGTGGGCAGATGCGTGATCCGCACCGCGGAGTCGGTGGTATTAACCCCTTGGCCGCCCTTTCCGGAGGACCGGTACACATCGATGCGCAGGTCGGACTCGTCGATCTGCACCTCACCCACTTCCTCGGGTTCGGGATAGACCAGCACGCCCGCCGCCGAAGTATGCACGCGGCCTTGGGATTCCGTCACGGGGACCCGTTGCACGCGATGCACCCCGCCCTCGAACTTCATCCGCGACCACACGCCGTCGGCCGTGTCACCCTTACTGGCGATCGCGAGCGTCGCGTCCTTGTAACCGCCCAGATCCGAGGTGGTTTCGTCCAGCACCGTCACCGTCCAGCCATGCCGCTCGGCATAGCGGATGTACATCCTGGCCAAATCGGCGGCGAACAATGCCGATTCCTCGCCGCCCTCACCGGATTTGACTTCGAGCACGATGTCGTCGGCGTCGTGCGGGTCGCGCGGGGCCAGCATGTCGGTGAGCTGGATGTCCAACTCGGCCACCCGTGATTCCAGCGCCGTGGCTTCGTCGGCGAACGACGCGTCGTCGGTGGCCAGTTCGCGTGCGGTCTCCAGGTCGTCGCGCGCCGATGCCAGCTTGCGGTAGGTGGCCACGATCGGGGCCAGGCGGGCGAACCGGCGTCCGGCCTTGCGCGCCGCGGCGGGGTTGCTGTGCAATTCGGGATCGGCCAGTTGCCGCTCGAGCTCGGCGTGTTCGGCAAGCAGCACGTCAATCGTCTGCACCGGCTGCGTCATGTCACACCTCCTGCCCGTCCTTTACCGCAAACGCGAACCGACGCCCGGCCTGTGCGGCTTCGAGCACAGTTCGGGCGTCGGGAACCCAGCTATTTATCGGCGGTGGCTCCGGCCTTGCGCTTGCCGTAGCGCTTTTCGAAGCGGGCCACCCGGCCGCCGCTGTCGAGGATCTTCTGCTTGCCGGTGTAGAACGGGTGGCACTGCGAGCAAACCTCGACGACGATGCGGCCTCCCGGCTTGGTGCTGCGCGTCTGGAAGGTGTTGCCGCACCCGCAGACCACCGTGGTCTCCGCGTAGGCGGGATGAATCTCAGCTTTCATGATGTCCTCTTCGATCGTTTGTCGCCCGGCTCCCCGCATCGGATCCGACGGTCGGGCGTGAACTTAGAACCTGAGGCGGTTGTGGGGTAGTCGAGCATCGATTATGCCAGGTCAACCGCCACCCTCCCAAAACACCGGGCTGCGCCCCCGCATTCCCGGGCGCCCGGCAGCGTTAGCGGTGATCGAGCTCGCCGGGGGTGTAATCCTTGCTTCGCCCGATACGCGTCCAGACAACGCCGCTGCCGGGATTCGTGCCGCGCGCGGTCAGCTCGCGCTTGAGGATCTTGTTGGTCGCCGTGCTCGGCAGCCGATCGGTGAGCCAGACGTGGCGGGGCCAGGCCTTGGGCGACAGGTCGGGCTGGGCGGCCAGGAACCGGCCGAACTCCTCCGGCGTCAGCGCCGCGTTGTCGGCCAACACGATCGCCGCCATCACCTGGTCACCGGCATGTTTATCGGGCACCGCGTACACCGCGACCTGGTTGACCGGCGCCAGGCGCTGCAGGATTCGTTCGATAGGTGCCGTGGTCATGTTTTCGCCGTCGACGCGCAACCAGTCACCGCTGCGCCCTGCGAAGTAGATCCACCCGTCGGCATCCCGGTAGGCGAGGTCGCCCGACCAGAACATGCCGTGCCGAAGGCGCGCGTCGGTGGCCTCGGGGTCGTTGTAGTAGCCGGCGAACAGCCCCGCGCCGGTGGTGTTGACCAGCTCGCCTATCGCCTCGTCGGCGTTGGTCAGGGCGCCGTCATCGTCGAAGGCGGCCGCAGGACACTCGGCGAGCGTGTCCGGGTCGTAGATGGCGACACCGGGAAAGCCCCGGCCGAGCGATCCGGGCGGGCAGCCGCTTTCCCGGGTGATGATGATCGCGCCCTCGGTCGACCCGAAGCCGTCCCACACCGTGCAGTCGAAACGACGGCCGAACTCGGCGATGTCGCGGTCGCTCGCCTCGTTGCCGAAGGCGACCCGCAGCGGGTTGTCGTGGTCGTCGGGTTGCTCCGGCGTGGCAAGGACGTAGGCAAGCGGTTTGCCGACGTAGTTCATGAAGGTGGCCCCGTACCGACGCAGATCGGGCAGCAACCCGGAGGCCGAGAACGTGGCGGGGACCATGGCCGCGCCGGCGCCGACCGCCACGCTCCATCCGGCCAGCAGCGCGTTGGAGTGAAACAGCGGCATCGACAGATAGCAGACGTCGGAGGAATCCATCCCGAACCGCGCGATCAGGGTGGTACCGGCAAACAGCACGGTCAGATGGGTGACCTGCACCGCCTTGGGTTCGCCGCTGGTTCCGGAGGTGAAGATCATCATGACGGTGTCGGACGGCACGACCTCGCGATATGGGGCCAGCGTTCCGGCACCGTCCAGCAGCGCCAACCACGACTCACCGGACACGTCGAACACCTGCACACCGGGCAGCTCGAGGCCGTCCAGCAACCCTTTGTGCGCCGGGTCGGTGAGCAGGATCTGGCAGTCGGCGTGCAGGATGTCCCGCTCCAGCGCGGCACCGCGACGGGTGTCGTTGATGCCGCATAGGACGTATCCGCCAAGCGCCGCCGATGCCATGGCGGTGAGCATCTCGGGGCTGTTGCCCAGCAATGCGCCGACGTGCAGCGGACGGTCCGGGTTCGCGGCCCGGATCAGGGCGGCGGCGCTGGTGGCGGCGTCGGCCAGGTGCTCGCGCCAGGTCCAGACCCGTTCGCCGTACTTCAGCGCCGGCGTGTCCTGGTCCAGGCGCTCCCGAAGCAGTTGCTGCAGCGTCTCCGCCACGGCCGGACTCGGCTAGTCGTTGTCCGCGCCCGGCGTGTTCTTGGACACCTGGACCAGGAACTCGTAGTTGTTCTTGGTCTTGCGCAGCTGCGACATCAGCAAGTCGATGGCCTGGTGGGAATCCAGGCCCGACAGCACGCGGCGCAGCTTGTGCACGATGGCGAACTCATCGGGCGACAGCAGCAGCTCGTCCTTGCGGGTACCGGAGGGGTTCACGTCGACCGCGGGGAAGACCCGTCGTTCGGCGATCTTGCGGTCCAGTTTGAGCTCGGCGTTACCCGTGCCCTTGAACTCCTCGAAGATGACCGTGTCACCGGTGGATCCGGTCTCGACCATCGCGGTGGCGATGATGGTCAGCGACCCGCCTTCCTCGATGTTGCGTGCCGCGCCCAGGAAGCGCTTGGGCGGGTACAGCGCGGTGGAGTCGACACCACCGGACAGGATCCGGCCCGACGCCGGCGACGCGTTGTTGTAGGCGCGCCCGAGGCGGGTGATCGAGTCGAGCAGCACCACGACGTCCTTGCCCTGCTCGACGAGCCGCTTGGCGCGTTCAATGGCCAGCTCGGCGACCGAGGTGTGGTCCGACGGCGGCCGGTCGAAGGTGGAGGCGATGACCTCACCCTTGACCGAACGCTGCATGTCGGTGACCTCCTCGGGCCGCTCGTCGACGAGCACGACCATGAGGTGGCATTCCGGGTTGTTCTTGGTGATCGCGTTGGCGATGTCCTGCAGGATCGTCGTCTTGCCGGCCTTGGGCGGCGACACGATCAGCGCGCGCTGGCCCTTGCCGATCGGCATGATCAGGTCGATGACCCGCGTGGTCAGCCGATCGGTGGTGGTTTCCAGACGCAGCCGCTGGTTGGGGTAGAGCGGCGTCAGTTTGCCGAACTCGGGGCGCTTCTTGGCGTCGTCCACCGAGCCGCCGTTGACGGTGTCCAGGCGCACCAGCGGGTTGAACTTCTGCCGCTGGTTGGGCTGCTCGCCGTCCCGGGGCACCCGAACCGCGCCGGTCACCGCGTCGCCGCGGCGCAGGCCGTTCTTGCGCACCATGTTCATGGACACGTAGACGTCGTGCGGGCCGGCCAGATAGCCGGAGGTGCGCACGAACGCGTAGTTGTCGAGGACGTCGAGGATGCCGGCCACCGGCTGGACGACGTCGTCCTCGCGCAGTTCGGCGTCGGTGCCGTCACCCGACCGTTCGCCGCGGCGGCGGCGATCGCGGAACCGGCGTCCCCGCCGGCCCTGACGCCCGTCACCGTCGTCGTCTTGCTGGTTCGAGCCACGCGGCTGCTGTTGGCCCGAGCTCTGCTGGTCACCGGCTTCTTGTCCGCGCTCGTCCGTTTTGGTGTCCTGTTGGCCCTCCGGGCGGCCGTTGGCCGCGCCCTCCCGTGCGCCCGAGCCCTCACGGTCCGCCTCCCCGGCGGTGCGAGTGGCCGATCCCGCCTCGCGGGAGGTACCGCGTCGTTCGCGGCGCGGCGCCTCGGTTGTGGAACCGTTCCGTTCCCCGCGGGGTTGTTCCCCTTGGGCTTGGGCGGCCGGCGCTTCGGCGGTGGCCGTGTCGGATTTGCCGCCGCCCTCTTGGGCACCAGCGGCCGAGGCGCCGTTGGCCTGCCCCCTGATTTCCTGGATCGCGGCGATGAGTTCGTTCTTGCGCATGCCCGACGTCCCCTTGACGCCGGCTTGGTTAGCCAGCGCGCGCAGCTCGGGCAGCACCATGGTGGTCAGGGAGCCGGCCGAGGCGTTGGCTTTGACGTCGGGTGTGTCTGTGGTCACGGCATTGGACAGCCGATTGTCGTCGGTGCTTTCGCCAGCCGTGAACAGGTCCGTATCGGTCACGGATTTCCTTTCTTCCCCCGCCGATCAGGTTCATACGGGGGTTCGTTGCATTCAGCCAAATTGCCGAGTGCGCCCAATCTTCGACTCTGCAACGGTGATCGCCAGGATGGGCGGAGAAAGCGGCGAACCTCGTCCACGAGAAGAATTGGTGTTGTCCTAGCGGCAAGGCAGTATGTATGCAGATGCTGCGATTGCTGGACGGCTCCGAGGATAGCCCGCATCCTTGCCGGAAGCAAGCAAACCCTCCAGCCACGTCGTGGATTAACCGGCTACCGTGACTCCCGGACTCCAGCGAACTCCCTCGCCGGCGGTCATTTTGGTGATGGTAAATCCATTTGCGGCCCCGTACTCCAGCGCTTTCGAGGGCAACTCCGGCTCTGTGCTCAATGCGATCAGCGAGGGACCAGCCCCAGAAAGCGTCGCTGCCACCTTATGACGCCGCAGCAGGCGCAAATATTCCGCCGAGACCGGCATCGCCGGGGCACGCTGCGGTTGATGAAGCACGTCTTCGGTGGCCGGCATCAGCAGGTCCGGCCGTTCGGTGAGGGCCACCACCAGCAGCGCGGCGCGGCTGACGTTGAACCTGGCGTCGTCGTGGCTGACCTGGGCCGGCAGCAGCACCCGGGTCTCCGCGGTCAGCGAGCGCTCCTCGGGGATCGCGCAGAACACCCGGATGTCGGGATGAAGCCGCAGCGGTACCGCCAGGTAGTCGGGCCGATCACCGGTGCGCTCGATCCACGAAACCACCGCACCACCCAACACCGCGGCCGCCGCATTGTCGGGATGACCCTCGAACTCCGAGGACAGCTGGATCAGCTGAGCTACGCTTAGCAGCGTCGAATCCGTCTGTGCGACAAGACCATTCACCGCCGCCAAACCTCCGACAACAGCCGCCGCCGACGAGCCGAGACCGCGGGAATGCGGGATGGCGTTGCGGCAGCGCACCACCAGGCCCGCGGCGCCGACCCCCACGGCCCGCAACCCGCGTTCGACGGCGCGCACCACCAGATGTTCGGCGTTCAACGGTACCTGGTCGGCACCTTCGCCCTCGACGGCGACCACCAAGCCGGAATCGGTTGTCTCCACAACTATCTCGTCGCAAACGCTCAGTGCCAGGCCGATGCTGTCGAAACCGGGGCCAAGGTTAGCGCTGGACGCCGACACTACGGCGCTGGCCACCAGCCCGGCAGGCAGCATCTGGGTCACCAACAGGCTTTCATCTACACAAGCCCCAGCTTCTCAACGACGAGCACGGGATCGACGGGCAGCGGGGACACGCTCGGCATGTCCTTCAGCGCGGTGTCGGGATCCTTGAGGCCATTGCCGGTCACCGTGCACACCACCGTCGACCCGCGGGCCACCCAGCCGTCGTCGACGGCCTTGAGCAGGCCCGCGATGCTGGCCGCCGACGCGGGCTCGACGAAGACCCCCTCGGAGGCGGCCACCAGGTGGTACGCCGCCAGGATCTCCTCGTCGGTCGCGGCCAGGAAGCGCCCGTTGGATTGCCGCTGCGCCTCGACGGCGGCCGTCCACGACGCCGGCGCGCCGATGCGGATCGCGGTCGCGATGGTCTCCGGGTGGCTGACCGGTTCGCCGAGCACCAGCGGCGCCGCGCCGGCCGCCTGGGTGCCCAGCATGCGGGGCAGCTTGTCGATCACGCCTTCCTGGTGGTACTCGGTGTAGCCCTTCCAGTACGCGGTGATGTTCCCGGCGTTGCCGACGGGGAGCGCGTGCACGTCCGGCGCGGCGCCCAGCGCGTCCACGATCTCGAACGCAGCCGTCTTCTGGCCCTCGATGCGCACCGGGTTGACGGAGTTGACGAGCGAGATCGTCGGGAAGTCGGCGGCCATCTTGCGGGCCAGTTCCAGGCAGTCGTCGAAGTTGCCGTCGATCTGGATGATCTTGGCGCCGTGCATGACCGCCTGCGCCAGCTTGCCCATCGCGATCTTGCCCTGCGGTATGAGCACCGCGCAGGTGATGCCGGCACGCGCGGCGTATGCCGCCGCCGACGCCGAGGTGTTTCCGGTCGACGCGCACAACACGGCCCGCTGGCCGCGGGCCACGGCGTCGGTGACCGCCATCGTCATGCCCCGGTCCTTGAAGGAGCCGGTGGGGTTGAGGCCTTCGACCTTGAGGTGGACGGTGCAGCCGGTCTTTTCCGACAGCCGGGTCGCCGCGATCAGCGGGGTGCCGCCCTCGAGCAGGGTGACGGGGGTCCAGTCGTCGCCGACGGGCAGCCGGTCGCGGTACGCCGCGATCACACCCGGCCAGGGTTGGTGGATGGCCGTGCGCGGAGCGCTCATAGGCTGGTCCCTTCCAGTCGCAGCACGCTTGCCACGCCCTGCACGACGTCCAAATCCGCCAGCGCGTGGACGGTTTCGGACAGCGCGGCATCGGAGGCGGTGTGGGTGACCACCACGACTCGGGCTCCCACCCGTCGCCCGCCCTCGTCCACCACGCCTTCCTGGCGGACCTCGGCGATGCTCACCTCGCGCCTGGCGAATTCCGCTGCCACCGAGGACAATACGCCAGGCTTGTCGGCGACGTTCATGCTGACGTAATAGCGTGTGGAGATGAAACCCATTGGGGCGATGGGTAGTTGGGCGTACTTGGACTCTTTCGGCCCGCGACTGCCCAGGACCCGGTTGCGGGCGGCCATCACCAGGTCACCGGTCACCGCAGACGCGGTCGGCGCGCCGCCGGCCCCCTGGCCGTAGAACATCAGCCGCCCCGCGGCCTCGGCCTCGACCACCACGGCGTTGAATGCCCCGCTGACGGTGGCGAGCGGATGCGACAACGGCACCAATGCCGGATAGACACGGGCCGAAACTCGTTCCTGCCCATCGTCTCCCGTGATGCGCTCGCAAATGGACAGCAGCTTGATGGTGCAGCCCAGGGCGCGCGCGGAGGCGAAGTCGGCCGGGGTGATCTTGGTGATGCCCTCGCGGTAGACGTCGTCGGCGGTCACCCGGGTGTGGAACGCGATCGACGCCAGGATCGCGGCCTTGGCCGCGGCGTCGTAGCCTTCGACGTCGGCGGTGGGATCGGCCTCCGCATAGCCCAGCGCGCTGGCGTCGGCCAGGGCGCCATCGTAGTCGGCGCCGGTGCTGTCCATCGCGGACAGGATGTAGTTGGTGGTGCCGTTGACGATGCCGGCCACCCGCAGCACCGTGTCGCCGGCCAGCGACTGCGTGAGCGGGCGGATGACCGGGATGGCGCCCGCGACCGCCGCCTCGAAATACAGGTCGACGTGGGCGGTTTCGGCCGCCTGCGCCAATTCCCCGGTGGACGTGGACAGCAACGCCTTGTTGGCCGTGACGACGGACTTGCCGTGCTCCAGCGCGGACAGGATCGCCTTGCGGGACGGCTCCACCGGTCCCATCACCTCGACGACGATGTCGACGTCCTCGCGAGAGACGAGCTCCTCGATGTTGTCGGTGAGCAGGCCGACGGGCACGCCGCGGTCGGCGCCGATCCGACGCACCCCGATGCCGCGCAGCACCAGTGGGGCGCCGACGCGAGCCGCCAGATCGTCGGCGCTGTCCTCGATGATGCGGACGACCTCGCTGCCGACGTTGCCCAACCCGAGTACCGCTACGCCGACGGGCTTTTCGTCACCGGACACGGTCACCTCACTTCCAGACTCAGCAGATCGTCGACCGTCTCCCGGCGCAGGATCAGGCGGGCGCGGCCCGCGCGCACGGCTACCACGGCGGGACGGCCGACCATGTTGTAACGGCTCGACAGCGAATAGCAGTAGGCGCCGGTCGCGGCGACCCCGAGCAAGTCGCCGGGCTGCAGGTCGCCCGGGACCCAGGCGTCGCGGACGACGATATCGCCGCTTTCGCAATGCTTTCCGACGACGCGGGCCGGCTCCGCCGGCGCATCGCTTTTTCGCGAAACCAACCGGGCGTCGTACTGCGCGTCGTACAGCGCGGTGCGGATGTTGTCGCTCATGCCGCCGTCGACGCTGGCGTAACGCCGGTGCGCCGTGGCGCTCACGTCGACGTCCTTGACGGTGCCGACTTCGTACAGCGTGATGGTACCCGGGCCGGCGATGGCGCGTCCGGGCTCGACCACCAGCCTGGGGGTGGGCAGCCCGACGGCGGCCGACTCGTCGCGCACGATGGAGCTCAGCTTGGCCGCCAGTTCGGCCACCGGCGGTGGGTCGTCGGGCGCGAGGTACGAGATGCCCAGGCCGCCACCGAGATCGACGGTGGACAGCTGGGCTGTCTTTTCCGCGCCGAACTCGGCGACAATTTCGCGTAGTAGGCCGATGACGCGGTGCGCGGCGAGTTCGAAGCCGGCGACGTCGAAGATCTGGGAGCCGATGTGGCTGTGCAGGCCGACCAGTCGCAGGTGATCGGTCGCGAAGACCCGGCGCACCGCCGCCATCGCCGCGCCGCTGGCCACCGACAGCCCGAACTTCTGGTCCTCGTGCGCGGTGGAGATGAATTCATGGGTGTGCGCCTCGACACCGACGGTGAGGCGCACAAGCACGTCCTGGACGATGCCCGCCTCGGCCGCGATGGCGTCGAGGCGCTCGATTTCGGTCATCGAGTCCAGCACGATGTGGCCCACTCCGGCCTTGACCGCGGCGGTCAACTCCGCGACGGATTTGTTGTTGCCGTGGAAGGTGATTCGCTCGGGCGGGAAGTCGGCGTGCAGCGCGACGGCCAGTTCGCCGCCGGTGCACACGTCCAGCGCGAGCCCCTCTTCGTCGATCCAGCGCGCTATTTCGCCGCACAGGAACGCCTTGGCCGCGTAGTGCACGTTGTGGCCGCCGCCGAAGGCCGCCGCCATGTCTTGGCAACGGGAGCGAAAGTCGTCCTCGTCGATGACAAAGAGCGGGGTCCCATACTCCTGGGCGAGATGGGTAACCGGGACTTCCGCGATGGCCACCACTCCGGCTTCATCGCGAGTCGTGTTGCGTGGCCATACGTTTGGAGCCAGCCGCAGGAGCTCCTCGGGGGATTGCGGGCGCGGCGGGCTTTCGGCGTGACGCGTTTCGTCGGCATGCCGGGGACCGGCGGGGTGGACGTTCACATTCGCTCCGGGGCGCTGACGCCGAGTATTGCCAGCCCGTTGGCGATGACCTGGCGGGTAGCCTGGCACAGCGCCAGGCGCGCGGTGTGCAGGTCGGTGGGCCGCTCGTCGCCCTGGGGCAACACCCGGCAGGAGTCGTAGAACCGGTGGTAGTCACCGGCGAGGTCTTCCAGGTAGCGACACACCCGGTGCGGTTCCCGCAGGGACGCCGCCGTTTCCAGCACCCGCGGGAATTCGCCGATGGTGCGCAGCAGCGCACCCTCCTTGCCGTGGCCGAGTAACTCGAGGTGCGCAGTGTCGGGGACCAGGCCGAGTTCGGCGGCGTTGCGCGCCAGCGCCGAAAGCCGGGCGTGCGCGTATTGCACGTAATAGACCGGGTTTTCGTTGGATGCCGAGGACCACAATTCCAGGTCGATGTCGATCGGGGTGTCCACCGACGAGCGGATCAGACTATAGCGCGCCGCGTCGACGCCGATCGCCTCGACCAGGTCGTCGAGCGTGAGCACGGTGCCGGCCCGCTTGCTCATCCGGACCGGCTGGCCGTCGCGGACCAGGTTGACCAGCTGACCGATGAGCACCTCGACGGTGGCCGGGTCGTCGCCGAACGCGGCGGCCACGGCCTTGAGCCGCGCGACGTACCCGTGGTGGTCGGCGCCGAGCATGTAGATGCACAGGTCGAAGCCGCGTTGCCGCTTGTCCAGGTAGTAGGCGATATCACCCGCGATATAGGCCGGCTTGCCGTCGCTCTTGATCACGACGCGATCCTTGTCATCACCAAAAGCGCTGGTGCGCAACCAGGTTGCGCCGTCCTTCTCGTAGATGTTGCCGGTCTCGCGAAGCCTGGCGATGGCCTCCTCGACGCGGCCGCTGGTGTGCATCGAGTCTTCGTGCGTGTAGACGTCGAAGTCGGTGCCGAATTCGTGCAGCGACTCTTTGATGTGGGTGAACATCAGGTCGACGCCGATCGCGCGGAAGGTCTCGTGCATCTCGGCGTCGGGCAGGCTCAGCGCGTCGGGCGCCTTCCGCAATACCTGCGCGGCGATGTCGGTGATGTAGCTGCCGGCGTAGCCGTCGGCGGGGATTGGTTCGCCCTTGGCCGCCGCGATCAACGAGCTGGCGAACCGGTCGATCTGGGTGCCGTGGTCATTGAAATAGTATTCGCGCACCACGTCGGCACCCTGAGTGGACAACAACCGTCCCAGCGCGTCGCCGACGGCGGCCCAGCGGGTGCCGCCGATGTGGATCGGCCCGGTCGGGTTGGCCGAGACGAACTCCAGGTTGACCTTGTGTCCGGCCAGCGCGTCGGAGCGACCGAACTCGTCGCCGCCGTCGATGACGTCGTTGACGACCTTGGCCTGCGCCGACGCCTCGAGGCGCATATTAATGAAGCCGGGTCCCGCCACCTCGGCTTCCGCGATGCCGTCGGCCTGTTTTAGCGCCTCGGCGAGCCATCCGGCCAGCTCGCGGGGATTTGTCCCGACCTTCTTGCCCAGCTGCAGCGCCAGGTTGCTCGCGTAGTCGCCGTGCTCGGGGTTGCGCGGCCGCTCCACCGTGACGACCGGCGGCAATGCGGCAGCGTCCAACCCGCGCTCGGCCAGTACCGCGGCAGCGGTGGTTTTGAGCAGCTCAGCCAGGTCGGCGGGGGTCACGAACGTCCATCCTATGGGCTGGGGTGCTCTCGCCCCGAATCCATTGCGGTGGCCGAGCGGCCACCCGCATGCGCTAGTCTGGCGGGGCCCATGGCGCGACACTCACGTCGGCGCGCCCCCGTAGCTCAGGGGATAGAGCGTCTGCCTCCGGAGCAGAAGGCCGCAGGTTCGAATCCTGCCGGGGGCACCATAGCTAGCAGAATCGAAAGACCTGCTAGACGGTGCTTTTGAAGGTTGCTATGGCATCCACTCAGGACGCCCTACCTATCCGCTACCTATCCGGTTTCGGTTTGCCCTAGCCGGATTCGTTTGCCACCACCCGCCCTGGCGGAGTCGCGTACTTCACGCGCTTTCGCTCAGTCTGCTATTCTCGCAATGTGGCTTAGCCCGCCATAAGTGCGCTCCAATGAAGCGCGAATATTAGCCGATAGTATTCAATTCATTGAGAACGCTAGCGATCACCATTGATCCGCCTCTAGAGCGTTGGCTATTCAATCGCCGCGATTTAGGGATTCACAGTGTCTAAACGCCTACTCATTTCAACGACCCTTGCCGCCGAACGGCTAGACGTCTCTCCCAATACCGTTCGTCAATTCATCGCGGACGGAAGATTCAAGGGGTACAAAGTAGGTCGGCTTGTCAAAGTTGATATGGCCGAAATCGAAGCCTACCTAGATAGGGTGGCGACAAGCTAAAGAGGCTGTGACTAGCCATCGTCCGCGCTTGGCTCAATCTCTCTGATATCGTCTGCGTTCTTGGCAAGAATATGTTTCAGGGGTTTTCCGTCTGGACCGTAAATAGTAGTATAGTTGGCTGGCGTGTCCTTATTCTTTTCAAAGCGACCGCGGAGCCAACGTTTCGTGCCCTCGTAGATGTCCTTAGCAATCAAGCTGAGCACGGTTGTGCTGACTCCGCCACCGATCCATATGCCGACCTCCTCAAGTGCAGCCACAGCAGTGTCGGTCTGCGGCGTTGCATGTGGATATGCGAATGGAATCTGAACTTGGTATTTATCACTGTCAAGTTCAGCCTTTAGTTGCCGAAGTGACTCGTGCGTAGAGCGGGAATATAGGTAAGGACCTGAAACGCGGACACTAACCGTCGGCGGCTCATCTTCTGGCGTTTTCCCCATGCAACGGATTTTAGCGCCGAAAGCCGTCCAGCCACGTACGCAACGCAGGAGCACTTGCCGCGCGGCCTAGCCCCACGTTCCGCCCGGCAAGCTCATCTGAGCACGTGCGTCGGGTTGTCGGTCCCACTCCCTATAATCCGTCTCGAACGCTAGCAGGAGGCAGGATGGACACAGGTTTTGGAAACAATCAGCTTTATTGCGCGTGCAGACTGACCATCACGCATTACTATGAACCGGGCGAAAAAGAGTCAGAATGTCAGGGCACCGGATTTTTGGTCGAGTTTCCCAACAAAGACAACAGGCTCGGCCTTGTGACCAACCGTCATCTTGTCGATATTCCTTGGGCCAAGCCTGAACGCGAAGGGACGGTACTTAAGTCAATCAAAGCGGAGATGTGGCAGAGCAATAAGCTTCGGATCGAAAAGACGTTTGCCAATCCTGAACCGCTGTTTCACGATGACCCGTCAATCGATATCGGCATTATCCCGTTCGGGCCTGAGTTCGACCCTATGACGCTTGGCACGCCATACGACACGTTTGAAAACATTTTTCCCGACCATGAAACAATGGAACAATTGACTTTTCAGCACGGTTTGAGTTGGGAGTATTTGTTGAAGTGTGAAAGACTGTGGCCTCAACTTAGACCGGGCGAGCTTGTGATGTTCCCTGGTTATCCGGTGTGGTTCGACAGGGCAGAGATTAGGCCGGTACTGCGTTCGGGCATGATCGCCAGTGATCCGCACACAAACTACCGCAGGCACGACGGAGAACCTACCAACCATGATGGCAATCAGCAGATTTTGTTTGATGCGTTCTCCACTAGCGGTAATTCTGGTAGCCCGGTGTTTGTCGCTCAGCGCGGTCTGGCACCGTTAGAACTAAAAGTGCCAACTGCCAACAATCCAATGCCGCAGGTCGCAGCCAAGCTCAATTTTGAGCCCTACCACGAACCATTTTTGATCGGGATTAACGCGGGACACTTCAATGAGCACGCCAACGATCACGCGGGCTTGTCTCGGCTGCACAAGCTGTCAGCGATCATGGAGATACTTCGTGCCAATGAGGCCGAACCGCAGCCACTCGCCCGCAACATGTCGTTGCGCATCCCCCTTGACAACGCAGTGGGATTCAAACCGCCAGCGACCCTTGCCGAGGAATCGAATGATTAACCCCACCCGCCCTGGTGGATAGCGTTCTAAGTCCATCCGTGCCGTTTGGCGATCTTGGCTATCTCTGCGGCAACGATCTTGCTGTGCGTGCCGTCTAGCTGGCGTTCAAGCTCTTCGCGGGTCAAGAGCACTGTGTCAAACCCCACGTTGGGAAACTCACCCGCTACCGCTTGCATGGCGTGCAGTGTCTCTTGATCCAAGCTGTCGCCGCAGGCGTGGTAGGGCCTTTCGCCAAGGAAGATCGCGCGGCGCAACTTGCGGTCAAATTGAATCTGTGGATCTTCCGGGATGAAACTTCCGCTGACGCTCACAGTATCCATTTTACCTGGTCTGACCAGGAAAAACACGTTCTGAATAGGCTCTGACCTGCGACAACGCGAGAATCATTCACCGGAGAACGATTTTCTTACCCGCCATAGGCTCTGGACACCGGCCAGGACCGAACTCCAGCCAGCGGCCAGCACAGCCCCGGCAACGGGCCGACCTGCCCACCAGCGGGTAGGTCCGCACCAGTGCAGACCGCCTGACCACCGCACCCGGTGCGCAGGTGGCCCCTTTGGGACAGGCAAGCTCTAATCTGGGGTAATGACTCTCAAAGACAAAATAATCGCAGAACTACAGAAGTATCCGGAAAGCGCCGCCATCTCAGGAAGCCAACTAGCGCACGCTCTTTCGTGTAGCTATGGCGAAATTGTCAGCGCGGCAAGAGAATTAGAGTCGGACAGTAGCAGGCGCGGCAGTGAGTACATCATCATTACAAGCAACCAACGCGAAGACAGAAGTATTGAACCACCCGACGAAATCTATCTTCACCTTTCACCATCGGGGTAACCCCAGCCATCAGCTCAGGTGGCCTGCTGTCTCGTCCCACACGAAACGGCAGCTATCGGGCTAGTTTCTTAACCCAATGACTACCGTTCGTGCTGGCGTGGGAAAGGAGTAAGACCACACCATTTCGCAATCTCGGCTCGCGGTTCGGTGAATCAGGCCGAACCTCCAAAGGCGCCAGCCGAAAACTAGCTTTTACGAACCTTTTTCGCTATCGGTTTGCGTGCCGCTGCCATCTTGCCAACCTTGCCGGTTTTGGCTTTTGCCGCTTTAGCAAACTTTCTGCGCGCTGCGAGCTGTTTCGTGGTTGCCATGAATCAAATCCTTCCGATGATTCGTTGCGCTCTTGGCGCCTTGCCGCGATACCGCGCTGGGTCAACGAAACCTTCCGGCAAGCCTAATTCGCTTGGGTCCCTTTCGTTCTCGTAGGCATCACCAACGCGGGCCGTATCGTCAAGATAGCCAATACCGATGCCGCCGTAGCCGCTTTGATTGCTCATTGCGCTACCTGTTCATTCGAGCTGTTTTGTGGTTGGACGGATTCAAGAGCTGCGCCAGCCTGGGCCAAAGCCGTAACCACTTGAGTTAGATTGGCCTGCAACCATTGTGATGGATTCATGGCGATCACATCGGAATCGTAGGCGGCTCGTAGTCACCGGCCGCTTTGATCTGGACAACGGCAGCCGCGCCACGGTGGCGTGTGCCTACCCCTACCGCGCGACTCCAAAAAGACTCAACTAGAGGATATCCATTGGTATTACCCGGAATTGAGCGCAAGCCTTGGTATTGCTGCTTTGGATGCTGGCGCAACGAGATAGCGTTGTTCAATGAGTTCGGGCCTTCGGTTGCAACTACGGCTAGGTAGCCCGCTGGAATGTACTGGGTGCGCACCACATACGCAGGTCCATAGCTTCCATCTATCCGTAGACCATTGAAGTTCGCAGGTGCGATCTGGCCCACAATGTTGTCCGGCTGAAGATAAGCGGGTGCGCCTTGCGACGGGATGAAATCGTGGTTGGCGATGATGTTGTTGTTGTTCTCCTCACCGGCACGGAACTTCGAAATCTCGTCAGCTTCAACTTCATTGACGAACGCGATCAACTTGCTATTCGCAGCTACACCATAGCCATGCTCGACAATCGTCTTGATGGCATCATCCAAGTCACCAGAGTCGATTACGGCACCTTGACTCACTAGGTAGTGAGAATGGTTGGCGGGGAACCGCTTTCCGAGGTAGGGCGGCGGAATCATGCCATCTGCCGACCACAAGCCGTAAACCGTATGATTGAACTCATTGTAGTCAGGTTCGGGGTCAAACAATCGGTTCATAATCAAACCGTTGGTTAATTTGTTGTCCGCAGCAAGTGCGTAATTGGTCACAGCGCGAATTTGGTCGGCAGTTGAATCTCTCAGGTAGCGCCAAGAAAAGCGCCCTGCTTTATCGTAGTCCTCTAGGGTGTTGCCTAAAAGTATGGCATTTCCCGGTGCCCGAATCGATACCGGCGATCCAACCTCGGTCGCTGTTTCGAACGATTCGTCCTCTATGGCCTGGGGGACGGCATCTGCTGCGTTGATCGTCAAATGCGTCAAAAGCTGTGCTACCGAGGTTCTTTCGTTGTTCCAAGCCGACAGTACACTTTGCACTTCAGACCAGAGCTGATTCAAATCGACGCCATCGGCACTTACATTAACCAAAACGTCTGATTGTAGATTGATGCCGTCTTGCGAGCCGAACGGTTGCTTAAGCCAAAGCTTTTCATAATGATTCATGTTTTGCGTCTTCCCTTGATTGCAATTGGTTATCTGAAAAGCCGTCGGTTCCTGCGAGATTCGGAGAAAAAGGTAGGCAACTCCAAATCCGCAGGCAACGGGGCTATTTCGCTGAGTAATCCACTGCGCGAACGTTGCCTAGGGGAGACTTACAGGACTGCACCATGCCCATGAAGCTCAGTGTCCCTCGGACGCGCTAACCGGTCAAGCGCCACGCCTGATACGGCGAGCGAATGTCGTTGTGGTGCTGTCACTTTGCGCGTACGCTTACCAGGTCGGCACGCGTTGCCGCATTTCAATGGCGTATAGCCAGTCACTAATCCACCAAATGAACGTGGATTACCTTCAATGCTAAGGAATTTAGGCCATGTCTGTTACAGCACCACAAACGATGGAACCTCAAAAATATCTCACGATGGATCAAGTACTTGAAGAGATTCATTCGCGCGGACTCAAGAGCGTTGATCAGGAAACCGTAGAGTACCACCTTCATCGTACGCGAAAGATGCCAAAGCCCGCCAAATACGTTAAGCGCGAGCGTTATTGGACGGCAGATCAAATCGAATCTTTCATCGCCGCTTTGTAAGGACGGACACTCCGCATGAGTTTTGAGCAGGATACGTATCACCGTATCAATCAGATGCGAGCGCAACTAGGTCAAACCGTCGTGATGCCAAACGACTTTCCGCCAATGGGCGAGCTTCCCGCGAAACTTCCGAATCTCAAGCGCAATTGGATTGCCAAAGGGCTTTCCACTGAGATGCTGCGCTGGCGTATGGGGTACTGGAAAGAGACTGGATTACTCACTGACACTTCATTTTTTCCCGAATACGATGAGACCAGCATAGAACACATGGGCTGCATGTTCGCAGTATGTTACGGCAATCCAGCCAGAATTCCGCTTCGCGATCCCAACGACTGGAAACAGGTTGCGCAACGGGTTTTCTTAGACAACGAGACAGGTTGCGGAGTCCACGAAACGCCTGATTGCGATAGCGGCATTGGCAGTGAACTTTTCGCGTATGTACGTGGCGACTACATCTGTGTATTCAAATGCTGCCCAGCATGTTTGGCAGTCATCAATGATCCGAATCCCGATCCTGCGAGCCATGTTGGTCTGTTGCACGAAGATTCAGTACCGATAGACGTAGACCCGTGGGCTTGAATCATGTTGCCTTCAAACAAGAAGTACCGGCAAGACCTGTTCATTAAGCCTTGCCGGTATTTCAGTGGTCCGCGCCAATCCCGTTCCGCAACAGAAGAGAACATGACCAATGCCAACCATAGACTCCGGTAGCGTTGCGGCGCAATCGCTTAGCGCCGATGAGTTCGTGACGATGGCACTGGCGAATCTAGAACGGGGCTATGCGCCGCTCCCGATTGGGAAGCGCGACAAACGTGGACGTTTCAACGCACCGTGGATTAGCGGCTATCACGGCTATGAACGCAAGACAGCAACGCCAGACGAAATATCAGCCTGGCCTGCCCTGGTGGAGTCAATGATTCAGGACGGCACGCCAGGCGTCCTATCGCTGGGTTTGGTTCTACCGCCTGATGTCGTGGGTTTTGACGTTGACGCCTACGACGGCAAGCCTGGACACGAGACCCTGAAAACATGGCGGCAACAGTGGGGCAAGCTACCAAAGACGCACATAGTCACGGCCCGCTTTGATGGCTCAGGAATCAGGCTGTTCCGCAAGGCTGGCGATTGGGAAGCTCAAGAGCAACCGAACAGCGGCGTTGACTTCATCGATTCAAACCACCGTTACGTCGCTGCTCCCCCTAGTTACCACCACACTGGACAGCGCTACCGCTTGCGCTCCCCTCGCTGCGAAGAGGCGAATTCCGGCGTACTTCCGTCATGTGACGATTTACCGCCTTTGCCGAAGCTGTACCGCGATGGCCTAGCTCGTGCCACCAAGGCGGTTCGTGGTCCGTCTGTCGTGCTGGCCGATTTCATTGCAGCTCACACAACCGCCACCAGATCGCGCACCTTGCAGGGAGTCACCAGTCTTTACGCCAAGGTCTACGAAATGGCCGGCGAACCGCACAACGCTGCCAAGGCTGCCCTAGACATGGGGTTTTCAGATGCCGCCGTTGGTACTTGAGCGCTGCCGACGTCTATGACGCGGTACGTATCGAATGGGCTAAAACGCGCCGATCCCTCAAAGAACTAGAAGAGCTTGCGGCCTGGACGGCAACGAAGGCAGCCAACCAAGACCGAACTATCACGCTCACGAAGGCCACCCGCGACTACGGCACCGATACCCGCAAGGAACAACAGAATATGAGCGATGAAGTCATATGGGTAGACGGCAAGGCTTACCCGTACCCCGGCGATGATGACGAAGGTTCAACCGATGGCAGCTTGCCTTTGGAAAAATTCGCCCTAACCTCAGCGAAGGAACTTGCGTCCAAGATAGACCCGGTGCGCTGGCTGGTTGGCGGTGTCTGGCCGGAAAAGTCCGCTGGCGGTGTCGCGAGCAAAAAGAAAACCTTCAAGACGTGGAGTATGCATTCGCTGGGTATCTCTGTGGCAACGCAATTGAATTACCTAGACGAGTTTCCGGTCTTTACGCCAGGTCCGGTGTTGTATCTAACCGGCGAAGGTGGACAAGACGAGTTCAAGAACCGCCACCGCGCCATCGCAAAACGCTACGCTATCTCCGCAGATGACCTGAATGACCTACCCTTCTACGCGATGTTTCCGGTTGCGCCGCTTGATGATTCAGAGCTCTTAGGCGCTCTCAAGCATCACTTGGATACCGTGCAGCCGGTTTTGGTCTGTATCGATCCGCTGTACGCATACCACCCGAAAGATGTTGAGGTAAGCAACGTCTACTCGCGCGGCCCGATGCTGGCGAAGGTACGTGAAATCATCGAACAGTATGCAGCTCTCATCATTGGCGACCATATCAACAAGTCGGCAGATGACAGCCGTCTAGACCTAGATGACATCGGTTTTAGCGGCATGAGTCAGTGGGTCGACTCTTGGAGCTTGCAGCGTCACCGCGAAAAATTTCAGACCTTTGGTGCGGACAGCTTCGCGAAGCTGGAAGTTGAATACGGCACGCGCCGTGCGGGTTCCATGCGCTATGACGTCGATTGGCACCTAACGCGAGATATGAGCGATCCTCACGTCATCGTGTGGGATACCTGCGATTGGGTAGTCAAGAAACCGAATTCGGTTGCGAGCGCCAAACTTAATGTGCTTATCAACGAAGGCGACGCGATCCGCGCGTTGCAAGACTATGTAGACCGCAATCCAACGACGAACAAAACCAACGCTACAAATAAGCTTCCGGAAGTCTTCAGTGGTCTTTCGCACGACGACTGGCGCGGTCTGTGGGACAAGGCAATTCGCGAAGAGTACTTGGTAAGCGTGAAAATTCGAGAAGAACGACCGTATCGGGATTCAACTCGACTATACGAAATAGTGCGATTCAAACGTGGCGGCAAAGTCGGCACAGGCGGTCAAAGGTGAAGTCAGCAAACGGATTTGGCCGGAATTGCGCTGGTCAGCCGCAGAGTGTGCCGCAGAGTGTGCCGGTAGTTTGCTGTCACAATACGCGGCACGAAACGCGGCCCGCATCGCATCTCGTGAAAATAGCCGATTACCTGCAAAAAGATGCAACGCGGCCCCCGCATAGTGTGATTCCGGCGAGCATTGCCCCGCACGGCTGCAATGGCACTACTGCCATGCAGTGCGGGAGCTTAGGGCGGAGTGTGACCGCGCAGTGTGGACCTAGCAAACGAACCGGGCCAGAAGGTAGGCCAACTAAACACATTGTGAATCAACACAATTGAATGAAAGAGGTTGAATGAAACGTAATGATACACAACAGATTCTGCGAGCGGTAATAGTAGAAGTAGACGTAGACCGCACTCGCGTCAGGATTCAGTGCCCGTACCACAAGGGCCAACGCGGACATACACATTGGGTGAACTTGTCGAGTTTGACTAACGCCGACAAGATTTTGCTTCGTGCAGCCTGCAAAGCGGCTAGCGAAGATTGTTTCTACGAAATAGATTTGAAGGTGAGATGATGGATGTTAAGCGAAGGCGCGCTGAATACAAGCGGCGTCGAACGATTGCTATCAAGATGATGCGTGACGCTGGGATGACCGAAGAAGAGATACAGACGGAATCGTTGAAACTTCGTGAAGCGCTGGGAATTTCGGCCAATGAACCGAGCGACAATCTTCCGGCTGTGATTGATAAGTCAGTGGGTAACCTATCGGGTGAAAAAGCTATGAAATCGCCTGCGTCCCACGAACCGGCGTCCGATTCCGAAAAGGCAAGTGATTCAAGGCCTTCAAACGGACGCGATTGGGCGAATTCTGCTGTGCCGCAACGTCGTTGCAAAGCACACAAAAAAGACGGTTCGCAGTGCAGCAACCCAGCTATTCGCGGCGGTACGGTTTGTAGGTTTCATGGCGGCGCAGCCAAACACGTCAAGATGGCTGCTCGCGCTCGTTTAGAGAACGCAGCCGACCGCATGGCAAAAGAGTTGCTAGGCATGGCTGTTGATCCCGATATCTCATCAGCGGTCAAACTGTCTGCTATCCGTGACGCCTTAGACCGCGCTGGCCTGAAAGCGCCGAATGAGGTTGTGCTGAGTCAAGGTACGGCACCGTATGAATAGATATTCGATTCCATCTCAAGTGAGCGGCTTGATCCAGACACCAATCATGGCGGTAGCAAACATGAGTCGGCAGATTGGCCGATGTTTGATCAACAGGCTGAATCGATCGCAGGGCAACCAGATTCGTATGGCTACGAACCGCTATCCGCCTCGGTGGAGTTCGAACCTGGCAATCCTCGCGAGCGCGTCGACACTGGGCGCGGAGACCTCGATTCGGACGGTCTGAGCGCCGACGAGAGCCGCGTTCGTCGGGACCGAGATAGAGGGGTATCACCGGCCAGGCCACATCACCGGCGAGGATGCCTATCAGGCGGCAAACGAGGCCAACCGGCAGATCGGAGCACTTCGGGCCTTGCCGCCAGGGCGGTCGGCGTAGGTCGGCAGATATAAAACCTGCCGGGGTTAGGTCACTGAGCAGCGCAAACAACGAAGCGCGCAGATTGACTACCTATCCGCTACCTATGCGGATTTCAGAACAGCAGGTGAAAATGCTCTGCTGCCAACGTAACTCCCTCTTTGGCGGCTCCTGAGAGAACAGCACTACCGACAGCCGTCGTTACCTTTTCAAGCATTCGCGAACGACGTTTGATCTTCTCTGGCTTAGGATCATCCTCCGATACCGACTCTTCAAAATCGTCAATCGCTTGCTCTGCGTCGGCTCGCTGTTCAGAATCTTCTATGTCTTCCAACGCATCTCGCATTTGACCGATGAGCGTGGTCAATTCTGTTGGTACAGAGTTGTTTTGGATTTGAGTCGATCCCGGACCTTGGCCTACGACACCCTGATTCGTGCCGACGCTGATTTGATACTCATCTTTGGAGCCAATATGCACTTGCACCACTGAATCCACTTTGGCCTGACTCGGCAGCTTGTCGAGCGGGACATCTTTAGCGAGGTCAATTACGATCTCTACCAACGTCGTTCGTATCATGCTGACGATTCCCGCGACAGCAGGCGGAGTCACCGAAAAATACAAACCTGTGACATCTTGGAACATCGGCAGCATTTTGCTCCACTCTGACGCCACCACCGAGAATATCGCGTATCCCATATGGAGGGACTTTTGAGTGGACGCCGCAGTTTGCACAAGATCCTCTAATGGCTGCCGGAAAGCTAGCGTCTCTGGGACGTACTCGCGCAGATCAGACGGTATCTGTAAGTGGCTGATCTGCTGGCCTTTCATGACCGTGTTGCCACCTATGCTGTCTACATACAGTGGTGCCGAAATCGACCGGTACGGCGGCAGCGGCGCATTGTCTGGGTAGCCTTTTAGTTCGTTGTTCGCCCAGGCGCGTAGTTCATCTGACCCCGTTAGGGTACCGAGAGCAAGACACTTGCGAAGCAACCCCGCGAGCGGTTCTGACTCGTCTAGGACCTGCTCACGCAAACTTCTCAAGATGTCTACATCAGCCACGGCCCCATCGTCTCACGGTGCTACGACAAGAACGGGGACGTTTGAGCCATCGCTGGTCTATGCGGTGGCCGTATGCCCGTCACCCTGCAATTCCGCCAGCGCGTGCGCGGAGAGTTCGGCGGCCAGCTTCTTGCCACTGTCGTCGTAGGCGTGCTGATAGAGCATTGCGGCCTTGAATGTCCGATGTCCAAGACGGCGCATGTTTTCGCCCATCGTGGCACCAACACGGGCATTAGTTGTGCCAGCGAACCGGCGCAGATCATGGGCGCTCAAATCTTCGCGGCCAACATCTTTGGCAGCCTTTTGAAATACGTCTTTGTTGAACACGCGGTCGTTCAAGTGACAACCGCCGCGAGCGGGTTTGAACAGCAGGTCATCGGGATCACTCGAAACGTACAGTGCAAGATGATCTTTGATGTCGGCTTGAATGTGCGGCGGAATATCAACGTCTCGGGTCTCCCCCGTCTTTGTCGGCCCTAGAATGCACTCGCCCGAACGATGACCTACAGCGCGAGTGATTGAAACAACGTCGCACTTGGCACTGATGTCTTTGCGGCGCAGTTCTGTCACTTCGCCAATGCGTAGGCCGCACCAACCGGCGAGTAAGACCAGGGCCTTGAACCGGGCGTGATTCTCGTTCGCGCCGAGCTTGTCGGCAATCGTATGCAGCTCAGCAATCGTGATCGGTTTGACGTTGGGCTTTGGCTTGGTATTCATCGCGCCGACGATCATGCAAGGGTTGCGCTCAAGCAGGCCATCTTTCACGGCGGTATTGCAAATCATGCTCAAGATCCCGTAGGCATGGCTGTTGCGCCGTTCTTTGCCTGCGTCCAATGCGGAGAACCAAGCCCGCACGGCGGTCGGATTCAGATCGGATACGGCCACCTTGCCGAACGTCGGCTCAATCAGCGCCGACCACTTCGATTCGTACTCGATGCGGGTTCGTGGCGAGAGTTTGCGCTGATTGATCACACGTTTGCCGTAGACACCGAACAACAGAACCTCGGCTTTTTTCTCGGTCGCTCGTTCGGCAGGCGGTTTCCACTTGTCGCCAGAACTTGAGCACCTGTCGCGGTAATCCCGTTCGCGCACTAGCCACGCTTCGGCATTCATTCGGCTTGAGAACGTGTGCGGCCCGTAGTGGCGGCGCAAATCAGGACCGATGAAACTGGCCTGATAGCTCGGTGCCTTGGTCCGCTGGCGTTTGATGTGCCCCCACGCGCGATGGCCTGATTTTCCGCTCATCGCCCTAATCGCTCTCTCGCAACCGCGAGCTCTTCCTCAGTGAACAGTTCTTGGAACTCCGGCATAAGCGCGGTGTATTCGGTAGTGAGGTCGGGGCGACCGTTGATGTGTGCCAGCGTGGTAAACCCGTCTGGAATCGGCCCGCGCCGCAATACTTGCTTCGCGGCCCCAACCGCCCCTCGTTCCCGGACCATCACTATGTAGCGAGTCGGGTTGTAATTGAACAACCGCTTGCCCTGTTCGATCCCGCGCAGCGTTACAGCTTCAAACCGCTGGGTCAGACTCTCATCGGGGTTCATGGTCGAACCCCATTCAACCGACCTGATTGAACAGCAAACGATTCGATGCGCACTTTCGGAATCCGCCTTTCCTGCCGCCTAGGGTGCTAACCTGCGATTTAGCTACAGCCTACCCATCCGTTACCTATGCGGACCCATCTTACCTGAGTAGGCTGCGCGATGTGCGTGAATGTGTCAGTCCTGAAACCCATTGTGCGCCAACATCTATGCAGGTGGCAAGCTATGTTTGCTGAAAGTGCGTCCGCATATTCGAATCCTGCCGGGGGCACCAGGTCAGCGCCTATTTTTGTGATCGGCGTGCAACTTACGGGCAAATATGGCCCGGTCTAGCGAGCTTGCGGTCGAGCCCTTCACCAACCTGCACCCTCCCCGCTGTCGCGGGAGGTGTGTACGTTGGGACGCAGAATCGGCGCGAACTACGTACGCCGAAATGGACGAAATACATCCCATGTAGTGTGAAATGCCTGTTTAAAGAGGTTAAATTCGGGGTAGGATTTGGCGCATGACTCGGCCTGGGCAGTATCCGTTCATCAGCTTCGAGTTCGACATCAACCGGCTTACCCCTGATATGTGGCTCGACCTGGGTGAAGCGATGAGCAAGTGCCAGCATCTCGCAGGCGTGCCGCTAAAGCCAGCGCGGGCCGACGAGATGAGCGCGGTCTACCTGGCGCGCGGCGTGCGGGCAACGACGGCCATCGAGGGCAACACGCTGTCCGAGGCCGAGATCAAGCAGATCGTGGCCAAAGGCACCGCCCACGTTGGCAAGTCGCGCCAGTATCAGGAGCGCGAAGTACAGAACGTCCTCGGTGCGATCTACGAGATGGACGAGGCACTGCGCGCGGGGATGAGGCTGCCGATCACCCGTGAGCGGCTAGAGCGGCTGAACTTCCAGATACTCGACGGCATCCCCGATGAGCCCCAAGTGGTGCCGGGGAAGCTCCGCAAGCACAACGTCAGCGCCGGTCGCTACCTCGCGCCGCGCTGGCAGGACGTGCCCGAGCTGGTCGATCGGTTCGTGCGCTGGCTCGCTGAGCTGCGTTCGGTGGTGAGGCCGGAGTCGCCCGTGCGGGATCGGTTCGTCAACGCGGTGCTGGCGGCAATGCTGGCCCACCTCTACATCGCCTGGATTCACCCGTTCGGCAACGGCAACGGGCGGTTGGCCCGCTTGATCGAGGTGCAGATTCTGTCGGAGTCCGGCGTCGTGCCGATCGTGGCGACCAACCTGCTATCGGACTTCTACAACAAGACCCGCGACCACGGTTACTACCGTTCCCTCGACGCCGCCCAGGGCGATGTCGTCTCTTTCATCCGCTACGCGCTCGACGGATTCCTCGATGAGCTACGTGCGCAGATCGAGGTGGTCAAAGCCGAAAACGTCCAGATTCACTGGGAAAGCTACGTATACGGGGTGTTCAGCGATATGCCGGACACCGAGACGCGGACCCGTCAGCGCGAGCTGGCCCTGGTGATGCCTAGGGACCGCTGGATCACGGCTAAGGAGGCGACCGATCTGAACACTCGGCTCGCGCGGTTGTACGCCAAGGTCGGTGACCGCACACCCACCCGCGATCTGAACGACCTGTCCAAGCTCGGCCTGGTGCTCAAAGACGGGCGACGGTATCGCGCGCGGCGCAGCGTCATCCAAGCGTTCATCCCACCGACCTGGGAGGCACCCCAGACGCCAACATTCGAGGAGCTGCTCGCCTCCGATGAGTAAGCAATCCCTCGCGGATCGCCTAGCCACGGTTAGTGACGAAGCCGAAGCGGGCGAGGAAGACCGGACTGGGCGGCCGATCCCGGCCCACGTAAAGGTCAGCCAACCCGGCCGCGCCCGCAGCAAGGTATTGCAATTTCGACTCAATCCGGAGGAGATGGCCGCGCTGGAAGCCAGCGCAGGCCGGCGTGGGCTACCCGGTGTCGACCGTGGCCCGCGAACAGATCCGGCGGCTCTTGGCCACTGACGCAGGCAAGCCGAATATGGCGAGTTTTGAGCCAACTGGTCCTGGCCGCCGAGAAAGTCAAGGAATACGCCTGTCCGAGCTGCCGCCAGAATTCTCTCGGGGATCGCCCGACGCGGTGACGAAGCGAGCCCGACAAACCGGCGCACGACCCCTTGCCTTCACCACGCCCAGCTGTCAACCTTGTACACGGCGGGGCGACCTCTCATTGTCGGCCCTAGGGTCTGGCTTCAAATCAGCGCCAACGAGCGCCACGAGGCGCCCCGCCCCAAGAGCTAGGTGGCCCGGAACCGATCAAATCGGCGCAGAGCCCTGCAACAGGAACAGGCCATAGGCGGCGATCGACTGCGCGTCGACGATCACACCGGCGCGGATCATCTGCTCGACGTCTTCGCGCGAGAACCACGCGCTGCGCATGTCCTGTTCCTCATGCTCGCGATCCGCTTGTCCCTCGGCGATTCCGGTGGCCAGGAACACCCACCCGCGCTGACTGGTCATTCCGGGAGCGACGTCGACCTGGCCGAGCGCCTCGAACGACGTCGCACGTAATCCCGTTTCCTCGCGCAGCTCGCGCTCGGCCAGCTCACGCGGCTCGGCCTCCGCCAGATCGGGAGCGGTGCCCTGCGGAAACTCCCAGCGCCGCGCGCCGACGGGATAACGGAACTGTTCGACCAACCGAAAACGGTGCCCGTCATACGGGATCACCAGCGCATACGTCTGCTTGTCGATCACGGAGTAGATGCCCGGGCTGCCGTCCGGGCGGCGGATGTCGTCCTCGCGCAGCACCAGCCAGGGGTTCCGGTAGATCTCGCGGGACGCGACGCGTTCGATGAAAGGCACGCGGCCAGTATCGCCGCCAAACTAACCGGGTAGCGTCCGGAGTCATGCCGTCCCAGGAAGCCATCACCGAGACCGTCAACCGCTATCTCGCGCTCGTCGCCACGGGCACCGCCGAAGACATCCTGACCCTTTACGCCGCCGACGCCACCATCGAGGATCCGATCGGATCGGACCTCCGCCGCGGCCACGACGCCATCCGCGAGTTCTACGCGGGGTTCCAGGACGCCAAGAAAGAGACCGAACTCGCCGAACTGCGGGTCGCCGCCGGCAAGGCGGCGTTTCTGTGGCACCTCACGCTCGACGCCGGTAACAGCCGCACCCGAATCTCGCCCATCTCGACAATGGCGTTCGACGAAGACGCGAAGATCACGTCGATGCGGGCGTTCTGGTCGCCGTCCGACGTTCGGGTCGTGTAGCAGAGCGGAGTGGCCCGAGTCGGCGACTTCGCTTGCGGCACATAGGTATTGACCTCCGACATCGACAAGAGGGGTGCCCATGCCGTCGGGCATCTGGGGCTTAGCTGGCACAAACCGGCCCGGTGCCCGATAGTCATAGCAACAAAGTTCAGCGGAGGTGGCATCTATGCCGGACGACTCGAAACGTGCGTGAGCATGCGCAGTCACATCATCGTCAGCGGTGAAGACGCGCTGGCAACGACGATCATCGAGGAGCTCAACAACGCCGGCGCGGGCATCGTCACGATCACCGGCGCCGCCGAGCTCGCCGGCGCCGGGGTGGCCCGCGCGCTTGCCGTCGTCTGTGCCGGGGATGACGATGCGAAAAACCTCGAAATCGCCTTGCTGGCAAGGAAAGCCAACCCAAGAGTGCGGGTGGTGGCCCGGCTGGCCAATGACGTGCTGCGGGAAGCGGTGGCCGACGATAACGGCCTCGGCGCGATTCTCGACGTCGCCGATCTCGCGGCGCCCTCGGTCGTCGACGCATGTCTGGCCCATAGCGCGCACCCGTTCGAGGCGGCCGGCATCGAGTTCGTTGTTTCGGACGCCGAGGTACCGTGCGACGGAACCCTACGTGAGATCTACGGCGACCTAGCACCCGTGGCGGTGATCCACGGCCCGAACTCGCCCACGCCCGGCGGGGTCATGGCATGTCCGGGACGGGACCTGCGGGTGCACGCCGGTGACTGGACCGCGATGATCGGCACGGCGGACGAGTTGGCCGGCCGGGGCATCAAGGCCCCCCGGCCGACCCGGGCGCGGTCCCGCAGGCCCCAACTGCGGCGGGTATTCGACGCGGCACGCACCCTTCGCAACGACGTCAACCCGATGTTCTATCGCGCGTTGGCCGCCGCGCTGACCTTGTTGATCGGGTCGACGGTCTTGCTCCGCTTCGCCTATCAACCCCATCCCAAGATGACGTGGATCGATGCGTTGTACTTCAGCACCGAGACGATCGCGACCGTGGGCTACGGCGACTTCAGCTTCCTCCACCAGCCCACCTGGCTGCGACTGTTCAGCATCACCTTGATGTTCGCCGGCGTGACCACCACCGCGCTCCTCGTCGCCTTCATCGCCGACCTGTTGTTGTCACGCCGCTTCGCCTACTCGGCCGGACGCCGGCAGGCACGCCGCCTGCGCAACCACATCATCGTCGTCGGGCTGGGTTCGTTCGGCAGCCGCGTCGTCGCGGACCTGAGCGCGGCCGGGTACGACGTCGCGGTCATCGAGCGCGACGAGAACAACCGCTTCCTGTCGTCGGCGGCCGAACTCGAGGTGCCGGTGATCTTCGGGGACGCGACGCTACGCCAGACGCTGGAGTCGGCCCGCGTCGACCACGCCCGCGCGGTGGCGGTGCTGACCCAGGACGACATGGTCAACATCGAAACCGGGATCGTGCTGCGCGAGATGTTGGGCCCCCGGGTGATGCCCGAGGTCAACCGGCCCGACGTTCCGATCGTGCTGCGCATCTACGACCGCGCGCTGGGTGGCGCGGTGGCACAGCGGTTCGGCTTCGAAAACGTCCGTTCGACCGTCGAATTGGCCGCGCCGTGGTTCATCGGCGCCGCCATGGGCCTGCAGGTTTTGGGGACGTTCTCCGTCGGGCAACGCTCCTTCATGGTCGGCGGAATGCACGTGGCGGCCGGCAGCGAACTCGACGGGCTGCGGATGTTCGAGCTTTCCACCCAAACCCGCGTCATCGCGATCACCCGGCAGGATGCGCCGGTCAACCTGCATCCGCGCCGCGACGCCCGGCTGCGAGCCGGCGACACCGTCTACCTCGTCGGCCCATACCGCGAGCTCTTGGCGACGCTGCGTAAAGGGCAGCCGCCCCGACAAACCGAGGGCGCCGAGCGCCGGCCGGCCTAAAGCCTTGATCCACCGACGATCCGGCGCGTATCCGGGTGTCGGAATGAGGAAAATGTCCTTTGAGGCTGATTGATGTTCTTCACGCATTAATCGGCCCGAGTTCAGAAAGGCGCTTCCGGTGCAAGTGTCGCCCAGGTTCACCGCGGCGTCGGTGTCCGACGATGACCGTCTTGTGTCGTGTGCAGGGCCGGTCCCCCGCGGGACAAGCGCCTCGGCGAGCCTGTTGGCAACCGAGCACCACAAGAATTCGAACGACTCGGTAAGTAACGTTGCCGGACGGCGACGGCTCCATCGTGTGGCGCCAACGTGTTTCCTCACGACCGGCGCCGCCGTTGACAGTGGCGGAACTGAACTCGCGGCCGCGGTCAGCTTCAAGCCCAGCGCAATGCAAGCAACTTTGACCGCGGGCATGCTGGACAGCTCAACATAGGGACTAAACCCGCGGTAGTTCAGGACCACCCGTCATCCCCGGACACCTCACTCGGCGTCAACACGGGTTCCATCGCCGTCGTCATGGTCGCTGCCCCTCGTGTTCGGTAGCCGAAAGTGTTGGTGCTTCCTGGATTTCGGCGCTCGGGAATACGCGTCGGTACTCCGATATTCCTGCGGCGGGGCGCGATGCGGCGATCGCGCGCCCCATGTCGGCGGCGCTGATGTGAAGCACGCACGGGTCGGTGCATACGAGTTGTCTCAGGTCGCGGGGGCTGGGCGCACGTCGATGCAGCCTGCGGACCCGCGCACGCTGGCACACCCCGATCACCTCACGCGCATAACGGGCGTTGCCGGCGATATCGAGCAACGTGCCGCTACCATATGAAATCGACCGCAACCGAGCCGCTTCGACGCGCAACAGATCCCACGCCGCGTCCTCAACCACCAAGTGCTCCCTACCGGCGAAGCGACGCGCAATGGCAACCACTTCCTCGGGGGTGTAGCTAGCGAAGCTCACGGTGACGGGGAATCGGCCGGCCAGCCCTACGTGAGCCGCCAAGAACTCCTGCATCGGGCGGGCATAGCCGGCAACGATGACCACCAGCTCGTCGCGGTACGCCGCCATACACGCTTGCAGGGTGTTGATCGCCTCCACGCCGCAAGAAGAGTGGTCTTCGGTGTCCGGGTCTAGCCGGTAGGCCTCGTCGAAGAAGAGCACCCCACCGCGTGCCTCGTCGCACACGTCCTTCATTCTCCTGGCCGCGCTGCGCGACAGATCGCCCATGATGATGTCGTTGGCGCTGACCTCGGTGATCCCCGGGCGCGCGATCGTGCCCCACCCAAACAACACCTCACCGATCACCCGGGCGAACGTTCTTTTCGCCGTGCCCGGCGCGCCCAGAAACACCATCTGATTTTCCGCACAGGATGTCACTGCGCCACCATGCTCGACACCACGCCGGCTGACCTCAAACGCGTTGCGCCACAACCTAAATCGTTCTTTAGCATCGACCAAACCGACCAACTCATCGATACACGCCTGGGCCCAATCAAGAACCTCCTGACGCTCACGCGCCACAGCAGCACCCGCGCACCCATCGCGACCGCCCAACGCCGCAGTGGCGGCTTCCTCCTCACCCAATTTGCGCTGACACCGGCCTTTCGGCAGTACCAGGCCCGACATGTCGACATTGCTGCTCGACACGTCCGCTACACCAGATCCAACGCAGACCAGGCACACAGACCAGACCAACACTTACGTGCGGTAATACCCTCTGGCAGTGAAGAATTGACGCCACAACACCACGCCGGCGCCGCCGACCAAATCCGCATCATTGAAGTACCTCCAACACCCAGCCGCAGTCGGCGACACCGAACCGGCCGCTGACACACACCACAGCGAAAGCGAAAGGGACCAATTACCGCGACCCGTCACCTGCTCTGGCGGCAGGCCTTACCGGGACTCACAATGCAGACAGAATGTGCAGCGCCAGCGTCGAGAGGTCGACGGACAGCGTCGTCGCCAACGATCCCGCGATGTTCGCCCCCAACGACGAACCCAGCGACCCCGCAACATCCGCCGCCAACGACGAACCCAGCGACCCCGCGATGTTGGTCACCGCCGCCGGGTCGAATGCACTAAGCACACCGGCTGACAAGCCGGACAGCCCGGCTTCCGGCGCCAGCCCAGCGAAGCCACCGACGCTGGCAGCGCTGGTTAGATCGCTGATATTGAACAGGTCCACGCCCGCGTACGTCCTGATGGTGTTAATCAAGCTATCGACCGCGTATGCCGGCGAGGGCCAACCATTGAAAATTTGGTTGACCAACGCCGGGAGTCCGATGGCGAGGCTGCCGCCTTGCGAGACCGGTTGTGCGCCGGGCGCGACGATGTCCTTCGTCAGCGTCGGCAGGATGGTGTCCAGTATGCCGTAGACCGTACCGATATCCCCCGTAACTGTGGGGTTGCTGAGCAAGCCGTAGGCCCCCTCAGTCCCCTGCGCTCCGCCGTTGAGGAAGTAGTTCGTTACGAGACCCGGGAAATTGAGAGCGTTGGTAAACACCGCCGGCCAGTCCCCGGCGGCGTACGCGTCGTAAATATTTTGAAAACCCTGACCCATTCCAGCAAGCGTTGCGCTAGGGAGCCCGGCAAGGGCCACTTCGCCAAAATAGGTGAGACCGGGGCCCGTGAGGTAACTGTACCCGGCGGCGAGGTTGGTCAGCGCGTATCCCGGAATCGCCAAGATGCCTTCGAGAGGTTGCAAAACAGAAAGCTGGACGCTGAAAAGCGCACTGGAAATATTGTTGAATGCGCCAATGAAATTACCCGACTGCAGATTGGTGAACATGTTGGCCGTTAGCGTCGGCCAGCTCAAACCGCCGCTCCCCAAGAAGACTTCCACACTGCCGTTGGCGGCATTCTGATACGCGCCGACGTAGTCGCTGACGTATTGGGTCCAGTTTGCGGCGACCTGCTGCAGTGCTGGTGCGGCGGGAAGGTTTAGCCATTGGTTGTACAGCACGTCCGCGCTTTGATTGGCCGTTTGTAATAAGTCCATCCAGGTCTGGATGGGGTTGACGACGCCGGGGTCGACGGTGCCGCTGCTGAGTAATTGCACAGCGTGGTGCTCGATGTTGGCGGTGCCGCGCTGCAGGTCGGATGCGATGTCGTTGGTGATCGTCGGTGTGAGGGCGATCAGGCTGGCGCCTAGTGCCGCGGCGCTCGCGGTGACTAAGGGCCGCAGGGCTGTGAGCTGTTGCATGTGCTGAGTTCCTTTGCTGGTCTGTGATCCGGATGTTGGTAAACGAGGTCTGTGGAATTAGCCGGTCGGCGTGATGCCGGCCGTGCCGTTTTGGCCGAGGAACCCACTAAGGCCACCGAGGCCGCCGGCGGCGGCGTATAAACCAGCACTAGAGTTGAAATAACCTGTACCGCCATTACCGCCATTGCCCCCGCTGCCGGTTAATAGTCCGCCGTAGCCGCCGTTGCCCCCGGCTCCCCCCTTACCGTTAAGAGCCGCGTTGCTCTGGGCTCCGGCAGCGCCGGCGCCTCCCTGGCCGAACAGCAAACCACCGTTCCCGCCGGTACCGCCGGCACCACCGCTGCCGGTGTATGTGGCTGCCCCGAGCGGGCCGTAGTTGCCTCCGGCGCCACCGTTGCCACCTTGGCCGAACAGCCAGCCGGCCTTCCCACCGGCACCACCGGCACCACCGGAACCACTGGTGTGGCCCTTGGCGTCAAGACCGATACCACCAGCACCGCCAGCACCACCGTTGCCGCCGTCACCGATCAGCAAGCCGCCGTTACCGCCCACACCACCGAGGCCACCTTTGTAACCCGCCCTGCTAGTGGCAGGCCCGACGCCGCCGACTCCGCCGACTCCGCCGTTCCCCATGAGCAAGCCGCCGTTGCCGCCGGCACCACCGACACCACCGTTACCACCCGTGACGCCTGCTGCTCCGGCCCCGCCGGCGCCACCGTTGCCGATCAAGCCGGCGGCCCCGCCGGCAAATCCGGTGGTGTGGCTGGCTGTTCCGGCCGCACCGGTGCCGCCATCGCCGAATAAGAATCCGCCGTCTTGGAGGTTGCCAACGAACCCGGTTTGGCCGATCAGCGTGGTGTTGGGGCCATTGAACCCGTTGACGCCGTTGCCGATCAGATCGCGCCCGAACAAGTAGACGAAGGGCCCATTGATCACTCCGTCGAATTCCTGACCGTTCGGGCTGCCAATCCACGACTGGCCGGCGGTGTAAATCGCGTTATAGATGCCCTCGGACGCTTGATAACCGAGTTGGTTGAATTCAGCAACGGGGTTCACGCCAGAGACGGCAGCAGGTACACCGCCGACGTTGAGGGCAGCGGCCGCGCTGGCGTGCATGCTTTCCAGGGCCGCATTTAGTCCATTTAGTCCGCCGGCGTTGAAGGCGGCGGCGGAGGCGTTAATGCTGTTGGTAATGCCTGCGAGGGCGCCCGAATTAACGCCTTCGAAGGCGGCGGCGCTGGCGTTGAGGCTATTAGTAACGCCGTCGAGGGCACCGGTTTGAAGGCCCGCGAGCGCACCTGCGCCGAGGCCGTCGATCGCGGCGGTGCCCGCAGCGGCGGCCGTGCTGGCGGCGCCCGCGAGGGGTTGGATGATGGGGTCGATGATCATGTCGAGCACCCCGGCGCGAGCCGGGGGCGCGGCGATCATGGGGGTCATCGCGGCGGTCAGGAAAGCGCCGGCAGCCGTGCCCAAGCCGACCGCACGGCCGCGACGGTGCGCTTTCGCTTTGAGCGATCGGCGATTTCGCCTCATGCTGTGCTGCTTACGCTTCATCTGAGCGCCTTTCTGTCATGACCGATAAAACGATGTGTCAGAGCCGTACTTAAAGAAGGAACTGGGGGGTGGCGACTTTCGATCTGGTTCATCGTGTGTTCTGGATAACGACAGAAGTGAAGATACTTAAGAATTATGTTGAGCTGATCGTGCAATAACATGGGCGATTAACGGTGATGATAGGAATTTCGCAGCAAAAAACCCACCCCGAAATGACCCAGAAATTATTATTATTCTGAATGCTTACGGCCGCCGCAGCACCCCACGACCTGGCGGCACTGCTGCCCAGTTGGCAACTGGCCATGCACGCCGACCGCAAAGCGTCTTACACCATCGACTCCTACCTGCGCGGCGCCCGCCACTACCTCACCTGGCGTGCGGTCGAACCCAACGGACACCCCTACACCAGACCCACCGTGCAATGCTGGACCATCCACCTGCTGGACTTCGGCGCCCAACCCGCAAGCACCGAAGCCCGACGCCTAGGACAGGCGGCCTATGAAACAGACCGCTCAGGTCGCGGCCGAGGAAAATCAGGCTTGACCTGTGGATTTCTTCTTTAGGGAGCGTGCCGAAAAGTCTGCACGAGGTTCGGCTCGCGGGGCGCCGTGGTGGCCACAGTGCGCACGGTGAAGACCGGTTCGGGGGCGACTGTGGTGCAGATCGTGCGGTCCTTGCGGCGGGGTCACGCCGGCGTCCAGCGCTGCCTGTCTGTGATCGCTGAAACTGCTGTCCGCCAAGCATTATCAGCGGTGCTGCTCGATGTATCCATCGGTCGTGTACGTGTTGTGTCAGCAAATGATCGCTGGGGTCTGTTGCCTTTCGCGCGTTTGTCCCTGATGACGCATGGCCACCACGACCTGTCGGATACGCACTTTGCGAAGTGGGTCACAGCAAATTCAGAAATTCGCGGTACGCCGTGTCGAACAACCCATGTAGCAATGGGTGCAGCTATCTTGAGCGCCGAGTGGGCGCGGTTCCCACTTGCTACTGGTGGGTACTTTCAAACTGAACTATCAGGGCGCCGGATGCATGTTGCTGACATGCGATCACAGCGCCACTACCAGCTATCTTTCGACTTCGCAAAGATTGCTCGACGACGCGTTCCCGAAGCGATCGGCTCATGCTCATCGAAAGTCCTGCGAGCTCAGGTTCTTCTTAAGTATGTCCAGTTCGTCGGCCTGTAAGGACCGGCCTCCACCGTGAACCACCCAACCCAGCTCTCCCCAATATCGAACAACGCGGCAGGCTCCACTCAAGGACAATCGAAACCCAGGAACAAAGCTCGCCCCGATATTGGGCCGTAGTGCGTCAGGACACATACAAGTCAGCGCTGGATGCGCATTGCCCGGGCAGTCCTTCGCTGCGACAAAGCCAGGAGAGCAACGGCGGTAAAAGCACAACCGCGCAATAACCACTCGCACCGGTAACACTCCGGGCTCCACTCGCCCATTCGGGTGACATCGGGCATGGCGTGAGTACGTTATCTCGGGCAATTTCGCTTGCGGCACAACGGTTTAAGCACGAAATTCGCGGCCCGTGCCAGCGCCGAGCGTCGACCGGCCTAAAGCCGGCCGGCCACGTCGGCCGCGCGGCGCAGCTGGTCTAGATCCGAACTCGTCGGGATGAGCTGGACCTCGTCGGTGCCGATCCCTTCGAACTTCCGCAGCACCGCCAGCAGCTCGTCCTCGCCGCCGGCCCAGCCGGTCATCGGCGCCATCGCGTCGACGTATTCGGCCGGTATCCAGTTCATGTAGCGCCGCAGGTGGCGATGCACCTGGGCGCGGGCCCGCTCGGGCGACCCGAACGCGAACCAGAACGACGTCGCCAGATGGGGTTTGGGCTTGCCGGCCTGCGCCCACGCCTCCCGCGCCACGTCGAACAGCTCGTTTTGCTTGGCGACGTCGAGGTCCAACGTAGTGCCGGCCAGACCGTCGGCCCAGGCCGCGGCGCTGCGGATGGTCTTGGGGCCGATGCTGCCGACGAACACGGGCGGACCGCCGGGCTGGACCGGGGCCGGCCCGACCGGCAGCACCGACTCGGTGATCTTTTCCCCGGCCCACACCCGTTTCATGACCGCGACGCGTTCGGCCATGCCGCGCATGGTCTGGGTCGACGGGTCGGCGCCCACGGCGTGGTAGTCCTCGTGCCTGCCGCCCACGCCGATGCCCACGGTCAGCCGCCCGCCACACAGCATGTCCCCGGTTGCCAACGCCTTGGCCAGCATGACGGGGTCGTGCAACTGTGGCACGATCACGGTCGTCAGCAACCGCACCCGATGGGTCCAGGCAGCCAGCGCGCCGAGCAGCGTCACGTTGTCCGGGTTCTCGAACGCGATGCGCTCGCCCCAGCACAGCGACGAGAACGGGCCCTCGTCGATCGCGCGCGCCCAGTTCTCCAAGACCGTCGCATCCAAGTCCGGCTCCATCACCGGCATGGTCATTGCTATCCGCACGACGGCGATTCTGGCACGGGAGTCAACATCCGGTCCCTGCAGTGGCAGCATGGCCAGATGGGTTTGACCAGTACCTCCATCGCGCATGTCCGGCTGACGGTCACCGATATAGAGCGATCCCGGCGGTTCTACGAGAGCGTGTTCGGTTGGCCGGTGTTGCTGGAGGTTCCCGAGAATGCCGACGAGGCAACGCGCAACCAGTTGAGTTTCCTGTTCGGCGGTGTCGTCTACGACCTCGGCGGCACGCTGCTGGGGCTGCGTCCGGTCGCCACGGACCGCTTCGACGAGGATCGCGCCGGTCTTGACCACATCGCGTTCCGGCTCGTCAGCAAGGCCGAATTGGACGCCGCGGCCGCGCATCTGGACGAGCTCGGCGTCCAGCACGAGCCGATCAAAGACATTGGGCCGTCATACATCCTGGAGTTCCGCGACCCGGACAACATCGCCCTGGAACTGACGTCGCCGAAGTAGGCCCGGCCTTGGCGCGAGCGTGCGCAGAATGACAGCCCGCACGGCGTGTCACCGTACAAACACGCACGCTCGCGGAGGGGTAAAGAGGAACTATGACGATTAGTTTCAACCACACCATCGTCGCCGCGCGCGACAAGCGGGAGTCGGCGGAATTCCTCGCCGAGCTGTTCGGCCTGCCCAGCCCGAAGTCGTTCGGCCGCTTCATGGTTGTCGAACTCGAGCACGGCGTCAACCTCGATTACGCCGACGCCCCCGAGGGCGAGGAAATCCGGCGGCAGCACTACGCATTTCTGGTTTCCGAAGACGATTTCGACGCGATCTACGGCAAGATCGACTCGCGTGGGTTGACGCACTGGGCGGACCCTCGTCAGGAGCGGCCAGGCGAGATCAACCACAACCACGGCGGGCGCGGCGTGTACTTTCTGGACCCGTCCGGGCACGCCATGGAAATCCTCACTCAGCCCTACGGCTCCGGCGGCTAATCACCGCCGCGCGGTGAGCCATGCCGTACGCGTTCTTGATCCCGATAGTCGTCGGCGAGTTGCGCGACGTGCTTCGGCAGGGCGCCGGCCGCCACGTCGGCCAGAGTCGTTTCCTCCAGCACCGAGCGCATGCTGGCCCGCAGCGCCCGCCAGACGTCGGCCAACGGCGCGGTCGGCCCGGAATAGGGCAGGTCGCCGAGCCCGATATCGCGGACGCTGGCCAGCGGTCCGTCGATGCAGCGCAGCACGTCGGCGATGCTGATCTCGTTTCCGGGACGGGCCAGTTCGTAGCCGCCTTCGCGACCGCGATGGCTGCGCACCAGGCGATCGGTGCGCAGGTTGGTGAGGATGTCGACGAGAAATTGCGGGGGTATGCCCTGAGCCTGGGCCAAGTCTTCGGTCTTCACCAGCGCGCCAGTGGTGACCGCGGCGAGCTGGACCATCGCCCGCACCGCGTATTCCGCCTTGGCTGACATGCGCACCATGAGGATTTTGCCACCCGAGCTCCGAGCGACGCCGGGCGCGCTAGGAGCGCGACTCGAGCAGGTCGATGATGCTCTGCGCCTGCTCGTCAAGTGTGCGGTCCAGAGTAAGCCGCAAATCCGGATTCTTCGGCCGCTGATACGGGCTGTCGATGCCGGTGAAGTGTGTGATCTCACCCGCGCGCGCTTTCGCGTACAGCCCCTTGGGATCACGCTTCTCGCATTCCGCGAGCGGGGTGTCGCAGAACACCTCGACGAAGTCGAAGCCGGCGTCCGCGTGCACCTTGCGGGCCATCGCGCGGTGCTCGTCCAGCGGGCTGATCGCCGGCACCAGCACGATCTGGCCGGAGTCGGCCAGCAGCGTCGCCACGTGCGCCAGCCGGCGCAGGTTCTCCGCGCGGTCCGCCATCGAAAAACCCAGGTCGGCGTTCAGGCCGTGTCGCAGGTTGTCGCCGTCGAGAACATAAGCGGGAACACCCTTTTCGAGCAGCTTCTGCTCGACCAGCATGGCCACCGACGACTTGCCGGCGCCCGACAGGCCGGTGAGCCACACCGTCCTACCCTGGGCCGCCCTGTCCGCGGCGGTAACCAATGACTTGTGCCGCACGGTGTTCGGGCTGGCCGCCTGCGCCGACACGTCACGCAACACCATGCCCGCCGCCACCGTGCCGTTGGTGTCCGGGTCGATGAGGATGAACGAGCCGGTGCTGGCGTTGCGCGTGTACTCGTCGAGCAGCAGGGGCACCTGGGTGCGCAGCGAGATGCGGCCAAGCTCGTTGAGCTTCAACGCCGTTGCGGTCTTGTCGCGATGCAGGGTGTTGACGTCGAGCCGGTAGTCCAGCGCGGTGATCCGCGCGCGCGTGGTCCGGGTGGTGTGCTTGATGACGTAGTCGCGGCCAGGCTCCAGTGACGAATTGTCGTCCATCCAGCAGACGGTCGCGTCGAATTGCTGAGCGATCCTGGGCTGGTTGTTGGTGCGGGCGATCATGTCGCCGCGCGAGATGTCGATCTGGTCGGCGAGGCTCACCGACACCGCCATCGGCGGAAACGCTTCCGCCACAGGACCATTCGTCCCCTCAATCGCGGCGATCCGGGTCGTCTTGCCGATCGGCAGCACCACCACTTCGTCGCCGGGACGCATCACCCCGCTGGCCACGGTGCCGGCGTAGCTGCGGTGGTCCTGATGCTCGCGGGTGTGCGGCCGGATCACGTACTGGACCGGAAACCGCACGTCGACCAGGTTGCGGTCACCGGCGATATAGACCTCCTCGAGGTGCGACAGCAGCGCCGGTCCCTCATACCACGGCGCCTTGTCCGACTTGGTCACCACGTTGTCGCCGTGCAGCGCGGAAATCGGAATGGTGGCCACGTCCTGCACGTCCAGGCGCGCGGCGAAGGCATGGAATTCGTCGCGGATCGACTCGAATGTCTCTTTGTCCCAGTCGATCAGGTCCATCTTGTTGACCGCGAGCACGATGTGCTGGATGCCCAGCAGCGACGCCAGGAAGGCGTGCCGGCGCGACTGCTCCAGCAGGCCGTGCCGCGCGTCGACGAGCACGATCACCAGCTGGGCGGTCGACGCGCCGGTCACCATGTTGCGGGTGTACTGAATGTGGCCCGGGGTGTCGGCGATGATGAATTTCCGCTTGGGCGTGGCGAAGTAGCGGTAGGCGACGTCGATGGTGATGCCCTGTTCGCGTTCGGCCCGCAGGCCGTCGGTGACCAGCGCCAGGTCGGTGTAGTCGTGGCCGCGCTCCTTGGACGTGCGCTCCACCGACGCCCACTGGTCTTCCATGACGGCCTTGGAGTCGTAGAGCAGGCGCCCGATCAGGGTGGACTTGCCGTCATCGACGGAACCCGCTGTTGCGAGCCGCAATAGCGTAGCGGACACAGTCATCAGAAGTAGCCCTGCCGTTTGCGGTCTTCCATCCCGGCCTCCGAGATCCGGTCGTCGGCTCTGGTCGCTCCCCGCTCGGTCAACCGGGACACCGCGGTCTCGGCGATGACTTCCGACACGGTCGCGGCCTGCGATTCCACGCATCCGGTGCAGGTGACGTCCCCGACCGTGCGGAAACGCACCGTCGCCTCGAACACCGGCTCGTCGGCGCGCGGCTGCATGTGCCGGTGCACGGCCAACAACATGCCGTCGCGGCGAAACACCTTGCGGCGGTGGGCGAAATAGATCGGCGGCAGCTTGACCTTCTCCGCGCCGATGTAGGACCAGATGTCGAATTCGGTCCAGTTCGACAGCGGGAAGACGCGGATGTGCTCGCCCTTGTGGTGCCGGCCGTTGTAGAGGTTCCACAGCTCCGGCCGCTGGGCCTTCGGGTCCCACTGGCCGAACTCGTCGCGGAAGCTGAACACCCGCTCCTTGGCGCGCGCCTTCTCCTCGTCGCGTCGCGCCCCCCCGAACGCGGCGTCGAACTTGTTCTCCCGGATGGCGCGCAGCAGCGTCACGGTCTGTATCGGATTGCGCGACGGGATGGTCTCGACGGCCCGGCCGGCGTCGATGTCGTCCTGCACCGACGCCACGACCAACCGCACCCCGGACTCGGCGACCAGCTCGTCGCGGGTGGCGATCACCTCGTCGAAGTTGTGGCCGGTGTCGACGTGCATCACCGGGAACGGCAGCCGCCCCGGGCGAAACGCCTTGAGCGCCAGGTGCAGCATGACGATGGAGTCCTTGCCGCCCGAGAACAACAGCACCGGCCGCTCGAACTCCGCGGCCACCTCCCGGATGATGTGGATCGCCTCGGCCTCCAGCGAGCGCAGGTGGCTCAGTTCGTACTGGCCGGCCGCGGGGCCAGCCTTCACAACGGCGGTCATCGCGTCCCTCGTCGTATTCCTGATAAATCTGGTAGAACTGACCATATTTATGGTCATTGCCACCTATGGAACCAGCCGACCTCGCCGGTGTCAATCATCGGTGGCGCAACCACCGAACATCGGACGCATCACGCCAGGAGCGGCGGCGGCCCCTTCCCGGCGGCCGGCCGGTGCGAAAGCATGGACGCATGACCACCGAAGTGCAGAGCGGCCGCGACGTCATCGCGGAGTTCCTCCCCCAATCGCCGTTCGTCGCGAAACTGGGAATCGTCGCCGATCAGCTGCGCGACGACGAAGTCCGGTTGCGGCTGCCGTGGGACCCGTCCAATGTCACGATTGGCGACATGGTCCACGGCGGCGCCATTGCCACCCTGGCCGACCTGACCGTCATGGCAGCGGCGTGGTGCGGCGCGGACGCGCCCCCGGAACTGCGGGGTGTGACGGTGTCCATGGCGCTCGACTTCATCGCGCCGGCCCGGGCCAGCGACGTGATCGGGGTGGGCCGGGTGCTGCGGCGCGGCCGGTCGCTGGTCAACTGCGAGGCAGAGATCGTCGACCCGGAGGGCAGGCTGATCGCCAAAGCGATCGCCACCTACAAGGTCGGCTAGCGGGCTAGACGGTGACTTCTTCGAGCTTGCCGGTGGCGACGTCGAAGACGAAGCCGCGCAGCGACACGTGCTTGGTGACGAACGGGCTGTTGGCGATCCGGCGCAGCGACTGCTGGACGTCCTCCTCGATGTTGGGGAATGACTCGGCCGCCCATGGCGGTTTGACGCCGGTCTCCTCCTGGATTGCGCGCTTGAAGTCGTCGTCGGTGAAGGTGAGCATCCCGCAGTCGGAGTGGTGAATCAGGATGATCTCCTGGGTCCCCAGCAGCCGTTGACTGATGGCCAGCGAGCGGATGACGTCGTCGGTGACCACCCCGCCCGCATTGCGGATGACGTGCGCTTCCCCGTCGTTGAGGCCGAGGATGCGGTAGACGTCGAGCCGGGCGTCCATGCACGCGACGACGGCGACGTGTTTGCTCGGCGGCATCGGGAGTGGGCCCTTGAAGGTGCTCGCGTATTCGGTGTTGTGGGCCAGGTAGTCGTCGGTAACGGTCACGCACGCCTCCTCCGGGTATCGCGGCACCAATTTGCTGGGTAGATCGGCGCCGCGCTGCATCTTAATCGTCCGGCCACCGGTACTCACGCATGAAAATCAGCCGGATCACAAGGGGCGGTCGGCGCAGCCGCGGCAGCGCCATCCGGCCGGTTCAGGTTCGGCTCGCTAACCTGTCCCAATGCGGCACGGGCGGGTCGGTCGGGCATGATTCGCTTTCTGGCGCGCCGGTTGCTCAACTACCTCGTGCTGCTGGCGCTGGCGTCGTTTTTGACGTACTGCCTGACTTCGTTGGCCTTCTCGCCACTGGACAGCCTGTTGCAGCGCAGTCCACGCCCCCCGCAGGCCGTCATCGACGCCAAGGCCCACGCCCTCGGCCTGGACAAGCCGATCCCGATCCGCTACGCGCACTGGGCCTCCCACGTCGTTCGCGGCGACTTCGGGACGACAATCACCGGCCAGCCCGTCGCCACCACGCTCTGGCGCCGCGTCGGAGTCAGCTTGCGGCTACTGGTCATTGGCTCGGTGGCCGGCACCGTGCTGGGCATCGCGGCCGGGGCATGGGGCGCCATCCGGCAGTACCGGCTCAGCGACCGCGTCGTCACCATGGTGGCGTTGCTCCTGCTGAGCACCCCGTCGTTCGTCATCGCCAACCTGTTGATCCTTGGCGCCCTGCGGGTGAACTGGGCCGTTGGCATCCACTTTTTCGACTACACCGGGGAGACGTCACCGGGCGTGGTCGGTGGCGCCGGGGCGCAGCTGCTGGACCGGTTGCGGCACTTGATCCTGCCGACGCTGACCCTGACGCTGATCGCCGCCGCCGGATACAGCCGATATCAACGCAACGCCATGCTCGACGTGCTCGGGCAGGATTTCATTCGCACCGCCCGCGCCAAAGGGCTCACCCGCCGGCGCGCGCTGCTCAAACACGGGCTGCGCACCGCACTGATACCGTTGGCCACGCTGTTCGCCTACGGGGTGGCCGGGCTGGTCACCGGGGCGGTATTCGTCGAGAAGATCTTCGGCTGGCACGGCATGGGCGAATGGCTGGTGCAGGGTATCGCGACCCAGGACACCAACATCATCGCGGCGATCACGCTGTTCTCCGGCACGGCGGTGTTGACGGCCGGCCTGCTCTCCGATGTCCTCTACGCGGCGCTTGATCCGAGGGTCCGGGTGTCATGACCCGCACCGAAACCGCTGCCGCCCAAGGGATATCCGGCTCGGAAGTGGTGGGCTTCACCTCACGCCGCACGCTGGTGCTGCGCCGGTTCGCGCGCAATCGGCTCGCGGTGGCGTCGCTGACGCTGCTGGTGCTGCTGTTCGTCGGCTGTTACACGCTGCCCTCGCTGCTGCCCTATTCGTATGACGACCTTGATTTCAACGCGCTGCTGCAGCCGCCGAACATCCACCATTGGCTGGGCACCAACGCGCTGGGTCAAGATTTGTTGGCGCAAATCCTGCGGGGAATGCAGAAGTCGATGCTGATAGGCGTCTGCGTCGCGGTCATCTCCACCGGCATCGCCGCCACCGTCGGGTCCGTCGCCGGCTACTTTGGCGGCTGGCGGGACCGCGCGTTGATGTGGCTGGTCGACCTGCTGTTGGTGGTACCCAGCTTCATCCTGATCGCCATCGTCACACCGCGAACCAAGAACTCGGCCAACATCTTGCTGCTGGTGCTGCTGCTGGCCGGCTTCGGCTGGATGATCAGCTCACGCATGGTCCGCGGCATGACCATGAGCCTGCGTGAGCGCGAATTCATCCGCGCGGCAAGATATATGGGCGTCTCCAGCCGCCGGATCATCGTCGGCCACGTGGTGCCCAACGTGGCGTCCATCCTGATCATCGACGCCGCCCTCAACGTCGCCTCGGCCATCCTGGCCGAAACCGGCCTGAGCTTCCTCGGTTTCGGCATCCAGCCGCCCGATGTGTCACTGGGCACCCTGATCGCCAACGGCACCCAGTCCGCGACCACCTTCCCGTGGGTGTTCCTGTTTCCGGCCGGGGTCTTGGTGCTGATCCTGGTGTGCGCCAACCTGACCGGCGACGGGCTGCGCGACGCGCTCGACCCCGGGAGCGGCGCTCGATGAGCCCGCTGCTCGAAGTGACCGATCTGGCCGTCGCCTTTCCCACCGACGGCCAACCGGTGACCGCGGTGCGTGGCATCAGCTATCGCATCGGCGCCGGGGAGGTCGTGGCGATGGTCGGCGAATCGGGATCGGGCAAATCCGTGGCGGCGATGGCGGTGGTGGGCTTGCTGCCGGAGTACGCGAAAGTGCGCGGCTCGGTCCGGTTGCACGACACCGAGTTGCTGGGGCTCAACGACGACGCGATGTCGCGGTTCCGCGGCAAGGCGGTCGGCATGGTGTTCCAGGACCCGATGTCCGCGCTGACGCCCGTCTACACCGTCGGCGACCAGATCGCCGAGGCGATCGAAGTCCACCAGCCGCGCGTCGGCAGGAAGGCCGCCCGCCGGCGCGCGGTGGAACTGCTCGAGCTGGTGGGCGTTGCGCGGCCGGAGCGGCGGGCCCGCGCGTTTCCGCATGAGCTCTCCGGTGGCGAACGGCAACGGGTGGTGATCGCGATCGCGATCGCCAACGATCCAGACCTGTTGATCTGCGACGAGCCCACCACCGCGCTGGATGTCACCGTGCAGGCGCAGATCCTCGAGGTGCTCAAGACCGCGCGCGACGTCACCGGCGCGGGGGTGCTCATCATCACCCACGACCTCGGGGTGGTCGCCGAGTTCGCCGACCGGGCGCTGGTGATGTACGCCGGCCGGATCGTCGAGTTCGCCGGCGTGCACGACCTTTACCGCGATCGCCAGATGCCCTACACCGTGGGGCTGTTGGGCTCGGTTCCCCGGTTGGACGCCGCGCAGGGCACCCGGCTGGTGCCCATTCCCGGCGCTCCCCCGTCGTTGGTCGGCCTGGACCCGGGATGCCCGTTCGCGCCGCGCTGCCCCCTGGTCATCGATGAATGCCGTTCCGAGGAACCGAAATTGGTTGAGGTCGGGGCCGAGCACCGGGCGGCCTGCATCCGCACCGACCAGGTCGACGGGCGCAGCGCCGCCGACATCTACGGGGTCAACACCGACACCCACGCGGCGGCGCCCGGCGACTCGCCGGTCGTGGTGCGGGTGCGTGACCTGGTCAAGACCTACCGGCTGACCAAGGGCGTCGTGTTCCGCCGCGCCGTCGGCGAGGTCCGCGCGGTCGACGGCGTCAGTTTCGAGTTGCGGCAGGGGCACACCCTGGGAATCGTCGGTGAGTCGGGTTCGGGCAAGTCGACCACCCTGCACGAGATCCTGGAACTGGCTGCGCCGCAATCGGGATCGATCGAGGTGCTCGGCACCGATGTCGCCACCCTGAGCCGGGCGAGCCGGCGATCGCTGCGACGCGACATCCAGGTCGTGTTCCAGGACCCGGTGGCGTCCCTGGACCCGCGGCTGCCCGTCTTCGAGTTGCTCGCCGAACCGTTGCGGGCCAACGGGTTTAGCAAGAGCGGCACGAACGCGCGGGTCGCCGAGCTGCTCGACATCGTGGGATTGCGGCACGCGGACGCCAGCCGCTACCCCGCCGAGTTCTCCGGCGGGCAGAAGCAGCGCATCGGTATCGCGCGGGCGCTGGCGTTGGAGCCCAAAATTCTCGCCCTCGACGAACCGGTGTCCGCGCTCGACGTGTCCATCCAGGCCGGGATCATCAACCTGTTGCTCGACCTGCAGGAGCGGTTCGGCTTCTCGTATCTTTTTGTGTCCCACGATCTTTCCGTGGTCAAACACCTCGCCCACCAGGTGGTCGTGATGTATGCCGGCACCATCGTGGAGCGGGGCGATAGCCAGGAGGTCTTCGCCAATCCGCAACACGAGTACACGCGGCGGCTGCTGGCCGCGGTGCCGAAACCGGATCCGGGCGATCGTGGCTAGCGGCATACGGCGCCGAGCCCGCGCTCACGGCGTCGAGTCTGCGCTCACGGCGCTGTTCCGCGGCCAATCCCGACGCTGGATGCAGACTCGATTGCAAAATGCGTTGAGCCACACGGGGATTCTGCTGCTGGTGGCCGGTGTGGCGCTTACCGGCTGCTCGCCGGCCATCAACCTGACGCCGCCGACCGGCAGCAACGCCCGGATCGGCACCACCAGCGACATCAACCCGCAGGATCCCGCCACGCTGCGGGACGGCGGCAATCTGCGGCTGGCGCTCAGCGACTTTCCGCCGAACTTCAACATTCTGAACATCGACGGCAACTCGGCGGAGGTTGCCGCCATGATGAAGGCCACCTTGCCGCGGGCGTTCGTCATCGGACCGGACGGCTCGACGACCGTCGACACCGACTACTTCACCAGCGTCGAACTCACCGGGACCGCACCTCAAGTGGTCACGTACACCATCAATCCCAAGGCCGTGTGGTCCGACGGCACGCCGATCACCTGGCGCGACATCGCCAGCCAAATCCACGCCACCAGCGGCGCCGACAATACCTTCGAGATCGCCGGACCCAACGGCGCCGACCGCGTCGCTTCGGTGACCCGCGGTGTCGACGATCGGCAGGCCATCGTGACATTCGCCAAGCCGTACGCCGAGTGGCGCGGCATGTTCGCCGGCAACGGCATGCTGCTGCCCGCCAGCATGACCGCCACGCCCGCGGCGTTCAACAAGGGCCAGCTCGACGGGCCCGGCCCGTCGGCGGGTCCGTTCGTCGTCTCCTCGCTGGACCGGACCACGCAGCGAATCGTGTTGACCCGCAACCCGAAATGGTGGGGGAAGCGGCCGCGCCTGGACACCATCACCTACCTGGTGCTCGATGACGCCGCGCGGCTGCCGGCGCTGCAGAACAACACGATCGACGCGACCGGAATCGGTACGGTGGACCAGCTGGCCATCGCGCAGCGCACCAAGGGCATCTCGATCCGCCGCGCCCCCGCCCCCAGCTGGTCCCACTTCACGTTCAACGGCGCCCCCGGGTCGATCCTGGCCGACAAGGCGCTGCGGATTGCCGTGTCCAAGGGCATCGACCGTCAGACCATCGCCAAGGTCGTCCAGTACGGACTCACCAGTGACCCGGTGGCGCTGAACAACCACATCTACGTCGCCGGGCAGAAGGGCTACCAGGACAACAGTGCGGCCGTCCCCTACGACCCGGCCGAGGCGAGACGGGAGCTCGACGCCCTGGGCTGGAAGCTCAATGGCCAGTTCCGGGAGAAGGACGGTCGCCAGCTGGTCATCCGCGACCTGTTCTACGACGCGCAGGGCAGCCGGGTGTTCGCCCAGATCGCCCAGCACAGTCTCGCCCAGATCGGGGTCAAGCTCGAGCTGGTGGCCCGGGCCGGCAGCGGCTTCTTCACCAACTACGTCAACGTCGGGGCCTTCGACATCGCGCAGTTCGGCTGGCTCGGCGACGCGTTCCCCCTGTCGGCGCTGACCCAGATCTACCAGTCCGACGGCGCGAGCAACTTCGGCAAGATCGGCAGCCCGGAGATCGACGCGGCGATCGAGCGGACGCTCGAAGAGCTCGATCCCGGCAAGGCGCAGGCGTTGGCCAACGACCTCGACAAGCTCATCTGGGCCGAGGGATTCAGCCTGCCGCTCACCCAGTCTCCCGGTGACGTCGCGGTGCGTAGCACGCTGGCCAATTTCGGCGCTGCCGGTCTCGCCGACCTGAACTACACCGCGATCGGGTTCATGCGGACCTGACCGGCGTATCGCCCGTGTTGCCCGCGTTGCCCGCGAGCGTAACGCCACTGCGAAATAGCAGCGGGCGTTTCGCGGTGGCGTTACGCTCGGCGAACCAGCGGCGCAACCGCCGGCAGGGCGCCCTCGGCGATGGCCGCCAATTCGACCGCCTTCCACAGCACGCGCAGCGCGGGGCGCGCCGGGAGCGCGTCCAGCGCCGGCCCTTGACCGGTGAGCGAGTAGAATTCGCCGCGGCATACCGCGCCGGCGATGGCCAGGGCGGCGGGCTCACGAAAGTCCAGCGCGCTATGCGCCATGGTGGGCAGTTTCAACAGCACCACATTCGGGATTAGCGACGCCACACGCTCGGCCACCGCCGGCGGAGTGGTGAGATCGCGGCCACCGGAAACCACCACCGTCGGCCACGTGAATTTCGGCATCTCGGCCACCAGATCATACGGCTCGGCCTCGAAAGCGTCAGTGTCGCTTACTATTTCACGTATCGCCGCGGCGGGATCGAGCGGTAGACCGTCGGGTTCGGACGCATAGTCGAGTTCGCGGAATGCGATGCGGCGCACCAGATCGATTTCGTAGCGGAACGGCACCTTGCGGTTGACCACGGAGGTGAGCCGGGACAGCGCCCGCCACAACATCGTTCGGCCACTGAGCAACAGGTCGAGTTGCCGATTCAGCAGCCGCGCCCCACCGTAGCCGTATATGGTCGCGGCGACCTCCCCCGCCGACGCCGTCATCACCCCGGCGTCGACGAGCTTGCGAACCTTGGACGCCAGTGCGGCGGTTTCCGGAGTATCGCCGTCGAACAGCAGCCCACGGATGGCGTCGCGCACGATCACGATGTCGTACCGTGACAGCAGCGGGGAATCGAGGATCATCGTCCGCACCCGGCCGGGATGGCGGACGCCGACTCCGGCGGCGATATAGGTGCCGTACGACGTGCCGTAGACGACGGCCGAGTCCACGTGGGCGTCGTCGAGCACCGCGGCCACGTCGTCGACGACCTGGTTCACGGTGAGCGCCTCCGGGGGCAGGTCGGCGCCCGAGTCGTCGTGGCGCGACATTCCCACCCCGCGGTGCTCGATCATGATGACGTCGAGGCCGGCGGCGGCGGCCCGGCGCCGCAGTCCCTTGTACATCTGCACCGACGCCACTCCCGGGCCCCCCGGGATGATCACCAGCGGGTGGGCGGACTTGCGCCCGCTGCGCACGTAGTACAGGTCGAACTCCTCGGCATTGCCCGGTGAGATCGGCCGGCGTACCGGCCGCACGCCGGGCAATGCCGCCAGCTTTTCCTGCGCGCGGCGCCGTTTGTCGCTCATCGTCATCGGTGTCGGCCCGCCATGGCTCCATTCTGCCGAGAAGCGTGACGATCGCTCGGCGGCGTCGTTAAACGTTGAGGTCGATGCGGTGCGCGCCCTTGACGCCGTCGTAACGATGCGGACTGCACGTCAGCACGATCACCTGCCCGTGCGCCCCCACAGTGTCGAACACCTCCCCCATCTTGGCCAGCCGGTCGGGATCGGTGAAACCCAGCGCGTCGTCGACTACCACTGGGACGCTGTCCTCCTTGGCGACCAGGGCGGCGCCGGCCAGCCGCGCCAGGATGCCGAGTTGCTCCTTGGCCCCACCGGATAAGGATTCGTACGGCACCGTGACGCCGTCCAGGGTTCGGCCGCGGATGCACAGGTCGCTGTCGATGTCGATCTCGAACGTGGGCCCGAACACCGGGCGGCCGAGCCGTTGCAGCTCGGCGCGGTAGGGCTCGACGTAGCGCTGCCTGGTGGTGTCGCGGTGGCGCGTCATCACCGAGCGCAGCAGTTGCGCGGCCCGTGCCCGGCTGCCGACCCGGGCGTGCTCGCTGGCGGCGTGCTCACGTTGCGTCTCCGCCGCGTCCAGCTTGCCCTGGCGACCTTCGCCGCCGAAGACCGAAAGTTCGATGGTGATCTCGCGCAACGCGCGGGCGGCGTCTTCGTAGCGATCGCGCAGCGACTCGGCTTCCTCTATGGCGGCGGCCAATTCGGCGGTCACCACTTCCGGCTCCGCGGCCGCCAGCTCGTCGGCCAGCTCGGCGACCCGCCGCTCGGCGGTTTGTGCCGCCCGCGCCGCCGTGTCCGCCGACGCCGCCAGGTCCTCGTCTCCGACCGACGCCCGCTCCCGGGCCAGCCGGTCGGTGGCTGCGTCCAGCTCGGCGCGTTGGGTCTCGAACGTGTTGTGCAGAATCGTTGCGCTCGTGGATGTTTCGGCGAGCTTCGCGGCCGCGGCAGAGGCGACCGTGCGACGCGCCTCGCATTCGACGGTCGCGGCCGCGCGGGCGACCTCCGCCGCATCGAGTTCGGCGCGGGCGGCGGCGATGTCCGTCGCAACCAGGTCGGGTTCGGCCGGCTGACATGCGCGCAGCTGCGCCAGCCGCGAGCGCAGTTGTTCGATCTGTTCATCCCCGCACAGGCCGGCCAGGGTGGCGCTCAACTGGTCGCGGCCGGCCTGCAGTTCGCGGCGACGCTGGCCGGCGGATCGTGCGGCCGCAGGGTCGACCACATCGGCGGCTCTCAACGCGGCCGCCAATTCTTCTTGTGCCACAGAATATTTGACTTGGATGTCGAGCGTGGTCGCTCCGGGGGTGACCCGCGCGGTCAGGACACCGGGCACCTCGACGGTGGTGGGGCCGGTCGCCGTGATCGACCAGGTTTGGCCCGCCGACAACGACACCCGCTCGTCGGCGGCGACGAGCTCGATGTCGGCGGCCGCGGTGAATTCCATCGCCGCGGACATCAACGCCAACTGGCCGCCGATGCGATCGACCGCGGCCGCGGCGTTCTCGATGCGCCGCAGCAACTCCTCGGTGATGGTGGCCACTGGAGGCTCGGAAAGCTCCGCGCAGATCCGGTCGCGGTCCCGCTGGATGGCGTCGATTTTGGTCAGCCGGGCGCTCAGCCGGTCGGCCTCCTCGCGGGCGGCGAGCCGATCGACGGCACGGCGGGCGGATTCGGCGCGCCGCTGCAGGTAGGTCAGGAGCTGGTTGGCTTCCTCGACCGCGGCGGCCGAGGCCTCGGCGGCGGCGCGCGCCGTCGCCCGCGCTTCGGCGGCTTCTTGCGCTTTGGCCTCGGCGGCGGCGACAGTCGCGGTGCGCGTGTCGATTTCGGCGAGCAACCGCAACCGCTCGTCGTGGGCGGCGGCCGCCGCGGCGTTGGTCGCCGCGGCGGCGGCGGCGACCAGCTTGGCCTCACGCGTTTGGTTGGTGAGTTCGGCGATCCTGTCGGCGGCCGTGCGCGCCGCGGCCAGCCGAGGGCCGGCAGCGATCCGCTGTTGCGACAGCTCGGCCACCAGCTCGGTCAGGACGGCGTGGCGACGCACCCGGTCGTCGACCTCGGCGACCGCCGCCGCGCATTCGGCGACCGCGGCCTCGGCGTCGGCCAGCCGGGAGATCGCGGCGACCCACTCGCCGGTGGGGCGTCCGGTGGGGGTGAAGTAGCGCGCACACTCGGCGTCGATCCGCTCGATGAGCAACGGCTCGGAGCCGGACAGCGCCGCGTCGGTGGCGGAATGGTCGGCCGCGACGTCGAGCGCGCGCGACAGCGCGTCGCAACCGGACAGATCCACCGCCGCGGTCGACGATGCCTGCAGCACCCGCTGGGCGCGCCACAGATCGTTGTCCACCGTCTCGGCCATCATCGTCGCGACCCGTTCGTGAGCCTCGTCGCCGGTCAGCTGTTCGCGGCGCGGCGCCAGCACCGTCAACTCCGTCTCGCGTTTCTTGTGAAATCGCTTGCGATAGATGAAATGGTAAGGGCCGCAGCTGATTTCGGCGCTAACCTCGGAGCCGACGTCGCTGTTGGTCGGCTTGACCTGCTTGACTTCTTTCTTCGTGGAACGGTCCCGGGATTCCAGCAGCAGGTCCAAGGCCTCGATCATCGACGACTTGCCGACCTCGTTGGCACCACACACCACCACCACGCCGTGGTCGGGAAACTCGATCTCCCGGTGCGCGATGCCGCGGTAGTTCGTCAGGACCAGCCGGTGCAGCCTCATGCGGCCCCCCGATCGGCGAGCCGCAGCAACAGCGCCAGCGCCGCCTGCGCATCGACGGCGGACTCCGCGTCGCCCTCGCGTGCCGTTGCCACCAGCTCCTCGACGGCCGCGGCGGCGAACCCGCCGATGCCAAGATCGGTGAACTCGCCGTCGGCGGGTATGACGGCCAGGTCGGTGTGGCGTTCCCACAGGCCCAGCCAGGCGAACAACCGGGCGTACCTGTCCAGGCAGGCATCCAGTGCGGCGCGGTCGGTGACCGTCAACGAACCGGCCAGCGCCAACCGCACCACGGTGCGGTCCTTCCCGGTCATCTGATCCAGGTTCATGTCGAGGTCGGTGATGTCGCGGCTGGTGTCGACTTGACGGTGCAGGGTGACGAAACGCCAGCGACCGACATCCCGGGGCTCCACGGTAACGGTGCTTTCGTCGACGTCGACAACTAGGACGTGACCGGGGTCCGATTCGACGTCGTCGAAGTTGGTGACTTCCGGTGAGCCGGAGTACCAGATCCGCCCGCTGCCGCCGATCCGGGTGAGCGAATGCTTATCCCCCAGTGCCACATAGTGGATTGCGCCGCGGGCCAGCGCGTCATCGAGCTTGGCGAGCCGGATCAGCGAGGGCTTGTCACGATCGGGGTCGAGCGCGTCGACGCCGCCGTGGGCGACGAGGATCCGGGTGGCGGGGCCGGGGGTCAGGCCTTCGAGGACCTCGGCGACCAGGTCGGTGGTCGGTGCCTTGGACCGCCACGGCGCGGCGACGATCTCCAGCCCGGGCCGAACCCGATGGACGCCGGCCCGGTCGAGCACGGTGACGTTGTCCGGGCGTTCGGCGGTGAACAGCGCGCTGGTGTACACCGAGGACGCGTCGAGCGGATCGTGGTTGCCCGGCAGCAAGTAGACGGGAATTCCGATGGCGCGCATGGCTTCCAGCGACTGCCCGATCACCTGCGGGGCGAGCTGGTTGTGTTCGAAGACGTCACCGGCCACCACGACGAACTCGGCACCCACCTCGGCCGCCAGCGCCCCCAGACCGGCCACAGCGTCGCGGCGGGCCGCCGAATACCGTGGCTGCGCGTCGCCGGCAAGGAAGTGCCGGGTCATGCCGAGCTGCCAGTCGGCGGTGTGCAGGAATCGCATCCCGGCGACCCCCTTTCTGGTTGCGTAGCTGTCGGGGCACCGCGAGTTTAGGACTGGACACCGACAACTCTGGGGACGCGCACCGGCATGGGGTGTGGCCCGCGTACGGTGATCGCGATTCGGGCTTGAGCTCTACGGGAGCATGTCGGGCAGAAACCTTCGGTTGAAGGTCGGACCTGCTCTTATAGGAAGAAGCGTGGGCTGCGGCGCGCCCGCATTGATTGCGGCGTGTCGCCCCCGTAAATTGGTGGTGCACGCCCGGCAGGATCGCATTCACCCCAGGGCACGCGCCATCGCTCGCGGCGGTGATCACGCCGGCGTGTCGGACCCTTCGCCGAGCCTGTAAGTATGCAGCGAAAGTGCGAGTAGCGGCCTGCAAAATTACAGGCTCGGTGATCGGCGTGCGAGACCTGCCGCAACTCGAACAGCGGAATCACCCTGTTGGTCTTGGATTGATACTCCGCGAAGCCCGGCGCCGCGACTGCGATTGATGGAGCCGAAGCTGCCGGAACCCTTCGCCACCGGCGGGCGGCAGACCTACATGCGGCGGTCGACGATGACAAGATGAAGGCTTCCGCCGTTGGTTGATGCCCACTGAACGACCGTCAGCACGCATATGGTGATGGCGTGTACCGGGAGTTTCGGCCCGATCGACGGCTCGCGCCGTTGGTCGAATGCGGCTGGGTTCGGTCCGGCCCGGCGAGCCGACCTTTGCGTGTGATGCCGGACGGGTGCGTCGACCTGTTCGTCAGCTCTGGGGGCCACGTCATGATCGCGGGTCCCGCCACCACTTTCTACGACCTGCCGCCGGGCAAGGGATGCGTGCTCGCCGGTCTTCGATTGCGGCCGGGCGCGGCGGGCGCCTTCGTCGGGCCGCCCGTCAGCGAGTTCACCGACCGCCGGGTTCTCCTCGATTCGACCTTCGGTGTCCGCGGCCGCCTCATGGCCGAGATGGTCCTTGCCGCAACGACTCCCAGTCAACGCGTGGCGGCGCTGGAAACCCTGCTGACCGGCTACCTCGCCGGCGCCGAACCGTTGGTCGATACCGCCGTCACCCGGGCGATAGGGATAATGCGGCGACACCCGGGCCGGCCGGTATCGAGCCTGGCCGTCGCCGTCGACCTCAGCGAACGACAGCTGCGCCGCCGGTTTGAGACCGCTGTCGGCTACGGCCCCAAGCGGTTTGGCCGAATCCTTCGATTCCAGCGTCTGCTGGACTTGATCCATACCCGCGGCGCCCGAGCGCGTTGGGCGGAGTTGGCGATCGAAGCCAACTACGCCGACCAGCCGCACATGATCAATGAATGCCTGGCGCTGGCGGGGGCGTCACCCATCGCGCTCCCGGGCGGTATGTCCGTTTCATCCAATACCACCCCCGGTGATACCCCTTAACCTTTGCCGAATGACGAACCCGAAAGCCGTTGCGCTCGAGTCCTTCCGGCTGATCGAGACCGGAGACGAGGAGCTTGCCCAACGAATCATCGCACCCGGCTACGTGAACCAGGAAGCCGACGACGACCCGGACGATGTCGAACGCCGGCTCCTCGGCCCCGCGGGATTCCTGGCCACCAGCCGATGGCTGCGCGACGCGTTCTCCGATCTGCGGTTCGAGCTGCAGGAGACCGCGGCCGAGGACGAGACAGTGATTGCCGCGGCCACCATGACCGGCGAGCACACCGGAGTGTTCAACGGCATCGAACCCACCGGCAAGCGGATCAACCACAAACAGGTGCACATCTTCACGGTCGCCGGCGGCCAGATCACCCATCACCGCGCCGTCCGTGACGACCTGGGCTTGCTGCTCCAACTGGGCTGGCGCCCCTGAGGCACTGCCAGCCTGGTATCCGCTATATGCGCCGACTCGCGCTGCACTGACGGGCTGCAGCTTGCCGATTTGGTGGCTGGCGCTGTGGCGCACCAGCGGCGCTCGGATTCTTCGGCAAACTCTCATAAGGGGCGAGTCGCGGCAGCATTTGGGGTCGTTTCGTTCGCGACCGACCAGCGCACGAAAAAAGTAAACGTGCTGACTCATGGAAGTCGGCGCACCTCGTCACACGCTGCCGTGGGTGAAAACCCCAGCGCCTTAGCTCGTTTGTTGGAACCCAATCGAACCACTTCCTACATAGCACCGCTTCGGGAGGCGTTCGGCACACGCACCCAGAAACTCCTCCGCCACGACGAGTGGTAGCAGCTTTGGCACCGCGACGATTAGCGTGGATCGGGTGAGTGATCGGCGCACCCTGCTGCTGATGCGGCACGCGAAGTCGGCGTACCCTCCTGGCGTCGCCGACCATGACCGGCCGTTGGCGCCGCGTGGCATCAAGGAAGCCGGGCTGGCCGGGGACTGGCTGCGCGCCAACGCGCCCACCATCGACGCCGTGCTGTGCTCGACCGCGACCCGCGCCCGGGAGACCTTGGCCAAAACCGGCATCGACGCACCGGTGCGCTACGTCGAGCGGCTCTACGACACCACCCCCGGCATCATGATCGAGGAGATCAACAAGGTACCCGACGACGTCACGACCCTGCTCGTCGTCGGCCACGAGCCGACGACGTCCGCGTTGGCGCTCACCCTGGCCGACGAGGATACGGATACCGCTGTCGCGGAACGCATTTCGGCGAAATTCCCCACATCGGCGATCGCGATACTGGCCGTGCCCGGCGCCTGGGCGGACCTGGAACCCGGCCAGGCCGCACTGGTCGGCCTCCAAGTCCCACGCTGACCACACGCCGCCAAAATTGGCGGCAACGAGCCGGCGCCTACGAGTTGGTCGCCAGCGTCAATTCCATGAGCTTGATGGCCTGCCCACAGGCGTCGATGCCGGGCGCCTGCGGGTTGATCCACCAACCGACCACTCCCGCCGCGTCGCTGGCCACCCCGCACGCACCGTTCGGGTCGTCCGGACGCATCACGATCGAATCGATCCCCGCGATCGAGCGGTTCTCGACCTTGTACTTCAGGAAGTCGGCAACCTTGCGCTCGTTGCTCAGGCTGCCCTGCTCGAACCAGAACCGGGTGATGTCGATCAGGCCGGCCGGGTTGGCCGCCTGCCACCGGCAGATCGCGCCGACGAACGTGCTTTGAATGTCGAGCGGATCGGCGCCCACGGTCTTGGCCAGGATGTCGCTGGTCAGCACCTCACATTCCTTGAGCAGGTTCGGATACTGCTGTTGGGAATTGTTGTTGCGCGGTACGCCGCCCGCGCCGGCCTTGATGGCGTTACCCCCGACGGCCCTCGAACAACCGGTCACGACCACCAGCGCGGCGACCAAGACGGCCACGCTCGTGCGAGCACCGCGTCGACCCCACGTCCGGGCCGTCATTTCGAGTTCGCAATCGATTGACGGGCCAGTTCCTTGGCGATGTCGCAGGGCGGCGGGAACGGCTTTTGACTAAAGCTGACCGACCACTCGATGAAGTCGTCCTGGAACTGAATGCCCACCTCGCACAGCGAGTCACCCAGGTTGGGCTCGTTGCCGACGGCGATGAAGCCGCCATGGCCGTTGATGTTGATGTCGTCCACACTCGAGCGAGATAGCTCCTCGGTCTTGCGTTCACGTCCGATCGGACTGCCGCGATACCAGGAAAAGGAGAAGTGCGGACCGAGAATGCCGCCGCCCGCCAGCCACTGGCATCCCACCGAGTTGCGGGCCGTGTTGACCAGCCCGGACACCTTGGTCAGTTCTGTCACCGTCTGGTCGCTGATGCCACCGCACTGCGGGAACATCGGTCCGTGGCGGCCTTCGGCGTTCCCGGGCGTCGACGACGCCGTCGCCCCCGGCTTGTTGTCGCCGGAACTGGAGCACCCCGCGACCGTCGGGATCAGAATCGTTAAGGCTGACGCCGCAAGCGCCAGCGCCTTCACGTCACCCCGCACCGCTACCCTGCCCTTGCCGAGCCTGCTGCTGGTCCACACGATGCACTGTAGCGGCAGCCCGGGAGGTCAACCACCGACACGCCACCTGAACAGGCATTTCGATCCCGCTGCCGGATGCGGCACCGGCGCTCAACCATGCCGCGTGACTACCGCCTGTGATGTGCGACAGTTACCAGATGCTCCTGGCACTGCTGCGCCAGTACATCCAGCCGTACCGCCGGCTGGTTGCGGTGCTGATGGTGCTCCAGCTGATCAGCACCCTGGCGTCGCTGTACCTGCCGACGGTCAACGCGACGATCATCGACGAGGGCGTCGCCAAGGGCGATACCGCCACCATCGTCAGCCTCGGCATGGTGATGCTGGCGGTCACCGGATTGCAGGTGTTGTGTTCGGTCGGGGCCGTCTACTTCGGCTCCCGGACCGGGATGGGCTTCGGCCGCGACCTGCGTCGCGCGATCTTCGAGCACGTCACCACCTTCTCCGAGCGCGAGACCGCCCGATTCGGCGCACCCACGCTGTTGACGCGCAGCACCAACGACGTCCGACAAATCCAGTATCTGGTGCACATCGCCGGCACCATTCTGGTGACCGCGCCGATCATGTGCGCGGGTGGAATCGTCATGGCTATCCACCAAGAGGCCGCGCTGACGTGGCTGCTGCTGGTCAGCGTCCCGATCATGGCCGTCACCAATTACTGGATCATGTCGCATATGCTGCCGCTCTTCCGCGGAATGCAGAGCCTGATCGACGGCATCAATCGGGTGATGCGCGACCAGCTGACCGGTGTCCGGGTGGTCCGGGCGTTTGCGCGCGAGCGCTTTGAGCGCGACCGGTTCGCTCGCGCCAACGCCGCGCTGTCGAATACCGCGCTGACCGCCGGTAATTGGCATGCGCTGATGCTGCCGGTGACCACGCTGACCGTCAACGTGTCCAGCGTCGCGCTGATCTGGTTCGGTGGGCTGCGCATCGATCACGGCCAAATGCAGGTCGGCTCGCTGATCGCGTTCCTGGCGTACTTCACCCAGATCCTGATGGCGGTGTTGATGGCGACCATGACGCTGGTGGTGCTGCCGCGCGCGTCGGTGTGCGCCGAACGGATCACCGAGGTGCTCTCCACCCACGCCGCGGTCCAAAACCCGCCGAACCCCAAGTTCCCACGCGGCGGAATCACCGGCGTGGTGCGGCTCGACGGCGCCACGTTCACCTATCCGGGTGCCGATCGCCCAGTGTTGCAAGACATCTCGTTGACCGCACTGCCCGGTGCCACCACCGCGATCGTCGGCAGCACCGGTTCGGGCAAGTCGACGCTGGTGTCGCTGATCTGTCGGCTCTACGACGTGACGGCCGGCGCCGTTCTGGTCGACGGCATCGACGTCCGCGATTACCACATCGAACGGCTCTGGTCGGCGATCGGGCTGGTCCCCCAGCGCGGCCACCTCTTCTCTGGCACCGTCGCCGACAACCTGCGCTACGGCGCGACCCCAGGCCAGGTGATCACCGACGACCAGATGTGGGAAGCCTTGCGGGTGGCCGACGCCGACGGATTCGTGCGGGCCCACGATGACGGGCTGCACATGCGCGTCGCGCAGGGCGGAATCAACTTCTCGGGTGGTCAACGGCAACGGCTGGCGATCGCGCGGGCGGTCATCCGGAACCCGGCCATCTATCTGTTCGACGACGCGTTCGCCGCGCTCGACGTGCACAGCGACGCGCGGGTGCGTGCGTCGCTGCGTGAGGTGTCCAGTGGCGCCACAATGATCGTTGTCACCCAACGGATTTCGACCGCCGCCCAGGCCGACCAGGTGATCGTCATCGATGACGGCAAACTGGTGGGTTCGGGCACGCACGAATCGCTGCTGGTCGACTGCGCCACCTATGCCGAATTCGCCGATTCACAATCGGTGAGCGCGGGAGTCGGGGGCACGCAATGACCGCGGCGGTCAACACGCCGACCCGTGCCGCGGCACCGGCCGGGCGGTCCCGCGACTTCTGGGGTTCGGCGGCCCGGTTGGTGAAACGGCTTGCGCCGCAACGAAGCCTGAGTATCGCGGTGATCACGTTGGGTGTCACGGGCACGGCGATCGGGGTCGTCGTTCCGCGGATCCTTGGCCATGCCACCGATCTGCTGTTCAACGGCGTCATCGGGCGAGGACTCCCCGCCGGAATCACCAAGGCACAGGCCGTCGCCGCAGCCCGGAACCGAGGTGACAACGCCTTCGCCGACCTGCTGTCGGGGATGAACGTCGTGCCGGGCCGAGGCGTGGACTTCGGTGCGGTGGCACGGACCCTGGTATTGGCGCTGGGATTGTATCTGTTTGCCTCGCTGCTCATTTGGGCGCAAGCCCGGCTGCTTAACGTCACCGTGCAGCGCACCATGGTCGCGTTGCGCTCCGACGTGGAGGACAAGATTCACCGGCTGCCGTTGTCCTACTTCGATCGGCGGCAACGTGGTGAGCTGTTGAGCCGGGTCACCAACGACATCGACAACGTCCAGTCGTCGCTGTCGATGACGATCAGCCAGCTGCTGACGGCGATCCTGACGGTGGTGACGGTGCTGGCGATGATGGTGTCGATCTCGCCGCTGTTGGCGCTGATCACGCTCCTGACGGTGCCGCTGTCGCTGCTGGCGACGCGGGCGATCGCGCGCCGTTCGCAGCGCCTGTTCGTGGCCCAATGGGCCAGCACCGGACGCCTCAACGCCCACATCGAAGAGACCTACAGCGGGTTCACGGTGGTCAAGACGTTCGGCCATCAGGCCGTGGCGCGCGAGCAGTTCCGCTGCTTCAACGACGACGTCTACCACGCCAGTTTCGGGGCCCAGTTTTTCTCCGGTCTGGTGGGGCCGGCGACGACGTTCATCGGCAACCTCGGCTACGTCGCCGTGGCCGTGGTGGGGGGCGTGCAGGTGGCCACCGGCCAGATCACCCTCGGCAGCATCCAGGCGTTCATTCAATACGTCCGGCAGTTCAACGCACCGCTGAGCCAGGTGGCCGGGATGTACAACACCCTGCAATCCGGGGTCGCCAGCGCCGAGCGGGTTTTCGACCTGCTCGACGAACCCGAGGAGTCGCCGGACGCCGAGCCGGTCCCGCCGCCGGCATTGCCGCCGCCCAACGGCCAAGGCCCACGCATCGGCGGACGCGTCGAGTTCCAGCACGTGAACTTTTCGTACCGGCCGGGCACCCCGGTGATCCAGGACCTATCGCTGGTGGCCGAACCGGGCAGCACGGTGGCGATCGTCGGCCCGACCGGCGCGGGCAAGACCACGATGGTGAATCTGCTTATGCGGTTCTATGACGTAGATTCCGGCCGAATCCTGATCGACGGGGTCGATATCACCACGGTGAGCCGGCAGTCGCTGCGCTCGCGAATCGGCATGGTGTTGCAAGACACCTGGCTCTTTGACGCGACGATCGCGGAGAACATTGCCTATGGTCGGCCGGGCGCCAGTGACGACGAGGTGGTGGAAGCCGCCAGCGCGGCCTATGTCGACCGGTTTGTGCACACGCTGCCCGCCGGCTACCAGACGCGGATCAGCGGTGACGGCGCCAACATCAGCGCCGGCGAGAAGCAGCTCATCACCATCGCGCGCGCGTTTCTAGCCCGCCCGCAGCTGTTGATCCTGGACGAGGCCACCAGTTCGGTCGACACCCGCACCGAGGCCCTGATTCAGCGCGCCATGTGCGAGCTTCGCCGAGATCGAACGAGTTTCATTATCGCGCATCGTCTTTCGACGATCCGGGACGCCGACCGCATTCTCGTTGTCGACGCCGGCCGGATCGTCGAACAAGGCAACCACGCCGAACTGCTGGCCCGGCGCGGCGCCTACTATGCGATGACTCAGGCTTGAGTTGGGGCGGCCTGGTCGCCGACGGTTTGGTCTGCAGTCCCCTCCTGGATAGCCGAAAGCCTTGGGATGGAACCGATTCCACACCGGCGTCGGGGTCTGGTCGACTGGATGGCCGCGCCTCCTGCCGAGAAGCACGTCAACATAAGCGGATTGGCCCCCTCCTTGCCGAAGGGGGCCAATCGCCGTTGGTAGGTCACCGGCTCGCATCGGCAACCACCGCCGGATTCAGAGCAATTTGAGGAGGTTGATGAGCAGCGTTCCTAGTTGTCCTGCAACCCCTCCGAGAGCTGTGGCGAAGCCACTCAATGCTTCTGGGAGGTTCGACACGATCGAGGGGATGCTTTGCAGCAGTGATGTCAACTGGCCAGGGACGCCTGCGAGGTAGTTACCGAAGGGGGGCCAGCCTTGGGTTAGCGTGGTCCAGAAGGTCTGTGCTGCAACCTGAAGGGAACCACCGCTCATGATGTTCTGGGCGTTCGGGGCGACGATATCTGCCGCGATCTGTTGGGGGATCTGCGAGGTCAGATACTTGCCGATGCTGATGTGGTTGCTGATCAGACCGCCGGAATACCCCAGGGCCGTTTTGTTGCCGTTGAGAAATACGTTGGCTACTAACCCGGGCATGTTAAGGATATTGGTCGCAAGCCCGGACGGATCTCCGGTCGCCCAGGAGTTGGCGATGGCTTGAATGCCGGCGCCGATCGCGTTGGAGGTATTGCCGGGAACTGCGAGGCCGCCTTGGGCAACGAAGTCCGCGACACCGGTGACCGCGAGGTAGTTAGCAATATTGGTGGCGTTTTGCAGCATGAAGCTAGGGAGTCTCAGGATCGGTTCGAGCGGCTCACCTATTTCTGTGAGTGGGAAGTCATAAAACGCGTCGAACAGGGACGAGTTCAGCACCGCGAAGTTCCCCGACAGGTAACCAGACCAAGCCCTTTGAAGTAACGATATGAAGTCGCCCCCTAAGAAGTAATTGGAAGCGGCGTTCGCGGCCAGATGGTAGTCATGCACGTACAAGTACCCGTACTGCAGGAAGTTCGCCGCTACCTGTTGCAAAAGGGGGAAGGGGTGCGCTTCAAACAGCTGATATAGCGATTGGATATTGCTGTTGGCTGTCGTTAGAGCGTTAATCCACGTTCGGGCAGGAAGCCACGACCCGAACTCGTCGACGACGCTCGCGGGCACCGCGCCCGCGGCTGCCCCGTGGGAGATCGACACGAGTTCGTTCTCCACCCCGGAGAACAGATCCATCATGCCGCTGGTGGCGTCGGTGAGCTGAATCTCCGACAGGCTCACTTGGGAGAGCTGTTGGCCCAGGTAAAAATTGGGTAGGTGCTGGGTGATGGGGGCTACGGTGATGATGCTGGCGGCGGCCAAAGTGGCCGCAGCGGTGATGTGGGGGCGGGCTGCGAGATCCACGACCATCTCCTTTGATCGGCGAGTCGAATGATGATGGTCAGAACGTAGCTGAGAAGAACCTGAGTCTCGGGCCGATTGGGGTCAGATTGACGAATTTGGGAATATGAGCAAAGCGCTCCGCAAACTTTATACAGTAGAGTAATGAATGCTTGTGTGCTGTTTTTATAGCCCAGAGTTACCCCCCCCCCCGAATTTTAGTTCAATGCGCAACTACCAGCGGACAACTACTAACATGCGTTTGCCACAACTATGGCGAATGTCCCTATTCAGCACGACGCCGTCCCTGTGTGGGCACCAACTGCATGTTCGGCGTCAGTTCGGAAAGCGCGATCGCCCCTTCCAGGGCCCGTTGTCGTCGTGGTGGTCCAAATCGATGGCCCGGTCAGCCGGGGGTGCCCGCAACCGCCATGATCGTCAGTTCCAAAAACGAGTTTGGGCCGCGAGATGCTTAAAAGTACCAGCCGGACAACGCTTTCCGATGAAAGTCGACAACCTGCAGGGATGAGTTGTTGCCGGCGGTTCCAGGGCGTCGCGCTACGTCATGGGCGTTGTCGCGCCGGCGTCCAGCCGCTGTGCCCGGGCCAATTGGCTAGCCAGAAGATAAAACTGACACCGTCGCCGGTGCGACCCTATGAGATAGCATAACGACGTGGCGGTCATCGGTCCTCGTACGCAGCGCAGCATCGATGCGTGGGCGGGGAGCGTCCTGCGGGTAGTGCGCGCGAAGACGGGTTTGACGCAGCGTCAGTTGGCGGCCAAGGCTAGTGTGCCATACAGCACTATCGCCAAGATTGAGTCGGGGGCGCGCCAGCCGACCCACCCTACGATGGCGAAAATCCTTGCAGCCGTGGACCTGTCGCTGTCCACACGGATAGTGCCATACGACGATCACGACGACGTGTTGTGGGAGCAGGAGCAGCGGCGCAGTCCGTCGGAGCGGGAGCAGATACAGGCCGAGCAGGCGCGCCTGGCCCGTGAGACAACGCGTGCCTGAATTCGATCCCGCGGCCATTCTGGAAGTGCTCGCTTGCCACGAGGTCGACTACGTGTTGATCGGCGGCTATGCCGCCCTGCTGCGGGGGTCGGGAATGGCCACGATCGACATCGACATCGTGCCGGCGCGACCGGGGCCCAACTTGGCGAATCTGGCTGCCGCGCTTACCGATCTCGGAGCCAAGATCCGCGCCGCCGGGACCGAGGCACTACCGTTCAGCGCCTCGGCGGAGTCGTTGCAGGGTATGAGCGTGCTGAACTTGACGACTCGTTTCGGGGATCTCGACCTAACGTTTGCCCCTTCTGGATTTGTCGACGGCTTCGATGCGTTGCGGGTTGGCGCGACGGCGATGACGAACGAGAAAAAAGCGGTGGCCGGTGATCCGCAACCGGCGACGGCCATCTTCGTCGGCAGCCACACACCATCGGCGTTAGGGATAAACCTGGTCAAGTGTCTTCCAGCTGGCATTCGCCGATATCAATCCGAACCGCTCGGCTGAAAAGCATGTCAACAAAAGCGGATTGGCCCCCTTCGGCAAGAAGGGGGCCAATCGCCGTTGGCGGTCACCGGCTCGCATCGGCGACCTCCACTGGACTCAAAGCAACTTGAGGAGGGCAGCGATCCACGACCCGATCTGGGTTGCGACCGTTCCGGCAAGGTTGCCCAATATCGACGGGAGATTCGACACGACCGAGGGGACGCTCTGCAGCAGCGAAGTCAATCCATTACTAATGCTGCCGATGACAGGACTCAGGGACGGCCAGCCGTTGAGGAACGTGTTCACCAATTGCTGGAACGCAGCCGAGAGACTGCCGCCGCTCATGATATTGGTCGCGTTGGGAGCAACGATTGAATTAGCAAGTTGTTGAGGGATCTGTATAGACAGAGTGTTAAGCACACCAAAGTTCTGGGTGAGCAGACCATATGAAGGGTACTTAGCGATAGTCCCATTGAGGAACTGATAGGCCACAGCGCCCGGGATATTGAGCAAGTTGGTCGCAGCACCCAAATAATTCCCGGAATCCCACGAAGTAACAACCGCCTGAGCGCCCTTGGAGAACGCTTCCTCAAGGTAGGTGGGAAATCCGAGAGCCAGGCTACCGAGTTCCGTTACGCCCCCGGTGAGAAGAGAATCCGTAGCATTCGCGAGATTCTGGGTGATGTCCACAGGGATCTTTAGAATTGCTTCGAGCGGATACAGGATATTAGTAAATGTGTTCGAGTACAGAGCTGTCCACAGGTCGTTCAGCCCGGTCTGAACGTTGCCCGATATGAGATCAGTGAACGCTGTGTGGAGAAGCGGCCCAAGATCGCTTGCTTTTGCTCCGAAGATGTAATTAATGCTGTCTTGCGCAGCGGTTTGGTACGCCCCGACATAGATGTTCCCGTACTCGACCAGGTTGGCCGCAAACTGCTGCAGGAGCGCAGCGGGAGGATTCCAGCCATTGTAAAGTTTCTGCAAGTTGGTGCCCGCCGTCGCGAAAGTGTCAACCCACGTCTGGACGGGGAGAGGCAGTCCGGTCGGGGGTGCGGGCAGAGCGGCCGCGGCTGCTCCGTTTGCGAGCGAGGCAAGCTGGCTCTGCACACCGCCGAACAGGTCGACCGTGCTGGTGGCGGCGTCGGTGAGACTGATGTCGGACACGCTCACCTCGGGGAGGTGTCGGGTCAGGTGAAAATCGGGTAGGTGCTGGGCGATGGGCCCAGCGGCGATGACAGCGGCGCTGGCCAGGGCAACTCCTGCGGTGATGTGGGGGCGGGCTGCGAGATCCACGACCATCTCCTTTGATCGGCGAGTCGAATTCGGATGGTCAGAAGGTAGCTGAGCCAAGGTTCGGTTACGGGCGGCTTTGGGCCTAACGGTTCAACTCTGTAACATGAAGATAATTTGTCGCAAACTTAGCCAATTCAAGTAATCTGTGCTTGCACATAGTTTTTATAGCTTGGAGTTACCCCCCCCCCCGAATTTTAGTTCAACGCGCAACTACCGATGAGCCATTGCCGACACATATTTGCTCAACCACACCGCACCGAGCAGCAAACCTCCGACGCCGGCCGCCACCGGGTTGCCGACAATCGACGCTTATCGCTGCACACTGACCAATCGCGGCTCGGCCCGAAGCGGTCACCGGCCGGGCAGGAACCGCACACCATCCTCGGCCAAATCGCTTGCGGCACATACAAGGGCAACGAGCCACAGGTGAGACCAATCAGCACACCATGATGGTCGCGCTCGCCGGCGGCACGCCACAGGGGCCGAACCTGGACCAGCTGTACAAGTTCACTCGTGAGGCAGCGAGCCAGTATTCGGCGCGGATACGCTGGCCCGTGTGAGCGCGAGTCGGCTGGGCTGGGACCACAACGCCTACTACCAGCGAGTGCTTCTGAATCACCTACCCCAGCGATGCGGACGTGTCCTCGACGTCGGTTGCGGCGCAGGAGCTTTCGCCGCCAGACTGGCCGACCACGTCGAGCACGTTGACGCGGTCGACAGGTCGGCGGCGATGATCGAGGCGGCCCGGCAGCGCGCACCGGCCAACGTCACGTGCATTCTCGCCGACGTGATGGAGCTGTCCCTGCCGGCCACGCACTACGACGCGATCGTGTCGATCACCGCGTTGCATCACATGCCGCTCGACGACGCGCTGCGGCATCTGGCGCCGGCACTGCGCCCGGGCGGTGTCCTCGCCGCGGTGGTCTTGCCCCGGTCCGACTTGCCCCGCGAGATACCGATCGAAATCGTTGCCGCAGTGGCCAATCGCGTGTTCGGTGCCCTATTCGCAGCACTCAGGACGACCGGCTCCAGCGGTTGGTATCGGCTGGAGCCGACGAATCAGGCGATGCCGAAGGTGCTCGCCCCGCTGACGACCCGTCAAGCCCGTGAAGTCGCGGCGGCGGTGCTGCCTCGCGCCCGCGTGCGCCGGCTCCTGTTCTGGCGTTACCTCCTGCTGTGGCGACGGCCCGTCGAGGCGCCCGCCTAGCTTCCGACGGGAGCGTGATCACCGGCGGCACCCAGCGACGAATGTCGCGGTTATCCTGCGGCGAATCGGCCGGGGGCCTACCGTCATGGTTGCTGGCCGTGCCGATTGTGGTCGGGCTCCGGGCTGGAGTTTTGTTGGTATGGTCGGCGGGTCCGGGGTGGGTTTGGAGGGTCAGGGATGAGTGACGCGCAGGCCTCACGGGCGGGTTCGATGTTCGGGCCCTATCACCTAAAGCGGCTGCTGGGACGCGGTGGAATGGGCGAGGTGTACGAGGCCGAGCACACCGTCAAGGAGTGGACGGTGGCGGTCAAGCTGATGTCGGACACATTCAGCAGGGACCCGGTGTTTCGGGAGCGGATGAAGCGCGAAGCCCGTACGGCCGGCCGTTTGCAGGAACCCCATGTGGTGCCCATCCACGAGTACGGCGAGATCGACGGGCAAATGTACATGGAGATGCGCCTCATTGAGGGCACCGACCTGGACACCCTGCTCAAGCGCTACGGCCCGCTGACCCCGCCGCGCGCGGTGGCCATCATCACCCAGATCGCCTCGGCCCTCGACGCCGCCCATGCCGCCGGGGTGATGCACCGCGACGTCAAGCCGCCCAACATCCTGGTCACCCGCGACGACTTTGCCTACCTGGTCGACTTCGGCATCGCCAGTGCCACCACCGACGAAAAACTGACCCAACTGGGCACCGCGGTGGGTACCTGGAAATACATGGCGCCCGAACGGTTTTCCGACGACGAGGTCACCTACCGCGCCGACATCTACGCCCTGGCCTGCGTTCTGCACGAGGCGTTGACCGGGGCCCCGCCCTATCGCGCCGAAAGCGCCGGCACACTCGTCACCGCGCACCTGATGGAGCCCATCCCCAAGCCCAGCGCGCTGCGTTCGGGCGTTCCCAAGGCCTTCGACGCGGTCATCGCGCGCGGCATGGCCAAAAAGCCCGAAGACCGCTACGCCAGCGCCGGCGACCTCGCCCTGGCCGCGCGCGAAGCGCTCACCGACCCGGACCAAGACCACGCCGAAAACATCTTGCGCCGCAGCCAAGAAGCCACCCTGCCCGCCACCAGCGAGCCCGCAGCCGCTCCCGGGCCCACCCTGGCGGCCACTCCCCCACCGCCGGCGCCCTACCCCGCCGCCGCGGACCCCATGCCGCAAGCCGCCCGCCCGTGGGCTCCCGACAGTGGCCCCATGCCCGCCAGCCAACCGACCCCGCAGTACTACCCGACCGGCAGCGGCAACTGGGGAGGCCCACCGCCACAACAACTTTCCGGCCCCACACCGTGGAACCAGGGCCACCAGCCGCCGCCAAAAGCCAAGCGCAACCCGTGGCCCGTCATCGCCGCCGTCGCCGTTGTGCTCGTCGTCATCGTCAGCGGCGTGGGCATCTGGCTTGTCACCCGACCCTCACCACCGCCACCGCCGCCCGACCCGGTGCCGGCCGATCGTCTCGACGCCCTTCTGCTGAACACGTCGGACATCAACGCCGTCATGGGTTCCTCGACCATGGAACCCGGCAAGCCCATCACGTCGATGGACACCTCCCCGGTGACGCTGTCATTGCCCGACTGCCAGGGAACGCTGTACACCAGCCAGGATCCGGTCTACGCGGGCACCGGCTACACCGGGGTGAGCGGACTGGTGTCGTCGGAGCCGGGCGACAACTACGACCATTGGGTCAACCAGGCCGTGGTGGCGTTTCCCTCCGCCAACAAAGCCAAGGCATTTCTGGACGCGTCGGCGAGCAAGTGGAACGACTGCGCCGGCAAGACGGTGACCGTCACGAACAAGAGCAAGACGTATCGGTGGACTTTCGCTCAGGTCAACGGCAGTCCGCCGAAGATCGCGGTGATGGACATCCAGGAAGGGGCCGACGGCTGGGAGTGCCAGCGCGCGATGGGTGTGGCGAACAATGTGGTCGTCGACGTCAACGCGTGCGGATACCACATCAGCAACCAAGGCGAACAGATCTCCGACAAGATCGTCGCCAAGATCAACAACGAATAGCCAGATATCCGGCGGACCGCACACCAATGCCCAAGGGGCACTGTGGCATTGGCCTACGACTGAAGATCTGGCCCCTGCGCGCGCAGGTCATCGACGGCCGACATGGCGCCGCGGAGCTTGGCCAGCCATTCCTCGGCGTGCTCACCGACCAGCTTGACCGACCAGGCGAGCGCGTCGGCGCGAGACCGGGCGACGCCGGCGTCGACCAATGTGTCGAGCACCTGGCGCTCGGGCTGCTTCAAGCGCGTCATCACCGGAACGGCGATGTGCGTGAACAGGATTCGCTCTGTGCCGGTTTTGGAGCCAACGTCCACGCCCCAGGAAACCTTGCGCCCGTAGCGATCCTGCGCTTCGTCGGCGATGCGCATCCGCTCCGAACGGGTTTCTTCGCGGAATCGCGAGACCCGGCCTTCGGCGCGGGCCTGGCTCTCTTCGCTGCCGGAGCTCTCGGGGTCGGCCAGCTTTCCGATGACCGTGATCTCTTCGCGGTCGACGACGACCGTGGGATCGCCGTCGAACCAGTCCTCGGGGAGGCGTCCGGCGAACCATTCCGCGGCGCCGCTCGCGTCGGGCTGCTGGGCCTGCTGCCAGCCGCCGGGGCGGCCGTACCGCCGCCCGTGTGTGTGGTGGGAAATCATGATTACATGATTACACCGTTATAGGCGTAGCGGAATAGCGTTCGCGCGCCGCGAACGTCCAACGCTGGCGGATGCGCTCCCGGCTGTCCGTTCTCACCTCATGGCACCTGCCTGGAAATGACGTAGCACGTGGTGCTACCATATGGCACATGAGCGCTCAACGCGAAGTCAGCCAACGTGACCTACGCATGCGGTCCAAGGAGATCATGGACGCCGTCGAGCGCGGCGACTCCTTCACGGTTACCCGTGACGGACATCAGATCGGAGAGCTGGTCCCCATGCGCCGGCGGCGTCGTTTCGTCTCGCGCGCCGAATTTGCCCGAGGGTCGCAATTGGCACCGCTGATCGACGTCGCGGCCTTCCGGGCCGACCAAGGCTTCGCCTACGACCAGGCCTTGAGCGACCCGTATGCCCGCTGATCCACAACGCGGCCTGCTCGACACGAACATCTTGATCCTGCGCCACACGATCGACCCCGACGAACTCCCCGACGAAATGGCCATCAGCGCCATCACACTGGCCGAACTCTCCGCAGGCGTACACCTGGTACGTGGCGACAACGCGCGGGTCGTCGAGGAGCGCGCTCGCCGTGCTGATGTGCTGCAGCGGGCCGAGAACGAGTTTGACCCCATTCCGTTCGAGACAGAGGCCGCTCGGGCATTCGGGCGCATCGGCGCCGCAGTCCAGGCCCGCGGTCAGGCTCCCCGGCGCCGGCTAGCCGACCTCATGATCGCATCGATCGCGGCCGCCACAAAGTTGCCGCTGTACACCACCAACCCGGATGATTTCGAGGGGTTAGACGGCATCATCCGGGTCTTTCCGGTGCGGCGTCCGCCTTTGTAACGGGAACCCCCAGCCCAACTACATTGCGACACAACAGCGTTCGACCGTCTTAATCTAAATGGCGCTTCCCTGCAAGCGGCCGCCGATTAAATTGCGGCCGGGCACGGGCCGTTGCTAAGCCCCGTTGATATGGCCTGTTCGGAGGCGTATTTTTGGTAGCGAAGCAGGCCCGGAAGCGACCGATTCGAAGCGCCGGAAAATGGGGTAGAGCCGGCCGCGTACGACGATTCGTCAGACGCACCCTAGAGGTCGCCCGGGCCTGCCCATGCTTGTTCGCCATTCCGGGCGAGGCGGGGTCAGCCGCCGCCGGCGGAGCCGTTCCCCCGCCGGATCCGAAACAGCTTGACCTCGTTCTTGATGCCCTTGAGGCGGCGCGCGCCGGCGAACGACCCGTCGAATTCGCCGGTATCGCCGGTATCGCCCAGGGCCTCCCAAACCGAATCCGCGACCAGCACGGCACCCGGGCGCGCCACGCCGGTGACCCGGCTCGCCACGTTGACCGGGCTGCCGAACCAATCGCCGGCCCGGCTCACCGCCATGCCGGAGGCCACGCCCGCGCGCAGGCGGGGAAAGTCGTTGTCGGTGTCGACGGTCTCGACGAGCTTCAGGACGACATCCAAAAGTGGCACCGGATCGGGACAGACGAACATCACCGCGTCGCCGATGGTCTTGATGAACCGCACCGGCGGGGCCGTCATGTCGCGGGCGAGGTCGGCCAGCCGGTTGGCCAGGTGCCCCAACTCCTCGGCCGATACCACCTCGCCCAGCCGGGTGAAGCCGACGAGGTCGACGAAGGCGACGGTGACCTGCCGCGCTCCCGGGAGCGGCTTGCCGGCGGCGCGCTCCCCGGCGTTGACGGCTTCGGTCTCCATCATGTGCCGCAGCTGCATGAACAGCATGTTCTGGATCATCGGGCCAAGCATCGGCGCGATTTGGCCGACCAACGCCTTCGATCCCTTCGCGATTTCCAGTTCGGTGGCGCCCGGGCGCATGATCGCCGAAAGCGCCGTGTAGCGCATCATTTCGGCGGCGCGCGACAGACCCTCGGCGAGCACCCGGACCACGTCCACCAACTGATCGGGATCCAGGCCGAGGTCGACGAACAGCTGGGTGTAGGCGGCGGCTTCACCGTCGGCGCGCATGTGAACGACCGCGTCGGGGTCGTCCACCCGGGCCAGGCCGATGGCACGCTGCACCCGCTGCAACAGCATCAGGTCGACGCCGTGGGTCTCGCTGATCTCGCGGGTGGAGACGTAGGTGCCGTCGTCGCCGATGAGGTGGCGGGTGGCCAGCAGCAGCGGCGGGTTGGTCGCGCGGATCTCGTCGGCGGTGATGCCCTGCTCCAGCAGCCAGCGCACCAGTTCGGCCCGCTCGGTGCGCGCGGCACCCTCGAGTCCGTCGAGCAGATCGTCGATGTTGTGGTCGACCCCGTCCACGTGGTCAACGTACAACGCCGGCCGTCATGACACCGGCGGTCGGCGGTGGGCCCATGGCCTTGCCGCTTCGATCTGCGCGGACAGCGACAGCAGCGTCGCCTCGTCGTAGGGCCGGCCGACCAGCTGCACCGCGATCGGCAGCCCGTCGCCGTCGAAGTCCCACGGCACGGCCGCGGCCGGCTGGCCGGTCAGATTCCACACCGGAAAGTACGGAACCCGCTGTCCCACCAGCAGCAGCGTCGACACTCCGCCGCGGTGTTGGTAGGCGCCGATGCGGGACGGGCCCTCCGCGGCGGCCGGTGTGATGACGACGTCGACGTCGTCGAAGATCGACTGGACCCGGGCGGTCACCGACGCCTCCGCCGCGCGCACCGCGACCATCCGACGATCGGAGAAAAAAGATCCCAGGCGCGCCAGGTTGCGGGTGCGCGCTTCGAGACGCTCCGGGTGGGCCTGCGCGTCCGCGTCATCGCAGATGCCGCGCAGATAACGGGGCAGGAAGTTCGCGTAGATCGCCGGCCGCGGATACTCGGGGTCGCGGACGACGACCTCATGGCCCAGCTCGCGCAGCAACGCGCCCGCCTGCTGGACGGCCGCCAGCTCTTCCTGCCCAACCCTCACGGGCAGCGTTGGGACCTTGGTGCTCAAGGCAATTCGCAACCGGCCGGGGTCGCGCACGGCCGCCGCCGCGAACTCGCCCTCCGGACCCGGCAGCGTGGAGGTCGCATCCAGGAACAGCGCCGCGTCCAGCACCGACCGGGCCAGCGGGCCGTTGACGCTCAGCCCGTACCACGCGTCGTCGTGCGGCTCCAACGACACCCGATCGCGTTGCGGTTTCAGGCCGAACACACCGCACCAACTCGCCGGGATGCGAATCGAGCCGCCGCCGTCGGAGCCCAACGCCAGCGGCGCCAGCCCGGCGGCCACCGCGGCGGCACTGCCCCCGCTGCTGCCGCCCGGCGTGCGCCCGAGGTTCCACGGGTTGCGGGTCGCCCCAAACGTCAACGACTCGGTGTAGGGGAACATCATCAGCTCGGGCACATTGGTTTTGCCGATGACGACCGCACCGGCGGCGCGCAGCCGCCGGACCACCTCCGCGTCGGCGGTCACCGCGGGGTTGTGCCCGCCGCTGCCGTACGTCGTCACCTCGCCGGCGACGTCGACGTCGTCCTTGATCGCGATCGGCACGCCGAGCAGCGGCAGCCGCTCGCCCGCGTCGAGGCGATCCTGGGCCGCGGCGGCCTCGTAACGCGCGGTGTCGGACAGCACGACGCGGTAGCAGCGCAGCTGGTTGTCCAGGCGCGCAATTCGTTCCAGGTAGATTTCGAGCAACTCCGGCGCGGTCAGTTCACCGTCGGCCAGCATCCTTGCCTGCGCGACCGCGCCGGCGAAGGCGAGATCGCTGGGGTCCACTGCGGCAGCGTATCCCGCGGATGGTGGCGGCCAGTACCGTGGGCGACATGTCCTGCGTGTTCTGTGCGATCGTCGCCGGGGACGGTCCGGCCATCCGGATCTACGAAGACGATGGCTACCTGGCCATCCTCGACATCCGCCCGTTCACCCGGGGCCACACCCTGGTGCTGCCCAAACGGCACACCGTAGACCTCACCGACACCCCGCCGGAGACGCTGGCCGACATGGTCACCCTCGGCCAGCGGATCGCGCGTGCCGCCCGCGCGACGGAACTGGCCGACGCCACGAACATCGCGATCAACGACGGCCGCGCCGCCTTCCAGACGGTTTTCCACATCCATTTGCACGTGCTGCCGCGGCGCAACGGCGACAAGCTCTCGATGGCCAAGGGCATGCTGCTGCGCCGCGACCCGGACCGGGAAGGCACCGCCGAGATTTTGCGGGAGTCGTTGGCACGCATCGACGCGGCTCAGTAAGACCGGGCGCCGGCTGCCGGCCTGAGCTCCACGTCGGGTGGTGGGTGTAGCCACGCGGTGGAGACGACGGACCAATCCGCAACGCTCGCAACGGGTCCCGCCCGACTGTGCGCGCGGCCCGACCCGTCGGTGGTGACGAACGGGGTCGTCGAGATCGTGGGATGGGCTAGCAGCAATCCGGTGGCCGACAGGTGCACCGCATCCCAGGATGCTGCGATCGCCGGCCAGTCCGGGTACTTGCAGCCGTCGGCCGTGACCGGATTCGATTCGACCAGGTCGCGCCAATCGCGAGCCGAATCGATCCGCGTGACCCGAACATGTGTCGTGTCGAAATACACTTCCCAACGGGGGCTTTCGCGACGCAGGTTCTCCCCGCTCAGCGTCCATGAGTCCTCGTCGTCGTCGATCGGAGTCGATGTCCAGAACGCCCCGAACGGCAACGCGCACAACCGATCCCGATTACGGACGCTCGGTGCGCGCAACCACTCGACCGTTCCCTGGTGAATCTGCGGTGAGTCGAACGTCGACAGCTTCGACAAGGCCGCCAGCCCCGCGGCGCTGAACTCGCACAGCTCCGGGTCGTCGGTGTCGAAGTCCATCACGTTGGCGCAGCCGTCCGAGTAGAGATAGCCGCTGACCGCGTGGGTCGCGGCCACGATCAAGTCTCGGGGCCGGCTAGCTCGCACGAACGCTGTGGGCGTAACACGAGTGTGGCGGTGGAAGAACCGCAGGTGATCGATGAATAACCGCCCCGGAAACGTATCGAGCAGTGATTCGCCGACGCTCACAGCCGCAGTCTCCCAGATCGATCCCCCTTCGGTAGTGGTCGAGTGACTCGACCTAATCCGCAATCCGAAAACCGCTGCCTAACTGCGCGGATCGGTGGTGGGGGCTTTGATCGGCGCCCGACGAGCGACGGATCCCGCCGTGCTGTACAGTTCCTCCATGCAAACGGAACTTGAGTTCCGTGTAGGCGGCGAGGCGCAAGCGCGAGCAACGAGGGCGCCACTGTCAGAAGCTGTCGGAGGGCGAGGGGCCAGGGAATGTTCCGAGTGTTCAAAAGGGTGTGGATGCCGCTGCTTCTTGTCGTGGTGATTGCGTTGGGCGCCTACACAGTTGTCCGCATCCGCGACACATTCGGCGCTCACGGCGCGGTGACCGGCGGCGAAGGAAACGCCGATAACACCAAGCCGTTCAACCCCAAACACATCACCTACGAAATAACCGGGGCCCCGAGCGGGACGGTGAACGTCAACTACCTCGACGAAAACGGACAACCACATCTTGTCGATGCCGCCCCGCTGCCGTGGTCGTTCACGATCGTGACGACGCTGCCGTCGATGTCGGCCAACATCGTCGCCCAAGGCAGCACCGACGTCGACGCCCTGCGGTGTCGGGTCATCGTTGACGGCCAAGTGCGCGACGACCGCAAAACCAGCGACTACCAGCCGTTCATCTACTGCTTGGTGAAATCCGTATGAGCAACGCCCATGTGCAGCCTCGCCGCTCGGCGGTCGCGCGGCTCGTTCGCCTCCTGTCGCTCCCGACGATTCTGTTCTGGCTGCTCATCGCCGTGGGCCTGGGCGTGCTCTCGCCGTCCCTTGACGACGTCGCGACCCAGCACTCGGTGCCGATGACCCCCAAAGACGCCCCCGCGTTCAAAGCGATGATGCACATCGGCCAGAAGTTCAAGGAGTTCAATACCGACTCGACGGCAATGGTGGTCCTGGAGGGACAAGACAAACTCGGCGACAGCGCACACGACTTCTACAACCACATCGTGGCCAAGCTCAAAGCCGACCCGCATGTGCAGAACGTCCAGGACTTCTGGGGCGACCCCCTGACCGCCGCCGGGTCGCAAAGCCCGGACGGCAAGGCGGCCTACGTCCAGGTCTTCCTCAACGGCGCGCAAGGCACCACACCCAGCCACGAGTCGGTCGCCGCCGTGCGCAAGATCGTCACCGACACCCCCGCGCCGCCGGGCGTCAAAGCTTACGTGGCCGGCAATACCGTGCTCAACGCCGACACCAGCGTCGTGGGCCATAAGAGCATGGCGACCATGGCGCTGGTCTCCATCGGCGTCATCTTCGTGATGCTTTTGCTGGTCTACCGATCCGTCGTCACGACCATCCTGTGCCTGGTGGTGATCGGCATCGAACTCTTTGCGGCCCAGGGCATTACGGCCACCGCAGGAAACCTCAACATCATCGGCCTCACGCCGTACGCGGTCAGCATGATCACCATGCTCAGCATCGCCGCGGGAACCGACTACATCATCTTCCTGCTGGGCCGCTACCACGAAGCGCGATCGCTCGGCCAGGACCGGGAGGAAGCCTTCTACACGGCCTACCACGGCGTGTCACACGTCATCCTGGGCTCGGGTCTGACCATCGCCGGCGCGTGCATGTGCCTCACGGCGACCCGGTTGCCGTATTTCCAAACCATGGGATTGCCTTGCGCCATAGCGCTGTTGGTGATCGTTTTCGCGGCGCTCACCCTCGCGCCGGCGACGCTGGCGGTCGGCTCACGGTTCGGCCTGTTTGATCCCAAACGTGAGCTGGCCACACGCGGCTGGCGCAAAGTCGGGACCGCGGTGGTGCGCTGGCCCAAGCCAATCATCGTGGTAACCGCGGCCATTGCGGTCATCGGCTTCATCAGCCTGTTGACCTATGTCCCGAATTACGATGACCAGAAATTCACGCCCACCGACATGCCCGCCAACGTCGCCATGACGGCAGCCGAACGGCACTTCTCCCAGGCCCGCATGAATCCGGAATTGCTGATGGTGGAAGCCGATCATGATCTACGCGATCCGTCCGACATGCTCGTCATCGACCGCATCGCCAAGAGCGTCTTTCACCTGCGTGGCATCGAGCGAGTGCAGACCATCACCAGACCCCTGGGGGCGCCGATCGAGCACAGCTCCATCCCGTTCCAGATCGCGATGCAAAACTCCAGCACCCTGCAGACGGCCAAATTTATGAACGACAACACCGCGCAGATGCTGGAGATGGCCGACGAGCTGGGCAGGACCATCGCCGTCATGGAGCACATGTATGGCGTCATGCGCGATCTCACCGCGACCACTCACAGCATGGTCGGCAGAACACATGACATGGTCGACACCACCAATGAATTGCGCGACCACATCGCCGATTTCGACGATTTCTGGCGACCGATTCGCAGCTATTTCTATTGGGAACGCCACTGCTTCGATATCCCGATCTGCTGGTCGTTGCGGTCCATTTTCGATGCGTTGGACGGTATCGACGAGGTCTCGGACAAGCTGCAGGGGCTCACCGGCGATCTCGACCACTTGGACCGGTTGATGCCTCAACTGCTGGCCGATTTCCCGAAAACCATCGACTCGATGAAGACCATGCGTGACTTCATGTTGTCGACGCATAGCACGATGGCCGGCATCCAAGCCCACATGCAGGAAGGGGCCGAGGCTCCACCCTGATGGGCCAATACTTCGACGAAGCCAAGAACGACGACTCGTTCTACCTGCCGCCGGAAGTCTTTCAAAACCCCGACTTCAAACGCGGGCTGAAGATGTTCCTGTCCCCCGATGGCAAAGCCGTCCGGTTCATCATCACCCACCAGGGCGACCCCGCCTCCGTCGAGGGAATCAAGCACGTCGCCGGAATCAAGGACGCGGTCGCCGACGCCATTAAGGGCACCCCGCTGGAATCGTCCAAGGTATATGTGGCCGGGACCGCATCGATGTATGCCGACATGCAGGAAGGCGTCATCATCGACCTGCTGGTCGCCGGAATCTCCTCGCTGATCCTGATTTTCGCGATCATGCTGCTGATCACCCGTAGCGTGGTCGCGGCACTGGTCATCGTCGGCACGGTGGCCGCGTCCCTGGGCACGGCTTGTGGTCTGTCGGTGCTGGTCTGGCAGGACCTCATGGGACTTGGCCTGCAGTGGATCGTGCTCCCCCTGTCCGTGATCATCTTGTTGGCGGTGGGTTCGGACTACAACCTGCTCGTCGTGTCCCGGCTCAAGGAAGAAATCCACGCCGGCCTCAACACCGGAATCATCCGCGGCATGGGCGCATCCGGGCGAGTGGTCACCGCGGCCGGCTTGGTGTTCGCCTTCACCATGGCATCGATGATCGTCAGCGACCTGCGGGTGATCGGAGAGCTGGGCACCACCATCGGCTTGGGCCTCCTGGTTGACACGCTCATCGTCCGCTCCTTCATGACCCCGTCGATCGCCGCCGCGCTCGGGCACTGGTTCTGGTGGCCGCTCAACACCTTCCGCACAACCAGGAGGGGCGATCCCGAACCGGAGCATGACGCCCACACCGCGCCCATCCCGCAACTAAGCACGACGTGAAACTCACACGCCGGTCTGCCAAGCTGTCAACGGCAACGTTGTCGTCAGACAGGTCTGGACGTATGACACAGTCGCAAGCAAAACTGCGCCAGCGCACCGACGGGCGGCTGGACCGTTCGCGCGATCCCGCGATCCTCAACGCGGCATTGGCGGTCCTCGCCGAGCACGGGTACGACGCAACCAACATGAACGACATCGCCGCACGGGCCGGCGTGGGCAAGGCCGCGATCTACCGACGCTGGTCATCGAAAGCGGCCTTGATCACCGACGCCCTCGTCTACTGGCGACCCGACCTCCTCACCAACGAAGCCCCCGACACCGGCAGCCTGGCCACGGATCTCGATGCCGTCGTCGAACGGGCCAAGCGCAACGACGACGGTTTGGTCACGAACGACCTTGTGCTGCGCGTCGCCCTAGAGGCCGCGCACGACCCCGAACTGGCCGCGGCACTCGAAGACTTGATGTTGTTCCGCGGCAGACGCCTGCTGGCCACGATTCTGGCGCGAGCCGCCGACCGCGGCGAAATATCCGCCACCCGCGACTGGTCACTGGTTTCGGACGTCATCCTGGCGATGAGCTTGCTGCGCGTTGTTGGCGGGCAGACCGTCGACGCCGATTTCGTCCGACAGGTCATCGACACGCTGATCCTGCCCGCGGTGCGTACACCGACGGCCGAGCGATGATGACGTTGGGTCGCTCTCGAACGCGAGAACACCACCCGCGAGGTCGGTTAGAAAAGTTCCTTGGCCAGTAGCTCCAGCGTCGCCACCCGGGCTGGCGCGGTGGCGGGGTCGGTGCCGCGGTGGGCCGACGCGACCGGGTTGACCATCACCTCGTCGACGCCGAACCGTTCGGCCAGCGCCCGCACCTGCTCCGCGGCCTGCGCGGGTGTGCCGAGGATGGCGCGTCGCAGTCCGCTCTCCACGATGCGCTGCTGCTCCGCCGTCAGCTCGGCGACGTGCGCCTCCTCGACCAGCGGCACCGGGCCGAGCGGCTGCCCGGTGCGTAACCGCGCCATCATCTGCAGGTTGGGCAACATCAATGCCGTTGCCTCGTCGTGTGTTTCGGCCACCGCGGCGTTCACCGTCAAGAACGTGACGGGCTCGGCGGCCAGTTTGCTTGGCACAAACCGGGAACGGTAAAGCGCGAGCGCCTCTTCGGTTCCCTTGCCGGAGAAGTGGTGGGCGAAGACGTACGGCAGACCCTTGGCGGCGGCCAGATGCGCCGAGTACATCGACGAGCCCAGCAGCCACAGCCGCGGCTCGGTGGCGGCGGCCGGAGTGGCCTTGAGGATGTAATCCCCGGACCGCAGCGGGACCCGGACGCCGCGCGGGCTCATCAGCGCGGCCACGTCGTCGAGGTACTCGGGGAAGTTCTCGATGTCGCTTTGGTCGCCGCGCAGGGCGTACGACGTCACCGGGTCCGACCCGGGCGCCCGGCCGATGCCCAGGTCGATGCGGCCCGGGGCGGCCGCCTCCAGCAGCGCGAACTGCTCGGCCACGGCCAGCGGCGCGTGGTTGGGCAGCATCACGCCACCCGACCCCAGTCGCAGCTGCGAGGTCTGCGCGGCCAGGTAGGCGATCAACACCGGCGGGCTGGTCGCGCCCACGGACGGCATGTTGTGATGTTCGGCGACCCAGTAGCGGGTGAAGCCCAGCCGGTCTGCGGTCTGCGCCAGCCGCACGGTGGCCGCCAGCGCATCGCTGGTGGTCTGGTCGGTGCGCACCGGGACGAGATCAAGGACAGAAAGCCGCACGATCGCGTCAACGCTGTGGGCGGCCCGAACGTTCCCGGCTTTTCCGACTCAGCGTGCACTCACGGCTTTGAGTGTGCGCTCACGGCTTTGGGTGTGCGCTCACGGCTTCCGAAGTGAACGCAGGGAGGGATTCCGGCCAGTTTTCCGCCCAGGCTGCACAATCAAAGCCTCCGCTTCACAGACAAGCCGAGACTGGGCGCCGCCGCCCGGCCTAATACTCCTTGGGGGTGATGGAGTGCACGATGCGGTCGAACACCTCCTGCGGGATCGGCGCACCACCGGGGATGTTGTCGATCACCAGCCATTGGTTGCGCTTGACGTAGTCGCGGAACTCGCTGTGGTAGTTGGCGAAGCCAAGTTCGTAGTCGACTGCGCCGTCCTGGGAGGCCGACGCCAGCTCGCCGGCCAGGATGTAGGCGCCCAGCAGCGCGACGCTGGTTCCCTGGCCCGACAACGGTGAGCAGCAATAGGCGGCGTCGCCGACTAGCGCCACCCGGCCCTTGGACCAGCGATCCATCTTGATCTGCGACATCTCGTCGAAGTAGAAGTCCGGTGCGGTGCGCATGTATTGGCGCAGCTGCGGGCGAACCCAGCCGTCGTCGGCCATCCGCCGTTCCAACTCGGCGAACTGCGCCTCGGTGTCGCGGTAGTCGATCCGCAGATCGGTTTCCATGAAGCCCACCATCGCCCGGGCCTCGGTGTTGTTGCGCGCACTGTAGACGCCCGCCATGGTCGAGTCCCCGTAGTGCCAGACCTGCCAGTAGTCGAGGTCCAGGAAATTGGGCACGGTGAAAATCGCCGCGTAAGTGCCGAGCCTCTCGATGAATTGCGCCTCCGGGCCGAAGACCAACCGCCGCACGTTGGAGTGCAGTCCGTCGGCGCCGATCACCAGGTCGAAGCGGCGCGCGGCGGAGCGCTCGAACGTCACCTCAACCGAGTCGCCGTCGTCCCGCAACGCGGTGATGCTGTCGTCGAACAGGTACTCGGTCGTCGATTGGGTTGCCCCGTAAAGCAATTCGATCAAGTCGTCGCGCAACAGCTCGATGCTGGGGCTGTCGATAGGGCCACCGGTGGGGGTCGACTCAGTGTCCCTGGATAGTTCGTTGCCGTCGCGGTCGACGACGGACGCGCCGCGGATTTGCGTCCTGCGGTCCCGCGCGGCGGCCAACAGCCCCATGCGGTCGAGCACCGTCAGCGCCGGACCCCGCACGTCGATGGCCTGCCCGCCCGGCCGCAACCCGGGATGGCGCTCCACGACGGTCACCGAATAGCCATGCTTCCCAAGCCAATACGCCACCGCCGTACCGGCCACGCTGGCGCCGGAAACCAGAACACTAGACATGGAGAGTCACTTAATACCTGCCAGCCTCTTTGCGTTGCCGAAGATGTCGTCGAGCATTACCGGAGTCAACCTACCGGTGAACATATTCTGCTGGCTCGGGTGGTAGCAGCCGAGCAAACGAACACCGGGTTCCAGCTCCACCACGACGCCGTGGCCGAACCGCGGCTTGCGCGGGCCGGACACGCCCGGCAGGCGCAGCGCGATCTGCCAGGCGAAGCCGCCCAGGGCCACGATCACGCGGACATGATCGGATACCAGCCGCCATTCGGCCTGCAGCCATGGCCAGCAGGTGTCCCGCTCGACCGGGGTCGGGGCGTTGGCCGGAGGAGCGCAGCGCACCGGCGCGACGATCCGAATCTGGTTGGCGCGCAAGCCGTCCGCGGCGTCCACACTGATCGGCGAGTTCACCAGGCCGGCCCGGTACAGCGCCGCGTACAACTGGTCGCCGGAGCGATCGCCGGTGAACATCCGTCCCGTCCGGTTGGCGCCGTGCGCGGCGGGCGCCAACCCGACGATCAGCAGCCGGGGCCGCTCGGATCCCCAGCCCGGCACCGGCCGCCCCCAATACGGCTGGTCGGCGAAGGCCCGACGCTTGACTTTCGCGACGTCCTCGCGCCAGGTGACCAGCCGCGGGCAAGCGCGGCAAACGCTGATCGCCGCGTCGAGTTCCGGTATCGACCCCGCCTGGGCCGCCAGCGCGACGACCTGCGCGGCGTTGGCGGCCACCGGGGTCCGCGGTGTGGCCGGGTCGCCCGGCCATCCGGTACCGGGAACGACCGGAGAACCGAACGCCTTACCGGTGTTTGGGTGAACGAGCACACGAACATCCTGCATTCAGCCGGTGGCGGTCACGAAAATGCCCCCGTGTTCGGTGGTGGTCGGCCTCGTCGCGGCGCATGCCGGGCCGTGCGCCGGAGTTTGCTGCCGGTCCCGCGCCGTAGGATCGGGCCGTGAGTCTTGATGTGCTGGCGGATTTGATCGCCGGCCTGCCCGACGGGATGGTCGTCACCGATCCCACCGTGACCGAGGGCTACCGCCAGGACCGCGCCTTCGACCCCTCGGCCGGCAAACCGCTGGCCGTGGTGCGGCCGCGGCGCACCGAAGAGGTGCAGACCGTGCTGCGGTGGGCCACCGCCCACCGGGTGCCGGTGGTGCCCCGGGGCGCCGGCAGCGGCCTGTCCGGCGGGGCGACCGCGCTGGACAACGGCATCGTGCTCTCGACGGAAAAGATGCGCGACATCGTCGTCGACCCGGTCACCCGGGTGGCGGTGTGTCAGCCCGGCCTGTTCAACGCCGAGGTGAAGAAGGCCGCCGCCGAACACGGCCTGTGGTACCCGCCCGACCCGTCGTCCTTCGAGATCTGCAGCATCGGCGGCAACATCGCCACCAACGCCGGCGGGCTGTGCTGCGTGAAGTATGGCGTCACCACCGACTATGTGCTGGGCGTGCAGGTGGTGCTGGCCGACGGCACCGCGGTGCGGCTGGGCGGGCCGCGCCTGAAAGATGTGGCAGGACTTCCACTTACCAAGCTGTTCGTCGGCAGCGAGGGCACGCTGGGCGTCATCACGGAGGTGACGTTGCGGCTGCTGCCCGCGCAAAACGCGTCGAGCGTGGTGGTGGCCACCTTCGCCTCGGTCCAGGCGGCCGTCGACGCGGTGCTGGGAGTCGCGGCGCGGCTGCGGCCCTCGATGCTGGAATTTATGGACTCGGTGGCGATCAACGCCGTCGAGGACACGCTGCGGATGGACTTGGATCGTTCGGCGGCGGCGATGCTGGTGGCCGGCTCCGACGAACGAGGGCGCGCGGGCGCCGAAGACGCCGAGGTGATTGCCGCGGTGTTCGCGGAAAACGATGCGACGGAGGTGTTTTCGACCTCCGATCCGGACGAGGGCGAGGCCTTCGTCGCCGCCCGCCGGTTCTGTATCCCCGCGGTGGAGGCCAAGGGATCGCTGTTGCTGGAGGACGTCGGGGTGCCGCTGCCGGCGCTGGGCAAGCTGGTCACGGGGATCGAGCGCATCGCCTTGCAACGGGATCTGATGATCTCGGTGATCGCCCACGCCGGCGACGGCAATACCCACCCGCTGATCGTCTACGACCCCGCCGATGCCGCGATGGCCGAGCGCGCCCACCTCGCGTTCGGCGAAATCATGGACCTGGCCGTCGGCCTGGGCGGCACCATCACCGGTGAGCACGGCGTCGGCCGGTTGAAGCGGCCCTGGTTGGCCAGCTACCTGGGGCCCGAGGCGATGGACCTCAACCGGCGCATCAAGCGGGCGCTGGACCCGCTGGGCATCCTGAACCCGGGCGCGGCGATTTAGTTCTTGTTGGGCCGCCGAGCGTCCTAGCTGTTGTTGGGCCGCCGAGCGTCCTAGTCCTTGGTTGGGCCGCCGAGCGTCACGCCAGCGTGGCATCGAGCGCCGAGTGTCACGCCAGGGTGACGCCGAGGGCGAACCCTTGCGGCCCAGCATTGACATCTGGGCATCAATGTCGTACCAATGAGACATGTCTGCGGTTATGTCTCACAACGCGCCGGTCGCTTTCCAGCTCGCCACCGCCGACACCTGGCCGAATCCCTGGCCGATGTACCGGGCGCTGCGCGATCACGACCCGGTGCACCACGTCGTCCCCGAAAGCAGGCCAGACCGCGATTACTACGTGCTGTCCCGGCACGCCGACGTCTGGGCGGCGGCCCGCGACCACGAGACGTTCTCCTCCGCGCAGGGGCTGACCGTCAACTACGGAGACCTGGAACTGATTGGGCTGCAAGATAATCCACCGTTCGTGATGCAGGATCCCCCGGTACACACCGAGTTTCGCAAACTGGTGTCGCGCGGGTTCACGCCGCGACAGGTCGAGGCGGTGGAGCCCAAGGTGCGCGACTTCGTCGTCGAGCGCATCGAGGGGCTGCGCGCCAACGGCGGTGGCGACATCGTCACCGAGCTGTTCAAACCGCTGCCGTCTATGGTGGTCGCGCACTATCTCGGTGTGCCCGAGGAAGACCGGGCACAATTCGACGGCTGGACGGACGCGATCGTCGCGGCCAACACCGTCGAAGGCGGCGTCGCCGGGGCGCTGGAAACGGTCGGTGATGCCGTCGGGTCGATGATGGCCTACTTCACCGGGCTGATCGAGCGGCGCCGAACCGAACCCGAGGACGACACCATCTCCCACCTGGTCGCGGCCGGGGTCGGCGCCGACGGCGACATCGCCGGGACGCTGTCGGTGCTGGCGTTCACCTTCACGATGGTCACCGGCGGCAACGACACCACCACCGGAATGCTCGGCGGCTCAATGCCTTTGCTGCACCAACGTCCCGACCAGCGGCGGCTTTTGGTGGATGATCCGGGACTGATCCCGGACGCGGTCGAGGAACTGCTGCGGCTGACCTCGCCGGTGCAGGGGCTGGCGCGCACGGTCACCCGCGACGTGACCATCGAAGGCACCACCGTCCCGGCCGGTCGCAAGGTGTTGCTGCTGTATGGGTCGGCCAACCGAGACGAACACCAATACGGCCCGGACGCCGGCGAACTCGACGTGACCCGCTGCCCGCGCAACATCCTGACGTTCAGCCACGGCGCACATCACTGCCTGGGCGCGGCCGCGGCCCGGATGCAATCGCGGATTGCGCTGACGGAATTGCTGGCCCGCTGCCCGGAGTTCGAGGTCGACGAGTCCGCCATCGTCTGGTCGGGCGGCAGTTACGTGCGACGGCCGCTGTCGGTGCCGATTCGAGTGAAAACCTGATGCCGGCCGACTGGCTGGCCGCGCGCCGCACCGAAGTGGCCGCGGACCGGATACTCGACGCCGCCGAGGAACTCTACACGCAGCGCGACCAGGCCTCGATCGGGATGAACGAAATCGCCAGGGCCGCAGGCTGTTCCCGCGCAACGCTGTACCGGTACTTCGAGAACCGTGAGGCGCTGCGAGCCGCGTACGTGCACCGCGAGGCGCACCGGCTCAGCCGCGCGATCGCGGAGCAGATCGACGGGATCGACGACCCGCGCGAAAGGCTGATCGCGAGCATCACCACCACATTGCGGATGGTTCGCGATAACCCCGCGTTGGCGTCGTGGTTTGCCATCACCCGTCCGCCGATCGGCGGCGAGCTGGCCGGACAGTCCGAGGTGATTACCGCCTTGGCCGCGGCCTTCCTCAACTCGCTCGGTCCCGAGGAGCCCGCCACGGTGGAGCGCCGGGCCCGTTGGGTGGTGCGAGTGCTCACGTCGCTGCTGATGTACCCGGGCCAAGACGAAGCCGACGAGCGGGCGATGATCGAGGAGTTTGTCGTGCCGATCGTGGCACCGGTCAGCGCCGGCGCTTAGCGGGTTTGTCCGCCCTGGCTGGTTGCGGACTCGGTCGATCGCGTGCCGGCATTAGCGGATTCCTGGCACCGGACTTAGCTGCCGGTTTTTGTCGAGAATGCCTATTTTCACAATGGTTTTCGGTTACGTTGTGGTTTACCGATCATTGGGGAGTGATCGACGGGGAGGTGAAGCGCGCGTGTCGGCGCGGAAGCCAACGAACGATGGCCACACGCATGGCCACATGCAACGAAAGCAATTACGTTAACGCCGCTAAGGAAGGGATTGGTCATGACTTACCCCTGTTTGCCTCCGGAAGTTAATTCGGCACTCATGCAGGCCGGCGCCGGGTCGACACCGATGCTCACCGCCGCATCCGCCTGGACCGGGTTGGCCAATGAATTGCAGTCGGCGGCGTCCTCCTTTGCCTCGGTGACCTCGGGCCTGGCGGGTGCGACGTGGCAGGGTCCGGCCGCGCAGGCGATGGCGGCCGCGGCCGCCCCCTACACCGCGTGGCTCACCACGGCGGCCGGCCATACCCAGCGGGCGGCCGCCCAGGCCGCGGCGGTCGCGGCCTCGTTCGAGGCGGCGCATGCCGCCACGGTGCCCACTCCGGTGATCGCGGCCAATCGGGTCCAGCTCGGAGCGCTGGCAAGCACGAACCTATTCGGGCAAAACACCCCGGCGATCGCGGCCACCGAGGCCCAATACGAGGAAATGTGGGCCCAGGACGTGACCGCGATGGCCAACTATCACGTCGGCGCGTCGTCGGCCTGGGCAGGGTTGACGCCCCTGCCGCCGCTGCAGGAAAACCTACCGAAACCCGTCGCAAGCTAGTCTGCGACCACTTGGGCACCATTACCCGTCGTGCCCGGCTTCGAGCGACAATTTGAGTCGCGGTGAAGTGTTGTCGCGGAGGCGGCGGCGACATCGTCACCGAGCTGTTCAAGTCGCTCCCGTCGATGGAGATCGCGCACTATCTCGTTGTGTCCGAGGAAGATCGAGCGCAATTCGCCGGCTGGACGGACGCGATCGTCGCGGCCAACACCGTCGAAGGGGGCGTCACCGGGGCGCTGGAAACGGTGGTATTGCCGGCCGTTGGCCACCCCAAAGGCCCAAGTCTCTTCTCAGCCGCGCATATCGCACCCAAATGGGCCGCATTCCGGAAGCGACGATCGCTCCGACAATCAGGCACGTGGCAGCGTCTCGCTCGTCTGCGATCAGCCAATGCGCTGATCTCCGATCTAATAGCATGAGGACAGCACAGGGCTAGATGTCCGCAGGCATTCACGGCGTAGAGAGTTAGGTTAGGGGCGCGTCATAGCAGCCATCCATTTCATCTCGGGTCTGCCGCGTTCCGGTTCGACTTTGCTGGCCGCGTTGCTGCGACAAAACCCTGGGTTCGAGGCGGGAATGTCGGGTCCGCTGGCGGGCCTGTTCGGTGCCCTGTTGGGCGAAATGAGCGGCCGCAACGAGTTTTCGGTGTTTATCGACGACACCAAGCGGGAGCGCATACTGCGTGGGTTATTCGACAACTTCTATGCCGACTCCACCGCCGAGGTGGTCTTTGACACCAACCGCGGCTGGTGTGGGTGGATGCCGGCGATCGCGCGGCTGTTTCCCGATGCGAAAGTGATTGCCTGCGTGCGTGAATTGCCGTGGGTGGTTGACAGCATCGAACGGTTGATTCAGCGCAATGTCTTTAGCCCCTCGTCGATTTTCAACTACAGCGCCGGCGGCACGGTCTATACCCGCGCCCAACAGGTGGTGGCGCCCGATGGCATGGTGGGCGGTCCCTACGATGCGCTGAAGCAGGCGTGCTACGGCGCGCAACGCGATCGACTGTTGTTGCTGCAGTACGAAACCTTGACCACCGACCCGATCAAAGCGATGCAGGCGATCTACGGGTTTATCGGCGAGCCGATGTTCGAGCACGATTTTGACCATGTCGATTACGACGTCAGCGAGTTCGACGAGCGGGCCGGTACGCCGGGGCTGCACACCGTGCGCGGCACGGTCAAGGCCGAACCGCGCGACACGTTGCTGCCGCCGGATCTGTTCAACCGCTTTATCCGCGACGCCTTCTGGCGCGATCCGGAGAGGATTCCCGCCGGACTACAAGTCGTGTGAGGTTTCCTCTGACTTCAAGCAAGTCGTGGCTCCGCGGGAAGTTGGACCCTTTCGGCCATCCGGGCCGTTCGTGTTGCCGTTCCCAAGGCGCCGGCCCTGCGCCGCCAACGCAGCGGGGCCGGACCTCACTCCCAGTTTTACGGGTTATCCGCGCCGTTCATACCAGTAGCGGTCTGTCCGTTCGCATTCTGGGCGTCGATGGCAAACACGTCGCCGTTGGTACCGTTGCCGGCGGTTAGGCCGGCGTTGCCATTGCCGCCGTTGCCGCCTGTGGCGAAGGCGTCATTCGCAGACGGGTGGTCGGCAGGGGTCCCGCTGGCGTCGAGCCCCGCGATGATGTTGCCGTCACCGGCGTTGCCGCCGACGCTGCCGACGCCGGTACCGGTGCCGCCGATACCGCCGGTAGCAGTACCGCCGGTGGCCGAACTGTTGGCGCCCAGTGCGGAAATCTGGCCGGCTCCGCCGGCGCCGCCCTGGCCGCCGCCGAGACCGTCACCGCCGATGGCGCCCTGAGACGTGCCGCTGGCCACAGCGTTGTCGCCACCGGCGGAAATTGCCGCGCCGCCGCCACTACCTCCTTGGCCGCCGCCGGTGGCATCGCCGCCGTCACCACCGGTCGATGTACCGCTAGCCGTCCCGCCGGGGCCGCCGGCACTCGGGTTATCTTGGAAGGCAGTTACTTTGGCGCTTTGGATATTAGAGTTTCCGCCATTGCCGCCGATGCTGCCGCCGCCGGTACCGGCACCGCCGTTACCACCGGTGGACTGGCCGTAAACGGTGCCGTCCTGCCCGGTCTCGAGCTCACCAACGCCGCCGTGACCGCCGTGACCGCCGTCACTGCCGACTCCGCCTTGGCCGCCCGTGGCAAGGACATCGTGACCGGCACCATCGATTGTGCCTCCGGTGCCGGCGGAGACGGGGTCTGCGACGAGGTACCCCGCACCGCCGGTGCCGCCTTGGCCGCCGGTGCTTCCGGCGCCGCCTGCGCCGCCCTGGGCAGTGCCACCGGTGACACTGCCGTCACTGACGTCGATAACGCCCTGTCCGCCGCCACCGCCGGTGCCGCCGCCGGTGCTGCCGACGTAGCCGGCCCCGCCGTGGCCGCCGGTAGCGGTGCTGTCAGCGACGGAGCCGCCACCGGTCGACGTGATGGTGGCGTAACCGCCCGCCCCACCGGTGCCGCCGTCGGTGCCGCCGGCCCCACCGGCCCCACCGGTGGCGGAGTTGTGTGCGCCGACGGCGGAGACGGTCGCGTTGCCTCCGCTGCCGCCAGTGCCGCCAGCGGCGGTGGCCGTACCGGCACCGCCGGCACCGCCCGCACCGCCAGTGGCGGTGCTGTCAGTGATGGTGCTGGCGGGGCCATTGCCGGTTACCAGGCCGGTGCCACCGCCGCCACCGGCGCCACCATCGTTGCCAAGACCATCGCCGCCGGCCCCGCCGGCCCCGCCGTAACCGCCGGTAGCGGTGGTACCGGTGCCCGCCTGGACGTTAGCCGCGCCCCCGGCCCCGCCGGCCCCGCCGACAGCGCCGTTGGTGCCGCCGTTGCCGCCGACCCCGCCGGCGCCACCGGTAGCGGTGCCGTCGTCGACAGTAGACAGGGACAACGCATAGCCGTTACCGCCATTGCCGCCCATACCGTTGCCGATGCCGGTGCCGCTGTTGCCGCCCGTGCCGCCGATGGCAATGCTGCTGTTGGTGACAGAGCCGTATTCAGCGAACACGCCGCCGCGGCCACCGGCACCGCCGGTGCCACCATCGAAGCCGGCACCGCCAGCCCCACCGGTACCCGTGCCACCGGTGACGGTGCCGCCGCTGTATGCACCGCCGCCAGCGCCAGCGTCGACCAGGCCGGTGCCTCCGGCGCCGCCGGTACCGCCGGTCGCGCCAGCCCCACCCGCCCCGCCAGTGGCGGCGCCGTTACTGGTGGCGGTATGGCCATATCCACTAGCAGCTATGTTGAAGGCGTTGCCGCCGTCGCCGCCCGTGCTGCCGGCGCCGGTGCCGCTGCCACCGGCCCCGCCCACAGCGCTGCCGCTGGCATAGCCATCGGGGGTATCCCCGTAGCCGCCCCACACGACGCCCTTCCCGCCGACACCGCCCTGGCCGCCGTCGGTGCCGGCGCCGCCGGCACCACCGGTGGCGGTGCCGATAGCAGTGCTGTCTGTACCGCTGGCGCTCACATCGGCGCCTCCGCCGGCTCCGCCGGTGCCACCGGCGCTGCCAGCCCCGCCGACCCCGCCGGTGGCGTAACCGCCAGTGACAGTCCCTCCATTGGTTGCGGTGACGGTCGCATAGCCTCCGGCCCCGCCGGTGCCACCGTCGGTGCCTCCGGCCCCGCCAACCCCGCCGGTCGCGGTACCGGTGGCGGTGCTCAGCGCGCCGTCGGCGGTGACGGTTGCGGCGCCTCCGACGCCGCCAGTACCACCGGAGGAGGTGGCTGTGCCGGCGCCGCCGACCCCGCCGTCACCACCGGTGGCGGTACTACCGGCGGTGCTGCCACCGTGGGTGCCCTGGACGAGGGCACCACCGCCACCACCACCGCCACCGCCGCCCTGGCCGGGCCCGGTGGCAGTGGCCGCGCCACCGGCGCCACCAGCCCCGCCGTCGCCTCCGGTTGCACCGGCACCAACGCTGGCGCCGCCTCCGCCGGCGCCACCAGCGCCACCGGCGCCGAACGCTCCGCCATCAGTGCCGGTACCGCCCTGGCCACCCGTCCCGCCGGTGCCCCCGTCCTGCGCCGGCCCCGCGCTAGCGGTGACGCCTTGGCCGTCACCGCCCTGACCACCCTGGCCACCGGTGCCGCCGGCACCACCACCAGTGCCACCGATGCCGGCACCGCCCGTGCCGCCGGTGCCACCGGCACCGCCCTGCAAAGCCTGCTCGGCGACTGCGGTCGTGCCGCCGGTGCCGCCCGTACCACCGACACCGCCGGTACCACCGACACCGTTAGCCCCCGCGGCGCCGGCGAACCCGACCAACCCGCCGGAGCCACCGGCACCACCGGCACCGGCGGACCCGCCGATGCCACCGTGACCGCCAGTTCCGCCGACCGTCGCATAGCCCACACCGGTGCCACCGGCCCCACCAACACCGCCAGCGCCACCGGCCCCACCAACACCGCCGGCCCCGCCGGAACCGAGGATCCCGACGTTGGTGCCGCCAGCCCCGCCCTGACCGCCGGTGCCGCCGGCCAAACCGGTACCACCGGTCCCGCCGAGGAGTCCGCCACCCGCGGTGCCGGTAACACCCGTGTCACCGACACCGCCAGCGCCGCCAGTGCCGCCGGAACCGGCCGCCCAACCGAGCAGCGCCCGATCGGCACCACCAACGCCACCGGTCCCGCCGTTGCCGCCGGCCAGGTCGAAGCCCACACCGGAACCGCCGACGCCGCCGGTCCCCCCGGTCCCGCCGAAGCCACCCAGCAGCCCGCCGGCCCCGCCGTTGCCGCCGATTCCCCCGGTCCCGCCGGGACCTCCGATCCCGCCGGTCCCACCGGCCCCGCCGTTGCCGAACAGGCCCGCAGCACCTCCGGCCCCGCCAGAACCGCCGGTTTGCCCGGCCGCGGTGCTGTTAACTCCCGAACCGCCGTTACCACCGTTGCCGAACAGGAGCCCGCCCGCCCCACCGGCCTGCCCGGTCCCCGCCGCACCGTTGGTGCCGTTGCCGATCAGTGGACGCCCTAGCAATGCGTTGGTCGGCGCGTTGATCACACCCATAACGTCCTGCTCAAGCGTCTGCAGCGGCGACGCGTTGGCGGCCTCGGTGGCTGTATACAGAGACCCGCCCGAGTTCAGTGCCTGGACAAACTGGTCATGAAACTGCGATACCTGGGCGCTCACGGCCTGATACTCCTGGCCGTAGTTGCCAAACAGCGCCGCGACCGCCGCCGACACCTCATCCTCCGCGGCGGCCGCGATCTGCGTCGTCGAGCCCCCTACCACCGCGTGGGCCTGCCGGATCGCCGATCCGAGGTTGGTCAAGCTTGAGGCAGCCGCAGCGAATTCCTCGGGCACGGCGAACACTAAAGACGACATATGGGGGCTCCTCCCATTAAGGGGGCGGTCGGTGGGAAGACGACGGCAGGCGAACCGAAGGCCTCAAATCAGCTCAGAACAGTACGCTCATCCACTCAAATCGTCGCAGCAAATATCCAAATTTGCTCGGCTCAATTTCATGGCCATTTCATCGTCGTTCATCGTCATTTCATCGTCGCCGGACGACAGTGAGAAGCAGCCCGCGCCAACGGCGTTAACCCCGTGACCGGAGTAACTAGGCGACTCGAAACCCTGAGGTCCCGGCAGGGCGTCTACCCCACCAGTGCGCTTTAACGGACCCCAGCACCCACTGGGTCTGAGAGGCTCAGTCCCGCACGCGCGTGAAATGGTGTAATAGCCAAGCCAAAGGAATCGTCAGCACCAGCGTCGCGACGAACAGATTCAGCATCGAACCGGTATAGACATGGTCGCGAACGACGTAGACCATCGCGAACTCCATCGTCACCAGATGGATCAGGAAGATCTCGTAGGAGATCTCACCCAGCCACACCATCGGCCGGGTGGCCAGCAGCCGGTAATACCAGCCCCGGTCGCCCAGTGCCAGCGGCGCCACCGCCAGCGCGGCGATCACGGCGTAGAAGCCCGTCTTGACGAGCGCCTCCCCCAACGTCGCCGGCGATGTGGTCGGCGCGCCCGCGATCGGGGTGGAAACGATGAAGTAGCTGACGGTCGCCAGCGGTATGGCCATGAACGCATAGCAGCGCACACCCATCGCCTGTAGCACGGCCAGCACCATGCCGGCCAGGAACCAGGCCAAATAGGTGGGCAGCCATAGCCGGGCGCCGTCGGGAAACCAGTGGTCGGCGTGGACCAGGATCAACCATGCCGGGCTGATGAGCGTCATTCCCGCTAGTGCGGCGAGGATTAGCCGCGGCTGCCACCGCCGCCGGCAGATCAGCACCAGCAGCAGGTATGCCAACAGCGGCAGCGCCACATAGAAGGCCGCCTCCACCGCCAGGCTCCACATCTGCGTCAGGCCCTGATGCAGATAGCGGCCCAGGTAGCCGTCGGTGTAGATCTGCGTCAGGGTGAGGTTGCGGAGCAGCCCAACCCAGGTGTGCCCGGGGTTGGGGCCGGCCGCGCGGAAGTGGTACAGGACGTAGGCGAACAGCACGGTGACGACGTAGGCGGGCATGATGCGCCGAACCCGGTGCCACGCATAGCGACTCAGCGACGGCGGCGGGCCGCCGGTGACAACCGATTTCACCCACGGACGGAACAGCAGGAAGCCCGACAGCACGAAAAAGATCGGGACGCCGATCTCCATCCGGGCACCGACCAGGCCCCAGTAGCCGTGGGTGTATTTGCCGGTGGTGTAGGCCGCGTGGGTGCCGACGACGAGGAGGGCGGCGACCGCGCGGATACCGGTCAGTGACGCGACCCGGTCGACATGGGAGACCTGCTCGAGTCCGCCCTGGGCGTCTTGTTCCTCGGACAGGGTCATCCTGCGCGTTTTCCGCGCGGCTTCCCGCCGGTGCGCAATTGAGCATTGCGGCGACGAGGCTTGTCTTGGCTGTCCGGCCGAAGGTCGATCAGCACGCCCGAGATGCGGGTGTGCTCAAGCCTTTTCAGTGTTGACCGGGGCAGCTTGGCCGGCAGCTCCACCAGTGAAAAGTCCGGCCCGATGGCGATGTGGCCGAAATCGCTGCGATGCAGCCCGCCCTCGTTGGCGATGGCGCCGACGATCGCGCCGGGACCAATCTTGTGACGCTTGCCCACGGAGACGCGGTAGGTGGTGAATTCTCTTGGTTGCCTTGGCTTTTCGTGACGTTCCCGACGTTCGCGCCGTTCGGGCGGCGGTTCGGGTGCCATCAGGAACGCCTCGCCGTCGCGCGACTGCAGCGCCAGCGCCGCGGCGATGTCGGCCATCGGGACGTCGTGCTCGCGTTCGTAATCCTCGACCAGCTTGCGGAACAGATCTAGCCCCGGAGCGCCGAGCGTGTCGGTGATGGAGTCGGCGAATTTTGCCACCCGTTGTGCGTTGACGTCCTCGACGGTGGGCAACTCGGTCTCGACAAGCGTTTGACGCGTGGCCTTTTCGATCGCCTTGAGCAGGTGGCGTTCCCGCGGGGAGACGAACAGCAGCGCGGTTCCCGAACGTCCGGCCCTGCCGGTGCGTCCGATGCGATGGACGTAGGACTCAATGTCGTGGGGGATGTCGTAGTTGAGCACATGCGATATCCGCTCGACGTCCAGCCCACGCGCCGCCACGTCGGTGGCGACCAGGATGTCGATGCCCTTGGGGCCGCCGTTTCTGAGCGCGGTGATGGTGCGCTCGCGCTGGGCCTGGGGGATGTCGCCGTTGATGGCGGCCGCGGAAAATCCTCGGGCCCTTAGCTTTTCGGCAACCTCCTCGGTGGCCTGTTTGGTGCGGACGAAGACGATCATGGCCTCGAACGGTTCGACTTCGAGGACCCGTGTCAGCGCGTCCATCTTGCGGGGCCCGGCGACCTGGATGTAGCGCTGCGAAATGTTCTCGGCGGTGGCGGTTTTCGCTTTGGTGGTGACTTCGAACGGATCGTGTAGGTACTTGGTGGTGAGCTTGCGGATCGCCGGCGGCATGGTCGCCGAAAAGAGGGCCACCTGTTTGTATTCCGGGGTGTCGGCCAGGATGCGCTCGACGTCTTCGGCGAAGCCCATGGTGAGCATCTCGTCGGCCTCGTCGAGCACCAGGTAGTCGATATGGGAGAGGTCCAGCGTTCCGCGTTCGAGGTGGTCGATGACGCGGCCGGGGGTGCCGACCACCACCTGCGCGCCGCGTCTCAGCCCCGCCAGTTGTACGCCGTAGGACGAGCCGCCATAGATCGGCAACACGTGGATCTGCGGCAGATGCGCCCCATAGCGGCTGAATGCCTCGGCCACTTGCAGCGCCAGCTCGCGGGTGGGCGCCAGCACCAGCGCTTGCGTGGCGGTGCTCTTGACGTCGATCTTGGACAGGATCGGGATGGCGAAGGCCGCCGTCTTGCCGGTGCCGGTCTGGGCCAGTCCGACCACGTCGGAACCGGCCATCAGCGCCGGAATCGTCGCGGCCTGGATGGCCGTCGGCGACTCGTAGCCGACATCGGCGATCGCCCGCAGGACCGCAGGGTGAATCTGCAGGTCGGCAAACGTGGTGGCGGCAGCAACGGGTGGACTGTCCGGGATGGTCATCGTGCAACGAGTTTAGTGGCGAACGCGAGCCCGGTCCCGCCGGGCGCGGCGGGTCGCCACCATCGAACCCGTGGCGAACGCGAGCCGGGCGCGGCACGTCGCCACCATCGGACCCGTGGCGAACGCGAGCCGGGCGCGGCACGTCGCCACCATCGGACCCGTGGCGAACGCGAGCCGGGCGCGGCACGCGGCCAAGCCTGCCGCACCTAGGGGCCGGGTTTCGGTACGGTTGCGCGATGTGTGGTCGCTAGCGCGTAGTTCTGAGCCATTGACCGCCCTTTCCGTTGCCGTGCTGGTCGGCGCGACGTTGACCGGCTGCGGTTCGGGCGATTCCACGGTCGCGAAGACGCCGCAGGCCACCACATCGACCGAGACCAACTCCATCACCGCCCCCGCCGTACCGAGCGCGGCCGCCGCCCCGCCCAGCAGCGCTGCGCCGGCCGACCCGTGCGCGGTCAATCTCGCCTCGCCCACCATCGCGAAGGTGGTCTCCGAGCTGCCCCGCGATCCGCGCAGTCAGCAGCCCTGGAATCCCGAGCCCATAGCGGGCAACTACAACGAATGCGCCCAGCTGTCGGCGGTGATCGTCAAGGCCAACACCAACGCCACCAACCCCACCACCCGGGCGGTGCTGTTCCATCTCGGCCAGTTCATCCCGCAGGGGGTGCCCGACACCTACGGGTTCAACGGCATCGACGCGTCGCAAACCACCGGCGACACCGTGGCATTGACGTACCCCGGCGGAATCAACGGCTTGAACACCGACGTGCGGTTGCACTGGAACGGCAACGGCGTCGAGCTCATCGGTAACGCCCCCGGCCACTGAGTGGTCTCGCCAAGAACCACCGGACTGCCGGACCGCACATCGCGCCGGCAGAGATCGCTACGTGTTGAACAGTTCGTCATCCGCACGTTGTCGCCCCGTCTTGCGAAGTGATCCAATCGCCGTTAACGATTACCTGCACACGACAGCGATTGGCTCCCTTCGGTGAATGAAGGGAGCCAATCGCCGTTAACCTGTCACCCTCGCAGTAGCAACAGGCCTCGCTCAACTCATAGTGCCGACAGAATGTTGAGCGCGATGGTTGAGAGGTCGACGGTCAACGTTGCCGCGGCCGTTCCCAAACCGCCCGTGACATCGGCCGCCAACGACGGACCAAGCGCACCAGCGATATCGGTCACTATCGCTGGATCGAACGCCTTCCCGACATCAGCCGCCAGCCCGGGCAGCTCGACGGCCAAACCCGGCACGATGGCAGCCGCGGCAGCGGGAGGCTCCGTCAGCGGTGGCAGCTTCGCGCCTAGCGCCTCAGCGATCGCCCGTGGGACCGCAAGAAGGAGGTCAGGAATAATTCCGGAGTTACCGTTAAGTTCCCCACTAAAGCGGCTCACCCCAGCATTCACCAGGCCTGGCCAACCGAACATGTTGTAGTCGAGATTATTGGGACCGCCGTTGAGGAAAGCGTTTGTTATGTCGGCGGGCAAATTGATCAACGTGCTCCATGCAGTTGCCGGATCGCCGCCATTCACAGCATCGACGAATTCCTGAGCGCTTAGTCCGGCCTGTTCCCAAGGGGCAAACGGGATGCCCTGGAGTGCGTTGACCAGGTGAAGGAGCAGGGTAATGCTAGTAACCGCGTCAAGCGCCTTCGTCATGTTGGTTGTCATATCCGCGGGGATCTGCAGAATGGGAAACAACGGCTCCCCTCCCTGAATGATCAATGTTGAGACGAGGTAATCGGCTTCGCTAGAGGCGAGCGCGGGCATACCTGCCATGAGGTCGCTCCAGATCGTTTGCAGACCTGAGGGCAACGTGGTTGTCAGGACATTTTGAATACTGCTCGCTGAGCTTTCCAACGAGGTGACGACTGTTTGGCCATAGCCACTTTGGTTGGCAAGAACCTGCGACAACACCGGGGAGGGAGCGTTGAGCATCTGCTGACCAAGCCAACTCACGCTGTTGGTCGCTGTCGTCAACGTGTCTATCCAGTTGGTGATCGGGTTGACAACATCGGCGAGTTCTACCGCATAGCGCTGGACATTGCCGAGCCTGTGCTGAATGTCAACTGCGACATCGTTGAACACCGAGGGCGTCAGGGCGATCAGGCTGGCGCCCAACGCCGCGGCGCCCGCGGTGGCGAGGGCCACCCCAGTGGTCTTATGGGGGCGAGCTGCAAGGTCCACGACCATCTCCTTTGATCGGTGAGTCGAATTCGGATGGTCAGAAGGTAGCTGAGAACGACCTGAGCGTCGGGTGAGTTTAGATAAAATCGGTTAATCTCGTTCCGTGAACATCGAAGATCGCAAACTATTCGAAGTAAAGTAACCAATGCTCGTAGATAGTTTAAAAAGCCTGGAGCTACCCCCCCCCCCGAATTTTAGTTCAGAGTGCAACTAGCCAATGGCAACCGCTGACATGCATTTGCCCTATACGCGTAACACAACGAGCAAACCCTCGACACCAAAAGCCGCAGAGCGGCTTACCCGTCGGGTAGCTATCACGTCGACAGCGACGGCATCAGCGCCGTCACGGCCCCACGCCCACACCACAAACAGCAGCAACGTTTTTCTATCGAAAACTCGAAACCCCTTGAGCCGAACTGCGATCCGCGGCCGGTTTGACGGACAGGTCCGCAAGTCCCGATAGCTCAGCCCGGCATCAGCCAGACATTTCCTATCGATGTCGGACCCCTCACCTACAGTGGCTGGCGTGTTCGTCACCGGCGACAGCGTCGTCTACAGCGCGTCGGATCTCGCGGCCGCCGCGCGCTGCGAATACGCCCTGCTCAGGGATTTTGACGCGAAACTCGGCCGCGGCCCCGCGGTCGCCGTCGAGGACGAGTTGCTCGCGCGGACGGCCGCCCTCGGCACCGAGCACGAACGACGCCGGCTCGACGGGCTGCGCGAGGAGTTCGGCCACGCCGTCGCGATCATCGGACGCCCGGCCTACACACCGGCGGGGCTGACGGCCGCCGCCGAGGCGACCCAGCGCGCCATCGCCAACCGCGCTCCCGCCGTGTATCAGGCCGCGATGTTCGACGGCCGTTTCGTCGGATTCGCCGACTTCCTGGTGCTTGACGGCGAGCGCTATCGGGTCATCGACACCAAGCTGGCGCGCTCGGCCAAGGTCCCCGCGTTGCTGCAGCTGGCGGGCTACGCCGACGCGCTGGCCGGCTCGGACGTCCCGGTGGCGCCGGAGGCCGAGTTGGAACTGGGCGATGGCACCGTCGTGCGCTACCGCATCGGCGACCTGATCCCGGTTTACCGGTCCCAGCGCGCGCTTTTGCAGCGCCTGCTCGACGAGCACCACGCCGCGGGCACCCCGGTCCGCTGGGAAGACCGGAGCGTGGTCGCGTGTTTCCGGTGCCCGTTGTGCACGGAGCAGTTGCGTGCGACCGACGACCTGCTGCTGGTCGCCGGCATGCGGGTGGCCCAGCGGGACAAGCTCATTGACGCCGGGATCACCACGATCACCGAGCTCGCGGGCCATAGCGGGCCGGTGCCCGACCTAGCGTCGGCGGTGCTGGGCAAGCTAACCGCGCAGGCCAAACTACAAGTCCGCCAACGAGATACCGGCATTCCGCGGTTCGAGATCGTCGACCCGCGGCCGCTGGCGCTGCTGCCCGAGCCGGACCCCGGCGACCTGTTCTTCGACTTCGAAGGCGACCCGCTGTGGACCGCCGACGGCCGCGAATGGGGCCTGGAATATCTCTTCGGCGTCCTCGACGCCGCCGGGAATTTCCGCCCGCTGTGGGCGCATGCCCGGGCGGACGAACGGAAGGCGCTCACCGATTTCCTCGCGATGGTGGCCAAGCGCCGCGAACGTCGCCCGAACATGCACATCTACCATTACGCACCCTACGAGAAGACCGCGCTGCTAAGGCTCGCCGGACGGTATGGGGTCGGCGAGGACGAGGTCGACGAACTACTGCGCAGCGGGACGCTGGTTGACCTGTACCCCTTGGCGCGCAAGAGCATTCGCGTGGGCGCGGAGTCGTTCAGCCTCAAGGCGCTCGAGCCGCTCTACATGGGCGCGCAGCTGCGCGCCGGTGACGTCACTACCGCCACCGAATCGATCACCTCCTACGCCCGGTACTGCGAACTGCAGGCCGCCGGCCGCTTCGACGACGCCGCATCGGTGCTCAAAGAGATCGAGGACTACAACCACTACGACTGCCGGTCGACTCGGGAACTGCGCAACTGGCTGATGCTGCGCGCCTACGAACTCGGCGTCGTTCCCGTTGGCGCCCAACCGGTGCCCGACGGCGACACCGCCGAAGACGACGACCGGCTGGCGATGACACTGTCGGCGTTCACCGGCGACGCCGCCGTCGGTGAACGCACGCCCGAGCGGACGGCGGTCGCGCTGGTGGCCGCGGCGCGCGGCTACCACCGGCGGGAGGACAAGCCGTTCTGGTGGGCGCATTTCGACCGGCTGAACTTCCCCGTCGACGAATGGGCGGACAACACAGACGTTTTCCTCGCCGAGAATGAGAAAGTGTCGGTCAGCGTCGACTGGCACACGCCCCCCGGCGCGCGCAAGCTGCAGCGACGGGTGCGGCTGCGCGGCGAGCTGGCGCGCGGCGACCTGATGACGAACGTGTTCGCGCTCTACGAACCTCCGGCTCCGCCGGGCATGACCGACAATCCCGATCGGCGGGCGGCCGGACGGGCCGAGGTCGTCGAGGCCGACGATCCGACGGTGCCCACCGAGGTGGTCATCATCGAGCGAGTGGGCAGCGACGGCAACACCTTTCACCAACTTCCCTTCGCGCTCACCCCCGGACCGCCGGTGCCCACAACAGCCTTAAGGGAGTCGATCGAATCGACCGCCACCGCCGTCGCCGCCGGGTTGCCGCAACTACCCCGCACCGCGCTGGTCGACATCCTGCTGCGTCGCGCGCCCCGCACCCGCAGCGGCGCTCCGCTCCCGCGCGGCCCCGACACCTCGGGCATTGCTGCCGACATCACCGCCGCAACACTGGATCTGGACTCGTCATACCTGGCCGTGCACGGACCGCCGGGGACCGGCAAAACGCACACCGCCGCCCAGGTGATCAAACGCTTGGTCACCGGCCATGCCTGGCGCGTCGGTGTGGTGGCGCAGTCACATGCCGCGGTGGAGAACCTGCTGGAGTGTGTGATCGACGCCGGCCTGGATCCACACCGGGTCGCCAAGAAACACCACGACCACCACGCACCGCGCTGGCACGAGATCGACAGCAACGAATACCCGGCATTCATCGCGGACACCGCGGGCTGTGTGATCGGCGGCACCGCATGGGATTTCGCCAACGCCAACCGGGTGATCCCGGGCAGCCTGGATCTGCTGGTGATCGACGAGGCGGGCCAGTTCTGTCTGGCCAACACCATCGCCGTGGCCCCGGCGGCCGCGAACCTGTTGCTGCTCGGGGACCCGCAGCAGCTGCCACAGGTCAGTCAGGGCACTCACCCCGAACCGGTCGACACCTCGGCGCTGGATTGGCTCGTCGACGGCCGGCGCACGCTGCCCGACGAACGCGGCTACTTCCTGGATCGCTCCTACCGGATGCACCCGGCGGTCTGCGCCGCGGTCTCCACGCTGTCGTATGAGGGCAGGCTGCATTCCCACCCATGCACGGCCGCCCGTCACCTCGATGGCTATAAGCCCGGTGTGCACCTGTATCCGGTTGAACACCAAGGTAACTCGACCGAGAGCCCCGAAGAGGCCGACGCGATCGCCGCCGAGATCGGGCGGCTGCTCGGCACGTCGTGGACCGACGAGCGCGGCACCCGTCCGCTGGCCGCCGCCGATGTTCTGGTGCTGGCGCCCTACAACGCGCAGGTGGCGCTGCTGCGCCGGCGGTTGGGCTCCGCGGGGCTCGGCGGGGTCCGGGTCGGAACCGTCGACAAGTTCCAGGGTGGGCAGGCGCCGGTGGTCTTCGTCTCGATGACGGCCTCGTCCGCGGAGGTGGTGCCGCATGGAATGTCGTTCCTGCTCAACAGGAATCGGCTCAACGTCGCGGTCAGCCGGGCGCAATACGCGGCGGTGATCGTGCGCTCGCGGCTGCTGACCGAGTACCTGCCCGCCACGCCCGGTGGCCTGATCGACCTGGGCGCATTCCTGGCACTGACGAGGTCCGAGCCTACTTAACGCGAGTGCCGGCCGTAGCCGGTGGGATCGTCGTCCGGATCGGGACGGTAATGCTGGCCCCGCGGCGCCTCGCCTTCGGTGAGCCGATGATGCGCGGTGCCGTTGTGGTGCCTTCCGGCCGACGGCGCACGACGATCGTCGCGCGGGACGGACCCAAACCGGCGCGCCGTAAACTCCGTGATCGGCGGAATGCGCCGCTCGTCGACATGAGAGCCGTTGCGGGCGAAGCCAATCGGTGCGGTTTGCGGCACCGGGTCGTCGAGCAGGCTGTGCCACGCGTCGGCCGGTGCCGAGCGCGGGCGGCCGGGCCGCTCTTCCGACGGTCCGATGTCGCCGTTCTCCTCGCGCGCGGGTTGGATCTCGGCGCCCGGCCGCGGCCCGATGTCCGGTTCACGGAGAAGTACGAACTCGGCATAGTCGTCATAGTCGTCGTCGAGGACGTCGTCATCGTCGGGCAGCTCACCGACCGCGGTCATCGAGGGCGCGAACCCGACCAAGAACAGCGCGGCAATGATCCCGAACAACGCGATGAACGCGGGCAGCAGCACCGACTGCGACATCGCGGCCGAGAACGGGCCGCGCAGGAACCCGGGCAGCTGCAAGGTGATGCCGCCCTCTCCCGCGGCGCCGGGGGGCCGCGGCGGCATCTCGGCGCTAATCCGTGACGCCATGAACGCGGCCATACCGGCACTCCCGAGCACCGCGCCGAGCTGGCGGACCGAGTTGTACACGGCGGAGCCCGCGCCGGCCAGCTGCAGCGGCAGGTTGCGGGTCGCAGTGGCGGTCAGCGGCGACCACACGAACGCCATCCCGACGCCTATCACAGAGAACGGCAACAGTAGCCGCCAGATCGGCGTGTCCGGGGACATCTCGAACGCAAGCCACGTCAGCCCGATCGTCAGCATCGAAAAGCCGAAACCGAGCACGGGCAGCGGATGGTAGCTGTCGACGATCCTGCCCACGAGCGGCGCGAGCACACCGTTGGCCACCGCCATCGGCGCGATCAACAGGGCCGAGCGCATCGGCGACAACCCGCAGACCGACTGCGCGTAGAACGTCAGCGGCAGCATCATCGCGGTTGACGCGAACGAGACGATGGCCACCCCGGCGTTGCACAGGCTGAAGTCCCGGTCGCCGAAAATCGCCAGCGGGACCAGCGGCTCGCCCCTGTTCACCGACTGCCAGTAGACGAACACCGACATGAACCCGATGCCGGCGACGATCATCGCCCAGATCCACGGCTGCCAGTGTGCGGCCTGACCCTGTTGCAGCCCGAAGACGACCAGGAACATGCCGATCCCGGACAACGCGACGCCGACCAGGTCGAACCGGTGCACCTGGGTGGGCAGCACCGGAACCAGCCACACGGCCAACGCCAGCCCGACGACGCCGATGGGGACGTTGACGAAGAAAATCCACTGCCAGCCCAGCCCGTCGACCAGCGCGCCGCCGGCCAACGGCCCCACCAGGCTGGCGACGCCCGCGGTGGCGCCCCACACGCTCACCGCGACGCCGCGCCGCTCCGGCGGGAAGATCCGCGTGATCGCCGACAGGGTCTGCGGGGTGAGCACGCCGGCGCCGACACCCTGCACGACGCGAGCGGTGATCAGCATGGCCGCGCCGCCGGCGAGCCCGCACCACACCGACGCGGCGGTGAACACCACCAGGCCGATCAGATAGAGGTTCTTGGATCCGAACCTGTCACCGAGCCGTCCGGCCACCAGCAACACCACCGCATACCCCAGCAGGTAGGCGCTGGTCACCCAGACCACGGTGTCGTACCCGATACGCAGGTCGGCCATGATGGTCGGGTTGGCGATGGCGACGATGGTCGAGTCGACCATGATCATGAAAAAGCCGATCATCATCGCCCAGAGCGCGTTCCAGGGGTTCGCCGAGTGCCGCGCACTTGGCGCCATCCAGCGCTTGGCGAAGCGGGCGCGACTCGGCCCCGCGCGCCGGGGCGTCGCCGTGGTCATGTACCCACCTCGTTTCAGCTCCCGACGATGACGTCCGGCCCTACCCCACCCCGCCACACGGCACAGACCCGCACCCAGCCTTGCATTATCCCGGGTAAGGCAATCGGCCGGGGAGCCGCGGACCGATCCGTCCCTTGCGGCGGGCACGTTAGCCTTGAAGGACGCCATCGGCAGGAGAGGCAAGATGTGGGCCCGACGGAACAGAGAATCGAAAACGTCCAACGCGGAGCAGGCGCCGGGCACCACCGGCGGCCGGCCCACGGCATCCGCGCGGGCGTTGGCGCAGGTCATCGAGCGTAGCTCGCGGGTGCAGGGCCCGGCGGTCGAGGCCTACGTGTCCCGCCTGCGGCACGCGAACCCGGGCGCCGGCCCAGCCGACATCGTCGCCAAGCTGGAGAAGCGCTACGTGGCCGTGGTCACGGCCAGCGGCGTGGCGGTGGGGATGGCGGCGACCATCCCCGGGATCGGCACGTTGAGCGCGCTGTCGGCGGCCGCGGCGGAAACCGTGGCGTTCCTGGAGGCCACCGCGCTGTTCGCGCTGGCGTTGGCGGTGGTGCACGGCATTCCCGCCGACCATCGAGAACGACGCCGCGTCATGGTGCTGTCGGTGCTGGTCGGCGACAACAGCAAGCGCGCCGTCGCCGAACTGATCGGTCCAGGCCGCACCAACGGCGGTTGGATTTCGGAAGGCATGGCCGCGCTGCCGCTGTCGTCGATGTCGCGGTTGAACTCGCGGCTGCTCAAGTCGTGGGTCAAGCGGTACACGGTGCGACGCAGCGCCCTGTTGTTCGGCAAGCTGCTGCCGGTCGGCATTGGCGCCGTGGTCGGCGCCGTCGGCAATTATCTCGTGGGCAAGAGGATCACCCGCAACGCCCGCCACGCATTCGGCGCCCCGCCCACGCGCTGGCCGAGCACGCTGCGCCTGCTGCCCCCGACCCGCGAAGCCGGCTAGCCACCCGGTCACACGCGCGAATTGCCGGCGAAAGGTTAGCCTTTATGGGGCGGAAACGTTCCATGACCGCCGTCGGCGCGCGGCGTCCCGCCCACCGAAGCGCACGAAGTCGCAGGCGGACGGGTAGTGGCGCTTAGAGGGCCTGCACGACAAGAGAATTGAGGCGAACAGCGGCCGTGAGCAACATATCACCATTCGGGCAAAACGAATGGCTGGTCGAGGAGATGTACCGCAAGTTCCGCGACGACCCCTCGTCGGTCGATCCAAGCTGGCACGAATTCCTCGTCGACTACAACCCCGAGCCGACCACCGAATCGGCGGCGAGCACCCCGGCCACGGCCGACGGGCAGGCCGCCCCGCAACCGACGCCCGCCGCACCGGCCCCCGCCCGGCCGGCCGCTCCTACCGCCAAGCCCACGGCCGCGACGGGCAACGGCGCCCCGGTGCCGTCCGGGGCGGCACCGGCTCCAGCTGCACCGAAGGCCGCCACTCTCCCGCCGGCCGAGGGCGACGAGTTGCAGGTGCTGCGCGGCGCCGCCGCGGCCGTCGTCAAGAACATGTCCGCGTCGCTGGAGGTGCCGACGGCGACCAGCGTTAGGGCCGTTCCGGCCAAGCTGCTGATCGACAACCGGATCGTCATCAACAACCAGCTCAAGCGCACCCGCGGCGGCAAGGTCTCCTTCACCCACATCCTGGGCTACGCGCTGGTGCAGGCGATCAAGCAGTTCCCGAACATGAACCGGCACTACGCGGAGGTCGACGGCAAGCCCACCGCGATCACGCCGGCGCACACCAATCTGGGCCTGGCGATCGACCTGCAGGGCAAGGACGGCAAGCGCTCCCTGGTAGTGGCCGGCATCAAGCGTTGCGAGACCATGCGATTCGCGCAGTTCGTCACCGCCTACGAAGACATCGTGCGCCGGGCCCGCGACGGCAAGCTGACCGCCGAAGACTTTGCCGGCGTGACGATTTCGCTGACCAACCCCGGCACCATCGGCACCGTGCACTCGGTGCCGCGGCTGATGGCCGGCCAGGGCGCCATCATCGGCGTCGGCGCCATGGAATACCCCGCCGAGTTCCAGGGTGCCAGCGAGGAGCGCATCGCCGAGCTGGGCATCGGCAAGCTGATCACCCTGACCTCGACCTACGACCACCGCATCATCCAGGGCGCGGAATCCGGCGACTTCCTGCGCACCATCCACGAAATGCTGCTCTCGGACGGTTTCTGGGACGAGATCTTCCGCGAGCTGGGCAATCCGTACCTGCCCGTGCGCTGGAGCACCGACAACCCCGACTCGATCGTCGACAAGACCGCCCGCGTCATGGAGTTGATCGCGGCCTACCGCAACCGCGGGCACCTGATGGCCGACATCGACCCGCTGCGCCTGGACGGGACCAGGTTCCGCAGCCACCCCGACCTGGAATTGCTCAACCACGGCCTGACGCTGTGGGACCTCGACCGGGTGTTCAAGGTCAACGGCTTCGCCGGTTGCGAGTACAAGAAGCTGCGCGACGTGCTGGGCCTGCTGCGCGACGCCTACTGCCGCCACATCGGCATCGAATACACCCACATCCTCGAACCCGAACAACAGGAGTGGCTGCAACAGCGGGTCGAGACCAAACACGTCAAACCGACTGTGGCCGAACAGAAGTACATCCTGAGCAAGCTGAACGCCGCCGAGGCCTTCGAGACCTTCCTGCAAACCAAATACGTTGGGCAGAAACGGTTTTCGCTGGAGGGCGCCGAAAGTGTGATCCCGATGATGGACGCGGCGATCGACCAGTGCGCCGAGCACGGCCTCGACGAGGTGGTCATCGCGATGCCGCACCGCGGCCGGCTCAACGTGCTGGCCAACATCGTCGGCAAGCCGTACAAGCAGATCTTCACCGAGTTCGAGGGCAACCTCAACCCGGCACAGGCGCACGGCTCCGGCGACGTCAAATACCACCTCGGCGCCACCGGTGTGTACCTACAGATGTTCGGCGACAACGACATTCAGGTGTCACTGACCGCCAACCCGTCGCACCTGGAAGCCGTGGACCCGGTGCTGGAGGGCCTGGTCCGGGCCAAGCAGGACCTGCTGGCCCTCGCGGCCGCCGCTGGCGGCGAAGAGAGCTTCTCCGTGGTGCCGATGATGCTGCACGGTGACGCCGCCTTCGCCGGGCAGGGAGTGGTGGCCGAGACGCTGAACCTGGCGAACCTGCCCGGCTACCGCGTCGGCGGCACCATCCACATCATCGTCAACAACCAGATCGGTTTCACCACCGCGCCGGAGTACTCCAGGTCCAGCGAGTACTGCACCGACGTCGCCAAGATGGTCGGGGCGCCGATCTTCCACGTCAACGGTGACGACCCGGAAGCCGGCGTGTGGGTGGCGAAGCTGGCCGTGGACTTCCGGCAGAGGTTCAAGAAGGACGTCGTCATCGACATGCTGTGCTACCGCCGGCGCGGGCACAACGAGGGCGACGACCCGTCGATGACCAACCCCGCCATGTACGACGTGGTCGACGTCAAGCGCGGGGTCCGCAAGAGCTACACCGAATCCCTGATCGGCCGCGGCGACATCTCGCTGAAAGAGGCCGAGGACGCGCTGCGCGACTACCAGGGCCAGCTGGAGCGGGTGTTCAACGAGGTCCGCGAGCTGGAGAAGCAAAGCGCGCAGCCGAGCGAATCGGTCGAGTCCGACCAGATGATCCCCGCCGGGCTGTCCACCGCGGTGGACAAGGCGCTGCTGGCCCGCATCGGCGACGCGTTTTTGGCCGTCCCGGACGGTTTCACCGCGCATCCGCGCGTGCAGCCGGTGCTGGAAAGGCGCCGCGAGATGGCCTACGAGGGCAAGATCGACTGGGCCTTCGGCGAGCTGCTGGCGTTGGGTTCGCTGGTGGCCGAGGGCAAGCTGGTGCGGCTCTCCGGTCAGGACACCCGGCGCGGCACCTTCTCCCAGCGGCATTCGGTGATCTTCGACCGCAACACCGGCGACGAGTTCACGCCGCTGCAACTGCTGGCGACCAACCCCGACGGCAGCCCCACCGGCGGCAGGTTCATGGTCTACGACTCGCCGCTGTCCGAGTATGCGGCCGTCGGCTTCGAGTACGGCTACACGGTGGGCAACCCGGACGCCCTGGTTTTGTGGGAGGCGCAGTTCGGCGACTTCGTCAACGGCGCGCAGTCGATCATCGACGAGTTCATCAGCTCCGGTGAGGCCAAGTGGGGCCAGCTGTCCAACGTGGTGTTGCTGCTGCCGCACGGGCACGAGGGGCAGGGGCCCGACCACACCTCCGGTCGCATCGAACGCTTCCTGCAGTTGTGGGCGGAGGGTTCGATGACGATCGCGGTGCCCTCGACGCCGTCGAACTACTTCCACCTGTTGCGCCGGCACGCCCTCGACGGTATCCAGCGCCCGCTGATCGTGTTCACCCCGAAGTCGATGCTGCGCAACAAGGCGGCCGTCAGCGAGGTCAAGGACTTCACCGAGATCAAGTTCCGCTCGGTACTGGAGGAACCCACCTACGAGGACGGCATAGGCGATCGCGGCAAGGTCCGCAGGATCCTGCTGACCAGCGGAAAGCTCTACTACGAGCTGGCGGCGCGCAAGGCTAAGGACAACCGCGACGACGTCGCGATCGTGCGGATCGAACAGCTCGCCCCGCTGCCGAAACGCCGGCTGGGCGAGACGCTGGACCGCTATCCCGAGGCCAGCGAGTTTTTCTGGGTGCAGGAGGAGCCGGCCAACCAGGGCGCGTGGCCGCGGTTCGGCCTGGAGCTGCCCGAGCTGCTGCCCGACAAGCTGACCGGGATCAAGCGCATTTCGCGCCGGGCGATGTCGGCGCCGTCGTCGGGCTCGTCGAAGGTGCACGCCGTCGAGCAGCAGGAGATCATCGACACGGCCTTCGGGTGAACGCCTGAAGCCGCCGCCGCCGGCCGAAGCCGCCGCCGCCGCGAGCGTGCGTAAAGTGTCAGCGATATCGGCGTGTCGATGTACAAACACGCACGCTCGCGATGGGAGGGAGGAGGGTGGTTATGCGAGGGTTTGCCGGGAAAGTCGCCGTGGTCACCGGCGCGGGTTCGGGCATCGGGCAGGCGCTGGCCATCGAGCTGGGCCGCTCGGGCGCCAAGGTGGCGATCAGCGACGTCAACCTCGAGGGGCTGGCCGACACCGAGCGACGGTTGAAGGCGATCGGCGCGCCGGTCAAAGTGGACCGACTCGACGTGACCGAGCGCGAGGCCTTCCTGGCCTACGCCGACGCCGTCAACGCGCACTTCGGCAAGGTCAACCAGATCTACAACAACGCGGGCATCGCCTTCACCGGCGACATCGAGGTCAGCCAGTTCAAGGACATCGAACGCGTGATGGACGTCGACTTCTGGGGCGTCGTGAACGGCACCAAAGCGTTTCTCCCGCATCTGATCGCCTCCGGGGACGGCCACGTCATCAACGTCTCGAGCGTGTTCGGGTTGTTCTCGGTGCCGGGGCAGGCGGCGTACAACTCGGCCAAGTTCGCCGTCCGGGGCTTCACCGAGGCGCTGCGGCAGGAGATGGTGCAGGCCGGCCACCCGGTAGGGGTGACCACAGTGCATCCCGGCGGCATCAAGACCGCGATCGCCCGCAACGCCACCGTCGCCGAGGGACTCGACCGCGACGAACTGGCCAAGCTGTTCGACAAGCGGCTGGCCAGGACCAGTCCGCAGCGGGCCGCGCAGGTCATCCTGGACGCGGTGCGCAAGAACAAGGCCCGGGTGCTGGTCGGCACGGACGCCAAGGTCATGGACGTCTTGGTGCGGCTGACCGGCAGCCGTTATCAGCAGCTGTTCGGGCCGGTCCTGGGCCGGTTGGTGCCCAAGGCCTGACGGCCGACTACGCTCAGCGGCCCAGCGGGTGTTCGGCCAACCATCCGCCGGCCACCGCCTGCGGGTCGGCGCCGCCGGCCACCTGGCGGCGCATCTCGGCCAGGGCGGCGGTGTCCAGCACGCCGGCCACTTCGTTGATCGCCAGCAGCTGGCGATCGCCGAGCGCATTGCGGCGATACAGCGGCACCACGTTCTCGGCCCGGATCAGCGCGGGCTTGCCGTCGGCCAGCGCGATCAGGTCGGCGGGGGCGCCGGGGTCGGCGGTGGTGGTCCACGCCGCCGTCAGCCGACCGGCCCGCAGCGCGGTGAAAAGCGTTGGCTCATCCGGGAATTGGCGCGGAGCGGGAAGCCGGCAGGTGCCGACCGCCGAGGGCGCCTGAAACCCGGTGACGGCGCCGATCATTAACCCGTCGCAGTGCTTAGGCAGCGCGGTCAGGTCATGGCCGCCCCAAGCCCGGGCGGTGGCTTGCGTCACCAGCAGCGCGGGTTTGTCCTCGGCGGCCGTGGTGTAGTCGCCCGCCAGGATGCCCTCGGGCAGCGCCGCGATCATCGCGCGGTAAACCTGGGCGTCGGAGAGGACCGATGCGCCGGGCTGCAGACGCTGCAACGCCTGCCCGGTGAACGCAGGGACGACGGTGAACTCGCCGGAGTCCAGCTTCGCCATCGGGTCGGTGGCGGTGTCGGGTCGCGCCGCGAAACCGTATGAGCGCAGCGCCGCCACGTAGACACCGGCCAGCAGCGTCGACTCGGGGTCGGGCCGGGATCCGACCACCAGCTCCGGATGGCGCTGGTGGGCGTTGGTCGCGCAGCCGGCCCAGAAAACCACGGCGAGCAGCGCCGCGGCCGCCCTGCCGATTCTCACGCCCTGGCGTCTGACACTTCTGCGGCCAGGGTGACCGCCTTGGCGACGGCTTCCCCGACGCGCAGGTCCAGTGGGCTCGGGACGATCCGGTCGACCGCGAGGTCGTCGCTGACGACGGAGAAGATCGCCTCGGCCGCGGCCACCATCATCTTTTCGGTGATCCGGCGCGCACCCGCGTCCAGCGCGCCGCGAAACACCCCAGGGAACGCGAGCACGTTGTTGATCTGGTTGGGAAAGTCGCTGCGGCCGGTGGCCACCACCGCCGCGTGCTTGGCCGCGAGCTCGGGGTGGATCTCCGGGTCGGGGTTGGACAGCGCGAACACGATCCCGTCGGGTGCCATGGTGGCGATCAACTCCTCGGGGACCACACCCGCCGACACCCCGAGGAACACGTCGGCCCCGCCGAGCGCCTCGACCATGCCGCCGGCGAGGCCACCGGGATTCGTGCGCCGCGCCAGATCGACCTTGACGCCGTTCATGTCGTCGCGCCCGGTGTGCAGGATGCCGCGCGAGTCCAGCACGGTGATGTCCGAAACGCCCATCGCCAGAAGGAGATTCGTGCACGCGACACCCGCGGCGCCGGCGCCGGAGACCACCACCCGCAGCGAGCACATGTCACGGCCGAGCAGCTTGGTGGCGCCCATCAGGGCGGCCAGCACGACGATGGCCGTGCCGTGCTGGTCGTCGTGCATCACCGGGCAGTCCAGCGCCTCGATGACCCGTCGTTCGATCTCGAAGCAGCGCGGGGCGGAGATGTCCTCGAGGTTGACGGCGCCGAACGTCGGGCGCAGCCGCGCCAGGGTCTCGACGATCTCGTCGGGATCCTTGGTGCCCAACACGATCGGGATCGCGTCCAGCCCGGCGAACTCCTTGAACAGCCCGCACTTGCCCTCCATCACCGGCAGCGACGCCGCCGGCCCGATGTCACCGAGGCCGAGCACCGCGCTGCCGTCGCTGACGACGGCCACCAACCGATTCGCCCAGGTGTAGCGGGCGGCCAGCGTCTGATCGGCGGCGATCGCCCGGCTGACCTGCGCCACGCCCGGGGTGTAGGCGATCGACAAGGCGCGCTGGGTGTCCAGCGGAGACTGCAGCTCGACGGAAAGCTTCCCACCTACGTGGGCCTCGAAGATCTCGTCGTCTCCGATGGCGATCTGTGGCGGCACGATTTCGGACACGCGCCCAGGGTACTGACTACCCGTTAGTAGCCCTAATCGACGACCGTCGAGCGCGGCGACCCGCTGCGCCCAGCCATCCCCGCGCCGAGCCTGTAGATCTGCAGGGCCGTACTCGCACTTTGGCTGCGGATTTACAGGCTGGGCGCCGGCGGGCTAGATCAGGCCCAGCTCGGTGACCGCGTTGCGCTCGTCGGCCAGCTCGGCGGTCGACTTGTCGATCCGGGCGCGGGAGAACTCGTCGATCTCCAGGCCGGTGACGATCGTCCAGTCGCCGCCCTTGGTGGTCACCGGGAACGAGGAGATCAGCCCCTCGGGCACACCGTACGAGCCGTCCGAGATGACGGCCATGGACACCCAGTTGCCGTCCGGGCTGCCCAGCAGCCAGTCGCGGGCGGCGTCGATGGTGGCCGACGCGGCAGACGCGGCCGACGAGGCACCGCGCGCGTCGATGATCGCCGCGCCGCGCTTGGCGACGGTGGGGATGAAGTCGTTCTCGATCCACGCCTGGTCGTTGACCACCTCGGCCGCGTTCCTGCCTTTGATCTCGGCGTGGAACACGTCTGGGTACTGGGTGGCCGAGTGATTGCCCCAGATCGTCATCTTCTTGACGTCGGTGACCGCGGCGCCGGTCTTGCGGGCCAGCTGCGAGATCGCCCGGTTGTGGTCGAGGCGGGTGAGCGCGGAGAACCGCTCCCGCGGGATGTCGGGCGCGTTGCTCATCGCGATCAGCGCGTTGGTGTTGGCCGGGTTGCCGGTCACGCCGATACGCACGTCGGCGGCGGCAACGGCGTTGAGCGCCTTGCCCTGCGCGGTGAAGATCGCGCCGTTGGCCTCCAGCAGGTCGCCGCGCTCCATGCCCGGGCCGCGCGGGCGGGCGCCGACGAGCAGGGCCAGGTTCACGCCGTCGAAGATCTTGTTCGGATCCGCGCCGATCTCGACGCCCGCCAGCAGCGGGAACGCGCAGTCGTCCAGCTCCATCACCACACCCTCGAGCGCCTTGAGCGCGGGCTCGATCTCCAGCAGCCGCAGCTCGATCGGGCGATCGGGCCCCAGCAGCGAGCCGCTGGCCAGGCGGAACAACAGGCTGTAGCCGATCTGGCCGGCGGCGCCGGTGACGGCGACCTTGACAGGACTTGCGCTCACGTCGGTGTACTCCTTATGGAGAAAGTCAGGATTTCGGTCGAGCTCGAAACTAGCGCACCCCCGCCGGCCCGAAACCTCCGGTCCACCACCGGGAGGCATCGCCCGTCGGCCGTCCGCCAACCGTCATAAGCCCGGGCCGCGGCGGGTTTTTTCTGCCGTGTTTTGCCAGGACGCGTAGCATTGAGCACCGCTCGGCCGGACCTGCGCGGTGATCGGAGGTGAAGGTGTTCCCTGGGTTTGACGCATTGCCCGAAGCGCTGCGACCAGTCGCGAAACCGCGGGTGGTGCCCCACGTACACCCCGTTGCCCAGCCCCCTGAGCCGTTGGTCGACTGCGGCGTTTACGTCGAAGGCCACCGGCTGCCCGGCAAGTACACCTACGCCACCGCGCTGAGCACGGTCCGCGAGATCGAGCTGACGGGGCGGGAGGCGTTCGTCTGGATCGGGCTGCACGAGCCCGATGAGCGCCACATGCAGGATGTGGCGGATGTCTTTGGGCTGCACGCGCTGACGGTCGAGGACGCCGTGCACGCCCACCAGCGGCCCAAGCTGGAGCGGTACGACGAGACGCTGTTCCTCGTGCTGAAGACCGTCAACTATGTCCCGCACGAGTCGGTGGTGCTGGCCCGCGAGATCGTCGAAACCGGCGAGGTCATGGTCTTCGTCGGCAAAGATTTCGTGGTTACCGTCCGCCACGGCGAGCACGGCGGGCTGTCCGAGGTGCGCAAGCGGATGGATGCCGATCCCGAGCATCTGCAGCTGGGTCCGTACGCGGTGATGCACGCCATCGCCGACGACGTGGTGGACCACTACCTCGAGGTGACGAGCCTGATCGAATCCGACATCGACGCCATCGAGGAGGTGGCGTTTTCGCCCGGCCGCAAGATCGACGTCGAACCGATTTACCTGCTCAAGCGCGAAGTCGTCGAACTGCGCCGGTGCGTGAACCCGCTGGGAGTTGCCTTCCAGCGCATCCAGACCGAGAACAAGGACCTGATTTCCAAAGAGGTGCGACGCTACCTGCGCGACGTCGGCGACCACCACACCGAGGCGGCCGACCAGATCGCCAGCTACGACGACATGCTCAACTCGCTGGTGCAGGCGGCACTCGCCCGGGTCGGTATGCAGCAGAACAACGACATGCGCAAGATGGCGGCCTGGGCCGGCATCTTGGCGGTGCCCACCATGATCGCCGCCATCTACGGCATGAACTTCCATTTCATGCCCGAACTGAACTGGACGTGGGGCTACCCGGCGGTGATGGCCGGGATGGCCATTGTCTGCCTGGTCCTCTACTTCCAATTCCGAAACAGAAACTGGCTCTAGCCGCCGCGCCCTATCCCCTCGATCCCCTCGCGAGCAGACGCAGAGTCGCATGATTCCGCAGAGCTGCGTGCGATTCTGCGTCTGCTCGCGAGGGGATAGCGGCCGTCAGTCCGGTTGTGCCGCAGGTCGATTCGGGTCCAGCACGTCCACACCGTCGTTCTGCCATGCCTGTCGCATGGCGTGGGCCCCTTCAGAGGCGCCTTTGAGCCGCACCCACGCGGCTTCGGTCGCGGTGATCGGAGTCGCCGCCAGGAACTTCACCGGCTCGCGGGGCGGCTCCAGCGGCAGGTCCGGAATGTCGCTGTGGCCCAACAACACCGCGGTGAACGGCACCCGCCGCGACGGCGACGCCCACAGCGGCGCGCCGAGATCGATCAGCGCGTCGGCGGCCAGCACCACGCCGTCGACGGCCGGGGTCGCGGCAATGATCGCCAGGCTGCGGGCAATGCCGGTGGCCGGCCCGGCATCTCGCAGGCGCAGCGCGACCTCGGCGCGCGGGCCGCGCCGCGGGTCGGCGACGATTTCGGTCGGATCGGCCATCGGGCGGCGCGAGCATCCCAGCGACACGTAATGCACTGTCCCTTCTGGTCCGTTTGCCCGCTCGCGAAATCGCAGCACCTCGATGGGTTCGGCGCCCAGGAATGTCACGCTCGCCGAATCGGGCTCGGCCCCGGCGAAGTGACCGCGCAGGTGCGCGCGCACGTCCTCCAGTATCCGTGTCACTCGGCGTCGGGCGGCGCGACGGTCAGGTTCACCCCGGAGTCGGCGTCGAAGACGGCCACCTTCGTGGTGTCGAGCGCCAACTCCAGCGGCTGCCCGATAGCCGCCTTCGACTCCGCGGGAACCCTTGCCACGAACTGGTTTTCGTACACCTCGCCCTCGGCCTCCAGCTCGTCCAACTGAGCCGAGTGCACGGCCGGACCCGCGGTGGTGAAGTACACGTATTTGTCGGCACCCAGCGATTCGACCAGGTCGACCTTCGCCTCGAAGGTCAGCGCCCTGATCCGCTGGTACCCGTCGATCAGCGCGGCATCGGCCAGGTGCTCGGGCCGCACCCCGACAATGATGCGTTCCGGTTTCGGGTGCCGGGCGATCACCTGCTGGACTTGCGGCGTGAGCATCACCTCACCAAAGGACAGGGTCAGCCCGGTCGGTGTCAGCGTCGCCGGGAAGAAATTCATCGCCGGCGAGCCGATGAACCCCGCGACGAACAGATTGGCGGGACGCTCGTAGAGCTCGTCGGGGGTGCCGATTTGCTGTGCCACACCCCCGTGCATCACCACCACGCGGTCGCCCAGCGTCATGGCCTCGGTTTGATCGTGGGTGACGTAGACGGTGGTGGTGCCCAATCTCCGCTGCAGCCGGGCGATCTCGCTGCGCATCTGCACCCGCAGCTTGGCGTCCAGGTTGGACAGCGGCTCGTCCATCAAAAACGCCTTAGGACGGCGCACGATCGCCCGGCCCATCGCCACCCGCTGCCGCTGGCCACCCGACAACTGGGAGGGCTTGCGGTCCAAAAGTTCGCTCAGGTCAAGGATTTTGGCGGTGTCCTCCACCTTCTGCGCGATCTCGGCCTTCTTCAACTTCGCCAGCGTCAGCGGGAAGGCGATGTTCTGCCGCACGGTCATGTGCGGGTACAGCGCGTAAGACTGGAACACCATCGCGATGTCGCGGTCCTTGGGCGCCTTGTCGTTCACGCGCTCGCCGCCGATGCGCAGCTCGCCCGACGAGATATCCTCAAGTCCGGCAATCATATTCAGCGTCGTGGTCTTTCCGCAGCCGGAAGGCCCGACCAGGATCAGGAATTCGCCGTCGGCGATGGTGATGCTGAGGTCTTTCACCGCAATCGCGCCGTTGGGGTAACTCTTGTTGACGTGCTCCAACACAATCTCGGCCATCGCGCTATCCCTTCACAGCGCCAGAGGTCAACCCGGCGACAATCCGTCGTTGGAAGATTAGAACAAAAACGATGATTGGGACCGTAATCACGATGGCACCGGCCGCGATCGACCCGGTTGGTTCCTCGAACTGCGAACTGCCAGTGAAGCTCACGATCGCCACCGGCGCGGTGATCGCCGCCTTGGTGGCGGTCAGCGACAGCGCCAGCAGCAGGTCGTTCCAGGCGAAGATGAACACCAGGATCGCGGCGGTCACCAGTCCCGGCGCCGCCAGCGGGACGATCACCCTGCGGAAGGCCTGCCCCGGCGTGGCGCCGTCCATTTTGGCCGCCTTCTCCAAATCCGAAGGGATTTCCCGGAAAAACACCGACAACGTGTAGATGGCAAGGGGCAACGCGAAAGTGATGTAGGGCAGGATCAAGCCGGGCCAGGTGTCGAACAGACCGACCGCGCGTTCGATGTTGAACAACGGCGTGACCAGCGAAATCGCCGGGAACATCGTGATCAACAGGGCCCCACCGATGAGCGCCCGCTTTCCGGGAAAGTTCAGCCGGGCAATCGCGTAGGCCGCCATCGCGCCGAGCACCACCGCGATCACGGTGGTGATCAAGCCGATCCCAATAGAGTTGACCAGTGCCGAGGTGAAGATGTCGCCGCGGAAGATGCCGCGGTAGTTGTCGAAGGTCACCGACGACGGAATCAGCTTGCCGTCCTTGACCGCTGACGTCGGCTTGAGCGACAGGCTGAGAATCCACAACACCGGCACCAGCGCATACACCACGACCAGGGTGTCCAGAACGGCCCAGCCGGCCCAGGCGCGCCGCGCGCCCATCGCCTCAGTGGCCATCGACATCACCGCCGGGCGCTGATGCGGGTTGAGAGGCGCCGAACGCCTTGATGTAGACGAGCGCGATGATGCCCGCGCAGAGGAAGATCAGCACGCTGATCGCCGAGCCCAGTCCCACGTTGAAGCCCTTGAATAGGTTGTCGTAGCCCAGGATTGACACCGAGTCGGTGTTGTTGGCGCCGTTGGTCAGCACGTAGATGTTGTCGAAGATGCGGAACGCGTCCAGCGTCCGGAACAACAGCGCGACCACGACCGCCGGCTTGATGATCGGCAGGATGATCCTGGTCAGCCGGCGCCAGGCGCCGGCGCCATCGACTTGCGCGGCCTTCAGTAGATCCTCTGGTACCAGCGCCAACCCGGCCAGCAACAGCAACGACATGAACGGCGTCGTCTTCCACACCTCGGCCAGGACGACGATGCCCAGCGACGGAATCTGCTCGGTCAGCGGCGCGCTCCCCTGCGGCAGCAGGTTGGCCAGGTAACCGGTCCCCGGCGTCCAGGCGTAGTACCAGCTGTACGACGCGACGACGGTGACGATGCCATACGGGATGAGCACCGCGGTGCGCACCACGCCCTTGCCGACCAGGCTGCGGTGCATCACCAGCGCCAGCGCCAAGCCCAGCACGAACTCGATCGACACCGAAACCACCGTGATTCCCAGCGTCACCGCCAACGCCGTCCACCAATACCGGTCGGTCAAGATCGTTTGGTAATTGCTTAGGCCGACGAACGCCGTGTCGTCGGGGGTCGCAAGGTTGTTGCGCTGCAAGCTCAGCCACACGGCGTAGCCGATCGGATAGGCCGTCACCGCCAGCATCAGGATCGCCGCCGGTGCGACCAGCGCGAAAGCCAGTCGCCGCTCCGACAGCCGAGTTCGGCTCCGCGGGTGCGCTTCCACGGCGGCGCGCCGCGGCTCGAGGGCCGTCGCGGTCACGGCAGCAAGCCCTTGCCGTCGATGGCCTTCTGCGCCTGCGCGTCGAGCTCGTCGGCCGTGCGCTCCGGGTCGATTTCGGTGATCGGGCTCAGCGCCGCCGACAGCCGCAGCGACAACGCTTGATAGACCGGCGTCGCGGGACGCACCGCGGCATCGGTGAGCTGCTGGCGGATGACGGTGTACATCGGGTACTTGGCCTGGAACTGCGGGTCGGAATACAGCGAGGCGCGCACCGGCGGCAGGCCGCCTTCGATCGACACGTACTTCTGACTCTGCAGGCTCCGCAGGCAGCGCACGGCTTCGAACGCCTCCGCGCGGTGCCGCGTGGTGCTGGCCACCGCCAGGTTCAACCCGCCGATCGTCACCTTGGCCGGTCGGCCCGGCGCCACGCCGGGATAGGGCGCGAAGCCGAAGACCCTCTGGCTGGCCTCGTAGGCGATGCGAAATTGCTCGTCGTTGGGCACGAATGTCCCGACGTCATTGACGCTGCCGGCCAACGCCGGGTTGCGGTTGAGCGGCAGGAAGGGCACACCGCCCTTCACCGCGTTCTCCAGCATGGACGCCAGCACGAAGGGCCAGTTAACTTCGAGCGCGGCCTTGCCCTGTTCGACCGCCAGCCGCGCGGTGCCCTCGTCGGTCCGGGTGATCGACGGATCGGCTCCCGGCGCGGTGGCCACCGACTTGAGGATCCGCAGCGCGCTGACGGTGGCGGCCCGGTGCGCGGGCGTGTCGGTCAGGGTGACGTGGCGGCCGTCCTCGGAGAGCACCTGACCGCCCGCGCTGGCCAGCAGCGTGTTGAACCACACCACCAGACCCTCACCCTCGTTGGCCTGCACGGCGATCCAGCCGGGCTGGCCCGCGGCGTGCAATTTGGTAGCCTCGGCCACCATGCCGTCCCAGCTCGCCGGCGGTTGGTGCACCAAATCAGCTCGGTACCAAAGTAATTCGGTGTTGGTGGTGACGGGCGCGGCATACAGCCTGTGCTTCCAACGCGCCGTCGCGAGCGGCCCCGGCAGGGTATCAACGCCTGCGTCGGCCTCGGCCAGGCCGGCCGGGTCGTCGGATAGCGGCAGCGCCCAGCCCGCCTCGGCGAACTCCGCGGTCCACACCACGTCCAGCGCCATCACGTCCAGGCCGCCGTCATGGGCGCTCAGCCGCCGGGCCAGCTGCAATCGCTGCTCCCCGGGCGCCCTGGACAGGCTCACGTGCTGGATGGTGAAGCGGCCGCCGAGTTGCCTGGTGCACTCCTGAGCGACCGCGGTAAACGTCGCACCGTCGGTGGCCGGGGTGTAGAAACTGATCACCATCCCGGTGCGGCCCGACCCGCAGGCCGACAACACCGTCGCCACAGCCAGCGCGATTGCGCCCGCTCGGACTGCGCGCCCACGACGACTCACCATTTGTCTCTCGCGCACCTCGGTCAAAACGTCAGATCGCCAGGCGTGCCAACAGATCCCGTGCCTTCTCTGCGTTTTGCGGATCGCAGAGCACGTCGTAGCGACCGGCCACCAACTGCATGGTCGAGCTGAAATCCCTTGTGCCACGGGCCATTGCGTAGGGAACCGCGGAGGTGATCAATCCGAAGAACACCCCGGCGACCAGACCGGTGGCCAACGCGGCCCAGGGATTGGGGCTAAAGAAGCCGAGTACCAACCCGATGAACAAGCCGAGCCAAGCGCCGCTGAGGACGCCGCCGCCGAGCACCTTGGGCCATGTCAGCCGGCCGGTGACCCGTTCAACCTGCATGAGGTCGACACCGACGATGGTCACCTGCTGCACCGGGAACTGTTGTTCGGATAGGTAGTCGACGGCGCGCTGCGCCTCGGCATAGGTGGGATAGGAGCCGACCGGCCAGCCCTTGGGCGGGGTCGGCAGTCCGGGCACACGCCGGCCGGCCGCCCCGCCGGGGGCAGCGCCGGGAACCCGTCCAGGCTGGAAAGGACTAGTCATCGACGCTCATTCTGCTCTGCCTTGGCCATCGTCTCATCCCCGGCCCTCCCACCCCATCGAGGCGACCTCCCGGCAACGGCGAGCAAACAAGTCGTCCCAGTCTGGTGTGGCCATGCCCGGGCAGGGCTCCGCGGACAAGAGGCGCGCGGGTTTCCATACGCTAGGTTGAACACCATGTCAACTCCCGGCGAGAGCGCCCACGGCGACGAGGCTAACCCGCCGGAAACCGGCGGCGGGGCCCCGGAACGGCCGGCCTGGACACCTCCGTGGAATCCGCCGACAGGGCCGCCGCCGGCCGACTATCCCCCTCATGCGTATTCGCCGGCCAATTTCCCGCCCGGCTATCCGGCCGAATACCCGCCGCCCATTCCGCCACCGCCGGGCTACGGGCCACCGCCGGGCTACGGCCCACCACCCGGCTACGGGCCACCGCCCGGCTACGGCCCACCACTCGGCTACGGGCCACCGCCTGACTATGGACCCCAGGGAGCAATGCCGTCCGGGACGAACCCGCTGGCGATAGCCTCGTTGATCTCGTCGTTCACCGGTTTGCTCTGCTGCATCGGCTCGATCGTGGCCATCGTGCTGGGCGTGGTCGCGCTGAACCAGATCAAGCAGACGCGCCAGGAAGGCTACGGCCTGGCCGTCGCCGGCATTGTGGTCGGTATCGGCAGCCTGCTGGTGTTCTTGATCATCGCGATCTTCAGCATCCATTCGCGTTAGCGACATTCTCGTCAGCGAGACCGACTGGTCGCCTGCCATCCGGCCGGCGGCTGCCTAGGCTCTACTTCCATGGGACCGGTCAACAGGGTCTACGTCGCGCGGCTTCCGCGGATGCTGGTGTTGGGTCCGATGGGCGAATCCTTCGGGCGCGTCCGCGATGTCGTGATCAGCATCAGCATCGTCCGTCAGCAACCGCGCGTCCTGGGACTGGTCGTCGATTTGGCGACCCGCCGCAGCATCTTCATTCCGATGCTGCGGGTTGCCTCGATCGAGCCCGACGCGGTGACGCTCAAGACCGCCAACGTGTCGCTGCGCCGATTCGAGCAGCGGCCGGGCGAGGTGCTGGCGATGGGCCAGGTGCTCGACACCATGGTCAAGGTCAACGACCCCGCGCTGCCGGAGCTGGCCGGCCTTGACGTGGTGATCACCGATCTGGGGATCGAACAAACCCGAAGTCGCGACTGGATGGTGACCCGGGTCGCCGTCCGCACGCCTCGCCGGCTCGGGCGGCGCGGCCCGGTGCACGTCGTCGACTGGCACAACGTGCAGGGCCTCACCCCGTCGGCGCTGGCCTTGCCGGATCAGGGGGTCGCGCAGCTGCTGGACCAGTTCGAAGGGCGCAGGGCCGTCGACGTGGCCGACGCCATCCGCGGCCTGCCGGCCAAGCGGCGCTACGAGGTGCTCAAGGCGCTCGACGACGACCGGTTGGCCGACATTCTGCAGGAGCTGCCCGAGTTGGATCAGGCCGACGTGCTCTCGCAGCTGGGCACCGAACGATCGGCCGACGTGCTGGACGAGATGGATCCCGACGACGCCGCCGACCTGCTCGGCGTGCTGAGCCCGACGGATGCCGAGATCCTGCTGACCCGGATGGACCCCGAGGAGTCCGCCCCGGTGCGCCGGCTATTGACGTATTCCCCCGACACCGCGGGCGGCCTGATGACCTCGAACCCGGTGGTCCTGACCCCGGACACGTCGGTCGCCGAGGCGCTGGCCCGGGTCCGCGACCCCGACCTCACCCCCGCGCTGTCGTCAATAGTGTTTGTGGCACGCCCGCCGACGGCCACCCCCACCGGGCGCTACCTGGGCTGCGTGCCGCTACAGCGACTGCTCCGCGAGGCGCCGGCCGAACTGGTCGGTGGGATCGTCGACAGCGACCTGCTCACCCTGACGCCGGAGACCCCGCTGGCCGCGGTGACCCGCTACCTCGCCGCCTACAACCTGGTCTGTGGACCGGTGCTCGACGACCAAAACCACCTGTTGGGAGCGGTAACCGTGGACGATCTGCTCGATCACCTGCTGCCGCACGACTGGCGCGTCGACGTGGAGGAGCTGGACGCCGCCGGCCGGCTCGAAGGATTGGGAGGATCCGTGTGAGCAAATCCACGGCACCGCGACGGCTGTACACCCCACGGACATCGCGCAGGTACTCGCCACGACTGGACCCCGAGGCCGTTGGGCAGGTTACCGAGTCCATCGCGCGCTTCTTCGGCACCGGCCGCTACCTGTTAATCCAAACGATCGTGGTGCTCGCGTGGATTGCGGTCAACCTGTTCGCGGCCAAGCTGCGCTGGGACCCGTACCCGTTCATCCTGCTCAACCTGGCCTTTTCCACGCAGGCCGCCTACGCGGCACCGCTGATCCTGCTGGCCCAGAACCGTCAGGAGAACCGGGACCGGGTGGCGCTCGACGAGGATCGTCGCCGCGCCGCGCAAACCAAGGCCGACACCGAGTACTTGGCCCGCGAGCTCGCGGCGTTGCGGCTGGCCGTCGGCGAGGTCGTGACGCGTGAATACCTGCGTCACGAGCTGGAGAACCTGCGCGAGTTGGTGACCACCTTGCGGCCGGAAACCCGGGATGCGGGGTCCGTGCAAGCCGGTGACGGTTTGGAGCGGACGGCAAAGAATCCCGGGTGAGAACCGAACTGACCATTGCGCCACTCTGGTCACAAGAGTTATGTATGGTGATCTAGTTCACGAGGCCAAACGGAGACGGTTTCGCGACCAGGTCAATACTGAGGACGGTCGAGTGCGCATTGGGGGACGCAGGGGTCGCCCGGACGACGCCGGGGATACCACCCGCTTGTGGGGGGCGGTGCGGCAACGGGCGCTTCGCGTAAGACGGACGCCGGCATTCGGAGTCGCCCTGATTAGTCCCTTGGTATTGGCCGGAGCGGTCGGGGGCACGGGTCCCTCATTCCGCGGACCAGTAACACCGGTCCACGAGCAGGTGCGCGCCGCCATTACCCCGGTCGCCGCGGTTTCGCCCACCGGCCCCGACAACTCCGGCCCGGCGGTCATCGCCATCGAGCGTGTTCCGACCGCCTTCCACGTCGCCGAGTCCGCTCCGTCCGCGCCGCCGCCACCGATGGTCGTGAATTCGCCTGGCGCGCTGGGTATTCCGTCGATCGCCCTGGCCGCATACCGCAACGCCGAACAAAGGATGGCCGTCGCCGACCCGGGCTGCGGCATCAGCTGGAACTTGCTGGCCGGGATCGGACGCATCGAGTCGGGCCACGCGGGCGGGGGCGCGGTCGACGCGCGCGGCACGGCGGTTGTCCCGATCTACGGCCCCGCGCTGGACGGCACGCTGCCCGGCAACGAGGTGATCATCCAAAGCAGCGTCGGCAATCGCGTCACCTACGCCCGCGCGATGGGGCCCATGCAATTCTTGCCCGGCACCTGGGCGCGATACGCCGTCGACGGCAAAGGTGACGGCACGGCCGATCCGCAGAATCTGTTCGACTCGGCGCTGGCGGCCGCCCGCTACCTGTGCACCGGCGGGCTCAACCTGCGCGACCCGTCGCAGGTCATGGCCGCGATCTTGCGCTACAACAACTCGACGGCCTACGCGCAGAACGTGCTGGGTTGGGCGGCGGCGTACGCCACCGGCGTGGTCCCTGTGGACCTGCCGCCGATGACCGGACCGCCACCGCCGCTTGGCGACGCGCACGACGAGCATCCGGAGGGGCTCGGGCCCAACCTGCCGATGAACGTCATCGGCCTGCCGACGGACGACCCGTTGGCACGCGTGCCGTTGATCGACTTAAGCCAGCCACAGCCCGCCGGTCAGCAGCCGATGTTCCCGTGGATGGCGCCCTCGCCGCAGCAGGCGCCGACCCAACAGCCTGGCTGCACGCTGATCTGCATCGGTCCGCAAAGCCCGGCGCCGCAGGGACCGCAACTGCCGTTTGCTCCGCCTCCTAACGCCGTCCCGCCATGGGCCCCTCCTGCACCGCCGGCCGGCTGACCATCCGGCAACCGCGCACGCCTACACTCGGCGGTGATGTCCAGTCATGACTCCCCTGGTTTGAAAGCCGACCTCGCCACCGCCATCCACACCGCACTGGCGAGGGTGATCGACCCCGAATTGCGGCGTCCCATCACCGAACTCGGGATGGTCAAAAGCGTTGACGTCGAGCCCGGCGGCGGCGTGCACGTGGCGATTTACCTGACCACCGGCGCCTGCCCGAAGAAGGCCGAAATCAGCGAGCGCGTCGCCAACGCGGTCGCTGACATTCCGGGCACCGGGGCGGTGAAAGTCAGCCTGGACGTGATGAGCGACGAGCAGCGCACCGAGCTGCGCAAGCAGTTGCGCGGGGACGCCCGCGAGCCCGTCATCCCGTTCGCCCAGCCCAGCTCGCTGACCCGGGTGTATGCGGTCGCGTCCGGCAAGGGCGGAGTCGGGAAGTCCACCGTCACAGTCAATCTCGCCGCGGCCATGGCCGCGCGCGGCCTGTCGGTCGGCGTGCTGGACGCCGACATTCACGGCCACTCCATCCCGCGCATGATGGGCACCACCGACCGGCCCACGCAGGTCGAGTCGATGATCCTGCCGCCCATCGCGCACGAGGTGAAGGTCATCTCGATCGCCCAGTTCACCGAGGGTAACACCCCGGTGGTGTGGCGCGGGCCGATGCTGCACCGGGCGTTGCAACAGTTCCTGGCCGACGTCTACTGGGGCGATCTGGATGTCCTGCTGCTCGATCTGCCGCCGGGAACCGGCGACATCGCCATCTCGGTGGCGCAGCTGATCCCCAATGCGGAGATCCTGGTGGTGACCACGCCACAGCTGGCCGCGGCCGAGGTCGCCGAGCGGGCCGGCAGCATCGCGCTGCAGACCCGCCAGCGCATCGTCGGCGTGGTGGAGAACATGTCGGGGCTGACGCTGCCGGATGGCTCAACGATGCAGGTGTTCGGCGAGGGCGGCGGCCGGCAGGTCGCCGACCGGTTGTCGCGCGCGGTCGGCGCCGAGGTGCCGCTGCTGGGTCAGATCCCGCTGGACCCGGCGCTGGTGGCCGCCGGCGATTCGGGCACACCGATCGTGCTGAGCGCGCCCGACTCCCCCGTCGGCAAGGAACTGCGGGGCGTGGCCGACAACCTGTCGTCGCGGCGGCGCGGCCTGGCGGGCGTCTCACTGGGCCTCGACCCGAAGGGGCGTCCGTAACTACCGGCGAGCGTGCGTGTTTGTACACCGACACGCCGCAAAACGTGTACAACTGCGCACGCTCGCGGGCAAAAACGGCGAGTCAGGTCGCGTCGGTGTCGAACGGGGTCTGACCCGGGGCCCTCTCGACGCCGGTCGGTTTCACCGGACTTCCGTTCGCCGGCCTGTCGAAGTTCCCGGTGAAGAAGGAGTCGTCGCCGTCCAGCAGGTGTTTGGTCAGGGCGGCGCGCGGCGTCATGCCCCGCAGTTTCTGCAGCTCACTAAGCGGGCCGCGCAGCTCGTCGAACTCGGGCCCGATGTCCTCGCGCAGCTGGCTGGTCACACCGCTGAGGTAGTCGCGCGCCTGCCGCAGCGCGGTCGCCGTCCAGCGGATGGCCCCGGGGAGCCGCTCCGGGCCAAGGATCACCAGCCCGACCACGACGAGCACGAGCATTTCCCCCCAGCCGACGTTGGCGAACATCTAGCCGTTGTCCGGGTCCGGTTTCACCGTCAGGGTGACGTGCCGGCCGTCGCGGACGACCTCCACCGGGGCGTCCTGGCCGATGGTCAACTGCCGCACGGCGACGACGAACTCGTCGGCGTCGGCGACCTTGCGGTTGCCGACCTTGACTATCACGTCGTTCTCCAGGATCCCGCCCTTTTGCGCGGGGCTTCCCGCCTTCACGTTCGCGACCTGCGCGCCGGAGGCGATCGCGTTGCTCACCGAGCGGGTGCTGACCCCCAGCGTCGGGTGCACGATCTTTCCGTCTTTGATCAGGGTTTGGGCGACCTGCTTGGCCTCGTCGATCGGGATCGCAAAGCCAAGCCCGCTCGCGCTGTCGGAGAGCGACTTGCCGGCGGTGTTGATGGCGATCACCTGGGAATCCATGTCGATCAGCGGGCCGCCGGAGTTGCCGTGGTTGATCGAGGCGTCGGTCTGGATGGCGTCGATGACGGTGTCGGTGTCGGAGCCCTCGCCCGACAGCGGGACGGGCCGGTGCAGCGCGCTGACGATGCCGTGCGTCACGGTGCTGCGCAGCCCCAGCGGGGCACCTGCGGCAAGAACCTCGTCACCGACGCGCACCTTGTCGGAATCGCCCAGCTGGGCCACGGTCAGGTTGTCGACGTTGTCGACCTTGAGCACGGCCAGGTCGGTCTTGGGGTCGCGGCCGACCAGGTTGGCGGGCACTTCCTTGCCGTCGTTGAAGACCACGGTCGTCTTGAACTGGCTGGGATTGTTCGCCGCCTCGGAAATGACGTGGTTGTTGGTGACGATGTAGCCGCGGCCGTCGACGACGACGCCGGAGCCCTGCATGCCCTCCTGGTCGCTCTTCGACTCGATGGTCACCACGGCGCCGGCGGTCGCGGCCGCCACCTTGGCGAACCGGCCGGCCGGCAGGTCACCACTGCCGCTGGTCGACAGCGTCACCTTGGAGGTGGTGAACGCCTCGACGACCTCGGCCGTCTTGCGTCCGATCACGCCGCCGATCAAGCCGATCACCAGCGCGATCAGCAGCAGGACGGCCAACGCGAGGTAGGACACCTTGCGTCCGAATAACACGTCGCGCACGCCGAGCTTGCCACCATAGCCCAGCGCGGTCCGCGGCACCGGCGGGACCACCGCCGGGCTGCCCAGGGCCGCGGCGGCCGCGGGGTCGCGCCAGGGATCGTCGGGCTCGTCCGGCTCGGCGCCGTCCCTCTCGGTGGCCAGGGCGCCGGCATCGATCGGATGACGCTGCAACGACTCGGCGCCGACGGGCCGGCTGAAGGCCTCCTCGAGGACCGGATCGGCAGGTTGATCATCGGGCCTGAACTCGGCCTCGTCGCGATACTTTTGCGGGCGCACGCGCTCGGCCACAAAAGAGCCCTGCAGCCCGTCGGGACGGCCGAACGCCTGACGCGATGCGGGGTCGACCGGTGGCCGGGAGATGGGGCGCGGCGCCAGGCGCTGTCCGCCGTTGTTGCCGCTGTCGTTGCCGCTGTTGATGCCGTCGGAGGTCACGTTATCCCTTTTGGATCCTCTTCTTGAGCGCCCGAGACAGGCTTTTTACCCGGCGATATGGGGCACCGGCATTGTCCGTGTCCACCCTAGTATCCACGGTTCGGCGCCGGACGGCATGAACGCGCACAGCGACGAAGGCGTCAAGCTACTGACGCTTACGCTGGTCGCGCACGTCTCGGTCGGCAAAACGGTCTACCGGGGCCCCAGCGTCGTCATCGGACGGGTCGGTTGGATAGTGCGGAATTTCGGACAGCAGTCCCAATAGTTCGCTGGGGATGCGGATCGGGCGGGAGTCGCGCAACGCCGCCCGCGCCCGGCTCTGATCATCGACCGCGGCCGCGCATTCCGGGCACAGCGAGAGGTGGTGCGCGGCGCGCAGGTGTGCGTTCATCCGCAGCTCACCATCGACGAATGCCGCGATCGCCTCGATCGACAGGTGCTCGGTGGAACCGAACCGGCGCGGCGCGCCGACCGGCGCATCGCTCTGGGAGGCGAACTGTGCGGGCAGCCAGGAGAACGCGCGGCGAAACACCTCTCCTCGGTCGACCATCACCAGCTCCTCTCGTCGCCACCCATCCCTCGAATGTAGCGCGACGTGACCCGATACCGCGTCCACTGCCCGCAAAGTAGCTGGGTGAATCGACTGGTGTACGACGCTTCGGCGTGGCGCTACGCCGACTCGGCGCGGACGCCGTGTTCGGCATGCGCGGCCAGATAATCGCGCAACGCCTGACGTCCGCGGTGGATGCGGCTGCGCACGGTGCCCAGCTTCACGCCCAGGGTGGCACCGATCTCCTCGTAGGACAGGCCTTCGATGTCACACAGCACAACGGCGGCGCGAAACTCCGGCGGCAACGAATCCAGGGCGGCCTGCAAGTCGGCACCAAGCCGGGCGTCGTGGTAGATCTGCTCGGGGTTGGGCTCGTCGGCGGGGACCCGGTCGTAATCCTCGGGCAGCGCCTCCATCCGGATGCGGGCGCGGCGGCGCACCATGTCGAGGAACAGATTGGTGGTGATGCGGTGCAGCCACCCCTCAAAAGTTCCGGGTTGGTAGTTCTGGACCGACCGGAAAACCCGAATGAAGGTCTCCTGGGTCAGGTCCTCGGCGTCGTGCTGGTTGCCGGAGAGCCGGTAAGCCAGCCGGTACACCCGGTCGGCGTGCTGACGCACCAGCTCGTCCCACGACGGCATGGTTGCCTTATCCCCGGTCGCGTCGAACACCGCGGTGCCCTGTAGCCCCTCGGACGCCTCCACCCATTGGTCATCGCGGCAGCCGTGGGCATGCGACATGGTGCTCGGGCCTAAAAGCGTAGTGATGATCGGATCCTCCGGGTTTACCCTGCCGTCAAGGTCTGGCAGTTCGTCGTCGGCAACGCGAAGCCGCCATTGTGTATTCCCGGTCCAGTACCCACCCCGTTCCATAGGGAAACGGTCGCGTATCGGCGTATGCGCGGCATAGGAGCAGTCTGAGCTAAGGCTGAGAAACCATATCGTTACATGGGTTACCCAGGGCATATCGATTGCAAAGTGACGTTGATCGCACCGCCTGTTCCGGGCGTGTCGCGACCGTCCCGCTCAGGCGCGCCTGTCGGACCGCGCCGCAAATTGGAATACGCTGCGGGGCATGGACGGCACGGACGCGGAAACCCCCGGCCAGACGGCCCCCAGCCGGGCCGAATCACTCTGCGCGCACGCCGAAGGGTCGATATCGGAGGATGCGCTCATGGCCGCCGCCCGCGAGCGCGCCGTGGAAATCGGCGCCGGGGCGGTCACGCCCGCGGTCGGTGCGTTGTTGAGCCTGTTGGCCAAGCTCAGCGGCGGCAAGGCCGTCGCGGAGGTGGGTACCGGCGCGGGGGTCAGCGGGCTCTGGTTGCTGTCGGGCATGAGCGACGACGGCGTGTTGACGACGATCGATATCGAGCCCGAGTACCTGCGGCTCGCCAAGCAGGCGTTCTCGGAAGCGGGTGTCGGGCCGTCGCGCACCAGGCTGATCAGCGGCCGCGCCCAAGACGTGCTCACCCGGCTCGCCGACGAGTCATATGACCTGGTGTTCATCGACGCCGACCCCATCGACCAACCGGATTACGTCGTCGAGGGCGTGCGGCTGCTGCGCCCCGGCGGCGTCGTCGTGGTGCATCGGTCGGCGCTGGGCGGGCGCGCCGCCGATCCGACGGCGCGCGACGCCGAGGTGGCCGCGGTGCGCGAGGCGGCCCGGCTCATCGCGGAGGACGAGCGGCTCACCCCCGCGCTGGTGCCCCTCGGCGACGGCGTTCTTGCCGCGGTCCGCGACTAGCCGAGCAGACGCAAAACCCCCATTTCCGGTGCGAAATGGGGGTTTTGCGTCTGCTCGGCGTGGGCGCTTGACCCAAGGCTGAACGTGCGTTTAATGTGCTGAACATGCGTTCAGCCGACCTCACTGCCGCGGCCCGGATCCGCGACGCGGCTATCGAGCAGTTCGGCGAGCGCGGGTTCGGGGTCGGGCTGCGCGCGATCGCCGAAGCGGCGGGAGTGAGCGCGGCGTTGGTCATCCACCACTTCGGCTCCAAGGAGGGCCTGCGCAAGGCCTGCGACGACCACATCGCCGAGGAGATCCGCAGCGGCAAGTCGGCAGCGATGCAGTCCAGGGATCCCGCGACCTGGTTCGCGCAGATGGCCGAGATCGAGTCCTACGCGCCGTTGATGGCCTACCTCGTGCGTAGCATGCAGACCGGCGGCGAGCTAGCAACGGCGTTGTGGCACAAGATGATAGACGATGCCGAGGTGTACCTGGACGAAGGGGTGCGGTCGGGCACGCTCAAGCCAAGCCGCGATCCCCGGGCGAGGGCGAAGTACCTGGCCATCACCGGCGGCGGCGGCTTCCTGCTGTATTTGCAAATGCATGAAACCCCAACGGATCTGCGTGCCGTGCTACGCGACTACGCCCGGGAAATGGTGCTGCCCGCCCTCGAGATCTACACCGACGGATTGATGGCGGACAGCACCATGTACCACGCATTCCTCGCCGCCGACGATCAAGGAGAATCCCATGCCGTCTGACAATTTCGCGCCCATCGAAATCCGTAGCTTGAGAAAGAATTACGGTTCCGTGCGCGCGTTGGACGGCCTCGACCTGACGGTGCGTGAGGGCGAAGTGCACGGGTTCCTCGGTCCGAACGGGGCCGGGAAGTCGACGACGATCCGCATCCTGTTGGGCCTGGTGAAAGCCGACAGCGGAACCGTCCGGTTGCTGGGCGGCGACCCGTGGACCGAGGCGGTCGACTTGCACCGCCAAATAGCCTACGTGCCAGGCGATGTGACGCTGTGGCCCTCGCTCACCGGCGGCGAAACCATCGACCTGCTGGCCCGCATGCGCGGCGGCCTCGACCAGAAACGTCGCGCCGAGCTGATCGAGCGATTCGACCTCGACCCGCACAAGAAGGCCCGCACCTACTCGAAAGGCAACCGCCAAAAGGTCTCCCTGATTTCAGCGTTCTCGTCACACGCCAGGCTGCTTCTGTTGGACGAGCCCAGCAGCGGCCTGGACCCCTTGATGGAAAACGTGTTTCAGCAGTGCGTCGGCGAGGCGCGCGACCGTGGCGCGACGGTCTTGCTGTCCAGTCACATCCTGGCCGAAACGGAAGCGTTGTGCGAAAGGGTGACCATCATCCGCGACGGCAAGACCGTCGAAAGCGGCTCGCTGGACTCCATGCGGCACCTCAGCCGCACCTCGATCAAGGCCGAAATAACCGTCGACCCAGGTGATCTCAGCCGCATCAAAGGCGTGGAGGATGTCAGCATCGACGGCACCACGCTGCGCGCCCAAGTCGACGGCGAAAGCCTCGGGGAACTCATCCGGGCGCTCGTCGATGCCGGTATACGCAGCCTCGTGAGCCAGCCGCCAACCCTCGAGGAACTCTTCCTGCGCCACTACGACACGACCGACGGCCGGCGCGAACACAGGCAGGTGTCGGCGCGATGAGCACCGCCACCTTGGACCGGCCGCGCCACCCGGCGCATCCGGCGCCCCGGACCGGTTCGAACTTCTCGGGAACGCTCGGGCTGCTGCGGCTGTATTTGCGCCGCGACCGGATCTCGTTGCCGCTGTGGGTACTACTGCTGTCGGTGCCGCTGGCCACGGTCTACGTCGGCAGCATCGAGAAGGTTTACCCCACCCAGGCCGCCCGCGCCGGATTCGCGGCCTCCATCACGGCCAGCCCGGCCCAGCGTGCGCTCTACGGGCAGATCTACAACGACAGCCTTGGGGCCGTTGGCATTTGGAAGGCCGGGATGTTCCACCTGCTCATCGCGGTGGCCGTCATCCTGACGGTGATCCGGCATACCCGCGCCGACGAGGAGACCGGCCGGACCGAATTGGTCGACTCGACCGCGGTCGGCCGGTATGCCAGTCTCAGTGCGGCGCTGATGTTGTCGTTCGGGGCGTCGATCGCCACCGGCGCGATCGGCGCGGCGGGATTGCTGACAACCGACGTCCCGCCCGGCGGGTCACTCGCTTTTGGGGCGGCGCTGGCCGGCTCCGGCCTGGTCTTCACCGCGGTGGCCGCGGTGGCGGCGCAGCTGTCGCCGAGCGCCAGGTTCGCCCGCGGTGCCGCGTTCGCCGCATTGGGCGTCGCATTCGCGCTGCGGGCCGTCGGTGACGCAGCTGATGGCAAGCTGTCATGGCTCTCGCCGCTGGGGTGGTCACTTCAGGTCAGGCCGTACGCGGGCGATCGCTGGTGGGTCCTGCTGCTGCATCTGGCGACGGCTGCGGCGCTCACGGTGGTGGCGTATCGGCTGCTCGCCGGCCGCGATGTTGGCGCCGGACTGATCGCCGAGCGGGCCGGTCCCGGCGCCGCTGCCCCGTGGCTCGGCAACGTCTTCGGGCTGGCGTGGCGGCTTGACCGCGGCGCGCTGCTCGTGTGGACCGTGGGCCTATGCCTGTACGGCCTGCTGATGGGCAGCGTGGTGAACGGCATCGGCGACGAGCTGGGCGACAGCGGCGTCGCGCGTGACATCGTCGCCCGGATGGGCGGAACCAGCGCCCTGGAGGACGCCTTCATCGCGGTGGCGTTCACCATGATGGGGATGGTGGCCGCCGCGTTCGCCATCTCGCTCACCATGCGACTGCATCAGGAGGAGTCCGGCCAGCGCGCCGAGGCGGCACTGGCCGGCGCGGTTTCCCGAAATCGCTGGCTGGCAAGCCATTTGGTAGCCGCGCTGGTGGGATCCGCGGCCGCGATGCTAATCAGCGGATTCGCGGGCGGGCTGATCTACGGCGTCGCGGCCGGCGACGTCGGCGGCAAGCTGGCCGTCGTCGTCGGTGCCGCGGCCGCACAGCTGCCCGCCGTCTGGCTGCTCGCCGCGGTGACGATCGCAATCTTTGGTCTGACGCCGCGGTTCACACCCTTGGCGTGGGGCGTGCTGGTCGGGTTCATCGCCGTGTACCTGATCGGTGAGCTGGCCCAATTCCCGCAGTGGTTGCTCGATCTCGAACCGTTCGCACACACTCCGCGGGTCGGCGCCGACTTCACCGCCGTGCCACTGCTATGGCTGCTGGCCCTCGACGCGGCGCTGATCGTCCTGGGAGCCATGGCTTTTCGACGTCGTGATCTACGTTGTTAGGAGCGTCATGAAAACCGGTGTTCGGCTGACGACGTCCTCGATTCTCGGGTTGGCCGCATTCGGCCTCGTCCTGTTCGTGCCGGCCGGCACACTGAATTATTGGCAGGCATGGGTTTTCATCGCCGTGTTCACGGCGACATCGGCCATCCCCACGATCTATCTGGCGCGGGCGAACCCGGCGGCCCTGCGGCGACGCATGCATGCCGGGCCACGCGCGGAAACGAGGATGGCTCAAAAGATCATCATCGTCGGCTCGTTTGTGGATCTCTTCGCGATGATGGCGTTCAGCGCGTTCGACCATCGAATGGGCTGGTCGCACACGCCCGTCTGGGTGTGCCTGCTCGGCGATGTGCTGGTCGCGGCCGGGCTCGGCATCGCCATGCTGGTGGTCATACAGAACGGTTACGCGGCCGCCACCGTCACGGTGGAGACGGGCCAGAGGGTGGTCGCCGACGGTGTCTACAAGTTCGTCAGGCACCCGATGTATGTGGGCAACGTGATCATGATGTTGGGCATACCTTTGGCACTCGGGTCTTACTGGGGGCTTCTGTTCGTCATCCCGGGCGTCGTGGTGCTCGTCTTCCGCATCCTCGACGAGGAAAGGCTACTCACCCAGGAGTTGGCCGGGTACCGCGAATACGCGCAGCGGGTGCGGTATCGATTGGTACCCAACGTGTGGTAGCGGCCGGGCCGGCCCCCTAAGGTATTGGCGTGGCCCAAAACCCGGCACCCACCCTGGACCGGCCGTGGCGGCGTCCCGGCGCTCTCCGATACGCACTGGAACGGATTCGCGCCGTCGCCAAGCCCCCGGTGACCGTCACCGATCCGCCGAGCGACATCGTGATCGACCGCGATATCGGCGTGCCGACACGCGATGGAACGGTGTTGCGGATCAATGTCTGCCGGAAGAGCGACGACGTCGCGCGTCCGGTCATCCTGAGCATCCATCCCTACGGCAAGGACAAGCTGCCGAGGCGGCGGGGCAAGAGGTGGACGTTCTCGCCGCAGTACCGCCTGTTGCGCCAGCCGAAACCGGTGGCCTTCTCGGCCCTGACCGGTTGGGAGGCCCCGGACCCGGCCTGGTGGACCGCCCAAGGCTTCACCGTGGTCAACGCCGACTCGCGCGGCTGCGGCCATTCCGACGGCACCGGAAAACTGCTGTCGCGCCAGGAGGCCGAGGACACCTACGACCTGGTGCAGTGGATCGCCGGCCAGCCGTGGTGCGACGGCAATGTCCTCATGCTCGGGGTGTCATACCTGGCCATCAGCCAGTACGCCGCCGCCGCGTTGCAGCCGCCGGCGCTGCGGGCGATCTGCCCGTGGGAGGGCTTCACCGACGCGTATCGCGAGCTGATGTTTCCGGGCGGGATTCGGGAGACCGGCTTCGCGCGGCTGTGGGGCCGCAACGTGTATCGGGCGACACGGCAGAGCTACAACCTCGCCCAGATGCAGGAGGAGCACCCGCTGCGCGACGACTTCTGGCGCTCACTGGTGCCCGACCTGTCGGCGATCAAGGTGCCGATGCTGGTCTGCGGCAGCTTCTCGGACAACAACCTGCACAGCCGGGGTTCGATGCGGGCCTTCACCCGCGGCGGCTCCACCCACGCCCGCCTCTACACCCATCGGGGCGGCAAGTGGGCGACGTTCTACTCCGAGGCGGCGCTGGCCGAGCAGCTCAAGTTCTTCCGCGACGTGCTGGACGGCGCACCCGATTCCCGTAGCGTCCGCCTCGAGGTGCGTGAGGACCGCGACACCATCACCGCGGTGCGCGAAGAGGCCGAGTGGCCGCTCGCCCGAACCCGTTGGCGGCCTTTATATCTGGGTGATGCCGGGGTGCTGGCGCCCGAGCGGCCGTCGGCGGTGGGCAGCGTCGCGTTCGAAACACATTCCCGCGCAGCGGTATTCAGCTGGACGGTGCCCGCGGACGTCGAGCTGACCGGCCCGATGGTGGCCCGGTTGTGGGGCGAGCTGGACGGCTGCGACGACGCCAACCTGTTCGTCGGCGTGGAGAAGTGGCGCGACGGGCGGTTTGTCGGATTCGAGGGCTCATACGGCTACGGCCGCGACCGGGTGACCACCGGCTGGCAGCGGGTCGCGCTGCGCGCGCTGGACCCCGAGCTCTCGCGGCCATGGGAACCCGTCCCGGCATGCACCGAGCCGCGGCCCGTCTCCGCCGGTGAGGTGGTCGCGATCGACGTCGCGCTGGGGCCCTCCGCGACCTTGTTCCGCGCCGGCGAGCAGCTACGCCTGGTGGTGGCCGGACGCTGGCTGTGCCCGCGAAATCCTCTCAGCGGCCAGTTTCCGGCGGCCTACGCCAACCCGCCGCGCGGTCGCGTCACCCTGCATTGGGGCCCGCAATACGACGCGCACCTGCTGATCCCGGCGATCCCCGGGTAGCGCCGAGCAGACGCAGAATCGCCCATTTCGGCACGAAAATGGGCGATTCTGCGTCTGCTCGCGAGCGGGAGGTGCCCCGGCTCGCGAGAGCTTAGATCCAGACGCCCTTGCCGACGGCGACCACACCGCCGGCGCTGATCGCGAAGCGCTCGCGGTCCTTCTCCAGATCCACGCCGACCATCTCGCCGGGCCCGACGACGACGTTCTTGTCCAGGATCGCGTGGCGCACCACCGCGCCGCGGCCGACCCGGGCGCCGGGCATGATCACACTGCCCTCCACGATCGCGCCGTCGTCGACCACGACGTTCGACGAGAGCACCGAGTTGCGCACCGAGGCCGCCGAGATGATGCTGCCGGCACCCACCACCGACTCCTGAGCCGAGCCGCCGTTGACGAATTTGGCCGGCGCCAGGTTCTCCGATTCGCCGCGAATCGGCCATCGCTTGTTGTACAGGTTGAACACCGGGTGCACCGACACCAGGTCCATGTGCGCGTCGTAGAACGCGTCCAGCGTCCCGACGTCACGCCAGTAGCCCCGGTCGCGGTCGGTGGCGCCGGGCACTTCGTTGTCGGAGAAGTCGTAAACGGCGGCCATCCCGTCGTCCACCAGTCGCGGGATGATGTCACCGCCCATGTCGTGATCCGAATGGTCGTCATCGGCGTCGGCGCGGATCGCGTCGATGAGCACCTTGGTGGTGAAGATGTAATTGCCCATCGACACGAACGTCGACTCCGGGTCGTCCGGGGTTCCCGGCGGATCCAGTGGCTTCTCCACGAAACTGCGGATGCGCCCGGACTCGTCGGCGTCGATGCAACCGAACGCGGTGGCCTCGCTGCGCGGAACCTTGATGCCGGCCACGGTCGCGCCGGCCCCGCTATCGATGTGGAACCGGACCATCTGCTCGGGGTCCATGCGGTACACGTGGTCCGCGCCGAAAACCACTATGTAGTCGGGGTCTTCGTCGAAGATCAGGTTGAGCGATTGATAGATCGCGTCGGCGGAGCCGGTGTACCAGCGCGGGCCGAGGCGCTGCTGCGCGGGCACCGGCGTGATGTACTCACCGGCCAGCCCGGACAACCGCCAGTTCTGCGAAATGTGACGGTCGAGTGAATGCGACTTGTATTGGGTGAGAACGCAGATCCTCAGATACCGGGCGTTGACGAGGTTGGAGAGCACGAAGTCGATCAGCCGATAGGCGCCACCGAAGGGAACCGCGGGTTTGGCCCGGTCCGCGGTCAGCGGATACAGCCGCTTGCCCTCACCGCCGGCCAGGACGATGCCCAGCACGTGTGGTGCTTCCCTCATGGCTCCAAACCTATCGGCCGCCGCGGACCGCTGCCAGGGGGAATCCGCGTCTGCCGCTCTGACGGACTGTCTGTCAAGGTATTTGGTGGGCGGCTCGACGCGCGGGCCGCATCCGGCTGAGGTCGAAATTGTCCGGCTCCTCAGCGGCCCAACTCGCGGGCCGCATCGTCGCCGGCTCAGGTCGAAATTGTCCGGCTCCTCAGCGGCCCAACTCGCGGGCCGCATCGTCGCCGAACTACGGTGCGGGTATGCGGGTGGCGATGATGACGCGGGAGTACCCACCAGAGGTCTACGGCGGAGCCGGGGTACACGTCACCGAATTGGTCGCTCAGCTGCGCCGATTGTGCGCAGTGGACGTGCATTGCATGGGCGAGCCGCGTCCGGACGCCTTCGCCCATCAGCCCGACCCACGGATCCACGGTGCCAATGCCGCGCTGTCGACCTTGTCGACGGATTTGATGATGGCCAACGCCGCATCGGCGGCCACCGTCGTGCATTCACACACCTGGTACACCGGCCTGGCCGGGCATCTGACCGCGTTGCTCTACGACATCCCCCACGTCTTGACCGCGCATTCGCTCGAGCCGCTGCGGCCGTGGAAGGCAGAACAGCTCGGCGGCGGCTACCGGGTGTCGACATGGGTGGAGCGCACCGCGGTGCTGGGCGCCGACGCCATCATCGCCGTCAGCTCCGCTATGCGCGAAGACGTACTGCGCGTCTACCCCAGCCTGGACCCGAGCCTGGTGCATGTCATCCGCAACGGGGTCGACACCAATGTCTGGTATCCCGCCGGGCCGGTGCGAACTGGGTCCGTGCTGGCCGAGCTCGGGGTCGATCCACGCCGGCCCACCGTGGCGTTCGTCGGACGGATCACCCGACAGAAGGGCGTCGCCCACTTGGTGGCGGCCGCCCACCGATTCCGCCCCGACGTCCAGTTGGTGCTGTGTGCCGGCGCCCCCGACACCCCGGCGCTGGCCGACGAGGCTCAGGCCGCGGTAACCGCGCTGTCGCGTGATCGCAGCGGGGTGTTCTGGATCCGAGAAATGCTTCCGGTCGGGGAATTACGCGAAATACTTTCGGCGGCAACCGTTTTCGTTTGTCCATCGGTGTACGAGCCGTTGGGCATCGTGAACCTGGAGGCGATGGCGTGCGGGACTCCGGTGGTGGCATCCGACGTTGGTGGGATACCGGAAGTGGTCACCGACGGGATTACCGGGTCGCTGGTGCATTATGAGGCCGACGACCCGACCGGTTACCAGGCCAAACTGGCCGAAGCGGTCAATGAGCTGGTCGCCGACCCTGAAAAAGCGAAACGCTACGGCGAGGCGGGACGCCAGCGCTGCATCGAGGAATTCTCCTGGGCCCACGTCGCCGAGCAGACACTGAACATCTATCGGAAGGTCTGTTCCTAAACTATCGACAGCTTCCGTTCGCGGACTTAGCTGGTCCTAGCTCGTGACGCCCTTGAGCTCGTCACCCAGGGCGGCGGCTTCATCGGGCGTCAGCTCGACGACCAGTCGACCGCCTCCCTCGAGTGGTACCCGCATCACGATGCCGCGCCCCTCCTTGGTTGCTTCCAGAGGACCGTCTCCGGTCCGGGGCTTCATCGCCGCCATCGAGTGCTCCCTCCAGATTCGAGCTGGCCCGCCTTCACAGGCCTGGTCGGCGCCGAGCATGCCCCGCCAGTGGATTTCCAGTCATACCCGACATTGAACTGCCAAATCACTCCCCTATTGTTCCCTATCCCGGTCACCAGTTGCACAAAGACCCGCTTCTCGGGCCTCATTGGGCTCTTGACCATGGTTGCCCGCTCCCCGCAACCGGGGGCACCCCCACGTCAACGGGCCGCATCGTCACCGGACCCAACCCAACCGCCCGTTTCCTCAACGGGCCGAAGGCACCCAGCAAGCGCGAATATGGTCGTCAACCATCCCGGTCGCCTGCATCAGCGCATAGGCGGTGGTTGGCCCGACGAAGCGGAACCCGCGTCGTTTCAGTTCGCGTGCCATCGCTTTCGATTCGGCAGTGGCCGAGGGGATTTCGGATCCGTCGGTCGGGCGCGGCCGGGGTGAGGGCGCAAACGACCACAGCAGCTCGGACAGGTCGTCGGAGGATCCGAGGTCAACGGCGGCGCGCGCGTTGGCGATCGTCGCTTCGATCTTGGCCCGGTTGCGGACGATTCCCTCGTCGGCCATCAGCCGCTGCACATCGGCATCGGTGTAGCCGGCGACCGTCTCGATGTCGAACCCGGCGAAGGCGCGCCGGAAATTCTCCCGCTTGCGCAGGATGATCAGCCACGACAGGCCGCTCTGGAAGGCCTCCAGGCTCATCCGCTCGAACAACGCCACCCCGTCGTGCAACGGGCGGCCCCACTCCTGGTCGTGGTAGTCGCGGTACAGCTCGAAATCGGGTCCGGGCCGAACGCCTCCCGCCCAGCCGCACCGAATCAGCTCTTGGACGCTCGAGTCGCTCACATCTTGTCCTGACGATCCTCGCCGTCCTCAGGTTCCATGGGGGCGCCCTCGCCCTCGGCCTTGGCTGCCGACGAGGCGTGCACCGCGGCCAGCTCGCCCCGCAACGCCTCGAGCTCACGGGCCAGCCGGTCCAGCACCCAGTCCACCTCGGTGGCCTTATATCCGCGCAGCACCTGGGTGAACTTGACGGCGTCGACGTCGGCGCCGGTGACGCCGTAGGCGGGCAGCACGGTTGCCGTCGTCCCCCGCGGCAGGGGCGGCAGCTGCTCACCCCGACCGAACAGCAGGCTGGCCGCGCCGAACAGCACGACCGCCACCAGCACCAGCACCACCAGGTACAGCAACACCAACGCCACGTGATCGATAGTGCCCTATACCGCCGACAACTCGGCGATCAGCGTGGCCTTAAAGCGGCCTGAGACCCTTCATCGGCGGCCGGTCCACCAGCGACACCGGCGACGTGTGCGCGGTGTAGCCCTGCACCTCGGAGCCGTCGGGGCCGTCGGCGAAGAACTGGGTCAACCCCACCCCGGAGTCGGGGATCCCGCAGCGCGAGAGCAGGGTCGCGATGACCTGCCGGCTCATCGCGCCCAGCTCGGCCAGCGGCCGGTTGCGGTGCGCCCGCACGCCGAGGTTGACCTGGGCGATCGCGTCCAGGCCCAGCCGGTCGAAGGTGTCCACCAGCAGGCCGATCTCCACGCCGTAGCCCGGGGCGAACGGCAGCGATGTCAGCAGTTCCCGGCTGGCGGCGTACTCACCGCCAAGCGGCTGCAGCACGCAGCCCAGCTCAGGTCGCAGCGCCGCCAGCAACGGCCGGGCCACCAGCTCGGTGACCCGCCCGCCCCCGGTGGCACCCGCGCCGCCACCCGCGTCGCCGACGTTCAAAGGCCGCCGGTAGAAGCTCTTGACCAGGTGAATGCCTCGGGAGAGCGGGCCGGTGAGCAGCGGGCCGACCAGCCACGGCACGAACATCGGGTGTGGGTTGATCAGGTCGGAGTCGACGAACACCACGATGTCGCCGCTAGTGGCAGCGAGCGAGCGCCACAACGCCTCGCCCTTGCCGGGCCGGATGGGTACCTCGGGCAGTGCCTGTTCACGGCTGACGACGCGGGCGCCGGCGGCGATGGCGCGGATCTCGGTGTCGTCGGTCGAGCCCGAGTCCAACACGATCAGCTCGTCGACCAGCCCATCAACCAGCGGCGAGATGCTTTCGACGACCGATTCGATGGTTTCTTCCTCGTCGAGGGCCGGCAGCACCACCGAGATGGTCCGCCCGGCCTTCGCCTCTTCCAGTTCGGTGACGGTCCAGCTGGGACGGTTCCAGCTGCGGTCGACGAGCCACGCGTCCCCGGGCCGGGCGGCCAGCGCGCCGGCGACCAGCTCCGATGCTGTCATGCGAGTCCCCTCACCGTGCGCGCCGGCGGCCGTATGCCCTGGATCGAGGCCACCATCTCCAGCACCCGCCGGGTGGCCGCGACCTCATGCACCCGGAACATCCGCGCGCCGGCGGCCGCCGCCAGCGCCGTCGCCGCCAGCGTTCCCTCGAGCCGTTCGGTCAATTCCACACCCAAAGTCTCCCCGACGAAGTCCTTGTTGCTCAAAGCCAGGAGCAGCGGCCATCCGGTCTTAACAAGATCGCCGATGTGGCGCAACAGCGCCAGCCCGTGGAAGGTGTTCTTGCCGAAGTCGTGGGCCGGGTCGATCAGCACCCGGTCGCGGGCCACCCCGCACGCGACCGCCCGCTCGGCGGCGGCGGTGACCTGGCGGATCACGTCGTCCACCACACCGCGCGTGGTGGTCCCATAGCTCACCCGGAACGGGCGCGTGCGCGGCAGCGCGCCACCGGTGTGCGAGCACACCAGGCCCGCGCCGAACTCGGCGGCCACCTCGGGCAGGGCGGGGTCGATGCCGCCCCAGGTGTCGTTGATCAGGTCGGCGCCGGCGGCGCAGGCCACCCTGGCCACGCCCGAGCGCCAGGTGTCGACGCTGATCAGCTGCTCGGGGTAAGCGCCGCGCAGCCACTCGATGAACGGCACCAGCCGGGCGATCTCGGTGTCCTCGTCGACGCTCTCGCCGGGGCCCGCCTTGACCCCGCCGACGTCGATGACGTCGGCGCCGTCGGCGATGGCCCGGTGCGCCGCGCGCCGGGCAGCCCCGTCGCTGAAGGTCGCGCCCCGGTCATAGAACGAATCCGGGGTGCGATTGACGATCGCCATGATCAGCGGGCGATCCCCCGCGACCGGTCGGCCGCACAGCGTCGACTGCACCCATCCATGGTGCCCGGTCGCTACGGGCGGCGCCGGGTGGGGACGCTTTCGGCGTGGCTCGCGAGCGTAACGCCACTGCGAAATCCCGCGTCGGGATTCGCAGTGGCGTTACGTTCGCGGACCAAGGCCTTCAGCCTTGCGGTCGCTTACCCTCGGCTACCTCGTCGGGGTATTCGTCGTAATACGGCACGTAGCCCTCGTCGCGGCCGGCCAGCACGTACAGCGGGTCCCTCACGTCGGCGCCGTAGGCCTGCGCGCGCAACTCCACCTTGCGGCTCTTGAACGTCGTGGTGTGCTCCAGCGACTCCACCACCCGAACGAACAAAGGCAGCGCATAGGCGGGCAGCTGGCCGTACACCGCGCGGGCCAGGGACTTGCCGTCGAACTCGGCGCCCTCGCGCAGCTTGACCGCGGCCATCCCGGCGCGCCCGCCGGTGCGGGGGATCTCGACACCGAAGACCGTGCATTCCTCGACGGACTCGTCGGACGCCAGCGCCGCTTCGACCTGTGTAGTGGCGACGTTCTCGCCCTTCCACCGGAAGGTGTCGCCGAGCCGGTCGACGAACGCGGCGTGCCCCAGGCCCTGTGGGCTCATCACGTCGCCCGAGTTGAACCAACAGTCGCCCTCACGAAAAGCGTTGCGCACCAGCTTCTTTTCGGTCGACTCTTTGTCGGTGTAGCCGTCGAATGGCTGCAGCCGGTTGACCGGGCTGAGCAGCAAGCCGGGCTCTCCGGGAGGCACCCGTCGCACCCGTCCATTGTCGTCACGCAGCGGGGTGCCCGTGTCGGGGTCGTATTCCACGTAGGCCAACGGCATCGGAAAAACACCGGTGCTCCTGGGCACGTTGAAGACGTTGATGAAAGCGGTGTTGCCCTCGCTGGAGGCGTAGAACTCGCAGACGCGCGCGATCCCGAATCGGCTCGTGAACTCGTCCCAAATCTCCGGGCGCAGCCCGTTGCCGGCGATCACGCGCACCCGGTGCGCGCGGTCGGTCGGCTTCGGCGGCTGGTTGAGCAGATACCGGCAGATCTCACCGATGTAAATGAACGCCGTGGCCTCGCTGGCGATCACCTCGTCCCAGAACTTCGACGCCGAAAACGCCTTGCCCAACGCCAGCGTCGCCCCGGAATTGATCACCGACGACAACGCCACCGTCAGCGCATTGTTGTGGTACAGCGGCAGGCAGCTGTACAGCGTGTCGGAGCTCTTGAGCCGCAACCCTATGCCGCCGAACGCCGCCAGTGCCTTCAGCCACCGCAGGTGGGTCATCACGCTGGCCTTGGGGAATCCCGTTGTGCCCGAGGTGAAGATGTAGAAGGCGGTGTCCCTGGCCCGCACCGCCGACGCCGTCGCCGGGTTGATCGCCGGAGCGCTCACGGCGAACCGCTCCAGGTCCTCGACGGTCAGCGTCTCGGTGCTGCCCGCGCCGCCGCACTCGGCCACGGCGCTGACCAGGTCGGTCTCCGCGATCAACACCTTGGCGTCGAGCAGGCCAAGGCTGTGCGCCAGCACCTCGCCGCGCTGATGGTAGTTGAGCATGCCGGCGACGGCCCCGCACTTGACCGCGGCCAGCATCGCCAGCACCGCGTTGGGCGAGTTGCGCAGCATGATCGCGACGACGTCGCCGGCGCCGACGCCGCGCGCGGACAGCACCGCGGCGTACCTGTTGGCGGCGGCGTTGGCGTCGCGGTAGGTCAGTTGCTGATCGCCGAACCTCAAAAAGACCCGGTCACCGTAGCGAGCGGCCCGTTCCTGGAACACCGTGCCGATCGATTTGTTGGAGCTCGGCCGGGCCAGCAGCCCGGTGAGCGCGCCGCGCACCATCACCGGCACGTCGGCCAGGACGCCCGGTATCCGAGACGCGATGTCGGTCAGTCTGACTGCCGTGCGAGTTCCCCCGTCGTGATCGGACACGTGATCCCTCGATTCCTCGGCGCAGCCGACCTCAGACCGGGGCGCACGCCTCTATTGCGGCACCCACCTTATCGACCAGCACGAGCCGGTCCATCGCTACTTGCGAGACGTAGCCGCTGTCAAGCAATCCGCACAGCCAAAGCCACAGGCCTTCGTAGTGCCCAAACGGGTCCAGCAGCACGATCGGTTTGCTGTGCACACCGAGATAACCCGTGGTCCACGCGTCGAACAACTCGTCCAGGGTGCCGACGCCGCCGGGCAGCACGATGAACGCGTCGGCGCGGTCTTCCATGATCTGCTTACGCTCGCGCATGGTGTCGCTGACGATCAGCTCGCCGGCTTCGGCGTCGGCGATCTCGCGGCGCATCAAGTTTTGGGGGATGACGCCGACGGTCCGGCCGCCGCGGGCACGTGCCGCGCTCGCCACCGCGCCCATCGCCGAAACTCGGCCGCCGCCCCACACCAGGGTCCAGCCGCGCTCGGCGATCGCCTCGCCGAGTTCCGAAGCCAGCTCGAGCAATTCGGGATGCACCGGGCCGGATGCGCAGTACACACACACCACCCATTCGGGTGGTGCATCGCGTTCCGGCGCCATACCCGCCAAAGGTAGACCAAGCCCGGTGCGGCGCGCACACGGCGCGGCGCGCACCGCGCGCAATAAAATCCGGCGATGCCGATTCGATGGAACGTCCCCCAGCACGCGGCGGCCCTGGAGCGGCTGGACGTTGCGCTGGGCGCCGGCCCGGGGGCCGTCGTACTCGGACCCGACGGCGTCGGCAAATCCACGCTGGCCCGATTGGCCGCGGAGAACTTCGGCCGCCGGCACCCGAACACGCGCATCCGCTGGGTCACCGGCACCCCGACCGAACGCGCCGTCCCGTTCGGGGCGTTCAGCCATCTGGTGGACTTCGCTAGTTTCGGGGCCGACATCGGCAAGCCGGCCGCGCTGTTGCGGGCGGCCCGGGCGTCGCTGGTTCTTGACGGTGATCTGCTGCTCATCGTCGACGACGCCCACGACCTGGACATCCTGTCGGCCACGCTGGTCTATCAGTTGGCGCTGGTCGGCTCGGCCCGGATGATCGTGACGGCGCGCGCGGACGCGGCGCCCGAGGCCATCGCGGCGCTGTGGACCGACGGCCTGCTGGACCGGATCGACATCGAGCCGCCCGGTGGCGCGACGATCGCGGCGGACGTCGACGCGTTCCTCGCCGAGCTGCCCACCGCGGCGCGGTCGGTGCTGGACTATCTCGCCGTACAGGAGCCGCTGTCGGTCGCCGATCTGACCCTCCTCGCCGGCGACGGCGCGGTGACGGAGGCGGTGGACTGGGGCGCGGCGGAAACCCGGGTCCGCGGTGGACGCGGCGACGACCCGGTGGTGTACACGGCGCACCCGCTGTTCGCGCTTCGGGCGCGTGCCGCGCTTGGCGACGACGGTGCGCGACGACTGCGCACCGATTTGGTCAGGCTGCTGTCGCGGCATCCGTCGGACCACCTCAGTGACCGGCTGCGGTTGGCGTCCCTGGCGTTGGAGAGCGACACCCCCCAGCCGGTCGCCGAGGTCGCCGCCGCCGCGCAGCAAGCGCTGCGGCTGGGCGACCTTTCCCTCGGCGAGCGACTGGCCCGGTCGGCGCTGGAGCGCTCCGGCGACCTGGCGGCGCGGCTGGCGCTGGCGCATGCCCTGGCGTGGCAGGGCCGCGGCCGCGCGGCCGACGCGGTGCTGGCCGCGGTCGACCCGGCCGCGTTGCCCGAATCCGACCTGATGGCCTGGACGCTGCTGCGGGCGGCTAATCAGTTCTGGATGCTCAGCGAGCCGGAGCGGGCCACGGCGTTCCTGCGCACGATCCGCAATCGGGTCTCGGACGCGGGCCCACGTATCACTCTGGACGCGCTGAGCGCCACCTTCGCGATGAACGCCGGCAATCTTGGGCATGCCGTCGAAATCGGCCGGGAGGTGCTGGCATCGCCGTCGGCCGATGACCAGGCGGTGGCCTGGGCGGCCAGCGCGGCCGCGCTGTGCGCGGCGCGGCAGGGCCGTTTCGACGACGTCGAGCCGCTGGCGCAGCGCGCCTTGGCCGCCGAACATCCAGGGTTGCTGCGCTTCACGATCGGGCTGGGCCAGACCACCGCGCTGTTGATGGCGGGCCGGCTCGACGCGGCGCGCGAATTGGCGCAGCAGTTCACCGATTTCGCCGAACTGCAGCAGCCGGGACGCGCGATCGGCGAGGTACTGCTGGCGCATGTGCTGATCGCCGACGGCGAATTCGCCCGAGCGGCAACGCTGCTCGGCCCGGCCGCCGCCACCCTGGAACGCACCGGCTACTCGTGGGGACCGCTGTCGCTGATGCTGCTGGCCACAGCGCTGGCGCAGCGGGGCGACACCGCAGCGGCGGCAAAAGCGTTGAGCAGGGCGGAATCTCGACATGGAACCAAGTCCGGGCTATTCACGCCGGAACTCGGTGTGGCGCGGGCTTGGCGGCTGGCCTCGATGCGCGACTCGCACGGGGCGGTGGCCGCCGCGCGTGAGGCCGCTCGCACGGCCGAACGCGGCGGGCAGCCGGCGGTGGCGCTTCGCGCCTGGCACGAGGCCATTAGGCTCGGCGACACCCGGGCGGTGGACCCGCTGACCCGGCTGTGCGGCGAGATTCACTGCGCCGCAGGAGAAATCTCCCTCGCCCACGCGCGGGCGTTGGCGGCCGGCGACGCCGCGGCGCTACAGGTGGTGTCGGACGACCTGGCCGCCCTCGGGATGCGCGCGGCCGCGGCCGATGCCGCCGCGCAGGCGAGATGCGTCCGGTAGGCCGCTCCTGGCGACGACGCGGATAAGACCTTCCAGTCCGGTGAAGTCATCGCCGTTTCGGGTATAGAGATCGAGACGGCTGGCGTGGTGCGGTCGCCCGCGATCAGCAGGTCGGCGAATCGGGTTGTTAGCTCCCATCTTCGCCCCCGGCAATATTTTGCCAGCGACGTGAAATTTCTCATCTACATGGGGTGTCCGCCATTTTCTCCTCTCACCAAAACGATGAATTCCGCCACATGAAATGAGGACCCAAACCGCCCAAAACCCAAGCAGAGAACCACTTTTCACTCCATCGCCGACATCAACCGATGAAACCTGTCGAGTATCATTCCGCTGCCATTGATCACTTCGCCATGCCCAGCTGTAAAGCCCAAACGATTCGGCCCCCTTTTTGCGAAGGGGGCCAATCGCCGTTGGCGGTCACCGGCTCGCATCGGCAACCTCCACCGAACTCAGAGCAGCTTGAGGAGGTCGGAGATCAACAATCCAATATTGCTAGCCAACGCTCCGCCGAAGTTGCCCAACATCGATGGGAGATTCGACAAAACCGATGGGATGCTTTGCAATAGTGACGTCAATTGACCACCAGCGTAGCTGCCGAGACCACTCAGCGATGGCCAGCCATTCATCAGTTGGTTCAAGAAATTCTGGATTCCGGTCGCGAGGCTGCCGCCCTTCAGGATGTTTTGCGCGTCGGTAGCGACGATGTCCTCGGCGAGGCTGTGGGGAATAGTGACTAGCGTCTGGGGAAGGAGGCTATCGAGAAAGCCTGATATGGGTTCTTGGGTGCCGACTACGCTGTTGAGGAACCCGTTCGTTGCGGCGCCGGGGGCGTTGAGGAGATAGGTCAACGCCGCCAGCGGATTCCCCGCGGCCCACGCGTTGACCGCTTCTTGAAGACTATAAGCAAACCCGTCCGAACCTCTAAGCAGTACGTCCGTAGCGGCGAGACCTATTTTGGCAAGGTCGATTCCCGTAAGCTGGGTCGTCGCTATATTGAGGTTGTTGGTCATCGACGCAAGGAGAGCTGGGATCTTTTCCAGGGGCGCTAATACCTCGACCTCCGGATACTGGATCAAAGCGAAATTGAAATAGGATCCAAACGCTTGCGTGACTTTGCCCTGCATGAGTTCAGCCCATCCCGCGGTCATCATCGGCACAAAATCGGTATTCGCAGAACCCGTGTAGTAATTAACGGCCGCTGTCGCGGCCTCTTGGTAGTAGCCGACGTAGTCGGTTGCGTACTGGACCCAGTTCGCGGCGACCTGCTGCGCGAGCGCCGCCGGAATCGCGCTCCACTCGTTGAAAATTTTCTGCAGGTTGCTGCCCGCGTTCTCGAACGTGTCAATCCACGTCTGGACGATCACGTTTTGGGCCGGGTTTATGACGTCGCTGACGAGGCTCGCGGGCACCGCGCTTCCACCGTCTGCCAGCGATCCAAGTTCGTTTTCTACCCCGGCAAACAGGTCGATCATGGTGTCGGCCGCATCAGTGAGGCGAATGTCGGACACGCTCACCTGGCGCAAGTGCTGGGCCAGGTGAAGGTCGGGCAGGCGCTGGGTCGCTGGAGCGACGGTGATGATGCTGGCGGCGGCCAAAGCCACTCCAGCGGTGATGTGGGGGCGGGCTGCGAGATCCACGACCATCTCCTTTGAACGGATATTCGGATGGTCAGAAGATAGCTGAGAGCAACCTTAGTCTCGGGTGGGTTCGGGCGAGATTAGTCAAATCCGTTCCGCAAACATCGAGCACTGCAAACTATGTGAGAAAATGAACTCGGTGTTCATCGATATTTTGAAGAGCCTGGAGTTACCCCCCCCCCCGAATTTTAGTTCAACGCGCAACTACCTGACGGCGACATGTGACATATATTTGCCACACTCATGCGGCCCAACCAGCAAACCCATCCACCACAAGGGCCCACCAGGCCCCCTCACCCGCCGAACCATCGACATGACCACCACACTCCCGCAACGGGCACCATCACTATGACTCACACAATGATCCTCACCACCGCACCGGCGATGGCGTCGGCGCCACCGTGGACCCACGCCTACACGGCACCAATGTGGTTGTGGTGGCACGATATTCGGATAGCAAGGACGCCGCCTTAACTAGTTCGTGGCCGACTTCGCCGACCTCTCTCAGGCGCAAGCCTTAGGGACAAGAGCTGTTCCGACTACCCGCGCCTCGACGTCTTGGACGCGCACGGATCGTCGAACGCCGGCCCGGCCGGTCCGGGACCACCGGTTGGTGAATTGCGTTGTTGCCCAACCGGAACTGACGCTTTCAATCTCGCCGCCGATCACCCACCAATCCATGGGTTGTCAGTTGCCCGGATCGCTTCCGAGGGGTTCCCAGCGGGGACCATCAAATACTTCGAATCGTCCGGGGCTTCGGCAGTGAGGTGAGCAAGCAGTCGAAGATGCCAACCAGCCTCAGGCCCATTGACCACACCAACAGTAGCTTTGACCGTGCTCCGGTTCGGAAGGCGATGAATCTCGTCCGCCAAGAGGACAACGAATGGATCGTATTACTGCATTCAATCCAACCCAAGCTCGGCAGCTACGAGCTGTTCGGCTTGCTCGTGGAAAACGCAAGTTACTCACCATCGCCGGCGACTCCTTAGGCACCGACCCAGGCCTTGCGCTCTTCCGGCGGTGAGCTGGTCGGCCGTTCGCGCCCGACACATCGGGGTTCACCCTGGCTCGATGATCCTCGATCTGCGCCTCCTGTGGGGCCAGGCTGGATTCTAGGCGGGCAATCTATCCTCGCCGGGTAACGATGGGGGTTCGAAGGTGTGCCGGATGGGCTGACGACGGCCCTCGCCCGACGTGATCTTGGCCGTCGGAAACACCGCCTTACGAACTCGCCACCGAACAAAGAGGATTTCGCACATTTAGCGTTGGGCGCAAAAGTGAGGGCGCCCGGCCGACGTGCGAATACATGTCCATGGTGCCGGTAAGATGACACCTCTTGCACGGCAGCACATTTAGCGACTTTTCAGACAATCTGCCGCCGCGCGGCGTGCTGACACGATTGAAACAAACCCACTGTCTACAGGGTAGAGGCGTGTCGACAAGCCCAATCAATTAAACGATCGGCCCCCTTCTTGTGAAAAGGGGGCCGATCGCCGTTAGCAGGTCACCGGCTCGCAGCATCGGTGACCGCCGCCGGACTTAGAGCAATGAGACTCAGAAATGCAAAACGCTCAAGATCATCCCCGGCAGCACCGACGCAAGATCAGCACCCAGGCGACCCGCAATATTGCCGACATCAGCCGACAGGCCGGGCAGCTCGGCCGCCAGACTAGCCATAGCACTGCCGCCATTGAAGACGTCGGCCGGATTGAAGGCACCCACGATACTGCCAACTGCCGGCGACGTGGCGGCGGCCGCGCCGCTAAAGCCGCCCAGTAAATAGGTTTGAACCCAGTTGACCAGGTTGTCGAAGACGGTCTGCGGTGTCGGGAAGCCAGTGGTCAGCAGGTTCAGGAGGTACCCCAAGGCATACGAGAGACTGCCGCCGGTCATGATGTTCTGGGCGCCGGGAGCGACGATTTTTTCAGCAAGCCCCTGGGCGGTCGTTATTCCAATCGCCTTGAAAATACCACTTGCGCCGTCGCTGAGCAGGCCGCCAGAATAGGTGCCGTTTGCTGCCAGACTTCCGTTGAGGAACGCGTTTGTCAGTTCGCCAGGGATATCAACCGCATTGATCACACCCCCCACCGCATCCCCGGCCGCGAATGAATCGTAAACATTTTGCAGACTTGTGCCCAGCGCTACGTCCAACACGCCGGGAAGGCCAAGGGTAACTGCCGCACCGACATTCGTTAGAGCGGTGGTTGTCAGATAATCACTCGTATTCGCGAGGTTCTGCGTGATGGGGTTAAGGATTTGCGGAATCGTTTCGAGTGGATATCCAATGCCTACGAGCGGACTGATCCACAAAGCTTCGTACAAATCGGTAACCGCGCCCTGGGAGCCCGAGAAATTTCCTGCCAATGCCGCAGCGAATGCTTGCTGCATAAACCCTACGAAATCGTGAGGGTTAGTTCCGAGGTAGAAATTGACAGCATTGGTCGCGGCTTTTGTATATGGCTGCACATATTCGTACGCATACTGCAGAAAGTTAGCGGCTAGCTGTTGCGGCACTATCAACGGATGGTTTTGATATTGCGCAGCAAGCGACTGGAGGTTGATCGCCGCCGTCTCGAACGTGTCGATCCAGGTTTGGATGGGGTTGGCGACGTAATCGGTCAGCTCGACCGCGCGCTGCTGGAGAGCGGCAGCGCTGTGCTGCAGGTCGGATGCGAGATCGTTGGAGATCGCCGGTGTCAGGGCGATCACGCTGGCACCTACCGCCGCAACACCTGCGGTGACTAGGGGCCGAAGGGCTGCTAGCTGTTGCATGCTCGGAGTTCCTTTACTGGTCTGTGATCCGGATGTCTGTAAACGAGATCTGCGGAATTAGCCGGTGGGCGTAATGCCGGCCGCACCCTTCGCGCCGAGGATCCCCGTGAGCCCCCCGACACCGCCGTGGCCGCTGTAATTGCCGAGGCCGCCGTTGCCTCCGATACCGCCGTTGCCGGCCAGCATCCCGCCGAAACCGCCAGCACCGCCGTAACCCCCGTATGGACCGGCAGGACCAGCACCACCGGCGCCGCCGTTGCCGACCAGCCAGGCACTGTTACCGCCGGCGCCCCCGGTGCCAGCGCTGGCATAGGATCCGGCTCCAGCACCTACACCGCCACCGGCACCACCGGCGCCCCCGTTACCGAACAGCAAACCGCCGGAACCACCAACACCACCAAAGCCAGCGGTCGAATTACCCGCGGTGAGAGCACCACCGACACCACCAGCGCCGCCGTTGCCCATCAGCAAGCCACCGGCACCACCGGCACCGCCTACACCAATCGTCTGGTAGGTGACGCCGTTGAGACCGGCACCGCCGATGCCACCGTTGCCGATCAACCCGGCAGCGCCGCCGGCATAACCGGCGGGATGAGCGGCGGTACCGGCCGCCCCGGCCCCGCCATCCCCGAACAAGAACCCGCCGGAGCCGAGGTTGCCGAAGAGCCCGGTACTGCCTAACGGTGAAGTATTGGCACCGGTGAAACCGTTGACGCCATTGCCGATCAGGTCGCGCCCGAATAAATCCACGAACGGCGCATTGAGCGCCCCATCCACCTGCTCACCAGTCGGACTGGCAATCCACGACTCACCGGCCGTGTGAATCGTGTTATAGAACGTGTCGAAGGCTCCATACACGAGCTGGTTCAGCGCAGCTCGAGGAGACTCCGCAGCAGAGACAGCAGCACTAAAACCACCAAGATCGACGGCTACAGCACTGGCATGCACACCCTCAAGGGCACTGTTTAGCGCGCCGGCATTAAAAGCGGCGACGCTGGCATTAATGCTATTAGTGATGCCCTCGAGCGCGGCCGTATGAATGCCGCCGAACGCCGCCGCACTCGCACCCACGCTAATCCCGTCGAGGGCGGCCGTGCCGGCGTTGATGCCTTCTTGGGCGGCCGTGCTGGCGGCGGTGATCACGGGTTGCAGCAGGGGGTCGATGATCATGTCGAGCACGCCGGCACGGGCCGCAGGTGCGGGGGTGAGGGGGGTCATTGCGGCGGTCAAAAATGCGCCGGTAGCCGTGCCTACGCCGATGACGCGGCGGCGGCGGTAGCGGGTCTGGGCGTGGTGTGAGCGGTGGTTTCGCCGCATGCGGTGCTGTGCGCGTTTCAACTTGGTGAGCCTTCCGTGACCGACAACAATGACGATGGATCAAAAACATAGCTGAGAATTACGTTGACAAAATCGCGCCAACACGATAAGAAATAAGCCCTCACGAGAGGTATCGACAGCAAAACCCGGCCACAGTGAGAGCGAAATTAATGATCCGACGCCGACCCCATTACACCCCAGCCCCAAAAGGGCCCGATAATCACGGAACGATAATCGAAGCGGATTCGGTCGGGGTGTACCGGGCTGGACTGTGCTGTCTCAAAGGGTAAAGGCGTGTCAACACGCCAACCAATAAACGATCGGCCCCCTTCTTTGAGAAAAGGGGGCCGATCGCCGTTAGCAGGTCACCGGCTCGCAGCATCGGCGACCGCCGCCGGACTCAGAGCAGTGAGACTCAGAACAGCGAGGTGAGCACGTTGACCGCCAGTCTCCCGAGCTCGGGTGCCAGCGTCCCGGCGATGTTCGTCGCAATCGACGGGGCAATGCCCGAAAGATCGGCCGCAATCGACGGAACCGCGCCGGCGATCCCGACTGGTAAAGCCCCAGCGGCGGTCGCACCCCCCAAATTTAATGCGGCCGGTAGCTGGCTGAAGAACATCTGTATGGCATTAACCAAGTTGTCGATCGTTACCTGCGGAGCGGGCCAACCAGTGGTTATCTGGACCATGAGATTCTGGAATGCCGTAAGCAGGCTGCCGCCGTCCATGATATTGACCGCACCAGGGGCGACAATTTTCGCCGCTATTTGTTGGGGGAGAGTCTCAGTGAAAAGTTGCAGGAAACCGGGGGGATTACTAGTGGGGTTAGACCAGAGGAGGCCGTAAGGATGAGCTGAACCAAAGCCATTGACGACACCCTGCGTGAAAAACCCCGGATAATTGAGCAGATTGGTCAGCCCTCCCAATACGTTTCCGGAGGAAAATGAATCATAAATGTTCTGAATACCATGACCAGCAACAATCTCGACCTGGTTAGGCACTTCGAAGATAAACTGGGCCCCAATAGCCGTTATACCCGAGCCGCCGCTAGCACCATCCATAAGTGCGGTGAAATTCGCGAGATTCTGCGTAATATCTGTAGGGATTTCTAGAGCGCTTTCCATGTCCTGCAAAGTGGCAATTGGACTGCTCCAGAGTAAGGACACGAGGTCTGCGATCCCCTCGACGAAGTTAGCCTGCTGGAAATTAGAAATGCCGTTCAATAGCAAGGACCAAAACCGGGGGAACTGGGTGAAGTAGCTCGCAATACCACCCGCGGTTCCTTGGTACGCACCGACGTAGATGCTCGCGTAGTCGATCCAGTTCGCGGCCAGCTGTTGCGCGACCGGGAAAGGAATCTCGCTCGCCGTCTGAAAAATAGTCTGCAGGTTGGCGACCGAGTCCTGGAAGAACTCAAGCCAGGTTTGAATGGGGTTAACGACGTCATCGGTCAGCTCTACCGCGCGGTGCTGAATAGTGACGGTGCTAGCTGCAACATCGTTGGAGACCGTGGGTGTTAGAGCGATCATGCTGGCACCGACGGCCGCGGCACCCGCAGTGACAAGAGGCCGGAGGGCCGCTAGCTGATTCATGCGCTTTGTCCTTTGCTGTCTGTTGTCTGGATTTTCCGTAGATCAGTTGTGCGTGCCGTCAACACATTTACGTCTGGTGGTGCGGGAGTTGGAATGACGCGTGGCGCCACGACATCCGCTGAGGTATTAGTCGATGGACCCCATTGCGCCGGCCACACCGTGCTGGCCGAGGATCCCGCCGTAGCCGCCCGCGCCCCCGGGGACACCGCGGACGCCAACAATGACACCGCCGTTGCCGCCATTACCGCCGTTGCCGGCAAGCGATCCGGCGAAACCACCAGTACCACCCTTGTAGGCGAAGTACCCGCCAGGGCCACCGGCACCACCGTTGCCCCCGTTACCGACCAGCCAACCGGCGTTACCGCCGGCACCAGCCCTACCGCCGTAAGAGTTACCAGCGCTGAGGTTCGTGCCACCGACACCGCCGTTGCCGCCGTTACCGAACAAGATGCCGCCGACACCGCCGGCACCGCCGCCACCGGCATAGGTGTAACCGGCGCCGCCGCTGACGGCGCCACCAGCACCACCGGCACCACCATTACCCATCAGCAACCCACCGGCACCGCCCGCACCACCGTTACCACCGCGGGTAGTAGAGCTAAAACCGACGCCACCGACGCCACCATTGCCGATCAGCCCGGCCGAACCGCCGACACCACCGGTGGGACTAGAGGCAGTACCGGCCGACCCGGCCCCGCCGTTGCCGAATAAGAATCCGCCATCGTGGAGGGTGCCGTTGAGCCCGAACTGGCCGATCGGCGAGGTGTTTTGGCCGGTGAAGCCGTTGACGCCGTTGCCGATCAGGTCGCGTCCGAACAGGGCGACGAACGGCGCGTTGATTACCCCGTCCACGGATTGGCCGGTTGGGCTGGCAATCCATGCCTCACCAGCCCCGTGAATCCCGTTATAGAAGTCGTCGAACACCCCGTACACGAGCTGGTTCAGCGCAGCTCGAGGAGACTCCGCAGCAGAGACCGCCGCACTAAAACCACCAAGATCGACGGCCGCAGCACTGGCATGCACACCCTCGAAGGCACTGTTTAGTGCGCCGGCATTAAAGGCGGCAACACTGGCATTAATGCTATTAGTAATGCCCTCGAGAGTGGCGGTATGAATGCCGTCGAAAGCCGCCGCACCAGCACTCGCACCGGTGCTCACGCTGTCGAGGGCAAGCGTGCCGGCGTTGATGCCTTGTTGGGCGGCCGTGCTGGCGGCGGTGATCACGGGCTGGAGGAGGGGGTCGATGATCATGTCGAGCACCCCGGCACGGGCAGCAGGCGCGGCGGCCATCGGGGTTATTGCGGCGCTCAGGAATGCGCCGGCGGCGGTGCTCATGCCGATCACGCGACCGTGACGGCGTGCCTTGGCGGTGCGGTGGTTTCGCCGCATGCGGTGTTGTGTGCGTTTCATTTGCGAGCCTTCCCTGGACCGACAATGGTGACGATGGATCAAAAACATAGCTGAGAATTACGTTGACAAAATCACGGCAACACACCAGGAAATAAACGCTCACGAGAGGTGTTGGCAGCAAAACCCGGCCACAGTAAGGGCGAAATTAATGACGTGACGGCGACCTTATACATCCCGGCCGGATAGGCCTCAATCATCACGAATAGTCACGTCGCGTGCATAGGGTGCGGCACTTAGGATTGGGGGACTGGTAAAACGACATCACCGTTAACGCGGATGGACGTCGGTGTGGTTGCCGTGCCGGTTCGGCTCGCATCGGAACGGCGGGAAAGGGGTTCGGCGAGGAGCTAAAGCTGATGATCAGTCGGCGGGATTGATTTTTGAGCCGTGGAGTGGTGGCAGCGCCCGACCGATACACACCACGACACCGCGGCCCTGCGCTGCAGATCGCATCTGCCAGAATGACCCGAGCAACAACCCCGCCCGACCCGAGGAATTCGGTGAAGCTGACCATTACTACCGTGACTTGTTGGTGAGGTATTTTTCGGCGTGGGTGATGTCAGCAAAAATAAGGGTATATTGCAGCAAAAACAAAGGGCGTCCTGTATGCGATGGTCGACGATCTTTGTGTTGCGGTGGTAGTTATGTTGAGTAAGGGGGGTGGATGCGGGTCTGCCGCTACCGACGGGTACTTTCAAATTGAACTACCACAGTGGTGGACAGGGTTTGCTGTGATAAGGGTGTATGGCCTGGCTAACAGGAGTTAGTCACGTTCATGAGGATTGCGGAGCCGCACGTTCTGCACGCGACTGCCTAGGCCCGATCGAAAGGCCTGCGAACCTAAGTAATTCTCAGGTATGTCCAGCTCGCCCCCACGTCACCACCGAACAAACGAGCGAAACCATCACCAGCACCGCGTTAACCAGCACCACCGCCATCGCTGCAGGGCCGATGACCCCTCCAACGCGACACTTGGCATACGTTCGCCACACCCATGCGGCACGACCAGCAAACTCCCCCGATACCGGGCCCGCCGACCCGCCACCCCAGCACGGCACCGGCACCAATGTGGTTGTGGTGGAAGGACATTCGGATAGCAAGGCCGCCTTAACTAGTTCGTGGCCGACTTCGCCGACCTCTCCCAGGCGCAAGCCTTGGCGGACAAGAGCTGTTCTGCCGATCAACGTCTTTAGCTGGAATGGATCGCCGAACGCCAGCCACCAAGCACCGCTAGCGCCGCTGCCGGCGCCGAAGAGATCGTGCCGACCCGACTGCCGGGCAATCGGCAACGAAGGCTAGCCGCCCAGGTAGCGGCGCAGCATCTCCACGGCGGCGGCGATAGCAGCGACCGGGACCCGCTCGTCGCGCCGGTGCGCCAGGTTGGGATCGCCCGGGCCGAAATTGACCGCAGGTATGCCCAGCGCGGCGAACCGCGAAACGTCGGTCCAGCCGTATTTCGCCCGGACTTGCCCGCCGGCGGCCTCGACTAGGGACTTGGCGGCGGGCTGTGACAGGCCGGGCAGCGCACCCGCCGCGGCATCGGTCTGCTCGATCGTCACGTCGAGCCCGTCGAACACCTCATGCACATGTCGCAATGCGTCGGCCACCGACCGGTCGGGGGCAAAGCGGTAGTTCACCGTCACCGAGGCCGCGTCGGGAATCACGTTTCCGGCCACACCGCCGCCGATGCGCACGGCCGACAACCCCTCGCGATAGGCGCACCCGTCGATGTCGACGGTGCGCGCCGTGTATCCGGCCAGCCGGTCCAGGACGGCGCCCAGTTTGTGAATCGCGTTGTCGCCCAACCAGGAACGAGCCGAATGCGCACGGGTGCCGGTCGCGCTGATCACCACGCGCAGCGTGCCCTGGCAGCCGGCCTCGATGTACCCGTCGGTGGGCTCGCCCAGGATGGCCACGTCGGCGGCCAGCCAGCCCGGCAGCTCACGCTCGATGCGGCCCAAACCGTTTGCCGCCGAATCGATTTCCTCGCAGTCGTAGAACACCAGCGTCAGGTCATGCATCGGTTCGGCCACGGTGGCGGCCAGATACAAAAAGACCGCGTCACCGGATTTCATGTCTGCGGTGCCGCAACCGTACAGATCGCCGTTCTCGCGGTGGCTGGGCAGGTTTCCGGCCGCCGGCACGGTGTCCAGGTGTCCGGCCAGCAGCACCCGTGACGGCCGCCGGAACCGAGTGCGAGCCAGCACGGCGTTGCCGTTGCGAATGATTTCGAAGCCGGATGTCTGGGCGCGCAGCGCGGCCTCCACCTCGTCGGCGATACGGGCCTCGTCCCTCGACTCGCTGGGGATGTCGACCAGCGCCGCGGTCAACGCGACCGGGTCCCCATGCAAGTCCAGCACGGCCCAAGGGTATCTGCTGCCGAGCAGTCACAGAATCGCACCCGCGGCGGCTTCGGCATGCGATTCTGTGTCTGCTCGGCGGGCCAAGTAACCTGGCCGCCGTGACTGGAGCTGCAGGCGCAGTGGGTATTGGGCTGGCGACGCTGGCCTCCGACGGATCGATCCTCGACACGTGGTTTCCCGCACCGGAACTGACCGAGTCGGGCGCCGGCGCCACGTCGCGTCTGGCGGTCTCTGACGTTCCCCCGGAGCTGGCCGCCCTGATAGGCCGCGACGACGACCGCGGCACCGAGACCATCGCGGTGCGCACGGTCATCGGCTCGCTCGACGATGCCGCCGCCGACGCTTACGACGCCTACCTGCGACTACACCTGCTCTCGCACCGGTTGGTGGCACCGCATGGGCTGAACGCCGGCGGCTTGTTCGGGGTATTGACCAATGTGGTGTGGACTAATCGCGGACCGTGCGCCGTCGACGGGTTCGAGGCCGTCCGGGCGAAGCTGCGCCGAAAGGGACCCGTGACCGTCTACGGCGTCGACAAGTTCCCCCGCATGGTCGACTACGTGCTGCCCACCGGGGTGCGCATCGCCGACGCCGACCGGGTACGGCTGGGCGCGCACCTGGCGCCGGGCACCACGGTGATGCACGAGGGCTTCGTCAACTACAACGCCGGCACACTGGGCGCGTCCATGGTGGAGGGCCGCATCTCGGCCGGCGTGGTGGTCGGCGACGGATCGGACATCGGCGGCGGAGCCTCGATCATGGGGACGCTGTCCGGCGGTGGCACCCAAGTCATTTCGATAGGCAAGCGGTGTCTGCTCGGCGCCAACGCGGGCCTGGGAATCTCACTGGGCGACGACTGTGTCGTCGAGGCCGGCCTGTACGTCACCGCGGGCACCAAGGTCACCACGCCCGACGGCAAAACGGTCAAGGCCGCTGAGCTCTCGGGCGCCAATAACCTGCTGTTCCGCCGCAATTCGGTCACCGGGGCGGTCGAGGTGGTGGCCCGCGACGGTCGGGGCATCGCGCTCAACGAGGACCTGCACGCCAACTGAGCGCTGCGGCTACAACCCGGAAGGCACTTCCTCCAAACCAGCACCTCGAATGGATTGCAGCGCTGTTCCGTTGGTTTCCGGCAGTAGGTAGGTGCACACCAGGCTGGCCAAGACCAGGGCGGCCAGCATGAGACCGATCGCCCAGCTGCCATAGGTGGCCAGCAGCGTCCCGGCGATCAGCGGCGGCACGGCGCCAGCAACCACGCCGGCAAGGTTCACCGCCAGCGCCGATCCGCTGTAGCGGTAGCGGGTGGCGAACAGTTCGGGAATGAAGGCCCCCGTGGGTGCGGAACCGATGGCGGCGCTGGCGAACATGCCGACGATCGCGACCACGTACAAAACGGGCCTGCCGGTGTCCATCAACGGGATCACCACGAAGGACCAGGGCAGACAGCATGACCAGCCCACCAGCATCATGCGACGGCGCCCGACCCGATCGCACAGACTGGCCGAGAGCGAGACGAACGTGATGCTCACCAGCCCGGCCAGCGCGCCGACGGACCAGATGAAGCTGCGCGAATAACCCAGGTGGGAGTGGGCGTAGATGGTCAGGTACGTGTTGCCCATGTAGACGAAGCCAAAACCGCCCACGATGCTCCCGGCGGCCAGGACGATCTCCCGGCGCTGCAGGCGCAGCAGCTCCGCGAGTGGGGCCTTGGGGACCAGGTTGCGGGCCTTCTCCTCGGCGAACACCGGCGTCTCATCGATGTTGAGCCGCACATAAAGGGCGATACCAATCAATGCCGCACTGAACAGGAACGGCAGGCGCCATCCCCACGCCATGAAGGCGGGGCTATTCTCGCCGATGCTGACGTTGACGCCCAGAAACGTCAGGCTGGCTACTACCGCCGCGGTGCCGCCGCCGAGCAGGGTGTACTTGCCGTACCGCCCCCGCTGGCCGGCCGGTGCATATTCGGCGCTCAGCAGCGCCGACCCCGCCCACTCGCCGCCGACGGCGAACCCTTGCAGGATTCGCAGCGCGATCAGGATCAACGGGGCCGCGGCGCCGATGGCTGCCGTGCTGGGCACCAGCCCGACGCTTACCGTTGACACGGCCATGATCAGCAGCGTGGCGATCAGCGTTTTCTTGCGGCCCAACCGGTCGCCGAAGTAGCCGAACACGGCGGCACCCAGCGGCCGGGACAAGAATGCCGTCGCAAAGGTTGCCATCGAGGCGATGGTGGCGACCGTCGGGCTCAGGCGGGGGAAGAACACCGTCGGAAACACCAGCGCCGCCGCGGTGCCGTAGATGAGGAAGTCGTAGAACTCGATTGCCGAGCCGACGAGACAGGCGGCCGCCACCCGCCTCATCGGTGTGGACGGGGGACCCGCCACAACCGTCGCTGCGGCGCCGGCCGTGCGATTGGACTCACCCATGAAGGCCGCCCAGCGATCGGTCGCGTCTATCCACGTTTACGACGGTAGGTCAAGGTTCGCGGTCTCGCTCGATAGACAAGCTGGCAACATCCTGCGTGTCGGCTCGCGAGCGTGCGTGTCTGTACAGCGACACGCCGGATCAGGCGTACAACTGCGCACGCTCGCGAAAGGCAACCGGCGGCGTTCAGCCCTCAGATAGCAGCTGCTTCTTGAGGACCTTGCCCATCGCGTTGCGGGGCAGCGCGTCCACGATGCGCACCTCACGCGGACGCTTGTGCACCGAAAGCTCGCGGGCCACATAGTCAATCAGCTCGCCCGCCCGCAGCTCAGATGAGCCGACGACGAAGGCGACAATGCGCTGGCCCAGGTCCTCGTCGGGCAGCCCGACGACGGCGACCTCCTGCACGCCCGGATGACCGAGCAGCGCCGTTTCGATTTCGCCCGCGCCTATGCGGTATCCACCCGACTTGATCAAGTCGACCGACTCGCGTCCGACGATGCGGTGCATGCCCTCACTGTCGACGACCGCGACATCGCCGGTGCGATACCAGCCGTCGGCGTCGAAGGCCTCGGCGGTGGCCTCCGGCCGGTTCAGGTAGCCGTCGAACATCATCGGGCCCCGAACCTGAAGGCGCCCAACGGTTTCCCCGTCGTGCGGCACCGGATCGCCGTTGTCGTCGAGCAGCCTGGTTTGCACGCCGGCAAGCGGCAGGCCCACCCAACCCGCGCGACGCTCGCCGTCGACCCGCGTCGAAATGGTGATCAGCGATTCCGACGCGCCGTAGCGTTCGACGGGCCGGTGCCCGGTGAGCTCGGCCAGCCGGTCGAACACCGGCACCGGCAGCGGCGCGCTCCCGGACACCAACAGCCGCGCCGGTCTTAACGCCTCGGCCGCCGACGCGTCGGCTGCCACCCGCGACCACACCGTGGGGACCCCGAAGTACAGGGTGCCCCTCGCCGCCGCGTAGGCGTCCGGTGTCGGTTTTCCGGTGTGCACGAAGCGGTTTCCGATCCGCAACGAACCGAGCAAGCCCAGCACCAGCCCGTGCACGTGGAACAGCGGCAGACCATGCACCAGAACGTCGTCGGGCGTCCACTGCCACGCCTGGGCTAGCGCGTCCAGATCGGCGGCGATCGCCCGCCGGCTCAGCACCACGCCCTTCGGCAGCCCGGTGGTGCCCGAGGTGTAGATGACCATGGCGGTGGCATCGGGTGACGGCTCGGGATAGCGATGCCAGGAGCGGGCGTGCACGCGAACCGGGATGTGCGGCAGCCCTTCTGGGTCTTCGGATTCCGGGCCCAGCCAGGCCCGCACCCCGGAGTCGGTGACCATGTGCCGACGCTCGGCCGCGCCGACATCGGCGGGCACCGGGACGAAGGGCACGCCGGCGATCAGGCAGCCGGTGATCGCCAACACCGTCGACGCGGTCGGCGTCGCCAGTATCGCGACCCGCTCCGCGCCGGCGACACGCTCGGCCACCGACGTTGCGGCGCCGACCAAGTCGCCGCGACTCAGCACCGCACCGTCGATGCGCACCGCGTCGGCGATGTCGGTGGTGGTGACGTCGGACGGATTCAACGAGGCCAGCAGCACGTCAGCAGGGTACCCGAGGCGGTTAATGCCTGAAAAATCAGGCATTAACCTTGACAAAGCTGGCCATAAGGGCTCAGTATAAATCTATGCCTGAAAAATCACGCGTAAGGAGCAACGCGCAGGCCCCTCGCAAGACGAAGCCCGCCCCTCGGTCCTCTCTGCCTGAAATAGCGCGCATAGGCCAGGCCTTCGCGGGCAGGCGGCTTCAGCTGGGCCTTACTCAGCAACTGCTGGCCGACCTTTCGGGCGTCTCCAGATACAGCGTCCAAGCGCTCGAATACGGCACCGGATCGGTGAAACTCGCATCGCTCGTCGAAATCGCCGAAACGCTCGGACTTCGGCTGGAGGTCAACAACTTCGGCGACGCCACCCACTCACCGACGTGATCCGACCGCTCGACCTTCGGGAGGTCGATGACGCCGACGTCTATCTCGACGACAAAATCGTCGCCACCCTCACCCGTCTGCCCGGGGACGAGATCCGGTTCGACTACCACGACTTGGGGCCGCCGCCTGAGCCAACCAGCCTGGCCATCCGCACCCGTTCGGTGTCGTGGTCTCTTCCTGTTGACGCGCAATACCCCCTGGTAACGACCGGCGGCGCGGTTCCGCCATTCTTTGCGGGCCTGCTTCCCGAAGGCGTCCGACTGGGGGTGGTGACGTCCTCGACGAAGACGTCGGTGGATGACCATTTCACTCTTCTTCTTGCTATTGGCGCCGACACGATCGGGAACGTTCGGGTTCTGCCCGCGGGAGCCAACCCCCCAGACCACAAGCCCATGTTCGACCCTGCACGCGATACCGACTTTCGGGAGGTTTTCAAACGACTCACCGGTTCTGTCGAAGCCGACCCCGTCGGACTCTCCGGAGTTCAACCCAAAGTCAGCGCCGCGATGTGGTCGGCACACGCGAGAACCGCGACGGGGCCCGCGATCCTCAAACTTAATCCCCTGACGGGATTTCCCCGACTCGTCGAGAACGAACACTTCTTCATGCAAATGGCGGCCGATTGCGGACTGCGCGCGGCCAGGACGCGACTAATCCACGACGCCCACGGGCGAAGCGCGTTGTTGGTCAACCGGTTTGACCGTCAAGGAGATGTCCGAATCGCTCAGGAGGATGCATGCCAGGTCGCAGCCGTCTACCCGGCCGCGAAGTATCGCATCCACGCCCAAGCGGCGATCACCTCTTTGGCCGACGCCTGCGCGCGCGGCGGGGGTTCGCGGGCTGCTGCTGCTCTGGAGCTGCTGCGGGTCGTGGTGTTCTCCTGGCTCATCGGCAATGGCGACTTGCATGGCAAGAATCTGTCGATCTATTGCCCGGACGGCTTCTGGCGGCCAACGCCCGCATACGACTTGCTCACGACTCAGCCCTACACCGGATGGCGCGACCCCATGGCGTTGCCGCTCTTCGGCCGCGCGAATCGCTTGAACCGCAACCACTTCCGGGAAGCGGCGGCCCGACTCGGTCTACGCGGCCGGGCGCTGGCCACCATGATCGACGGCATCGTCGATGCGGCAGCGCGGTGGCCGGACCGCTGCGGCCAGATCGGGTTCGACGAGCGCCAAACCGAATTGTTATCCGGCATGCTTCGTCGACGCATTGCGACCTTGATGTAGCTGGCACGCGGGTCAGGCCCGCTCGTCCCAGACCTTCATCAGGGTGGACAGAATCTCCTCGCCGCGGCCCAGCCCGGCCAGGTGACTTTCCTCTGGCAAATGGAAGAGCTCCGCGTCGGGCAGCCGGGAGACGACGTGCTCGCCGTGCGCGAACGGGATGATGTGGTCGTGGTCGCCGTGCCACCAGCGGACCGGAACCTTCACCTCGTCGAGCCGGAAACCCCAGTCGCGGGCGAACAGCATGATGTCGTTGAACGGCGCGGCCAGCTGCTTGCGGCTGCCGTTGAGCAGGTCGTCGAGGAACATGGCCTTGAACTCGGGGCGGGCCAGCAGGTGCCGGTCGGCCCGCGGTGAGAGCAGGCCATACAGATCCAGCCCTGGGGACGCGACCGGCCGCGCCGCACGGATCAGCAAGCTCGCACCCACCCGCAGCGGGCTACCTCCGAATTTCAGCAGCGGCGCAACCAGCAAACCGAAGTTCATCGCGCCACCACTGATCGCGTCGGGGCCGCGCGTCGGGGCCACGCCACCGAGCACCCCGACGGCCACCACCCGGTCGGGCAGCGCCGCTGCACACGCAAGGGTGTATGGACCGCCGCCGGACAGGCCGATCACGGCCATCTTGTCGATTCCGAGCGTGTCCGCGATGGCGCGCAGGTCGTCGGCGAACGCGGCGATGTTTTCGTATTGATGGGGTGTTGACGCGCCGATGCCGGGCCGGTCGATGCCGATCAGGCGGATGTTGTGGTGTTCGGCGTAGACGCGGGCCTCCGTCGGGATCTGCCGGCGGGCGCCGGGAGTGCCGTGCAACCAGAAGACGGCTCGCCCCTGCGGCGCACCGAACTCCGCAAAGCCGATTTGGCGGTCCTCGTCGACCGCCACGTTTCCTTCGAGCTTGGGGCGAGCGATCGCGACGACCATGTCCAGCAGTTTTGCATGTGACAAGCGGTTTACGAAAGGCTCACGGAGCTTGGCGCCGCAGGCTGTCGACGTTTGCGGCTAAACCGCTATCGCATGTGCAATCACTTTTCGAAATCGGATTATTGTCACGCTTAAAGATATTCAACTTTTATGCAACGCCAGGCTAGTGCTTAGTCATCCCATCGCGCCGACGGTTGCCGATCGCGGTTCGGTATTCCCAGACGACAAGAGGCCATGACGACATGCGGAACGGCTAGGCGAACTCCACACCCCATAACAAAACGGGAATCCGCGACTGGACCGCCCAAAATCCGCGGGAAAAGCCGATTCCACATCAACACGACGTCATGGATGAAATCCTGGTCGAGTGTCATTCGGCTGACATGGGTCGTGTTGTCATGGATCGCTCACGCCCGGCCGAGAAGCACACCATAGACGGATCGGCCCCCTTCTTGCTCGCAAAGGGGGCCGATCGCGTTGGTGGTCACCGGCTTGTCGCCAGCTTCACGAGTTGGCGGCCACGGAGTCGCGGCATCGGGCTGGTGCTGGCAGCGCGGAAAGCAGTTGCCCGAGTGTGAATTTCACGACGCGACACGCCGCGCGGGCGTCGTGGGGATCGAGCAACGCGGCGCTACCACAGGCCCTCGGTCGCGGTGCCCCACCCGCCCCGAAAGCTTCCGTCAGGCGGGCGTCCCGATGGCCTTGGGCTCCATGTACTGATGCAGGCCGGCTATTCCACCGCCCTCGCGACCGAACCCGCTCAACTTGAAGCCGCCGAACGGGGCGTCACCGGGACCGATGCCGTTGACCGCGATCTGGCCGGTGCGGATGCGGCGGGCCACACCGACGGCCCGGTCCACGTCGCCACCCCACACCGCGCCGGAGAGCCCATAGCAAGAGTTGTTCGCGATCGCCACCGCGTCGTCGTCGTCACGGTAGCGCAGCACCGTCAGCACCGGCCCGAACACTTCCTCCTGCGCGATAGCCGAATCCGGTTGCACCCCAGTGAGAATCGTCGGTTCGAAGTAGAAGCCGACATCCAGGCCGGCCGGGCGACCGCCGCCGGTCGCCAGCTTCGCGCCGTCACTAACGGCACGAGAGACGTGGCCCTCTACACGCTCTCGTTGGTCCGAACTGATCAGCGGCCCCATCTGCACGTCCGGATCGATGGGGTCGCCGACCTTCACGTCACGGGCCAGCGCGACGAGCCGGTCGACGACGTCGTCGTGCAACGAATCGGGCAGCAGCAGCCGGCTGTGCAGGATGCAGGCCTGACCGGCGTGCAGCGAACAGCAATCGAACAGCATCTGCCGCAGCATCTCGTCGGTCACCTGCGCGTCGTCGAGGACGATGCTTGCCGACTTCCCGCCGCACTCCAACAGGATTCGCTTCATGGTGGCGCCCGCGGCGGACATGACCTGGCAGCCGACGGCCGAGCTGCCGGTGAAGCTGACC